>CAVUZM010000020.1:0-78637 GCA_963746005.1 uncultured Actinomycetes bacterium | reverse complement strand
AACGGCCTGCTTCAGCGCCGTGCCCGGAACCCCGCTCGGGGACTGGACGACCGTCTCTTCCGGACGAGGCTGAGTGCCTGACCCCAATGCCGTCCCGAGCGTTCGCTAGCCTCGGCCGCAAGTGACGGTCTGGTCGGACGCGATCGAGACGCTGAGACCCGGGCGGGGCTCACCCGACGGCCCGTTGCCGCCGCTCCTGCTCCTGCTCACCGTCGTCACCGGGCTCGTCGACGCCGCCAGCTTCCTGAACCTCGGCCACGTGTTCGTCGCCAACATGACCGGCAACGTGGTCTTCCTCGGCTTCGCGATCGCGGGCGCGAAGGGCCTCTCTGCCCCGGCCTCGCTGCTCGCGATCGCGTCGTTCATCGCCGGCAGCGTCGTCGGCGGCCGGCTCGGCGTGCACTACGCGGAGCAGCGGTTGCAGCTGCTTCGCACCGCGCTCGGGGTCCAACTCGTCGTCGTCGCCGCCGCGGCGGCCGTCGCTGCCCTCGAGGGCGATCCCGTCGACCGGACGGCGCGATTCGTCCTGGTCGCCATGCTCGCACTCGCGATGGGCATTCAGAACGCGACCGTCCGCCGCCTCGCTGTGCCGGAGCTCACCACCACCGTGCTGACGATGACGCTGACCGGGATCGGCGCCGACTCCGCGCTCGCCGGCGGGCCGGGCTCGAAGCTCGGCCGGCGCTCGCTGGCGGTCGCGGCGATGCTCGCCGGCGCGCTGATCGGCGCGGTGCTGGCCCTGCACGTCGACACGGCCGCCGCGCTCGCGGCGGCGGCGGGAGTGCTCTCGGTCACCGCCCTGACTGCGCACCGGCTCTCCCGCGCCCGGCCCGCCTAGCGAACCGCACCGGCGTTACTGTTGCTCCCATGTCGACCGGTTTCCGCTACGAGCTCGTCGTCCGCCCGCGCGCCGGGCACGAGCACGTCGTGCCATACGTCGCCGACCACGCGCTGGAGGAGGGCGACCTGATCGTCCTTCGCGGCCGGCGCTGGATCGTCGACGGGATCGACGGCGAGCGCGCGCTCGCCGAGCCGGCCCGCTACAGGCTCGTCCTCCGCCACCCCGAGGGCGCCGAGGAAGCCGGCGCGTTCCGCCGGTTCCACGCAGACGGATACGCGATCGGGCGCGGCCACGCGTTCACGACTCTCGAGGACGGGAAGCCGGTGAGCTGGGCCGTCGACGAGGTGCGCCTCGCCCGCGACGAGAGCGGCTCGCCGTACCTCGAGCTCGTCGCCGAGCGCGACTACGCCGAGGCCGATGAGCTGCCCGACCACGAGCTCGAGCACCACGGGGAGAGCGCCGACGACTCACGCGCGGCTGCGGTCCTCCGGCGTGCCGAGGCAGCGGGCCTGCAGAGCGAGCTCGTGACCCTCGAGGCAGGGACGGTGCCCGACTGGGACGAGGCCGCGACCTACCTCGAAGCGCTCGTCCTCGAGGAGCTCGGCGACGACCTGCTGGAGCTCTGCGGTGTCGACTTTCGGCTCTCGCGCGACACCTGGCTCGCCCAGGCGAAGGACCGGCTCCGCGAGGACCTCCGCGCGTTCCGCGCCGACATCGAGGGCGGCCACGACGAGATCGAGGAGTGGGACGTCGACGGCGCGAGGGTGTTCGCCTCGGTCGGGAGCTGGGAGGACGAGGCCGACCCGGACAAGGGCCACGGCTGGATGTCGCGGCTCGTCGACGCGAGCGTCCTCGGCGCGGCAGGCTTCAGGCGGGTTCGCAAGGTCGAGCTGTAGCGCTCAGCCGACGAACGACGCGGGCGGGACGAAGAAGAGCGTCCCGGTCACCGGATGGGTGAAGTCGAGCAGCCGGTCGTAGTTCCCCGGCGGCGAGCCGACGAACATGTTGTCGATCATCTGCTCGAGCACCCGCGGCGAGCGCGCGTAGCCGATGAAGTAGGTGCCGGACTCGCCGCTCGCGTCCCCGAACGGCATGTTGTGGCGGAGGATGTCGATCTGGACGCCGTTCTCCTCGATCACCGTGAGCGCGTTGTGGGCGTTCGTCGGCTTCGTCTCGTCGTCGAGCTCGATGTCGGAGAGCTTCGTGCGGCCGATGGCCAGCTCCTGCTCCTCGGTCGTGAGGGCCTCCCACTTCGCGAGGTCGTGGATGTAGCGCTGGACGAGCACGTAGCTCCCGCCGGCGAAGTCGGGATCCTCGTCGCCGACGATGGTCGCCGCGACCGCCTCCTCCTCCACCGGGTTCTCCGTGCCGTCGACGAAGCCGATCAGGTCCCGGTCGTCGAAGTAGCGGAACCCGTGCGTCTCGTCGACGGCAGTGACCGAGCCCTCGAGCCTCGTCACGAGCTGGGCCGCGAGCTCGAAGCAGAGGTCCATCCGCTCGGCGCGGATGTGGAAGAGGACGTCTCCGAGGGTGGAGACCGCGTGGCGGGCGCCGGCGGTCACCTCCTTGAACGGGTGGAGCAGCGCGGGCCGCGGCTGCCCGTAGAGGATGTCCCACGCGTCGGAGCCGATGCCCGCGACGCAGGTGAGCCGCCCGTCGAGGTCGCGCTGGCCGACGGCCCGGACGAGCGCGGCCAGGTCGTCCAGGGCCGAGCGGACGGTGTCCCGGCTCTCCTGGCCCGGGTTCACCGTCACCACGAGGAAGATCGCGTCGCGGGTCGCCGGCTCGGTCACGGGTTGTGAGCTCACGAGGCGCTGAGGATAACGCGGCGGCGAGGGCCCCTGCGGCTGAGCCCTCGCCGTCGCTCTTTCCGTCCCGCCGCGCTAGGGCGCGGGAACCGCGACGCGGTTCGCCGGGACGATCTGCGGCTGGTAGGCGAACACCTCGCGGCTGTTGGGATCCACGAGCACCTTCAGCCAGTTGCAGTCGTTCGTGCCGTTTGCCTGGTTGTCCCCGAAGGTCTCGACCCGGGTGAAGTTCTCGAGCCTCTGGCCCTTCGCGTTCAGGAACGGCTTGTCGACCCGGAAGTAGTGCGAGTCGCCGTGGACGTAGGCGACAGGCTTGCCGAACGCGACCACCTGGTCGCGCAGCGCGAGCAGGAACGACTGGAACCCGTCCGGCTGCCCGTCGGTCTCGGCGAGCGTCTTCGGGTCGCGGACCGGGCCGCGCGTTGCGTCGGTCGCGTCGAATCCCGGATCCGCCTGCGAGATGAACATGACCGCGACGGAGTCGCGCTCGGTCGCCTCCGCGAACGTCTGCTGCATCCACGCGATGTCGGCGGCGTTTCGCCCGGCCTCCTCGGCCGGATCCGGCGCGGTGTCGCAGAGGTTGTTGCAGGAGCCCTGGATGTCGAGCGTGGCGTAGGTGACGCGATCGACCGTCCAGCGGCGATTCTCGACGCACGGGACGAGGCCGGCCGAGCCTTGCGGGCCGCCGGGGCAGATCGCCGCCGTCTGCACCTCTTGCTTCAGCTTGTGCTGGCCGAGCGTGAACGGCGTGCTGAAGAACAGCGCGCGCTCGTGGTCGAGGCGCTCGAGCGAGTTGAAGCCGCCGTTCGAGGCACGGTCGCAGTCCGTCCAGTCGTTGTCACCGGGCGTGAAGACCGCCGGCGCCTTCAGCGAGTTGAAGAACGTGAGCGCCTGGATGTACAGCGCGTCGCTGCAGGTCGTCGGCGTCACCGATCCGGCCGTGCTGTTGCCGGCCTTGAGGTCGCCGTCGTGCGCCGTGAAGGCGAGATCCTGCTTGTTCATGTCGGCGATCAGGTTCGGCACCCCGACCTGAGCCTGCACGTCCGAGTAGGGCAGATCGCCCCAGAGCCCGATCGCGTAGGTGTCGCCGTCGCGACCCCCGTTGTTGTTGTCCCCGCCGCCTCCGTTGCCGCCGCCTCCGGTGGCGAGGCTCGCGGTGATCGCCGCCGTGATCACGGCGGCAAGGATCGGCAAAAGCATCTTGCGCATGGGCTGTGCTCCCCCTCCTGAGTGGTTTCGGGCCGAGTTCGCGCCGAACATAACGCCGCGCGTACCCCGCTCCCGGCGCCGCCCGAACATCGATACAGCGCGTCCACCAGCCCGTAACTAGAAGCGGTCGAGCTCGGCTTTGGTGCCGATCACGATCAGCGGCTTCGCAGCGGGCCGGAGCCAGCGCAGGAGGGTGTCGAGGTGCACCGCCGCGACGGCGATGCAGCCGTGCGTCGCGCTGCCCCAGTCGTCGTGGAGGAAGATCGCCGAGCCCCGGCCCGGGACGGCGGGGTCGCTGTTGTACCGGATCGGGATGAAGTGCTGGTAGGCGCGCTTCGAGAGCCGGAGCTCGTAGTCCCCGGGACGGGCGAAGCCCGGTGTGGTGCCGCACGGGACGTGCTGGAAGGTGTTGTAGCCCGCCGTGGCCGGGTTCTCGTCCCACCAGTCGCCGCACACGAGCCGGTGGTACGGATAGCGGACTCCGGGGTCGGGCGCGAGGCCGTAGACGACCGGGCCGAGCCCGTACGCGCCCGTCGGCGTCGTGCCGTCGCCCTCGACGTGATGGTCGGAGAGCCCGTTTCGCCCGACCCGGACACCCCACGGGCCGCCCGCGGCGACCCAGCAGCCGCCGGCCTTCCGCCAGAGCCTCAGCGATCCGCGGGTGGAGGCATGGGCAGGCGCCTCGACGGTGATCAGCTGCGACGCCGTGCCGGTCGAGGCGAGCGAGGCCGCGAGGTTCGCAGGACAGCCGGCGGCGCTCGCCGGCCCGCCCGCACCCGCGGCCACCGTCGCAGCCACGATCGCGCACACGACTCCCGCTGCCGCCCTCACCAAGGTGCGCTGAGATTAGATGGTTAGCCCTCGGGCGTGCGAACCGTGAAGTGGATCCCCTCGCGCTCCTCGAGAGAGAAGCCGTGGCCGCCGCCCGGAGCGACGTCGAGCAGGAAGGCCGGCCGCCGCCAGCGCTCGTACAGGTCGTCGTCGATGTAGAACCCCGCGCCCCCGACCTCGCCGACGAGGACGTCGTTCGGGCCGAGGAGCAGCTCGCCGTCGCGCAGGCAGAGCGGGGAGCTGCCGTCACAGCAGCCCCCCGTCTGCACGAACATCAGCGCGCCGTGCCGGGCCGTCAGGCGCTCGATCGCCTCGAGAGCGCGATCCGTTGCGACGACGTGGCCGGACACGGGTTCCACTCCTAGAACAGCCCCAGCGGCTGCGGGTCGTAGCTGACCAGCAGGCACTTGGTCTGGCTGTAGTGGTCGAGCATCATCTTGTGGTTCTCACGGCCGACCCCGGAGACCTTGTAGCCGCCGAAGGCCGCGTGAGCGGGATAGACGTGGTAGCAGTTCGTCCACACGCGACCGGCCTTGATCGCCCGGCCCATGCGGTACGCCTTGCTCGTGTCCCGCGTCCAGACGCCGGCTCCGAGCCCGTAGATCGTGTCGTTCGCGATCTCGAGCGCCTCTGCCTCGTTCTTGAACGTGGTCACGGCCAGCACCGGGCCGAAGATCTCCTCCTGGAAGATCCGCATCTCGTTCCGGCCCTTGAACACGGTCGGCTGGAAGTAGTAGCCGCCTTCGAACTCGCCCTCGAGGATGTTGCGCTCGCCGCCGATCAGCAGCTCCGCTCCCTCGTCGAGGCCGATCTTCACGTAGCTCTCGATCTTCTCGAGCTGCGCGGTCGAGACCTGAGCGCCGATCTGCGTCGAGAGGTCGAGCGGGTTGCCCTGGCGGATCTCGCCGATCCGCTCGAGGCAGCGGCCCATGAACTCGTCGTAGATCGACTCCTCGATCAGCGCCCGCGACGGGCAGGTGCAGACCTCGCCCTTGTTGAAGGCGTAGAGCACGAGGCCCTCGATCGCCTTGTCGAAGAACTCGTCGTCCCAGGCCATCACGTCTGCGAAGAAGATGTTCGGCGACTTGCCGCCGAGCTCCGTCGTCGACGGGATGATGTTCTGGGCCGCGTACTGCATGATCAGCCGGCCCGTCGTGGTCTCGCCCGTGAACGCGATCTTCGCGATGCGCTTGTTGGTGGCCAGGGCCTTGCCGATCTCGGCGCCCGGGCCGTTGACGACGTTGATCAACCCGGCCGGGAGGATCTCCTCGATCAGCTCCATCAGCTTGAGGATCGACCACGGCGTCGGGCTCGCCGGCTTCAGCACCGAGCAGTTGCCCGCCGCCAGAGCCGGAGCCAGCTTCCACGCCGCCATCAGCAGCGGGAAGTTGAACGGGATGATCTGCCCGACCACGCCCAGCGGCTCGTGGAAGTGATAGGCGATCGTGTTCTTGTCGATCTCCGAGATCGAGCCGGTCTCGCCGCGGATCACGGAGGCGAAGTAGCGGAAGTGGTCGGCCGCGAGCGGGATGTCCGCGGCGATCGTCTCCCGCACCGGCTTGCCGTTGTCCCAGCTCTCGGCGACTGCGAGCGGCACGAGGTTCTCCTCGATCGCGTCGGCGATCAGGTTCAGAACCCTGGAGCGCTCGGTGAGCGACGCCTCGCCCCACGCGTCCTTGGCGGCGTGTGCGGCGTCGAGCGCGAGCTCGATGTCCTCGGCGCCCGACTGCGGAACCTCGGTGAACGGCTCGCCGGTCGCCGGCGTCAGGTTCGTCGAGTACTGCCCCGCGACCGGCGCCACCCACTCGCCGCCGATGAAGTTCTCGTAGCGCGGCTTCAGCGCGACGGGACTCTCGTCGTGGCCGGGTGCGGCGTACATCGTTGTTTCGATGGTCGCCATTGCTCCCCCCTTTCTGAGGGTTTGTCTTGCTCATCGCGAGTCTCCCGCCGCCGCGGGCGCGATTCATCGGGGCTGCCGCTGAAGCAGGTGTGGTAAAGCCGCAGCGGGCTAGGAGCCGGCCGCCGCCTCGTCCTCGTCGTCGTCGCTCTCGCGCGGCTCGAGCCACGCGGCGATCTCCGGCTCGCTGAGGAGGATCTCCCTCAGCGCCGGCTCCATGCGTGTCTCTTTCCGGTCCCTCACGACTCCCCCTGGCACGGCTGAGCGCGGCCCGTCGGACCGCGCTCAGCCCCGGTCGGTCGGCTCTACGCCGCCTTCGGCTCGATGTTCTGGTTGACCCGGAACAGGTTCTCCGGGTCGTACTCGCCCTTCGTCCTCGCGAGGCGGTCGTAGTTGGCGCCGTAGGAGGCGCGAACCCGCGCGTGGCCTTCGTCCATCATGAAGTTGACGTAGGCGCCGCCGGCGGAGTACGGATGGGTCGCGTCCCAGTAGTCCACCGTCCAGTCCCGGACGAGCGAGGCGTTTGCCGGGTCCGGGTCGACGCCGACGATCACCTCGGCCCAGTTCGCGTCGCGGTATGCGAACGGTGTGTCGGAGTTGGCGACGTCGTGGACGGCGCCGTCGATCGGGTACATGTGCATCGCCGAGTGGAGCGTCGGCAGCTTCTGGGCGAACTCGACGTGCTGCTCGATCGCCGCGTCCGGGAACTCCTTGACGAAGTCCGCGCGCCAGTACCACTGGAGGCCCGGGCTGTAGAAGCCGTCGAACAGGCTCTGCAGCGCGGGGAACGGCACGGGGCCGACGCCGTGCACGAGCGGCGTGCCGACGTCGTGCACCGGGGCGAGGACATCCGCGGCCGCGGCCTCGTCGCCGTTGTAGCACCAGATCACTGCGCAGACCTTGCGGAAGTGGAGCTCCGCCGGCAGGAAGTCGGCCGGGGGAACCGTCATCGTCGTGAAGAAGCCGTTCAGCTCGCGCGGGGCGTGGCGGATGAAGTCGCTCCACCAGCGCATCACCTCGGCCGTCTGCTCGAGCGGCCAGAACGTCGGCCCTGCCTGCACGATCGAGACCGGATGGGCGCGGAACTTGAACGAGGTGACGACGCCGAAGTTGCCGCCGCCGCCGCGGATCGCCCAGAAGAGGTCCGGGTTCTCGTCCACGCTCGCGCGGGCCTGGGTGCCGTCGGCGAGGATCACGTCCGCCTCGAGCAGGTTGTCGATCGTGAGCCCGCAGCTGCGACTCAGGTGCCCGATCCCGCCGCCGAGCGTGAGCCCGCCGACGCCGGTCGAGGAGATGATCCCGGCGGGCGTCGCCAGTCCGTGCTCGTGGGTGGCCGCGTCCACCTGGTTCCAGGTGCAGCCACCGCCGGCCCGAACGGTCCGGTTCGCGGGATCGACCTCGACAGAGTTCAGGCCCGAGAGGTCGAGCACGACGCCGTCGTCGACGACGCCGAGGCCGCCGCCGTTGTGGCCGCCGCCGCGCACGGCCAGCAGCAGGTCGTGGTCGCGGGCGAACGCGATCGTCGCCGCGACGTCCGCCGTGCTCTTGCAGTACGCGAGCACCGCCGGGCGCCGGTCGATCATCGCGTTGAACACCGCGCGCGCCTCGTCGTAGCCCGGGTCCTCCGGGCCGACCAGGGTGCCCGAGAACTTCGGGCCGAGCTCCTGTCTTGCCGCATCTGCGGCGGTCGTCTGCGTGCTCATGTGAACCTCCTGCTGGCCATCAACTGGAGCGAGAGTACGGCCGCGCGCGCCTGTCGTCATGACCTGGACTGACCGAGTTTCCCTGCGTCGCGAGAATCGGGCGATAATCAGATCTGACTACTGCCGTGCCCGAGCCAGTTCTCCTACTCGCCTCGTCTCCGTTCGTCGGCCGCTCGCGCGAGCTCCTGACGCTGCGGGCGCTCGTGCCGCACGCCGAGAGCGAGGGCCGCAGGATCGCGCTGGTCGGCGGCGAGGCCGGCTCGGGGAAGAGCCGGCTCGTGCGCGAGTTCACCCGTGAGGTCGCAGACGAGGGCGTGCTCGTCCTCACCGGCGCCTGCGACGCGATGGTGCGGACGCCGTACCGCCCGTTCGTGGAGGCGCTCGACCAGCTCGTGCGGACGACCGACCCCGACGTGCTGCGCAGCGAGCTCGGCAGCGCGGGCGGCGAGCTGACCCGGATCTTCCCCGATCTCTCGGCACGGCTCGGCGGGCTGCCGGAGCCCGTCGGCGCCGACCCGGACACCGAGCGCCACCGGCTCCACACCGCGGTCACCGACCTGCTCACGGGCGCCAGCCGCCGCCGGCCGCTCGTGCTCGTGATCGAGGACGGCCACTGGGCCGACGGGCCGACCCTCCAGCTCCTCCGCCACCTCGCCCGCTCGGTGCCCGACGCGCGCCTGCTCGTCCTCGCGACCTTCCGCGACACCGACGCCGACGTGCCCGCCGAGCTCGCCGACGCCCTGGCCGACCTGCGCCGCTCCGACGACGTGGTCCGCCTCCGCCTGGGCGGCCTCACCGACGACGACGTCACCGAGTACCTGCGACGGTCGGCGGGCGCCGACGTCGATCCGGCGCTGGCGGAGCTCGCCCACGCGATCCGCGCGCTCACGGAGGGCAACGCGTTCCTCCTGTCCGAGCTCTGGCGGACGCTGGTCGAGACCGATGCGCTCGTCGTCGCCGACGGTGGGCTACGCCTGACCCGGCCGCTGGAGGAGATCGCGACCCCGCAGAGCGTGCGCGAGGTCGTGAGCCAGCGGCTCTCGCGGCTCGACGCGACGGTCCGCGACCTGCTCGAGCTCGCCGCGGTCGCCGGGACCGAGTTCGACCTCGACCTCCTGCGCCGTGCCGCGCCCGCGGAGCTGACGCGGCTCGACGCGCTCGAGCCGGCGGTGCGGAGCGGGATGATCGAGGAGCTGCCGGCGCCGCGGCTCGCCTACCGCTTCACGCACGAGCTCGTGCGCCGCGCGCTCTACGACCGGCTGAGCGGGCTCCGCCGCGCCGAGCTGCACCTGCGGGTCGGCGAGGCGATCGAGGCGCTCGCCCCCTCCCCCGACGCCCGGGCGCTCGCCGACCTCGCCCACCACTTCGCGGCCGCCTCGCCGATCGGCGGCCCCGAGCGCGCGGTCGAGTACAGCCTCCTCGCGGCGCGCACCGCGGCCGGCGCGCTCGCCTACGAGGAGGCCGCCGCTCACCTGCTGACCGCACTCCGGATCGGGCTCGCCGACGACCGCCGGCGCGCCGAGACCCTGCTCGAGCTCGGCACGGCGCAGTTTCGCGCCGGCACCTCGCTCGACGCGTTGCAGGCGTTCCGCGAGGCGGCGGGGATCGCGCGGAGCCTCGGCGACGGCGAGCTGCTCGCCCGGGCGGCGATCGGGTTCGAGGACGCGTGCTGGCGCCCCGCGATGCACGAGCAGGGCGCGCGCGTGCTGCTCGAGGAGGCCTCCGCGGCGCTGTCGGACGAGGACTCCAAGCTCAGGGTCGGGCTCCTCTCCGGCCTCGCCCGCGCGCTCGAGTTCGAGGGCGCATCCGCGCTGGCAAAGGTCGTCCGCGAGGAGGCGATCGCGATGGCCAGGCGCCTGGACGACCGCCAGGGCCTCGCGGCCGTGCTGATGCGCGCCTACTGGGCGAGGAGCACCCTGAGCCTGCGCGAGATCCTCGCGATGCTGGACGAGGCGTGCGAGCTCGCCGAGCAGATCGGCGACATCGACATCCAGGCCGAGGCGATGGAGTGGCGGGTGGCGACGCTGCTCGCGCTCGGCGAGGTCGAGGCGGCCCGCGTCGGGGTCGCCGCCGTGCTCGAGATGGCCCAGCAGCTGCGCCAGCCGTTCATCCTCCACGTCGCCGAGCACTACCTGTCGTCACTGGCGCTGTTCGAAGGGCACATCGCCGAGGCCGAGCGGGCCGCCGAGCGCTCCCGCGAGTGGGGCCGGCTGCTCACCGGCCGCGACGCGTCCGGGATCTACGGGATCCAGATGTTCGGGATCCGCCGCGAGCAGGGCCGCCTCGCCGAGCTGGCGCCGCTGATCCGCATCCTCGCGACCGACGGCCGTGACGGCAGCGCGTGGCGGCCGGGCCTGGCGGCGCTGCTCGCCGAGCTCGGCATGGACGACGAGGTGAGGCGCGAGCTCGCCCGCGTGCTGGAGGACGGGCTCGACGAGTTCCGCGCCGGACTGTGGGTCGCCTCGCTCACCTACCTCGCCGACGCGGCGAGCGCCGTCGGCGACCGGGACACGGCCGAGCTGCTCTACCCCGAGCTCGAGCCGCTCACGGGCCTGAACGTGATGATCGGCCACGGCGTCGCGAGCTACGGCGCGGGCGACCGCTACCTCGGGATGCTCGCGGCGACCCTCGGGGACTCGGCAGGCGCCGAACGGCACTTCGAGGCCGCGCTCGAGCTGAACCGGCGGATGGGGGCGATGACGTGGCTCGCGCACACGCACTTCGAGTACGGACGCACGCTGCTCCGGGACGGCGAGCCGGAGCGCGCCGGCGGGCAGCTGGCCGAGGCGGGCGCGCTCGCCGACCGGCACGGGCTGACCGCGCTCCGGGCTCGCCTCGCGAACCTCGGCCCGGCCGCCGGGGTGCCGAACCCGTCGGGCCTCTCCGACCGCGAGCTCGAGATCCTCCGGCTCGTCGCCCGCGGCCTCTCGAACCGCGAGATCGGCGCCGAGCTCTTCATCAGCGAGCACACGGCTGCGAACCACATCCGCAGCATCCTGCGCAAGACCGGCAGCGCGAACCGCACGGAGGCGACGGCGTTCGCCTACGAGCACGGTTTGGTCGACGCCTGACCCCGCGATACCATCCGCCGATGCCGACCTATGTGATCGAACGGACCTTCGCCGAGCAGCTCGACCTCGGCGACGAGGACGTCAAGCTGATCGAGGAGGCCAACTCGGAGGAAGGCGTCCGCTGGCTGTTCTCGTTCCTCAGCGCCGACCGCCGGCGCTCCTACTGCCTCTACGAGGCGCCGTCGGCCGAGGCGATCCTGGCCGCGGCCCGCCGCGCCGGCGTCCCCGCCGACGAGATCGTCGAGGTCAGCCAGATCTACGGCGAGACGTACGTCTAGGAGGCTTCCGGCGTAGCGCCGAGCACTTCCCGGGCGGTCTCGAGGTCGTCCGGGTGCACGAGGATCTCGACTCGGCCGCCGCCGATCCCCTCGAACGCCGAGTCCTCTTCGCCCGTCGCGCGGAAGCCGCACTCGAGGCCCGACGCGCGGAGCAGGCCGCAGACCACGTCGGCCTCCAGCTCGTCTGCAACTGTCGTGACCGCGACCGGCTCGTCCATGCGCGTAGCCTAGATGGTTGATGCCATGCCCGTGTGGGTCTGGGGATGGCTCAGACCAAGCAGGGCGTTCGGATCGACCGCAGGCCAGGCCGGTGGGCCTGGACAAGGGCGAACCGGACGATCCTGCGCCGTGTCTGGGCCACCAGCCAGACGCGCGCAGGTGTGACATCAACCATCTAAGCGGTCGGCGAATCGATCAGGCGCAGCAGCGCCTCCGCGATCTCCTCGGGCGTCGGCGGGCAGCCCGGGATGCGCAGGTCGACCGGGAGGACGGCCTCGACGGGGCCGACGAGAGCCGCGGCGGTGCCGAGGAGGTTGCAGCCGAGCGCGCAGTCGCCGAGAGCCGCGACGCGGCGCGGCTCCGGCATCGCCGCGTAGGCGACGAGCAGCGCGTCGCGCATGCGGCTCGTGACGGCGCCGGTGACGAGGAGCACGTCCGCGTGGCGCGGTGAGGCGACGACACCGAGGCCGAAGCGCTGGAGGTCGTAGTAGGGGCTCGATGCGAGCGTCAGCTCGTGCTCGCAGCCGTTGCACGAGCCCGCGTCGACGTGGCGGATCGCCAGGCTCCGGCCGCGGCCGGGCCGGGCGAGTCCCTCCTCGCGGCGCAGTCGGCGGAGGTCGCGGAGCAGCGTCAGCATCAGCGGTCCGCGCAGGCGTAGCAGAGCTCGAAGCTCTTGTTGATCAGCGGGAAGTCGGGCAGGAGGTTGTCGGCCGCGGCGAACGCGACGACGGGCCAGTTCGCGTACGAGCCGGTGCGGAGGCGGAGCCGCTCGATCCGGTCGCCGTCCCGCTCGACGATGCAGCTCGTCGCGCCGCGCGGGCTCTCGACGCGGCCGATCCCGATCTGCCGCTCGCGGCCGGTCGGAGTCGCGGCGGCGGGAGCGACCGGCGCGGCGAGCAGCTCGTCGAGCAGCTCGAACGACTGCCACAGCTCGATCGCCCGCTGCTCGAGCCTGGCCTGCACGTCGCCGGCGGGCCGCTCGGGGACGACCGCCTCGAACCCGGCGTAGGCGAGCCGCGGCGACATGGCGCGGACGTCCTCCGCGCGACCGGCGGCGCGCGCGGCCGGCCCGACCGCGCCGAGGCGCGCGGCATCCTCCGCGGTGACGACGCCGATGTCCGGAAGCCGGTCCTGGAACGACGAGTTGAAGGTGAGCTCGCGCCAGCCGCTCGCCGCCTGCCGGCGCAGCGACTCCAGCTCCGCGCGGGCGGCGGAGACCTCGTCGCGGCCGAGCTCGAGCGCGCTGCCGCCGACGCGGACGCTGCCGAAGAGGAAGCGGTGGCCGGTCAGCTCGCGGTTGAGCCGGCGCGCGCGCTCGGTGAGCGCGGCGAAGAGGTTGTTGCCGCCGCGAGCCCGACGCCGGCGCAGACGGCGGCGATGTCGTTGAGGTGGCTCCAGGTGCGCTCCAGCTCGAGCAGGATCGTGCGGGCGCCGCGCGAGCTCGGCGGTCGGCTCGAGCCCGAGCGCGTCCTCGCAGGCGTGGGCGTAGGCGACGCCGTTCGTCGACCGCGCAGGCGGCGCAGGCGCGCGCGACGTACGCGGCGCCCGTCCTCGAGCGTCCTGCCCTCCGCCGCCTGCTCGAGGCCGCGGTGCTTGTAGAAGAGGCGCGCGTCGAGCTGGAGGATGCGGTCGCCGACGACGTGGAAGCGGAAGTGGCCCGACTCGATCACTCCCGCGTGGATCGGGCCGACGGCGACCTGGTACGCGTCGTCGCCCGAGACCCGGACCGTCCAGCGGTCGAGTCGCGGCGCCGTGGTCGAGGAGCGGCCGCAGCGGCTCGTGCCCGGCGAAGGCGACGCCGTAGAGATCGGCCGCCTCGCGCTCGTCCCAGCCCGCCGCGGGGGCGAGGTCGACGATCGACGGAACCGAGCGCCCTTCGGCGGCGACCTCCTCCAGCCGCAGGGAGCCGTCCGGGCCGGCGAGCAGCACCCGCACGACCGAGCCGCCGGCGGACGCGTGGAGGCCCGCGAAGCGCCAGCCTCCCGCGAGCGCGGCCGCGACCCGGTCGCGGTATCCCGTCACGAGATCCCCCGCCGGAGCGCGTCGACGAGGTTCGTGTCCGGGAGCCAGAAGCCCGCCGCGGCGAGCACGAGCAGCAGGACGAGCGAGACGGCCGCGAGGACGCCGAGCCCGCGGAGGCCCGGGAGCCCGCCCGCGTCGCGGCGGTGGGCCTTGCCGACGGTCGTCTCCAGCAGCGCGTGGGCGAGGCCGAGGAAGCCGAGCGAGAGGAGGACGGCGGCGCCCGCGGCGGCCCAGGAGCGCCCGGCCTCGAAGCCGCCGGCGACGATCAGCACCTCGCTCACGAAGAGCGGCGACGGCGGCAGCCCGGCGAGCGCGCCGAGCGAGAGGCCCATCGACGCGCCGAGCGCCGGGCGCGTCCGGCCGATGCCGGTGACCTCGTGCCCGCCGGCGCGCGGGTCGTGCGCCGAGCAGCGGCGTCGCCGCGTAGAAGCCGAGCGCCTTCGCGATCGCGTGCCCGACGACGTGGATCGCGACGCCGGCGAGCGCGAGCGGCGTCGCGAAGCCGATCCCGAGCGCGAGCACGCCCATGTGCTCGAGGCTCGAGTAGGCGAGCAGGCGCTTCCACGCCATCGACCGCCAGAGGAACGGGACGGCGACGAGCGAGGGAGACGAGCCCGAAGGCGATCAGCACGGACTGCGCCGTCCGGGCGCCGATCACCGGCGCGAGCGCCTGCTCGCGACCGCCAGACGACGAGCAGCACGGCCGGGAGCAGCGCCGCGGAGAGCAGCGCCGAGACGGGCGGCGGCGCCTCCGAGTGCGCGTCCGGGAGCCAGTTGTGGACCGGCGCCCAGCCGATCTTGGCCGCCAGCCCGGCGAGCAGCAGCAGATAGGCGACGAGCGCCCGCTCTCGGCCGCGGAGTACGTCGAGAGCGCGTGCCAGGAGAGCGCGCCGAGCCCGCCGCCCGGCACTCCGGCCGCGAGGAGCACGACCCCGAGCAGCGCGACGCCGAGGCCGAGCGAGGTCAGGATCAGGTACTTCCAGCCCGCCTCGAGCGCTCGCGCCTTGCCGCTGAAGCCGACCAGGAGCGCCGAGGCTGCGGTCGTCGCCTCGACGAGCAGCCAGGCCGCGCCGAGGTTGCCGGCGAGCGGCACGGCGAGCAGGATCGCCCAGAAGCAGTAGAGGAGGACGAAGTAGAGGCGCTCGCGCCTGTTCGGCGGGACGAGCGAGCCTCGCGCCGAGGCCGAGGTAGGCGGGCGAGACGAGCACGCTGGCGAGCCCGACGAGCCCGATCACGCCGACCAGCAGCCCGCCGGCGGGGTCGACGACGATCCAGGTGCCGACGACCGACCCGTTCGGGTCGCCGAGCGCGACCGCCGCGAGGGCGAAAGCGAGCCCGCCCGTGACGACCGCGCCGGCGAGCGCGACGCGTGTCACGAGCGCGCGGGCCACGAGAGCCACGACGACCGCCGTCAGGCTCGGCGCGAGCAGGAGCGCGACCGCGAGCAGCTCCCGGCTAGTCACGCAGGTCCTCAGGGCCGCGCTGTCGCCGGAGCCGAACTCGGCGAAGATCCGCTCGTGGAAGACGGCGGCGACGAGCACGACGAGCGTCAGGTCGAGCGCGACGCCGAGCTCGATCGCGAGCGACGAGACGCCCGGTAGCTCGAGCGCGGCCAGCGCGAGCCCGTTCTCGACGAGGACGATGCCGATGATCTGGAAGAGCGTCGCCCGCCGGATGGCGACGGTCGCCATGCCGAACGCGACGAGCGCGATCACCGCCGCGCTCGGCGTTGCGCGACGCGAGCCCGATCGTCGGCACGAGCCAGGTCAGGAGCGAGCGCGAGCGCGACCGCGGCGCCGGCGCGGGCGAGCGGCGCGACGCTGGCGCGGACGGGCCGCGACTCGCGCGTCCGCGCGACGAGCGCGAGAAGAGCGCCGCGAGCGCGACGGCCCGCGCCGCGAGCGCGACGGCCGCGACCACGTCGGCGCCGCTCGTCGCCTGGTTCGAGCGCGACTCCGACCAGGACGAGCGCCTGCGCGGTCAGGAGCGCCGACCGCGATCGAGCGGCGCCGCACGGTCACGACGACGAGCCCCAGCGCGACGAGCGTCCAGATCACCGCGCCGTTCACACGGTCCCCACGAGCCAGGTCGCGATTCCGAGCAGCGCGACGACCGCGCCGACGGCGAGCAGCCGCGGCACGAGCAGGACGCGCATCTTCGCGACGAGCGTCTCGGTCGAGCGCCAGCCCGGCGCAGAGCGCCGACGAGCACGACCGGCAGCTCGGCGAGCTGCCACCAGACGCCCTGCGCGGTGCGGCAGGAAGACCTGCGCGGCGAGCACGAGCACGAGCCAGTGCCGCGCGGCGGCGGCCCACTGCAGGTAGGCGAGGTCGCGGCCCGCGTACTCGAGCAGCGGCCCCTCGTGGATCATCGTCAGCTCGAGGTGCGTGTCGGGGTTGTCGACCGGCTGGCGGCCGGTCTCGGCGAGCACGACGAGCGCGAACGCGACCGCCCCGAGCGCGAGCGCCGGGCTCGACCAGACCGCGGTCCCGGCGGTTCCCGCGACGATCCGCGGGCAGATCCGTCGTCCCGGCGACCAGCGCGGCGACCGCGACCGAGAGGACCAGCGTCGACCTCGACGAAGACCGCGAGCGTCAGGTCGCGGCTCGCGCCCATCAGCGAGAAGCCGTTCGCGACGTCCCAGGACGCGGCCGCGACGGCGAAGCGCGCGAGCGCGAGGAAGCCCGGCGAGCGCGAGCACGTCGTGGCCGACGCCCCAGTTCGGCGCCAGCTCCGCCGCGGGGACGAGCAGGACGGCGGCGGCGAGGCTCGCGGCGACCACCGCCGGCGCCAGCCGGTACACGACGCTCGCGCCCTCGACCGTCGACGGCGCTCTTGCCCCAGAGCCGCCGCAGCTCGCGGTACGGCTGGAGCGGCGAGGGGCCGCGGCGGCCCTGCAGCCGCGCCTTCCAGTGCTGGACGAGCCCGGGCAGGAGCGGCGCGAGCAGGATCCCGCCCACGATCTGCGCGGCGCCGGCGGCGACCGTCGCGGTGCTCACCCGATCACCCCGAACCGGGCGGCCGCGAGCAGGACGACGACGAGCCCGATCAGATAGGCGACGTACGTCCCGAGGCTGCCGCTCTGCAGCCGCCGCGCATGGGTCGCGCCGGCCAGCGAGAGCCGGACGACCGGGCGGTAGACGCGCTCGTCGATCAGCTGCGGCACGTGGCCGCGGTAGCTCACCTCCTGGACGACCCCGCCCTCGGTGCGGACGGTGATCTCCCGCTGCGGGCGGAGCACCGCCTCGAGCACGAGCCGGAGCGGCTTGGTGAAGCCGGCGCTCGTCCAGTCCAGCGCGGCTCTCGACGAGCTGGCCGCACGCCCAGGTCGGCGCGGGCGCGGCGCTGCGCCGGCCGCGCAGGAGCACGAGGCCACCGGTCAGCCCGGCGAGGACGACCGCGATCCCGAGGGTCGGCAGCGAGCCCGTCCCCGGCAGGTGGAGCCCGACGTGCGTGGGCGCGGCCGCCGGCCAGGGCGCGAGCCCCGCGAGGAGCCCGAACAGGAGGCCGGGAGCGAGGCCGAGCGCGACGCAGGCGAGCGCGAGGAAGACGATCGCGCCCCGCATCGGCCGCGGGGCCTCCACCGCCGCGGCGACGGCCTCGCGGCGCGGGCGGCCGAGCAGCACGAGCCCGACGACCTTGACGAAGCAGAACACCGCGAGCCCCGCCGTCGCCGCCGAGCGCGGCGAGCGCGACCGCGCCGGCCATCCCGTCGCCGAGGTTCCCGTACGCGGAGACGTGCAGCAGCGCCTGCAGCGTCAGCCACTCCGACGCGAAGCCGTTCAGCGGCGGCAGGCCCGCGATCGCCATCGCGCCGACGAGGAACGCGCCGCCGGTCCACGGCATCCGCCGGAGCAGGCCGCCGAGCCGGTCGAGCTCGAGCGAGCCCACCGCTCTCTCGAACGCGCCTGCGCCGAGGAAGAGCAGCGACTTGAACACGGCGTGGTTCAGCGTGTGCAGGAGCGCGGCGCCGAGCGCGAACGCGGCCCAGGTGTCCGCACCGCGCGCCCGCAGGACGAGGCAGGCGCCGAGGCCGAGCACGATGATCCCGACGTTCTCGATCGAGTGCAGCGCGAGGAGCCGCTTCAGGTCGTGCTGGAAGAGCGCGTAGACGACGCCGCCGACGGCCGAGAGCGCACCGAGGCCGAGCACGAGCACGCCGAACCACGACGGCAGCACGCCGACCCAGTCGACGAGGACGCGCACGAGCCCGTAGATCGCGACCTTGATCATCACGCCGCTCATCAGCGCCGAGACGGGCGCGGGCGCGATCGGATGCGTGCGCGGCAGCCAGACGTGCAGCGGCATCAGGCCGGCCTTCGTGCCCATCCCGATCAGCGCGGTGAGCGCGATCGCGATCTGCAGGCCCGAGCCGGTGCTGATCGCCTGCGGGCTCCCGATCGCGCCGGCCTCCGCGAGCAGCAGGATCGCGATCCAGGTCGCCGCCCCCGCCGAGGTGCGTGATCGCCACGTAGGTGAAGACGGTGCGCCGCGCGTCGGGGCCGCCCGCCGCGTGCGACCAGGATCACCGCGGCGGAGAGGATCGTCATCAGCTCCCAGCCGAGCAGGAACGTGAGCGGGTCGCGGGCGCAGACCACGAGCGCGAGCGCGAGCACGAAGCAGGCGGTGAGCACCGCGACCGCCCGTCCCTCGCGTCCGGCTGCAGGTACCGGATCGAGTACACGAGCGCGGGCGCGGCGATCAGGCCGAGCGTGCCGAGGAAGAACGCGCTCAGGCCGTCGACGCCGAGGCGGGGCGCGAACGAGCTCGTGAACGGCGCGCCGAGGACGTCGCCGGCCGCGAGCGCCCAGAAGCCGCCGACGGCGACGAGCGCCGCGCCGGCCGCCTGCACCGCGAGCCCGGGCGCGAAGGCGCGCCGCGACGCACACATCGCTCCTCCGAGCGCGACGGCGCCCAGGCCGAGCACCAGCACGGCCCCGGTCACGTGGTCTCGAGCTCGCTCAGGATCGTCTGCTGCTCGGCGAGCTGCCGCGTGATGATCGCCCGCCCGGCCTCGAGCAGCTCGAAGACGTGCTCGTCGTCGACCCGGTAGAAGACGCTCGTCCCCTCGCGCCGCGACTCGACGAGACCGATCCGCCGCAGCGCGGAGAGGTGCTGCGAGGTGCCGCCGGAGTCCAGGCCGAGCTCGGCCTGCAGCGAGCCGACCGACCGCTCGCCGTCGCGGAGCAGCTCGAGGATCCGCACCCGGGCCGGATGCCCGAGCACGCGGAAGAGGTTCGCCTTCACCTCATGAACAGGCCCCGAGTTGTGCGGCATCGCGGCAATCTATCTGAAAATCTTCGTTTCTTTCCAGAAAGATGGAGATGCTAGCTTCCGGGCATGGCCACGACGGACCAGCACACGATCTCCAGCGTCCAGGACCTCCGCGATCTCGTCGGCGAGCCGCTCGAGCGCGTGCTCACCAAGGAGATGCCTGCACTCGACGCGCGCGCGGTCTCGTTCATCGAGACGGCGCCGTTCCTCGTGCTGGCGACCTCCGCCGCGGACGGGTCGTCCGACGCGTCGCCCAAGGGCGGCCCGCCCGGCTTCGTGAAGGTCCTCGACGAGAAGCGGCTCGCGCTGCCGGACTTCCCCGGGAATCGCCGCTTCGACGGCTGGCAGAACCTGGTCGAGCGGCCTGGGATCGGGCTCCTCTTCGTGATCCCGGGCATCACCGAGACGCTCCGCGTCAACGGCACGGCCCGGCTGACCCGCGACCCGGAGCTGATCGAGCTGTGCGAGGTCGACGGGAAGTCTCCCGTGGTTCGTCGCGGACATCCGCGTCGAGCAGGTGTTCAGCCACTGCAGCAAGGCGTTCCTCCGCTCCGGGCTCTGGAAGCCGGACTCCTGGCCGGATCCGGCGGACGTGCTGAGCCCGAGCCGCACGATCGCCGAGCGCTCCGCGGCGGAGCAGCGGCCGGAGCCCGAGATCCGGGCAGAGGTCGACAGCTCCTACGAGCTCTATTGAGCCTCGACCGCGAGAAGCAACTCGCCGCCGAGGCGGCCGCGCTGCTCGTCGAGGACGGGATGACGGT
This sequence comes from uncultured Actinomycetes bacterium, assembly GCA_963746005.1. Classification (GTDB taxonomy): domain Bacteria; phylum Actinomycetota; class Thermoleophilia; order Gaiellales; family Gaiellaceae; genus CAVQZA01. The sequence goes on along the minus strand of CAVUZM010000020.1, from coordinate 58,723 downwards.
GGGCCTCGGCACCGGCTCGACCGTCGCCCACCTGCTTCCCGCGCTCGCCGTGCGCGGGCTCGAGCTGCGCTGCGTGGCGACCTCGCCGGCGACCGAGGAGCTCGCGCTCGGGCTCGGGATGCGGGTCGAGTCGTTCGGCGGCGTCGATGCGCCGGCCAGGCTCGACATCGCGATCGACGGCGCCGACCAGGTCGCGCCGTCGGGCTGGGTCGTCAAGGGCGGCGGCGGCGCGCACACGCGCGAGAAGGCCGTCGCCGCCGCGGCCGACCGGTTCGTGGTGATCGTCTCCTCCGACAAGCTCGTCGACCGCCTCGTCGCCGCCCGTGCCGCTCGAGCTGCTCGAGTACGGCCTCGCGGCGACGCTCCGGCGGCTCGGGCCGGTGAAGCTTCGCGACGTCCCGCGCAGCCCCGACGGCGGCGTGATCGCCGACTACCTCGGCGAGTTCGACGACCCGGAGGCGCTGGCCGCGCGGCTGTCGGCGACGGTCGGCGTCGTCGAGCACGGGCTGTTCCCGGCCTCGCTCGTCTCCGAGGTGATCGTCGGCCGCGGCGAGGCCGTCGAGCGCCTCACGCCTGCGTAGCGGCGTCGGCGACGATCAGCTGCGTCTTCGCCGCGACCCGCCCGGCCGGGATCGACGCGTCGCCGGCCCGCAGGCGGGCCAGCGCGTCGCGCCTTGTCCGCGCCGGTGACGAGCCAGAGCACCTGGAACGCGCGGTTCAGCACCGGATAGGTGAGCGTCATCCGCCGCCGGCCCTGGTAGTCGCCGGTGAGCGCGACGTCGCGGTCGGTCACGTCGAGCACCGGGTCGCCCGGGACGAGCGAGGCCGTGTGGCCGTCGGGCCCGAGGCCGAGGTGGACGAGGTCGAAGCGCTCGCGGCAGCGACCGCGGCGTAGCGCGCGGCCGCCGCGTCGAGGTCGTCGTCCTCGACCGGCATCGGGTGGACCTCGGCGTCGCCGCTGCGGCGGCAGCGCCTGCCTGCAGATGGGTGAGGTTGCGGTCGGGGTCGCCGGCCGGGCGCGACCCGCTCGTCGACCTGGAAGATCGCCGTCCGGTCCCAGGGCACGTCCTCGTCGGCGAGGTGGGCGAACATCGCCCACGGCGTGCGGCCGCCGCTGACCGCGAACGTGAAGCGCCCGTGGGCGGCGACCGCGGCGCGCGCCTGCGCGGCGACGAACTCGGCCGCCGCGCCGGGCGACCGCGTCGGGATCCGGCAGGACCTCGAGCTCGGCGCCATCACGCACGCCGGCTTCTCGTCGTGCCCGCCGAACTCCTTGCGCATCGCCGACAGCACCTTGTTGGCGAACGTCGTCGAGCGCCGCGCGAGCTGAAGCGCGAGTACAGCGCGGCGGTCAGCACCGGCGCCGGCACGCCCTCCTCGATCGCGGCGATCGACGTCCAGCGGCCCTCGCCGGAGTCGGAGACGCGGCCGGCGAACTCGGCGAGGTCGGGCGACTCGTGCAGCGCGTGCGGCGGTGAGGTCGAGCAGCCACGAGCCGACCACGCTCCCGCGCCGCCACACCTCGGCGACCTCGGTCGTGTCGATGTCGTACCGGTAGTACTCGGGATGCTCGAGCGGGCTCGTCTCGGCGTCCTGCTCGCGCCGTCTGCTTGCCCGCGTTGGCGTCCTTGATGATGTTCAGGCCCTCGGCGTAGGCGGCCATCAGCCCGTACTCGATCCCGTTGTGGACCATCTTCACGAAGTGGCCGGCGCCGTTGGGCCCGCAGTGCAGGTAGCCCTGCTCGGCCGGCGACGGGTCGCCCGCTGCGGCCGGGCGTGCGCGGCGCGGCCTCGACGCCCGGGGCGATCGTCGCGAAGATCGGGCCGAGCCGGTCGACGACCTCGGTCTCGCCGCCGATCATCAGGCAGAAGCCGCGCTCGAGGCCCCAGACGCCGCCGCTCGTGCCGACGTCGACGTGGTGGATCCCCTTCTCGCGCGAGCTCGGCCGCGTGGCGGATGTCGTCGTGGTAGTGGGTGTTGCCGCCGTCGATGATCGTGTCGCCGGGCTCGAGCACCTCGGCCAGCGCCGCGATCGTCTTGTCGGTGATCTCGCCGGCGGGGACCATCACCCACGCCGTGCGGGGCTTCTCGAGCTTCGCGACGAAGTCCGCGAGCGAGCTCGGCGCCGATCGCGCCGTCGGCGGCGAGCGCCTTCACGGCCTCCGGGTTGACGTCGTAGCCGACGCAGTGGTGCCCGTCGCGCATCAGCCGCCGGACGATGCCCGCGCCCATCCGGCCCAGTCCGACCATCCCGAGCTGCATCGGCGTGTCAGTGGCCATGGTCTGCTCCCTCCCTGGACGCGAACGCTTCCGGCCGCCCACGCTATCTCACCTCCGGAGGTGCGGCTTCATACGGATCGGATGAAGCGCTCGAGTCCCGCACGAAGGCCCGGGGCCACGGACAGGGCCTGACCGCATATCATGTGCCGCTAGGCACAAAGGGGAGTGCTGCGGCCCGGAAGGTGAGGGCGCATTGGCGGATCAGATCGTCGGCAGGCGCACCGAGCTCGGCGTGCTGGGCGAGTTCCTCGACGCCGTGCCCGCCGGCGGGGCGGCGCTGCTCCTCGAGGGCGATGCGGGGATCGGCAAGACGGCGCTCTGGCAGGAAGGTGTCGAGCCTGCGCGCGAGCGGCGACATACGTGTCCTCACGGCGCGCGCCACCCACTCCGAGCTGCGGACGGCCTTCGCGACCGTCGGCGACCTGTTCGGGCCGGTCCTGGACGAGACGCTGCCGCGGCTCGTGCCGGTGCAGCGACGGGCGCTCGAGATCGCGTTCCTGACTCAGGGAGCCGGACGGGCCGCCGCCGGAAGGACGGCTGCTCGCGACGGCGCTGCTCTCGATCGTGCGGCTCCTCGCCGAGGAGCGCCGCTTCTCGTCGCGATCGACGATGCCCAGTGGGTCGACACGAGTTCCGCGGAGATCCTCCGCTTCGTGCTCCGGCGGCTGGAGGCCGAGCCGGTCGGGAGTGCTCGCGACCGTGCGCGGACGGCCGGTCGAAGCGCCGTTCGGGCTCGACCGCGCGTTCCGGGCTTTCGCCGGCTGCCGGTGACGCCGCTCTCGGTCGGTGCGATTCACCGGCTGCTCTGGGGTCGGCTGTCGCTGAGCCTCCCGCGGCCGGCTGCTCGTTCGCGTCCACGAGGTCGTCGGGCGGGAACCCGTTCTTCGCGCTCGAGGTCGGGCGCGCGCTGGTCGACGGCACGATCCGTGCCGACGGCGTCCACGTGCTGCTGCCCGAGAGCCTTCGCGCCCTCGTCGCGGAGCGCGTGAGCGCGTTGCCGACGCGGTGCGCGAGACGCTCGTCGCCGTGGCCGCGCTCGGCGCTCCGTCGGTCACGCTGCTCGAGCCGCTTGCGCCGACCGCCGTCGCCGACATCGAGCTGGCCTGCAAGCGGCGAGTGCTCGAGCTCGACGGCGACCGGATCCGCTTCACGCATCCCCTGCTCGCACCCGTCTGCTACGAGGACATGCCGCTGCACCGGAGGCGCCTGCTCCACCGCCGACTCGCCGAGCTGGACCTCGATCCGGAGGAGCGCGCCCGCCATCTCGCGCTCGCGGCGACCGGCCCCGACGAGGAGATCGCAGCCGCGCTCGATGCTGCGGCGACGCACGCTCGGGGGCGTGGCGCCGCCCAGGTCGCGGCCGAGCTCGCCGAACGCGCCGTCGCCCTGACTCCACCGGACGCGCTCGACGGGATCAACCGGCGGCGCATCGCCGCAGCCGACCACTGCTTCTACGCCGGCGACCGCCAAGAAGGCGACGGGCTTGCTCGAGGAAGCGGTCGGCTCCTCTGAGTCCTGGCCCGGACCGGAGCGACGCCGTCAGCCTGCTCGCGCGCGTAAGTGCGTCGACAGACGATTTTCGTGCGGCTGACGCACCGTCGTCATCCCTCCGTGCATTTGCCGAACCCGGCCTCGAGATCTCGCCAGCGGGTGAGCATCCTCTGTCGACCTTGCTGACCTCGCGGACAGCACGAGGGGACAGCCGAGAGGGCGCACGATCTGAGCGGAAGCAGGGCTCGCGCTCGCCGAGCAACTGGCAGAGCCGGAGCTGCTCGCCTTCACTGCCTGGCGATCGGTCGTCGCGATCACTTCTCGAGCTCACCGGCCGCGTTCGGCGAGACCTGTTCGACCGCGCGATCGAGATCGAACAGTACCGCCGGCGTGCGCGGATCGCCTCGTTGGCTCGTCGGGAGCTCGTACCACGAGGCCAGCTTAGCTCGCGTGACTTGCTCGGCCGATGCGACCGTTTCGACGAGGCGCGCGCCATCTGGCGCGAGCTGATCGCCGAGGCATACGAGTGCGCTGATCCCGAGGTCGCCTCGCACCTGGTCGAACTGGCCTGCATGGAAGTGGCGGCCGGGCGCGTGGGACGAGGCTGCGCGACGGTGCGATGAGGCGATCGAGGCTGCGCGCCAGATCGGCGTTGGGAGACGATCGAGAGCCGTTGTATCTCACGATCCTGGCCGAGATCGACGGCTACCGCGGCGAGGTCGAGAAGGCGCGCCGAGAGATCCCCGACCTGCTGCGCGTCGCCGAGCGGGCCGGGTTACGGCGGCGCGATCCGCCGCCTGACTCGTTCCCTCGCGCTGCTCGAGCTCTCCTGCGGCGATGCCGCTGCGAGCTGGCGGCAGGTCGAGCCGCGCTTCGCCGATCTCGAGGAGCTGGACGACGAACCTCGCCCAGCTGGCGGGCTCGGTCGCGATCGAGGCCCTGATCGCGATCGGCGACCTTCGCACGGCGGAGCGGCTGCTAGCGCTGCTCGACGACTACGCGGCGAAGGCCGACAGCGCTGTCTCGTCCGCTTGCCCGTCGCTGCCGTGGGCTCCTCCATGGCCGCGCAAGGCGACTACGAGCCGGCGATCGTTGCGCTCGAAGCCGCCGCCGCCGAGCCCGACCCGCCGCAAGCAAGTGAACCCGTTCGAGCTCGCCCGGACGCTACTCGCGCTCGGGAACGGTGCAGCGCAAGGCGCGGCACAAGCGCGCCGCGCGCGAGTCCCTGGAACGGGCGGTCGAGATCTTCGAGCAGCTCGGCGCACGCATCTGGCTGGAGAACGCGCGCTCGGAGCTCGCGCGGATCGGCGGGCGAGTCGCCCACGAGGGCGAGCTCTCGGAGACCGAGCGGCGCATCGTCGAGCTCGTCGTCGCCGGCCGCAGGAACCGCGAGGTCGCCGACGAGCTGAGCCTGAGCCCGAACACGGTCTCGTGGAACCTCTCGAAGGTCTACCGCAAGCTCGGCGTCACCTCGCGCACGGAGCTCGCCGCCCAGCTCGCCGCAAGCCCGCCCGAGTAAATCCACAGGTTTGCGCGGTTGTTCGCGGAAGCCGCCGCCCGGCCATGGTGGAACGCGATGACGACCTACCTCGTAGAGCGATACCTCCCCGGCCGCGATCGCGCGTGGCTCGAGGAGGCACTCGCACGGATCCCGAGTCACGACGCGGACGTCTCGTACCTCGGCTCGCTCTACGTCCCTTCGGACGAATCGTGCTTCTGCCGGTTCAGCGCGCTGGACCCGGAGAGTGTCCGGCGCGTCAACGAGCTGGCCGGGGTGCCGTTCGCGCGAGTCGTGGCCGCCATCGAACTCGTCGCCGAACACAAAGGAGAAGAACCATGCGCTTCCTAGCATTGATCGTCGTCCTGGTCGTCGCCGCGAGCATCGCAGCGGCATCGGCGCAGACACAGACCCGGGGCGGGCACGACGGAAAGCCGCCGACCGGTCTCGAGCTCACCTACACGAAGTGGGTCGCCCCCTACCCGACCATGGTCGGCTTCGTCGGAGGAGACATCGTCGGCAAGTTCAGCGGGGCCATCCTCGAACGCACCGTGTCCCCCACCTCCATTCACCTGACGGCCATCTACATCGTGATCGGTCCTGACCCGGCGCATTCGTTCACGGCGCACGTCGAAGGCACGGAAGATCTCACGACTCAGCCTGCCCACGCCGTGCTCGACGGCCGGGTCGTCGACGGCTTGCTGAACAACGGGCGTGTTCACGTGGAGTTCGACGTCATCAGCTGCACGCAGGCACCCAGCGGAACCTGTTTCCAGGGCACGATCAGCGTCAAGCGCGATAACCACGACTGACCTGCAGGAACCGGTCCAGCCCGGCGAACGCAGTCGCCGGGCTGGACTACCGCATGCCGCGGTAGCGGCGGATCAGCGCGTTGGTCGAGCTGTCGTGCTGCGAGCTCCGGCTCGGTCTCGCTCTCGAGCTCGGGGATGATCCGCTTCGCGAGCACCTTGCCGAGCTCGACGCCCCACTGGTCGAACGAGTCGATCCCCCAGACCGTGCCCTGCGTGAAGACGCTGTGCTCGTACAGCGCGACGAGCGTGCCGAGCGCGTAGGGCGTCAGCCGCTCGGCGAGGATCACGTTGCGTCGGGCCGGTTCCCCTCGAACTCGCGGTGACGGGCGTGTCGGCGCTCGGTCGTCCCGAACGCGAGCGCCTCGGCCTGCGCGAACACGTTCGACATCAGCAGGTCGTGGTGGTCGCGGATCGGGTTCAGCGCCTTGCCGAAGCCGATCAGGTCGACCGGGATCAGCTTCGTGCCCTGGTGGATCAGCTGGTAGAAGCTGTGCTGGCCGTTCGTGCCGGGCTCGCCCCAGAACACGGCGCCCGGTCTCGTAGTCGACCGCCCGGCCGTCGAGGGTGACGTGCTTGCCGTTCGACTCCATCGTCAGCTGCTGGAGGTAGGCGGGGAAGCGCTTCAGGTACTGCTCGTACGGGCATCACGCCCGCGGTCTGCGCGCCGAAGAAGTCGCCGTACCAGACCGAGAGGAGGCCCATCAGCACGGGCAGGTTCCGCTCGTACGGCGTGGTGCGGAAGTGCTCGTCCATCGCGTGGAAGCCGGCCAGCATCTCGCCGGAAGAGGTCGGGGCCGATCGCGAGCATCGTCGAGAGCCCGACGGCGGAGTCCATCGAGTAGCGGCCGCCGACCCAGTCCCAGAAGCCGAACATGTTCGCGGTGTCGATCCCGAACCTCGCCACCTCGTCGGCGTTCGTGGAGACGGCGACGAAGTGCCTCGCGACCGCGGCCTCGTCGACGAGCGCCGCGAGCGACCACGCCCGGGCGGTCTCCGCGTTCGTCATCGTCTCGAGGGTCGTGAACGTCTTCGAGCAGACGATGAAGAGCGTCTCGTCGGCGGCGAGGTCGCGCGTCGCCTCGGCGAAGTCGGTCGAGTCGACGTTGGAGACGAAGCGGAAGGTCAGGTCGCGGTCCGAGTAGTGGCGCAGCGCCTCGTAGGCCATCACGGGGCCGAGGTCGGAGCCGCCGATCCCGACGTTGACCACGTTGCGGATCGGCTTGCCGGTGTGGCCCTTCCACTCGCCGGAGCGCACCCGGTCGGAGAACGCCGACATCCGGTCGAGCACCTCGTGCACCTCCGCGACCACGTCGACGCCGTCGACGACGAGCGAGCGGCCCTTCGGCATCCGCAGCGCAACGTGAAGGACGGAGCGATCCTCGGAGACATTGATCCGGTCGCCCCGGAACATCGCCTCCGTCCGCTCTGCGAGCCCCGCCTCCTCGGCCAGCCGGCGCAGGAGCGGCGAGCGTCTCGTCGGTGACCCGGTTCTTCGAGTAGTCGAGGTAGAGGCCCGCGCCCTCCGCGGCCAGGCGCTCGCCGCGGGACGGATCGTCGGCGAACAGGTCGCGCAGGTGGACGTCGCGGATCTCCTCGTAGTGCCGTTCGAGCGCCGCCCAGGCTGGGAGCGAGCGGAGAGGTGACTGCGGGCTCATCAGGGCGGAGTTTCACACACGACGGGCGGGCCGACGCGGTAGTGTCAGGCCGTTCCCGGATCCGTATCGGAGGCTCGTCATCGCAGACCCACACGTGACCGGAGGCGTCGACCTCGGGGGGACGAAGATCCAGACCGTCGTCCTGCGCGAGGGCGAGGTCGTCGGCAGCGCGCGGGTGCTGACTCCGCAGAGCGGACAGGCCGACGACGTGATCGAGGCGATCGCGGGCACGATCCACGCCGCGCTCGAGCAGGCCGCGGTCGAGCCGTCCGAGCTCCGCGCGATCGGGATCGGCACCCCGGGCGAGATCGACTCGAAAGCCGGCGTGGTGTCGCTCGCGGCGAACGTCCCCGGGTTCGCGGACCGCGTCGAGCTGGGCCCGGCGCTCGCGAAGACGATGAACGGCGTCCCGGTGAGGATCGACAACGACGTCAGCGTCGGCGTGCTCGGCGAGTATCAGCGCGGAGCGGGTCGTCCGTTCAAGAACCTGCTCGGCGTCTGGGTCGGCACCGGTGTCGGCGGCGGCCTCGTCCTCGACGGCAAGCTCCACGACGGCCGCGGCGCGGCCGGCGAGATCGGCCACGCGGTGGTCAAGCCGGGCGGCCGGAAGTGCGGGTGCGGGCGCCACGGCTGCATCGAGGCCTACGCGGGCCGCGCGCGGATGGAGCAGCGCGCCTACTACCTGCACAAGCGCGGCACGGCGACGAGCCTGTTCAAGATCATGAAGGAGCAGGAGAAGGACCGGCTCAGCTCCGGCGTGTTCGAGAAGGCGCTGAAGACCGGCGACAAGCTGACCCGGCAACTGATCGACGAGGCCACCTGGGCGCTCGGGCTCGGCCTCGCGTCGGCCCAGAACGTGCTCGACCTGGAGGCGATCATCGTCGGCGGCGGCCTCGGCGACCGGCTCGGACAGCCGTTCGTCGACCAGATCGTCGAGAACATGACGCCGCACCTCTTCACCCCGGACAAGCCGCCCCGGATGCTCACCACCGAGCTCGGCGACCTCTCCGGCGCAGTCGGCGCCGCGGTGCTCGCCGGGGGCTAGATGAACGGTCCGGGCCCGCAGAGCGCTGCGGCGCCGTCGCCGTTCCCCCCGATCGCGGACTACGCGTTCCTCTCGGACTGCCACACCGGCGCGCTCGTCGCGCCCGACGGGTCGGTCGACTGGCTCTGTGTTCCTGCCTTCGACGCGCCGAGCCTGTTCGGCAGCCTCCTCGACCGCGAGGCGGGGACGTTCCGGTTCGGCCCGTACGGGATCCACCACCCGACGACGCGGGCCTACGGGCCCGGGACGATGGCGCTCACGACGACGTGGAAGACGCCGAGCGGCTGGGTCGTCGTCCGCGACGCGCTCACGATCGGGCCGAGCGACCACGAGGACCAGGTCACTCCCCACACGCGGCCGCCGACCGACGACGACGCCGACCACGTGCTCGTGCGGATCGTCGAGTGCGTCGAGGGCCGGGTCGAGGTCGAGCTCGTCTGCGAGCCGGCCTTCGACTACGGCCGCGAGATGGCGACCTGGACGCTGGTCGACGGCGGCCGCCACACCGCCGACGCGAGCGTGCCCGGGCAGCCCGCAGCCGTCCGCCTCCAGTCGGATCTCGCGCTCGGGATCGAGGGCAACCGGATCCACGGCCGCCACGTGCTGGAGCTGGGCGAACGGGCCTACTGCGCGCTCTCGTGGGCCGAACACCTTGCGGTGCCGGAGGACGTCGACGCGGCCGCGGAGATGCTCGCCGCGACGAGACGCTACTGGCGCCGCTGGCTCGACGGCGCGCGGATTCCCGACCACCGCTGGCGCGACCCGATCCAGCGCTCGGCGCTCGTGATCAAGGGCCTCACCTACATGCCGACCGGCGCCACCGTCGCGGCCCCGACGACCTCGCTGCCCGAGACGCCCGGCGGCGAGCGCAACTGGGACTACCGCTACACGTGGATGCGGGACGCGACGTTCACGCTCCAGGCGCTGCACTGGCTCGGGCTCGACTGGGAGGCCGACGAGTTCATGCAGTTCGTCGCGGACGTCGAGCCGACCGACGACGGCTCGCTCCAGATCATGTACGGGATCGACGGCCGGCGGGAGCTCGACGAGACGACGCTCGACCACCTCACCGGCTACGCGGGCGCGAAGCCGGTACGGATCGGCAACGGCGCCTTCGACCAGCGGCAGAACGACGTCTTCGGCGCGGTGCTCGACTCGATCCTGATCCACGCCCGCAAGTCCGAGCGCCTGCCCGAACCGCCTCTGGCCGGTCGTGCAGACGCAGGCCGAGTGCGCCTCGCGCGTCTGGCAGGAGAAGGACCAGGGGATCTGGGAGGCCCGCGGCGCGCCTCAGCACTACGTCTCCTCGAAGATCATGTGCTGGGTCGCGCTCGACCGCGCGGCCAGGCTCGCCGGGATCCGCGGCGACTCCGATCTCGCCGCGAAGTGGGCCGCGACGGCCGAGGAGATCCGCGACGACGTGCTCGCGAAGGGCGTCAGCGACGCGGGCGTCCTGCGCCAGCACTACGCGACCGACGCGCTCGACGCCTCCACGCTCCTCGCGGGCGGCTTCGGCTTCCTGCCGGGGGACGACGACCGCCTCAGGGCCACCGTCCACGCGATCGCGGACGACCTGACCGAGAACGGCTTCGTGCTCCGCTACCGCACCGAGGAGACCGACGACGGCCTCTCGGGCGAGGAGGGCACCTTCCTGATCTGCTCGTTCTGGCTCGTGTCCGCGTTCGCGATCATCGGCGAGCTGCAGGAGGCGAACGACCGGATGGAGCGACTGCTGCGGATCGCCTCGCCGCTCGGCCTCTACGCGGAGGAGTTCGACGTCGACACCGGCCGGCACCTCGGCAACTTCCCGCAGGCGTTCTCGCACCTCGCCCTGATCGAGGCGGCCTCGCGAATCATCGCGGCGAGCGAGTGATGCTCCCGAGCGGGCGCCAGGTCGAGCTCCGGGCGGGAGACCAGCGGGCCGTGGTCGTCGAGGTCGGCGGCGGCCTGCGCACGTACACGGTGGGCGGCGTCGACGTCCTCGACGGGTACGCGGAGGATGCGATGTGCACGTCCGGCCGGGGCCAGGTGCTGATCCCCTGGCCGAATCGGCTCGAGGACGGCGCGTACGAGTTCGACGGGCGCGCGGGCCAGCTCCCGCTCGACGAGCCGGGAAAGCGCAACGCGATCCACGGGCTCGTCCGCTGGAGCAGCTGGGACGTCGTCGAGGACGGCCCGGGCCGCGTGCTCGCCGAGCACGTGCTGCACCCGCAGCCCGGGTACCCGTACACGCTTGCGCTCCGGATCGAGTACTCGCTCTCGGACGAGGGGCTCCGCGTCGAGACGACCGCGACGAACGCCGGCTCGGAGGCGTGCCCCTACGGCGCCGGCCAGCACCCCTACCTCACGGTCGGCGCCGCGGTCGACGGGATCGAGCTCCGCGTGCCCGCGCGCGCGGTGATCCGCTCGGACGAGCGCAGCCTCCCGCTCGCGACCGCGCCGGTCGAGGGCACCGAGCTGGACTTCCGGACGCAGCGCCCGATCGGCGCGACGGTGCTCGACCACGCGTTCACCGACCTCGAGCGCGACGACGACGGGCTTGCGCGGATCCGGTTCGGAGGCCTGACGCTCTGGGTCGACGAGGCCTACGGGTACGTGATGGTGTTCAGCGGCGACGGGCTCCCCGACGTCGACCGGCGCAGCCTCGCCGTCGAGCCGATGACGTGCCCGGCGAACGCGTTCCGCAGCGGCGAGGGGCTGATCCGGCTCGAGCCGGGCGAGTCGTTCACGAGCGCCTGGGGGATCGCGCCCACGGGAAACCCGCACGCGCGCTCAGCGGCCGCACCGATGTAGCCTCTCCGCGGCGGCAGGACACTCGGAGCGGGTCCGCGGAACCGGAGCCGCCGAGACCCTGCGCGCATGTCCCCCGAGTCAAAGGACGCCACCATGACCACCGAGCGCACACTCCCAACCGGTTTCGTCTGGGGCGCCGCCACCGCCGCCTTCCAGGTCGAGGGCGGAAGCGGCGAGGACGGGCGGAGCGAGAGCATCTGGGACCGCTTCTGCGCGACGCCCGGGAAGGTGCGAAACGGCGACGACGGCAGCGTCGCGTGCGACTTCTACCACCGCTACCCCCAGGACATCGCCTTGATGAAGGAGCTCGGCCTGGACGCGTTCCGTTTCTCGGTCGCCTGGCCGCGCGTCGTCCCGGACGGACGAGGCGCGGTGAACGAGGCGGGCCTCGACTTCTACGACCGGCTCGTGGACGAGGTGCTCGCCGCGGGGATCGAGCCCTACGCGACGCTGTACCACTGGGACCTGCCGCAGGTGCTCGAGGACGCGGGCGGCTGGGTCGCGCGCGAGACGGCCGAGGCGTTCGCCGAATACACGGAGGTCGTCGCGCGCCGCCTCGGCGACCGCGTCACGAACTGGATCACGCAGAACGAGCCGCGCGTGGCCGCGTGGCTGGGCTACGGGCTCGGGATCCACGCGCCCGGCCGGAGCGACCTCGGAGAGATGCTCGCGGCCGGCCACCACATCCTGCTCTCGCACGGGCTCGCCGCCGAGGTGCTCCGCCGTGACGTGCCCGGCGCGCGGGTCGGGATCGCGGTCGACCTCAACCCGGTGTACCCCGAGACCGACTCCGAGGCGGATCGTGCCGCCTCGTGGGCGGCCGACGGCGAGAACAACCGCTGGTTCCTCGACGCGATCTTCCGCGCCGAGTACCCGGCGGACATCGTCGAGCGGTGGGCGCCGGCCGCGCCGCCGGTGCTCGACGGCGACATGGCGAAGATCGCCGCGCCGATCGACCTCCTCGGCGTCAACTACTACACGCGGCGGGTCGTCCGGGCCGTCGAGCGACGGCTTCGTCGAGGTGTACCAGGGCGACGCGCCTCACACGGACATCGGCTGGGAGATCGTCCCCGACGCGTTCTACGAGCTGCTCGTCCGCCTCCGCGACGAGTACGCGCCGGCCGCGATCTCGATCACCGAGAACGGCGCCGCGTTCGAGGACATCCGGCTCCACGACGGGCAGGTGAAGGACCCGGAGCGCCAGGCCTACATCGCCGACCACCTCGCCGCGGTCGAGCGGGCCGTGGCCGCGGGCGTGCCGGTGGAGGGCTACTTCGTCTGGTCGCTGCTCGACAACTTCGAGTGGGCCGAGGGCTACCGGCGGCGGTTCGGGATCGTCTACGTCGACTACCCGACGCTCGAGCGCGTGCCGAAGTCGAGCTTCCACTGGTACCGCGACTTCATCGCCGGGCACCGCCGGTGAACCCGTACGGCGAGTTCGACGACGCCCGGCGCGAGTACGTGATCCATCGCCCGGACACGCCGCTGCCGTGGCTGAACTACCTGGGCCAGGACGAGCTGATCGGCCTCTGCACGAACACCGCCGGCGGCTTCACCTTCTGGCGCGACGCCAAGCTGCGGCGCCTGACGCGCTACCGGCACAACAACGTGCCGCTCGACCTCGGCGGCCGCTACCTCTACGTCAACGACGGCGGCACGGTCTGGAACCCGGGCTGGAAGCCGACGAAGACCGCGCTCGACCGCTACGAGTGCCGCCACGGGCTCGGCTACACGAGGCTCCTCGGCGCGCGCGACGGCGTCGAGGTCGAGCAGCTCTTCTTCGTGCCCCCGGGCGAGACGGCCGAGCTCTGGCAGACGACGGTCCGCAACACGGGCGCGGCGGCGAAGGAGCTGAAGCTCTACTCGTACGTCGAGTTCTGCTTCTACGAGGCGCTGAACGACATGACGAACTTCCAGCGCACCTGGTCGATCGGCGAGGTGGAGGTCGAGGGCCCGGCGATCTACCACACCACCGAGTTCCGCGAGCGACGCAGCCACTACGCGCTCTTCGCGTGCACGCGCGAGACGGCCGGCTTCGACACCTCGCGCGACGCCTTCGTCGGCGTCCACAACGGCCTCCACGAGGCGAGCGTCCCGTTCGCGGGCGCCTCGCAGGGGAGCATCGCGCACGGCTGGAACCCGATCGGCTCGCACGAGCTCCACCTGCGCCTCGAGCCCGGCGCCGAGGAGACCTTCGCGTTCGTGCTGGCCTACGTCGACCAGGGCGACGAGCCGAAGTTCGAGCGGCCGGGCGTCGTGAACAAGGAGAAGGGTCGCCGCCTCCTCGAGAAGTACGCGGAGCCGGGCGCGGTCGACGACGCCTTCCATGCGCTGAACGAGATGTGGAACGGCCTCCTGTCGCGGTTCCAGGTCGACTGCCCCGACCCGAGCATCCGGCGGATGGTCAACACCTGGAACCAGTACCAGTGCATGACGACCTTCAACCTCTCGCGCTCCGCCAGCCTCTACGAGACGGGGATCGGGCGCGGGATGGGGTTCCGCGACTCGAACCAGGACCTGCTCGGCTTCGTCCACCTGATCCCCGAGCCGCGCGCGGCAGCGCATCCTCGACCTGGCCGCGACCCAGCTCTCCGACGGCACCTGCTACCACCAGTACCAGCCGCTCACGAAGAAGGGGAACGCCGAGATCGGCGGCGACTTCTACGACGACCACCTGTGGCTGATCCTCTCCACCTGCGCATACGTCAAGGAGACGGGCGACACGTCGATCCTCGAGGCGCCCGTCGGCTACGCGGACCGGCCCGGGAGCAACGAGGACCTCCTGCACCACCTGGAGACGAGCATCGGCTACACGCTCGGAAACCGCGGCGCCCACGCGCTGCCGCTGATCGGGCACGCCGACTGGAACGACTGCCTCAACCTGAACTGCTTCTCGACCGAGCCCGACGAGTCGTTCCAGACGACCGGCGACGTGGAGGGCTCCGCGGCCGAGTCGGTGATGATCGCCGGGCTGTTCCTCTACGCCTCGCGCGAGCTCGCCTCGCTCTACCGGCACCTCGGCCGCCCGGCAGACGAGGCGCGCCTGCGCGCCGCCTACGACGAGATGCTCGCCGCGGTCGAGGAGCACGCCTGGGACGGCGACTGGTACCTGCGCGCGTTCGACGCCGCGGGGGTCGCTGTCGGCTCGCACGAGCGCGAGGAGGGCCAGATCTTCATCGAGAGCCAGGGCTGGTGCGTGCTCGGCGGCGCGGGTGCCGCGAACGGCCGGGCGAGGAAGGCGCTCGAGAGCGTGCACGAGCGCCTCTACACCGAGCACGGCGTCCTCCTCCACCAGCCCGCCTTCACCCGCTACCACCCCGAGCTCGGCGAGATCTCGAGCTACCCGCCCGGCTACAAGGAGAACGGGAGCGTCTTCTGCCACGCCCACACCTGGATCGACCTCGCCTGGTGCCTGCTCGGCGACGGCGACCGGGCGCTCGACTACTACCTCTCGATCTGCCCCGCGGCGAAGGAGGACCGGATCGAGACCTACCGCAACGAGCCGTACGTCTACTCCCAGATGATCGCCGGGCGCGACGCGGCGGTTCCCGGCGAGGCGCGCAACTCGTGGCTGACCGGGACGGCGGCCTGGAGCCTGGTCGTGGCCGCCCAGGGCATCCTCGGCGTCCAGCCCGACTACGACGGGCTCAGGATCGACCCCTGCGTGCCGCAGGGCTGGGACTCGTTCCACGTCACTCGCCGGTTCCGCGACGTCGTCTACGAGATCACCGTGCTGAACCCGGGCGGGGTCTGCCGTGGCGTCCGCGCGATCGAGGTCGACGGCTTGCCCGTGCCCGGGAACCTGATCCCCCTCGCGACCGGAGCAGGCCCGGTCCACGTCGAGGTCGTGCTCGGCTAGATTCGCCGCAGTGACCGCGATCCGCACCGAAGGGCTGACGAAGCGCTACGGCGACACGCTCGCGCTCGACGCGCTGGAGCTCGAGGTCCAGCCGGGCGAGGTGTACGGGTACCTCGGCCCGAACGGCTCCGGCAAGACGACCACGATCCGGCTCCTGCTCGGGCTGCACCGGCCGAGCGCGGGCCGCGGCTTCCTGTTCGGGGTCGACGCCTGGCACGACCCGGTCGAGGCGCACCGTCGCGTCGCCTACGTCGCGGGCGAGCCGTTCCTCTGGCCCTCGCTCACGAGCACCGAGACGTTCGCGTACCTCGCCCGTCTGCACGGCTCGACCGACACGGCCTACCGCGACGAGCTCGTCCAGCGGTTCCAGCTCGACGTCTCGAAGAAGGTGCGCGCACTCTCGAAGGGGAACCGGCAGAAGGTGCAGCTCGTCGCCGCCTTCGCGACGCGCGCCGACCTGCTCCTCCTCGACGAGCCGTCGAGCGGGCTCGATCCGCTGATGGAGGTCGCCTTCCGCCAGACCGTGCTCGAGGCCAAGGAGCGCGGGCAGACCGTCTTCCTCTCGTCGCACATCCTCAGCGAGGTCGAGGCGCTCTGCGACCGGGTCGGGATCCTCCGCAAGGGGAAGCTCGTCGACGAGGGCACCCTCGCCGAGCTCCGCCACCTCGGTGCGCAGACCGTCGAGATCACCTTCGCCGGGGCTCCGCCGGAGCTGGAGCTCCCCGGCGTCCACGTCGTCCACGCCGGCGCGAACGCCCTGCGCTGCGAGGTGACCGGCAGCATCGGCCCGCTGATCGACGCGCTCGCCGACCACGACGTCGTCGCCCTCTCGAGCCGCGAGCCCTCGCTGGAGGAGATCTTCCTGCACCACTACGACGGCAGCGACGGCCGTGTGGACGCCTAGCGCGCCGTCGCGCGGCGGGCGCTCGCCGACTCGCGCACGCGGACGATCTCGTTCGCGCTCCTGTTCGCGGCCCTGGCGGCCGCCAACGCCGTCGGCTACCGGAAGACGTACCCGACGGTCGCCGACCGCCTCCGGTTCGTGCACGCCTTCGGCAACAACAAGAGCGTCCGCCTCTTCTACGGCGTCCCGCACGACCTCCTCACCGTCGGGGGCTACGTGGCCTGGCGCGTCGGCGGCACCCTCTCGATCTTCGCCGCGGTCTGGGGCCTGCTCGCCGCGGTCCGGGCGATGCGCACCGAGGAGGACTCGGGCAGGCAGGAGCTCGTGCTCGCAGGGATGATCGGCCGGGGCGGCGCCTTCGTCGCCGCGCTCGCCGCGATCGCGGTGGGAGCGGTCGTCCTCTGGCTCGCGACGTTCGTCGGCCTCGTCGCCTCGCGCCTGCCCGCCGGCGGCTCGGCCTACCTCGCGCTCGCCGTCGTCGCGGTCATCCCGGTGTTCGTCGGGGTCGGCGCGCTCGCGAGCCAGCTCGCGCCCAACCGCCGGATCGCGCTCGAGCTCGGCAGCGGCGCCCTGGCGGCGGCCTTCCTCCTGCGCGTCGTCGCCGACACCTCCAGCCTCACCGTGCTCCGCTGGGCGACGCCGCTCGGCTGGATCGAGGAGCTCCGCGCGTTCGCGGGGCCGCGGCCCCAGGTGCTGCTCCTGCCGCTCGCGGCGAGCGCGATCCTGCTCGGGCTTGCCGCGGTGATCGCGCTGCGCCGCGACGTCGGCAGCGGGCTGCTGCAGGCGCGCGACGACGCGAAGCCGCGCTTCGGTCTCCTGGGATCGCCGACCGCCCAGGCGCTGCGCGCGGAGCGCGGCAGCCTCCTCGCGTGGCTGCTCGGCATCGGCGCGTTCGCGTTCGTGCTCGGCGTGATCGCGAACAGCATCTCCTCGGCAGGCCTCTCGCAGCACGTCCAGCAGGAGCTGGCGAAGCTCGGCGCCCAGGCGATCGCGACGCCCGCCGGCTACCTCGGCTTCACGTTCCTCTTCTTCATCCTCGCGATCAGCCTGTTCTGCTGCTCGCAGATCGCCGCGGCCCGCCGCGAGGAGAGCGACCAGCAGCTGGAGACGCTGCTCGCGCTCCCGGTCGGCCGCCGCGGCTGGCTCGCCGGGCGGCTGCTCCTCGCCGCCGGCGCCGCGGCCGCGCTCTCCCTCGTCGCCGGGCTGCTCTCCTGGGCGGGCGCCGCCTCGCAGGGCGCCCCGGTCTCCGCGGCCGACATGCTGAAGGCGGGCGCGAACTGCCTCCCGGCCTCGCTGCTGTTCCTCGGGCTCGGCGCGCTCGCGTTCGCGACGCTGCCGCGCGCCTGCATCGGGATCGCCTACGGCCTGACGAGCCTCGCCTTCGTCTGGGAGCTGTTCGCCGGGCTCGTCGGCGCGCCCTCCTGGTCGCTCGCGCTCTCGCCGTTCCACCACATCGGCCTGATCCCGGCCGAGCCGTTCCGGGCCACCGGGGCGATCGTGATGCTCGCGATCGCCGCGGGCGCGATGATCGCCGCGCTCTGGGCCTTCGGCCGCCGCGACCTGACCGGCGCCTGAGCTACTTCGGTCGCAGGCGCACGCCCGCGTCGAGGCGGACGGTCTCGCCGTTCATGTAGCTGTTCGTGACCAGCTCGAGCGCGAGCGAGGCGAACTCGGCGGGAACGCCGAGGCGGGCCGGGAAGAGCAGGTCCCGCTCGAGCCTGGCCTTGAATGCCTCCGCGGCCTCGCCCGTGCCGTAGATCGGGGTGTCGATCAGCCCGGGCGCGATCGTGTTGACCCGGACGCCGACCGGTGAGAGGTCGCGGGCGATCGGCAGGGTCATCCCCACGATTCCGCCCTTCGACGCGCTGTAGGCGGCCTGGCCGACCTGGCCGTCGAACGCCGCGACGGACGCGGTGTTGACGATCGCGCCGCGCTCGCCGTCCGGGCCGACCGGGTCGGTTCGGGACATCGCCGTCGCGGCCAGGCGGATGCAGTTGAAGCTGCCGATCAGGTTCACCGTGACGACCCTCGTGAACACGTCGAGCGGGTGCGCGCTCTCGTAGGCGCCGTCCTTGCCGACCGTGCGGACGGCGATCCCGATCCCGGCGCAGTTGACGAGCACCCTGAGCGGCCCGAGCCCGGCGGCGGCGTCGACCGCGCGGATCACGTCCTCGGGGTCGGTCACGTCGGTGTGCGAGAAGCTGCCGCCGATCTCGGCCGCGACGGAGGTCCCGCTCTCCTCGTTGAGGTCGGCGACCACGACGAGCGCCCCGGCTTCCGCCAGGGCGCGTGCGGTCGCGGCTCCGAGCCCGGAGGCTCCTCCCGTTACGACTGCTGCTGCTCCGCGAATGTCCATGTGCGGAGCTTATTTCCTCCGGGGGACTTGGACCAGTTGCCGATGCGGCGAAATCACGAACGCGACCGCCGCTCCGAGCGGGAGCAACACAGCCGCGACCCGTACCCGGGTCGCTAGAGCGGATCAGGGCGCCGCCGGCGGCGAGGCAACCGACGGGATCAGACCCCGAGGCCTGTCCCGGAGCGAAACCGGGTCAGGCCCCGGGGCCTGTCCGATGGAAGCATGTCCGCGTGCTTGGCCCGACAGCGCGGACGTTCGACCGGACGGATCGTCCGAAGATGACACCGACATGAAGGACGTCGATGTGGAAGCAACGTTCCACAACTGTTCCCGGGTCTGACCCCGACTGGAGCCGTTCTAGGAGCGGTGCACGCCCATCGCGATCGCGCCGACGTAGCCCGAGCCGCTCCGGCCGAGCGCCAGCATCGAACGCTTGCCGCCGTTGACGTAGATCGAGTCGTTCGCGTTCCGCGTGTCCCGTGGGCCGCGCGCGTCGTACGGCGCCGCCTTGTACACGGTGTCGGTGAGCGTGTCGGGGAAGAAGAGCTGGCCCGTGTGGACGACGTTGCCGCCGAGGTGCACCTTCACGTGGACGTGCACCGCGCGGCCCTGGTACCAGCCGGGATACACCGTGAGGAACTCGGCGACGCCCGTCGCGTCGGTGGGCTGGATCCCGCGCATGAACGTGGTGCCGGGCGAGCCCTGCACGCCGGAGTACGTCCCGCCCGCGTCGGCGTGCCAGATGTCGACCGCGGCGCCCTTGATCGCCCTGCAGGTCGAGGCGTTGACGACCTTCAGCTTCAGCGTGAGCGGCGTGCCCGGCCGCCCCTCGGTGATGTTGCGCCGCACCTTCTCGCCCGGGAGGTAGAACGGGCCTTCGGTCAGCTCGGGCGTCAGCACGCACGTGAGCGCGCCCGAGGCGACGGCGGCCGGACCGGTCCCCTCGGTCGCGGCCGCCGCTCCGCCCGTGAGGACGGATTTCGCCCCGAGCGCTGCAACGAGGAGCCCGCCTGCCTTGACGAGTGAGTCGCGGCGAGTGGTCAGGTGATCCCTGTCCTCGTCCATGCGGGCCAACGTATCGCGCCGGCCTGGGAATCCCCTGTGAATCAGCGGCGCGGCGTGAACGGGTGCATCTCGTCCTGGCCCGGCTGGACGATGCCGACCATCGACTCGGGTACCTCGTTCCAGGCGCCCACCACGTCGCCGAGCGGCTCCGAGACGATCGCGCGCGCCTCGTCGGAGAGCGCCTGGACCTCCTCGAGCTCGGGGTGCTGCTGCTTGAGCGCCTTCGCGTCGGTGCTGAAGTAGAGCGACCGCGAGTCGTGCTCGCTCGAGTAGCGGACGGCGACGATCTTCGTCCCGTCCGTCGCCGCGACCGACATCATCAGCGGGTGCTCGACGCCGTGGCGCTCGCCGACCTCCTCGACGAACCCGGCCATCCGCTCGAGCGCGGCGACCGGGTCGTCCTCGAGCCCGAAGGTCAGCGCAAGGAGGAAAAGGACCTCCGAGTCGGCCGACCCCTGGAGCAGCGGGAAGAGCTCCGGGTCGATCTCGAGCATCAGGTCGCGGCGCACCTTCTCGAACTCGCGCACCGCGCCGTTGTGCATGAAGAGCCAGCGCCCGTGGCGGAACGGGTGGCAGTTCGTCTCCTGGATCGGCGTCCCGGTCGAGGCGCGGATGTGCGCGAAGAAGACCGGCGCGGAGATGTGCGCCGCGAGGTCTCTCAGGTTCCGGTCGTTCCACGCAGGGTGCACGCTGCGGTAGAGGCCCGGCTCCTCGCCGCCGTCGTACCAGCCGACGCCGAAGCCGTCGCCGTTCGTCGTCGTCGCGCCGAGCCGCGAGTGGAGGCTCTGGTCGATCAGCGAGTGCTGCCGGCGGAACAGCAGCAACTCGAGCGGGATCGGATCACCGTAGTACGCGAGCCAGCGGCACACGGCCGGGGCTCAGCCGCCGCTGGTGAGCTGCTTGCACGAGGCGGAGCTCGAGAAGGCCTTCTCCAGCTCACCCTTCGCATCGAGCTTCTGCAGCTCGCCGAAGGTCGCCGAGACCTGCTGCCCCATCGTCACGAAGCGTCGAGCTCGCGGTCGAGATCGCGGTGAGCGTGCCGGAGACGCCGGACGCGCCGTTCACCGAGCTCTTGATCTTGTCGACGTCGGCCTGTGAGCTCGTCGGCGAGCGTGCTGATGTCGCTCTTCGCCTGCTGCCCCACCGACGTGTCCGGCTTGCCGAGGCTCTTGAGGCTGCTGGAGAGCGTCTTCGTCGCGTCCTCCGCCTGGGTGACGGCGTCCTGGAGGCCGGCCTTCGTCGGGTTGGACTTGATGTTCGTCGCGAGCGACTTCACCGTCGTCGTCCAGGTGACGAGGGCGCCGCAGACGCTGTTCGCCCAGTCGTTCGTCGGCACCGCCGCCGGCTGGCTCTTCCCGCCGCACCCGGCGGCGAGAAACGCGAGGCAGGCGACGGGAACGGCGGCCAGGGCGAGGCGGCGCATGGGCGGATCCTATACCGGCCGACGCGTTAGAGTCGGCCCGGATGCTGAGAGGTCTCGCAGGGAAGACGGCGATCGTCACCGGCGGCTCGACCATCATCGGCCGCGCCGTCGTCCGGGAGCTGCACGCGAACGACGCGGCCGTCGCGATCGCCGACATCGACGACGCGCCCGG
This sequence comes from uncultured Actinomycetes bacterium, assembly GCA_963746005.1. Classification (GTDB taxonomy): domain Bacteria; phylum Actinomycetota; class Thermoleophilia; order Gaiellales; family Gaiellaceae; genus CAVQZA01. The sequence continues at coordinate 37,369 of CAVUZM010000020.1, read as the reverse complement.
CGAGGCTCTGGCCGCCGAGCTCGGCGACCGCGTCCTCTTCACCCACACCGACATCACCGACGACGCCCAGGTCGAGGCCTGCGTCGCCGCCGCGCTCGACCGCTTCGGCCGCCTCGACATCCTCGTCAACCTCGCCTGCTCCTATCTCGACGAGGGCTTCGCCTCGCCGCGGGCAGACTGGGCGAGCGCGCTCGACGTCAACGTCGTCAGCGCAGCGATGCTGGCGCGCGCCGTCCACCCGCACCTCGTCGCCCAGGGCGGCGGCGCGATCGTCAACTTCACCTCGATCTCGGCCGGGGTCGCGCAGACCGGCCGCTGGCTCTACCCGGTCTCGAAGGCGGCGCTCGTCCAGCTGACGCGCAACATGGCGATGGACCTCGCGCCCGACGGCATCCGCGTCAACTCCGTCTCGCCGGGCTGGACCTGGTCGAAGGTGATGGACGAGCTCACCGGCGGCGACCGGGCGAAGACCGACGCCGTGGCGGCGCCGTTCCACCTGCTCGGCCGCGTCGGCGACCCCGAGGAGGTCGCGCAGGTCGTCGCCTTCCTCTGCTCCGACCACGCGAGCTTCGTCACGGGGGCCGACTGGTCGGTGGACGGCGGCTACTCCGCGATGGGGCCCGAGCAGGCCGTCCCCGCGATCCCGAAACTCATGGAATGACGAGGAGGAGCGCCCAATGACCAGCGTTGCCATCATCGGTGCCGGCCAGGCGGGCCTGCAGCTCGCGATCGGCCTGCGCCAGGCGGGGCTCGACGTGACCGTCGTCTCGAACAGGACGGGCCAGGAGATCCACGACGGGCGCGTGATGTCGAGCCAGTGCATGTTCGCGAGCGCGCTCGACACCGAGCGCGCGCTCGGGATCGACTTCTGGGACGAGACCTGCCCGGACGTCGAGGGGATCAGCTTCGCGGTCCCGAACCCGGAGGCTCCGGGCCAGAAGGCGATCGACTGGGCCGCGCGCCTCGACCGGCCCGCGCAGGCGACCGACCAGCGCCTGAAGATGCCGCGCTGGATGGAGCACTTCGAGTCGCTCGGCGGCGAGCTCGTGATCCACGAGGCGACCGTCGACGACCTCGAGCGCTACGCGTGCTCGCACGACCTCGTGCTCGTCGCCGCCGGCAAGGGCGAGATCGCCGGCCTGTTCGAGCGCGACGCCGAGCGCTCGACCTTCGACCAGCCGATGCGCGCGCTCGCGCTCACCTACGTGACCGGGATGACCCCGCGGCCGGAGTTCTCCGCCGTCTGCTTCAACCTCGTCCCCGGTGTCGGCGAGTACTTCGTCTTCCCGTCGCTCACGACCACGGGCGAGTGCGAGATCATGGTGTTCGAGGGCGTCCCGGGCGGGCCGATGGACTGCTGGGGCGACGTGACGACCCCCGAGGAGCACCTCGCGAAGTCGAAGTGGATCCTCGAGACGTTCATGCCGTGGGAGGCCGCCCGCTGCGAGAACGTCGAGCTCACCGACCCGAACGGGATCCTCACGGGACGCTTCCCGCCGACGGTGCGCAAGCCGGTCGGCACGCTGCCGTCGGGCGCGGCCGTGCTCGGCGTCGGCGACGTCGTCGTGCTCAACGACCCGATCACCGGCCAGGGCTCGAACAACGCCGCCAAGTGCGCGGCCGTCTATCTCGAGAGCATCCTCGCCCGCCCCGACGGGCCGTTCGACGCCGCGTGGATGCAGGAGACGTTCGAGCAGTACTGGGCCTACGCGCAGTTCGTCGCCGGCTGGACGAACGCGCTCCTGACCCCGCCGCCGCCCCACGTCCTGAACCTGCTCGGCGCCGCGAACGGCGAGCAGCGGATCGCAAGTCGGTTCGTGAACGGCTTCGACGACCCGCGCGACTACTTCGAGTGGTTCATGGACCCGGCGAAGGCCGACGCGTACCTCGCGGAGCTCGCCGCCAGCTGAGCGACCCCGAACACGACGAGCGCGAGCGCCCAGCCCCACGCCCCGCCCGCGACCACGTCGCTCAGCCAGTGGGCGTGGAGGTAGGTGCGGCTCCACGCCATCGCCGCGACGCCGAGTGCCGCGAGCGCCCACCACAGGCGCCGGCGCGGCCCGGGCGCGGAGTAGAGGAGGACGAGCGCGACGAGCGTCGCCGCCGCATACGAGGTGTGCCCCGACGGGAACGACGAGCCGTGCGTGTACACGAGCCGGTCGGGCGGCCGCGCCTGGCCCGAGAGGTCCTTCAGCGACGCGGTCGTGAGCGGCGTCAGCAGCTCGACCGCTCCGAGCGCGGCCAGGCCGAGCCAGCGCCGCCGGGCGAGCAGCGGTAGCGCGAGGAGCGCCACGACGAGCCCGCGCCCGTAGCCGTTCCCGAGCCAGGCGAGGAAGCGCGCCGCGTGACCGGCCGGCCGGGACCACGTGTCCTCCATCCACTCCCACCAGTGCCGGTCGAGGGTGCGCGTCCCGTCGGGGACGACGAACGCCCAGACGAGCACGAGGAGCAGCACCGCGCAGGCGAGCAGCAGCGTCCGCCGCGGCCGTGCGAGGAACTGCTCGGGGGACAACTAGCGAAGGCCGGGTCCGCGGCGGATGAACACGGCCGCGGCCGCGAGACCCTCGGCGAGGACCGAGATCGCTGCGAGAACCTTGAGTGAGCTCATGGCGCGATCACCTGAGTTCGCCGTCCCGTACGATCGTCCTCCTGATGGAGCTCCACTGACGCAATCCGGGGACGGCGCACCCACAAGACCTTCGAGCCGGAGCCGGTCTCGCCCGAGCTGCTCGAGGAGCTGCTCGAGCTGGCGCGGTGGGCGCCGAACCATCATCTGACCGAGCCGTGGCGCTTCCGCGTGCTCGGGCCCGAAGCGCTCGCGCGGCTGAAGGAGGCGGCGGGCCCGACGGAGGCGCCGAAGCTCGACCGCGCCCCCACTCTCGTCGCGGCCTCGGTCGTGCTCACGGGCGCACAGCAGCAGGACGAGGAGGACCTCTGCGCCGCCGCCTGCGCGATCTACGCCGTGCTGCTCGGCGCGCACACACACGGGCTCGCCGGCTACTGGCGCACGCCCGGGGTGCTGCGGGTCCCCGCCGGGCGCGCGGCGATCGGGATCCCCGACGGCGAGCGCGTGCTCGGCCTGATCCACCTCGGCGCGCCGCGAACCGCACCGGCGCCTCCCGAGCGCCGGCCGGTGCAGGACTACGTCTCCTTCCTCGACTAGAGGCCTGATGCGAAATGCGGCCGTGCCGGATGACGCCCCAGACACGGCGCCGGATCAGCACGTTCGGCCGCGACGCGTAGCGCCGCTACGCGCCACGACCGCCCGCACTGCCCGGCTTGGTCTGGAGCGCCCCCGACGGCGGCCGGATTTCCCATCAACCCTCTAGCACCCCTCGATCAAGGGACGGGCTCGCCGTGCCGATAGCGAGTCCGTGGCAGTCGATGCGGCCTCCAGCACGCGCGCGCTCGGCGCAGCGCGAATCGCCGCGGTCCCCGCGCGCTACGCGCTCGCCGGAATCGTCGGCCTGAGCTTCGTCGTCCGCCTCGCGGCCGTGCTCGCGCACGCGACCCCGCTCTACTTCCCCGACGAGTACATCTACGGCACGCTCGCCCGCAGCCTCGCCGAGACGGGCAAGCTCGCGATCCGCGGGCAGCCCGCCCACTTCCCGGCGCTGCTCGAGCCGCTGCTCGCCTCGCCGTTCTGGCTCTTCCACGACCCGATGCTCGCCTACCGGCTCACGCTCGGCCTGAACGCGCTCGCGATGTCGCTCGCCGCGATCCCCGTCTACCTGCTCGCCCGCCGGATCGGGCTCGGGGCCGGGCTGGCGCTCGCCGCCGCCGCGCTCGCGGTCGCCTCGCCCGATCTCCTGTTCGCCTCGTTCCTGCTCGCCGACCCGATCGCCTACCCGCTCGTCCTCACCGCGCTCTACCTCGCCGTGCGCGCGCTCGAGAAGCCGACCTGGAAGCTGCAGGTCGCCTTCGTCGTGGTCGCCGGGCTGGCCGCGTTCGCGCGGATCCAGTACGCGGTGCTGCCGATCGCCTTCATCGCCGCCGCGCTCCTCGTCGAGCGCGGACGCGTGCGCCGCTACTGGCCGACGTTCGCGCTCCTCATGTTGCCGGTGGTCGGAGTCTTCGCGCTCGGGCCCTCGCGCGTGCTCGGCTACTACACGCAGGTGCCGCACGCCAACGTGCCCGTCCTCGCCGCGCTGAAGTGGGCCGCGATCGACACGATGATGCTCGCCTACTCGGCCGGCTGGATCCTGATCCCGGGGGCGTTCGTCGGGCTCGCGCTCGCGCTTCTCCGCCCGCGGACCCGCGTCGAGCGGGCCTTCGGCGCGATGGCGCTGTTCCTGGCGGGCGGGATCTTCGTCGAGGCCGCGGTCTACGCCGCGCGCGGGGCGACCCGCTACCAGGAGCGCTACCTGTTCGCGCTGCTGCCGCTCGTCGCGCTCGCCTTCGGCCTCTACGTGAAGCGCGGCTGGCCGCACCGGCTCGTGGTCGCCGTCGTCTCGCTGGCGATGCTCCTCCTCTCGGTGCGCGTGCCGCTCTCCGGCTTCACCGCCGCCGACAACAAGCAGGACTCGCCGTTCCTGTTCGCCGTCTTCCGGCTCGAGGCACTGTTCTCCGTCGGCACCGGGACGCTGATCGTCGCGATCGCGGCCGGGATCCTCTCGGTGCTCGCGGTGGCGCTCGTGGGCCGGAAGCACGCAGCCGCGATCGTGCTCTCCCTCGCCGGCCTCGCCTGCGTGCTCGCCTCGCTCGGCTCGTTCGTGTTCGACCGCGCCAACGCCGCCAACGTCCGCGCCTCGCACCTGCCGCGCGACCTCACGTGGATCGACCGCACCGGCCTGAAGGACGTCTCGCTCGTCCAGACACTGGGCGCGCCGCGAGGCCGCGCCACCGAGCAGCTCTTCTGGAACAAGAGCGTGACCCGGGTCACCCTGCTCCCGGGCGCCGAGGCCACCGACGCGTTCGGCGCCACGCCGCTCACCGTCACGGGCGACGGGCGCATGGTCGCCGGCCGCGACCCGATCACCGGCCCGATCCTGTTCGAGTCGTTCGCCGCGCGGGCGGAGTTCACGGGCGTGCAGTTCGTCGGGCGCGGCGTGAGCCTCGAGCTCTACAAGCCCGTCGGGACGCCGCGACTCTCGCTCCTCGTCGCGGGTCTCTACACCGACGGCTGGCTCGCCCACGCCGGGCGCCTCACCGTCTGGCCCGACCGAAGCGGCCGCACGGACGGGACGCTGACCCTACGGCTCTGGCTCCCGAAGGACACCCAGCTCACGCCGATGATCTTCACCGCCCCCGGGCTGAAGCGGACCGTGATGGTCCCCTCGGGCGGCTCGCGCACCGTCGTCTTCCATCCGAGCGGCAAGCACCCGTGGGTGCTCCACTACCGCACCACGAAGAACCCCTATCTCGACGACGGCCGCGAGATCAGCGTCAAGCTCGCCGCGCCGAAGCTCGTCCGGCGCTAGACGCAGTCCTTGAGGCCCTGGGCCTCGGGCAGCGACTCGAGCTTCTTCAGCGTGTTGTTCTCGATCTGGCGGATCCGCTCGCGGGTGACCCCGAACGCGCGGCCGACCTCCTCGAGGGTGCAGGGCTGCTCGCCCTTGAGCCCGAAGCGCAGCTCGATCACCTTGCGCTCGCGCTCCGGCAGCGAGGCCAGCGCGTTCTCGATGTCCTCGCGCCGCAGCGAGACCGAGGCCGTGTCGAACGGCGACTCGGCCTGCTCGTCGGGGACGAAGTCGCCGAGCTCCGACTCCTCGTCCTCGCCGATCGGCTTCTCGAGCGAGACGGGGAGCTGCGCCATGCGCAGGATCTCGCGCACCTCCTCGGTCGTGATCTCGAGCTCCTCGGCGATCTCCTCCGGGCGCGGCTCGCGGCCGAGGCGCTGCACGAGCTGGCGCTCGATGTGCACGACCTTGTTCAGCTTCTCGACCATGTGCACCGGGATGCGGATCGTGCGCGCCTTGTCGGCGATCGCGCGCGTCACGGCCTGGCGGATCCACCAGGTCGCGTACGTCGAGAACTTGTAGCCCTTGCGGTAGTCGAACTTCTCGACCGCGCGGATCAGCCCGAGCGAGCCCTCCTGGATCAGGTCGAGAAAGGAGAGGCCGCGCCCGAGGTAGCCCTTCGCGATCGAGACGACGAGGCGCAGGTTGGCCTCGATCATCTGCGTCTTCGCGGTCATGTCGCCGCGCTCGATCCGCTTGGCCAGGTAGACCTCCTGGTCGGCGGTCAGCAGCGGCACCTTGCCGATCTCACGAAGGTAGAGCCGCAGCGAGTCGAGCGAGGGCTCGACGGTGAGATCCAGCTTGGGGGCGTTCTTCTCGTCCTCCGGGGCGAGCGCGGGCTGCTCGTGCGGCGGGCTCTTGTGCTGCTCGCCCTCCACCAGCTCGATCGAGTGGTCGATCAGGTAGGTGTAGAAGTCTTCGATCTGCTCCTTGGTCAGCTCGATGTCGTCGAGCGCGGCGACGATCTCGTCGTAGGTGAGGAACCCTTTCTCCTGCCCGTCGGTGACGAGCTTCTGGAGTTCTTCAACGTCTGGGAGAGAGATGTCGACGGTGAGCATGGACCTCGGCTTTCTCGCGCGGGTTGACGGGGACTAACCTGCCTCACTCACACAAAGAGCCGGAACCCATTTCCTCCGGCTCACCTTCGAGGGACCGGATGTTACACACCTAGGCACCGTTATCAAACCCCGATTTTTGGCGAGTTTTCGTCAAAGCAGGGCGACTTCGCCGACGGCCTCACCGCGGCTGTTCCGGACTACCTCCGGACCGGCCTCGGGGAGATCGACGCCGAGCGAGGCCAGGAAGGAGTGTATCGCCTGCTCGAGCCCGCGAGAGGCGCCGTCTTCGCACTTGAGCGCGACGCCGAGCCCGTCCGGGCCCGCGGCGCAGAGCAGCCCTTCGGCGCCGCCCTTGGCCGTCCAGCCCGGGAGCGCCCGCATCAGCCGCGTGTCGGCGGAGAGCGGCCCACGGATCAGATCGGGGTGGGCGCGCATCGCGGCGGCGACCCGCGCGCCGGCGTCCAGCGACTCGAGCTGCGCGAACGCGTTCGCCATCCGCTCGAGCGGCAGCGCGAAGGTGACGACGCCGCAGCCGTCGACCGCGGTCGGGATCGTCGCGGGGTCGACCTCGGCCGCGGCCGCGACCTCGGCCAGGCAGCCCTGCTGAACCGGATGCCCGGGCAGGCGGTAGCCCTCGAGCGGCCAGCCGCGCGCGCGGCAGAGCGCGAGCATCCCCGCGTGCTTGCCCGAGCAGTTGTGCTCGAGGCGCGTCGGCTCGTGGCCGCACTCGAGGTCGTGCTCGTTCGCCGGCGCCTTCACGAGCAGGGCGCGAACCGCGGTGAGCTGGTCGGGCGAGGCGAGGTGCGACGCGGAGGCGATCGCGAGGTCGCGGTCGTCGAGGTCGTCGCGGGCGCGCGCCAGGGGCAGCGCCTGCAGCGGCTTGGCCGACGAGCGGAAGAACGCGACGAGGTCGGGGTCGCCGGCCGCCCCGACGAGCGCCCCGTCCTGCACGGCCGCGGCGTGGAAGAGGTGAACCGCCTCGACGACCTCGCCGCGCGTGACGGCTACCCTGATCACGTCCACCGGAGGAGCCTAGTTGCCCGAGCTGCCGGAGATGGAGGCGTGGCGCCGAGCCCTCGACGGGCAGGTGTCGGCTGCGCCGATCGAGAAGGCGGGACCCGCGCATATCGCGACGCTGAAGACCTTCGCGCCGCCGCTCGGCGCGCTCGAGGGGCGACGCTTCGCGGGAGCGCGGCGACGCGGCAAGCGGCTGCTCTTTCCCACCGACGACGGGGAGCTCGTCGTCGTCGTCCACCTGATGACCGCCGGCCGGCTGCGCTACCTCGACCCCGGCGCGAAGGGGCCGAAGACCCCAGCGTTCCGACTGCGCTTCGCGGACGGCGCCGAGCTCGTGATGACCGAGGCCGGGAAGAAGAAGCGCGCGGGAGTCTGGCTGCTCACGCCCGAGCAGGCCGAGGCGGAGCTCGCCCACCTCGGGCCCGAGGCGCTCGGGCTCGGGCCGGAGCGGCTCGGCGAGATCCTCCGCTCCGAGCCGCGGCGGATGCACGCGTTCCTGCGCGACCAGCGCGCGCTCGCCGGGATCGGCCGCGCCTGGGCGAACGAGATCCTCCACGCGGCGCGGCTCTCGCCCTACGCGCTCTCGACGCAGCTCTCCGACGAGGAGGTCGCGAGGCTCGCGGCCGCGATCGACGCCGAGCTTGAGCGCGGGCTGGAGCTTCGCGAGCGAGGCGCGGCCGACGCGAAGGTCTACCGCATCCACAACCGCCTCGGCGAGCCGTGCCACGTCTGCGGCGAGCCGCTCCGCCGTGTCGACTTCGAGGAGCACACGATCTACTACTGCGCGAGGTGCCAGACCGGCGGCCGGGTACTGAAGGACCGGCGCCTCTCGCGGCTCCTCCGCTAGCCCGCGGGTCCGACACAAAGACGTGACGTAGGCGTCCGCTCCAGACGTGTCGTTCGGGCAGTCAGACCTGCCCCGGATCCCAGCAACCATGAGCCCTCCTCTCCAGTCCGGACATGTCCCGGTGCCTGACCCCGGGACATGTCCGGCGCGGTCACTAGAGTCGCGGCGTGATTCGCAACGTTCCCGAACGCGGCGGCTGGCTCGAGGTCGTCTGCGGGCCGATGTTCTGCGGCAAGAGCGAGGAGCTGATCCGGCGCCTCCGCCGCGCCGAGATCGCCGGCCAGCGCGCGCTGATCGTCAAGCCGCGGATCGACGACCGCTACGACGTCGCCCACGTCGTCAGCCACGCCGGCGCGAAGATGCGCGCGGTCGGGGTCGACGGCTCGGACGAGATCCTCGCGCTCGCCGCCGGCTGCCAGGCGGTCGGGATCGACGAGGTGCAGTTCCTCGACGCCGGGATCGTCGAGGTCGTCCGGCAGCTCACCGGGCGCGGCGCGCGGGTCGTCGCCGCCGGCCTCGAGAACGACTTCCGCGGCGAGCCGTTCGGCGCGATGCCCGAGCTGCTCTGCCTCGCCGAGTTCGTCGACAAGCTGCAGGCCGTCTGCCACCGCTGCGGCGGCCCGGCGACGATGACACAGCGACTGGTCGACGGCCGTCCCGCCCCGTTCAGCGGCGAGACGATCCAGGTCGGCGCGCTCGACTCCTACGAAGCGCGGTGCCGCGGCTGCTACGAGCCCGGCGACGTGTTCGCCGTCGCCGTCTAGGCCGGCAGCGAAAGCACCAGCGTCTCGCCGTCGAGCTCGAGTGTCGCGCCGAGAGCGCGAAGGTGACGCACCGCGACCCCCGCGCCGAGGTCGCGCAGCTGCTCGCCGAGCACGACCGGAGCCGCGGCCCGGGTAACCCGCACCAGCCGGAGCTCACGCCCGCCGACCACGAGCTCCACGATCTCGAGCCCGCCGTGGCGGAGCGCGGACTGGGCGAGCGCCGCGAGCGACCGCGCGGCAGGGTCCGGATCGACGCGGACAGTCGTCCCCGCTGCCGCTCACCATGACCCTGTCCTCCCCGAGCCGCTCCGCAGCCGCGCGCGCGAGCTCCAGCGAGTCGACCTCGCGCAGCACCGGGTCGTAGCGCCCGCCGTCGATCCGTGCGGCGAGCGCCAGCTCGTCGATCAGCTCGGCGAGCTCGGCCGACGCCTGGCCGATCATCGCCACGTAGCCCGCCGCCGGCTCCTCGAGCTCGCTCTGCTCGAGCGTGCGGGCGAACCCGTGGACGGTGGCGAGCGGCGTCCGCAGGTCGTGGCAGGCCAGCGTGGCGAGGCGAGAAAAGGAAATGTCGTCGGTCACAGGCCCCCTGGTACCGTGCTGAGCATATGGACCACCGCCTCGCTCCGCACGACGACCTCCAGGCCTCGGCGCCCGACGTGCGCCTCGGGCTCTCGCGCGCCGGCGTGCGCGGCGTGTCCAAGGCGATCCGCCTCAGCTACGGCGGCAGCGAGAAGCTGGTCGCCGCCGACATCGAGTGCGCGGTCGACCTCGACCCGGCCCAGAAGGGCGTCCACATGTCGCGCTTCCCCGAGCTGTTCGAGGAGGCGATCGAGGAGGTCGTGATCGGCGAGGCGCTCCTCGTCGAGCAGCTCGCCGAGCACATCGCCTCGCACATCGTCTCGCGTCAGCAGGCGCTGCGCGCCGAGGTGAAGATCGTCGCCCGCTATCCGCTCGAGCGCGAGACCCCCGTCTCGAAGCTCGCCACCCGCGACCTCTTCTCGATCATCGGCATCGCCGCCGCCTCGGAGCACGGCGTCCGTCGCGCCGTCGGCGTCGAGCAGACAGGCTGGAACGCGTGCCCCTGCGCACAGGGGCTCGTCCGGAACAAGGCCTCGGAGCGGCTCCTCGAAGCCGGCTTCGGCGGCGACGAGATCGAGCGGATCTTCGAGCTCGTCCCGCTCGCCACGCACAACCAGCGCGGGATCGGCACGCTGATCGTCGGCACGCAGCTCCAGCTCAACGCCGAGGATCTCGCGGGAATCGTCGAGCGGTCGATGAGCGCTCCCGTCTACGAGCTGCTGAAGCGCCCCGACGAGCTGTTCGTCGTCGAGCACGCGCACCTCCAGCCGCGCTTCGTCGAGGACTCGGTGCGGCTCGCGCTGAAGGAGACCCTCGACACGTACCCGGAGCTCTCCGACGACGACTTCGTCTGGTCGCGGCAGGTCAACCTCGAGACGATCCACAACCACGACGTGCTCGCCGAGCGCGAGGGCACGGTGGGCGAGCTGCGAGGCGAGCTGGCCGACGGCGTCCACCGCTCGCGCGACACGACGCTCGCCGCCTGGCTACGCCCCTGAGCCCGAGGCGCGCCTGAAGGGCAGCGTCGCCCGGTTCTCGGTCCCGGCGCGCAGGCGCTTGAGGTTCGCGCGGTGGAGGACGATCACCGCAACCGCGGCGACGCCGGCGAACGCGATCACCGGCCACGGCTCGCCGAAGACGATCGTCAGCACGACCACGGAGACCGCCGTCACGATCGACGCGACCGACGCGTAGCGCGTGGTCGAGGAACACGACGATCCAGATCCCGAGGCAGATCAGCCCGGGCAGGGGCGCGACGCCGAGGAACGCGCCACCGCCCGTCGCGACCATCTTCCCGCCCTTGCTGAAGCGGAGGAAGAGAGGCCGCGCGTGACCGAGCATCGCCGCCAGGCCCGCGAGCACCCCGGCGAGCTTGCTCACGTACATCGTGGCGAGGAACGCAGGGACGAAGCCCTTCGCGACGTCGAGCGTGATCACCGCGAGGCCGTACTTCGTCCCGTACGTGCGCCAGACGTTCGACGCGCCCATGTTGCCGCTGCCGACCGTCCGGATGTCGACGCCCTTGCCGATCCTGACGAGCCAGTACCCGAAGGGCAGAGACCCGGCCAGGTAGCCGGCGAGGACGGAGACGAGGATGCCTATTGCGGAATCCGGTAAGCCTCGACCCAGCCGTTGACGACGCCCCAGTCCAGGTTGGCGAGGAACGCGTCGATGTACGAGGCGCGGTCGGTCTGGTAGTCGAGGAAGTACGCGTGCTCGTAGACGTCGAGCGCGACCAGCGGTGTCGCGTTCCAGATCGGGAAGCTGTTCTGGGCGTCGCCGACGTAGTTGAACAGGCGCCGCTCGTCCCAGTCGTAGGCCGTCCAGGCCCAGCCGCGGCCGGCCATCCCCGTCGCCTTGAGGTCGGCGCGCCAGGCGTCCACCGAGCCGAAGTCGCGGCGGATCAGCCCGCCGATCGCGCCGTCGGGGTCGCCGCCGGTGCCGCCGAGGTGCTCGAAGTACAGCTCGTGGTTCTTGATCCCGCCGATCGCGAACGAGAGGTCGACCTTGAGCGCGCGCAGCTCGGAGTAGACCTGGTTCGCGGCGGAGAGGTCGACGCCCTCGAGCTTGCCGAGGATCTCGTTCCGCTTGTTCACGTAGCCCTGGTACAGCTTGTAGTGCGCCTCGACCGAGGCGCGCGAGATTCCGTCGAGCTCGTACAGGGCCGGCTTCAGCTCGCGGGGCTTGATCTCATCGAAGTTCGCCATCTCACCCTCCAGCTCGACGGGACGGGCCGGAGCATATCCTTAGGGCGACGGGTCGACCGGACAAGGAGAAGCAGATGCCGTACAGCGTCCCACCTCTTGCATACGACTTCGCGGCGCTCGAGCCGACGATCGACGCGCAGACGATGCAGATCCACCACGACAAGCACCACCAGGCCTACGTCGACAACGCCAACAAGGCGCTCGACGGCACCGAGTGGGCCGACCGCCCGGTCGAGTCGGTGCTCGCGGAGCTCGACATCATCCCTGAGAGCATCCGCACCGCTGTTCGCAACAACGTCGGCGGGCACGCGAATCACACGCTGTTCTGGGAGATCATGGCCCCGGGCGGCGGCGGCGAGCCGGGGGGCGACCTCGGCAGCGCGATCGACGACACGTTCGGCAGCTTCGACGCGCTGAAGGAAGCGGTGAACACCGCCGCGATGGGCCGTTTCGGCTCCGGCTGGTCCTGGCTCGTCTGGGACGGCACCGGGCTCGCGGTCTACTCGCTGCCCAACCAGGACAGCCCGATCCTCCAGGACGACGTGCCGCTGCTCGGCATCGACGTCTGGGAGCACGCGTACTACCTCAACTACCAGAACCGCCGGGCCGACTACGTCGCCGCCTGGTGGAACGTCGTGAACTGGGACGCGGTCGCGTCGCGGTTCGAGGCGCGCGGGAGCTAGGTACCACGGGAGGCGCGCATCCGTCGTGCTATCACTGACGGATGCGCGCTCTCCTCACCGGCGGCACGGGCAAGCTCGGAGCCGCGCTCGCCGAGCTGCTGCGCGGGGCCGGCTGGAACGTGATCGCGGCGGGCCGCGGCGACGGCGACGTCTCGAGGCCCGACGAGGCGCGCGCGCTCGTCGAGCGGTCGGTGGCCGAGCTCGGCGGCCTCGACGTGCTCGTGAACGGGGCCGGCGCGGGCTTCACGCCTCGCACTGTCGCCGAGGTGAGCGAGTCCGACTGGGACGAGGCGTTCGGCGCGACCGCCAAGGGCAGCTTCTTCGTCACCCAGGCCGCCGCGCCCCACCTCGCCGCGAGCCGCGGGCTCGTGGTCATGCTCGAGGACGTAGCCGGGCTCCAGCCCTGGCCTTCGTTCGCACCGCACAGCGCGGCCAAGGCCGCCCAGTCGATGCTGACGAAGGCCCTCGCGCGCGCGCTCGCGCCTGAGGTGCGGGTGTGCGGGATCGCGCCCGGGCCGGTTGCGGTCGAGCCGGGCTCGGAGGAGCGGCGCGCGGCCGAGACGCTCGTCGGCCGGGTCGGCTCGCCCGACGACATCGCGGGCGCGATCCTCTACCTCGCCGGCGCCGGGTTCGTGACCGGGACGACGCTCGTCGTCGACGGCGGCCGCCTCCTGCAAACCGGACGGGCTCCGGATGCGTAGTCACGATGACGAGATGGAGCTCGCACTGTCCATGCCTGCCGCAGCCGCGCGCGAAATAGACACGCCAGCGCCCGAGCGCGCGACCGACGCCGACCTGCTCGGCCGCATCGCCGCGCGCGACCGCGGCGCCTTCGAGGCGCTCTACCGGCGCTACGCCCGCCCGCTCTACGGGCTCGCGCTCCGGATGCTGGGCGACCGCGGCCGGGCCGAGGACGCGGTGCAGGAGGCATTCACCTCGGTCTGGCGCTCGGCATCCAACTACCGGCCCGAGCGCGGCGCCGCCGCGCCGTGGCTCTACGCCGTGGCGCGCAACGCGATCGTCGACCGCGCCCGCGCGCGCCGCGACCCGGTCGCCGAGGTCCCCGACACGCCGTCCGGCGAGCTCGGGCCACCCGAGCGGGCCGAAGCGGCATTCGTCTCGTGGCGCGTTCACCGTGCGCTCGAGGAGCTGCCCCAGTCGGAGCGCGAGGCGCTCGAGCTCGCCTACTGGGGCGGCCTCTCGCAGAGCGAGGTGGCGGGCTACCTCGGCATCCCGCTCGGTACCGTCAAGACCCGCACCCGCAGCGGCCTGGCCAGGCTCGCGACGCTGCTCGAAGGAGAGACCCTGTGACCGGACCCGAGTTCGACGAACTGATCGGCGCCGACGTTCCCGCCGGCGAGCGCGAGCAGATGCTCGGCGCGCACGAGGCACTTCTGATCGCCGGGCCACCGCCCGAGCTGCCGCCCGGTCTCGAGCACGCGCCGAACCCCGAGCCGAAGGTCACGTTCCTGCCAAACAGGCGGCGTTACACCGCGCTCGCCGCCGCTGCCGCGATCGCGCTGGTGGCGCTGATGGGCGGCTTCGCCTGGGGCCAGAAGCACGGCAGCGGCTTCCACACCGCCTGGGTGGCCGAGCTTCAGGGGCCGAGCGCGACGGGATCGCTCGAGGTCGGCAACCAGGACTCGGCCGGGAACTGGCCGATGAGGCTCTCCGTCCAGGGCCTCAGGCAGCTGCCCTCGGGCGGCTACTACGAGCTTCTGCTCACGCGGAAGGGCAAGCCCGTCGCCTCGTGCGGCACCTTCATCGTGAGCTCGAGCGGCACCGACGTCCGCCTCAACGCGCCGTACAAGCTGAAGACGTTCGACGGCTGGGTGGTGGCACGGCACCTCTCCGGCGAGCACGGCGAGCCGATCGTGCTTCGAACCGCCCGGATCTAGGGCGCGGTGCGGTCGTTCGCGACGAACGCTGCGTGCGTGACAGGCATCCGCTCGGCGAAGAGCCGCTCGACCGCCTCGGCGTAGCGGCGGATCTCGAGCTGGGCCGCGTCGGCCGCCCTCAACGAGACGAAGTTCATCAGCGCCCGCGCGTTGACCGTCCAGTAGAACTCGGTGTAGGCCCCGACGGGGATCACCGAGCGGGCGAGCTCGCGGGCGACTCCCTGCTCGACGAGCCGCTCGTACGTCGCATACGCGTGCTCGTACACCGCCTGGAGCTCGGCGCGAGTCGTCTCGGCCAGCTCGCCGGAGACCGGCTCGAACGAGTACGCGCCGGGCTTGCCGACCTGCGTCCTCACGTCGTCGGGCTCGGGGACGTAGAAGTCGTCCGTGGCCTTCGCGTAGCGCATCGAGAACTCGTTGAACGAGCCGATGCGATGGCGGAACCACTCGCGGGCGACGAACATCGGGCAGCGGATGTGGAAGCGGAACGCGTTGTGCTCGAACGGCGTGCCGTGGCGCTCCCGCATCAGGAAGCGGATCAGGCCCTCGTCGGACTCGTCCATCTCCTCCTTGCGGCGGGCGAACGAGACGCGCGCGGCGTTCACGACCGAGAGGTCGGAGGCCATCGCCTCGTCGAGACGGACGAAGCCGTGGTCCAGGACGCTGATCGTGTGCTCGGCCATGAGCTGCTCCGTGGTCGCCATCGGATCTCGATGCTAGCGTGCTGCCAGGATGACGCACCTCGCCGCGATCGGAATCGTCTCGGGCGACGTCGCCGAGTCGGCGCGCTTCTACCGCACGCTCGGCCTCGAGGTACCCGAGCCTACGGAGGGCGAGGACCACTTCGAGATCACCCTGCCGAACGGCGTTCGCCTGATGTGGGACACCGATCGAGCTGATCCGGCAGATCGACCCGGGCTGGTCACCTCCGACCGGTCAGAGGATGTCGCTCGCGTTCGAGTGCGATGTGGACGCCGTGCACGCGCGCCTCGTCGAGGCCGGGTTCGAGAGCAAGGCCGCGCCGTGGGACGCCTTCTGGGGCCAGCGCTACGCGCAGGTGTTCGACCCTGACGGCAACGCGGTCGATCTCTTCCGCCCGCTCTGACGTGATCCACGTCGGCACGTCCGGCTGGTCGTATCCGACCTGGCGGGGCGGCTTCTACCCGGAGGGCTCGAAGCCGGACTCCTTTCTCGAGTTCTACGCCGAGCGGTTCGACACGGTCGAGCTGAACACGACGGGATATCGCCTGCCGGCGGAGGATCAGTTCCGCCGCTGGGCAGAGCGGGTCCCACCGGGCTTCACGTTCGCGCCGAAGCTGCCGCTCTACCGGCTCGACCGCGTCGCCCCGTTCGTCGAGCGGGTCGCACTGCTCGGAGACCGCCTCGGCCCGATCCGCGTCCAGATCCAGCAGCAGCGTGACGAGGGGCTCCTCGCGCTCCTGCTCGGCTCGGTCGATCCCGCCGTGCGGCTCGCGCTCGACTTCCGCCACCCGTCGTGGGCCGGCGTCGAGCTGCCGCCCGAGGTCGCGGTGGTGAACGACCTCGAGCGGCAGTCGGCATTCCGCTTCGTGCGGCTGCGCGAGCCGCCCTACCCGGACGACCGGATCGCAGCCCTCGCCGTGGAGCTTCGCGACGGCCCGGAGAGCTGGGTGTTCTTCCGACACGAGGACGAGCCGACCGCGCCGGGCTACGCGAGGCGTCTGCTCGATCTGATCTAGCCGTCCCTGTACTTCAGCTCGGCCTCGCGGCGCCTGCCCTCGGCGAGGCTGATCTTCCCCGAGCACACCTCCTGGTTGAGCTGGTTCTCGATCTTGTCGACCTGGCCTGCGCGCGGCTGCTGCTCGGGCCAGAGGTTGCGCGGATCTGTCGGCGCACCGCCGAGCTCGAGGCTGATGAAGTGATCCTCCTGGAAATTGCTCGTCGGGCCGCTCTCGCCGTACTGCACGAGCTGGCGGAGCTCGAGCGCGTGCGTGTAGCCCGACGGCGGACGCACCGTCTTCGTCCAACCCTGCACGCAGATTGTCGAGCCGATCGTCGCCTGGGTCACGTCGGGGTTGAGGGCGCCCGGCGTCAGGGCCGGTTTGGCATGAACGGCGTGACTGCGACTCCTGTGGCCCGGAAGGAACACCGCGACGAGGAGCACTGCGACGACTGCCGCGAGGACGACGGGAAGGTGTCGCTGCACCTCCGCGAGCCTAGGAACGGCGGCGAGTGCCCGCAAGACGCTCTTTCGGGCCCGGCCTCGGGGTACAGTCGCCCGGATGCGAGTCGGCCTCCTGTTTCCCGGCGAGATGGGCGCCACGGTCGGCGCCGCGGTGCGGGGCGAGGTGCTCTGGGCGAGCGAGGGCCGCAGCGGCGCGACGGCCGCGAGGGCCGCCGGCTTCGCGGACGTCGGTACGGTCGCGGAGCTGGTCTCCCGCAGCGAGGTCGTGCTGAGCATCTGTCCGCCCAGCCTCGCCGAGGACGTGGCGCAGGAGGTGGCGGGCCACGGGTTCGGCGGCATCTATGTCGACGCGAACGCGATCTCGCCGGCGCGGGCCGAGCGGATCGCGGCGCTGTTCGATCGGGCGGTCGACGGCTCGATCACCGCAAAGACCGGGATCCACCTCTTCCTGTCAGGGGAGGCTCGGGACGTCGAGCTCGTGCGCGGGCTGTTCGCGGAGCCGGTCGTGCCCACGCCGCTTCCCGGCGGAGTCGGCGCCGCCTCCGCGCTGAAGATGGCATTCGCGGGCTGGAACAAGATCGGAGCGGTGCTCGAAGCTCAGGCGTTCGCGGTCGCGCGCGCGTACGGCCTCGACGATGAGCTCGCCGCCGAGGGCGTGGCGCGAGACCGCATCGGACGAACCGCGGCGCGAGCGTGGCGATGGGCAGACGAGATGCACGAGATCGGCGACACCCACGCAGCGCTCGGGCTCGACGACGGGATCGCGCGCGGCGCCGCGGCCGCGCTCGAACGCTGGACGGCCCATCGCGACGACCCCCTGGTTCCCGTCGACGAGCTGCTGGACGAGCTACGCGGACACGAGCCACCGCGTTAAGGATCACGCGCGGGAAACAACGGGACCCGACCCCTCCCGCCTTAACCGCGATCGACGGTATCGCGAAAACGCATACGGGTCTGTGACCCGACTGTGCCGATTCAGAAACGCGCCGCCGCGCCGAGCCAGCGCTCGTGCGCGCCCGTCTCGAGGATCTCTCCGATCTGAGCGATCACGTGCTCGAGCTCCTCGTCGGTGTTGAAGTAGTGCGGCCCGAGCCGGATCCCCGCGCCCGGACGGAAGTCGCACACGATCTGCCGCTCGCCGAGCTCGCGGTGCACCGCCTCGAAGTCGGGCACGTGCACGGTGACCGTGCCTCCACGGCGAGCGGGGTCGCGCGGCGATCGCACCTCGAAGCCGGCCGCGTCGGCGAGACGGATCAGCAGGTCGGTCTGGCGAAGCGAGTTCTCGCGGATCCGGTCGACCCCCACCTCCTCGATCAGGTCGTATCCCGGGGTCGCGGCGAACAGCGCCGGCACGTTCGGCGTGCCGGTCAGAAAACGCGCGGCGCCGTGGGCATAGCGCATCTCCGGCTCGAAGCCGAAGGGCTGCTCGTGCGCCTGCCAGCCCGTGTAGGCCGGCTGGAGCCGCTCGGCGAGGTCCGGGCGAACGTAGAGCCAACCGTTCCCCGGCCCCCCGCACAGCCACTTGACCGAGCCTCCGACCGCGAAGTCGACGCCGAGCGCCGTGACGTCGAGCGGCACGATCCCCGCCGACTGGTAGGCGTCGAGGATCACCACCGCTCCCACCTCGTGCGCGCGCCGGACGATGGGCTCAACATCCTGGATCTCGGCGGTCTTGAAGAGGACGTGGCTGATCGGGACGAAGAGAGTGCGCTCGTCGATCGCGTCGACGATGGCCGCGTCGTCGGCGACGACCACCACCTCGAGGTCGGGCTGCGCCTGCCAGAGGTAGCGCACCGACGGGAAGTTCGCCTCCTCGTACACGACGCGGTTCCGCACGCCTTCGGGCCGGAAGCACGAGCGCACGATCGCCTCGGCGACGGCGACGTTCTGGTGCATCACCGTCGAGCCGGCAGGGGCACCGACGATACGGCCGATCTGGTCGCCGACCACCATCGGCATCGTCCACCAGCCCTCGCCCCACGCCCGGACCCCGCGCGTCTTCCAGGTGCGCGCGTACTCCGCAAGCCGGTCCTCGGCCGCCGCGGGCATTGCGCCGAGCGAGTGGTTGATCAGATAGGTCGTATCCGCCAGGATCGGGAACCGGTCGCGATACGAGGCGAGATCCGGCATTCGCTAGAGCTCGCCGAGGGAGCGCGGGCCCGGCCCGACATACTCGGCCGACGGACGGACGAGCCTGCCGAGCTGCTTCTGCTCGAGGATGTGCGCCGACCAGCCGGCCGTCCGCGAACAGCCGAACATCGCGGGAGCAAGTGCGGGCGGAACGTCGGCGACGTCCAGGACGACTGCCGACCAGAACTCGACGTTCGTCGCGAGCACGCGGTCGGGCCGACGGGCGTGCAACTCGGCGAGCGCCGCCTGCTCGAGCGCCTCGGCCACCTCGAAGCGCGGCGCGCCGAGCTCCTTCGCGGTACGGCGGAGGAGCCGGGCCCGCGGATCCTCCGCACGATAGATGCGGTGGCCGAAGCCCATGATCCGCTCGTTCCGGTCGAGCGCGCCCTTCACCCAGGCGTCGGCGTCTCCCGACTCGGCGACGGCGTCGAGCATCGGCAGCACACGCGCCGGAGCGCCGCCGTGGAGCGGGCCCGAGAGCGCACCGACGGCCGAGGAGAGCGAGGCGGCGCAGTCCGCGCCCGTCGAGGCGACGACCCGCGCGGTGAACGTCGACGCGTTCAGGCCGTGCTCGGCCGTGCAGATCCAGTACGTCTCGATCGCGCCGACATGCTTTGGATCGGCCTCGCCACGCCACTCCAGCAGAAACCGCTCGGCGGTCGAGCCGCCGCTCGCGACCGTCGCACGATCCACGGGATCGAAGTGGCCGTCCGCGACGCGGGCCGACTGGGCGACCACGGAGATCATCGTCGCGGAGAGCCGCCGCAGATCCTCCGTCGCCTCGGCGTCCGTGATGTCGATCAGCTTTCCGAGCCGCCACTCGCCGCCGAGCGCGGCGGTCACTGCCTGGAGATCGGCCGGTGCGTCGCCGGTCAAGTCCCGTTCCGTGTACGGCTCGGAAGGTGGCAGGCCCGGCTCGAGCGCCTCGTCGACGAGGAGGCCCCAGACCTGCTCGAACGGCACGTGACCGACGAGCTCCTCGATGTCCACGCCGCGGTACCGCAGCGCGCCGCCCTCGCGATCGGGCTCGGCGATCCTGGTGCGGACGGCGACGACGCCCTCGAGCCCTTCCTTCACCTCGATCATTCGGCCCCCAGGTCGATCTCGGTCCCGATCCCTCTCGCCCGCGCCGCCTCGAGGACGAGCACCGCGGCCGCGACATCCTGCACGGCGACACCGACCGACTTGTAGAGCGTGATCTGATCGGCGCTGGTACGGCCCGCCTTCTCGCCGCGCACCAGCTCGCCGAGCTCCGCGTGCACCGCCTCGGGCGCGATCCCGACGAGCTCGGGAGCGCCGGCCGGCGGCGGCGCGAGCGACGAGGCGCGCGACTCGACCACGAGCAGCGCCTCCGCCACTGTCTCGGCGTCGACCTCTCGCCCGCTCTGGTTGAGCCCGACGGAGTTGACGTGAACGCCGGGTGAGAGCCACTCGCGGCGGACGACGGGCTCGTCGGTGTGCGTCGCGGCCGCCACGACGTCGGCGCCGTCGAGCGCCTCCTGCCACGAGGCGACCGCCCGGCCGCCGAGCTCCGCCGCGAGCGCCTCCGCCTTTCCCCGGTCCCTCGCGGCCACCCGCACCTCCGTGAAGTCGCGCACGCGTGCAAGCGCGCGCCCGTGCGACTGCGCCTGCACGCCGCTTCCGAGCACGGCCAAGACCGACGCGTCCTCCCGAGCCAGGAGGCGGGTTGCGAGCGCGGAGGCTGCGGCCGTGCGGGTCGCCGTGATGTAGGTCCCATCCATCAGGGCGACGGGGCTCCCGTTCGCCGGATCGAAGACCATGATCGCCGCCTGGTGGGTGTGGCGGTCGCGGTTTCGCGGGAAGAGCGTCACGAGCTTGCAGGCGAGCCCCGCCGACGGAAGGTACGCGGGCATCACCCCGAGCAGCCCGCCTTGCTCCTCCACGAGCGCGGCGATCCGCGGCGGCATCGAGGCTGCCCCGGCGGAGAGGTCGGCCTGCGCGGCGGCGACGGCGTCCACGAGTGCGTCGAGGTCGAGCAGCTCCTCGACCTGGCTGCGAGCGAGGACGAGCATCAGCTGATCTTCTTGAGGAGCCCCAGCGCCTGCTGGTTCCACGGCACCCGGTGGGTGACGCCCGCGGCGCTCTGCGTGCCTCTGTGTGCGAGATACCAGTCGTACGTCTCGATCAGCGCCTGTTCGTTGGAAAGGCGCGGGCTCCAGCCGAGCAGCCGCTCGGCCTTGGAGACGTCCACGAAGGAGTCCCGGTATGCGGTCTTGTAGTGCCATTCGGCGAGCGGAGAGAGGTGGGCGAGCTCGAGCCCGCGCAGGACGACCTCGGCGGGCCGGTGCGGAATCGGCCGCAGCCGCGCGCCGGAGCCGGCGTGGTCGATCAACGCCTGGAGGTCCGAGCGGACGGTGCCGAACTCCGTCGCACCCACGTTGATCGCCTCGCCGGCGGCCTCGGGCACGGTCGAGGCGCGCACGATCGCGTCGACGAGATCTTCGACCGCGAGCAGCTGGTAGCGATTGGAGCCGTCGCCGAGGATCGGGATGCGGCGCCCCTCGCGGATCCAGTCGAACAGGATCTCGAACACGCCGAGCCGCTCGGGTCCGATGAAGGTCTTCGGCCGGATGATCGTCGACTCGACCGCCGCGACCCGGAAGAGCGCCTCGGCGTCGATCTTCGACTCGCCGTAGTGGCCGACTCCCACGAGCGGATCCGTCTCCTCGATCGGGTGCTTCACCGGCACGCCGTAGACCGCTGTCGAGGAGACGAGCACGGCGCGGCCGACTCCGGAGCCCTTCGCCGCCAGGAGGACGTTCTCGGTCCCGCCGACGTTGACCGACCGGATCTGCGCGCGCGAGGCCTGGATCGGCAGCGCCGCCGCGGAATGGATCACGACGTCGGCGCCGTCGACGAGCCTGCGAACTGCCTCGAGATCGCGCACGTCGCCCCGGATCTCCTCGACGGAGCGCTCGAGCTCGACGTCGTCGAGCGGCGCGACGTCGAGCGTGCGCACGGTGTGTCCGTCGGCTAGGAGCCGCCTCGAGAGGTGCAGACCCAGGAATCCCGCGCCGCCGGAGATCGCGTACAGCATCGACCGTACGCTAGCTGGCCGGCGCCGGCGGCGGCGCACCCAACGGCGCGCGGAGAATCGGCACGAACTCGAGACAAAGCCGCGCACCGCGACCCGCTACAGTCACCACCCCGTGGGTGGGTGGGGGTTAGGGACGGGACCTGCCGGGTCTCAGCGCCCCGCCCGAGCCGCCTGCACCGATGTCTTCGGCGGCTGCGGCGGCGGCTTCGAGTTCACGAGCACCGCCGCGAGCAGGAGGATCGAGATCCCCACGAGGCTCTCGCCGATCAGGCTCCGCGGGAGCCGCTGGAGCATGTCGTTCTGGCCGCGCTCCAGGGCCGGCCGCGCCACGAAGTGGTGCACGGCGCCCCACGCGAGCGCAACCGCGACGAGCGACAGCTTCACGAGCAGCACCTGCCCGTACCCCTGCGTCCAGAGATCGCTCACGTGCGGCAGCCGCAGCACGCTCAGGTAGACACCGGCGGCAAGGATCACCGCGATGCAGACCGTCGCGACCCGCGAGAAGCGAAGGAACGCGCTCCGCCGCAACTCCTTCGCGCTCGGCCAGACGACCGCGGCGAGCATCACGAGCCCGCCCACCCAGATCGACGCGGCCGCGAGATGGACGAAGTCGGCGAGCTCGGAGAGCCACGAGGCGCCCGCGTCCACCGCCGAGTGTCCCGAGAGGCTGAGGCCGGACTCGAACACGAGCGCGAGCACGAGCGCCGGCCAGAGGAGCCGGATCCGGTCGGTGAGCCAGGCCAGGAACACGAGCGCCGCGACGACCGCATACCCCAGCGTCATGGCAAGGAAGGCCAGTCCGAAGCGCGTCCCCTTCGCGATCGGCGACAGGTCGCCGTAGAGCAGCTTCGAGAAGGGCAGCTGGAGCGCATCCTCCGCGCGGAGCAGGAACGCCGCGATCCCGACCTCGAGCACGAGCACCACGCCGATACCCATCACGATGAACGAGCGGCGCTCGGCCGCCGTGGGGATCGCAGCCGGCAGCACCACGAGGCGGAAGGCGAGCCCGCCGATCAGCAGCGCTAGCGAGAGGAAGTAGAGCCAGCGCACGACGTCCTCCGTGTGCGTCGGCCCCGACGCGCCGTAGGCCTGCATGATCGGCGGCGCCGCCGTGCCGATGCCGAACGTGTAGACGCCGGAGACGGTGTGACTGTCGCTCGAGAGCGCGTACCAGCGGATCGTGTAGCCGCCCTTCGGCAGCCGCGGCAGCGAGGCGACCATGTCGTGAGGGTCGGTCCCGTTCCGCGCCGGGCCCGAGACGACCCTCCCGTCGACCGTCAGGACTAGGATCGAGCGTGGGAACGCCTTCACGCCCTGGTCGAAGTGGAGCAGCACCTGCGCCGGGGAAGCCGCGAGGCGCTGGCCGTAGGACGGCGTGCCGGAGGTCAGGCTCGCGTGCGCGAACGCCGTCCCGGGCACGGCGAGAGCCGCGAGCGCAACAGCGACGAGCGCCCGTTTCACCGGTGCGGCGCTCCGGCGAGCGGTGAGAGGTGGCCGAAGACCGGGGCCAGGTCGCGGTCGGAGAACAGGATCACCGCGACCACGACGAACACGAGCGCGAACGCGCCGCCGAAGACGACCGACCGGGGCCGGACCGCGCGCGCGACCGCCACCGGAGTCGCCGCGATCAGCACCCAGCCGTTGAGGTGATGGAGAAAGGCCGAGCGCTGGAAGAACCACGGATTCGCCTCGTGGACGAGGAAGGCCGAGCCCGAGACGAACAGGGCCAGCGCCGTCGTCAGCCGCCAGTACGGGCTCTTCAGCTTCCCGCGCGCGAGCCCCAGCTCCGCCGCACCCGCGAGCATCATCACCTGCGCCCAGGAGCTGTGCGCGAGCGTGTGGATCGCCGAGTTCGTGTACAGGATCATCACCGGCCACATGAGAACGCCCATCCCGAAGAGGAGCCCCGGGAACAGGTACACGCGCCAAGGCCGCATCGCCCAGACGTCCTCGCCGACGATGGCCTCGGCGAGCAGGATCAGCCCGAGCATGAGGATCCCGCCGGCGAACAGCCAGTGGACCATCTCAGCCTGAGGCTGCATCGAGATCCTCCAGCAGGGCGTTGCCGACGAGGAGCCAGAAGCCGATGCCGACGGCGATCACGATCAGCGGCGGCTCGATCAGGAGCCACCAGAAGCCCTGGCCCATCGGGTGGAGCAGCGTGATCCGCCAGGGCTGGACGATCGCCCAGACGACACCCGCCAGGACGGTGAGCGGGCCGAGCGCCCGCACGGCGCGGGCGCGCGCGGTGCGGCGTGCTGCATACGGTTGTGCGATCTCTGCATTCATCGAGTCCTCCCACGGTGAATCGGGTGCGCCAAACTGCCCGCGGGTGGACTACCCGGCCCGCGGGGCTCAGGCGGGAGCGGGCGGCGGGCGGGACTGCAGGGACAGCCCGAAGAGCCGCCGCGGCGGCGCGAGGAAGGACACCGGGTGGAGCTGGGGATCGCGACACACCCGGCTGCGAACGGCCGCACGTGCGCATTCGACGAAGCGGTCGAGCTCCGAGAGCCAGCGCGTCACCGCGCCGAAGACGAGCGCCACCGCGATCGCGAGCAGCGAGAAGATCGGCAATGCAGAGGAGTGCAGCCAGGGTGCGAACAGCGGCCACTGGCCGCCGGCCACGCGCTCGGCGTCGGTCTGCACGAGGTAGATCAGCGACGTGACCCAGAACGAGATCAGCCAGAGCCGGGACGAGAGCTCGAGCCGCAGCCGGGGCGCGCGGCCGGCACCGAGTCGGAGCCGTGCGGCGCGGGCCGCGATGAGAGCGCGCGTGAGGCGCCAGCCCACAGCGGCGACGGCGAGCGCGCAGACGACCTTCACCACGGCGAGCAGGACGGGGTAGTAGTCCGCCGTCGCATAGCCGGGCGCTGCGACGTGGCGGCCGACGATCGAGCCGGTGCGTCAGGCTCCGCCCGACCAGCTCGGCGACGAACGCGAGGAGGCCGAAGGCGAGGGCGGCGGAGATCCGCCGGTGGCGTCGCGCGCGGGTCACTGCACAAGTGTGCGCTTTCCGGGAAGGGCTGGTCAACGTTTCGTCCTAACCGACGATCGTGATCTCGTACTCGCCGGCCGTGCCGTTGAAGCCGACGAGGAGGATCCGCTGCCACTGGCCCAGGCAAAGGCGGTGCTCCACGAACGGGAGCTGCTCGGTGCGCGGGCCGAGCAGCGCGAGCAGGATCCGCTCGCGCTCGGGGGTCGTCAGCGGCACGAGGCGCGTCAACATCTCCTCGACGTCGTGGAAGAACCCGGTCTCCCGCTCGTTGACGCGGACGAGCCACGGGGTCGAGGTCGCGGTCACGTAGACGATCCCCTGCTCGGCCGACTGTGAGGCGACCTCGCGCTGGACGTCGTTCGTGATGTCGAGCACGGCCAGGGTCGGCAGGGCGCACGCGATCGAGTACGGGACCTCGACGCTGGTCATGCGACCTCCCGGGGCAGGCGGAAGTGGACATCCTCGCGGGCGACGGTGATCTCCTCGAGCTGGTCGTAGCCCGCGTCGGCGAGCCGGGCGATCACGGCCTCGACGAGCTCCTCGGGCGTCGAGGCGCCGCCGGTCACGCCGACGGTCGTGTGGCCGTCGAGGATCGCGAGGTCGAGCTCGCTCTCGCCGTCGATCAGGGCCGCCTCGGCGCCTGCCGCCTGCGCGACCTCGACCAGCCGCTGCGCGTTCGAGCTCGCGATCGAGCCGATCACGAGGATCAGCGTCGCCTCCTCGACGAGCCGCTTGACCGCGTCCTGGCGATTCTGGGTCGCGTAACAGATGTCGTTCGCCGCGGGCTTCGTCAGCGCACCGAGCCGGGACTCGAGCGCGACCATGATCGGCGCCACGTCGTCGAGCGAGAGCGTCGTCTGCGTGACCACTGCGACCGGCTTGCCGTTCGCCTCCAGCGCGAGAGCGTCCTCGGGCGACTCGATCACGATCGTCGAGTCGGGGCGCTCGCCGAGCGTCCCGATCACCTCGACGTGATCGGCGTGGCCGACGAGCGCGACGAGGTGGCCCGAGTCCGCGTAGCGCCGGGCCTCGGCGTGCACCTTCGAGACGAGCGGGCAGACCGCGTCCACGACCCGCAGGCCGCGCTCCTCGCAGCGGGCCTTGACCTCGGGGGCGACGCCGTGCGCCGACAGGACGCAGATCTCGCCGGCCGGGATCTCGTCCTCGTGGTCGACGAAGACGGCCCCGAGGCGCTCGAGCCGGCCGACCACGTGGTCGTTGTGGACGATCTGGTGGCGAACGTACACGGGCGGCCCGTGCTCGGCGATCAGCCGCTCCACGATCTCGATCGCGCGGTCGACGCCGGCGCAGAACGACCTGGGCGAAGCCAGCAGGACGCGCCCGCCGTTCACGCGGCCACGCCCTCGAGCCGCTTGAGGGCACGGCGCGCGTCCGCCGCCGCGCGCGCGACCCCGCGGGGCGCGCGCGCGAACGCGAGCGCGAGACCGCCCCAGTCCGTGCGGCCCTCGGGCCCGACGGCGCCCTCGATCCCGCTGAGCCCGCGATCGGGCGTGTCGCTGATCGCACGGACGACGCCGGCGAGCCGGCCCGTCCGGGCCAGTGCACCGCTCTCCATGTCGGCCGCGTCGGCGCCGGTCCGCTCGTGCAGGCGGAGCCGCTCCGTCGGATCGTCCACGATCGAGTCCATCGCGAGGATCGTTCCCGCCCGCGCGCCCGAGACACCGAGTGGCTGGCCCTCCCAGAGCACGGCGCCCTCCAGGTCGACGACACGGGTCGCGTCGATCACGTCGCCGCACGACAGGCCGTCGTGGAGCGCCCCCGCGAGCCCGAACGAGACGAGCCGGCCCTCAGGAATGCCGTTCGCCGCGCCGATGCCGATCAGCGCCGTGCGCGCCCCGGCCCGCCGGGCTGCCCGCTCCTCCGCCGTGGTTGCGACCGCGAAGATCAGCCCGTCAGGGTCCACGCCATGCTCCGAGCGCTCTGCTTGATGCTTCGCGTCGCCTCGAACGCGGCGGAGGGCTCGAACCCCGAATGGATCCCGCAGTGCTCGCAGCGCGGGTCATTGCCGGGCCCGTACTCCTCCCACTCGATCCCTTCGAGCAATGCGTCGTACGTGGGGAAGATGCCGTCAGTGAGCAGGTAGCACGGCCCCTTCCACCCGTACGGATTCCGCGTGATCGACCCCCACGGCGCGCACGCGAGCTTGCGCTCACCCGTGAGGAAGTCCTGGTAGAGCGGGCTCGCGAGCCAGCGGTACCCGTGCTTGCGTGTCGCCTCGCGGATCTGGCGGAACTTCACCTCGTGCTCCTCACGGGTCATCGTCAGGTCGGGGTCGATCTGCGAGTACTGGTACCCCGGCGCGATCAACATCCCGTCGATACCCACGTCGTTCGTGAGGTACCCCATCATCTCGACCACGTCGTCGACCTGTGTCTCCTTGAACACGGTCGTGTTCGTCGTGACCCTGAACCCGGCCGCGCGCGCCTTGCGGATCGACTCGACCGCGATCTCCCAGAGGCCCGGGTAGTCGCAGACGTAGTCGTGGATCTCGCGCATCCCGTCGAGGTGGACGACGAAGGTCAGGCGCGGGCTCGGCTCGAACACCTCGAGGAACTCCTCGAGGCGGAGCGCGTTGGTGCAGAGCTCGATCGTCTTGTGCAGCTCCAGCATGCCCGCGACGACCTGCTCGATCCCGCGGAAGACGAGCGGCTCGCCGCCGCAGATCGAGACCACCGGGGCCGGGCACTGCACGCCGGCGTCGATGCACTCCTCGACGCTCAGCTTCGCGCGGTTCGACTCGTACTCGCGGATCTTCCCGCAGCCGATGCAGGCGATGTTGCAGGCGAGCGTCGGCTCCAGCATCAGCACGAGCGGGTAACGCTCGCCCTTGCGCTGCTGCGAAGCGACGTACCTACCGATCTCCACTGTTGAGCGGAGTGGAAACTTCATCTAGCCCCCTTTCGCGAAACCTGCCGAGCGCCAGCAACGGGAACGAAATGCGGTAGAGGTGGTACCTAATCATAAAGTCGAGCGGAAACCCTGTGCCCGTATAGGCCTGCTCGTCCCAGTCGCCGTCCGCTCGCTGGGCCCGGCACAACCAGTCGGCGGCGGCTCTCGCGGAGTCTGACCGGGACGCGCCGCCCGCCACGTAGCCGAGTAGCGCCCAGGCGGTCTGCGACGGCGTCGCGAACGCGGCCCGGCCGCGGAGCGAGCGATCGGCGTAGGAGAGGACGTCCTCGCCGAAGCCGCCGTCGTCGCGCTGGACGGAGTCGAGCCAGGCGAGGGCGCGCTGCACCGCCGGATGGCTGGACGGGATCCCGCAGGCCTCGAGCGCGGGCAGTGCGGCGCCCGTCCCGTAGACGTGGTTCACGCCCCATCGGCCCCACCAGGAGCCGTCGGGCTGCTGCTCGTCGAGGAGGTAGTCGAGCCCGCGCCGGACGACCTCGTCGTAGGCGGGATCCGGCGCGAGCGCCTCGAGCACGTGGGCGGTGACGTCCTCGCTCGGCGGGTCGATCACGGCTCCGAAGTCGCAGAACGGGATCCGCGGGATCCAGTCCTTGGTGTTGTCGGCGTCGAACGCGCCCCAGCCGCCGTTTCCCGACTGCATCCCCGCGGTCCAGTCGAGCCCGCGGCGCACGGCCTCCTCGCCCATCCCGAGCTCGCGCAGCGCGAGCGCGATCACCGCGGTGTCGTCGATGTCGGGATAGAGGTCGTTCTGGTACTCGAAGGCCCAGCCGCCCGGCTCGAGCTCCGGCCGCCGCACCGCCCAGTCGCCCTTCACCCGGATCTCCTCGCGCAGCAGCCACTCGCCGGCCTTGACGAGCTGCGGGTGGTCGGCGGGAACGCCTGCGGCTCGAAGCGCGAGCACGACGAGGCCCGTGTCCCACACGGGCGACTGGCAGGCCTCGGGGCGCATCCGGTCGCCCTCGTCGATCATGAACCCGGCCCAGCCGTCGATCCCGCGGCGGAAGCACTCGTCCTCGCGGTTGTGGCCGAGCGCGGCGAGCATCAGCAGCGACCAGACCCACGGCGGCTGGATCCCGCCCCAGGAGCCGTCGGCCTCCTGCCGCTCGCGCACCCACCGCTCGGCGGCACGGATCGCGCGGCGCCGCAGCCGAGTGACGAGCGGACGCCGGTTCCGGCCGGCGCGCGCGCCGATCTCGCTCAGGTCGATCCCGGCCGGCCGCACGGGCTTCAGGGCCATCACGACGGAGAGCGGCACGAGCGTCTGCCGCGCCCAGCACGCGAAGTCGTAGACGGAGAGCGGCGCGCCGGGCGGCGCGAGGATCAGCTCGACCGGGACGTTCACCATCGCGTGCCACGGCCACTGGCCGAGCAGGGCCAGGAAGGCCTTCGTGAAGATGCGCGTCCTCGCGATCCCGCCCTCGCGGCGGATGTACGCGCGGGTCGCCTCGCCCGCGTCGACGCCTGCGAGCTTCAGCGCGACGTACGCCTCGACGGTGACGGAGAGGTCGGCCGGCCCGTCCCACCAGATCGCCCAGGTGCCGTCCGCGCGGCGTCGCGCGAGCAGCTCGTTCGCGAGCTTGCGGTCGGTCTCCACGTCGCGCAGGCCGAGGAAGTGGAGCATGAAGAGATGCTCCGCGACCATCGTCGCGTTCGACTCGAGCTCGCCGACCCAGTGCCCCTCGGGACGCTGGAGCTCGAGCAGCCGCCGGGTTCCGCGCTCGAGCGCCGTGTCGAGCGCGGTCGCGGACTCGGTCGCCGTCATGCCGCCACCTCCTCCGTCCTTGTGCTCATGAGCATTTGCGCCGCCTCGAAGCCGCTGCGGACCGCGCTCTCCATCGTCGCCGGCCAGCCCGTGTCGGTCCATGCGCCCGCGCGGACGACGTTCGCCCGGCCCGTCGCGGCTCCGCGGCGGCGCGCGGCCTGGCCCGGGCGCCCGGCGACCGTCGCCTCGGGCTCGCGGCTGACCCGCGACCAGAGCACCTCCGCGGGGCCGAGCCGCGAGGTCAGCTCGCCCGAGATCAGCTCGACGAGCTCGCGCCCGCGCACCTCGAGCAGCTCCGGGACGCCGCTCGAGACGACAGTCAGGTACTGGCCGTGCTCGGGCCGGTGCCCGGTCAGCGCGCCCCGGTCGAACACCCAGTGCGCCGGGCTCGAGAGCAGAGCGGCGAGCGGGTAGGGAAGCAGCTCGCGGTCGAAGAGCAGATGGACGCTCACGATCGGCGAGCTCTCGAACCCCGGGTCCTCCTCGCCGAGCAGCCGCGCGCTCTCCGCCGGAGGCAGCGCGACGACGAAGGACTCCGCCTCGACCCGCTCGCCGTCCGCGAGGACGGCGGCGCCGGGCTCGAGCGCAACGACCCGCGCACCGAGCCTCACCTCCGCGCCGCGCTCGAGCAGAGTCCGGCCCGCCGCATCGCCGTGCATCGTCCCGAGCGGCGCCGTCGGCAGCAGCAGGTCGCCCGCGCCCTTCTCCCCGAGCAGCGCGGTCTGGACCGTGAAGAGCCCGAGCGCGCCGCTGGCCTCGGCGCTTCGAAGGTTGAGCGCCGGCCGGATGAAGACGTCCCAGAACCGCTCGACCACCCGGTCACCCGTGCCGAGCACGGCCGCGAAGGTCTCGTCGTCGTGCGCGGCGGGGTCGAGCTTCCGAAGCCGTGCGAGCGTGCGCACGATGCGGAGGCGGTCTCGCAGCGGCAGGTGCCGGTAGCGGAGCAGGTCGAGCGGGCGGTCGGAGATCACCGCGACCCGGCCCTGCTCGTCGAGCACCGTCAACTCGAGCGCCCGCCGGTCGAGCGACCCGGCCGA
Source organism: uncultured Actinomycetes bacterium (assembly GCA_963746005.1). Taxonomy (GTDB): domain Bacteria; phylum Actinomycetota; class Thermoleophilia; order Gaiellales; family Gaiellaceae; genus CAVQZA01. Next base: position 6,783 of record CAVUZM010000020.1, on the reverse strand, counting down.
GCCGGCGAGCCGGAGGAACTCCTGCCACGCGGTGAAGCAGCCGAGGCCGATGTGCTGGCCGTTGTCCGGCGGCGGTGAGGGATCGCCGTCCCGCTCCGGCAGCGTCTGCACGGCCCCCCCGAGCGTCGGGCGCGCCTCCAGCACCGTCACCTCGTGTCCCTCGTCCACCAGGCGGAGCGCGGCCGCGAGGCCGGCGAGCCCGCCGCCGATCACGACGCTCCTCATCGCCAGAGCCCTCCGCCGACGATGCGCAGCTTCGCCAGCGGCGAGAGGTGCGGCGGCCCGGCGAAGACGTCGTAGCCGGAGGCTTCGATCCGCTCGAGCGTGGCGCGGTACAGCCCCGCGAAGGCACCAACGCAGAGGGCGCTTCGCCGGTCCAGCTGGTCGAGGAGGTGCAGCCCGTCCTCGAGGTAGACGCGGGCGCGGTCGGCCTGGAAGGCGAGCAGCGCCCGGAGCTGCGGAGTCAAGAGCCCCGCCCCGATCTCCTCCTCCGCGACCCCGAATGCCTCGAGCTCCCCGGTCGGGATGTAGACGCGGCCGAGCGACCAGTCCTCGGCGACGTCGCGGATGATGTTGATCAGCTGCAGCGCGACGCCGAGCGTCTCCGCCAGCTCCGGGTCGCCGCCGCCGTAGACCGGCAGGCAGGCGACTCCGACCGCCCCCGCGACGAGCCGGCAGTAGCCGCGCAGATCCTCGAAGGCCGCGTACCGCGTCACCTCGAGATCCTGCAGGCCGCCGTCCACGAACGAGTGCAGCGCCGTGCCGGGGATCGGGTAGCGGCCGCGCGCGTCGGCGAGCGCGACGAGCGCGAAGTCGTCGCCCGGCGGCCCGTCGAGCAGGCCGTGCAGCTCCTCGAGCCGGGCGCGCTTCTCGCCGACCGGCAGGTCGCCGTCGGCGATGTCGTCCACCCGCCGGGCGAAGGCGTAGATCGCCGCGATCGCCCGGCGCTTCGGCCGCGGCAGCACCATGATCCCGTAGGCGAAGTTGCGCGCACGCCGCCGCGTGAGCCGCTCGACCTCGGCGTAGGCCTCCGCGGTGGTCGTCACCGGAACGCCTCCAGGGCGAGCCGCGCCTTCGAGGGCCGCGGCCGCCCGGTGAAGACGTCCCAGTTCGCGCGCTCGAGCGCTGCGATCGCCGCGAGCCCGCCGCGCGCGAAGAGCCCGACCCCGCGCCCGGTCCTGCCGCCGAGCCGTCTCTGGAGCACGGCTCCCGAGGCGAGCAGCCCGCGGGCGCGCTCCGCCTCGAACTCGAGCAGCGCGCGCAGCTCCGGGCCCGGGACGTCGAGCCGCTCGACGCCGAACCGCCGCCGGTCCTCGCCGGGCAGGTAGATCCGGCCGAGCGCGAGGTCGCGCGGCACGTCCTGGAGGAAGTTGACGAGCTGGAGACCGGTGCAGACCCCGTCGGAGGCCTCGAGCAGGTCCGCCTCGCGGTTCCGCCGCAGCAGCCCGAGCACGAGGTGGCCGACCGGGTCGGCCGAGTGGACGCAGTACCAGCGCAGGTCCTCCCAGGTCTCGTATGACGTCACGGTCTGATCCATGCGGTTCGCCTCGATCAGACGGAGGAACGGCTCGGGCGGGAGGTCGTATTCCACGATCGTCGGTTGGAGCTCGACCATGACCGGCCAGGTCGGCTCGCCGCCGTAGCAGGCGCCGAGCTCGCGCTCGAGCTCGTCCAGCGCCTCGAGCCGGTCGCCCTCGATCTCGTCGCCGAGGATGTCCACGAGGCGGCAGTAGCCGTAGACGGCGCGCAGGTGCGGCCGCAGGGCGCGGGGGAAGAGCAGCGACGCGACGGGGAAGTTCTCGCCCCGCGCCCGCGCCTGGACGGCTGCCGTGTCCATGGCGATACAGGTTCGCTAGTTCGGCACCGAAGTTCAAACGGGGTCGGGGGCGCTTGCTAGGTTCCCGCGATGGCGAACGCGGCCCGGCCCGAGCCGGAGCAGGTGCTGGACCCGGCGACGCTCGCCCGCTACGCCGACCTCCTCGCCGTCACCTGCCTCGCGCTCGAGCCCGGCGACATCCTGTTTCTCGGCGCGCACCCCGAGCACCGGGAGCTTCTCGTCGCGCTCACCGAGGCTGCCTACCGGGCCGGAGCCAGCCTCGTCGACATCACCTACGACGAGCCCCGGGCGGCGGCCGCCCGTGTCCGCTACGCGGCCGACGAGAACCTCGGCCTGCTGCCCGACTGGCAGGCGCGCCGGCTGCGGGCGAGCAAGGGCCCCGACCGCGCCACGCTCGTCGTCGTCGGGGAGGCCGACCCCGGCGTCTTCGACGGCCTGCCGCCGGAGCGGGTCGCCGCCGACTCCGCTCGTCGGATGCACAGGATCCGCGACGTCGCGCTGGCGAGCCTCGACGGACGGATCCGCTGGTCGGCCTGCTCCTGGCCGACCGCCCACTGGGCGGGCCAGGTCTACCCCGCTCTCGGGACGGCCGAGGCGAAGCGACGGCTCGCGGAGGACATCCTCTGGTTCTGCCGGCTCGGGCCCGGCGACCCGGCCGACGGGTCGGGCTGGGTCGCCCACGCGACGATGCTCGCGGAGCGCGCGTCGACGGGATGATGAGCAGCGGCGACCTCGGGCACCTCGACGAGCAGGGGCTGCTCTACATCGACGGGCGCGACGACGGCATGATCGTCTCCGGCGGCGAGAACGTGTTCCCCGACGAGATCGAGGAGCTGCTGCACGGCCACGAGGCAATCGTCGAGGCGGCGGCGATCGGCGTGGAGGACGACGAGTTCGGCCAGCGCCTGCGCGTGTTCGTCGTCGCCCGCGAGGAGGTCGAGCTGAGCGACGACGACGTGCGCGAGTACGTGCGGCGCAACCTCGCCCGCTACAAGGTTCCCCGCGACGTCGTCTTTCTCGACGAGCTCCCGCGCAATCCAACCGGTAAAGTGCTCAAGCGAGAACTTGCGCGCTACGAGGGCCCGGCCGACACCGGTCCGGATTCCGCATAGGGGCGCCGACCGAGCGGCCGTGAGGCTCTCGAACGTGGGCGTTCCTACGGCTTTCAACGGTGCAGCGACGGCGAGCACTGGGCCGAACCCCACTAGCGGCTACAGTTGGTTTGCTTATGCGACCTTTTCCCCGAAGGAGATGTGGTCAGGGACGATGAAAGACATCACCGACATTGACGATCCGCGGCTGATCAAGGCGTTTGCCCATCCGCTGCGTATTCGCATTCTCGGCATCTTCGAGAACCAGACGGCGAGTCCGAGCGAGATAGCGGAGCAGCTCGGCGTGCCGCTCGGCAACGTCAGCTACCACGTTCGCATCCTCGCCGACTACGGCCTCATCAAGCTCGTGCGGCGCACGCCCCGCCGCGGGGCGATCGAGCACCACTACGAGGCCGTCGGCCGCCTGCGCATCACCGACGGCGCCTGGAACCAGGCGCCCGAGATCGTCAAGGAGGCGCTGCTGCGCTCGACGCTCGGCCAGGTCTCGGACTTCGTCAACGCGGCCGCCGTGGCCGGCGGGTTCGACCGCGAGGACGCGCACCTCAGCCGCTCGCCGCTCGTGCTCGACGAGCGCGGCTTCAAGGCGCTGGCCAAGGAATGCCTCAAGCTCTACGACCGCGCTCGGGCGATCGAGCAGGAGAGCGCCAAGCGCCTCAAGCAGAGCAACCACTCCGACGAGGTGAACACCGGGATGGTGATCATGCTCTTCGAGGGCCAGGACTTCGAGGCCTCGACCAGCCCGCGCGCCAACAAGGGCAGCGGGGCGTCCCGGCGTTCCAAGAAGGCGGCCGGGAAGAGCTAGCGGTAGGCCGGGCGGCTACGCCGCCGCGGCGAGCTGCGCGCGGCCGCGGCCGGCCTGCTTGGCCGCGTACAGCGCCTCGTCGGCGGCGCGCATCAGCAGCGACAGGTCCTGCTGGAGCGGCGTCGCGCAGGCGAGGCCGATCGACACCGACACCGGCAGCGGAGCCTTGACGTCGTCGGCGAAGGTGTCGTGGACCTCGCTGAGGATCGACTCGGCGACCGTCATCGCCGCGGGGCCGCTGTTCCGCATGACGAGCGCGAACTCGTCGCCGCCGAGGCGGCCGGCCACGCCATGGCGGCCGATGATGCGGGCGACCTCGCTCAGCACGACGTCGCCGGTGTGGTGGCCGAGCTCGTCGTTGACCTGCTTGAAGTGGTCGACGTCGACGATGCTCACGACGGCGCCGGGATTGTCGATCAGCTTGCGCGCCTCAACCGTCCAGTAGCGGCGGTTGAGCACCCCGGTGAGCTCGTCGAGCTTGGCCTCGCGCTCGAGCGCGGCGACGCGAGCGCCGAGGTCGCGCTCGCCCGTCGGCGCCTGGGCGATCGGCAGCGCCGTGGCGGCGGCGTCCTCGAGCTGGCTGTGGTCGAGCCCGAGCTGCTCGAGCGCGGAGTCGATCAGCGAGCCGTCGGCGTCGAGCCCGCCGAAGAGGGCGATCACGGCCTCGGCGGCCTGTACGCACGCCGCCTCGCGTGACGGGCACCACGTGCCGTAGCGCCCACCGTGATGCGCGGCGACGCAGGCGATCGTCTCGTCGTCGAGGCCGGCGCTGCGCGCGAAGCGCTCGCCCGCCCACGCGTGATCGGTGCCGAGGCGCTCGCGCTCGGCGGCCACGCGGCCCGGCCCGCCGGGGGCGTCGGCGACGAGCTCGTCCATGACCTCCTGGCCGAAGGCGATCGGAAGCACGAGCTTGCCGAGGTCGTGGAGCAGTCCGGCGAGATGCGCGACCTGGGCGTCCGCGTCGGCCTGCTCGGCCAGGGCGGCCGCGATCGCCGCGACCTGCACGGCGTGCACGTGCATCTGCCCGAGCGACGCGCGGCCGTTGCCGGGCATCTTCTCGAAGAAGCGCGAGACCGTCGCCTCGAGCGCGAGACGCGCGATCTTCTGGCGCCCGACCATCGTGACGGCTTGGCGGACGGTGCGGGCGCGGACCGGTCGCGCCGCGTACGCGGAGTTGGCGAAGCGCAGGAGGTTGGCGGCGAGGTTCGGGTCGCTCTCCAACGCGCTCACGAGCTCGTTGGTCGAGGAGTCGGGGTCGTTCGCGAGCGCCTGGATGTTGGCGAGGCTGCGGTCGAGCACCGGGAGATCGCCGAGCTCGGCGGCGGCGGCGTCGAGTTGGGCGTCGATCTCGGCGTCGCTGCGCGGCACGGACACCGCCGAACCCGGATCGGTCACGGTCGAAATCGCCAAGTGCTTCGCGTAATCAGCCACTGGTCCCCCAAGTTGGATCTGCCCGGCTAGAGCCTTTGTCCGTACAAGACGTAACGGCTCAAACGGCCGGCACCTTGAAGGTAAATGTTCAGGACCTGGACCACTGCGCTGCCGAGGCCGTCCGCGGGCGGGTCGAGCGCGGGTGCGGCGCTACGGCTGCAGGACGATCTTCAGCGCCTCGCGCCGGTCGTAGATCGCGTAGGCCTCGGCGGCGTCCTCGAGCGGCATGTGGTGGGTGACGAGCGGCGTCGGATCGAGCAGGCCGGCGGACATCATCGCCAGGACGCGATCGACGTGGCCGAGGACGTTCGCCTGCCCGCCGCACAGCGTCATCGACTTCAGCCACAGCAGGCCCATGTGCACCTCGGCCCGCTCGGCGTACACGCCTACGCACTGCACCGTGCCGCAGGCGCGCGTGATGCGGATCGCCGAGTCGAGCACGCGCGGGTCGCCGACCGCGTCGATGCAGACGTCGACGCCGCGGCCCTCGGTGAACCGCTTGGCCGCCTCGCGCACATCCTGCTCGCCGAGGTGCACGGTCTCGGCGCCGAAGGAGGCCGCGACGGCGAGGCGCTCGGGCACACTGTCGACGGCGAGCACGCGCGCCGCCCCGACGGCCCGCGCGGCCTGCACCGCGCACAGCCCGACCGGCCCGAGGCCGAGCACGGCCGCGACGTCGCCGGGCGCCAGCCCGCTCGAGACGACGGCGTGAAAGCCCGTGCCCATCACGTCGCCGGCGAACAGCGCGGTGTCGCTGCTCATGCCCTCCGGCACGCGCCGCAGCGTGAGGTTCGCGTGCGGCACGAGCGCCCGCTCGGCCTGCGTGCCGGGCAGCGAGCCCAGCCCGGCGCCGTGGCCGAACGTGCGCGAGTGCTCGCAGCGGTGGTACCAGCCGCGACGACAGAAGTAGCACTCCCCGCAGGCGGTCTGAAAGCAGCCGAGCACGCGGTCGCCGACCGCGACACGGGTCACCGCGTCACCCGCGGCGACGACCGTGCCGACGTACTCGTGGCCGATCGTGAAGCCGGGCTCGATCTTGACGCGCCCGTGGTAGATGTGCAGGTCCGACCCGCACACGCCGGTCGCCTCGATGCGGATGATCGCGTCGTCCGGGGCGAGGAGCTCGGGCTCGGGGACGTCCTCTACACGGACCTCGCCCGCCGCTTGGAAGGTGACGGCACGCATCGGCGGCGCCGATGCTATCTGGCTGCGCGGGGCCACGGCTCGTCCATGGTCACCGGCCGCCGACGCTCGTATCCTCTACTCGTGGCCCAGATCCGCGTCCGCGACGGTGAGGTCGAGGTCCGCCTGTCGGCGATGGAGCAGGCGGGCGCGCAGCGTGGTGCGGTGATCGTGCCGCTGAGCGCGGTCACCGGAGCCTGGATCGTGGAGGACCCTTGGCTCGAGGTGCGCGGCGCCCACGATCCCAGCACCGGCACCGGCGTCCCCGGCCATCTGATGCTGGGGACGTGCGCGGGCGACTTCGGGAAGGACTTCTGCGCCGTCTACCAGCAGCGGCCGACGGTGATCGTCGAGCTCGAGGGGGCCGAGTTCGAGCGCCTGATCGTCACCCAGGACGATCCGAAGGCGGCGTTGCGCGA
>CAVUZM010000019.1:0-382793 GCA_963746005.1 uncultured Actinomycetes bacterium | reverse complement strand
GCACAAGCTCGACGCGCCGTTCACGCCCTCGGTGCCGCTCGTCGCCGGCCTCAACGTCGCGCTCGGCCTGCTGCTCGAGGAGGGCCTCGAGGCGTGCTACGACCGCCACGTCCGCCTCGGACGCGCCTGCCGCGAGGGCGCGAAGGCGATGGGCCTCGAGCTCTTCTCGCCCGACGAGGACCGCTCCGCGGTCGTCACCGCGATCCGCGCCGCCGGAGGGGATCGACGCCAAGGACGTCGTCCGCCTCCTCCGCGACCGCTTCGGGATCACGATCGCGAACGGCCAGGGCCCGCTGATGGGGAAGATCTTCCGGCTCGGCCACGTCGGCTGGTTCGACGTGTTCGACATCGCCACGCAGCTCGGGGCGGTGGAGCTCGCGCTCACCGAGCTCGGCGCCGAGATCGAGCGCGGCGCCGCGGTCACCCGCGCACTCGAGACGTACGCCGACCGCGCGCGCGTGTGAAGGTCCTCGTCCGCGAGTCGATCGCCGACGCGGGAGTCGAGCTGCTGCGCTCGAAGTTCGACGTCGACGTCACCACGGACGGCGACCTCGCCGAGCTGATCGGCGCCTACGACGCGATCGTGATCCGCTCCGCGACGAAGCTGACCGCGGAGCTGATCGACCGGGCGACGAACCTGAAGGTGATCGGGCGCGCGGGCGTCGGGATCGACAACGTCGACGTCGAGGCGGCGACGCGGCGCGGGATCGTGGTCGCGAACGCGCCGGAGTCGACCGTGATCTCCGCCGCCGAGCACACCGTCGGCCTGCTCGTCGCGCTCTCCCGCAACATCCCGCAGGCGCACGCGGCGCTGAAGCAGGGCCGCTGGGAGCGCTCGCGCTTCGGCGGCGTCGAGCTCGCCGACAAGACGCTCGGCGTGCTCGGCTTCGGCCGCATCGGCCAGCAGGTCGCGCGCCGCGCGCTCGGGCTCGGGATGCACGTCACCGCCTACGACCCGTTCGTCTCGCGCGAGCGCTTCCGGGAGCTCGGCGTCGACCGCGTCGAGACCCCGGCCGAGGTGCTCGCCGCCGCCGACTTCGTCACGCTCCACCTGCCGCTCAACGACGAGACGCGCGGGAGCATCGACGCGGCCGCGATCGCCCAGATGCGCGACGGCGTGCGGATCGTCAACGCCGCGCGCGGCGAGCTCGTCGACGAGCAGGCGCTCTACGACGCGCTCGTCTCGGGCAAGGTCGCGGGCGCGGCGCTCGACGTCTTCTCGACCGAGCCGTACGACGGGGCCGCTGCTCGAGCTCGAGAACGTCGTCGCGACGCCGCACCTCGCGGCCTCGACCGGCGAGGCGCAGGACCGCGCCGGCGTGATCGTGGCCGAGCAGGTCGTGGCCGCGCTCGAGGGCGGGCTCGTCACGAACGCGGTCAACATCCCGGTGATCGGCGCGGAGGACCTCGAGGCGCTCGGGCCGTACATCCCGCTCGCCGCCAAGCTCGGCCGCCTCGCGATGGAGCTCGCCGACGGCCGCGCCGAGCAGCTCTCGCTCGACGTACTTCGGAGCCCTGGCCGAGCGGGACACGCGGCTGCTCACCGTCGCGGCGCTCGAACGGCGCCTTCCAGGGCCGCGTCGACCAGGCCGTCAACTTCGTCAACGCGCCGCTCGTCGCGGCCGAGCGCGGGATCGAGGTGCGCGAGGAGCGGCGCGCCGCCTCGCGCGACTTCACGAACCTGATCCGCGTCGGCATCGTCACCGACGGCGAGGACCTGCGCGTGGCGGGAACGACGATCGGCACCGAGAACCGGCTCTGGCTCGTGAGCGCGCTCGGCTTCGAGGTCGACATGGAGCTCGCGCCGCTGATGGTCTTCCTCGCCTACGACGACATCCCCGGGGTGATCGGGCGCGTCGGCACGCTCTTCGGCGGCGCCGGGATCAACATCGCGAACATGGCCGTCTCGCGCTCCCGCCAGGGCGGGAAGGCGCTGATGGCGCTCTCGATCGACACGGCGGCGCCGCCCGAGCTGGAGGAGCGCCTGCGCTCCGAGGGCTTCGACGAGGTGCACGTCATTGCGCTCGGCTGACCGCGGCGAGGCCTGGGTCGCCGGGCAGTTCGTGCTGCTCGCGGCGGTGGTCGTCGGGCGCGTTCTTCGGCGGCAGCTGGCCGTGGCCCGTGCGGCTGTTCGGCGGCGTCCTGCTCTTCCTCGGCGCGCTCTTCGCGCGTCGCCGCAGCGCGTGGCCTCGGCCCGGCGCTGACGCCGCTGCCGCGTCCGAGCGGGAAGGGGGAGCTCGTCGTCTCGGGCCCGTACGCCGTCGTGCGCCACCCGATCTACTCGGGGGTCGCGGCCGCCGCGGCGGGGTTCTCCGTGCTGTTCTCGAGCTGGTGGTCGCTCGGCGCGAGCCTGCTCCTCCTCGTCTTCTTCCACTTCAAGGCCGTGCGCGAGGAGAAGTGGCTGGTCGCGCACTACCCCGGCTATCCGGAGTACATGAGCCGGGTGCGGCGCCGCCTGATTCCCTGGCTCACCTGATCCGCTCGAACGCGCCGAGCGCGCGGTCGAGCAGGTCGCGCGTGAAGGCGGCGGACATCTGGATCCGCAGCCGCGCCGTTCCCTTTGGCACGACCGGGTAGCCGAAGCCCGTCACGAAGACGCCCTTCTCGAGCAGCTTCTCGCTGAGGCGGATCGCGTCCGCGGTCTCGCCGACGATGATCGGGATGATCGCGCCCTCGCCGGGCAGCGGGTCGTAGCCGATCTCGACGAGCGCTCCGGCGGAAGTAGTCGGTGTTCGCGTGCAGCCGCTCGATCAGCTCCGGCTCGCGCTCCAGCACCTCGAGCGCCGCGCGGGCGCTGCAGGCGACGGTCGGCGGCAGCGCGTTCGAGAAGAGCTGCGGCCGGGAGCGCTGCGAGAGCAGGTCGCAGACCTCGGCGCTCGCGGCGACGTAGCCGCCGGCCGCGCCGCCGAGCGCCTTCCCCAGCGTGCCGGTGATCACGTCGACCTCGCCGAGCACGCCGAAGTGCTCGGCGACCCCGCGGCCGGTCGCGCCCATCACGCCGACGCCGTGCGAGTCGTCGACGAGCACGGTCGCGTCGTATTCGCGCGCGAGCTCGAGGATCTCCGGCAGCCTCGCCAGGTCGCCCTCCATCGAGAAGACGCCGTCGGTGAGCACGAGCTTCCGCTGCCCGGGCTCGCACGAGGCGAGCCCCTCGCGCAGCTCGTCCAGGTTCGAGTGCCCGTAGACGACCTTCCGCGCCGGCTTCGAGAGCCGCACCGCGTCGACGATGCTCGCGTGGTTCAGCTCGTCGGAGAGGATCACCGTGGTCTCGTCGGTGAGGCTCGGCACGACGGCCTCGTTCGCGTTCCAGCACGAGACGTACGTGAGCGCCGCCTCGGTCGCCGAGAAGCGCGCGAGCGCCTCCTCCAGCTCGTGGTGCGGGGCGAAGGTGCCGCAGATGAAGCGCACGGACGCCGTCCCGGCGCCGTAGCGGCGCAGGCCCTCGATCCCGGCCTCGACCACCTCGGGCCGGTTCGCGAGGCCGAGGTAGTTGTTCGACGAGAGGACGATCACCTCGCCGCGGCCGGCCATCTCGACCACCGGCCCCTGCGGCGAGAGGAGCGTGTTGAAGCGCTTGTAGGTGCCGGCCTCGCGGAGCGCCGCCAGCTCGGCCGCGACCGACCGCTGCAGCGTCGCGCTCACCGGTGTGCCCAGCGCGCGAGGCTCGGCGAGGGCTGTGCCTCCTCGGCGGGGAGCGCGGTGACCGGCTCGGCGGCGCCGCCGGGGTAGAGCACGATCTTGCACGCCTCGCCGCTCTCGAGCTCCGCGAAGGCCTGCGCGAAGTCGCCCAGCGGGTGCTCGTGCGTGATCAGCGGCCGGAGGTCGACGACGCCGTGCTCGAGCAGCCAGCGGGTCCGGTACCAGGTGGCGAAGACCTGGCGGCCGCTCACCGCGGTCACGGTCAGGTTCTTGAAGATCAGCGACTCGGCGACGTCGATCTCGACCGGGCGAGCCGGGATCCCGAACAGCACGACGTGGCCTCCGTTCCTGACGATCCGGAACGCGTCGCCGATCGACGCGGACGCGCCCGACATCTCGAAGACGACGTCGATCCCGTCGCCCTCGCTGTGCTCGCGGAACCAGGCGGCGACGTCGTCCGTCGTCGAGACGTCGACGACGGTGGCGCCGAGCTGCTCGGCCAGCCCGAGGCGGAAGGCGACGCGATCCGAGGCGAGCACGCGCCCCGCGCCCGAGGCGAGCGCGATCGCGATGCTGAAGAGCCCGACCGGCCCGCAGCCGAGGATCGCGACCGAGCGTCCGGGGAGATCCTGCGTCGAGGTGGCGAAGACCGCGTTCCCGAACGGCTCCTGGAGGGTCGCGATCTCGGGCGGGAGCTTGGTGCGGTCGTTCTGCCAGACGACCGACTCGGGCACGGCGACGTACTCGGCGAACGCTCCGTCCCGGTCGACTCCGAGGATCTGCGTGTGCTCGCACATGTGCGCCTGCCCGGTGCGGCAGTGGAAGCACATCCCGCAGGTGACGTGGCTCTCGGCCGAGACGTAGTCGCCCGACCGCGACGTGGCGCACCGTGCGGCCGACCTCGACGACGGTGCCGGCGAACTCGTGGCCCAGCGTCAGCGGCGGCTTGATCCGGTGCTGGGCCCAGTCGTCCCAGCGGAAGATGTGCAGGTCGGTGCCGCAGATCGAGGCGGCCTCGACGCTGACGAGCACCTCGTCGTCGCCCGCGGACGGGCACCGGCACCTCCTCGAGCGCGAGGCCCGGGGCGGCGCGAGGCTTGCGGATCGCCCACATCGTGTCCACCTGCTCAGGATCCGGCCGGGGCGGCCGGAGTGGCATCGGGGCGGTCGCGGAACCGCGCTGCGGCTTTTCCGGCCAGGAGCAGCAGCGCCGCGAGCCCGGCGAGCGCGAACCCGGCGAGGATGTCGATCACGAAGTGGTTCGCCGTCGCCATCAGGGCGACCGCGACCCAGACGGGCCACAGGAGCCAGAGGCGGCCCCAGCGCGAGGCCACCACCGAGGCGAGCGTGACGCCGACGATGAGCGCGTCCGCGGAGTGCAGGCTCGGCATCGCCGCGTACGGGTTGGCGACGAGCTGCACGAGGCCCGAGCCGTGGTTCAGCGCCTCGCTCCGGGCGAGCGTGTCGACGAAGCCGTCCCACGGGAGCAGCCGCGGCGGTGCGGTCGGCAGCGCCGCGTACACGACCAGTCCGAGCACGTTCGTCAGCAGGATCCAGTTCCGGAACCGGATGAACGCCTCGTAGTGGACGAGGTAGACCCAGAGCAGCGCGAGGCTGAGCACGGCGAACTCGGAGAGCCAGTACGTCCAGTCCGCGGCGCGCAGCAGCGCCCCGCCCTGCTCGAGCACGTGGCGCTGGATTGTCGGCTCGAAGAAGATCCCGGTCCGGCGCTCGAGGCGCACGACGCGCGCGGCGTTGCGGAACGCCTCCGCCGTCTCGTTGCGCGAGATCCCGCGGGCGAGCTGGTAGGCGAGGACGAAGCCGAGCCAGAGCGAGATCTGGAAGGCGAAGTCCCGGCGGCCGCGGGGCAGGGTCATGACGCGGCCTTGACGCCGTCGAGCCGCAGTGCCGCGGCGACGTCGTCGTAGACGTCGCGGCCCGGAAGCGCGTAGCGCTCGTCGAAGTCGGCGGCGCCGTTCACCTCGAGCACGATCCACCCGCCGCCCGGAGCGGGCAGGAGGTCGACGCCGGCGAGGTCGATCCCGAGCGCGTCGGTCGCGGCCACGGCGAGCCGGAGCGCGTCGTCGGGCGGATCGACCGGCTCGAGGGTTCCGCCCAGCGAGGTGTTGGTGCGCCATTCGCCGGGCGCCGCGACGCGGGCGCTGGCCCCGACCGCGCGGCCGTCGGCGACGAGGATCCGCAGGTCGCGCGTCACGTGCGGCACGACCTCCTGCGCGAGAACTCCGGTGGAGCGCGAACCACTGCCGGTCGGGAAGCGTGGCCGCCGCGGCGACGAGCTCGGCACGCGTCCGGCAGAGCAGCACGTCGCGGCCCCAGCTGCCGAAGCGCGGCTTCAGCACGAGCGGCGGCTCCAGCTCCGGCAGCTCGAGCGGGTCGGTCAGGTGCCGCGTCGCCGGATGGGGGATCCCGGCCCGCTCGAACGCGAGCGCGGTCAGGAGCTTGTCGTGCGCCGCGAGCAGTCCCGCGGGGCCGTTGAGGAGCCGCACGCCGTGCCGCGCGAGCGCGCCGCACGCCTCGAGGCCGGGCTCGCAGCCGTCGAGGGTCGGGACGATGTCGAGCCGCACGAGCGCGACGTCGCCACGCCGGAGGAGCTCGCCTGCGTCGGGCGGGGCGACCAGAGCCGCGTCGAGCCCGCGCGACCGCCATTCGGCCACGACTCGCCCGGTGGAGAGCCCGGGCCCCCACGCGATGACACCGATCATCACCACCACTCTCGCGCGCGGCACAGGCCGCTGCATCGGGGGCGCCGAGCAGTCGCCTGCGGGAAGTCCGCAGTCCATTTGCGTCCGTCTGCCGCGACGGAGAGACTGAGGGTGTGCAGCTCGCAGAGCTCCCGACCGCGCGGACCAGGCTCCTCGACAACCTGGGCCGCATCCGCCGCGAGGTGGGCCCGGTGACCCCCGAGCTCTCCGACGCGCTGGCCGACCACATGCGGATCCGGCGCGGGGAGGTGGCGGAGGTCGTCTCGTTCTACTCGTTCCTGCGGCTTCCGCTCGACTCGCTGCGCGTCTGCACCGGGCCCGTGTGCGCGTGCCTCGGCGGCCACGACCTGCTCGCCGTAGCGCAGGAGCTCGCCGCCCGACGGGGTGCCCGTCGTCGAGGTCGCGTGCCTCGGCCACTGCGAGCACGCGCCGGTCGGGACGCGCGGCGACACGATCCTGCCCGGCCTCTCGCGCGCGGTGCTCGAGGGCGCGGCGCCGGCCCCCGTCACGCACTCCACGAACGACGGGCCGTCGCTCGCGCTGAGCAGCCCGGACGCGCCCGCGAGCCCGCCGCAGCTGTCGCCCGAGCGGGTGCTCGCCGAGCTCGAGGCCTCGGGTCTCGTCGGTCTCGGCGGCGCCGGCTTCCCCACCTGGCGCAAGTGGGAGGCGGTGCGCCGCGAGCCCGGGCCGCGCGTCGTGATCGTGAACGCCGACGAGGGCGAGCCCGGGACGATCAAGGACCGCTACATCATGGAGCTCCGCCCGAACCTGCTGCTCGAGGGGCTGCTCGTCGCGATGGAGTTCGCCGAGGCCGAGCGTGGCTACATCTACCTGCGCGAGGAGTACGCGACCGCGCGGGCGCGGCTCCTCGAGGCGATCGCGGCCCTCGACGACCCGCGGATCGAGCTCGTCGTCGGCGCCGGCTCGTACATCTGCGGCGAGGAGACCGCGATGCTCGAGTCGATGGAGGGCCGGCGCGGGATGCCGCGGCTGCGCCCGCCGTTCCCCGCCCAGCGCGGCTACCTCGGCGCGCCGACGCTGATCGACAACGTCGAGACGCTCGCGCACATCCCCGCGATCCTGCGGAACGGCGGCGAGTGGTTCGCCGGGCTCGGCGAGAACGGCGCGAAGGGCGTCCGGCTCTGGTCGCTCTCCGGCGCGGTCGCGAAGCCCGGCTGCTACGAGGCGCCGAACGGGATCACCCTGCGCGAGGCTCATCGACGGACTACGGCGGCGGCGCGACCGCGGAGATCGGCGCGATCGTGCCGGGCGGCGCCGCGAGCGGGATCCTGCCGCCGGCCGCGCTCGACACGCCGCTGACGAAGGAGGCGCTCGCGGAGTGGGGCGCCTCGGTCGGCTCGGCCGCGGTGCAGGTCTTCCCGGCCTCGTACTCGCCGCTCGAGCTCGCTCACCGAGACGATGCGGTTCTTCGCCGAGGAGTCCTGCCAGAAGTGCACGCCGTGCCGGATCGGCACGCGCGGGCTCCACCACCTCGCCGCCGGGCGCACGACGTTCTCCGGCGAGGAGCTGGAGGCCTGGCTCGAGGCGCTCGAGCAGGCCTCGATCTGCGGGCTCGGCCAGGGCGCGCCGATCCCGGTCCGCTCCGTCCGCCGCCACTGGCCGGAGCTGCTGCCGTGAGCGAGATCCGCTTCACCGTCGACGGGCGCGAGGCGATCGCCGAGAGCGGCCAGCTGCTGCTCCACGCGCTGCGCGAGAACGGCGCGAACCCGCCGACCCTCTGCCACGACGACAAGCTCGAGCCGTACGGCGGCTGCCGGATGTGCCTCGTCGACGTCGAGGGCTCGCCGCGCCCGGTGCCGTCGTGCGCGGTCAGCGCGTCGAGGAGGGGATGGCGGTCTCGACGAACGGCGCGGCTGCCGAAGCTGCAGCGGACGCTGACCGAGATGCTGCTCGACCGAGCACGTCTCGACCGCGGGCGGCGGCCGCGCCGACGAGCTGCTCGACCTCGCGCTCGACCTCGGCGTCCAGGCGCCGTTCGTGCTCCCGGACGCGGGCCGCGAGCCGTACTCCGACCGCAACCAGCTGATGGGCTACGACCCGGACGCGTGCATCCTCTGCGGCCGCTGCATCCGCTACACGCAGGACGTGATGCAGTGCTCGGCGCTCACCTTCGAGGGCCGCGGCCCCGAGGCGCGCGTCGTCCCGACCCACGGCCACTCGTGGCTCGACACCGAGTGCGAGCTCTGCGGCGGCTGCCTCGGCGTCTGCCCGACCGGCGCGATCTTCGAGAAGAAGAGCACCGGCACGACCGTGCCCGACACCGCGCTCACGAAGACCAGGACGACGTGCACCTACTGCGGCGTCGGCTGCCAGCTCGACCTCAACGTCGATCCGCAGCGGGCAAGGTCGTGAAGATCACCTCCGAGCCCGAGTACCTGCCGAACGAGGGCGAGCTCTGCGTGAAGGGCCGCTTCTCCTTCGGCTTCATCGACCACCCGGACCGCCTCACCGAGCCGCTCGTCCGCGGCGAGGACGGCGAGCTCCACCCGGCGAGCTGGGAGGAGGCGATCGCGGCCGCGGCCGCCGGACTGAACGCGGTGCGCGCGCGCCACGGCGACCAGAGCGTCGGCGTGCTCGCCTCGGCGCGGCTCACGAACGAGGAGAACTACCTGATCCAGAAGCTGGCGCGGACGGGGCTGAAGACGAACTCCGTCCACTCCTGCGAAGCCACCTGACACGCTCCGACCCTTTACGGCCTGGTCAGGTCGTTCGGCAGAGGAGCCAGCACCAACTCGATCCCGGAGATCGACGACGACCGCTTCCTGCTCGTGATCGGCTCGAACACGACCGAGGCGCACCCGGTGCTCGCGCTCAGGATCAAGAAGGCCGTGAAGCGTGGCGCGACGCTCGTCGTCGCCGACCCGCGCGCGATCTGGCTGACGAAGATCGCCAAGCGCCACCTCCAGCTCAGGCCCGGCACCGACGTCTGGCTCCTCAACGCGATGATGCACGTGATCCTCGAGGAGGGCCTGCAGGACGACGCGTACATCCGCGAGCACACCGTCGAGTTCGAGGCGGTGCGCGAGATCGTCGCCCGCTACACGCCGGAGGAGGCGGAGCAGGTCACGGGCGTTCCCGCCGAGGCGATCCGGGCCACGGCCCGCGAGTACGCGTCCGAGCCGAAGGCGGGGATCTTCTACACGCTCGGGATCACCGAGCACGCCTGCGGCGTCGACAACGTCTGGTCGCTCGCGAACCTCGTGCTGATGACCGGCCACCTCGGCTACGCCTCGACCGGCCTCAACGCGCTGCGCGGCCAGAACAACGTCCAGGGACTGAACGACTCGGGCGCGAACCCCGCCTATCTCCACGGCTACCAGCCGGCCGACGACCCCGAGGTCCGCGCGAAGTTCGCGGCGGCGTGGGGGGTCGAGGTGCCCGAGACTCCGGGCTACCGCCTCGACCAGATGATCCACGGCCTCAGCGACGGCTCGGTCAAGGCGCTCTACCTGATCGGCGAGAACCCGGCGCACACCGACCCCGACGCGCACCGCGTCGAGGAGGGCTTCGAGCAGATCGAGTTCCTCGTCTCGCAGGACATCTTCCTGAACGAGACCTCGCGCAAGCACGCCGACGTCGTCTTCCCCGCCTCGAGCTTCGCCGAGAAGGAGGGCACGTTCACGAACACCGAGCGGCGCGTGAGCCGCGTGCGCGCCGCGACCGCCGCTCCCGGGCAACGCGCGCGTCGACCGCGAGATCGTGATCGACCTCGCGCGCGCGCTCGGCTGCGACTGGCCCGACTACCCCGACGCCGAGTCGGTCTGGAACGAGATGGCCGACCTCGCGCGAGGCGTGGGCCGGGATCCGCTACGACCGGATCGAGGCGAACGGGATCCAGTGGCCGTGCTACGACCGCGACGATCCCGGCTCGCCGTTCCTCCACTCGCCGGCGCCCGCGCTCGGCAAGGGCGTCTTCCAGCCGGTCGAGTACCAGCCGCCGGTCGAGCCGACCGACGCCGAGTACCCGCTCGTGCTCTCGACCGGCCGCACGCTCTTCCACTACAACTCCGCGACGATGACGATGCGCGAGGAGGGGATCCTCGGCAAGCAGGAGGAGCCGTTCTTCGAGATCCATCCCCACGACGCGGCGGCGCTCGGCCTCGCCGACGGCGACTGGGCGCGGCTCGTCTCGCGCCGCGGCGAGCTCGAGGCGCGCGCCGCGGTCGGCGAGCGCGTCTTCCCGGGCCTCGTCTGGATGTCGCTCCACTTCGCCGAGGCGAAGGTGAACTGGCTCACCATCGATGCAGTCGATCCCCGCACGGGCACGCCCGAGTACAAGGCGTGCGCGGTGCGGGTCGAAAGGACCTCCCGTGCCTGAGCACACGCACGTCCCGCCCTGGAAGATCAAGGTGATCGAGCCGATCGCGCTCGTCCCGCCGCAGCGCCGCCTGGCCGCGCTCGACGAGGCCGGCTGGAACACGTTCGGCCTTCGCGCCGAGGACGTCTTCATCGACCTCCTCACCGACAGCGGCACCTCCGCGCTCTCGCAGGAGCAGCGCGCCGCGATGGAGCTCGGCGACGAGTCCTACGCCGGCTCGCGCAGCTTCTACCGCCTCGAGGCGGCGATGCGCGAGACCTACGGCTACCGGCACCTGATCCCGTCGCACCAGGGCCGCGGCGCCGAGCACCTCCTGTCGCAGATCGCCGTGCGGCCGGGTCAGCTCGTCGCCTCGAACCTCTACTTCACCACCTCGCGCGCCCATGCCGAGCTCGCCGGCGGGATCTGGACCGACGTCTCGATCCCGGAGGCCGCCGATCCCGAGTCCGAGCACCCCTTCAAGGGCAACCTCGACTGCGAGAAGCTGGAGGCGGTGCTGCGCGAGAACGACGTGGCCTTCGTCCGCGTCGAGACGTGTCTCAACATGGCCGGCGGCCAGCCGGTCTCGATCGAGAACCTGCGGCAGGTGCGCGCGCTGACCCTCGAGCACGGCGTGCCGCTGATCCTCGACGCGACGCGCGCCTCGGAGAACGCGTTCTTCGTGCGCGAGCGCGAGGAGGGCTGGGCCGACGTGCCCTTCGCGGACGTGCTCCGGACGATGACCTCGCTCTCCGACGGCGCCGTCTTCTCCTCGAAGAAGGACCACTTCGTCCCGATCGGCGGGATGCTCTGCCTGAACGACGACGCGCTCGCCGAGCGCGCCCGTGAGCTCGTGGTGGTGTACGAGGGCTTCCCGCACTACGGCGGCATGTCCGGATCGGCGATGGAGGCGCTGGCCCAGGGGATCCGCGAGTCGGCCGACGAGGAGATGGTCTCCCAGTACGTGCGCCAGGGGCGCTACCTCGGCGGGCTGCTGCAGGAGGCCGGGGTGCCGATCGTCGTCCCGGTCGGTGCGCACGCGGTCTTCATCGACGCGAAGCGGTTCCTACCGCACGTCGTGCAGACGGACTTCCCCGCACAGTCCCTCGCAGCGGCGATCTACGCGGCCGGCGGCGTCCGCACGATGGAGCGCGGGATCGTCTCGGGCCAGCACGGCGACCGCCCCTACCACGGGCTCGAGCTCGTGCGGCTGACGCTGCCGCGGCGCGTCTACACCGCGGAGCACCTCGACTACGTCTCCGACGTCGTCGCGGAGGTGTTCGCCGTGCGCGACGAGGTGCCCGGGCTGCGGATGACGTACGCGCCGGAGCACCTCCGCTTCTTCACCGCGCGGTTCGAGCCGCTCGTGCCGTTCCCGCCGTTCGGGCCGGAGGCGGCGCCGGAGCTCGCAGTACGCTGACACCGTGACCGGAAGCGAATGGCCCGAGCCCGTCGAACGGGTCTCCGCCTACCTCCGCGCCGCCGGAGCCGAGGCTCGCCTCGAGGAGTTCGAGGAGGGGACGCCGACCGCCGAGGCGGCGGCGCAGGCCGTCGGCTGCGAGCCGGGCCGGATCGTGAAGTCGCTCGTGTTCGACTGCGACGGCGCGCCGGCCGTCGTGCTCGTCCCCGGCGACCGGCGCGCCGACCCCGCGAAGGTCGCCCGCGCCCTCGGCTGCGCGCGGGCGAAGGTCGCCGGCCCCGACGAGGTCCGGCGCGCGACCGGCTTCGAGCCGGGGGCGGTCGCGCCGTTCCCGCTGCCGCTCGTCGAGCGGGTGCTGATCGAGCAGACGCTCCTCGGCCACGACCGGGTCTGGGTCGGCGCCGGCTCGACGAGGCACATGGCCGGGCTCTCGCCTCGCGATCTCGTGCGCCTCTCGCGGGCAGAGCCGGTCGACGCGGTCCAGGAAGGCTGAGCGCGCGGCCGGTACGATTCAGGGCAGTCGCGGCGGAAAAGGAGCAGACGATGCGTGAGACCGAGAAGATCTGGATGAACGGCGAGCTGGTGGACTGGGCCGACGCCCGCATCCACGTCGGCTCGCACGGCCTTCACTACGGCACCGGCGTCTTCGAGGGGATCCGCTGCTACGAGACCGCGGACGGCCCGGCCGTGTTCCGGCTGAGCGACCACATGCAGCGCCTGCTCGACTCGGCGCGCCTCCTCTACATGGACATCCCGTACGCGCTCGAGGACCTGCGCGCGGCGACCCACGAGGTCGTCGGCGCCAGCGGCCTCAGCGCCTGCTACATCCGCCCGATCGCGTTCTACGGCTACGGCGAGCTCGGCGTCTCGACGGCGGGGAACCCGGTCGAGACCGTGATCATGTGCTGGCCCTGGGGCGCCTACCTCGGCGAGGACGCGCTCAGCAACGGCATCACCGCGAAGATCTCCTCCTGGAAGCGGATCGGCGCGAACACGATCCCGCACGCCGCCAAGGCGACCGGTGTCTACCTCAACTCGATGCTGGCGACGCACCGAGGCGCGGCGCGGGGGCTACGACGAGGCGATCCTGCTCACCGACACGGGCACCGTCGCCGACGGGCCGGGCGAGAACATCTTCGTCGTGCGCGACGGCGTGATCACGACGCCGCCGCTCTCGACCTCGATCCTGCCCGGGATCACCCGCGAGACCGTGATCACGATCGCGCGCGACCTCGGCTACACGGTCGTGGAGGGCGAGCTGATCCGCACCGACCTCTACCTCGCCGACGAGCTGTTCATGACGGGCACGGCCGCCGAGGTCACGCCCGTGCGGGCCGTGGACGACCAGGAGATCGGCGTCGGCGACATCACGCTCGAGCTCCAGTCGACCTACCTCGACGTCGTCAACGGCCGCAACGAGGAGTACGAGGTGCACGGCTGGCTCGACTACGTCGCGACGCCCACCGAGGCGTGACGGCCGCGACGAAGCCGATCCCGCTCGCCCGTCCGGTGATCGGCGAGCGCGAGATCGAGCTCGTCTCGGAGGTGCTGCGCTCGGGCCGGCTCTCGCTCGGGCCGGTCACCGAGCGGTTCGAGGAGCGGCTGGCCGCGTACGTCGGCGCCGGGTACGGCGCGGCCGTGTCGAGCGGGACCGCGGGGCTCCACCTCCTCGTGCGCGCCGCGGGGATCATGCCCGGCGACGAGGTGATCACCTCGCCGTTCTCGTTCGTCGCGTCGGCCAACTGCTTCCTGTACGAGGGCGGCCACCCGGTGTTCGCGGACATCGACCCGGCCACGCTCAACCTCGACCCGGCCGCGGTCGAGGCCGCGGTCACGCCGCTGACGAAGGCGGTCGTCGCCGTGGACATCTTCGGCTATCCCTGCGAGCTCGACCCGCTGCGGGAGATCTGCGACCGCCACGGGCTGGCGTTGATCGAGGACTCCTGCGAGGCGCTCGGCGCCGAGTACCGGGGCCGCAGGCTCGGCTCGCACGGCCATCCCGCGGTGTTCGCCTTCTACCCGAACAAGCAGATGACCACCGGCGAGGGCGGGATGATCGTCACCGACGACGAGGAGCAGCACCGGCTCTTCAAGAGCCTCGCCAACCAGGGCCGCGCCGACGGCGGCGGCTGGCTCGAGCACGCGCGCTTCGGCTTCAACTACCGGCTGGACGAGATCGCCTCCGCGATCGGGCTCGCCCAGCTCGAGCGGCTCGACGAGATGCTGGCCGACCGCGCCGCGGTCGCTGCCCGCTACACCGAGCTGCTCGCCGGGGTCGACGTCGAGCCGCCGCTCGCCGACGACGCCGACCACAAGCGCTCGTGGTTCGTCTACGTCGTCGAGCTTCCCGAGGGCTGCGACCGCGAGGCCGTGATCTCCGCGCTCGAGCGCGACGGGATCGCGACGAGCCGGTACCTGCCGTCGATCCACCTCCAGCCCTACATGCGCGAGCGGTACGGCTTCTCGGAGGGCCTCTGCCCGGTCTCGGAGGCGACGAGCCGCCGCACGCTGGCGCTCCCGTTCTTCCCCCAGCTCGAGCGCGATGACCAGGAGCGCGTCGTCGAGTCCCTGCGCGCCGCACTCGGCTAGCGGTTCAGCTTCGCGAACGACTGCCTACGATCTTGTTGGAGCGAGCGAAGGCTCGACCGCTTCTCTCAGGCCCAGGCCTGGGGCTACCTCTCGGCGTCCGTCGTATCGCGGTTCCGGCTCTCGTGGCACAGGGTTCGGCCGTCGTCCGCATCTCGAGCGTCGCCTCGCTCGTCGCTCGAGGGCCCTCGCAGCCGGTAGACCGCCCACGCAGATCCGCCGCGGACTTGCGACATCTCGTCAGCCGCGGACGGCGTCCTGGTCACGCGTCGTTCGCATTCCGCTGGTCCTGTGCGTCTTCGCGCCGGGCTACGACGGTGCCCCTCTACCTGGCCGGCCGTGTGGATTCCGGTTCGGGCATGTCGCGAGCGCGACGCGATCGTCATGACCTCCGAGTCGAGCAGCGTCGGACACGACTCACGCGCTCGCCGCCGGCCGAGTCCCCACCACTGGCGCACGAACGCCCTGGCCGCCTGGTGCGCCCGCAGGAGCCGGCACCCCGAATCCGTTCATCACGGCATTGGACCATGCGACGCCGCCCCGGGGTCAGGCACCGGGTCATGTCTCGAAGGGACAGCCCGGGAGAAACCGGGCTGACGCCGTCGCCTCCAGAGTAGATACTTCGCGCATGGCGGACGGAACTCCCCGCATGGTCTTCCTCGGCTTCGGCAAGTACGCGCGCGCTGACCGGATCTACGCGCTCCAGCCGATCACGGGCGACGACCGCGGCGGCGGCCGCCGCACCTACGTCTGGGTAGAGGGGATCGCCGAGCCGATCGTCGCCTCGCGCACCGAGCGCACGATCCTGCAGGACATGGGCCAGGACGCGGCCGCCGGCACCGCGCTCCTCGACGAGGCGCTCGCGTTCGCCGAGCGCGTCGCGCAGGACGCCGACAAGGGCCGGGTCGACCTCTCCGACCTCGGCCGCCGCGCCAAGCACCTCCTCGAGGCGAGCGCCGGCCCCGCGGACACGGCCAAGCTCTTCTAGGTGACCGAGCCGGGCGACGTCTCCCCGGGCGCGGACCGGCCGGGCACGCGCGAGCGCCTCCGCAGCCTCGCCGTCGACACCTCCCGCTGCGGCGCTACCCCGCGTTCCGCCGCCTCTTCGTCGGCCAGACGGTCTCGACGTTCGGCTCCGAGATCGCAGCCGTAGCGGCGCCGTTCCAGCTCTACAGCATCACGCACTCGACCCTCCAGGTCGGGCTGCTCTCGCTGTGCGAGCTCGCCCCGCTGCTGACCCTCACGATCGCCGGCGGCGCGATCGCCGACGCCTTCGACCGGCGCACGCTCCTCTTCCGCACCGAGACCGCGCTCGCCGTGGTGGCGGCGCTCTTCGCGGTCAACGCCGCGCTCCCGCATCCCCGCGTCTGGGCGATCTACGTGCTCGTCACGCTGGCGATGGCGATCTTCTCGATCGGCGTGGCGGGGATGGGCTCGCTGATCCCGCGGCTGGTCGAGCCCGATGACCTCGTCGCCGCGAACGCGCTCGAGTCGGTCTACGGGAGCACGACCTCGGTCGCCGGCCCGGCGGTGGCCGGAGTCCTGATCGCCGCGGTGGGCCTACCGCTCGCCTACGGGCTCGACTCGATCACCTTCGCCGCCTCGCTGTGGAGCATCTGGCGCCTGCCGCGCCTGCCGCCCGCCCACGATGCCGACCGGCCCAGCCTCCGCTCGATCGCCGAGGGGTTCCGCTACGTCAGGGCCAAGAAGGTGGTGCTCGGCATGTTCGTCGTCGACTCGAGCGCGATGGTCTTCGGGATGCCGCGGGCGCTGTTCCCCGCGATGGCCGTGTCCCGCTTCGACGGCGGTGCCGGCGTGCTCGGGCTCCTGTACGCGGCGCCGTACGCGGGCGCGCTCGTCTCGTCCCTGCTCTCCGGCTGGATCGCTCATGTGCGCCGCCAGGGGGTCTATGTCGCGGTGGCCGCCTCGTGCTGGGGGCTTGCGATCGCGGCGTTCGGCTTCGCGGAGAGCCTGTGGGTCGCGCTGATCCTGCTCGCCGCGGCCGGTGCCGCCGACAACGTCAGCGCCGTCCTCCGGAGCACGATCCTGTGGACGGTCACGCCCGAGTCGCTGCGCGGCCGCGTCGCCGGAATCGAGTTCGCGCAGGTCGCCTCGACGCCGTCGCTCGGCAACGTCGAGGCCGGCGTCGTGGCCTCGCTCACGAGCGTCCGCTTCTCGATCGTCTCGGGCGGCCTCCTGTGCGTGGTCGCCGCCGCGGTGACCGTCGCCCTCGTCCCGGCCCTTCGCTACTACGATGCGAGGCCCCGTGCAGCTCCGGTCTGAGTTCTTCGCCCGCAGCGTGCACGACGTCGCGCCCGAGCTGATCGGCGTGACGCTGCTCGTGGACGGAGTGGGCGGGAGGATCGTCGAGGTCGAGGCCTACGACCGGGAGGACCCCGCCTCGCACGCGTTCCGCGGCCCGACCGCCCGCAACGCCTCCATGTTCGGCCCGCCGGGCCACGCCTACGTCTATCGCTCCTACGGCGTCCACTGGTGCCTGAACCTGGTGTGCGGCTCCGCGTCGGCCGCGCTCGTGCGCGCGCTCGAGCCGACGCACGGGCTCGACGAGATGCGCGAGCGGCGCGGCCTCGACGACCCGCGCCTGCTCTGCTCGGGCCCCGGCCGCCTCGCGCAGGCGCTCGGGATCACAGCAGCGCACGACGGCCTGGCGCTCGACGAGCCGCCGTTCGAGCTTCGCGCCACCGGTGATCACGCGCCGATCGCGCGGGGGCCGCGGATCGGGATCTCGCAGGCGGTGGACCGCGACTGGCGCTACGCGGAGGCCGGCTCGCGCTTCCTCAGCCGGCGGATCTAGCCGCGGCCGAGCTGCACGACGACGGCCATCCCGGGTGCGGCCGCCACCCCGGGCAGCGGCGCCTGTGCGAGCACGCGCCCCTGCTTCCCGTCGACGAGCCCGCCGACGCGCACGCCGAGCTTCGCCTTCCGCAGCCGCGCCCGCGCCGCGCGCAGGTCGAGCCCGACGACCGACGGGGACGACGCCGTGCAGCGGCTTCGCCATCACGAGCGTGACCTTGCTCCACGACGAGAGCCCGCCGGTCGACGGGAACTGGTCGACCACGATGTCCACCCGCTGGCGCGGCGCCGCCGGCTTGTAGACGACCGACGCGAGCAGGGGCTGCTGCAAGAGCCGGGCCTTCGCCTCGGCGAGCGTCATCCCGACCACGCGCGGCACCTCGACCTCGTTCTTCTTGCAGGTCGCGCGCCGCGCCGGGCCGGCGCTGCCGAAGTAGACGATCTCGCTCGTGTTCCGGCAGTAGCCGTTGTCGAGCTCGATCTGGTTGTCGCGGTACACGACGCGGCGCGGCGACTGGAAGAGGAGCGGCGGCGCCGGGAACGTCTCGGGCTGGTCGTCGAGCAGCGGGAGCGCGCTCGTCATGAACTTCTTCCAGATCTCCGCCGGGAAGGTGCCGCCCGCGACCGCCTTGCCGTGGTACTCGCTCAGCATCGGCACGTAGCGGTTCGGGTAGCCCACCCACACGGCGGTCACGAGCTGCGGCGTGTAGCCGACGAACCACGCGTCGCCGAAGTTCTCCGTCGTCCCGGTCTTGCCGGCGACCGGCCGGTCGGACAGCGCGGCCTTTCGCCCGGTGCCCGAGGTGACGACGCCCTGGAGGATCTGGTTCAGGTACGCGTCGACCTCCGGGGTGAGCACGCGCTGCGGCTGCGGACTGTTGGGGACGCCGTTCACCGATGCGATCGCCACCGGCCGGTTGCCCGTCAGTCGCCCGTCGATCCGCATCCCGCCGTTCGCGAAGGCGCCGTACGCACGGGCCATCTCGAGCGGGTTGACCGCCTCGACGCCGAGCCCGATCGCGAAGTAGTTCTGCAGCGGGCTCGTGATCCCGAGCCGGTGCGCGGTCTTGACGATGTTCCCCGGCCCGACGATCCGGGTCAGCTGCGCGTAGACGGTGTTGTCCGACTCGACGGTCGCCTCGGTGAGGTTGATCGGGCCGAGGTAGGCGCCCTCGTAGTTGTGGACGTACCAGTCCTTGTCGCCGAGCGAGATCACCTGCGGCTTCGAGGTCAGCATCGTCGCCGGGGAGATCCCCTGCGAGAGCGCCGTCGCGAGCACGAAGGGCTTGAACGAGGAGCCGGGCTGCCGCTCGCCCTGGACGGCGAGGTTGAACTGGCTCTTGTGGTAGTTGGCGCCGCCGATCATCGTCAGCACGGCGCCGGTGCGCGGGTCGATCGCCACGAGCGCGGCCGTCGGCCCGTCCGGGTTGGTCAGCGTCGAGTCGATCGCGGCGTGCGCGAGCTTCTGGAGGCGGAGGTCGATCGTCGTCTTCACCTTCAGGCCGCCGCCGAACACGCGGCTCGCGCCGTACCGGTCGACGAGCTGCTGCTTCACGTAGTTCACGAAGTACGGCGACGGCCCCTGCGTGCCGGGCAGGTGCACGTCCTGCGGCTTCGGCAGCGGCGCCCGGATCGCGGCCCGGTAGTCGGACGGCAGGATGTCGTGCTGGTCGAGCATCTCGTGGAGGACGAGGTTGCGCCGCGCCTTCGCGTGTCGCGGGTTCACGACCGGGTCGTACAGCGACGGGTCCTCGGGGATCCCCGCGAGCAGCGCCGCCTCCGGGAGCGTCAGGTCGGCGGCGCTCTTCCCGAAGTACGTGAGCGCCGCCTGCTGGATCCCGTAGGCGCCGTTGCCGAAGTAGATCGTGTTGAGGTACGCCGTGAGGATCCGGTCCTTCGACCAGCGCTGCTCGAGCTGCCACGCGAGCGCCGCCTCCTTGAGCTTGCGCGCGATCGAGCGCTGCGTTCCCGTCCATCGTGTTCTTGACGAACTGCTGCGTGATCGTCGAGCCGCCCTGCACGAGCCCGTGCTGGCTGATGTCCGCCCAGAGGGCGCGCGCCATCCCGTGCACGTCGATCCCGCGGTGCTCGTAGAAGCGCTTGTCCTCGATCGCGACGATCGCCTGCTTCATCTGCGGCGAGATCTGGCTCGAGGGGACGATCACCCGCGCCTCCGAGCCGCGGAGCACGGAGAGGATCGTGTGCCCGTCGCCCGCGTAGATGTAGCCGTTGACCTGCTGGTGATGGGCCGACGGGTCGAGCGCCGGGACCTGCGACGCGATCGCCGAGATCAGCCCGAGCCCGAGCGCCGTCGTCCCCAGCACGCCGAGGACGACGATCAGCAGGAGCAGACGGAGCTTGCGGATCCGCCGGCGCCGGCGCTTCGACGGCGCGTCAGTAGTGCGCTTACGTCGCAGCAAAGCGCGTGAGTGTAGCTCCGCGGCGCCTACGAGATTCGCCTTCGCCCATGGCGACTCGACGCGACCTCACCCGCAACGCCGTCGACGTCCTGCCCGGAGGGCGGGCTCGAGAAGAAGCTCGCGCTCGGCCGGCCGCTCCGCGTGAAGCTCGGGATCGACGTCACCTCGCCCGACATCCACGTCGGCCGGGCGATCCCGCTCCAGCGGATGCGCGCCTTCCAGGACGAGGGCCACACCGGGGTGCTGATCGTCGGTGACTACACGACCCGGATCGGCGACCCGTCCGGACGCTCCGCGGAGCGTCCGATCCTCAGCGACGAGGAGATCGACGCGAACGCGCGCACGTATCTCGACCAGGCGATGGTGATCCTCGATCCCGACCGCACAGAGGTTCGCTACAACGGCGAGTGGCTCGTCGAAGCTCGACCTACGCCGAGGTCGTCGCGCTCGCGCGCACGATGACCGTCGCGCGCCTGCTCGAGCGGGACGACTTCGCGAAGCGCTACCTCGCGCGGCCAGCCGATCTCCGTCTCGGAGCTCCTGTACCCGCTGATGCAGGCGCTACGACTCGGTCGCGGTCGAGGCCGACGTCGAGCTCGGCGGCACCGACCAGCTCTACAACCTGCTCGCCGGCCGCGAGGTGATGGAGCACTACGGCCTCGAGCCGCAGATCGTGCTGACGACCCCGCTCCTCGTCTCGTGGGACGGCGAGAAGATGAGCTCGTCGCAGGGCAACAACATCCCGCTCGACGATGGCGCCCGAAGAGCAGTTCGGGCGGACGATGCGGATCAGCGACGACCAGCTCGCGCAGTGGTACCAGCTCGTGATGGAGCAGCCGCCGCCGGCCGGCGATCCGCTGGAGGCCAAGCTCGAGCTGGCGCGGTTCATCGTCCGCCGCTCGCACGGCGAGGAGGCCGCCAGGGCCGCAGAGGCGCACTTCACGCGCGTCGTGCGCGAGGGCCAGGCTCCCGAGGACGTGCCCGAGGCCGACCTGCCCGAGGGCGACCCGGTGCACCTGCCGGCGCTGCTCACCTCACAGCTCGGAATCGCCTCGACGAGCGAGGCGCGCCGCCTGATCGCCCAGGGCGGCGTGAAGGTGAACGGCGAGCCCGTCACCGAGCTCGACCTGCCGCGGTCGGCGCTCGACGGAGCGCTCGTCCAGGCCGGCAAGCGCCGCTTCGCCCGTTTTCGCGCCGCTTGACGGTTCGCGGGGCGAAACCTGTGCTACCATCCCGCCTGGCTGCCTCGTAGAGGCTGCCCGGAGAAGGTTCCCCTCGATCACTGGAGCGCCCTTCGGACGAATCGGATACGACCTAGGTACCGAACAGTCTGAAGGCCTCTGGCGCGAGTCGGAGGCTTTTCTTTGGAGCAGCACAGCAGCGCCGGTCTTTGAAAACTCAACAGCGTGCGTTTACGTCGAGACCTCCTCGGCTCCTTTCGGGGTGCCGGAGAGGAATCAACACCTCGTCATGTCCTTCGGGACATGACCTTTGAGCTCAAGCTCGAAGGAAGAAGATTGCCCTTCGGGGCAAACCATCCTTCACGGAGAGTTTGATCCTGGCTCAGGACGAACGCTGGCGGCGCGCTTAACACATGCAAGTCGAGCGAGAACCAGGACTTCGGTCCTGGGGACAGCGGCGAACGGGTGAGTAACACGTGGGTAATCTGCCCTCGATTCTGGGATAGCCCGGGGAAACCCGGATTAATACCGGATAGCCTCTCTGGCCCTCGGGCCGGCGAGAAAAGGTAGCTTCGGCCTCCGATCGAGGATGAGCCCGCGGCGGATTAGCTTGTTGGCGGGGTAATGGCCCACCAAGGCGACGATCCGTAGCTGGTCTGAGAGGACGATCAGCCACACTGGGACTGAGACACGGCCCAGACTCCTACGGGAGGCAGCAGTGGGGAATCTTGCGCAATGGGCGAAAGCCTGACGCAGCGACGCCGCGTGAGGGAAGAAGGCCTTCGGGTTGTAAACCTCTTTCAGGAGGGACGAAGCCACTCGGGTTAATAGCCCAGAGGGTGACGGTACCTCCAGAAGAAGCCCCGGCTAACTACGTGCCAGCAGCCGCGGTAATACGTAGGGGGCAAGCGTTGTCCGGATTTATTGGGCGTAAAGAGCGTGTAGGCGGCCAGGTAGGTCGGTTGTGAAAACTGGAGGCTTAACCTCCAGACGTCGACCGAAACCATCTGGCTAGAGTCCGGAAGAGGAGAGTGGAATTCCTGGTGTAGCGGTGAAATGCGCAGATATCAGGAAGAACACCCGTGGCTAAGGCGGCTCTCTAGTACGGTACTGACGCTGAGACGCGAAAGCGTGGGGAGCGAACAGGATTAGATACCCTGGTAGTCCACGCCGTAAACGATGGGTGCTAGGTGTGGGGGGTGTCGACTCCCTCCGTGCCGAAGCTAACGCATTAAGCACCCCGCCTGGGGAGTACGGCCGCAAGGCTAAAACTCAAAGGAATTGACGGGGGCCCGCACAAGCAGCGGAGCATGTGGTTTAATTCGACGCGACGCGAAGAACCTTACCAAGGCTTGACATGCATTGGAATGTCGTGGAAACACGGCAGCCTTTCGGGGCCAATGCACAGGTGGTGCATGGCTGTCGTCAGCTCGTGTCGTGAGATGTTGGGTTAAGTCCCGCAACGAGCGCAACCCCTGTCCTATGTTGCCAGCGAGTAATGTCGGGGACTCATAGGAGACTGCCGGTGACAAATCGGAGGAAGGTGGGGATGACGTCAAGTCATCATGCCCCTTATGTCTTGGGCTACACACGTGCTACATTGGCCGGTACAAAGGGCTGCAAACCCGTGAGGGGGAGCGAATCCCAAAAAGCCGGTCCCGGTTCGGATTGGAGGCTGAAACTCGCCTCCATGAAGGCGGAGTTGCTAGTAATCGCGGATCAGCATTGCCGCGGTGAATACGTTCCCGGGCCTTGTACACACCGCCCGTCACACCACGAAAGTTGGCAATACCCGAAGCCGGTGGCCTAACCCGCAAGGGAGGGAGCCGTCGAAGGTAGGGTCGATGATTGGGGTGAAGTCGTAACAAGGTAGCCGTAGCGGAAGCTGCGGCTGGATCACCTCCTTTCTAGGGAATCCGGAGCTCTTACTCCGGTAGGCGCCCGGCTCGTCGATGTCCAGCTCGATCGGACGTCCGGTGACCGGGCTCGCCTAGAAATACGTCGACCTCGACGTAACCACGCTGTTGAGTTTTGAGAGACCGGCCTCGAGCCGGCCACTCGAATGCGGGGTTCCCCGCGCGCACCTTGAAAACTCCATAGCGGCAACACACGTGTTCTTTCTGATCAAGAGAACAAGAGCACACGGTGGATGCCTTGGCGCCAAGAGCCGATGAAGGACGTGGGCGGCTGCGATAAGCCTGGGGGAGGTGCTGACCAACCTTTGATCCCGGGATTTCCGAATGGGGAAACCTATGCGTGGTAATGCGCGCATGCTCTCGCCTGAATAAAATAGGGCGAGCAGTGGCAAGCTGGGGAACTGAAACATCTTAGTACCCAGAGGAAAGGAAAGAAACCTCGACTCCCTGAGTAGTGGCGAGCGAAAAGGGAAGAGCCCAAACCTGTGTGACGTGATAGACGGCAGTCGTTTTCACATGGGGGTTGTAGGGCCTGACTTGATCCGTCTGCCGACGGGTCGGGAAGTTACAAAGTTATGCGTTAGTCGAAGTGAATGGAAATTCACACCACAGAGGGTAACGGTCCCGTAGACGAAAACGCATAGCCTTCCTTGTCAGGTACCTGAGTACGGCCGGGCACGAGAAACCCGGTCGGAATCTGCGGGGACCACCCCGTAAGGCTAAGTACTCCTTGGCGACCGATAGTGAACTAGTACCGTGAGGGAAAGGTGAAAAGTACCCCGGAAGGGGAGTGAAATAGCACCTGAAACCGTGTGCTTACAAGCGGTCGGAGCAGGCTTGTCCTGTGACGGCGTGCTTTTTGCATAACGAGCCAGCGAGTTACTCTTCAACGGCAAGGTTAAGGAAACGGAGCCGTAGCGAAAGCGAGTCTGAATAGGGCGCTTAGTCGTTGGAGGTAGACCCGAAACTGAGTGATCTACCCATGGCCAGGTTGAAGCGGGGGTAAGACCCCGTGGAGGACCGAACCCACGTCGGTTGAAAACGGCGGGGATGAGCTGTGGGTCGGAGTGAAAGGCTAATCAAACTCAGAGATATCTGGTTCTCCCCGAAATATATTTAGGTATAGCGTCACGCGTTCAGTGGCGGTTGTAGAGCACTGTTTGGCCTAGGGGGCCTACCAGCTTACCGAAGTCAGGCAAACTCCGAATGCCGTTACTCCAGAGCGTGGCAGTCAGACTGCGGGGGATAAGCTTCGTGGTCGAAAGGGAAACAGCCCAGACCGTCGGCTAAGGCCCCTAATTCCTAGCTAAGTGGGAAACGATGTCCGATTGCAGAGACAACCAGGATGTTGGCTCAGAAGCAGCCACCATTTAAAGAGTGCGTAACAGCTCACTGGTCAAGTGGTCGGGCGCGGACAATGTAACGGGGCTCAAGCTAGGAGCCGAAGCCACGGACTTCACGGGTCAAACCGTGGAGTGGTAGGGGAGCGTTCCCAAGCCGGCGAAGCGGCGGCGTAAGCCAGCCGTGGAGGCTTGGGAAGTGAGAATGCTGGCATGAGTAACGAAAGAGGGGCGAGAAACCCCTCCGCCGAATGCCCAAGGGTTCCTGAGTAAAGCTAATCTGCTCAGGGTTAGTCGGGACCTAAGCCGAGGCCGAAAGGCGTAGGCGATGGACAACAGGTTGATATTCCTGTACCACGTCCCCACCGCTATCACCAATGGCGGGACGGGGTAGGCTAAGGAATCCCAGGCGATGGTCGTCCTGGGGTAACCGCGTAGGGCGGGTGATAGGGAAATCCGTCACCCATCAAGCCTGAGACGGGATGCCGAGCTCCGCAAGGAGTGAAGTTCCTGAAGCCATGCCTCCTAGAAAAGCGTCTAGGGAGGTGGGACGTGCCCGTACCAAAACCGACACAGGTGGGCAGGTAGAGAATACCAAGGCGATCGGAAGAACCCTCGTTAAGGAACTCGGCAAAATGGTCCCGTAACTTCGGGAGAAGGGACGCCCCGGTAGGGTAATGAGGATTTACTCCTCAAAGCCCGAGGGGGCCGCAGTGAAACGGCCCAACCGACTGTTTACCAAAAACACAGGTCTCTGCGAAGTCGAAAGACGACGTATAGGGGCTGACGCCTGCCCGGTGCTGGAAGGTCACGAGGAGAGGTTAGCCTTCGGGCGAAGCTTTGAATCCAAGCCCCAGTAAACGGCGGCCGTAACTATAACGGTCCTAAGGTAGCGAAATTCCTTGTCGGGTAAGTTCCGACCTGCACGAATGGCGTAACGAGTTGGGCGCTGTCTCAACGAGGGATCCGGTGAAATTGTAGTCTCGGTGAAGATGCCGAGTACCCGTGGTTGGACGGAAAGACCCCGTGAACCTTTACTGCAGCTTGACGTTGGAGTCTGGGGTACGTTGTCCAGGATAGGTGGGAGGCTTTGAAGCGGGGACGCTAGTCCTCGTGGAGCCAACCTTGGGATACCACCCCCCGTGTTCTGGGCTTCTAACCCGATGCCGTAATCCGGGTCGGGAACAGCGTCAGGTGGGCAGTTTGACTGGGGCGGTCGCCTCCCAAAATGTAACGGAGGCGCACAAAGGTTCCCTCAGCACGGTTGGAAATCGTGCGTAGAGCGCAAAGGCATAAGGGAGCTTGACTGCGAGACCGACAGGTCGAGCAGGTGCGAAAGCAGGTCTTAGTGATCCGGCGGTTAAGAGTGGAATTGCCGTCGCTCAACGGATAAAAGGTACTCCGGGGATAACAGGCTTATCCTTCCCAAGAGTCCACATCGACGGAAGGGTTTGGCACCTCGATGTCGGCTCGTCGCATCCTGGGGCTGAAGCGGGTCCCAAGGGTTGGGCTGTTCGCCCATTAAAGCGGTACGCGAGCTGGGTTCAGAACGTCGTGAGACAGTTCGGTCCCTATCCACCATGGGCGTTGGATGTTTGAGAGGAGTGGCTCCTAGTACGAGAGGACCGGAGCGAACAGACCTCTGGTGTATCAGTCGTCGTGCCAACGGCGCTGCTGATTAGCTACGTCTGGATGGGATAACCGCTGAAAGCATCTAAGCGGGAAGCCCACCTCGAGATGAGACATCCCATCTCCTAGAGAGAGTAAGAGCCGTGGAAGACCACCACGTTGATAGGCGGGACGTGCAAGCGCGGCAACGCGTTCAGCGGACCCGTACTAATTGCTCGAGGTCTTGATTTAGAACACATGTGAGCTGCTATGGAGTTTTGAGGGTGTGCGCATTTCTGCGCCCCTTGACAGTTTCGGCGGTCTTACCGGCAGGGGTACACCTCTTCCCATTCCGAACAGAGAAGTTAAGCCTGCCAGGGCCGATGGTACTCGGAGGGCAACCTCCCGGGAGAGTAGGTCGCCGCCGAATTCTTTGAAAAGAGCCCCGCAAAGGGGCTCTTTTCGTGGTCCGTGCGACACTCTCCGCGTGGGGCAGTACCACTTCACGCCGGAGAGGTATCTCGAGTGGGTGCACGGCCGACGTGCCGGACTACGAGACGCTCCAGGAGCGGACCGCGGCCGCGGTCGGCACGGCCGGCGAGATCCTGGAGCTCGGAGTCGGGACCGGCGAGACGGCGCGGCGCGTGCTCGGACGCAATCCGGCGGCACGCTTGACCGGGATCGACGAGAGCCCACCGATGCTCGAGCGGGCGCGGGCCTTCCTGCCGCCGTCGGCCGACCTGCGGGTCGGAAGGCTCCAGGATCGGCTTCCGGCCGGCCCGTTCGACGCGGTCGTCTCCGCGCTCGCGGTGCACCACCTGACGCCGGCTGAGAAGCGCGACCTGTTCGCTCGGGTCGCATCGGTGCTGCGCCCCGGCGGGCTCTTCGTGCTCGCGGACGTCGTCGTCCCGGAGCGTCCCGAGGACGTTGTGACGCCGATCGAGGAGGGCTACGACCTGCCGGACCGGCTCGACGACCAGCTCGCCTGGCTGCGCGAGGCCGCCCTCGAGCCGGAGGTCGTCTGGGCGGCGCGCGACCTCGCCGTGGTCAGGGCTACGCGGCCCTGAGCTTCGAGCGCCAGTCCGGGTCGAGGCCGCGAAGCTTGCCGACCCGGTCGCCGAGCGGCGGGTGGGTGATGAACATCCGCGCCAGCCCTTCCTCCGCGAACGGGTTCACCGTGTAGAGCGGCTCGGTCGCGGGGCTCGCCTCGAAGGGCACGAGCTCGCTCGCCTGGTCGAGCCGGAGCAGCGCGTCGGCGAGCCCGTGCGGCGTTCCGAGCAGCGCGGCGGCGGACGCGTCCGCCTCGAACTCGCGCTTCGGGGAGAGGAACAGGTGCTGCGTCGCCGCGGCGACCGGCGCCAGCACGAAGAGCAGTGCGCGCTGGACGGCCCCCCCGACGCGGCTGCCCTCGACGAGCGAGGCGCCGGCGAGGACGACGGCCGTGGTGATCAGCACGTCACGGTGCCGGATGTGGGCGAGCTCGTGTGCGAGCACGCCTTCGAGCTCGGCGGGGGTGCAGACCGCGACGAGGCCGCTCGAGACTGCGAGCGCCGAGCTCCCCGGGCCGCGGCCTGTCGCGAACGCCCGAGGGAACGCGTCGGGCAGCACGTAGAGCTTCGGCATCGCCACGTTCGCCATCGCCGCGAGGCGACCCACGGTGGAGTGCAGTGACGGCGCCTCACCGACCGGCAGCTCGCGCGCGCCGACGAGCCCGAGCACGGCACGATCCTGGTACCAGTACCCGGCGAGCGCGAGCAGGAGCCCGCAGAAGACGAAGATCTCGAGCCCCCGGAGGCCGCCGATCAGCCACCCGACCCCGGCGAACACGCGCGACGGTGGCGAGCAGCAGCAGCCACGCCTTGAGCACGTTGCGCACGACGAGGAGCGTGCGGCCCACGCTCCTACTCGTCGTCGCCCGGCTCGTCCTCGCGAAGCATGCGCGGGGGCCAGTCGTCCTCGGGCGCGTCGCAGCGGCTCGAGCAGTGCAGGGAGGCGATGTTCTGGAGCGGGACGAGGATGTGCCCGTTGAGCTCGATGTGGGCCACGTCCTCGATGTAGCAGTACGCCGTGAGGACGCCCTCCTGGTACTCGCCGCCGAAGAGCGCGACCTCGACCTGCTCGCCCTTGTACTTGTTGGTGTAGTCCTCCACGGCTCGAAGGGTAGCCAGTTCCGCCGCGGGCCGGTCAATGCGGCAGCAGTTTGTCTTCCACCTTGCCCCTGCGCTTCGCCGTCCAGGTGAACGACCCGCTCGACGGCGTGCAGCCGTAGGTGTCCGAGGGGATGAGCGCCCAGCGGACGCTTCCGCTCGCGACGGCGCCCGTCACCTTGCCGGTCATCTGCCACGTCGTGCTCGGGATCGGGAGGTCGAGGCGGCTCGTCCGGGACGTCGAGAAGCGACCGGCCCGGGTGGAGATGAGCGGCTTCCCTGTCGTCTCGAACGAGAACTGGGTGACGCCCTGGCTCTTTCCCACCGGGCTTGCAACCCAGCACGACTGCACCTTGACCGCGAGCTGGAAGCCGACCAGGTTGCGCTCCTCCAGATCCGAGACGAACCGCATCGCGACCGCCTGGCTGGTCGTCCCGGTCCAGGCCCATGCGTTGCCGGAGGGAGAGCCTGCGGTGGCCGGTACTGCGGTCAGCAGGAGGCCGGATGCGAACAGGATGAAGAGTCTTCTCGGCACGTCGACCTCTCACGAGCTGCGGGCTTCGGATGCGCGATCGCTTCCGCCGATCCGGGAATCGTAGGGCATCGTTCCGGGCGCTACCATAGGTCGATGAAGGCCGGTTTCAGCCTCGCCGCAGCTGTGTTCGTCCTCGCCGTGCCGGCGCTCGGCTGGGCCGCGAACGCGGCGCCGCCGACGGTCACGATCCTCTCGCCGCAACACTGCCTCTGCGGCCAGACGCGCGTCAATTCGACCGTGACCTTCGTGATGAGCGTCGTGAACCTGGCGATCTCACCGGCGAACATCGGCGCCAAGCCGGTGCCCGGGCACGGCTATCTGGCGTTCTCGGTCGACGGCGGCAAGTTCGACACACCCACGTATTCGTCGGCGGGGAAGCTCGCTGTGAAGCTCGGTGTCGCCGGCAAGTACTCGCCTTCCGGCGTGCCGAAGATGACCTACCACGACCTGCCGCCCGGCACGCACACGCTCGTGGTGTTCCTGGTGGGCAACAGCGGCAAGAAGATCGCGGGTGCGACCGCCCGGACTGTCGTCCCCTTCATCGTCCAGTGAGCTAGACGGCGAACGGAAGCCGGTAGACCTCGCAGTTGGCCAGAACCCGCGCGGGCTCGCCGTCGAGGTGCCGCTGAAGCGAGCGGATCGAGCCGCCGTGCGTCACGATCAGCACGTGCCCATCCGGGTGCCGCTGCGCGATCCGCCGAACCGCTGCCACGACGCGCGCCTCGAGGTCGTCGCGGCTCTCGCCGTCATGGGTCTCCCAGCCGGGGAACTGAGCCGCGACCTCCTCGCGGGTCAGGCCGGACCACGACCCTACGTCGATCTCGCGCAGGTCGGGGTCGGGGATGACGGGCCGGCCGAGCGTGGCCGCGAGGATCTCTGCGGTCTCCGCGGCGCGGCGCAGGTCGCTCGAGTAGATCGCGTCCACCGGCTCGCCGGCGAGCGACCGGGCGAGCGCGTGTGCCTGCGCGCGGCCTGCCTCGTTGAGCGGCGGATCGGCGTGGCCCTGCCAGCGGCCCTCGCGGTTCCATTCCGTCTCGGCATGGCGGACGAGCAGGAGCTCCGTCATCGCGGGCTATCTTAGGCGGCCGGCGGTGCGGAACCGTCGCGCTCATCATCTAGTCTGACTTCGTGCCGGAGCTAGCAGGTCGAGTCGCCGACGCCTTCGAGGCCGGCATCCGCGCGCAGGAGGAACAGTGGCTCTCGCCGCTCGCGGTTCGCTCCTACGAGACGCGGGGCCGCGCGCGCGAGGAGGAGCCGTGCCTGCTGCGCACGCCGTTCCAGCGCGACCGCGACCGGATCGTCCATTGCAAGCCGTTCCGGCGCCTGAAGGGCAAGACGCAGGTCTTCATCGACCCGCAGGGCGACCACTACCGGACGCGGATGACCCACACGCTCGAGACGACCGCGATCGCGCGGGGCGTGGCGCGGGCGCTGCGGCTGAACGAGGACCTGACGGAGGCGATCGGGCTCGGGCACGACATGGGCCACCCGCCCTTCGGGCACGCGGGCGAGGAGGCGCTCGACCGGATGCTGCAGGAGCGCTTCGACCGCCGGTTCCGCCACAACGAGGCGTCCCTGCGGATCGCGCAGGGGATGAACCTCACCGCGGAGGTCTGCGACGGGATCCTCACCCACACCGGGCCGAAGGAGCCGGACGACGCTCGAGGGCAGGATCGTGCGCATCGTCGACCGGGTCGCCTACATCAACCACGACATCGACGACGCGATCCGCTACGGGCTGTTGTCCGAGACCGACCTGCCGCGCGAGGAGATCGCGCTCCTCGGGGACACCGGGTCGCGCCGGATCGACCGCCTCGTCCACGACCTCGTCGAGACGTCGGCAGCCGAGGGCGACATCCGCCAGAGCGAGGAGATCGGCGCCGCGATGCTCAGCCTGCGCGCCTTCATGTTCGAGCACGTCTACCTCGGGCCGGGCGCGCGAGCCGAGCACGAGCGCGCGCACGCGGTGATCCGCAAGATCGTCGCCCATCTGCTCGAGCGCGGCGACCCCGTCGACGACGTCGTCGACTACGTCGCCGGGATGACCGACCGCTTCGCGCTCGACTACGCGGCGGAGCTCGGGCAGCAGTGGCGCGGATCAAGGACAGCTCGGTCGAGGCCGTCAAGCAGACCGCGAGCATCGTCGACGTGATCTCGCTGCGCACGCCGCTGCGCAAGGTCGGCGGCCGCTACACCGGGCGCTGCCCGTTTCACGAGGAGCGGACGCCGAGCTTCTCGGTCAACGCGGAGAAGGGCGTCTACTACTGCTTCGGCTGCGGCGCGAGCGGCGACACGATCAAGTTCGTGCGCGAGACCGAGCAGCTCGACTTCGTCGGCGCCGTGGAGTTCCTCGCCGAGCGCTTCAACGTGCCGCTCGAGTACGACGAGTCGTCGCCCCAGGCCGACGCCGACCGGAAGCGGCGCGACCGCCTCTACGCCCTGCTCGAGCAGGCGACCTCGTTCTACGAGCGCTACCTCTGGGACTCGGAGGCAGGCGCTTCCGCGCGGGAGTATCTGTCGGGGCGCGGCCTCGGCGAGGAGACCTGCCGCGAGTTCAGGCTCGGGCTCGCGCCGCTCGCGCCTGCCCTCGCGCGCAAGGCCCAGGAGAAGGGGTTCACCGGCGCAGAGCTCGCGGCCGCCGGGCTCGTCAACCGCCGCGGCAGCGACTACTTCAGCGGCCGGCTCCTCTTCCCGCTCGCCGACGCGCGCGGCCGGGTGGTCGGCTTCCAGGCGCGAAAGCTCCGCGACGACGATCCGCTCAAGGCGAAGTACGTCAACACTCCCGAGGGCGAGCTCTTCCACAAGGGCTGGCTTCTCTACGGACTGGACAAGTCGCGTTCGGCGATCGCGAAGCAGGATCGAGCGGTCGTGGTCGAGGGAAACACCGACGTGCTGGCGCTTCGGCAGTCGGGCTTCGAGCCTGTCGTCGCCTCGATGGGGACGGCTCTGACCGAGCAGCAGCTCAAGGAGGTCGCGCGACTGACGCGACGGGTCTGGCTCTGCTTCGACGGCGACGCGGCAGGCCAGGAGGCGACTCTCCGCGGGATGGAGCTCGCGGTGAAGATGGGGCTCGAGGTGAGTGTCGTCGCCCTGGAGGCGGGAACCGACCCGGCGGACGACCCCGGCGGCTTCGAGGCTCGCCTGGCCAAGGCCGAGTCGTATGCGCTCTATCGCGTTCGGCTCGAGATCGATCGCTCGCCGAACCCGCAAGCGGCGCACCAACGCGTCACCGAAGTGTTGGACGGCGTACCCGAGTCCCCCGATCGACAGGAGGCGTGGCGCCACGCGAACGACCGCCTCGGGATGACGGTGGCGATCAAGCGAGGCGCTCCGTCGACCATGTACGCAGGAGGCCAGATCTCGCCGCGGTTGCTCGAGGCGGGGGAGCGGCTCGAGCGGGACGCTCTCGCCGGCTGCATCGCCCATCCGGGGCTCGTCAAGACGCTCGCCACGCTCGGGGGCGAGCACTTCGATTCCGCGTCGTGCCGCGAGCTGCGCGACGCGCTCGTCGGCGGATCCGCGATCCCCGACGGCCTCGTCCCGCTCTACGCGGAGCTCGACGCGCGTGCCGCTTCGTCGGGGATCGACGAGGAGACCGCTCAGCAACTGCTGCTGCGGCTTCGCGAGCGCAGGCTCGAGCGGGAGCTTCAGACGGCCGACGCCGAGCACCTCCGCGATCTCCAGATCGCGCTGCAGACGGTGCGCACGGCGTTCCGCGAGTTCGCCTGATCGTGGACGCCTACCGTACGCCCGACGAGCGCTTCGCCGGGCTGCCCGGCTGGGCGTACGAGCCGCGGTACGCAGAGCAGGACGGGCTGCGAATGCACTACGTCGACGAGGGCGACGGCGATCCGGTGCTCCTCCTCCACGGCGAGCCGACCTGGGGGTTCCTGTACCGGAAGGTCGTGCCCGCGCTCGAGGCGGCCCAGCGAGTCGTCCTGCCCGACTACTTCGGCTTCGGCCGCTCGGACAAGCCGCTCGACCCCGGCTGGTACTCGTACGACGCGCACTATCGCTCGGTCGAGCGGCTCGTCTGCGAGGAGCTCGACCTCTCCGGGGTGACGGTCGTCGTGCACGACTGGGGCGGCCCGATCGGGCTTCGGCTCGCGGTCGAGCACAAGGAGCGGGTCGAGCGCCTTGTGCTCATGAGCACAGGGGTCGGGGTCGGCGCGCCGAGCGAGGTGTGGCTCAGGTTCCGGGAGATGGTGCGCCGGGTCGGCACCGAGATCGTCCCGAGCCGGCTCGTCCGCGCCTCCTGCGCGATGGAGCTCTCCGACGAGGTGGCGGCCGGCTACGACGCGCCGTTCCCCGTGCCGGAGTCGAAGGCCGGCGTCGTCGCGTTCCCGGAGCTCGTCCCGACCGAGCCCGACCATCCGAGCGCGGCCGCGATGCTCGCGGTACGGGACGGGCTCGAGCGCTGGACGAAGCCGGCGCTCGTCCTCGCTGCCGACTCCGACCCGATCTTCTCGCTGCGGCAAGGAGAGCGGACGGCCGCGCTGATCCCCGGTGCCGGGCCGGCCGAGACCGTCTCGGGCGCCGGCCACATGCTCCAGGAGGACAGGGGCGAGGAGATCGGCGCGCGCATCGCTGCCTGGCTCGCGTCCCGGTAGGCGCGGCTACAATCCGGCTCGCACCGTTCCCCGGTAGCTCAATTGGCAGAGCATCCGGCTGTTAACCGGAGGGTTGTTGGTTCGAGTCCAACCCGGGGAGCTCTCAGCCCTTGCCCCTGCGGAACGCACGCTCGCGGGCGGGCCAGAACGCGGGCTCCGGCACGTAGCTCTCTGCGACGAAGCCGTTGCAGTTCGAGGCCGACGAGCAGCCGTACGGATGCGCGCGGCTGGTTGCCCACAGGCCGACGAGCTGGAACCGCTGCCACCCGGTCGGCACGTCGAAGGAGAAGGTCCCGTCCGGGGCGACCGGCACCTGTCCCTGTGCGGAGGTCGAGATGTCTGCGCCGCTTGCGTTGAGCTTCGGACGGACCCCGTTCGAGTTCAGGAGGAAATAGAGCTCGAGGTGTCCGCCCGCCGCTGCCGGAACGGTGCCGCTGATTCGCGTCACACGGCCGTCGGCTGTCGCGTGGATGACGGCGTCGACAGGCGACAGGATGCGCTCTCGGTAGAGCACCTTTCCGCCTGGTCCGCGCACGATCGCGGTGGCCGGCGCACGCCGCAGCCTGGGCAGGCTCGCGGCCGGGACGTCGAAGACGTAGTAGCCGCGCAGGCCGAGCGGGACCGGGTCGACCGCGCCGTCCGCGTAGCGGAGCTCGAGACTCGCGGCGCCAGGGACGATCACGCGGCCGGCGATCGTCTCCCCAGTCAGGTTGCGAGTCGGGTCGGTGGCGGCGTAGTGGTAGGGGAGGCTCGGAGCCTTCCCGGTCGCGCCGCAGATCCAGTTCCAGCCGAGTGCGCCGCCGTCCGCCACGAGGTCCGTGCAGGCGCCGGGCCGGCCCGTCTTGTTGGCGCCGCGCGGCCAGGCGGGCGACGCGTACAGGACGGCGTGCCCGTTCGTCGCGACGACCTCGGCCTTCGTGATGTCGGGGTAGTACCGGTACTGCGTCGGCAGGC
Organism: uncultured Actinomycetes bacterium; assembly: GCA_963746005.1. GTDB lineage: Bacteria > Actinomycetota > Thermoleophilia > Gaiellales > Gaiellaceae > CAVQZA01. Next base: position 348,582 of record CAVUZM010000019.1, on the reverse strand, counting down.
CCTTGTCGTACTGGGCGAGCTCCTCCTTGAGGAAGCTCGGCGCCGGCTGGCCCAGGTAGTACCGCGCCGCGAGCGCGACAGCGGTGCAGGCGAACAGCGCCACTAGCGCGATCGCGAGCACGCGCGTGCGCCGCCGGCGGCGGCCCTGCGCCGCGACCCGGTGGGCGGCCGGCCGGATGTCGCGGAGAACGTCGTCGAGGTTGGCGGGCAGTGAGCTCACTCGTGGGCTCCTCTCAGGCGCGCGTTCAGGGTGCGAAGGGCGCGGGAGACTCGCATTCGTGCGGTGACGGGCTCGATCCCGAGCCGGCGGCCCACCTCGTCGTAGGGGAGGCCGTCGATGACGCGCAGCTCGAGCGCGGCCCGCTCGGCAGCGGAGAGCCCGGCGACAGCCTCCCAGACTCCGGGGAGCTCTTCCCAGCCGGCATCGTCGAGCTCGTAGTCGCGCTCCGGCATCCCGATGCGCGCACGTGCGGCGGTCTCCACCCTCCGGCTTCGGAAGTAGCTGCGCTCGAGGTTCCTCGCGATCCCGTACAACCATCCGCGCGCCTCCTCGTCGGTCGCGCCGCGAAACCGGCCCAGGCTCGCGAGGGCCTGCGCGAAGGTCTCGGCCGTGAGGTCCGTCGCGGTCTCGGGGTCGCCGAGCTCGCGCCTGAAGAAGCCGTAGACGCGGCCGGCGTGCCGCTCGTAGAAGGCGCAGAACGCGTCGCCGTCGACGCGCGCCTGCCGCAACAGCTGCAAGTCGGAGCGCTCCACATCCGGAGAGTGTCACGGCAGGTGGTGTGCGTAACATCGAACCGGAGTCGCTCATAGGACCGGCGGTGGCCGGTCGTCGCCGCGGGGCTACTCGACGGCGACGACCACGCCCGCCTCCGGATAGAGCACGTTCCAGACGCGGAGGTAGATCTCGACCTCGAGCCGCGCGGTCTCGCCGTCGCTCTCCGGCTCGAACAGCTCGACCGTTGCCGGTCCAGAGACGATCGCCCTCTGTCCGAGGCTGGTCAGGAACGACGCGAGTCGCTCCGTGTAGGCGGGGTCGGTGAGACGGAGGTCGATCAAGGGAGGGGGTCCGAGTGTCTCCCCCGAACGGGTTCTCTACATCCCCCAACAGGGGGCAGCGTTCACTCGAAAGGGTGATTTCTGGGCCGTCCGAGGCGATTTGACAAAATCCGCGCCGACCTGCGTAAATCGTCCCATGCTCCTGCGCGAGGTCGAATACGCACGCCCGTCCTCGCTCGACGAGGCGCTCCGGATCCTCGGCAGCAACGACGGTGCCCGCGCGCTCGCGGGCGGCCAGACGCTGATCAACGTGATGAAGTCCCGGGCCGCGTCGCCGGACGTGCTCGTCGACCTGGCGGGGCTCGGCGAGCTGACCAGGATCTCGACGGGAGCCGGCGGGCTCGAGCTCGGCGCGATGGTCACCTACACGCAGCTCGCATCGTCTTCGGAGGTCGAGGTGACCCGGCCGATCCTGGGCGTGGTCGCGGCGACGATCGCCGACGTCCAGGTGCGAAACCGGGGCACGATCGGCGGCAACATCTGCTCGAACGACCCGACGAACCACCTGCCGCCGCTGCTCGTGGCGCTCGACGCGAGGATGACGATCGTCGGGCCGGGCGGCGAGCGGACCGTGAGCGCCGACGACTTCTTCCTCGGCGTCTACATGACCGCCGTCGCCACCGGCGAGCTGCTCACGAAGGTGACCGTCCCGCCGCCGGGCGGTGCGGGCGACGGCTTCGCGGCGCTCACGATCGGCACGGACGGCACGTGCATCGTCAGCGCGGCGGCTTCGGTCGCGGACGGTGCCGCCAGGATCGCGATCGGCTGCGTCTCGGGAACACCCGTGCGGGCGGCCGAGATGGAGGCGAAGCTCGGCGGGGACTTCGGCGAGGCGAACGTGCGCGAAGCCGCGAAGGGACTCGGCGCCCGGCTCGACCCGCCGGGCGACGTCCATGCGAGTGCCGACTACCGCCGCCACCTCGCCGAGGTGATGGCCGTTCGCGCGGTCCTCCAGGCCGCCGAGAGAGCGAGGAGCTAGGCATGGAACCCGTCGCCTCGAAGACGATCAGCGTCGAGATCAACGGCGAGCTCTACGAGCGCGAGGTCGACGCGCGCCGCCTGCTCGTCCACTTCATCCGCGACGACGTCGACCTCACCGGGACGCACATCGGCTGCGACACCGGCAACTGCGGGGCATGCACGGTCCAGCTGGACGGCCAGGCGATCAAGAGCTGCATGATGCTCGCGGTCCAGGCCGACGGCGCGTCGATCCGCACGGTCGAGGGTCTCAGCGCCGACGGCGAGCTGAACGCGCTGCAGCAGTCGTTCAGCGACCACCACGCGCTCCAGTGCGGGTACTGCACTCCGGGGATGCTGATGAGCGCGAGCCACCTGCTCGAGCAGAACCCTCATCCGACGGAGGAGGAGATCCGCAAGGCGCTCCAGGGAAACATCTGCCGGTGCACCGGCTACGTGAACATCGTCGAGGCCGTGAAGGCGGTCGGGGAGGGGCGCTCGTGAGCACGACGACGATCACGACCGAGTCCGGCACGGTGCTCGAGAAGGGCGCGATCGGGCAGAGCATCCCGCGCAAGGAGGACAAGCGGCTCGTCCAGGGGCAGGGCGTCTTCTTCGACGACATCCGCCGGCACGGCACGGGCTACGTCCACTTCGTCCGCTCGCCGTACGCGCACGCGAAGATCGTCTCGATCGACGTCAGCGCCGCGCTCGCGCTCGACGGTGTCTACGGGACGATCACCGGCGACGAGGTCGCGATCCACACCGACCCGTTCTTCGAGATGTCGACGCCGCCCGGGGCGAACATCAAGGACTACGCGCTCGCGGTCGGCAAGGTGCGGTTCCAGGGCGAGCCGGTCGCGGCCGTCTGCGCCACGACGCGCGAGCTCGCGCGCGACGCGGCGGAGCTCGTCGAGGTCGAGTACGAGCCGCTGCCCGCTCTCGTCGACGCCGAGGAGGCCGCGAAGGACGAGGTCGTCCTCCACGAGGAGGCCGGCTCGAACATCGTCTGGTCGGGCGTCTTCGACTGGGGCGACGTCGACCAGGCGCTCGCCGAGGCCGACCACGTCGTGAAGATCAAGCGGCTCCATTTCCACCGCTTCAGCTCGACGCCGCTCGAGTGCTCGGGCGCGCTCGTCGAGTACCAGAAGGGCACCGGCCAGTGGACGCTCTACTGCAACCACCAGATGCCGGGAGTCGGCGCGATCTGGATGGCGCCCGCCCTGCGCTGCGGGATCGACAAGCTGCGCTTCGTGACGCAGGACATCGGCGGCGCGTTCGGCAACAAGATCTGCCTCCACCCGTACTACGTCGTGCTCTGCCTGCTCGCGCGGAAGCTCGGCCGGCCCGTGCAGTGGACCGAGTGGCGTACCGACCAGCACACCGCCAACGCGCACGGGAACGAGCGGACCTTCCTCGACGTCGAGGTCGCCGTGAAGGCCGACGGCGAGATGACCGGCTTCAAGGTGAAGGCCGTCGACGACTGCGGCGCCTTCCCGCGGTACGAGCCGCTCGGCTGCATCATCTGGGCCCAGGTGACCCCGGGCTGCTACGGCTGGCGCAACATCCGCGTCGACTTCACGCAGGCCTGCACGAACAAGGCGCCCGTGTCGCCGAACCGCGGCTACTCGCGCATGCAGCACCTCTGGCTGACCGAGCGGATCGTCGACATCGTCGCGGCCGAGCTCGGGCTCGATCCCGTCGAGGTGCGCAAGCGCAACTACGTCAAGGCCGAGCAGATGCCCTACGAGACGCCGAACGGCTGCGTCTACGACTCCGGCGACTACGCCCGCTCGCTCGACATCGCGCTCGAGCTGGTCGGCCACGACCGGCTGGACGAGCGCCGCAGGGACGCGGCCGCGCGCGGCAAGCTCCTCGGGTTCGGGATCGGCTCGACCCTCGACTCGGGCACGAACAACTTCGGCCAGTCGCAGCTGCTCAATCCCGAGCTCCAGTTCTCGGGCAACAACGAGGCGGCGATGGTGAAGCTCGACATCTTCGGCGAGGTCGTCGTCACCCTCGGCACCGTGCCGCAGGGGCAGGGGCACGAGACGACCGCCTCCCAGGTCGTCGCGGACATCATCGGCTGCTCGCCCGAGCAGGTGCACGTCCGCCCCGGCCACGACTCGTTCTTCAACTCGAGCGCGGGCTTCTCGGGGACGTACGCGAGCCAGTTCGCGGTCACCGGGCTCGGCGCGGTGAAGGGCGCCGCGGAGCTGCTGCGCGACGAGATGATCAAGCTCGCCGCGTTCGTGCTGCAGGCGCCGGAGGACGCGATCGAGCTCGCCGACGGGTTCGCGCGGATCAAGGACGGGCCCGAGGAGGCTGCGCTGCCGTTCATGGCGCTCGGCGCGATCGTCAACGCCAACAACGCGTTCCTGCCGCCGGACTTCAACCCGACGCTGAACCACCGCTACGTCTACCGGCCGTACTTCGGGGTCGTCGACGTCGAGAAGAAGATGGGCAAGCTCACGCTCACCTACGCCTCGCAGATCCACGCCTGCCTCGTCGAGATCGACCCCGAGACCGGGCAGACCGAGATCGTCGACTACGCGGCGGTGGACGACTGCGGCGTCCGCATCCACCCGCAGATCGTCGAGGGGCAGGTGCACGGCGCGACGGCTCACGCGATCGGCGCCGCGCTGCACGAGGACTTCGTCTACGACGAGGACGGCACGCTGCTGACTCCGAACTTCTACGACTACCACGTGCCCCACGCGATGGACATGCCGCCGCTCAAGACCGGCTATGTCGAGTCGCCGTCGCCGGTGTCCCCGCTCGGCGCGAAGGGGATGGGCGAGGGCGGCGGCGGCGGGATCCACGCGATCTGCTCGGCGATCCAGGACGCGCTTCGGTCCGCGGGCGCGCCGATTGTCTACGACAGCTGCAACCCGTCCCATAGGGTGTGGTCGATGTTGCAGGACGCCGAGCAAACCAGGGCACTCGTGGAGGTGACGAGCAGGTGAAAGTCGAGGGCGTGAAAGAGCTCAGCGGTGGGCGCGAGGTGGTCTGGAAGGTGCTCAACGACCCGGCGTCGATGGCCAAGCTGATGCCGGGCGTCGAGAGCTTCGAGGTCGCCGACGACACGCACTGGTCGGCGAACGTGAAGGTGCCGCTCGGGCTCGGCGGGCTCAAGATGAAGATGAACTTCGAGAAGACCGAGGAGCGTGAGCCCGAGTTCGCGCGGCTCGTCGCGAAGGGCACCGGGCGTCGGCGCGATCATGAACATGGACACGGCGTTCACGCTCAACGAGGCGGGCAGCGGCACCTCGATGAAGTGGGAGGCGGACGTCAAGATCGCCGGGCCGGTCGGGTCGATGGGCCAGCGGGTGCTCCAGCCGATCATCAACCAGCAGGTGGAGAACGTCCTCACCGCCCTCGAGAAACAGGTCAGCGAAGCGGCGGCACAGTAGCGTTGGCCGTTCCGTTCCGGATCGGCGTCATGCAGCTGACGATGGAGCCGCTCGAGGAGATGCTCGAGTCGGCGCGGGTGATGGACGAGGCGGGGATGGACACCGTCTGGCTCGCCGAGGCGTATCCCTGGTGGCGCAAGCACGGGATGGAGGCGCGCTCGTCGACCGTCGTCTCGGCGCTGATGGCGCGGGCGACGAGGCGGCTCACGATCGGCTGGGGAATCATCTCGCCGTTCACGCGCCATCCGGTTCAGGTGGCGATGGACGCGCGCGTCGTGCAGGAGGCGGCGGGTCCGGGCCGGTTCATCATCGGCTTCGGGACCTCGAAGATCTTCCTCAACAACGCAGGCATGCAGACCAACAAGACGCTCGGCCCGATGCGCGACGCGGTCGAGATCGTGCGCGGCGTGCTCGGCGGCGAGGCGTTCCGGTACGAGGGGACGACGTGGAACGCGGACGTTCCCGCGCTTCAGGCCGATGCGCATGCGCCGCGCGGCGTGCCGCCGGTCTATGTCGCGGCGACCGCGCCGAAGATGCAGCAGCTCGCCGGCGAGATCGCGGACGGCTGCCTCACGCCGTCGATCACGACGCCCGGCGTTCGTCCGCTACACGCGGGAGAACGTCGCGGCGGACATCGACATCGGCTGCACCGTCGTCGCGTCGATCCACGCGACGGACCGCGACGAGGGGCGCGACGGGGCGCGTGAGATCGCGGGCATGTATCTCGCGAACAAGGTGCAGAACATCCAGGGCGCCGCGGACACGCTGCTCGATCTCGCGGGGCTCGAGCAGGACGAGATCCGCCCGGTCGCCGAGGCGATGGAGCAGGGCGGCCGCCTGGCGGCGAAGGCGAAGGTGACCGACGCGATCCTCGACAAGTGCAAGCCGATCGCCGGCACGCCGGCGGACTGCATCGAGGCGATCGAGGAGTATCGCGACGCGGGCTGCACCCACATCATGCTCGAGCTCTGGGGCGAGAAGCGGCACGACCAGATCCGCCTCTTCGGCGAGCAGGTCCTCCCGCACTTCAGGTCGTGATGGACGTCAGAGTCGACCGCAAGCGGCTCGTCGAGTGGGCGAGTCGTGCGATCGCCGTCCCGAGCTTCACCGGCTCGGAGCAGGAGATGGCGACCATGATGGCCGAGACGTTCAAGGAGATGGGGCTGCGGGTCCAGTGGCAGCAGGTCGAACAGGGCCGCGCCAACGTGTTGGGGATCCGGGAGGGCGCGGGCGGCGGGCCGACGCTGATGTTCAACGGCCACATGGACACGTCGTACTCGGGCCAGGAGCCCTGGCTGGCCCATGTGCCCGGCTTCCAGCCGGCGCCGTTCGTGAAGGACGGGCGTCTCTACGGGCTCGGGATCTCGAACATGAAGGGCGCGCTCGCCTGTTACGTCGAGGCGCTGCGCGCGCTCGACGACTCGGGGGTGCGGCTACGGGGCGACGTGATGATCGCCGCGGTCTGCGGTGAGATCGAGAAGACGCAGCACGGCGAAGCGCAGGGGCCGCAGTACCGCGGCTACGCCGCGGGCTCTCGCTATCTCGTCTCGCACGGCGGTGTCGCCGACATGTGCATCCTCGGAGAGCCGACCGAGGGGAAGGTCGTGCTCGGCCACTACGGGTCGCTCTGGGTTCGGATCTCGACGCAGGGCAACTTCATCCACACCGCCTTCACCGAGGGCAAGCGCGGGCTCAACTCGATCCTGCGGATGCGCGAGGTGCTGGACGCGGTGCTCGAATGGATCCCGACCTGGGAGGACGACCCGGACAACTCGTATCGGGGCGCGAAGGCGATCGTGAACGTCGGCGCGATCAACGGCGGCTTCGGCTGGCGCGTCTCGCGCACGCCGCACCGCACCGACCTCTTCCTCGACGTGCGGGTGCCGCCGACGAAGCCGATGGCCGAGGCGCGACGGCAGGTGATGGAGATGGTGCGCGGGCTGCGGGACCGGTTCCCCGACTACGGGGTCGAGGCGGAGGTCTATGTCACGGCGCCGGGCGCGGAGATCGAGGAGGGTCACCCGCTCGTGAAGGCGATCGACGAGAGCCACGAGGCGGTGTTCGGCGCGGCGCCCGAGCGCGACGTGACCCGGTGGTTCTCGGACGCGTCCGCGCTCACCCGGTACGGGATCCCGACCGTCAACTACGGCACCTCGACGGGTCTGCTCGACGAGGAGTACGGCGAGAACCTCGACATCGAGGGGCTCGTGAAGATGGCGAAGGTCTACGCGCTGGCCGCCGTGAGCGTCTGCGGGGCGTCGTGAGCGTCGACGTCTACTCTCTCCCGCCCGACCTCCCGGTGCCGGAGGACGACGGTGCCTGTGACGGGCTGCCGGGATCGGCGATCCCGGCGCTCGTGCTGCCTTCGTCGCAGGGGCCGGTCGACCTCGCGGGGCTCGCGCGCGAGCGGCTCGTCCTCTACGTCTATCCGCGGTCGGGGCGACCAGGTGTGCCGCTCCTTCCCGGCTGGGACGCGATCCCGGGCGCGCGCGGCTGCACGCCGCAGTCGTGTGCGTTCCGCGACCACGCGGAGGAGCTGGCCCGGCTCGGGGCGCGTGTCGCCGGACTGTCGGCTCAGAGCCTCGAAGACCAGGTCGAGTTCGCGGAGCGGAACCACATGCCGTTCCCGGTCGTGAGTGACGAGTGGCTGGCACTTCGCGACGCGCTCGGGCTGCCGACGTTCGAGGTCGAGGGGCTGACGCTCTACAAGCGGGTCACGATCGTCGCCGAGGGCGGCCGAGTGGCGAAGGTCTTCTATCCGGTCTTCCCTCCGGATCGGAACGCGGAGGAGGTCGTCCAGTGGCTCTCGAGGCAGGGGTGAGGCGATGAAGCTGGTCACGTTCGACGACGGACTCGTGGGGCGCGTCGAGGGCGACGACCTGGTGCATCGGCTCGACGTTTCCGACCTGCGCACCTACTTCGAGCGCGGTGGCGCGGACGACACAGGCGAGGTCTACCCGCTCGAGGACGTCCGTCTGCGCGCGCCGATCGTGCCCAAGAAGTTCTTCCATACCGCGGGCAACTTCCGAGAGCACGAGGAGGAGTCGAAGCAGGTGGGGTGGTCCCACGAGATCGCCCCGTGGATCGTCTTCTTCCAGAACGTCGACGCGATCGTCGGGCCCGACGAGCCGGTGATCTACCCGGAGCACCTGACCGAGGAGCTCGACTACGAGCTCGAGCTCGCCGTCGTGATCAGGAAGGCCGGGAAGTGGTTCGGGCCGGAGGAGGCGAGCGACTACATCGGCGGTTACGTGATCTTCAACGACATCACTGCGCGCGACATCCAGAGGCGCGAGATGCGGTCGGGAGTGTTTTCGTTCTGCAAGGCGATCGACACGTTCTGTCCGCTCGGGCCCTGGATCGTGACCCCGGACGAGATTCCGGATCCGCACGATCTCGCGATGGAGCTGCGGGTGAACGGCGAGTCGCGCCAGGTCTCGCACTCGTCGCGGATGAGCGTGACGATTCCCGAGATCCTGTCGCACTACTCGGCGCTCGGGTACAGCGCGGGGGACGTGGTGTCGACGGGGACGGTGAGCGGTGTCGCCGGTTTCTCGGAGGACGCCGCATCGCTCTACCTGAAGCCCGGCGACGTGATGGAGTGCGAGATCGAGCGGATCGGCGTGCTTCGGAACCCGGTGATCTCGTGGCAGGACGGCCACGACGAGCCCGCGCCTGCACGGGTGCGCTGGTGAGCGCTGGCCGACGGTGAGCCCTTACAGGTACACGCGTCAACTTCGGGTCCCGACCCGCCCCCTGCTCGGGCGTCAGCCTAGTCGTCGCTCACGCCCGGCGCATCGTCCAATTCGTGCCGAAAGCGTGCCGAATTGAGCTGGCCGCGCGACGACGCGAAGCTCGCCCGCGTCCGCGCGCTGATGGACGACGCCGACCTCGACGCGCTCGTCGTCCGCGCCCCCGACAACGTCCTCTACCTCTCGAACTTCTGGGGGATGAAGGGCTACGACGCGGTCGTCTTCCCGCGCGAGGGCGAACCGACGCTGATCTGCCTCGAGGTCTCGGCCGATGCCGCCGAGCGCACCGCCTGGACGCAGGACGTGCGCTTCCTCACGGGCTACGCCGAGACCGACCCGCGCCCGCCCACCGCACGCACGCTCGAGCTGGCACTCGACGCGGCCGCGCCCTACGACCGCGTCGGCCTCGAGCTCTCGCTCGGCACCCAGGCGACCGACCAGATGGTCGGAGAGCCCACGACCTTCACGAAGGCGTGGTTCGACGCCTTCCCCGGCGCGGTCGACGCGATGCCCGTGCTCAACGCGGCCCGCGCGATCAAGACCGCGCAGGAGATCGAGCGCATGCGTCTCGCGAACGAGATCGCGGCCGGTGCGATGGAGCACGTCGCCGAGCACCTTCGCCCCGGGATGCGGGAGAGCGAGGCCGGTGCGCTCTGGAACGGATACGTCCACCGCGAGGGCACCGGCTTCGAGGGTAAGGTCGAGCTCGCGCACGGCTTCTCGCTCGTCTGGTCCGGCCCGGGGATCCGCACCTTCACGCCGACCGGGCACCGGCCGGTGCAGGAGCACGAGCCGACCCTCTTCGAGATCTGGGTCTGCGCCGACGGCTACTGGTGCGACCACACGAAGAACCTCTGCCCCGGCGAGCTGACCCCGGAGTACGACCGCCTGCTCGAGCAGCTCCTCGGGGTCTACAACGCGGCGGTCGCGCACTGCCGACCCGGCGCGAGCCTCGCCGAGCTCGACCGCCTGATCCGCGACGGGATCGCCGAGGCGGGCTACCCGGGCCAGCCGTCGCATCCCGATCTGCCACGGGGTCGGCGCGCGCGCTCACGAGTGGCCGTACGCGCATCAGGCCGGCGGCGGCACGATCGAGGAGGGGATGGTGCTGGCGATCGAGCCCGGGATCTACTGGGAGGGCGGCGGCGGTCTCCGGCTCGAGGACAACTACCTGATCACCGCGGACGGGCCCGAGAAGCTCTGCCGCTTCCCGGACGATTTCCGGTGAGCGACCTGATCTGGACCGGCTCGCTCAACGACCCGTTCCGGCTCGGCGGCTCGGTCGGCCTGTACGACACCACGCTGCGCGACGGCGAGCAGACGGTCGGCGTCGTGCTCGACCCCGAGCAGAAGCTCGAGATCGCGCGTGCGCTCGACGAGCTCGGGATCGATCGGATCGAGGCGGGCTTTCCCCGCGTGTCCGACGACGACCGGCGCGCCGTCGAGCTGATCTCCGCCGCCGGCCTGCGCGCCGAGGTCTGGGGCTTCTCGCGTGCCGTCTCCGCCGACCTCGAGGCTCTCGTCGAGCTCGGGGTGCGCGCCTCCGTGATCGAGTCGCCGATCTCCGACCTCAAGCTCGACGCGATCGGCGTCAGCCGCGAGAAGATGCTCGGGCGCATCACCGACGCGATGCGCTTCGCCGACGAGCACGGCATCCACGCCGCGTTCTTCGGCGTCGACTCCACGCGAGCCGAGCTCGGCTTCTACGAGCAGGTCTACCGCGGGGCGGTCGAGGCGGGCGCGAAAGAGGTCGTCGTCGTCGACACGCTCGGGATCGCCTCGCCCGAGGCAGTCGCCGAGCTCGTCGGCCGCACCGTCGAGTGGGTCGGGCCGACCGTGCCCGTCCACTTCCACGGCCACAACGACTTCGGCGTCGCCACCGCTTCGGCGGTCGCAGCGGTGCGCGCCGGCGCTACGTGGGTGCAGGGAACGATCAACGGGATGGGCGAGCGCGCCGGGAACGCCGACCTCGGCGAGGTGGCGCTCACGCTGCGCGCGCTCTACGGCGTCGAGTCGAACCTGCGCCTCGACCGCATCCGCGCGGTCTCGGAGCGGGTCCGGGAGCTCTCGGGCTACACGCTCGCGCCGTGGAAGCCGGTCACCGGCGAGACGCTGTTTCGCCGCGAGAGCGGCGCGGTGGCGAGCCAGTTCCACGATCCGCCGTCGATCGAGCCGTACTCGTCGGAGCTCGTCGCCACCGACCGCGGGATCGTGCTCGGCAAGAAGAGCGGGCTCGACTCGATCAGGATCAAGGCGGAGGAGCTCGGGCTCGACGTGCCCGAGGAGCGGCGGGCCGCCCTCCTGGCGGCGGTCAAGCGCCTCGGCACGGAGAAGCGCGGGCTCGTCAGCGACGACGAGTTCCGCGCACTCGTCGCGGAAGGACGGTGAGCGATGGCCGATTACGACGCCGTGATCGTCGGCAGCGGGATCAACTCGCTGGCGGCGGGCGCGATCCTCGCGAAGGCCGGCTGGCGGGTCTGCGTGCTCGAGCGCAACGACTACCTCGGCGGTGCCGTCAAGACCGCCGAGCTGACCGAGCCCGGCTTCCACCACGACGTCTTCAGCGCCTGGCACCCGCTCTGGGTCGGCGGCGCCGCGCACGCCGAGCTCGGAGCCGATCTCGCCGCGCGGGGGCTCGAGTACCTCAACACCGAGTTCCCCACCGGCTCGCTCTACCCGGACGGCTCGGCCGCGTTCCTGCTCCGCTCGACCGACGCGAACGCCGCCGAGCTCGAGAGCTACGCCGCGGGCGACGGCGAGGCCTGGGAGACGACGGCGGGCGCCTTCTTCGCGAACGCGGACCTGTCGTTCGGGCTGCTCGGCACCGAGCTGTGGTCCGCCGCGGGCGCCCGGCTCGCGCTGAAGGCGTACCGCCGGCTCGGCCGCCGCGGGCTGCTCGAGTTCACCGGCGGCCTGCTCGTCTCGTGCCGCGACTGGGTCTCGGAGACGTTCGCCTCGGAGCGAGGTGCACGGCCTGCTCGCGCCGTGGGTGCTGCACACGGGGCTCGGTCCCGACGCCGCCTCGTCCGGGTTCATGGCGCAGGTGATCGCAGTCGCGACCCAGGAGGGCGGGATGCCGATCCCGCGCGGCGGCGGCGCGCGGCTCGCCGACGCACTGGTCGAGCTGATCGGCGACCTCGGCGGCGTCTGCGAGACGGGCGCCGACGTCGAGCGGGTGCTCGTGACGAGCGGTCGAGCCGCCGGCGTGCGCCTCGCAGGCGGCGAGACGGTCACCGCAGAGCGCGCCGTGATCTGCAACGTCACGCCGACACAGCTCTACGGCCGGCTGCTCGAGGAGCCTCCGCGCCCAGCTCGCCTCCGCCGGGCGCCGGTACCGCTACGGCCGCGGCGAGATGCAGATCCACCTCGCGCTCTCGGAGCCGCCGCGCTGGGACGGCGACGAGCGGCTCGGCAAGACCGCGATCCTCCACGTCACCCCGGGGCTCGACGGGGTCTCGCGCGCCGTCAACGAGGCCGAGCGCGGGCTGCTCCCGGCCGAGGCGACGATCGTCTGCGGCCAGCCGATGACGATGGACGCGACCCGCGCCCCGGACGGCAAGTGGATCGTCTGGATCCAGCTCCAGGAGCTGCCCCGGCAGGTCAAGGGCGACGCCGCGGGTCGCGCTCGACACGGGCGACGGCTCCTGGACGGAGTCGCTCCGCGAGCGCTACGCCGACCGCATCGTCGAGCGGCTCGCCGCCACGCGCCGAACCTCGAGTCGTCGATCGTGAAGCGAGTCGTCCTCTCGCCCGCCGACCTCGAGGCGGCGAACATCAACCTCACCGGCGGCGACCCCTACTCGGGCGCGCTCTCGCTCGACCAGAACTTCCTCTGGCGCCCGTTCCCCCAGCAGCCCGGCCACCGCACGCCGGTCGAAGGCCTGTACCACATCGGCGCCTCGACGCACCCCGGCCCCGGCCTCGGCGCAGGGTCGGGGACCCTCGTCGCCCACGAGCTGCTCGAGCCGCCGCTGCAGGAGAGGGCGCTCGGGAAGCTGAAGAGTCTCGTCGGCCGCTAGGGCTCGAAGATCCCGCGCCCGCCGAGCTCGTGCGAGTAGAAGTCGCCGAACAGCTCGAGGTGCTCGGAGAGCGCCCGGGCGGCGCGATCGGGGTCGTGCTTCGAGCACGCGTCGAGGAGCGCGCGGTCGAGGGCCGCATGGCGGTCCTGCAGGCTGCCGTGCTGGGCGAGCAGCGCGGCCCGGTAGCGCTCGCAGCTCTCCCAGGCGGGGCGGATCAGCCGCACGAGCCACGGCGAGCCGGCCGCTTCGTAGAGCGCGAAGTGGAAGTCGGTGTGCGCGCGCATCGCGCGACGGACGTCGCCGCGGCCGCGAGCGTCGACGCACTCTTCGAGCAGCTCGGCGGCGCGGCTCCGCTCCTCTTCGCCGAACCGCTCGGCCGCGCGGCGGACCGCCATCGTCTCGAGGGCGAGGCGCACCTCGAACAGGTCGCGCAGCTCGCCCACGTCGAGCGCGGTCACCTTCGCGCCGTGGTGGGGGACGTGCTCGGCCAGCCCGAGCGCCTCGAGCTGGCGCACGGCCTCGCGGATCGGCGAGATGCTCATCCCGAGCGTGCTCGCGAGATCCTCGAGCCGAAGCGGCGTCCCCGGGACGATCTCGCCGAGCACGATCGCCTCTCGCAGCTCGGCCAGCGCCGCCTCCGCCATCGTGCGATGGCGCGACTGGACGCTGGGTTCTCGGGTGTGGTGCGAGCTCATGACGGCGCTTCTCGCGCGCAACTTCCCACGGTCTTGATCAGATGTCAAACAGCTGAGAGGATTGCGGCCTCGACCCGTGCGGCGAGGCGGAGAACGGAGGCGCAGTGAAGTTCAGCATCTACTCGGAGATCCAGAGCTGGCCCGGGAAGTCGGCGGAGACGATGTACGCCGAGGCCCTCGAGCAGGTCGTCAATGCCGACCGGCTGGGCTACGACGCGTACGCGATCATCGAGCACTTCTTCTTCCCGAAGTTCTCGATCTCGGCGAACCCGACCGCGTTCTTCGCGGCCGCGCGCGCAGCGCACGAAGAGGATCAACTTCCGCACGCTGCTCCACGTCCTGCCGTTCCACAACCCGATCGTGCTCGCGCACCAGATCGCGGTCACCGACATCCTCCTCGAGGGCCGCTACGAGTTCGGCGTCGGCCGCGGCCACGGCTGGATGCCCACCAAGGCCGGGATCCCGCTCGACCCCGACTCGCGCGAGCGCTACGAGGAGGCCGTCGAGCTGCTCTTCACCGCGCTCGACAACGACTCGTTCTCGTTCGACGGCAAGTTCTTCAAGGTCGAGGACACCGGGATCGTGCCGCGCCCGCAGCGGAAGTTCCGCGTCTTCCTCGGCGGCACCTCGGATCGCACGTACGAGCTCGCGGCCGAGCGCGGGTGGGCGGTCGTCGTGCCGCCGCTCCTGCCGTACGCCGCGCTCAAGGACCAGCTCGACCTCTACCGCACCCGCTGCGCCGAGCACGGCACGACCCCGGACATCGTCTGGATCCACGCCTGCTACATCGACGAGGACCGCGACACCGCGCGGCGCGAGGCGGAGCAGTGGATGAAGGGCTTCCTCGCGGGGAACGCGTCGCCGCTGACCGAGCACGAGCCGCCGCCCGCCGACGACCTCCGCGCGGCGGGGTACGGCTTCTACGCCGCGGGGATCATGGAGGAGCTCGCGGCGACGCCGTACGACCAGATGATCGACGGCGACATCGTCTGGGTCGGGACGCCGGCGGACGTGATCGCGCGGATCGAGGACGTGCTGAAGGTGTGCGAGGGAGTGACCGAGATCGCGATCACGGTCAACGCCGGCGGCGCCGAGCACTGGCAGGCGATCAAGGCCCAGGAGCTGTTCGCCCGCGACGTGATGCCCCATTTCAGTGGCTGAGCCGTCGTTCTCGATCTCGCAGGTGTCGACGCTGCAGGCGAGCTTCGCCGAGGACGTCGAGGCCTACGCGGCAGCCGGCGCCGGCGGGATCGGCATCTGGGAGATGAAGCTCCCGCAGGGCGACGACGCCGAGAGCCTCGCCCTCGTCCGGGACGGCGGGCTCGAGGTCACGAACTGCATCCCGGCGATCCCCTCGATCCTGCCGCTGCCGCTGATGGACGGGCCCGTCGATCCGCGCGAGCGGATCGAGGCCGTGTGCGCGTCGATCCGCCGGCTGGCCCCGTTCGAGCCGCAGAGCATCGTCTGCCTCACCGGCCCGCAGGGCGAGCTCGCCGCCGACGAGGCCCACCGGATCGTCGTCGACGGCCTGCGCCGGATCGGCCGCGAGGCGCAGGCGGCGGGCGTGCGCGTCGGGCTCGAGCCGATCCAGCGCATCGGTGCCGAGAACTGGACGATCCCGACCACGATCGGCGAGGCGGTCGAGCTCCTGGACGAGGTCGGCGACGCCGGCTTCGGGATCATGTTCGACGTCTGGAACCTCTGGAACGGCGCGACGATCCTCGACGACATCCGCGAGCACGCGGGTCGCTTCACCGGGGTCCATGTCAGCGACTGGCGCGAGCCCACGCGCGGGTGGTGCGACCGCGTGCTGCCGGGCGACGGCGTGGCCGACCTGCCCGGGATCCTCGCCGCGCTCGACGAGGCGGGCTGGCGCGGCGCCTACGACCTCGAGATCTTCTCGGACGACGGCACCTTCGGGAACGACTACGAAGGGTCGCTGTGGCGCCTTCCCGCGCAGGAGCTGGCCCGGCGGGGGCGTGAGGCGTTCACGTCGGCATGGCAGGCGGGCAAGGAGGGCGCGCACGTTTGATCCGAGACGGCTCGACGTTCTGTAATCACCGAACAGGAGGAGACGAGATGAGAGGAAGAGCGAGGTGGATCGCGCTCGGTGCCGTGCTGGCGCTGGGCGTCGGCATCGCCGCCGTCGCGGGCGCTGCCACCAGGACCCACACCCAGAAGTTCGCCGGCCCGCCGATCGTGATCGGCGCGGCGGTCGACCTGACCAAGAACATGGCGCCGTTCGACGCGCCCGCGGTGCAGGCGGCCCAGATCGAGATCAAGAAGATCAACGCGGAGGGCGGCGTCCTCGGGCGGCCGCTGCAGCTGAAGGTGATCAACGACCAGCTCGACCCGCAGAAGACGAAGCAGGCCGCGCTGACCGCAGATCTCCAACGGTGCCGTGATCGGCTGGGTCACCTGCGACGTCGACTACGCGACGCCGGCGATCCAGGAGTTCCTCAACGCCAAGATGCTGACGATCGCGCCGTGCATCGGCACCGACCAGATGGGCCCCTCGCGCTTCGGCGCTGCCGGGCAAGCTCGCGTTCAGCTACGGCAACGCGGCGCAGGACGAGGGCTCGGCGATGGCCGCAGTACGCGTTCAAGCAACGGCTGGCGGTCGAGCGTCGTCGTGACCGACAACCTGCTCGTGTACTTCAAGAACGTCTGCAAGGCGTACACGATCCGCTTCCAGCAGCTCGGCGGCAAGATCGTCGTCGCAGGAGTCGTTCACCCAGGGCGACAAGACGATCGGCAACGTCGTCACCCGCGTGAACGCGAAGCATCCGGCGAACATCGCCTTCTGCACGTCGTTCGGCGGCGACCAGCCGGCGTTCGTGGCAGGCCTGCGGAGCCTCAACAACAACACGCCGATCATCAACTCGTGGGCCGGTGACGGCGCCTACTGGTGGTCGAAGAACCCGAAGGTGACGAACTTCTACTACGTCACCTACGCCTCGGTGTGGGGCGACGACCCGAGCAAGGCGGTCAAGCGTTGGAGGCCACCATGAAGGCTCAGGGCCAGCCCGCCCAGACCGGCGGCTTCGTCACGGGCGCCGCGGCGATCGACGGCATCGCGACCGCGATCAGCAGCGCCAAGGGCTCGACGAACGGCGCGACGCTCGCCGCGATCCTGGAGCGGTACCACAACCAGCCCACGATCTCGGGCCTGATCACCTTCTCGCCGCAGTTCCACAGCGTGACGGGCGGACGTACCGCGTGATCAAGGTCAACAACAACGTAGGAAAGCTCGTGGCAGTCGTCCGGGCCTCCTCGGTGCCCAACATCCACTAGCGGAGGGAGTTGGAACCGGCAACGAGCGCGCAGACCCGATCGCCCGGATCGCTCCGGGCGATCGGCGTCTCGCGTGCGTTCGACGGCGTGCTCGCGCTCGAGGACGTCGAACCTCCAGCTCGAGCGGCACGAGGTGGTCGGCCTGATCGGGCCGAACGGCGCCGGCAAGACGACGCTCGTCAACGTCCTCACCGGCTTCGACGCGCCGACCGGCGGGAGCGTCGAGCTCGAGAGCCGCGACGTGACGGGCTGGACGCCGTACCGCCTCGGCCGGAGCGGGCTCGCGCGGACGTTCCAGCACGGGCACCTGTTCCGGACGCTCACGGTGCGCGAGAACGTCGAGGTGGCCGCCCTCGGCGTCGGCGCGCGCGGGCGAGAGGCGCGGCGCCGGGCAGGCGAGCTGCTCGCGCTGCTCGGGCTCGCCGACCGGGCCGAGGAGCCCGCGGCGGTGCTTCCCCACGGCGACGAGCGCAAGCTCGGCGTCGCCCGCGCTCTCGCGACGAAGCCGCGCTTCGTGCTGATGGACGAGCCCGCCGCCGGCCTGCACGAGGCCGAGATCCCCGATTTCGCCGCGGTCGTGCTCGCCGTCCGCGACCAGTTCGACGCGGGTGTGCTCCTGATCGACCACAACGTGCCGCTGATCATGGAGGTGTGCGACCGGATCCAGGTGCTCGACCAGGGCCGCACGCTCGCCGAGGGAACGCCGGCGGAGATCCGGGCGAACGCTCGAGGTCGCGACCGCCTACCTCGGAGCGCCGCGGGAATGCCTGAGAACGTCGTGCTCAGGGTCTCGCGGCCTCGAGGTCCGCTACGGCGCCGTGCCCGCGGTGCGCGGGCTCAGCTTCGACGTCGGCCGCGGCGAGATCGTCGGGCTGATCGGCCCGAACGGGGCCGGGAAGTCGACGACGCTGCACGCGATCATGGGCCTCGTCCCCGCCGCGGGCGGCGAGATCGCGCTCGACGGGCGGCCCGCTCCTCGGCCTGGCGCCGGAGACGATCGCGCGCTCGCGGCGTCGCGCTCGTGCCCGAGGGCCGGCACATCTTCGCGGCGCTCACCGTCGAGGAGAACCTCCGGCTCGGGCTCGCCGCGCGCCGCTCGCGCGAGGGGCTCGACGAGGATCTCGCCTGGATCCGCGGCCTCTTCCCGGTGCTCGACGACTACCGGAGCCGCCACGCGGGCGCGCTCTCGGGCGGCCAGCAGCAGCAGCTCGCGATCGCGCGCGCCCTGCTCGCCCGCCCGGAGGTGCTGCTGCTCGACGAGCCGTCGCTCGGCCTCGCGCCGACGGTGGTCGAGGCGGTCTTCGAGACGCTCGGGCTGATCCGCGACCGCGGCGTCACGATCCTCCTCGTCGAGCAGCGCGCGCGGCTCACCGTCGCCTTCGCCGACCGGACGCACGTGATGGCGAACAGCGAGCTCCGCCTCACCCTCGGCCCGGCGGATGCCGCCGACACGGAGCGGCTGGCGGCCGCGTACCTCTCGTGACGCTCCTCCAGCAGCTGATCGACGCGGTCGCGCTCGGCGCCGCTGTACGGCCGTCGTCGCGCTCGGGATCGGCCTCGTCTTCGGGATCATGCGGCTGATCAACCTCGCCTACGGCGAGCTGATCACCGCCGGCGGCTACACGCTCGCGATCCTGAGCGGGCAGTCTGCCGTGGTCGCGATCCTCGCCTGCGTCGCGGTCGTCGTCGCGCTCTCGCTCGTGATGGAGCGCGTCGCCTTCCGGCCGCTGCGCGGCGCGTCGCCGGCGACGATGCTCGTCGCCACCTTCGCGATCAGCTTCCTGCTCCAGAACGTCTACCTGCTCAAGTTCGGCTCGCGCGGGAGGACGGTCGGGACGCTCGGCGGGCCTGAACAGCGCGATCAAGATCGGGTCGCTGCGACATCCGCTGGATCTCGATCGTCGCCCTGCTCGTCGGGGTCGGTGCTCCTCGCCGCGACTGACGCTGCTTCTCAACAGGACGACGATCGGGCTGCAGATGCGCGCCGCCGCGGCCGACTTCCGCACCGCCCGGATCCTCGGCGTGCGGGCGAACCGCGTGATCAGCTTCTCGTTCGCGGTCTCGGGCGTCGCTCGCGGCCGCCGTCGCCGTGCTGCTCACCGTCCAGGACCCGCTCGTCACTCCCGACTACGGCGTCTCGATCACGCTCTTCGCGCTGATCGGCGTCGTCGTCGGCGGGCTCGACCGGCTCTCGACGCGCCGCGCTCGGCGGCTTCGCGATCGGCTTCGCCAACTCGTTCGTCGGCGCCCGCCTGCCGTCGCGCAGCAGCGTCTACCTGCCGTCGGTGATCTACGGCCTCGTGATCGTCGTGCTCGCTGCTGCGCCCGGGCGGCCTGTTCGCGCCGCCGGCGCCGCGCGGTGGAGCGCGTGTGAAGGCCGCTCGATCGCAGCTCGCGCGGCGCCGATGGCGCTCGTCGCGGCGGTCGCGGCGCTCGGCTCGCACCGTCAGCGCGGTGCACCAGCTCGAGTTCGACGAGCGCGCTCGTGAGCACCGCGATCGTGGTCGCGCTGTACGTGTTCATCGGCAACTCGGGCGTGATCTCGTTCGGGCAGATGAGCTTCGTCGCCGTCGGCGCGTTCCTCTCGGGAATCCTCACCATCGACGCCGAGCAGAAGAGCTTCGTCCTGCCGGCCTGTTCCCGATCCTGCGCACACACGCACGTCGGCACGCCGGTCTCGCTCGTGCTCGCCGCGCTCGTCGGCGGCGATCTATCGCGCTCCTCGTCGGCGTCGCGCTGATGCGGCTCTCCGGCCTGCCCGCCGGCATCGCCACCTTCGCGGTGCTCGGGATCACCTACAACCTGATCCGCAACTGGGAGAAGATCGGCCCGGCCGCGCAGGCGCTCAACTCCGTGCCCGGCATCT
The DNA here is from genome assembly GCA_963746005.1 of uncultured Actinomycetes bacterium. Classification (GTDB taxonomy): domain Bacteria; phylum Actinomycetota; class Thermoleophilia; order Gaiellales; family Gaiellaceae; genus CAVQZA01. The sequence continues at coordinate 328,530 of CAVUZM010000019.1, read as the reverse complement.
CGATCTGGGCGCTGATGCTCGGCGCCTGATCAGCGATCGCCGTCGCGTTCGCCTACCAGCGGAGCCGGTTCGGGCGCCAGCTCCGCGCGACGCGCGAGGATCCGCCGGCGGCGCAGGCGAGCGGGATCGACGTCCACCGCCAGCGCCTCGTCGCGTTCACGCTCAGCGGCGCCCTCGCGGCTTCGCCGGCGGCCTGCTCGTGCACGAGCTCGGGAGCATCACCACCGACCAGGTCTACCTCGAGCTCACCTTCATCACGCTCGCGATGCTCGTGGTCGGAGGCGTCGGCAGCCTCTGGGGCGCCGTGGTCGGCGCGCTCCTCGTCAGCGGCGCCGACTCGTTCCTCGGCGACGCGGAGAACACGGTGCACATCGGCGTTCCGGCTCACGCTGCCGGAGGGCTCGCGGCTCGTCCTGCTCGGCGCGATCATGGCGCTCGTGCTGATCCTGCGGCCGTCCGGGCTCACCGGGGGCAGGGAGTTCTCGCTGTCCTGGCTGCGCAGGCGGCGGTAGGGTCTCGGGGTGAGCACGCCCGCCGCCTTCGACGCGCTCCGCCTCCGCATGGCCGAGCTGAACGACCTGCAGCACGTGGGCGGCCTGCTCGCCTGGGACCAGAAGACGAAGATGCCGCCGGCGGGCTCGGAGACGCGCGCCGAGCAGCTCGCCACGATCGGGCGGATCGCCCACGAGCGGTTCGTCGATCCCGAGGTCGGGCGGCTGCTCGACGAGCTGCGCGGGTACGAGGACGGCCTTCCGCGCGACTCGTTCGAGGCGAGCCTGATCCGCGTCACCCGCCGCGACTGGGAGAAGGCGACGCTCGTGCCGCCGAGCCTGACCGCCGAGATGCGCCGGAGCGGGGCGCTCGGCTTCCGCGCCTGGGCGGAGGCGCGGGAGGCCTCGGACTTCAGCCTGCTCGCGCCGCACCTCGAGACGAACCTCGAGCTGAAGCAGCGCTACGTCGCGTGCTTCCCTCCCGCCGACGAGAAGTACGACATCCTGCTCGACGACTACGAGCCGGAGATGAAGACGGCCGAGGTGCGCGCGGTCTTCGACGAGCTGAAGGTCGCCCTGATCCCGCTCGTGCGCGACGCGGACACGACGGCGCAGGCGCCGCTGCTCGAGCTGCCGCGCAACGGGCAGGAGCGCTTCGCGCGCCGCGTGCTCGACCGGCTCGGGTTCGACGACGCCTCGTGGCGCCTCGACGAGACGGCGCACCCGTTCATGTCGACCCCCGGCTACGGCGACATTCGCCTCACGACGCGCTGGGAGGCCGGGCTCAACTGGCTGTTCGGCGCGATCCACGAGTTCGGGCACGGCGTCTACGAGCGCGACATCGACCCGGCGCTCGCGCGCACGCCGCTCGGCTCGGGGGTCTCGCTCGGGCTGCACGAGTCGCAGAGCCGCACCTGGGAGAACCTCGTCGGCCGCAGCCGCCCGTTCTGGCGGTTCTTCTACCCGCAGCTCCAGGAGGCGTTCCCCGAGCACTTCGGCTCGCTCTCGGAGGACGACTTCTACCGCGTGACGAACCGCGTCGAGCCGTCGTTGATAAGGGTGGACGCCGACGAGGTCAGCTACAACCTCCACATCATCCTGCGCTTCGAGCTCGAGCAGGAGCTGATCGAGGGGCGCCTCGCCGTCGCAGACCTGCCGGCCGCCTGGAACGAGCGCTTCGAGGAGTACCTCGGGATCCCCGTGCCGTCCGACCGCGAGGGTGTCCTCCAGGACATGCACTGGGGCGGCGGCGGGATCGGCTACTTCCCGACCTACGCGCTCGGCAACGTGATGTCCGTGCAGATCTGGGAGCGCATGCGCGAGGACCTGCCCGACCTCGACGACCAGTTCGCGCGCGGCGAGTTCGCGCCGCTCCGCGCGTGGTACGGCGAGCATCTCTACCGGTACGGGCGCAAGTTCACGCCGCAGGAGACGCTCGAGCTCGCGTCCGGCTCGCGGCTCGACGCGGGGCCGTACCTGCGGTATCTGCGCGCGAAGTACGCGGCCGCATGATCTCGCGCGTCTGCGTCGCCGGGGCCGGCGTGATCGGCAGCCTGTTCGCCGGGCACCTCGCCCGCGTCGCCGAGGTGAGCGTGCTCACGCGGCGCCAGGAGCACGCGGACTCGCTCAACGCCGACGGCCTGCGCATCTCCGGGCGCAGCGACTTCACGGCGCGGCTCGTAGCCTCGCCGGATCCCGCCTCGCTTCCCGAGCCCGGACCTCGTGATCGTCGCGTGCAAGGGCACCGATCTCGAGCCGGTCGCGACACGGCTCGAGGGCCACTTCCCGGGCGCGGTCGTGATGACGGTGCAGAACGGGCTCGGCGCCGAGGAGATCGTGCGCCGGCACGGTGCATGGCCGCTCGTCTCCGGCGTCACGTTCATGAGCGGCACCCGCCACGCCGACACGCACGTCGAGTACATCCTCGACACGGAGACCTGGGTCGGCCCCTACGAGGGCACGCCCGAGTCCGTCCCGGTCGAGATCGCCGAGCTGATCCGCTCCTCGGGGCTCAAGGCCGAGGCCTTCCCCGACCTGCGCCCGGCGCAGTGGTCGAAGCTGATCTTCAACGCGACCGTGAACGCCGTCGCGGCGCTCACCGGCCTCCCGCACGACCCGCACTTCGCCGCCGAGGAGCGGCCGTCCGACCTCGGCTTCCTCGTCCACGACCTGATCGAGGAGGGCAAGCGCGTTGCGGCCGCGGCGGGGATCCCGCTGCGAGAGGATCCGTGGGAGATGAACGTGCTCGCGACCCGGCGCGGCAGCGCCCACTACCCCTCGATGCTCGAGGACGTCGAGGCGCACCGCCCGACCGAGATCGAGCTGATCACGGGCGCGCTCGTGCGCGAGGCGCAGCGCCACGGCGTCGAGGCGCCGCTGCACACGGCCCTGTACCGGCTGGTCACCGCGAAGGAGGCGAGCTACTCGTGAGAATCGCGATCGTGGGATGCGGCGCGGTGGGCTCGCTGTTCGCCGCGAACCTCTCGCTGCTCGACGACGTCGAGGTCTGGGCCTACGACCTCGCGCAGGATCACGTCGACGCGATCAACCGCGACGGGCTGCGGCTCTCCGGCGCCGGCGATGTGCTCGGGCATCCGCGGGCGACGAGCGACCCGGCCGAGCTCCCGCCCTGCGACTTCGGGATCGTCCTCACGAAGGCGATGCACACCGAGAGCGCGATCGCCGCGACCGCGCACGCCTTCGCCGGCGGCTCGGTCTGCACGGTGCAGAACGGTGTCGGCAACGAGGAGGTGCTGGCCGCCCACGTCGAGCGCGTGATCCGCGGCACCACCTTCCCTGCCGGCCGTGTCGTCGAGCCCGGCCACGTGCAGTGGGACGTGAAGGGCGACACGACGATCGGCCCGTTCGAGCCGCAGCCCGCGCCGATGGCCGAGATCGAGCGGCTCGCGGACGCGTGCACGCGCGCGGGGATGCCGACGCACGCCGTTCCGGACGCGCGCGGCGCCCAGTGGCGCAAGGTGATCTTCAACGCCGCGACGAACCCGATCGGCGCGCTCACCCGGCTCACCCATGGCCAGACCTGCGAGCTGCCGCCGCTCCGCGCGCTCATCAGCGGGCTCGTGGACGAGGGCAAGGCCGTCGCCGCGGCGCAGGGGATCGAGCTCGACGCCGACCCCGAGGACCTGATCGACCACGCCGCGAAGCCGGAGGTCGCCTACGGCCACAAGGCCTCGATGCTGCAGGACGTGCTGGCGGAGCGGCAGACCGAGATCGACTGGCTCAACGGCGGTATCGTCCGCTACGGCGAGCAGGCGGGCGTGCCGACGCCGCTGAACCGGGCGATCTGGGCCCTCGTGAAAGGACTGGAGCAGTCATGGTGAAGACCGAGATCGAGCGGCGCTACGCCCGCGTCCGCGAGGCGATGGCGCGCGAGGGCGTGGACGCGCTGATCGTGTCCGGCAACGAGTACACCGGGTTCGAGGGCGCGGTCACCTACATGTCCGGCTTCGTGATCGTGCACCGCTACGCGTACGTCCTGCTTCCGCTGGAGGGCGAGCCGTCGATCGTGTTCCCGAGCGAGGCCCGCTACGTCGGCGAGCACGGGACGACGTGGATCGAGGACCAGGTCTTCGTCGACCACCCCGGCGCCTGGCTCGCCGATCGGCTCGCCGGCAAGCGCGTCGGCGTCTACGGGCTCGACTACGTGATGGCCGCGCGCGACTACCGGGCGCTCGACGGCCTCCAGCTCGTGCCGTTCGACGTCGAGTTCGACCTCGCGCGAGCCGTCAAGAGCGAGCTCGAGCTCGAGTCGGTGCGCGACAGCGTCCGCATCAACACCGAGGGCTTCTGGATCTTCCTCGAGGCGTACGAGCCGGGGAAGACCGAGCGCGAGGTGCTCGCCCCGTGCGAGCAGTACTTCGTCGAGCAGGGCTGCGGGCGCCTGACGATGGACATGGTGCTCGTCGGCCCGAACGGGTCGGCGCTGCCCGAGTTCAAGATCGCCGGCGACCGCGTGATCGAGGCGACCGACCTCGTGCTGCCCTCGCTCGAGATCGCGGGCCCGGGCGGCCACTGGGTCGAGGTCTCGCGGGCGATCACCGCGGGCGCCCCGTCCGTCGACACCGGCCGGATGATGGAGGCGTACGACGAGTACTACGCGGCCGCCAAGGACGCGATGAAGGCGGGCGCGACCGCGCACGACGTCCACCGCGCCGTCTCGCGCGGGTTCACCGAGCGCGGCTACAAGCTCGGCCACGTCACCGGCCACTCGATCGGGATGACGATGATCGAGTTCCCGAAGATCGGCGAGGGCGTCGAGACGGTGCTCGAGGAGAACATGGTCTTCTCGATGCATCCGCACGCGATCTCCGAGGACGGGCAGGCGTGCCTCTACATGCAGGACACGTGGCTCGTCGGGGCGGACGGCGGCGAGCCGCTCGCGCCGCTGCCGATGCGGATCTTCTTCGGCTCCGAGTCGCGCTAGATCTGCCAAGCGCCGCGCACGAGCACGGGAACACGCTCGCCTGACGCGGTGACGCCGGTGACGGCGACCTCGTCGCTGCCGATCATGAAGTCCGTGTGCACCTCGCTCACGTTCAGCCGCGGCAGGTCCTCGGGCAGGACCGAAGACTCGTAGCCGGCGCCGAACGCGAGGTGGCTCGCCGCGTTCTCGTCGAGCAGGGTCTCGTAGAAGACTGTGCCGAGCCGGCCGATCCGACCCGCGCCGTCGACGAGTGCCACCTCGCCGAGGCGGGAAGCGCCGTCGTCGGTCGCGAGCTCGCCGCGCAGCGCGTCAGCGCCGGCCTCGGCCTGCAGCTCGACCACGCGCCCGCCCTCGAAGCGGAGCTCGAGCCCGCGCACCACGACGTCCGCCGCGAAGAACGGCATCGTCGCCCGGACGACGCCGTCCACGCGCTCCGGATCGGGCGCGGTGAAGATCTCCTCGGTCGGCAGGTTCGGCAGGTGCACGATCCCGTCGACCGTCATGCTCCGGCCGCTCTCCCAGCGGCTGCTCGGCAGGAGCCCGACGGTCAGGTCCGTGCCCGGCCCCTCGAAGTGGAGCGCGTCGAAGCGCCGCTCGTTCAGGCTCCCCGTCGCGACGCCGAGCGCGGTGAGCCGGGCTTCCCAGGCAGCGACCGGGTCGTCCTCGTCGAGGCGGCAGACGTGCTCGACCGCCTGCCACAGCGCCTCCAGCGCCTCGTCCGCCTCGAGCCCGGGATAGGCGAGCCCGGCCCAGGCCTGCGTCGGGCAGGGCGCGACGCACCAGTTGACCGTCCTCTCGTTCACGAGCTCGACGTACTCCTTCAGCGAGGGCATCCGGTCCTTCGCGACGAGCGCCGGGTCGAGGTCGTCGAACAGCGTGGGCGCGACCGTGCCGTTGAGCGCGATGATCGCGGCGCGCGCCTCCCCGAGCGCACGCGCCCGGTCGCCGTGCCACTGCGGCACCCAGTCCAGGGTCTCCTCGGCCGCGCTCTCGAGCCGGATGCGCTTCGTCCAGGGATCGAAGTAGGTGATGTCGACGAACCGGGCGCCCGCGCGGTACGAGGCGGCGGCGATCGCCCTCGTCGCCTGCTCGCGCCCGGGCTCGCAGTCGACCGAGACGACCTGGCCGGGCTGGACGTTGGCGCCGACGCGGACGATCAGCTCCGCGAGCCGGTCGAGGCGGTCCACTAGGCGGCTGTCGTCGGCTGCGAGCGCACGCTGCCGGCCCGCTCGCGCAGGGGCCCACCCGGACGCCCGGCGCGCGCGGCCATGATCTCGGTCAGGATCGAGACCGCTGTCTCGGCCGGGGACTCCGCGCCGAGGTCGAGGCCCGCCGGGCCGTGCAGGCGCTCGAGGGCCTCCGCTGGCACACCGGCCTCGAGCAGGCGCTCGCGCCTCGATGCCTGCGCGACGCGCGAGCCGAGCGCGCCGATGTAGAAGGCGTCGCTCGCGAGCGCGCCCTGGAGCGCCGGGACGTCGAAGCGCTCCTCGTGGGTGAGCACGACGATCGCATCGTCGGGACCCGGGCCAAGCTGTGGGAACACGTCGTCCGGCCAGCCGACGACGATCTCGTCCGCGCTCGGGAGCCGCTCCGGGGTCGCGAACCTCGCGCGCGCGTCGACCACGACCGTTCGCCAGCCGAGCAGCTTCGCGGCGGCGCAGAGCGACTCCGCGGTGTCGATCGCGCCGAACGCGAGCAGGCGGGGCGGAGGCCCGTAGACCTCGGCGAACGCACGGCCGCCGTCTTCGAGGTCGATCACCTTGCTCTTGCCGCCCTGCAGCCCGTCCGCCAGCGGCGCGAGCCCGGCGTCGCCGAGCACCTCGCCGCCGTCGAAGACGAGCGCCTCGGCGCCGATCCGCGGTCCGTCGATCACGGTGAGGTGGACGGCGCGCTCGTTGCGCTCGGCGACCTCGAGGATCCGCTCGACCAGCGGGGACTCCTCCACGAACACGTCGATCTCGCCGCCGCACGAGAGCCCGACGGTCGCCGCGAGCTCGTCGCTGATCCCGTAGCTGAGCAGGCGCGGCTCGAGGCTCGCGAGCACCTCGCGCGCCTCGCCGAACACGTCGCTCTCGACGCAGCCGCCGGAGACCGACCCTGCGATCTCGCCGCTCTCGGAGACGAGGAGCTTCGAGCCGACCGGCCGCGGCGCGGAGCGGCGCGCGCCGACGACCGTCGCGACCGCGAAGCGTTCCCCGCGGGCGCGCCAGCGTGCGATGTCGGCGGCGAGCTCTTTCACGCCGTCATCGTATCGAGGTCGACCTCTGCGTCAGTGCGCGCGGTGGCCGCAGCCGCAGATCGTCTGCCCGAGCCGGCGGCGCTCGAGCGGGAGCCCGCACTGGGCACATGACGGCGGCAGGACCTTGGCGGTGACGAGCACCGCCCGCGCGACGGTGGCGAAGGCGACGAGATACGGGAGTACGAGCCAACCGGGCATGAACGCCTTATCGGCTGTCGGCCCCCGGGGACTTGATACCTAGCGCACGACGATCGTCTGGGTCATCTGCGCCGGGTGGAGCGAGCAGTAGAAGTCGTACGTGCCGGCGCGGGTGAAGCGGACGCTGAACGATCCCTTCGTCATCGAGGGCGATGCGATCCCGACGGGGCCGGTCGCGAGAGTCACGTCGTGCGGGACGGTGCCGACGAAGTTCCAGCGGAAGGTCTGGCCGAGGTGGAGCAGGACGCGCTGGGCGCCGTAGCGGAAGTCGCTCACCGTGGTGCTCGTGATGTACTTCGCGACCGGCCCGCTCGGCTGCCGCAGGAGTGCGACCGGCATCGACACCGGCGGCGGCCCCGGGGAGCCGAGGTCGATCTGCAGGGGAGGCACGGGCGCGCACCCGCCCGCGACTGCACCGGGAGCGAAGAAGAGGAGCATGATCCCCATCACTCTCATGTGCGGGACGCTGTCGTCGTAGACCGCCGTCAGACGCAGGACGTCGCCCGCGGACACAGGGATCCCCGTCGGGCTCTCGAAGCGCGACATGTGCGACGGGCCGACCTCGTGCATCATCGGCATCGGCATCGCTCCGCCCCAGGTCGGCAGGGACTGGAAGAGCCGCTCGCCGCAGGTCGTGTCGGTGAGGTCGAGGCGGACGCCGCCGCCGTGGAGGTGGCCTCCGCCGGCGACGATGCGCCCGCTCACCGGCAGGCGGAAGTCGGACGAGCGCGAGTACGTCGAGCCCTTCCCGCCCGTCCCGGGCACGGTGAAGATCGGGTCGACCTGGCAGTTGTGCACGTCGAGCCAGATCGGGCGCACCGGCGTGAGCTCCTGGCCGGTGACGTAGGTGACCGTGTAGCGGACGGAGACGCTCTCGGCGCGGTTGTGGTGGTTCATCAGCATGTACACGAGGCCCCAGAGGTCGGCGGCCGCGTTCTGGTACCCGTAGCCCGGCGGCAGCGCCATCACCATCCGTTCCTCGCCCTCGGCGTAGAACCGCTCCGCGATCGAGCCCGGGCACGTGTAGTCGTGGGCGCGCACCTTGGCGAAGACGACGTGGTGGAGCATCACGTCGAGCGGCGAGACGACGTTGCCGGAGCCGTCCACGAGGTCGGCCTTCATCCCGACGACGTACCCGTCGACCTGCGGGTGGGGGACGAGCTGGTAGTTCGTCGCGACGCCGTAGGCCGGCACCGCGATCGGCGACGATTCGAACACGAGGGTCTGCGTGGCGGCGTGCGCGCCCACCGGGAAGACGAGCACGGCGAGCGCCGCGATGAGCGCGACCCGGGACATCCCGGAACTATAGGCGGCGCTACACTCTGCCCTGTGAGCTGGCTGTTCGCGATCCTGCTCGTGCTGGCCGTTCTCCTGGTGGCCGCAGCAGAGTGGCCGCGGCTACAGCAGCGTTTCGGCGTCGAGGCGCGCCGCCGCCGGGAGCGGGCACGCCGCAAGGCGAGCCTGAAGCTGCTGAAGAGCGAGACCGACGAGTTCGCCGCCAGCGTCGAGCGTGATCTCGAGCAGCTGCCGACGCTCGATCACGATCACGACCGTCCCTAGCCGACGCGGAACGTCGAGCTGAACGTGGTCGTGTTCGGGAGCACGGGCCCGGTGTTCTCGTTGTTCTTCGACTCCTGGACGTCCGACGCGACGAGCGTGACGCGGTGCGTCCCCGGCGCCAGGCCCTTGAGCGCGATCCGTGCCTGGCCGCCCGCGTAGACGACGGCTCGGCGCTTCCCGTCGACCGTCGCGCTCAGGGTCGAGGGGTCGACCCCGGAGCCGCTGTCCTTCACCGTGAGCCGGAGCCCCGCCGCGGCGGTCACCGTGCGGCTGACGAGCGCCACGGCCGGCGGAGTCTTGTCGTCGACCCAGTACCGGAACGTGAACTTTCCGGGCCTTGCACCGGTCGGCGTGTCGAACACGACGTCGTAGTCGCCGGCGGACGGCAGGGTGACCGAGGCGACCGGCTCGAGCGCGGAGAAGTCGGTCTGGTACGGGTTGAGCGCGAAGGGAAGCGCCGTGTAGCCGGCGAGACGGTTCTCGTCCCCTGCGTACACGATGCGCGGTGTCACCGTCACGCCGGGTGCGTGGGTGAGGACGGCGACGCCGAAGTTGGCCACCGTGCCGCTGCTGTGCACGCGGAACACCTGCTCGGGCCCGCCGAGATCGGTCTTCACGCCGATGCCGCTGGGGGCGTCGGGGTAGCGATACGCCGAGACGAGCGAGGCCTTCCCGCTCGTGTTGCCGGAGTAGACCCCGGGCCGTGAGATCGGCGTGCTCGGCTCCGTTCCGAGCTTCGGCGCCTCGACGCGGAACCAGTACGGGATCCGGCGCACGTTCGTGCCCTGGGTGAGGACGACGAAGCCGGTCTGGTCGGACTCGGCGGCCGAGGCGCCGACGGCGGCGGACAGCTGCAGGGTCCCCGGCACCGTGACCGTGGCAGGCGCAGTCACCGTCGCGCCCGCCTCGGGATCCTGCTGCTGGACCGTGACGCTCCAGGCTCCGGCTCCACCGCCTGCATCCGTGAGCGTGACCGAGCGCGTCTCGGTGGTCGAGCGGTGCACCAGCCCGAACGAGACGGTGGTCGGCGAGTCGAAGATCAGCGGCACGTTCGCGCGCGGGATGTCGATCACGCCGCCGCCCTCGCGGGTGGTCGGCGCCTCCGTCGTTCGCGTCGTGCTCGTGAACGCCGGGTCGCCGGTGAGCACCAGAGCCGACTTGACCTGAGCGGGCGTCCAGTCGGGATGCCGCTGGAGCAGCAGCGCGGCCGCGCCCGAGACCATCGGCGTGGCCATGCTCGTGCCGCTGAACGTGTCCCAGAGGCCGACGTGGGCCGGGACCGACGAGAGGACGTTCACGCCCGGTGCGCTGACCTCGGGCTTCAGCTGGAGCGAGATCGGCGTCGGCCCGCCGGACGAGAAGTCGGCGATCACGTCGGGCGGCGCGCCGCGCCCGTTCGTCACGGCGGCGACGGCGATCGCGTCCGGCGCGGTGGCGGGCGAGCCGACCGTGCCGTTGCCGAGATCGCTGAAGTCGTTCCCCGCCGCCGTGACGCACACGACGCCGGCCGCGGTCGCCGCCTGGATCGCGTCGACCACGACGTCTCGCTTCGGCGTCATCTCGGGCTCGCCGATCGAGAAGTTGAGGACGTTCATGCCGTCCTTGACGCCCGCCTCGATCGCCGCCGCGATCTCGGGCGAGTTCCCGTCGAGGCCGTCACCGGGCGTCGGCACGGTGAGCGCCTTGTAGTTCCCGAGGTACGCCTTCGGCGCGATCCCGGAGACCGTGACGGTGCGGCTCTCGGCGGTGCCGTTGTTCCCGGCCGCGATCCCGGCGACGTGCGTCGCGTGCTCCGAGAGCTCCGGGTCGAACGGCAGGCCGGCGTACTTCCAGGTCGTGTTCGCGGGCGGGAACGCGCGCGCGACGATCACCTTCGCGGTCGTGTAGGCGGTGTTCCCCTTCGGGTATCCCGCCGGCATCGTGTACCCGGCCGGGTTGAAGAACGGGTGCGACTGGTCGATCCCCTCGTCCACGATCCCGATCTTCATCCCCTGGCCCGCGGTCGCGAGGTCGGGTCCCCACATCGCGGGCGCGCCGATCAGCTGCGGGCTGCGGTCGAGCAGGGAGTGGTAGGTGACGCTCGGGTACACCTCGGCGACGCCCGGCACCGACGCGAGCCGGGACGCCTCGGCACGCGGCACGACGACCGCGATCCCGTCGAGGACGACCCCGTAGTGCCAGCGGACCGTCGAGCCGGGAATCGTGCGGACGATGCGGCTCGCGAGCGTGCGCTGCGCGGACGCGAGGGTGCGGAGGTACGACACGCTCGCGGGCGCGCGAACGTCGAGGTGGCGGTGGCGGACGGTCGCGGCGGCGAGCGTCCGGTTCGACCGGGTCGCCTCGGCGAGCGACGGCGCGCCGAGCCGGACGACGAGCTCGACCGTGCCGCCTGCAGCCGGGGCCGGCGTCCGCGCGGCCGCCGTCGTACCGAGCACGAGCACGGCCGCAGCGACGAGAAGTGGGAGACCGCGCTTCAGGAGGTGCATGTTACGTAGGACGAGCGAAGCGAGATCGAGTTCACCCAGCAGGCCAAATGCTCATGAGCACAAGGTCCGACCGAGCGGCTCGGTCGCCGTGGCTAAACTGTCGATCCGCGCGGATGTGGCGGAATTGGTAGACGCGCACGGTTCAGGTCCGTGTGGGGGTAACCCCGTGGAGGTTCAAGTCCTCTCATCCGCATTGCTCGTGGACGATCCCGGTCGGGCTCCGTAGTTTCACCTGATTCCGGCCCAGGTCACTGCCTCTACGGTCATGGATGTAGCTCCTTCGGCCGGCGCCTTGGACCCTCCTGCCGGCGCGCCGTAGGAGCAGTGGTGGCGGAGTGCCGCCCGGCGCAAGGAGAGCGCGCTCCGCCACCCCTTCCCTTCAGGCAGCCTGGTCGAGCGCGCCGACCTGCGCGGTCCGCGCGAGCTCGCCGCGGACCCGGGCGATCTCCGCCGCATGGCGCGCGAGCTCGGCCTCGGGCGCGCCGCGCTGCTCGAGGATCGCGCGGACGAACACCAGCCCGCGGAGATGGAGCAGCAGCCCCTCGATCTCGCGTTCAGTGGCGGTCATCGCTTCTCCTTCCGTCGTTCCCGACATCGTGCGCGAGGCGAGATGAGGAGCGGATGAGGCCCGGCTAAGGAGTCGCTAAGAATCGTGCACGAAAATCCCCGCAAACGCTCATGAAATGCGGTTTACGTTCCGATTACATGACAAGCACGCGGCGGTAACACGCTGGTGCAACGGTACGGAACACGCATGCGAACAAGGCTCACCCTCCTCTCCATCTGCCTGATCGGCGCGCTGCTCGCGGCCGGCTCGGCGTCGGCCCGCATGGGCAACCTCGTGCTCGACGAGGGGATCGTGCAGTCGGTCTCCGCGGGCCAGGTCGTGCTGCGGGCGCTCGACGGGAGCACGATCACGATCAACGTCGGGCCCAAGACCCGTGTGTTCCTGAACGACAGCCCCGCTCCGCTGAGCGCGATCCAGCCGGGGTACGTCGCGGGCGCGCTGCACGACGGCAGCCGTCCCGCCGTCTACGTCCGCGCCGTCGGCCGGGCGCCGCTCGTCGTCGACAAGGGCGTGATCCTGTCCGTCTCGTCCGGCTCGCTCGTGCTGCGTACGCTCGCGGGGCCCGTCACGATCACCGTCGGCCCGTCGACGAGCCGTCATGCTCAACGGGCAGCCCGCGAGTCTGGCCGACCTCCGGCCCGGGTACGCTGCCGAGGTGACCCACAGGGGAAGCGATCCCGCGGTGCAGATCCGTGCGCTGGGGCGGAAGAGGTAGACGATGCCGGGAACCGTGCTGCTGATCGAGGACGAGGAGAGCATCGCGACCCTCGTCACCGCCTACCTCGAGCGTGACGGCTTTCAGCCGAAGTGGGTGCGCTCGGGCCAGGAGGGGCTCGCCGCGGTCGAGCGCGAGAACCCGCGCCTCGTGATCCTCGACATCGGCCTGCCGGACATGGACGGCTTCGAGGTCTGCCGCCAGATCCGTCGCAAGCGCACGGTGCCGATCGTGATGCTCACCGCGCGCGACGACGAGATCGACCGGGTCACCGGGCTCGAGGTCGGCGCCGACGACTACGTCTCGAAGCCGTTCTCGCCGCGCGAGCTGATCGCCCGCGTCAGGGCCGTGCTCCGGCGCACCGAGCCCGAGAGCGAGGCGGAGACGATCGTGCTCGGCGACGTCGTGCTGAATCGCAGCTCGCGCGAGGTGATGGTGGGCGACCGCGACATCGACCTGCGCGGCAAGGAGTTCGACCTGCTCGCCTACCTGATGGAGAACCGCGGCGCCGTCGTCACGCGCGACATGCTGCTCGACCGCGTGTGGGGGCTCGAGTACGCGGCGGGCACCCGCACCGTCGACGTCCACGTCGCCCAGCTGCGGAAGAAGCTCGGCCGTCCCGAACTGATCCGCACGGTCCGGGGGACCGGCTACAAGCTCATCCGTCCGTGAGGTCGCTGCGGGCGCGCCTGTTCGGGGCGATCGGCCTCGCGGTCATCGTCGCGGTCTCGCTCTCGCTCGTCGCCGGCGCCGTCCTCGTCCGCCGCTCCGTCCAGCACGAGGCGATGGCCTCGCTCGGCCGGCAGGTCGACCTGCTCGCCCAGCAGCAGCGCACCGCGCCGCCGCCCGCCGCGCTCGGCCAGTTCCTCGCCACGCAGCAGATGAAGATGGCGCTGCTCACGGTCGACCAGGCGGCGGCGCTGCTCCCGGCGCCCGCGGCGGCGAAGGTGTACGCGGGGGCGCCCGCGTCGGGCACGGTCCAGGTCGGCGCCACGAAGTTCCTCTACCAGGCGCGGATCGTGAACGGGAAGGCGATCGTGCTGCTGCGCGCCTCCAGCCAGGCGCAGAACTGGTCTCCCTACGAGCTCGCCTTCGTGGTCGCCGGCCTCGTCGGGCTGGTGCTCGCCGCGCTCGGCGCCTTCGTGCTCGCCCGGGCGATCTCCCGTCCCGATCCAGCGCGTCGCCGACGCGAGCCGCGCGCTCGCCGTGGGCGAGGTGCACGGCCCGCTCGAGCCGGAAGGGCCGACCGAGGTGGTCGCGCTCGCCGAGGCGTTCAACTACATGAGCGAGGAGCTCAGGCAGGCCCGCGACGCCGAGCGAACCTTCCTCCTCTCCGTCAGCCACGAGCTGAAGACGCCGCTGACCGCGATCACCGGCCACGCCGAGGCGCTCGGCGACGGCGTCGTTCCGCCGGAGCGCGTGGCCGAGGTGATCCTGCGCGAGTCGAAGCGGCTCGAGCGGCTCGTGCGCGACCTGCTCGACCTTGCGCGCCTCGACGCCCACGTCTTCGGCGTCCACCCCCAGCGCGTCGACCTCGCCGAGCTGGCCGACGAGGCAGTTGAGCGCTTCGGGCCGCAGGCCCGCACCTTCGGGGTCGGGCTCACCGCAGACGCGAGGCGCCCGGCGCCCGCGGTCGCCGACCCGGACCGCGTGCTCCAGGTGCTCTCCAACCTGATCGAGAACGCGCTCCGGATCACCCCCGAGGGCGGCTCGGTCACCGTCCACGCCGAGCCGGGAACGCTCACCGTCGCGGACACCGGCCCCGGCCTGGCCGAGGAGGACGTGCTCCGCGCCTTCGAGCGGTTCTACCTCTACGAGCGCTCCGGCAGCCAGAGCCGCACCGTCGGCACCGGCCTCGGCCTCGCGATCGTGCGCGAGCTGACCGAGGCGATGGGCGGCTCCGTCGGCGTCGAGAGCAGGCCGGGCGCCGGCACGACGTTCACGGTCTCGCTACCGCGGCGACGAGAGCCCTACGCCGGCAGGGCGTCGAGCACCTCGTTCGCGTGCCCTGCGGGCTTGATCCCGCGCATCGCCTTCGCCACGTTGCCGTCGGAGTCGACCAGGAACGTCGAGCGGTCGATCCCCATGTACTTCTTGCCCATGAACTTCCTCTCGCCCCAGACCCCGTAGGCCTCGGCGGCGACGTGGTCGGGGTCCGCGAGGAGCGGGAACGGCAGGCCGTACTTGCTCTTGAACTTCTGGTGTGACTTCTCGCCGTCCGGGCTGATCCCGAGGATCTCGGCGCCGCGCTCGCGGAACACGTCGTACGCGTCCCTGAACTCGCACGACTCGGTCGTGCAGCCCGGCGTGTCGTCCTTCGGATAGAAGTAGATGACGACGGGCTTCCCCCGGAGGTCGGAGAGCCGGACGGTGGTGCCTTCGTCGCTCACGAGCTCGAAGTCGGGAGCCGGCTTGCCTTCCTCAACCATGTCCAATCCTCTCTGTAGTGTCAGGGCACGACGATGCTAACGGCGCACCACACCGTCGCATTCCTGGTCATCGCCGTGTGCCTCGTCGCCGGAGTCTGGGCGCTCGTCGCATACCGGCGCGGCCGCGGGGCCGGGCGCTCGCTCGCGCACCTGCTCGCGCTCGCCCAGACCCTGATCGTGGCCCAGGTCGCGCTCGGCCTGCTGCTCCTCTCCGACCACCGGCGCGCCGCCGACCGGCTCCACTACCTCTACGGGACGCTCGCGCTGGGAGCGATCCTCGCGCCCTGGCTCTATGCGCCGAGCGACCCGCGCCGCCGGCTCGCATGGTTCGCCGGGGCGACACTCGTCGCCGCCGCACTCGCGGTACGCGCTTACATGACGGCGACATGAGACGGTTCATCGCAGACATGAACCCGACCCTCCGCGGGTTCATCCTGATCGCGCTCGTCGCGGCGGTCATCGTCGCGCTCTCGCTCGGCTCGGCGCTCGGGACGCTGTTCTTCATCGTCCAGATCCTGCTGCTGATCGCGCTCGTCGTGTTCATCTACCGGCTGTGGCGCTCGCGCCGCTCCGAGATCGGGATGTGGCCGCGCGTGTCGCAGGTCGTCTTCTACGGCTCGGCGCTCGTGATCCTGGTCGACCTCGTCGGCTACACGTTCTTCGCCCACGGCGGCCTCGACGCGATCGCCTTCCTCGCCGTGCTCGTGCTCTGCGGCTTCGCGATGTTCCGCGTCTGGCGCGACCAGCGCTCCGCCTACTAGGGCCGCGCGTCGACCTCCACCGGCCCGGGATGGTGGCCCTCGGCGTGCGGCTGGAACCACCGCTGCGCGATCGCGGTCGGCACGATCGCCGAGAGCACGACGACGGCGACGAGCAGCGAGAACTGCGTCGTGTCGATGATCCCTGCGTTCGAGCCCGTAGAGGGCGCTGATCGTGCCGAAGGTGAGCCCGGTCGACATCAGCAGCGTCGTGAAGACCTCGTGCGGGGCGCAGTAGCGGCGGGCGAGCGGATAGACGCCGACGAGCTTCGGCACCGAGCTTCCCGACGAACAGCAGCGCGAGCACGCCGAGGTTCGCCCGAGCGCCGAGGCCGAGATGCTCATCCCGCCCTTGAAGAAGAAGAACGGCGTCAGGAACGCGAACGCGACCACCCGCATCCGGTGCTGCTCGGCCCGGTGCTGCGCGTAATGGCTGCTCATCACGAGCCCGAGGATGAACGCCGGGCAGCACGGCGTGGGAGTGCGCCCGGCCGGCCAGCCACATCAGCAGGAACAGCACCGCGAACACGAGCTTGATCTCCGGCTCGGTGACCCGGTCGCCGTAGCGGGCGAAGAACCAGGGCGCGAGCTTCGGCAGGCCGTAGATCACGCCGATCGAGACGAGCGCGAACGGGACGATCCACCAGCTCGGCTTGATGAACAGCACGCGTCAGCGCGAGGACGGTGGCGAGATCGGTGACGAAGGTCGCGGACATCAGCCGCTTGCCGACCAGGGTCTGGTTCAGGCCCGTCTCGACGAGCACGGCATAGACGACCGCGAGGCTCGTCGTCGAGAGCGCGATCCCGGCGATCTCCGCCTGGCGGTGGTTCCAGCCGAGGCCGTAGTAGGCGAGCAGGCCGACGACGACGAACGGGGCCGCGAACGAGACGGCGCCGATCGAGAACGAGGCGCGCCACTCCCGCCGGAGCAGCGGCGTATCCACCTCGGCCCCCGCGAGAAAGGACAGCACGACGCCTGCGAAGGTGGCGATGAACGTCAGCCAGTCGGGCGCGGTGATGCTGAACGCGTTGCCGACCACGAACCCGGCCGCGAGCTCGACGATCGCGACCGAGAGCGCCAGCTCGACCGAGAACATGCCGGCGAGCAGGATCGAGCCCGCAAGGACCGCCGCTATCGCAAGACCGCTCATCGCTCTACCTCCTGGTAGGTGGAAACCCGGTGGTAGAGGCCATCA
Organism: uncultured Actinomycetes bacterium; assembly: GCA_963746005.1. Classification (GTDB taxonomy): domain Bacteria; phylum Actinomycetota; class Thermoleophilia; order Gaiellales; family Gaiellaceae; genus CAVQZA01. The sequence goes on along the minus strand of CAVUZM010000019.1, from coordinate 311,446 downwards.
GCTCCCGAGAGAGCGGTTATGCGCGAGCCTCATCGCGCGTGCGGCCCGCGCACTATAGCCGGGCGCGTGCCTCCGCGATGATCTGCTCGGCCTGGGCCCGGTTGCCGAAGCCGCGCGTCTCGGTCTCCTTGCCCTCGAGCTGCTTGTAGACCTGGAAGAAGTGCTCGATCTCGTCCCGGAACTCGGGCTGGATGTCGTGCACGTCGTGGGTGCGCATGAAGGCCGTGTCCTTGAGCGGCACGCAGATCACCTTCTCGTCGGGGCCTTTCTCGTCGGCCATGTGGAAGACGCCGACGGCGCGCGCGCGGATCCGGCAGCCGGGGAAGGTCGGGTCGCCGACGAGCACGAGCGCGTCGAGCGGATCGCCGTCCTCGCCGAGCGTGCCCTCGATGAAGCCGTAGTCGGCGGGGTAGCTCATCGAGGTGAAGAGGCGCCGGTCGAGCATGATCGTCCCGGTCTCGTGGTCGAGCTCGTACTTGTTGCGCGAGCCGCCCGGGATCTCGACGAACACGATCAGGCTGTCGTCGGCCAAGGCCCCTACGCCTGGACGCGTGCGGAGGCGCCGTCGAGCGCGTCCAGGGCGGCGCGGATCTCCATCAGCTGGCCGACGAAGATCGGCGTGTCGCGCTCGGTCCAGCGGGACGCCTCGCTCTCGCGCAGGGTCATCATCAGGTGCATGAAGTCGGACGGCTCCTCGCACTCGAACGCCGGCATGAACTCCTGGTCGTCGAGCCCGAACGAGTAGGTCGTGTGGTTCGTGATCGTGACCCAGCGCGAGCCGATCTCGGCGTGCTCCCGCATCGCGGCCGCCCGCTCCTCGAACGTGAGGAAGTACCAGGGCCGCGTCTTCACGAACGGGTAGACCACGAGGTACTGAGCGCCGCGGGGGATCACACGGCCGGCGCGGACGCGCTTCTTGTCGGTGTAGACCGAAGGCTTCGTCGTCGCGAGGTACGAGTACGGCGTCTCGAGCCACCCCGCGAGCGGCGTCGCGTTCAGCGCGGCGCCGAGCTCACCGAGGTCCTCGAAGCGCTCGGTGATCTTCCAGAAGAAGAAGTCGGCGTCGGGGCGAACGCCGGTGACCGAGTAGACGCGAAGGCCCTCCATGCGCCCGGCCCACTCCTCCACGGTCTCCGCGAAGGCCTCCTTGCCGGCCGCGCGCTCCTCGACCGGGAGACGGCGCCAGGCCGGGTCGACCTTGTAGAACGTGTAGGCGATGTACTGGCCGCTCGGGGCTGCTTGCTCCATGCCCGAACTCTACCGCGAGGCGATTAGACTCCCGCGAACTTCGACCGAGGAGAAGACATGGACACGTACGTGATTCTGCGTCGCGGCGGCTGGCGCTCCGGTGAGGAGCTCGAGGCGGCGGCCGCCAGGTCGCTCACCGTCGCCGACGAGGAGATGCCCGACGACATCCGCTGGATTCGCAGCTACGTGATGACCGAGGAGGACGGCACGCTCGGCACGGTCTGCATCTACCAGGCGTCGAGCCCCGAGGCGATCCGCACGCACGCGGGCGAGGCCGACCTGCCGCTGACCGAGATCATCCCGGTCGCCGACACGGTGATCGTCCGGCCCGATCCCTCCTAGGAGAGCCGGAACGGCTTGCCGGTGAGCCCGGTCGCCGGGCCGGGGTTCACGGGCGCGATCAGGCTCACCTTGATCTGGTACACGCCCGGGCGCTGCTTCGGGAACAGGATCCCGCCGGGGACGCCGCCGGTGACGTGGCCGCGGACGGTGGAGGTCGTGGCGCCGCCGTTCACCCGCACGAGGCGGGCCGTGTAGGTGCAGTCGATGTCGCACGTGACCCGGAAGTGGGTCTCGGCGAGGCGGGAGACGGTCGCCTTCACCCGCAGCTCGAGGCCGGTGCAGCGGGCGACGATCCCGCGCCTCGACTCCACAGCAGCGTTACGCACGATGGCCAGGCTCGCCTTCGGCTTGCCGTCGACGTAGTAGACGCCCGACTGCCACTGGGCCAGCCCGGGCTCGTCGACGACGTGGAAGATGAGGAGCCCCATCACGTTCGGCTGGCAGAACGCGAGCTGGATCGCCTGGCTGTAGTACAGGCCCTGCGTCGCCTCGTCGACCGGCTTCGTCGTCGCGGGCTCCGTGCCGGTGTAGAGCTTGGCCTTCGACGCCGGGATCTGCGACTCGACGCCGAACTCGCCGTAGAGGATCGGCAGAGTCGACCCGGGCTGCGCGGTGCCGTCGAAGGCGTTGCCGAGCAGCTTGACGAGCTTGTCGTAGTCGGCGATCGAGATCGTCGTCGTGCTCGGGTGCGCCGTTCCCGGCGGGATCGACGAGTTGTCCTCGTACACGTGCTGCACGTAGGCGTCCATGATCGGCTCCGTGCGCCCGCTCGCCCGGTAGGCCGCCCCCAGGTCCTTGATGAACACGGTCGGCGAGTGGGTGTCCCTGCCGGTTCCAGGCTTGTCGCCTCCGCGCGGGGAGACGGCGCCCCCGTAGACCTGGATGTCGGGCGAGACCGCCTTGAGCGCGTCGTAGGTGAGCGCCAGCAGCGTCTCGTAGGCGGGCGCAGCGGCGTCGGTGCCGTCCGCGTTGAACTGCGGCAGCCAGTAGCGGTTGAGGTTCGGCTCGTTGCCGACGATCACGTCGTCGAGCCCCGGCACCTTGGTCACGACGGCGGCCGCGAACTGGGCGAACTGCGCCTGCATGTCGTTGCCGAGCGGGGTCGTCTTCGAGCCGTACGGCATCACGGTCACGAAGACGCGCATCCCGGAGAGGCCCGCCGCGGTGACGACGTTCGTGAGCGCGGTGACGTCGTCCGGTGTCGGCTCGGTCTCGCCCGGCGCCCAGATCTCGGTGACCCGGATCGAGTCGAAGCCGGCGAGCCGGGCGAGCGTCATCTGCGCCTTCGCCACGACGAGGTTGGTCGAGCGCGGGGCGTCCTCGACGGCGCCGACGAGCATCGTCGGGCCGCCCGCATGGGCCGGGCCCGCGAGCGCGAGCGCGGCGACGAGGCCGCAGGCCGCAGAGATCCATCTCACGGGGGCACGGTAGCTGCGGGCTAGGCTAGACCGCATGGAGAACTCACCGCTCCAGGCCCAGCTGAAGGCCCTTCCGGCCAAGCCCGGCGTGTACATGTTCCGCGACACGAAGGGCGACGTGATCTACGTCGGGAAGGCGAAATCGCTGCGCTCGCGCGTCCGCCACTACTTCCAGAAGGGCGGCGACGGCCGGATGCAGTCGGCGCAGCTCGCCGGGCGCGCCGCCGGGGTCGAGGTGATCGTCACGGGCACCGAGGCCGAGGCGCTCCATCTCGAGCAGAACCTGATCAAGCGCTACCGGCCGTCGTTCAACGTGCGCCTGCGCGACGACAAGTCGTTTCCGTACATCGCGGTCACCGTCGAGGACGAGTACCCGCGGGTCATGTTCACCCGCGAGCGCCACCGGCGCGGCGTCGTCTACTTCGGCCCGTACGCGAACGCGAAGAAGGTGCGCGAGACGCTCGACGTGCTCAACCGCGTCTTCCCGTACCGGCCGTGCGAGGGCCCGAAGCCCGGCCGCCACTCGGGAATCCCGTGCCTCGACTACCACATCGAGCGCTGCCTGGCGCCCTGCGTCGGCTACGTGACGAAGGAGGCCTACCGCGAGGTGATCGACGGCGTGATCGAGTTCCTCTCCGGCGAGACGCGGCCGATCCAGCGGGAGCTCGAGCGCCGGATGAACGAGGCCGCGGCGGACGAGCGCTTCGAGGAGGCCGCCCGACACCGCAACCGTCTCTTCGCCGTCCAGCACCTCGCCGAGCGCCAGGCCGCGGACCGGCGCGCCGTCGGCACCGTGGACGTGCTCGGGCTCGCGATCGCCGAGGACCGGGCCGCGGTCCAGGTCTTCCCGCTGCGGGACGGCAAGATGGTCGACCGCTACGCCTTCCACCTCGAGAACGTGGCCGGGCAGGACGCGGCGACGATCGTCGAGGCGTTCTGCCTCGAGTACTACGGCTCCTCGCCGAGCGTGCCGCCGCAGCTCGTCGTGCCGCGCGGGCTCGGCGACCTCGACGCGCTCGCGGAGTTCCTCTCCTCGCGCCGCGGCTCTCGCGTCGAGATCCGCGCGGCCGAGCGCGGCGACAAGCGCCGCCTGCAGGAGCTCGCGGCCCAGAACGCGGAGCTGGCCCTCGAGGCCGAGGCCGCGGGGGCCGAGTCGCGCCGGATCCGCCGGGTCGAGGCGCTGGAGGAGCTGCGCGAGGCGCTCAACCTCGAGAGCCTGCCGCTGCGGATCGAGTGCTTCGACATCTCGACGACGATGGGCGAGGAGAACGTAGGCTCGATGGTCGTGTTCCAGGACGGCCAGCCCAAGAAGGCGCACTACCGGAAGTTCGCCGTGCGCGGCCAGGTGGGGATGGACGACTTCGCGGCGATGGCCGAGGTCGTCTCCCGCCGGTTCGCGCGACTCGCCGGCCCGGGCGGCGACGACTACGACGAGGGCTTCGCGGGCGTGCCGAACCTCGTCGTCGTCGACGGCGGCAAGGGCCAGCTCTCCGCGGCTCTCGAGGCGATCCAGGCGTACGACCTTCCGCGCGTGGCCGTGATCTCGCTGGCGAAGCGTGTCGAGGAGGTCTTCGTCCCCGGCCGGCCGGAGCCGATCGTGCTCGACCGCCGCTCGCCGGGGCTCCAGCTCCTGCAGCGCATCCGCGACGAGGCCCACCGCTTCGCGATCGGCTTCAACCGCCAGCGGCGCGAGACGAAGGCGTTCAAGACCGTCTTCGACGACCTGCCCGGCGTCGGTCCCGCCCGGCGAAGAGCACTGCTGCAGCACTTCGGCTCGCCGGAGCGGATCCTCGCCGCGAGCGAGGAGGAGCTCGAAGGAGTCCCGGGCCTCCCGGCCAAGACAGCGCGGACCGTGTACGCACAGCTCCACAGGACCGGGGGCGCATGAAGCGGGCTGCGTTGCTTGCGCTCGTGGCCGCCCTCGCCGTCGCCGTGCCGGCTGCGGCCGCGCCGATCCGCCCGAGCGTGGCGTTCGTCGCAGCTCCTCGACGCGGCGAAGGCGGGGCAGCGCGCGACGGTCTTCACGGGCCTCTCGGCCGCGACCCGCGCCCACTACCTCACGCCCTCCGCCTTCGCGAAGAGCCCGGCCGGCGTCGGGCTGACGGCCGCCGCGAAGGTCCCGCACATCCGGCTCGTCGACCAGACGTTCCCCGACGGCGGTGCCGCCGAGGCGGTGAAGACGGCTGCCGGCGCCTACGCGGGAGCTCTCCGCCTCGAGGGCGGCCGCTGGAGGCTCGTGGTCGACCCGAACGTGCTGATCCAGCCGATCTCACCGCAGCCCGGGTCGGTCAGCGGCAAGGTCTTCCAGGTCGCCTCGCAGGCGATGCTGCCCGATCCCGTCGACGCGGGAGCGCTCTACCTCGACGGTAAGCCGCTCTCGACGAAGGGCGGCGCGATCAACGGCGGCCGGACGGTGACCCTGTACGCGAACATCCCGCAGGGGATCGCGAAGGGACGTCACACGCTGGTCGCCTATGCCCGGGGCGGCGCGCACTCGGGCGCGCTCGCCTGGGCCTTCACCATCCGCTAGAGGCTAGGGATGGATCGGCGCGACGAGGACGAGCAGCGAGAGGAGTCCGGAGGCAAGGACGAGGAATCTCATGCCTCCACGGTACGGGCGGGGTGTGGGGCTGCCGTTACGCACACGTTAATTCTGCGTAATGGCCTAGGCTTGCGCCGTGGAGCACGTGGCCCTCTTCGTCCACCTCGTCGGCGTGTTCCTCTTCGTCGGCGGGCTGACGGTCGCCGCGGTCTGCTTCGAGGCGGCGCGGCGGCGGAGCGAGCCGGCCGAGATCGCGATCCTGCTCGGGCTGAGCCGCTGGGGCGTCGTGCTCGTCGGGATCGGCGGGGCCGTCCTGCTCGTCGGCGGGCTCTGGCTGGCAGGCGTCGTGCACGCCTACGGCGACGCCTGGCTCGACGCTGCGATCGCCCTCTTCATCGTCACCGTCGCGGTCGGGGGGATCGGCGGCCAGCGTCCGAAGCAGGCGCGCCTCCTCGCGACGAAGCTCGCGAAGGACGGCGGCGACCCGGCCGAGCTGCGCCGGCTCCTCGACGACCGCACGGCTCTGATCCTCAACTACCTCGGCGCCGCGCTCGTGCTCGCGATCCTCGTGCTGATGATCTGGCGCCCCGGCGGCGGCTAGGTTAGTGCCCCTCCAGGCGATGTCCTCCGGGCTTCTGGCCCGCGATCACGCAGCGCGATGCGGCGTCCTCGGCCGCGCCCATAGCCGCCGGCTATGAACGCGACGTGCTTCCTTGCCTCGCTTGGTGCTCGCGATCCAGAAGCGCGGCAACATCACCTGAAGGGGCACTAGTGCAGCTCTACGACCTGCGCGTCACGGTCGAGCGGATCGAGGGTCGGTCGGTCTGCGGCCTGGAGGTCGGCGACTACTTCGAGCTGACCGAGTCGAGCCGGGTGCGGATCCCCGAGGGGCGGCACTTCTGCCTCTACGCGCTCCAGGCCGTGCTCCCGCTGCTGCCCGCGAAGCAGCGGCAGCTTCCCGCCGACGACTGGCTCGAGCTCGACTCGCTCGTCTGCTGCCCGGACCCGGAGGAGCGGCTCGTGATGCGGATCGAGCGGATCGGCGAGCGGACGATGCGCGCCGAGGACCTCACCTAGTGCCCGAGCTCGGGCTCGGGCTCCAGACCGACAAGCGGCCGGAGGAGTACGTCGAGCTGGCCCGCCTCGCCGAGCGCGCGGGCTTCGACGTGGTCTCGACCTTCCACGACCTGCTCTTCCAGCCGGCGATCGCGCCGCTCGTGCTGATCGCCCAGGCGACCGAGCGGGTCCGGGTCGGCGCCGCGGCGCTCAACCCGTTCACGCTCCATCCGGTCGAGATCGCCGGCCAGATCGCGGCGCTCGACCTCGATCTCGAACGGCCGCGCCTACCTCGGCCTCGTCCAGGGAGCCTGGCTCGACGCGCTCGGGCTCCGCGAGGACCGCCCGCTGACCGCGCTGCGCGAGGCGGTCGAGATCATCCGGCGCCTCTTCGCCCGCGACCTCGGCGGCTTCGAGGGCGAGCGCTTCTCGCTCGCTCCCGGCCGGGGCTTCGAGTTCGAGCCGCTCCGGGCGGAGGTGCCGCTCCTGATCGGCACCTGGGGCCGGCGGACGGCCGCGTTCGCCGGCGAGGTCGCGCAGGAGCTGAAGATCGGCGGCACGGCGAACCCCGACCTGATCCCGGTCGTCCGCGAGTGGATCGGCAACGACGAGGTCGGGATCGTGGTCGGCGCCGTCACCGCGGTCGACGAGGACGGCGATGCCGCGCGCGCCCGCGCGCGCGACGGAGGTCGAGCGCTACCTGCCGGTCGTCGGCCACCGCGACCCGACCTTCGAGGGGCGTGAGCCGCCGCTCGACCGCGTCACGATCGCGGGCACGCCCGACGAGGTGATTGCCCATGCCGAGCGGCTCTTCGCGGCAGGGGTGAAGCGGATCGACTTCGGCGCGCAACACGGGGTGGAGCTCCTCGCCGAGCGCGTCGCCCCGTACTTCAGCTCATGAACGGGTAGCGGTAGTCCGTCGGCGGCACGAAGGTCTCCTTCACCACGCGCGGGCTCACCCAGCGGATCAGGTTCCACATCGAGCCGGCCTTGTCGTTCGTGCCGGACGCGCGGGCGCCGCCGAAGGGCTGCTGGCCCACCACCGCGCCGGTCGGCTTGTCGTTGACGTAGAAGTTGCCGGCCGAGTAGCGGAGCGCGTCGTGCGCCTGCTCGATCACGTACCGGTCGTCCGCGAACACCGCGCCGGTGAGGGCGTAGGGCGCGGTCTCGTCGACGAGCCGCAGCGTGTCCTCCCACTTGCCCTCCGGGTAGACGAACGCGGTCACGACCGGGCCGAACAGCTCGTCGCGCAGCAGGCGGAAGCCCGGGTCGTCGGTCTTGACCACGGTCGGCTCGACGAACCAGCCCTCGGTGTCGTCGGTGCCGCCGCCCGCGACGATCTCCGCTCCGGCGGCGCGCGCCTCGGCGATCGCGTCGCGCTGGGTCGCGAACGCGCCGCCGTCGATCACCGCGCCCATGAAGTTCGAGAAGTCGGCGACGTCGCCCATCTTCACCTCGCTCACCTCGGCGGCGAGCCGCTCGCGCAGCTCCGGCCAGAGGTTCGACGGCGCATACACGCGCGAGGAGGCCGAGCACTTCTGTCCCTGGTACTCGAACGAGCCGCGCACGATCGCGGTCGCGAGCGCGGCGACGTCGGCGGAGGGGTGAGCGACGATGAAGTCCTTGCCGCCCGTCTCGCCGACGAGGCGCGGGTAGTTGCGATAGCGGGCGATGTTCGAGCCGACCGTGTTCCACATCCCCTGGAAGACCGGGGTCGAGCCGGTGAAGTGGATCCCGGCGAGCTCCGGGCTGGCGAGCGCCGCGTCGCCGATCGAGGCGCCGGAGCCGTAGACGAGGTTGATCACGCCGTCCGGGAGGCCCGCGGCCTGGAGCACCTGCATCAGGTAGTGGGCCGAGAGCGCCGCCGTCGAGGCCGGCTTCCAGACGATCGTGTTCCCCATCAGCGCGGGCGAGGAGGAGAGGTTGCCGCCGATCGCGGTGAAGTTGAACGGGCTCACCGCGAAGACGAACCCCTCGAGCGGCCGGTACTCCATCCGGTTCCAGACACCCTGCGACGAGATCGGCTGGTCGGCGTAGATCCGCGTCATGTGGTCGACGTTGAAGCGCCAGAAGTCGATCAGCTCGCACGCCGCGTCGATCTCGGCCTGGTGGGCGGTCTTCGACTGGTTGAGCATCGTCGCCGCGTTCACGACGGGCCGCCAGGGCCCCGCGAGCAGCTCGGCGGCGCGCAGGAAGACCGACGCGCGCTCCTCCCACGGGAGGCGCGACCAGTCGTGGTGGGCGGCGCGCGCGGCGTCGATCGCCTGCTGGACGTGGGAGGCGTCGCCCCTGCTCACGTCGGCGAGGACGTGATCCTTGCGGTGGGGCATCACGGCCTCGAAGGTCTCCGCGGTGGTGACCGCCTTGCCGCCGATCACCATCGGCACCTCGATCCGCTCGCCCTGCATGCGGGCGAGCTCGGCCTTCAGCTCCTCCCGCTCGGGCGAGCCCGGCTCGTAGGAGCGCACCGGCTCGTTGACCGGAGCCGGGGGCTTCGAGATTCCGAACGCGGTCACGACGGACGATTGTAGATTGGCGGAGTGGGCGTCACACGAGTGGCCTACGAGATCGACGGCTGGGGGACCGGCGAGCTGTGGGCGCAGGACGGCCGGCTGCTCCACCTCGAGCACCCGACCCCGGGCGGGCGCGCCGCGGGAGACCACCCGCTCGTGCCCCGGCTCCGGGCCTACTTCGCGGGCGAGAAGGTCTCGTTCGCCGACGTCCCGGCCGACCTCGAGTGGTGCACGCCGTTCCAGCGCGAGCTCGCCGCGGCGCTCCGGCGCGTGCCCTGGGGCTCGGTCGTCACCTACGGCGAGCTGGCGGCGCTCGCCGGCCGGCCCGGGGCGGCGCGCGCGGCCGGGTCGTTCTGCGCACAGAACCGCTTCGCGATCGTGATCCCGTGCCACCGCGTCGTCGGCGCCGGCGGGATCGGCGGCTACGGCTCGCTCGGCCTCGGGTACAAGCGCCGGCTGCTCGCCCTCGAGGGAGTCGAGCTGTGAGCCCGCTCTCCGAGGAGCTCCGCGACGAGCTCGCCGGGATCGCGCCGCGCCGCGACTGCGACCGCCTCGCCGAGCTGTCCGGGCTCTTCCACGCCGCCGGCAGCGCCCACCTGCGCGGGCGCGGGGAGATCTCGCTCCACCTCGACCTCGCGAGCTCCGCGGTCGCGCGCCGCGCCTTCCGGCTCCTGCGCGAGCTCGGGGTCGAGACCGAGATCCGCACCTACCGCCGGCACGCGTTCCAGCAGGCGACGCGCTACCAGCTCCACGTCGAGGGGAAGCAGCGCGCGCTGCAGGTGCTCCACGAGGCAGGCGTGCTCGACCAGCGGCTGGTCCCGGTCGAGCGGCCGCCCAAGCGCGTGGTCGCCCGCCCGTGCTGCCGCGGCTCCTACCTGCGGGGCGCGCTGCTCGGCGGCGGCTCGCTCAGCGGCCCCCGCGCGCCGCATCTCGAGCTCCGGGCCGGCAGCGTCGAGGGCGCCGAGTTCCTCGCCGCCGTGGCCGCGGGAGAGGGCGTGACGCTGCGGGTCCGGGACCGGGGGAGCCACGCGCTCGCCTACGCGAAGGGCGCCGAGCCGATCGAGGGCGTGCTCGCCGCCGCCGGGGCCTCCAACGCGGTGCTCGCCTTCGAGGAGCAGGCGGTGATGGGCGCCACCCTGGCCCACGCGAACCGGCTCGCCAACGCCGACCACGCGAACCTCGTGCGCACGAGCCGCGCCGCGCACGCCCAGCTCCAGGCGGTGCGTGCGCTCGACGCGGCGGGGATCCTCGACGACCTTCCCGAGCGCCTCCGCGAGGCGGGCCGCCTCCGCCTCCGCTACCCGATGCTCTCCCTCCGCGAGCTCGCCGAGCGCTGCGACCCGCCCGCCACCAAGGCCGCCGTCTACCGGCGCCTCTCGAAGCTCCGGGAGCTGGCCGAGAACGAGGGCTGACGAACCGGCCGGAGAGGTTCATACTCCCGCGCAGGGCGGCGGGCTGGCGCTCGCCCACCGGCGAATACAGACCCCGTTCGCCGGACGGATCAGAGCCCGGTTTTGTCCGGAGGGGGAGGTCGTCCTCGGAGCTCCCCCTCCGGTGCCGCCCCCTGCTTGTGTCTTTCTACGGACGCTTCCGCCCAGGCTTTCTACTGAGGTTCGTGACGTGGCCAACCTTTAGAGTGGAGGCCAGATAACGAGACTCTCTTCTGAAGGGAAAACCATGGCACTCCGCATTGGCATCAACGGGTTCGGGCGCATCGGGCGCAACTTCTTCCGCGCGGTGCAGGTGCGCGGCGCGGACTACGAGATCGTGGCGATCAACGACCTCGGCGACGCGAAGACGATGGCGCCACCTGCTGAAGTACGACTCGCTGCTCGGCCCGCTCGAGGGCGCCGTCGAGGTCACGGACACCGAGATCCGCGCCGTCCGGCCAGACGATGAAGGTGCTCGCGGAGCGCGACCCGGCGGCGCTGCCCTGGGGCGAGCTCGGCGTCGACGTCGTGCTCGAGTCCACCGGCTTCTTCGCCAAGGGCGAGGGCGCGAGGAAGCACCTCGACGCCGGCGCGAAGAAGGTCGCTGATCTCGGCTCCCGCCGCCGATCCCGACGTCACCGTCGTGCTCGGCGTCAACGGCGGCGACTACGACAAGGCAGTGCACAACGTGATCTCGATGGCGTCGTGCACCACGAACTGCATCGCGCCGATGGCGAAGGTCCTCCACGAGCTCGCGGGGATCGAGTCGGGCTACATGACCACGATCCACGCGTACACGAACGACCAGAACATCCTCGACCTGCCGCACAAGGACCTGCGCCGGGCCCGGGCCGCCGCGATCAACCTGATCCCGACCTCGACCGGCGCCGCGAAGGCGATCGGGATCGTGATGCCGGAGCTGAAGGGGAAGGTCGACGGCTACTCGGTGCGCGCCCCGATCCCGACCGGCTCGCTCACGGACTTCGTCGTCACGCTCGGCCGGGAGTCGAGCGTCGAGGAGATCAACGCCGCCTTCAGCGCGGCCGCCGCGTCCGGCCCGCTCGCGGGGTACCTCCAGTACTCGGAGGATCCGCTCGTGTCGACGGACATCCAGCAGTCGCCCTACTCGTGCATCTTCGACAGCAAGCTGACGATGGCGCACGGGCAGACGGCGAAGGTCTTCGGCTGGTACGACAACGAGTGGGGCTACTCGTGCCGTCTGGTCGACCTCGTCGGAATGCTCCTCTAGTCCGATGAGGAAGCTGCGCTCGGTACGAGACGCGGACGCCGCGGGCAAGGTCGTGCTCGTCAGGGCCGACCTCAACGTCCCGCTCGACGGCGGCCGCGTCGCCGACGACACGCGCATCCGCGCGGCGCTGCCGACCCTCCGGCTGCTGCTCGACAAGGGCGCCGCGGAGATCCGGGTCTGCTCGCACCTCGGCCGGCCGAAGACGGAGGAGGACCGGCCGAAGTACGCGATGACGCCGGTCGCGGAGCGGCTCGCCGAGCTGCTTCCGGACGAGCGGATCCACGTGCTCGAGAACACGCGCTTCGACCCGGGCGAGACGAAGAACGACCCCGTCTTCGCGCAGAAGCTCGCCGAGGGCTGCGACCTGTTCGTCAACGACGCGTTCGGCTCGGCGCATCGCGCGCACTCGTCGACCGTCGGGGTCGCGCAGCTGCTCCCCGCCTACGCGGGGCTCCTGCTCGAGGAGGAGCTCGAGCACCTCGGCCGCCTGCTCGGCGACGTCGAGCGGCCGTTCGTGATCGTCGCCGGCGGCGCGAAGGTCGAGGACAAGCTCGGCGTGCTCGAGCACCTCGGCGGCCGCGCCGACACGGTGCTCGTCGGCGGCAAGATGGCCGAGGAGCTCCGGGTCGACAACCCGCTCTCGTTCCGGGTCGCGCTTCCATCGGACGTGGTCGCAGCGGCCGCGTTCGAGGCGGACGCCGAGGCCGGGACGTTCGCCGTCGACGAGGTGCCGGAAGGCTGGCTCGGGCTGGACATCGGCCCCGAGACGTGCGCCGCGTTCCGCGAGTACCTGCTCGCGGCGAAGACGATCTTCTGGAACGGCCCGATGGGCGTCTTCGAGTGGCCCCGCTTCGCCGAGGGGACGAAGGCGATCGCCCAGGCCGTCGCGGACGCGGACGCCTACTCGGTGATCGGCGGCGGCGACTCGGTGCGGGCGCTCAACGAGCTCGGCCTCGAGGACAGGGTCTCGTGGGTCTCGACCGGCGGCGGCGCCTCGCTCGAGCTGCTCGAGGGCAAGGAGCTCCCCGGGGTCGCGGCGATTCCCGATGCCTAGCTCGTGCAGATGTACAGCCCGCGGCCCATCGGGCCTTCCGGGTCGTGCTCGACATGGAGGCCCGCGCGCTCGAACGCCGCGGTGTACTCCTCGTGCGTGAAGAGCCCGAGCTCGTGGAGCTCGGTGAAGTGCTCGACGCCCTCCGGCGTGGCGACGACGTAGTGGAACTCGACGACCGAGAGCCGGCCGTCGCGCCCCGACGTGTTGGCGCGCGCGATCTTCAGCTCGGGCTCGTCGACGACGAGGAGGTGCGGCTTGCCGACCTTCCACTCGTCCGGCGACGAGCCACGGCTCGACGAGCAGCACGCCGCCGGGCTCGAGGTGGCGCGCGAGCGCCGCGGCCGCCGCATCCAACCCCTCGAGCGTGCGCACGTAGCCGATGCTGCTGAAGAGGCACGTGACGGCGTCGAACCGCCACCCGAGCTCGAAGGTCGTCATGTCGCCCTCGTGGAGGGGCACGCCCGGGCAGTGCGTGGCCGCCACGGCGAGCATCTGCGGGTCCGCGTCGAGCCCCTCCGCCTCGTAGAGGCCGCAGAGGTGTCGCAGGTGGCCGCCCGTCCCGCAGGCCACGTCGAGCAGCGTCCGGGCGCCGGGACGGCGCTCCTCGATCAGCCGGTGGACGGCGGCCGACTCCTCCGCGTAGTCCTTCCATGCGTAGACGGCGTCGTAGAACGCGGCCGAGCGGGTGAACATCGGCCGATGCTACGCCCTCCCATACGATGGGCGCCATGAGCGAGCTGCCGCTGATCGCCGGGAACTGGAAGATGTTCAAGGGCCCGGCCGAGACCGCCGCGTTCTGCGCCGCGTTCGAGCCGCCGGCCGGGGTCGAGGCGGTGCTCTGCCCGCCGTACGTCTCGCTCGCGGCCGCGCGTCGCCGGCGGCGGCGACCGTGTTCGCGCAGAGCGTCCACTGGGCGCCCGACGGTGCCTTCACCGGCGAGATCTCGGTGTCGATGCTGCAGGAGCTCGGCGTCCACGGCGCGATCGTCGGGCACTCCGAGCGGCGCCAGTACTTCGGCGAGACCGACGAGACGGTCGCCCGCCGCGCGGCCGCCGCGCTCGAGGGCGGCCTGCGCGTGATCGCCTGCGTCGGCGAGCTCGAGGAGGAGCGGGAGCGCGGCGAGACCGAGGCCGTGCTCGCGCCGCCAGCTCGCCGTGCTCGAGCCGCACCCGTCGCTCGTGATCGCCTACGAGCCGGTCTGGGCGATCGGCACCGGCAAGACGGCGACGCCCGACCTCGTCCGGGAGGCCCACGCCTTCATCAAGTCGCTGCTCGACGCGCCGGTGCTCTACGGCGGCTCCGTCAAGCCCGACAACGCCGCCGAGCTGATGTCGCAGCCCGGTGTCGACGGCGCGCTCGTCGGCGGCGCGTCCCTCGATCCCGACTCGTTCGCCGCGATATGCCGGTCGGCCGCACCTATCCACTCGTAGCGCTCGTGATCCTCGACGGCTGGGGCTGCGCCCCGCCGGGCCCGGGGAACGCGGTCTCGCTGGCGGACACGCCCGTGTTCGACCGGCTCTGGGCCGGCTTCCCGCACACGACGATCGAGGCCTCGGGCGAGGCGGTCGGCCTGCCGCCGGGCCAGATGGGCAACTCCGAGGTCGGCCACCTCACGATCGGCTCGGGCCGCGTGCTCGACCAGGACCTGATGCGCGTCAACCGTGCGGTCGCGACCGGCTCGCTCTTCGAGAACGAGGCGCTGCGTCTCCGCCTTCCGGCGCGGCGCGAACGTCCACCTGATGGGGCTCGTCTCCCACGGCGGCGTCCACTCGCACATCGACCACGTGAAGGCGCTGCTCGAGCTGGCCCGCCGCGAGGGCAAGGAGGACCGGACGTGGATCCACGCCTTCACGGACGGCCGCGACGTCTCGCCGACCTCCGCCGTCCACGACCTCGCCGAGCTCCCGGCCGAGCGGATCGCCACCGTCGCGGGCCGCTACTACGCGATGGACCGCGACAAGCGCTGGGAGCGCACCGACCTCGCGCTCGCCGCGATCACGCAGGGAACCGACCCCGAGGCCGACGACCCGATCGCGGCGGTGCAGGCGAGCTACGACGCGGGCGTCACCGACGAGTTCATCGTGCCGATCGCGATCAGCGGGCGGCCGCGCCTCGAGCCGGGCGACGCCGCGATCTTCTTCAACTTCCGCCCCGACCGCGGCCGCCAGCTCACCGAGCGGCTGCTCGCGGGCGGCTACGACGTGACCACGATGACGCGCTACCGCGAGGACCTCGACTGCCCCGTCGCGTTCCCCGAGGTCGAGGTGAAGCAGGTGCTGGCCGAGGTGCTCGCCGAGCACGGCGCCCGCCAGCTCCACGTCGCCGAGACCGAGAAGTACGCGCACGTGACCTACTTCTTCAACGGCGGCGAGGAGAAGGAGTGGCCGGGGGAGAAGCGGATCCTCGTGCCGTCCCCCCGCGATGTGCCGAGCTACGACCACAAGCCGGAGATGTCCGCGCCCGAGGTGGCGGCGCGCGTCGCGGGCGAGGTCGGGGACGGCTACCGCTTCCTGGTCGTCAACTTCGCCAACCCGGACATGGTCGGCCACACCGGCGTGATCCCCGCCGTCGTCAAGGCGGTCGAGACGACGGACGCGTGCCTCGGCATCGTGGTCGAGGCGGTCGACCGCGCGGGCGGGGTCTGCCTGATCTTCGCCGACCACGGCAACGCCGAGCAGATGTTCGAGGCCGACGGGGTCAGCCCGCTCACCTCGCACACGACGAACCCGGTGCCGCTGATCCTCACCGCCGAGGGCGCGCTGGCCGACGGCGGCGAGCTCTCCGACCTGGCTCCGACGGCCCTCGCTTTACTCGGAATCGAGCAGCCGCCCGAGATGACGGGCCGGGACTTAACTACGCCGTAATGATCGCTCAACACATCTGTCTCCAACCGTCTGCATAATCCGAGGCAACTGTGGCACTACCTCAACCTGACTTTGGGGTCCTCAAGAAGGCTCAGCGCGGCGACGAGCGCGCCTTCGCGATCATCGTGCGGACGTACGAGACGCCGGTGTTCAACTACGTGCTCAGGCTCGTCCGCGACCGCGCGCTCGCCGAGGACCTGACCCAGGAGGTCTTCCTCCGCATCTACCAGGGGCTGCCGAAGTTCTCCCTCCGCTCGCGCTTCACGACCTGGATGTTCCAGGTGACGAAGAACCGCGTGCTCGACGAGCTCCGCTCGCTCGAGCGCCGGCCGCGCTCGCTGATGTCGATCGAGGACGCGCCGCCGCTCGAGGTCTACGACGCGCCGTACGAGCGGGCCGAGACGATCGAAGCGCTCTGGCGGGCGGTCGAGGAGCTGAACGTCGACCTGAAGATGGCGCTGCTCCTGCGCGACGTCGTCGGCATGTCGTACGCGGAGATCGCCGATGCGCTCGAGATCACCCTCGCCACGGTCAAGTGGCGGATCTACACCGCCCGCGACGAGGTGCAGCTCGCGCTCGCCCGCGAGGGCATCACGTTCTCCGGCGCGACCGCCACGGTCGCCCAGCCCGTCGAAGGCTAGGAGCCGCTCGCCAGCCGGACGGCCAGCAGCTCGGGCAGCCCGGCCTCGAGGATCTCGGCCTGCGTCGCGGCGATGTCGTACTCGACTCGCTCGAACGTGGCGCGCCGGGCCTCGAAGTCGACGAGCAGCCAGGCCGCCCTCGGGTCGCCGTCCCGCGGCTGGCCGACCGAGCCCGGGTTCAGCAGCCACCGGCCCGAGTCGAGGTCGACCTCCGTGCCCGCCGCGGCAATGCCGCCGGTGAGCTCTCCGTCGGCCAGGCGGAGGTCGAGCGCGACATGGCTGTGCCCGACCAGCACGAGCGGGTCCTCCGTGGCCTGCAGCGACGCGAGCGCGACGTCGTTGCTGAGGACGTACTCCCAGACGGGGTTCGCGCGGGCTGGCGTGGACGAGCAAGGTGCCGTCGCGCTCCGCCATGCGACGGGAGACCGGCGAGGTAGGCGCGGTTCTCCTCCGTGAGGTGCTCGCGCGACCAGCCGGCGGCGTCGGCGGCGTCGTGGCTGAACTCGTCGAGGCCGAGCGAGCCGACGACGACGAGGTCGTGGTTGCCGGCGAGGCAGACGGACGCGCGCTCGCGCACGAGCTCGCAGCACTCGTTCGGCCGCGCGCCGTAGCCGACCACGTCGCCGAGGCACCAGATCTCGTCCACGCTCGCCGCATCGAGCACGGCTTCGAGCGCATGGTGGTTCCCGTGGATGTCCGAGAGAACCGCGACGCGCATCGGCGCTACTAGGGGTGCGGCGGCGCCTCGGGGAGGTTCTTGATCTCCTCGCGGCTCGACCACTTCGACCAGCTGTCCTGCATCGCCTCGAGCAGCTCGGACATGAACTTGGTGGACATGTTCACGCGCGAGACGACGATCCCGGGCACCTCGCCGCCCTCGACCTCGTGGTCGATGCGGGCGAACGTGATCGTGAACTCGTAGTCCGAGAAGGCGACGTTCGCGAAGTTCGCGTAGACGCCGGCCGTCTGGTCGGGGTCCATGTGGATGTTGAGATAGCGCTCGGTGCCGCGGTCGTCCACACCCCTACGATACAGGGGAATTGCACGAGACCTTCAGCCCCCGCCTGTTCAAGTTCGCGCTGCTCGCGCTGGCCGTCGTGATCGTGGTCGGGACCGTCGGCTACCGGCTGATCGTGCACGAGGACTGGATCTCGTCGTTCTACCGCGTCGTGGTCACCGTCTCGCTGACCGGGCTCGACAGCCGGCCGCCGGGGCACGCCGCGGAGCTCTTCACGATCGCGCTCGCTGTTCTTCGGCGTGGCATTCTTCGCGTACGTTGCGGGCGCGATCGTCGATGTGATCGCGCGCGGGATCTGGGGCGACGTCTGGGCAGAGCGAAGGAGGCGACGAGCGATCGACGAGCTGCGCGACCACTTCATCATCTGCGGCTACGGCCGGGTCGGCCGCCGCGTCGCCGAGGAGCTCCGCGCCTCGGGCGCGCCGTACGTCGTCCTCGACTTCAACGAGAAGGTGCTCGCGATCGCCAAGGAGCAGAACGAGCTCTACGTCGTCGGGCAACGGCACCGAGGACGCCGACCTGCAACGCGCCGGGCTCGACCGCGCGCGCGGGCTCGTGGCCGCCTCCGACTCCGACTCCGACAACCTCTACATCACGCTCTCGGCGCGGGCGCGGCCGGCCGGAGCTGTTCATCGTCGCGCGCGCCTCCGACGAGGAGGCCGAGAAGAAGCTGATGCTCGCCGGCGCCGACCGCGTCGTGCTCCCGTACGCGATCGCCGGCCGGGCGATGGCGAAGCCACGCCGCGAAGCCGCAGGTGGCCGCGTTCCTCCAGAACGTCCTCGCCTCGAGCGCCGGCGACCTCCAGCTCGAGGAGATCGAGGTCACGGAGTCGGCCGGTCTCGCGGGCCGAACGATCGGCGAGCTGGAGGTCGGCGACCGACCGGCGCGACCATCGTCGCCGTGACGCAAGGCCGGGGGAGACCTCGATGGCGCGCCCCGGCGCGCAGACCGTCCTCGAGGCCGGCGACGTGCTGATCGGGGTCGGCTCGGCGGACGAGATCCGCGCGCTCGAGGAGCTGTTCGCACCGCAGAAGGCCGTTGCCTCCTAGCGCGCTCGACCGTCTCGCCGCCGGGCTCGGACAGGCTGCAGGAGCGCGCGGTCGTGCTCGAGCGCCCGGGCAACCCGGCGCACGGCGACTACGCGACGAACGTCGCGCTGCGGATCGCGCCGGAGCGCGGCCGGCCGCCGCGCGAGCTCGCCGAGGAGCTGGCCGCGACGGCCGCGGAGCTTCCGGGCGTGGAGCGCGCCGAGGTCGCCGGGCCGGGCTTCCTCAACCTCTTCCTCGAGCCGGCCTGGTTCGGCGAGGCGCTGGCCGAGGCGCTGGCGGCCGGCGAGGAGTACGGCTCCGGCAGCGCCGACCCGGCGCTTCGGATCCAGGTCGAGATGGTCTCCGCGAACCCGACGGGGCCGGTCACCGTCGCGACCGCGCGCAACGCGGCCTACGGCGACTCCGTCGCGCGCCTCCTCGCCTTCGCCGGGAACGAGGTCGAGCGCGAGTACTACTACAACGACACCGGGCGCGCAGATGGACCGCTTCCGCGACGTCGGTGGAGGCCCGCCGGCGCGGGGAGGAGCCGCCCGAGGACGGCTACGTGGGCGCCTACGTCGACGCGCTCGCGGCCGAGCCCGGCGACCCGGTGCCGCGGATGCTCGAGTCGATCGAGACCACGCTCGAGCGCTTCCGGATCCACTTCGACACCTGGGAGCGGCAGAGCGTGGTCGAGGCGGAGGTCCCCGAGGTGCTCGAGCAGGTCGAGACCTACGAGGCCGACGGCGCGGTCTGGGCGCCGACCTCGACGCTTCGGCGACGACAAGGACCGCGTCGTGATCCGCTCCGACGGCAGCTACACGTACTTCGCGGCCGACATCGCCTACGTCCGCAACAAGCTGGCGCGCGGCTTCGACCGCGCGATCTACGTGCTCGGCGCCGACCACCACGGCTACATCGGCGCGGCTGAAGGCCGCCGCGGCGCTGCTCGGCGAGGACCCCGAGCGAGTCGAGGTGCTGATCTACCAGCTCGTCCACCTCACCAGGGGCGGCGAGGCGACCAAGATGTCGAAGCGCCGCGGCGACGTCGTCTTCCTCGACGAGCTGATCGACGAGATCGGCGTCGACGCGGCCCGCTGGTACCTCGTCAACCGCGGCCCGGACCAGACGATCGAGATCGACGTCGACCTCGCGGCGGAGAAGAGCCAGAAGAACCCCGTCTACTACGTCCAGTACGCCCACGCGCGCGTCGCCGGGATCCTGCGCAACGCCGAGGGCGCGCGACCCGATGCGGCTCCCCCGGCGGAGCTCGCCGCCGAGGAGCGCGAGCTGATCAAGAGGCTGGTCGAGTTCCCCGCGATCGCCGCCGAGGCGGCCGAGCGGCGGAGCCCCCAGGCGATCCCGAACTACGCGATCCGGCTCGCCGACGACTTCCACCGCTTCTACCACGACCACAAGGTGCTCGGCGTCGAGGCCGAGGCCTTCCGGCTCGCGCTCTGCGAGGCGACCCGCGCGGTCACCCGGCGCTGCCTCGACCTCGTCGGGGTCGAGGCGCCCGACCGGATGTAAGTGCGCTGGAACCTGTACGTCGCCGCCCTCGCGGCCTCCTGGGGGCTGATCTCGGTGATCGTCGCGCACGTCGACCTCTCGGCGACCGTGCTCGTCTTCTGGCGCGTCGCGATCGCCGCGGTCACCGTCACCGTCGCGTGCGCCGTCGTGGGCCGCACCGATCTCCTGCGCCTGCCGGACCAGCGCCGGATGATGGTCGCGGTCGGGGTCGTGCTCGCCGTCCACTGGTACCTGTTCTTCGAGACGATCAAGCTCTCGTCGGTCGCGGTCGCGGTGCTGACCGTCTACACGGCGCCGATCTTCCTCGCGCTCCTCGCACCGCTCTTCCTCCCGGAGCGCCGGAGCCGCGTCGCCCTCGTCGCCCTGGTCCCGGCCGCCGCGGGCCTTGTGCTCATGAGCACTTGGGGCTCGGGCGGGACGCACGCGCGGCCGCTCGCGATCGTGACCGGGATCGGCGCCGCCGTCACCTACGCATTGCTCGTGATCGGGACGAAGCGGCTGCGGGCGCGGAAGGGCGCCGTCACGATCACGGCGTGGAGCTACGGGATCGCGGCGCTCGCCCTCGCGCCGTTCCTCGCCACGGCCGGGCAGGTCGTGCCGACGGGCTCCGAGATCTTCTACGTGCTCCTGCTCGGAGTCGTCTTCACGGCGCTGTCGGGGTACATCTACGTGAGCCTGCTCGCGCACGTGACGGCGCAGGCGGTCGGGATCCTCGCGTACCTGGAGCCGGTCAGCGCGGCCGTGCTCGCGTGGGCTCTCCTCGGCCAGCCGCTGGGATGGCAGGTGATCGTCGGCGGCGCGCTCGTCGTCGCCGGAGGGGTCGTGATCGTGCTCCGCGAGCCGGTCGAGACCGAGGTTAGGATTGCCGGGTGAGCCCGCCCGACCGGAACCTCGCGCTCGATCTCGTGAGGGTGACGGAGGCAGCAGCGATGGGTGCCTCCGTCTGGATCGGCCGCGGCCGGAAGGAGGAGGCCGACCAGGCCGCCGTCGACGCGATGCGGCTGATGCTCGAGACCGTGACGATGAACGGCGTCGTCGTGATCGGCGAGGGCGAGAAGGACGAGGCGCCGATGCTCTACAACGGCGAGCGCATCGGCAACGGCGAGGGCGCGGAGCTCGACGTCGCCGTCGACCCGCTCGAGGGCACCCGGCTCACGGCGCTCGGCCAGCCGAACGCGATCGCCGTGATCGCGGCCGCAGAGCGCGGCTCGATGTTCTTCCCCGGCGCCGCCTTCTACATGAACAAGATCGCGGTCGGGATGGACGCCGCCGACGCGATCGACATCAACGCGACTCCGACCGAGAACGTGCGCCGCGTCGCCGAGGCGAAGGGAAAGGCGATCGGCGCGCTCACGGTCGTCGTGCTCGAGCGCGACCGGCACACGGCGCTGATCGAGGAGCTCCGCGAGGCGGGCGTGCGCGTGAACCTGATCCGCGACGGCGACGTCGCGCCCTCGATCGCCGCGGCGCAGGGCGCGACCGGCGTCGACATGCTGATGGGGATCGGCGGCACGCCGGAGGGCGTGATCTCCGCGGCCGCGCTCAAGTGCGTCGGCGGCGCGCTCCAGGCCAAGCTCTGGCCGCGCAACGACGAGGAGCGCCAGGCCCTCCTCGCCACCGGCTACGACCTCGACCGGGTGCTCACCCACGACGATCTCGTCACCGGCGAGGACATCTTCGTCGCCGCGACGGGGGTCACGAGCGGGCCGCTGCTGCGCGGCGTGCGCACGATCCGCGACGGCGCGGTGACCGACTCGCTGGTGATGCGGTCGCGGTCGGGAACCGTCCGCCGGATCGAGGCCCGCCACCGGTTTGCCAAGCTGTCTAAGCTCTCTGATGTGAGCTACTAGCGAGAGCTACGACACGCAAAGGGATGTGACAGAGATGGCAGTGGCAACAGGACAGGGGATCGACAGGATCGCGGAGCTTCTCGGCGACGAGGCATCGAATCTCCTGGAGCACGAGTCCAAGACGATCGACCGCTCGCTCCTGCACCTGCCGGGGCCGGACTTCGTCGACCGCGTGGTCGCGCAGAGCGACCGCTCGAACGCGGTGCTGCGCAACCTGCAGCTGATGTTCGACCACGGCCGCCTCGGCGGCACCGGCTTCATGAGCGTGCTCCCGGTCGACCAGGGGATCGAGCACTCGGCCGGCGCGAGCTTCGCGCCGAACCCCGCGTACTTCGACCCGGCGAACATCGTCGAGCTCGCGATCGAGGGCGGCTGCAACGCGGTCGCCTCGACGATCGGCGTGCTCGGCGCCGTCAGCCGCCGGTACGCGCACCGGATCCCGTTCATCGTGAAGATCAACCACAACGAGCTGCTCACCTATCCGAACGTCCACGACCAGACGATGTACGGCTCGGTGCAGAAGGCGTTCGAGATGGGCGCGGTCGCGGTCGGCGCGACGATCTACTTCGGCTCCGACCAGTCGCGCCGCCAGATCATCGAGGTCAGCGAGGCGTTCGAGACCGCGCACGAGCTCGGGCTCGCGACGGTGCTCTGGTGCTACCTGCGCAACTCCGCCTTCAAGAAGGACGGCGTCGACTACCACGTCGCCGCCGACCTGACCGGCCAGGCGAACCACCTCGGCGTCACGATCGAGGCCGACATCATCAAGCAGAAGCTGCCCGAGAACAACGGCGGGTACAACGCGCTGAACGCGGACGGCGTCACGTACGGGCTGACCAACAAGAAGGTCTACTCGGAGCTGACGACCGACCATCCGATCGACCTCACCCGCTACCAGGTCGCCAACTGCTACATGGGCCGCGCGCCCCTGATCAACAGCGGCGGCGCCTCCTCGGGCGCGGGCGATCTCGCCCAGGCGGTGCGCACCGCGGTGATCAACAAGCGGGCCGGCGGCGTCGGGCTGATCAGCGGCCGGAAGGCGTTCCAGCGCCCCACCGCGGAGGGCGTCGAGATCCTGAACGCGATTCAGGACGTCTATCTCTGCGACGACGTGACAATCGCATAGCGATGGGTCTATAGTCGCGCGTCGAGAGGGGTGTCGCTGCGGCGGGCGCCCCTCTTGACTTAGGAGGGAGGGCGAGGGCCGGGGCGAGTCGGTCGCGACGCTCCCGGCGCCGGTTGCCCGCCGACCGCACGGCTAGACTCGCGGCGCTCGTTCCCCCGCGCGGCAGGCGCGGTCCCCATCGACGGAGGTTCCTCCATGAGCAACACCGGCCCGCTCGGTCAACGGCGCGGCATCTTCTTCGTGATCGTGATCTCGATCATCACGCTCGGGATCTACCACCTGTACTGGACCTACAAGACCTTCGAGGAGATGAAGAACCGCACCGGGCAGGGTCTCGGCGGCGTCCTCGGCCTCGTGATCGCGATCGTGATCGGGATCGTCAACTACTTCGTGATCCCGTCGGAGATCGGCCACATGTACAAGGGCGACGACGAGAGCCCGCCGATGACGGGCTGGACCGGCCTCTGGGTGATCCTCCCGATCGTGGGCTGGTTCGTCTGGATCGTGAAGGTCCAGGGCGCGCTGAACCGCTACTGGGAGAGCCACACGACACCAGGGGCGCCGGCCGCACCGGCTCCGACTCCCGGGCCGGCTCAGTAGCAGGAAGAACGACGGCGAGAGGAGGGCCGTCGAGCCCTCCTCTCGTTATCGTTAGGCGGTCGCGCGGGTGTAGGTCAGTTGTCAGTTGGTAGAGCATCAGCCTCCCAAGCCGCCCCAGCCGTCTCCCTGAGTTCCCGGCAGCAAATTGGTAGATCCTCCGGGGCACTTAAGGCAGGCGACCGTTTGACGCAGTCTTCTGGACCTTACTCATCGGCTCGGGCCGTCCAGAGGCGCGGCTAGCGTGCCGGGCTCGGCGCTGACGATTCTCGAAGCAGGGGGAGCAAGGCTTCCTGAACCGCAGCGGAGAAAGTCCTATACGTCATCGCTTAGCGCGTCCGGGGTCGGGTGTGTCTATCTCACCGCGCCAGCACGCCCGTTTCCCTAGCGTGATGGACAGATCCGGAATACTAGGGCGGCGGGCTGGCCCGGAACTCGCCCTGGTCGCGCGGTGGCGGCTACTTGGGTTTAGTTTCGTCCTAGCGGGTGACGCGTCCCAAGCGGGGATGTGAGAGGAACGAACGGAACCGCTGCGGCGAAAGCCCCTAGATGTTCACCGTCGGAACGTGCGGGGCGGTGTGGATAGGCCGCCGCCCTGCACGCCGAGCACTTGGCGTTGTCCTAGCTGTGGCCAGGGGTCGAGAGGGCGATCGAGGGAAGAATCAGCCGTCTCTTCCCCGCGCCACGGGAGAGCGGGTTGGATAGGACCTACCGTCCCTTAGACACGCTGGGCCCTGTTGGTTTGGCGAGTGAAAGATCCCTGCAAGAGAGGTGCAAGCGCCTGGGATAGCTAGGCGGCGGCGGGGCTGGTCGGGAACTAGGGTAGACGCAAGCTCCTCGACCAACGGCCCTGGAGTTCCTGACCGGGGGTGCCGCATGATGCGGTTCGCATCCGTCGCATCCGGTGGGCACCACGGCACACCCCACCGCCGCGAATCATTTCGCGCCGCTCACTGAGACTCCCTCCTCATGGGGGATAGTCGAGGCGGAAGCTGCGGCTAGTGTCCGGGGCAGCGGTGATGTGTCCTGGGCGGCTGGTGGACTTTCCTAGCTGCCGTTGAGGGGGCGCATGTCATCGCTGGCGCGTGTGGGACGGCGTGTCCAGTCCGCCGTCCCACACGCCGAACCCAGCACCGAAATTGGCTCGAAACGTCCCACCTAGGTCATTAGTGTCTGTGGAGCGAGTGACGAGGGCGCAGAGTGGGGATGGGAGAGCAACTGTCCTGAACCGCTTAGCCGTTGTCACCGTATTAGGAGCGTGCTGGGGGCGGTGCGGTAGACCACCGCCCCCAGCTCCGACCTTTGTTGCCCAGCCTCTAGCAGCTTAGGAAGGACGGCGACCCCTGGAGGATGGTGCCGATCGGGCCGGCCACGTTGACAACGAACTCCGGCAGTGCTTCGCGCGCTGGCCGAGGACGTTGACGCTGGCGCCGCGCAAGAGTTTGCGCTACCCACACCCGAGACTGTTTTGGCGGCTAGCTGATCCCGCCGACCCGGCCGGGCAGCCATGCAGCATCGCGACGGTCCAGGGAATCGAGTGGTCTCTAGCCCACGCCTCTGCCTGCCCGAGGGGACCGGGTGACAGAGGCGAGCGGCGGGAGGAACAGGGGTGATGCGCGCGAAAGCGGGGGCGCGGGCGTCGATGTGGACCCCCAAGTTCAACGGCTGCAAGGACTACATCGGCGCCTGCATCACCGTCCTTGAGTTGATCTAGAGGGGCTTCGCGACTCTCGCGATGCCGCAACGCGGGCACCGGCTGACCGACGATCCGAGGATCACCGTCGACGGGCCGAACCTGTGGCCCCGCAATAAGCAGATGAGTCGCCGCCGCATGACTCACTAGATTCATCGCCGCGAACGGTTGGCTGCGGTAGCCCCTGGGAGGGGGTTTACGGATGGGCGCAAGAGAGCTGCCGCATGGCTCGCACAGGACCGTTCTGTGGACAAGCTCGCGCCGTGATGCGGGGTTTCTGCGGATGGCCTGGTAGAGGTCACTTCTTAGGTTTGAGGCCTGTGGTCATCGTCGAAATGGCGATCTCAATGGGCTAGGGAGCGTGTCGAGGCTTGGTGCCCATCCCCCTCGGCGCGCTGCCAGCCCGGTGGTCGAACTGGGCTCGCCAGACGTCCTGCCCGACGACCATCCGCCCCACTCCAACGATCCCAAGGCACCCGGGTACAGCCGTTGGTACTTAGCCGTTCTCTGTCAGGCTGGTCTCGACCATTGCCTGGGCTTCCCAAAAGGCGTCAACCAGCCGCTGCGTCCACACGTCCAACGATTCACCGCCCGGCGCCGGCAAGGGCAAAACCCAGCTTCGCTCACCGTTGACGGTGATCGTGAGCGTGTTCGAGACCGGATCGGCGGCGACCACGAAGCCCGGTGTTGTGGCCTGCACGTATTCGAGCGCATCGACTAGCGAAACAAAGAGCGAGCTCAAGACGTCATCCTTTCGAATGTTTCCCGGAGTGTCGAGAACCGCAGCCAGCGGATGCTTCACGCGCACGGGCGCGCGCGCATCCCTGATCGCGCGTGGGGGACGATCTTGCGGCGCCTCTTCTTGGCCTCGGTCGGGACAGTGATCCTCGCGGCTGCGTTCGTGGTGATCCCTGGGAGCTGGTCTTCCTCGATCGCGTACCGGAACATCGCGGCGAGCGGAACGAGCATGTTGCGGATCGTGGAGGCGCTCTTGCCGTCGGTGCTCATCCTTGCGACCGCATCGTTGATCTGGCGGCGGGTGAGCGCCGCGACCTCGGTATCCGCGAACTCACCGCCCAAACCTTCCGTAGTGCGTATGTGTAACTAACGAGACCCGGGGCTTGACCCTCGGAGCGGCGACGTTTTCCAACCAGCGCGCTCGGCGTACTCGGTAAATCTGATTGCCTCGGCTCGCGCCTGGGCCTCCGCTGCGAGGCGCTCCTGCTCCCGCTGCTTCGGAGACTTCCACTCGCTCAGGCCGGCCTTTCGAAGCTCGGGTGCCGCTTCGGCCTCAATCTCCGTCTTTCGCTTGGTAGCCTCTTTCTTGCCGCCGTAAACTGTGACCCAGTGCTGCTTCCCGGAAGGATCACGGAACTTGACGTATAGCCCGTTCGGCCTCTCGACAATCGCCGCCATCTCTCGGCTCTCCTTCGTGCGCTCGGCGCTCAACCAGCACACGGAAGGTAGCACGTTTGGTAGATGGATGGTAGGAAACGGGAGTATCGAACTTACCGGAAAGGAGAGCGAGAGCTGCTTAAAATAGCCGTTTTTAGCAGGTATTCGCGGGTGTAGCTCAGTTGGTAGAGCATCAGCTTCCCAAGCTGAGGGTCGCGAGTTCGAATCCCGTCGCCCGACATTCAGCCCCGACGGGAACCTCTACATAGCTAACTTCCTCAGCATCCGTCGCTATGAGCAGGGTGACTGGAGCGTTCCTCGGTGTTTTCGCTTCTCCGGTGATCGGGGTGCCGATTCAACCCGTCTTCGGCCCGACGGGAACCTTTACGTCACTACGATCGTCGAAGTGCAGCGTTTCGAAGCGGAACGAGCACGGGAGCCTCATGGGCGCCTTTGCGACAGGAGGCAGTGCGTGCTTCATTTCTCGGTTTGGCTTTCGGCCCTGACGGCAACGTCTACGTCGAGCACGCCTACAGTAACAGGGGGCGCGTGTCAGTGGAACGACCGGAGCGCTGCTTGGAAGTTTCGGCTTTGGAAGCCCGGCGGGGTAGCCTTCGGCCCGGACGGTCGGCTCTACGCTGCGGCCATGGCACGGATAGCGTCATGCGTTTCGACCCAACGACCGGCGCTTCATTGACCACTTTGTCGCCCCGGGCAGTGGAGGCCTGATCTACCCGGTCTTCCTCGCCTTCAGCCCCAAAGTCCAACCCGACACCGCACCCCCCGTTCTCAATCTGCCGGCCAACATCGTCGTCAACGCGACCGGTACGCGGGGGCGACCGTCTCCTATACGGTCACCGCGACGGACAACGCTGACTCGAGCCGACCGTGCTCCTGCCAGAGCCACCGTCCGAAGATGTGTTCGCGATAGGTACCTCGACTGTGCCTGCCCTGCGACCACGCATCAGGAAACAGCTCGACCGGCTCGTTCATGCACGGTGAAGGGCGCGAGCGAGCAGCTCACTGACCTGATCGCCTACGTCGACGGCGATCACGCTCGGGCCGGGGGCAAGCCTGCACAGCAAGCTGCAAACGCCCTCGCGAGCGTGAACAATGGCGAGACCCAAGTTGCCTGCAACCAGCTTCAGGCGTTCCTCAATAAGGTTAAGGCGCAGACCGGCAAGAAGCTCACCTCGGGCCAGGCCGACTACCTAACGACCACGGCCAACCGAATCAGGGCCGTACTCGGCTGCTAGAGACACGACGACTACGCCGTCACCCAAAGAGCCGAGATACAGAACGTAGGGGCCGCCCAACCAGCGGCCCCTAGCAGGTCACCTAGTTCTCCGCTTCCAGCCGCCTCCTGAGCCGATCCCCGTTCGAGACCCCCGGGGCAGAACGGTATGAGTCTTCGCCTGACCGCGAAGGCTCGCAGGATGCGCTGTCAGTTGCCAGCGCTAAGGCGGTCGAGGTCGTGCTGGGCCTTCTCGGCTACTGCCGGAGCTGGCTCGAGCTCCTTATGTACGTGGCCTAGGTGTCGCCGTGCCTGTTGTTCCGCGGCCTCGGCGGCTGTGACCGCCGCTTGCGCTGGTCGTAGCTTCGCGCGGGCGGGGTGTCAGTGTCCGAGCGGTGTGATGTGGGCGCGGTAGCTGGCGAGTGAGTGCGGTTTGTTGGCGAGGTCGAAGATGGAGCCTGGTTGACCGCTGTAGTAGACGGCGAGGATGGTTCGCGGGTGGGTTTGCAGGAAGGCGGCCATCTGGTCGACAAAGCCGGCATCGTCGATGTTCCAGAGGCCCCACTCGGGAAACGAAAACGGCTTGCCCGGGTGAGCAGCGTAGAGCTGTTCGGTGGCGGCCCATTGGGGTCTGCCGCCGATGTCGTAGAGATCGTCACCGACGATGTCTGTGTAAGCGTCGCCTGGGTAGTAGGCCTGGGCGGTGTTTCCCGGCAGGTCGGGGCTCCCGTAGCCCTGTGGGTTCCAGATCACCCGCACAAGAGGGTTCGCCGCGAGCTGCGCGTGAACGGGTGGAAGGCCAAGCCGGGCCAGCCGAGCGTTGACACCCGGGCCGCCATGCAGGATCAGGTAGATGCGTGCGAAGGCCTTCCGGAACCAGGCGGTGGAGTGGTCGGGGTTGCGGGCTGAGCCGTCAGCGTTGTAGGCGCTGTAGGAGTTCCAATGCCCGTTCATCTCCCCCAACGGACGCACATAGACCGTCTTACCCCACTGCGACACGGCCTGGTTGATCGCTCCCAGGTAGGAATCGCCGGCCCCGCGGGCGATCTGGCCTGGTGTGATCGTTTCCGCACCCCCACTGGTCGTGTTCAGACCAAGGATCGGCTCCTTGCCCATCGTCGCGAACAGGCTTAGGAAGTACTGAGGGGTTCCCCCCTGTCCCCAACCGACGATCAACAACCGCGACCGCGAACGCTGCCCGTCAACCGTTCAAACCGAACGGGATCACCGAGCACACCCAACCCAACACGCGGGACGCCCGCCGCCTGCCGGCCAGCAGCGCCAAACACACAGCCAGCGAACACCAAACCGCCCGCCACAGCTACCGACACCATAACCACTCGAACCTTGATGCTCAGGCCCCAGCTCCTTTTCGTGCTCCTGACCCTCTCAGCGTCCTCGCGGTCTCCTGCTTGCCGAAGCTCACGTGCGGCCTCGTCGCGCGCCCGGGTGAACTCCTCCAGTGGCAAGCCGTAGAGGGCATCGATGACCTTGTCGACGGCCACGCCCGCCATTCTTGCAGGGTCCGAACTGGACATTGGGCAGCCGCGGGGCTTGCGCCGTAGGCTTGCCGGTGGCGCGGGGAAAGCCGAGATCCGGACGAGGTTCGACCCCCCGCCTCCCATCGTCGAGGAGGCCGCAGTCTCGGATTGCGACATTCGGCGCAATCATTTATAAACACCGGGCTACCAGTTGAGCCCATGCGGTTGTGGGGCGTCCGCACCTCGCGATGTCTGCTGTTCAAGGTCGAATAGGGCGCTATCTCTGGCCTCGGAGAGGAGGAGAACGCACTCCGTCTTCACCCGTCGATCTCGATCGCGACATCAAGGTGTTCACCTACACATTGGGGGATGACTACAGATCTACTCAGGATCTCGTTCTACCGTCGCAAACGTACGAAGCGATCAAGACCCACTTTGAAACGCGCCACTGCACGGCCGACCCTCTCGAGGCAGACTTCTTCTTCGTACCGTTGAACCTGATCCAATTTCAATTCCGTAATGAAGATCCGAAGAAGGCAATCGCAAGTCTAGGGTATCGGGCCAAGAAGAAGAAGAATCACATTCTTGTAGCGACGGGTGACTTCTCGAATCGAAGTCGCAAGAATCACAACGGAGAGGCATACGCAAAGCTGTACCGCTGGCTGGATGACTTTATCTTGTTGGCGCTGGAGTCGACGAGCGATCTAGTGCCCGGTCAAGATATCGGCATCATCCCGTACAACACGCTCTCGGCGCACCCGACGTTCAACACGAACGATCGCCGCTACCTGTATGGCTTCTTGGGAGAACTCAACCATCAATTCCTACCTGCGTCGCATATCCGGCGAAGGCTAGTCGACCTGCCCGCCAGCGAGGATGTGACATAGGTGGCCATCTAACACACCGAAGTCCGTTCAGACCTGTATGAGAGTTATCCCTCCTCCGACGACTATGAACTGGTCTCGCGGAACAGCGTCTTCACTCTTTGTCCTGCCGGTCATGGTCGATGGACCTATCGCTTCTTTCAAGCGATTCAATGGGGGAGTATTCCGGTACTGCTGAGCGACGACTACATCAAACCGTTCAACAACGAGATTCCGTACGACGATTTTTGCATCACGGTTAAGGAACAGGACTTTGGTCTTCTAGATGAGACGCTGAGGGGCTTGCCCGAGGGACGAGTAGCCGAATATCAGGCACAACTCAGAATCAATCAGCGGAGGTTCACGCCGCAAATGTTCTTTAATACTGGACGCAGGCCTAAAGGCGAGACGCAGCTCCCTCTTAGAAGCCGGCTCGAGCTCGAAGCGCCAACACTGACACTGCCCGAGTCGCAGTTCGCGCTCGCCGCGCTCCGATGCTCGGCGACGGCCAACCCGAAGCGGTCGGCCTGCTTCGACCGCTACTCAGGAAGGCGCGGCCAAGCAAGGTAGATGCAGTCGCGAACGGCCCAGGGTCTTAGTTTTCGTCCACGAGCACGACGATCAGGGTTGGCACTGGCTCTGTGTGCCTGATGATCTCGCCAACCTCCCAGACCTTCCCAGGCACTTCCGCACTGAACCGCGACCCGACGTGGGCATCAGACACGTCAGCGCTCTCCCCAACGACCTCCTGGCTGCCGTCTGTGAACCGCCGGATCACCCGATACTCCGTCAACTCCAATAACGGGTACCCGATCTGCCGAGGGAATTAACCCTAGGCGCTTGGCGGTGAGCGTCGTACCCTTTGCCGTGGCGCGGGGCCGCATGGGCAATGTTCGCCGAGGGCGGCCACAGAGAGAACTAGGCTCGTGACAGATATCGCAAAGAAGACCTTTGGATTGGCCCGCGCCATCGTGATACTCCCTTTGTCGGAGAACCCTGCGACTCGCGACTATGCGGGCTGCTTTGACTCGAAGCAACATGTCGTCCGCGCACCGAGTCCCGAAACCGGGAGCGGTTCGGGTTGAGGCCGAGCTCATCGGCGGCGTAGGAGATTCCCGAGTAGGGGGCGATCGGGCCGCCGCCGGCGTTCGGGTCGGGGTTGGCGAAGGCGTTCGGCGGCTGCATCGCGGCCGGGAGAGCGGGGGCACTCTCGGTTCGCTCGCCAAGGCCGAACGCGCGCGAGCCAAGGCCGAGCAGGACCTGCAGCTTGCCGGCGGGAACGCCGTCGGGCGTGCCGCGCAGGTCGGGCACCTTTCCTCTCTTGAGTCCCTGGTAGCACTTCCAGAGCAGCGCCAGGGAATCGGCCGCCTCCGCCGCCGTCGCCCCGTCGGTCGCACGCAGCAGGACGAGCGAAAAGAACCCGGGTGGCACTATCCCGCGCCGAAAGTAGATCCCCTCCTGCAACTCCTGCCTGGTCAGGCCGTTGACTCTAGGGCCGCCCGTCTGCGCTTTCAAGAGTCGGCGTCGACGGCGGGAAAGGCCCCGGTCGACATCACGGTCTCGTCGGCGAGGATCGTCAGCGCCTCGTAGCCGCGGAGCCTGGCGGTCCAGCGCGGGCCGGCCGTGCCCATCGCGAACGCCGCCGTCGCGTAGGCGTCGGCGGTGCCGAGATCCGGGCCGACGACCGTCACCGAGAGCACCCCGTCGGGCGGGCGGCCGGTGTGCGGGTCGAGGACGTGCTTGCCGCGCTCGTACTCGCCCGAGGTCGCGATCGCGACGTCGTTCGCCTCGACGACCGCCGCGACGCGGTCCGTGCACGAGCGGGTGCTGGATCCCGACGCGCCACAGCCGCCCGGGCTCCGGCCAGCCGCGCACGCGGATGTCGCCGCCCGCGTTGAGCGTGGTAGTTGCGCGCGCCGGCGGCGTCGAGGATCCGGCCGCCGCGGTCGACCGACCAGCCCTTGACGAGACCCGAGGGGTCGACGGCGCCGGGCATCGGCGCCCACGCGTCGAAGTAGCCGCCGGTCTCCTCGCGCAGCTCGCTCGCAGCGCAGCGAGCACCTCGCGGCACGTCCGGGCTGCGCGTCCGCCGCAGCGCGAGCTCGCCGCGGTTCAGCCGGCTGATCTCGCTGTCGTCCTTGTACGTGCTGAACGTCTCGTCGACGACGCGAAGCCAGGCGAAGAGCCGCTCGACCGCGACTGGTCGACGAGTCGTCGCGGACGTCGACGACGATCGGCATCCCCATGATCTGCTCGACCGCGGGCCGTGGCGAGCATCGGGCGCTCACAGCTCTGCCTGGGGAGCGCGGCCTGGAGCGACTGGGCGAAGGCCTCGCTCGTGTCGTCGCGCCCGAGACCAGCTCGACGTTGGCGCTCTGCGCCTGCAGGGCCTCCTGGCGGAGGATCGGCAGCGCCTGGGCATTGATGAACTGCGAGCGCGCCGTGTGGTAGGCGCGGTAGGCCGTGGACGTCGGTCACGGATCTTGCCGCTTCACGACGGCTCGTGACCTGTGACGCGGTCGTCCTCAGCGCATCGTCGACGAGCCGGCCCTGGATCGTGCGCGGCGCGGTCGACGACGACCTTCTTCTGGTGCCTTCTTCTTCGGCGGAGACGCGGTCGCACCGGCCGCGTGCGTTCGCGACGGGAGCGGGAGCACGAGGGCGGTGAGTGCGGCGGTGAGTGTCGTTCATGGGCATTCTCCTTTCGGGGTCAGAGGGCGAAGCGTTCGACGTGGATGAAGCGGCGGGGCACGCCGGCGCGGCGGACGTTCCGCTCGATCGCCGTCGGCCATCGCCGGCGGCCCGCAGACGTAGACGTCGCGCTCGGCGATGTCGGGGACGAGCTCGCGCAGGTGGTCCGGCGAGAGCAGGTCGCGGCCCCTCGGCGTCGCGTGGTCGCCGACGACGTAGTGGAGCGCGATCCCGCGCTCGGCGGCGAGCTGCTCGAGCTCGTCGCGGAAGACGACGTCGTCCTCGCTGAGCGACGCGGTAGACGACGACGAGGTCGCCGTCCATCTCCTCGAGCAGCGCGCGGACCGGGCGTGATCCCGATCCCGCCGGCGATCA
Source organism: uncultured Actinomycetes bacterium (assembly GCA_963746005.1). GTDB lineage: Bacteria > Actinomycetota > Thermoleophilia > Gaiellales > Gaiellaceae > CAVQZA01. The sequence goes on along the minus strand of CAVUZM010000019.1, from coordinate 278,207 downwards.
GCAGCGACCTTGTCGCGCCGCCGCACCGCGTCGGTGAAGACGCCGAACGGCCCCTCGGCGACGACGCGCGTGCCGGCCGCGATCTCGCCGATCCGGCTCGTGAAGTCGCCGAGGCTCTTGACCGTGATCCGGAGCGAGCGGCCGTCGGGCGCCGCGGAGAGCGAGAACGGGTGCGCCTCCCACCAGCCGCCGCGCGTGAGGAAGCGCCAGAGGAAGAACTGGCCCGCCTGCGCGTCCAGGCGGTCGAGCCTGCGGCCGGTGATCCGCAGCGAGACGACGCCCGGGCCCTCGTCGATCACCTCGGCGACGCGCAGGCGGTAGCGGAAGCGCGTTGACGACGGGCACGCACGACCCGGAACACGACGAGCAGCGCGAGCGTCGCGACGTAGAGCGCCGTCCAGTAGTCGGCGGCGACCGCGTTCGAGCACGAGCTCGTTGCCGGTCGGGATCTGGTGGAACCAGCCGAGCGCGATCGCGGCGTAGGCCGTGAAGTGGACGGCGTACCAGGTCTCGTAGCGGAGCCGCCGCCGCACGATCACGATGCGAGGTGACGACGACCAGCGACGAAGAGGACGGTGCCGATCGTCGCGATGATCATCCCCGGGTAGACGCCGCCCCAGATCATGGTCGAGATCTCCTTCGGAATCGAGATCCGGTCCATCATCGCGTAGCCCCAGACCGAGAAGAACGACGTGGGCGAGGATCAGGTAGAGCACGCGTGGCCGTTCCAGCGGTGCCAGACCGTGAGCCGGTCGAAGCCGACGAGCCGCTCGAGCAGCGGCAGGCGCGCGAGCAGCAGCACCTGGATCAGCGCGAGATAGGCGCCGAGCAGGCCCGTGATCCGGGCGATGCTCGTGAGCAGCTCGCCGGTCGAGTGCACCGAGGACGTTGCCGCCGTGGTACCAGAGCCAGATGATCGCGACGGCGTTGCCGACGACGATGCCCCAGACGATCCACCCGACCGCGGCGCGCCGCGTCCTGCGGCGGACGGACGGAATCGCACGCGTCGAGTCGATCGCGAGCTCGGCGTTCGTCATCTGAGCCGGTCCAGGGTCGGGCGCACGGGGCACAGGATCGCCGCGCCAGGTTAGACGAACGTGAAACGTAGATAAGAGAGTCCTAAGAGGCGGGCCAGGCAGCGGCGAGCCTGCGCCGGGTCTCGGCGAGCGCCTCCGGGATCACGCGGACGTCCGCGAGCACCGGCATGAAGTTCGTGTCGCCGCCCCAGCGGGGCACGACGTGCAGGTGGATATGGTCGAGGACTCCCGCGCCGGCAGCGCGGCCGAGGTTCCAGCCGACGTTGTAGCCGTGCGGTGCATAGGCGTGCGCGAGCACGCCGATCGCGGCCTGCGTCAGGCTGTGCACCTCGAGCGCCTCGTCGTCCTCGAGGTCGAGGTAGTCGCCGACGTGGCGGACGGGCGCGACCATCAGGTGGCCGGAGGTGTACGGGAACCGGTTCAGCAGCACGAACGCGAGCCGGCCGCGGTGGACGACGAGGGCGTCCCCGTCCCGTCGTCGGCCTCCAGCGCGTTGCAAAAGACACAGCCGTCCTGCTCGTCGGTGCGCTCGATGTACTCGAGCCGCCAGGGCGCCCAGAGGCGCTCGCCCAACGGTCAGCTCCCGTCCGCGGCGCGCTTGTCGAGCCGTTCCTCGAAGCGACGGCGCAGATCTTCGCCCGTCACCCGGAGTTGGAACCGCGGCCGGCGCGGCTCGAGCTTGACGACGCGCACGTCGTTGTCGCGCTCACCGTGCAGGCGGTGGTAGCACTCGGCCTCGCCCAGCTGCCGAAGCCGTTCTCTGGACCGCCGGGAGCGTCTGAGCAAGCGCACCTCCGGGGCATATCACGCGTGCCCCTCGAATGGAAGCCGAATCGGGATTTGACGCGTCTCCCACGGGGAGCAAGCTCAGCACCGGAGGACTTCAAGAGGGGAGACTGTCATGCTTTCTCCGGCAAAGCGGGCGCTCCACTCGCGACTTGCTCTGGGCGGTCGCGGGTGCGCTTGTCCTTGTGGGCGGAGCGTCTGGGGCGGCCGTCTGGTCGAGCTCCGGCATTCCCGATTCGAACGGTGTGATCCACGGCTGCTACTCGCGGTCGGACGGAGACGCGCGGGTGGTGTCCTCGTCGAGCCAGTGCAAGTCGGGCGAGACACCGCTCGACTGGAACCAGACGGGCGCGAAGGGTCCCGCCGGGCCGACCGGGCCTGCGGGTCCGGCAGGGTCTGCCGGAGCGAAGGGCGCGACGGGCGCCACCGGTGCCACCGGGCCGGCCGGCCCGGCCGGGGCCACCGGTCCTGCCGGAGCGGCGGGGGCCCAGGGGCCGAAGGGCGACACGGGGTCGCAGGGCCTGAAGGGCGACACCGGGCCGCGGGCCCGATCGGCCCGAGTGACGGGTACGTCGCGACCGGGAACGACCAGACGGACGTGACCGCGACGCTGACCGGCCTCCCGGCCGGGAGCTACGTGATCTCGGCCTCGCTGTGGGCCGGCAACTTCGACACCGCGGCACCCGCGGGTCTACTGCGACCTCTACAGCTGGGGCACGTTCCTCGTCGAGGCGATCTCCGACCTGCCGGCCGCGCTCGGGATCGGCCAGTCGGGAGCGGCGTCGATGTCGCTCTGCGCGGCGGGCGCGGTCGCTGCCGGCGACCAGCTCACGCTGAAGTGCGCGAGCCTGTCCGGCGACTCGATCCAGACGTTCCAGCAGTATCTGACGGCGGTCAAGGTCGGCACGCTGACCGGGCCGTGAGGGATCAGGGGCGGCGGGGGCATCTCGTCCCCGCCGCCCCGTTCCGCTTCACAGCCAGCGCTTGAGGCGGAAGAACGCGACCATCGCGACGAGGACGCCGATCATCACGCCGGCGATCACCCAGAACGCGGCCGCGGTGCCGAAGCCCGGGAAGTCGACATTCATCCCGAAGATCCCCGAGATGAAGGTCAGCGGGAGGACGATCACGCTGAAGACGGTGAGCAGCCGCAGCACGTCGTTCTGCCGGTGCTGGATCACCGACTCGTTGGTGCCCTCGAGCGCCTCGACGACCTCCTTGTAGTTGTCCAGGAGGTCCCAGATCCGCTCGGTCGCGTCGACGATGTCGTCGAAGTACAGCTCGAGCGCCTCGGGGAGGAACCGCTCGGTGTGCCGCTCGAGCAGGCGCAGCGTCGCGCGCTCGGGCTTGATGATCTTGCGGTAGGAGATGATCTCCTGCTTCACGTTGGAGATGTCGCGGACGACGTCCTCCGCGTGCCCCTCGAACATCTCGTCCTCGATCGAGTCGAGCTTGTGGCCGATCTTGTCGAGGATCGGGAAGCAGTAGTCGAAGAGGTCGTCGAGCACCTCGTAAAGGAGGCGCCCGGAGCCCTTGGTGAAGAGCTCGTCGCGGAGCGCGTCGTCGTCCCGGCAGCGTCCGAAGAGCCGGGTGACGGGCAGCAGCTCGACGTTCGAGAGCGTGATCAGGAAGTCGGGGCCGAGGAAGACGTCGAGCTCGGCCGCGTTGAGCCGCTGGATCGTCTTGTCGAAGACCGGGAAGTGGAGGACGATGAAGAGGTACTCGGGGTAGTCGTCGACCTTCGGCCGCTGGCGCTTCGAGAGCACGTCCTCGAGGTCGAGGGGTGCCAGCCGAACCGCTGCGCGAGCTCCGCGGCCTCCTCGGGAACTGGCCGGTCGAGGTGCGACCCAGGTGAGCCCGGCGGCTTCGAGCTCAGCGGGGCGCGGCCGAGGCCCGGCGGCGCCTTCGACCAGGCCGCTGCCGCTGCGTCCGCTTGATGCGAGGCAGGCTCGGCATCGGTACTGAGGGGGTCGTCCAGGAGGGGGCTCGGCATGCGGCGCATTCTACCCGCTCGAGCCCGCGGGGACACGCAGGGCCCGCCCCAGGACGGGCGGCACGCCGCCGGCGGCCCGTCGACGCGCGTCTTACGGGTTCAGGATCAGATTGACAGTCAGCTGGTGAGGCCCTTCGGGTCGGCCGAGTTCGACGCTTGCATCACCTCTCGCGATTCTGTACGCACTGGTTCCACCGACGACTGCGAACGTGCGCGTTGTGCCCGGCACGAGAGTGAGTTCGCCTGCGGCCGTGAGTTGCCCGGCGTCCGACGGCTCTCCTTCGCGGAAAGTGTTCGTGACCAAACGGTCGAACTTGAGAGTCGCCGGGTCGATCAAGACGCATCGGCCATCGCTCGTACCGACCTGGTCGTTCGGAGCGCTCGCCAGGAACAGGCGATCGGAGAACACATACAGGTCGCCCGAACTCAACCCCGATGGCCCCGTGTACACGAGGTTGTCGATCGCCGCCGCCCGACTGGTCAGGTTGAGGACCAGCGGGTTGCCGTTGTTCGCCGACCCGTGTGACGCGCAGCGAGACACCGCCGACAACGAGGCGTACAGCGGCAGCAGCAACCATAGGCAAGACCATCCGTCGCATTTCGCGCTCCTCTCCGCTGTCTTTCGAGCCAGGCCCACTCTCTTGGCTAATCCCGCCGCGGTCAGGAACGATTGATGAGTTCGAGGGGAAGACGAACGTTCGTTGCCCGTCCGGCTACGACCGCCCTCTACGATCTGTCGATGAGGCTCGCATCGCTCCGGATCGAGGGCTACAGCGGGATCCGCTTCGCATCGCTGGAGCTCGAGCCCGACATCACGGCCGTGGTCGGCGAGAACGACAGCGGCAAGCGGCGGCTGCTCGAGGCGCTCCATGCGGTACTCGGGGGCGAGCCCGACCGCGGGCCGCCCGTGTTCGGCTCGCCGACCCGGGTCGAGCTCGGCTTCGAGGAGCGCGAGCCCGGGGAGTGGTCCGCCGACGACTACGCGCCCCTGCACGAGCTCTTCGGCGCCGCACGGACCGGAGCGCCGGCGGCTGACGCTGGAGGCGGGCGACGGAAGCTGGACACTCGTCGGCGGCGGCGCGGCCAGCTCGGAGCCGTGGCTCCTGGCCTGGCTGCGGCGCATGAGCCCCGTGTTCTCGCTCAGGCGGGCGACCTGGGCGGAGGACCGAGCCTGGTCGGGGCCGGCCGAGGTCCGGCCGCTCGTCGACGAGGTCGTGAGGTGCGCGTCCGATCTGCTCGAGGGCAGGGCGGCCGACCCCGAACGGGAGGTCAAGCGCGGGTTCGCCGCCGCCGCGGAGGTGATCGCGCGCGCTCAGCGGCACCTCGATCCGCAGAGGCCGGCGCTGCACCCCGTCGTCGTCGAGGTGATGGGCCACGTCGGCGGCGTGGGGAGCCCGCTGGAGGCGGGTCCGCTCGGGTCAGGGACGCGCGCCGAGCGCATGGGCGTACTCTTCGTGGTCGCAGGGTTGCTGAAGGAGATCGGGCGGCCGATCGAGCCCGGCGCCGAGCCCATTCTCGTGATCGAGGACCTCGAGGCCTACATGCACGTGATGACGCTGGCCGCGGCCATGCGCCTGGTCGCACGGATCCGCTGGCAGCGGATCCTGACCACCGAGTCGACCGCCCTGCTGGGCGAGATCCCGCTTCGGAGCGTGCGGCGCCTCGTCCGTCACGAGGACACGGTGTACGAGTCCCGCATCGACCCCGGCTCGCTCTCGCCGACCGACCTGCGCCGGGTCACCTACCACCTGCGGGAGCGGCGAGGACAGGCGATGTTCGCCCGCTGCTGGCTGCTCGTCGAGGGCGAGTCGGAGGCCTGGCTCCTGCCCGAGCTCGCGCGTCTCTGCGGCTACGAGCTCGCGCAGGAGGGAGTCGCGCTGGTCGAGTACGCGCAGGCCGGCCTCAGCCCTGCGATCCGCACCGCCGGCGGGCTCGGGATCGAGTGGCACGTGCTCACCGACGGCGACGAGGCCGGCGAAATCTACCGCGCGCTGGCGGAGAGCCACGCGGGGGCGGATCCGCCCGCGCTCCGCGTGACCGCGCTCGAGGAGCGCGACCTCGAGCTCTTCCTCTGGCACCACGGCTACGACGAGGTCTACAAGACCGTCGCCAGGGTGGGCCCCCTGAGCAGCGCTGCGATGACGCCGCGGCGGATCGTCCGCCGCGCGATCGACCAGGCATCGAAGCCGATGCTGGCGCTCGAGGTCCTGAGCGCGATCGCCGAGCGCGGGGAGGACGGGGTTCCTGCGCCGCTGCGGGAGCTGATCGAAACGTGCGTGACCCTGGCGCGAGAGGCGCCCGCGCGCCGGGCGGCTGCGGTCAGCCGAGGACGTCTCTGAGCGTCGCGAGCGACTCGGGCACGACGCGGTAGTAGGCCCAGCTGCCGCGCCGCTCGCGCTCGACGAGACCGGCGTCGAGGAGAACCTTCAGGTGGTGGCTGACGGTCGGCTGGCTGAGGCCGAGCGGCCCGGTGAGGTGGCAGACGCACGCCTCGCCGTCCGGCTGGGCCTGGATCAGGCTCAGCAGCCGCAGCCGCGCCGGGTCGGCGATCGTCTTCAGGGCGCGCGCGAGCTCGTCGGCCTCCCTCTGGTCGAGCGCGCCCTGGAGCAGCGGCGGGCAGGCGGAGGCGGCGATGGTCGCGACGAGCTTCACGTCCTGCATATTCGCAGAGATCGATATTGACAGCAATCGATATCGTCTGCGATCATCCGCGCGGAATCGATCGACGTCGATGAGGAGGAGGCGGTCGTGAGCGAGTGCAGCGTGGAGATCCTCGATCCGGTCACGCGACAGCACGTGGAGCGCGCGGCCGAGGCGCTGCAGCGCGAGTTCGACGGCATCTTCTCGCAGGAGACGATCGCCCGCTACATCGCCGAGTCGACCGACCTGCTCGCCGGCGGCGAAGATCAACGTCTTCGTGCCGGTCCTCGTGCACCGCTTCGCGCGCGAGCGCCTGCAGGCGCTGGGCCAGGCCGAGGGCGTGATCGCGAAGGAGCAGCCGGAGGTGCTGTTCGTCTGCGTCCACAACGCCGGCCGCAGCCAGATGGCCGCCGGCCTCGTCAAGCTCCGCTCGCAGGGCCGGATCCACGTCCGCTCGGCCGGCAGCGCGCCCGGCGAGCGAGATCAACCCGGCCGTGATCGAGGCGATGACCGAGCTCGGCGTCGACATGAGCGAGGAGTTCCCGAAGCCGCTCACCGACGAGGTCGTCGCGGCGGCGGACGTCGTGATCACGATGGGCTGCGGCGACGCCTGCCCGATCTACCCCGGCAAGCGCTACGAGGACTGGCAGCTCGACGACCCGGCCGGACAGAGCGTCGAGACGGTGCGCGTGATCCGCGACGAGCTCGACGCGCGCGTGCAGAAGCTGATCGGCGAGCTGCTCCCGGCCGACAGTTGACGGCGCCGCCGCTGGCGCGGGCCCTCGTCGCCGAGGCGATCGGGACGTTCGCGCTCGTCTTCGCCGGCTGCGGCGCGATCATGGTCGACCAGAAGACCGGCGCGCTCGGCCACGTCGGCGTCGCGATCACCTTCGGGCTGGTGATCATGGCGATGATCTACGCGGTCGGCCACGTCTCCGGCGCGCACTTCAACCCGGCCGTGACCTTCTCGTTCGCGCTCGCGCGGCACTTCCCGAAGCGGCACCTCGTCCCGTACTGGGGCGCGCAGCTCGCGGGCGCGCTGATCGCGGCGGCGATCCTGCGCGGCTCGCTCGGCAACATCGCGCACGTCGGCGCCACCTATCCGAGCGGCACCGACGCGCAGTCGTTCCTCTGGGAGGGCGTCCTCTCGTTCTTCCTGATGTTCGTGATCATGGCCGTGGCGACCGACACCCGGGCCGTCGGCGAGGCGGCGGCGATCGCGATCGGAGGGACGGTCGGCCTCGACGCGATGTTCGGCGGCCCGATCTCCGGCGCCTCGATGAACCCCGCCCGCTCGCTCGGCCCCGGGATCGTCGCGGGCGACCTGCACGCGATCTGGATCTACCTCGCTCGCGCCGATCGTCGGCGCCGCGCTCGCCGCGATCGTCTACACCGTGATCAGGGGCGACCGGGCCGAAGCGGCCGCGTCGTGATGCGCCTGGCAGGAATCGAACCTGCGACCTTGCGCTCCGGAGGCGCACGCTCTATCCCCTGAGCTACAGGCGCGAGGACGCGTAGTCTACCGACGTGAAGCTGACGGCCCGGATCGCCACGCTCGAGCTCCGCGAGACCTTCGTGATCTCGCGCGAGTCGGCCGACACCGCGGACGTCGTCCAGCTCGAGCTCGCCCACGGCGACGCGACCGGCTACGGCGAGGCGGCGCCGATCGAGCGCTACGACGAGACGGCGGCGTCGGCGATCGCGTTCCTCGAGGACGTGGAGCCGCTCCTCGGCGACGATCCCTTCGCGCTCGAGGAGATCGGCGCGCGCCTCGCGGAGCGCCCCGGCGAGCAGGCGGCGAAGGCGGCGATCGACGGCGCGCTCCACGACCTCTGCGGGAAGCTGGCCGGCCGGCCGGTCTGGCGCCTGCTCGGGCTGCCGCGGACGGGCCCGCCGACCTCGTGGACGATCTGGCTCGGCGACCCCGACGACATGGCCCGCCGCGCGGAGCAGGTCGCGGGGCGCTTCCGGCGGCTCAAGCTCAAGCTCGGCGCGCGCGACGGCCTCGACGCGGAGCGCGTGCGCGCGGTGCGCTCGGTCACCGAGGTGCCGCTGCAGGTCGACGTGAACGAGGCCTGGACGCTCGACGAGGCGCTCGAGTACCTGCCGCAGCTCGCCGCGGCCGGCGTCCAGTACTGCGAGCAGCCGCTGCCCGCGGGCGACCCGGGCGGGGCCGAGCTGAAGAGCCGCTCGCCGGTGCCGATCTACGTCGACGAGGACTGCCACACGCTCGCCGACGTCGCCGCCTGCGCCGCGATCGCGCACGGGATCAACATCAAGCTCGCGAAGTCGGGCGGGATCCGCGAGGGCGTGCGCATGGCACATGCGGCGCGCGCGCTCGGGCTCGGGGTGATGCTCGGCTGCATGATCGAGTCCGGCCTCGGGATCGCCGCCGGCTGCGTCGTCGCGCCGCTCTGCGACCACGTCGACCTCGACGGCAACCTGCTGATCGCCCACGATCCGTGGCCCGGCGTCGAGTTCCGCGACGGCGTCCAGGTCCCCTCCGACACACCGGGGCTCGGTGTCAGGCAAGCAGTACCTGATCCTCGCTGAGGGCTACTCGCACGACCCCCTCTACGGCAAGACGCTGCGAGGGGTCATGCGGTACCGCCCCGAGACCGTCGTCGCGATCCTCGACACGAACCGCGCGGGGGAGACCCAGGACGGGGTGCCGATCGTCGCGACCGTCGACGAGGCCCTCCGCTACGAGCCGAACACCGCGCTCGTCGGCGTCGTGACGCAGGGCGGCCGCTTCCCCGCCGACTGGCGCGCCCTGCTCCGGAGCTGCGCCGCGGCAGGCCTCGACGTCGAGAACGGGCTCCACGTCCGCCTCACCGACGACCCGGAGCTCGTCGCGACCGCGGCCGAGCACGGCGTCGAGCTGCGCGACCTGCGCGCGCCTCCGGCGGGCCTCTCGACCGCGACCGGCGCGAACATGGCCGTCCCCGGGACGATCGTGCTCACCGTCGGCTCCGACTGCGCGATCGGGAAGATGACCGTCTCGTGCGAGCTCGACCTCGAGACGAGGCGACGCGGGATCCGGTCCGAGTTCGTGCCCGACCGGGCAGACCGGGATCGCGATCGCAGGCTGGGGGATCGCGGTCGACGCGGTCGTGGCGGACTTCATCGCCGGCGCGGCGGAGCAGCTCGTGGTCGAGGGCTCCGAGCGGGGCGGCGAGCTGCTCTGGGTCGAGGGGCAGGGCTCGCTCGTCAACCCGGTCTACTCGGGTGTGACGCTCGGCCTGGTGCACGGCAGCGCGCCGCACCTGTTCGTGCTGTGCCACGAGGTCGGGCGGACGGAGATCGAGGGCGCGGGCGGCGGCCCGCATCCGATCCCCGGTTTGAGGGAACTCGTCGAGCTGCACGAGCGGATCGCGCTGCCCGCCCGGCCGGCGAAGGTCGCGTGCATCGCGCTCAACACGCGACACCTCGACGAGGCCGCGGCACGGCTCGCAATCGCCGAGGCCGAGGCCGAGACCGGGCCTTCCGGCCGACGATCCGGTGCGCTTCGGGGCGGGCCGGCTCGTCGACGCCGTGCTCGCGCGGGTCGCTTAAGCCGCACTCGTTCGCTGCCGATGGTTAGAGTCGCCCACTGATCGTCCGTTCGGGGGGCACGTCCTATGTCGAAGACACTCGTCGCATCAGCCTGCCTGTTCGTCTGCCTCGCTTTCGCGGGGGGCGCCGCCGCGGGGCCGAAGATCGGCTTCGCCGAGGACGCGACGAAGTACGCGCCGGACGGCGGCGCCGCGCTCTTCGACGAGATGAACAAGCTCGGCACGACGACGAACCGGATGGCGGTGTTCTGGGACTCCGAGCGCGCCGACGACGATCCAGGACTACGCCTTCCTCCAGCGCTCGGTGCCGGTCGCGATCGCCCACGGGATCCAGGTCGTGTTCGCCGTCTACCCGCGCAAGCCCGGGATGGTCACCTCGGCCGGCGCCCAGGCCTTCTGCGACTACACCGCCGAGGTCGCGCGCGCGTTCCCGCAGGTGACCAAGATCATCGTCGGCAACGAGCCGAACCAGCCGCGCTTCTGGCAGCCGATCTTCGACGGCTCCGGGAAGCCCGTCGCCCCCGCGGCGATGGAGGACGTGCTCGCCCGCTGCTACGACGCGCTGAAGGCGGTCAATCCCGCGATCGACGTGATCGGCGCCGGCCTCTCGCCGCGCGGCAACGACGACCCGAACGCGACCAGCAACGCCTCGATCTCACCCGTTCGCTTCATCGCCGCGCTCGGCAAGGCCTACAGGGCGAGCGGGCGCACGAAGCCGCTCTTCGACGAGTGGGCGTGGCACTGCTACCCGAACGTCAACACCGATCCCGGTCTCCAAGGGCTATCCGTGGCCGCAGACAGGCTGCGTGAACGCCAGCCGGGTGAAGCAGGCGATCTGGGACGCGTTCAACAACACCGCCCAGCCCGTGTTCGCCGAGTCGGGCCCGTTCAACGACACGTTCGGGGCGCGAGTCGCCACGAACCTGACGATGGTGATCGACGAGACCGGCTGGCAGGTCGACACGACGGGCCTGCCCGGCTACACGAACGTCGAGAACGTGCCGCCGATCGACGAGACGGCCGAGGCCAGCTACTACGCGCAGCTCGTGCATCTCAGCAACTGCGAGCCGACCCTGACCGCGTTCCACTTCTTCCACGAGATCGACGAGTCCGACCGCGTCGGCTTCCAGAGCGCGGTGCTGCGGGTCACCGGCGCGGAGCGCCCCGCGGCGCAGGCAGTCGAGGCCGCGATCGCCCAGGACCACGGCACGTGCACGGGCAAGCTCGCGACCTGGCGCCACACGACCAAGGTGATCGGCGCGCACGGGGCCCGTACGGTGAGCGGCGGAGGCGTCTACCTGCAGCTCGGCGCCGACGAGGGCTTCACGTACACGGCCGTCTTCACCAAGCGGGGCAAGCGCGCGGTCAAGGTGTCGGGCAAGGCGCCGCAGATGACAGCGGCGATCAAGATCCCGGCCGGCTACGGCACGGGCGCCACCGCCGCCGTCCAGTTCGCGGCCGAGGTGAATCCCGCGCGGACGACCGCGCTCACGGTCGCGCTCAACGGCTAGCGCAGCCCTGCTTGACACGAACGTGCGTTCGCTCTAGCATGGCGAACACATGTTCGGACGCATCATCATGATCGCCCTGATCGCCACGGTTGCGTGGGCGGTGCTCGCCCGGGGATCCAGCGGGGCCGGGAAGCCGGAGCACTACCTCGTCAAGCCGACCGACACGCTCTGGTCGATCGCCGCTGCGCGGTACGGCGGCGACCCGCGAGACGGCGTGTGGAAGCTCGAGCAGGCGAACCACCTGCGCGACGCGACGATCTCGCCGGGCGAGAAGCTCCTCCTGCCGTAGCCGCGTCTACATCCCGCGGTAGGCGTGGCCCGCCATTCCGAGCGGGTCGAGCATCACGTTCACGATCGCCGGCTCGCCCGAGGCGAGCGCGCGCTCGAGGGCGGGGGCCAGCTCGTCGGGGCGCTCGACGTGCTCGCCGTGGCCGCCGAAGGCCTCGGTGAGCCGGTCGTAGCGGCTCGGCGCCAGCAGCGTCGCCACCTCCGCGTCCTCGCCGTAGATCCCCCGCTGCGGGATCCGGATCTCGCCCCAGGCCGCGTCGTTGCCGATCACGAACACCACGGGCAGCCCGAAGCGCGTCAGCGTCTCGAACTCGAACCCGTTCAGCCCGAAGGCGCCGTCGCCCGCGATCACGACGACCTGGGCGTCCGGCCGCGCGGCCTTGACCCCGAGGGCGTAGGGCGGGCCGACGCCCAGGCAGCCGAACGGCCCCGGATCGAGCCAGTGGCCGGGGCGGTGGACACGCAGCACCCGCGAGCACGCCGCGACGACGTCGCCCCCGTCGCCGATCACGATCGTGGCGGGGTCGAGCACCTTGTCGAGCTCCGCGCCGAGGCGGTAGTGGTTGAGGGGAGCGCTCTCCGACTCGATCGAGGCGCGGTTGTCGTCCCACCAGGCCCGGTCGATGACGCGGAGCCGCTCGAGCCACTCGTCGTTCGGGCGGCGGTTCTTGACGCCGTCGGCCAGGATCCCGAGCACGGCCGCGCAGTCGCCGACGATGCCGGCGTCCGGCGCGCGGTTGTGCCCGAGCTCGGTCGGGTCGGAATGGACGTGGACGAGCTTCGCCTCGGGGTTGAAGCGCCCGAACTTGAGGCGGAAGTCGAGCGGAGTCCCGACGACGCAGACGACGTCGGCGCCGGCGACCGCGGACGAGCGCGAGTGCTGGAAGAACAGCTCGTGGTCGGGCGGCAGCGCGCCGCGGCCCGAGCCGTTGAGGTAGATGGGCAGCCGCCCGTTCTCGGCGAAAGCGGCGAGCTGCTTCCAGGCGCCGTCCCACCAGATCCCGCTGCCGGCGATCACCGCGGGCCGCTCGGCGTTCGTCAGCAGGTCGGCGGCCTTCGTCATCTCCTTCGGGTCGCCGAAGGCGCGCGCGGCGGAGCGGGAAGGCGCCGGCTCGCGCTCCTCCTCGGCGTCGGCGAAGAGGATGTCCATCGGCAGCTCGAGGTACACCGGGCCGCGCGGCTGGGCGAGCGCCTGGCGGAAGGCGGTCGAGATCAGGTCGGGCACGCGCTCGGGATGCGTGCAGACGGCCGCCCACTTCGTGATCGGCTTGAAGATCGAGAGCTGGTCGAGCTCCTGGAGCGCGCCCTGCTCCGCCTGCACGAGCGGGCGCGCGCCGCCGATCACGACGAGCGGCGTCTGGGCGACCTTGCAGTTCGCGACGGCGGTCACGACTCCGGTCACTCCCGGGCCGGACGTGACCAGGGCGACGCCGCAGGCGCGGTTCACGCGGCCCCAGGCCTCGGCGGCGTGGGCGGCGGCCTGCTCGTGGCGGACGTCGATCACGCGGACGCCCTCGACGCGGCACCCCTCGTAGATCGGCATCACGTGGCCGCCCGACAGCGTGAACAGCGTGTCGACGCCGTTCGCCTTGATCGCGCGCGCCGCCAGGCGCCCCGCCTGCATCGACTCGCCCATCGGGGGCGAGCCTACATGGCTCGTAGAATCCAGGGCATGGATCTCGACGTCGTCTTCCTCGGCACCTCGGGCTCGATGCCGACCGCGCAGCGGGCGGCTGCGGCCACGCTCGTGCGCCGCGGCGGCGAGCGGCTCCTGTTCGACTGCGCCGAGGGCACACAGCGGCAGCTGCTTCGCTCCGACGTCGGCCTCGTCGAGCTGCGCGAGATCTTCCTCACGCACTATCACGCCGACCACTTCCTCGGCCTGCCCGGGATGCTGAAGACGTTCGCGCTCCGCGGCCGCGAGACCTCGCTCACGGTGTACGGGCCGCCGGGCCTCGACGAGCTCTTCGCGCAGCCTGCGGCGCATCTTCGGCCGGCTCAGCTATCCGCTCGAGCTCGAGGAGCTCCGGGCCGGCGATTCGCTCGAGCGGGACGACTACCGGCTCGAGGCGTTCCCGGTCGAGCACGGCGTCGCCGCGTTCGGCTACGCGCTGATCGAGGACGACCGGCCCGGCCGCTTCGACGTCGCCGCCGCGGACGCGCTCGGCGTGCCCGACGGCCGCGAGCGCGGTGCGCTCCAGCGCGGCGAGCAGGTCACGCTCGCCGACGGGCGCGTGGTCTCGCCCGGCGAGGTGCTCGGCCCCGCGCGGCCCGGGCGCAAGCTCGTCTTCTCGGGCGACACGGCGCCGTGCCACGCGGTGCTCGAGGCCGCCGTCGGCGCCGACCTCCTCGTGCACGAGGCGACCTTCTGCCTCGACGAGCGCGAGCGGGCGCGCGAGACCCTGCACTCGACCGCGGCCGACGCGGCCGAGATCGCGCGGCGGGCCGAGGTCGGCCTGCTCGCGCTCACGCACCTCTCGACCCGCTACGCGCCGTCCGAGGTCGCCGCCGAGGCGCGCGCCGTCTTCCCGGAGACGATCGTCCCGCGCGACTTCGACCTCGTCGAGGTGCCGTTCCGCGAGCGGGGGACGCCGCAGCTCGTGAAGGGCGGCGCGCTCCACCACCCGCCGGAGGCCGTATCATCGAGTGCGGAATGACTGGCATGGTTCAACTCGCCGTGGCGGGAGACGTCACCGAGGCGGAGGAGATCCAGGCGATCCTGACCTCGGCCGGGATCGAATCGGAGCTCGCTGCCGCCGAGGAGGACGACGCGTTCACGGTGCTCGTCCCCGAGTCGTCGCTCGAGGCCGCCCAGGACGCGGTCGAGGCGCTGACCGAGCCGGACGAGCTCATTGACGAGCAGTCCTGACTTCGGGCGCCTGGCTCCGGTCTACGACGAGCTCCGTCCTGCCGACGCCAACTGGTGGGAGCTCTTCGCGCTCCTCGTCGCGGAGGGCGACCTCCGCGGGCGCCGGGTCCTCGACGTCGGCTGCGGCACCGGACGGCTCGCCGGCGCGCTCGCCGAGCGCGAGCGCTGCAAGGTCTGGGGCGTCGACCCCTCCGCGGAGATGCTGGAGGTCGCGCGCGGCCGCGTGCCCGACGGCGTCGGCCTGAAGCAGGGAGTCGCGGAGGAGCTGCCGTTCAAGGACGGCTGGTTCGAGCGCTCCGTCACCCAGCTCTCGATCCACCTCTGGGACCGGCCCCGTGCGTTCGCCGAGCTGAGGCGCGTCGTCACGGGCCGGGCGGTGATGGCGACGTTCGACCCGAGCCACTTCGGCGACTACTGGCTGAACGAGTTCTTCCCGTCGATCGAGCGGATCGACCTGGCGCGCTTTCCGGACGGGGAGACCCTGGAGCGCGAGCTGCGCGCCGCCGGCTTCGCGGAGCCGCGGCTCGTCCGGCTCCACCAGCGGGCGGAGATCTCGCGCGGCGGAGGCGCTGGCGAAGATCCGCGGCCGCCACATCTCGACCTTCGACCTGCTCGGCGAGGACGAGATCGCGGAAGGCACTGCGCGGGCCGAGCGCGAGCTGCCGGAGCTCGTCGCCTACCGGCTGCGAGTGGCTCGTCGCCGTCGCGGCGTGAGCGCCGTCCCGCTCCCGATCGAGACCGAGCGGCTGGTCGTCCGCCCCTTCGATCCCGACTCGGACACCGAGGCGACGGCGGCGGTCTACTGCGACCCGGAGGTGATGCGCTTCATCCCCGGCGGCGCGCTCGACGGATCTCGAAGCCGTCAGATCGACCCTGGAGACGTACACGAGAGAGCAGCAGGCCCGCGGCTTCACCTTCTGGGCCGTCGTCGAGCGCGCGAGCGGGGCCGTGATCGGCGACGTCGGCTTCGGCATCTTCGAGCCGACCGGCGAGATCGAGCTCGGCTGGACGCTCGCCAGGGACCGCTGGGGCCGCGGCTACGCGACGGAGGCCGCGGCGGCGTGCCTGTCCGCCGGGCTCGCGCATCTCGGGGCGCCCAGGATCGTCGCGCTCGTCGACGCGGAGAACGAGCCCTCGCTGCGCGTCGCAGAGCGGATCGGGATGGCGAGGATCGAGACGGTCGAGGCGCACGGGCGCCCGCACGTCCTCTTCGCCCGCGAGGCCTAGCCCAGGACCTCGACCGCGCTGCTCGTGCCGTTGCGCGGGTCGACCTCGTCGAACCAGGCGACGTGCTCCTGCACGAGGGAGACGCAGAGGCGGTAGCGGCCCGACTCGAGCGGCACCTCGAGCGGCAGGTCGATCGCGAGCGGCGTGCCGGGCGGAAGCGCATGCGGCAGCGGGACGCGATCGCCTTCCGAGATCGTGCGGCGGCCCTCGTACCAGCGGTACGACAGCGACACGGGGTTCGGGGGCGAGGAGGTGAGGATCGCGCCACCTTTGTTGCGGACGACGCACGGGATCAGCTCGCGTGCGCCCGCCAGCATCGAGCTGGACACCTCGGCGGTCACCTGGCTGCGCATCGCCTCGCGCGGCAGCGGCTCGCCGGTCGCCCACAGCCGGACGGGCTCGACGCCGACGGACTCGAACATCGCGGCCTGCACGAGCTCGCCTTCGAGGCGCCCGTTCGTCCGCATTCCCCGTCGCAGCCCTTCCGCGAAGGCGGCCGGCGCGAGCGCGAGGTCGTAGATCTCGCTGCACGGCAACGTGAACCGCTCCCGTTCCTCGAACGAGTCGAGTTCGAGCACGACGAGCTCCGCGGTCGCACCGGGCGTGCTCTCGTCTCGTCGCGCGCTCACGCCGACCAGCAGCAGGTCGTCCAGCACCGCGAGCCCCCGCGTCCAGCCGCCGAGCTCCACGCCGCGGCGCGGGACGCCCCGCTCGTCGAACTCGAGCACCTCGCCGGTGCCGGAGTTGCACACGAGCCAGCCGCGAGGGAGGCGGTGGGGATTGTGCGGAGCAGTGAGGCCCGAGATGACCGTCTCCTGCGACCGCACGTCGAAGACGATCCCGGCGCCCTCGCGCGCACCGTCCTCGGCCCAGGCGCGGTCGGCCGCAAACCGGCCGAAGCAGGCGCAGAGAAGACGGCCGTCGGAGAGGAGCAGGTTGTTGAGATGCCACGCGTCGCCCTCGCCGCCCGGAGTCCAGCGCTCGACGAGCTCGCCGCTCAGCCCGTAGCGGAGGATCTCGTTCCGCCCCGTCGAGACGACCACGATCTGGTCGCCGTCGAGGACGACGTCGTGCGGGTCGACGAGCCCGTCGAGGCGGAGATAGCGGACGACCCCTCGCTCGTCGTAGACGAGCAGGTCGGGCCCCCAGAGCAGCCGCAGGAAGAGCCCGTCGGCGGCGTAGAGGCCCGTCGTCGAGAGCCAGTCGATCCGCTCGACCTCGTCGTCGAGCAGGAAGAGCCCGCCGCCGCTGTCCTCGTCGCCGAGCCCGGAGACCGCGAGGACGAGGCCGCGCGCCCGGAGCTCCTCGCGGAGGGCGCGGGTCTCCTGCCGGCGTCGCTTCAGCACCGCGCAAGGATCGCAGGGCGAACCTAAGAGGCCCGTAAGACTTAGAGCTGCCAGTCGCCGCCGCGCAGCACGGGCACGCGCTCGCCCGAGGCGGTCACGCCGGTCACCGCGACGTCGTCGGCGCCGATCATGAAGTCGACGTGGATCGCGCTCTCGTTGATCCGCGCGCGGTCGCCCTCGCCGACCATGGTCGCGTAGGCGTTGCCGAACGCGATGTGACTGGCCGCGTTCTCGTCGAGGAGCGTGGAGCAGAAGACGGTGCCCAGGCGGCCGATCCGGCCCTCCCGGTCGACGAGCGCGACCTCGCCGAGGCGTGAGGCGCCCTCGTCGCGGGCGCAGCGCTCGCGGAGGAGGTCGGCGTTCTCGTCGGCGTCGATCTCGACCGCCCGGCCGCCTTCGAAGCGCACCCGCAGCCCGCGCACCGTCTGGCCGGCGACCTCGAGCGGCCTCGTCGAGCGCACGATCCCCTCGGCGCGAAGCGGGTCGGGTGTCGTGGTCACCTCCTCGGTCGGGAGGTTGGGGCCGAAGACGATCCCGTCGAGCGTCGTGGCCGTGCCGCTCTCGAACTGCGAGGTGGGGAGGAGGCCGACCGTGAGGTCCGTGCCCGGCCCCTCGAAGTGGAGCGCGTCGAACCGGCGCTCGGTCATCCGGCCGGCGGCTCCGGCGAGCGCTGCGAAGCGCTCGCGCCAGGCGGCGGAGGGGTCGGGCTCGTCGAGCCGGCACACGTGCGCCACCTCGTCCCAGAGCTGCGCGAGCGCGGCATCCGGCTCGAGCTCCGGGTGCGCCGCAGCGGCCCAGGCGGCGGTCGGGTACGGGACGACGGTCCAGTTCGTCGTCTGCGCGTTGATCACCCGGAAGTTCTCCTTCAGCGCCGGCATCAGGTCCTTGCCCGCGCGCGCAGGGTCGAGGCCGTCCAGCCCGCCGGGCTGCACCGTCGGGTGGAGCATGATCCGCGCGCAGCGCTGCTCGCCGAACTGGAGATGGCGTTCGGACCACCAGGACGGGACGAACTCGAGCGTGTCCTCGGCCGCGTGCTCGATCCGGATCCGCTTGATCGCCGTGTCGAAGTAGATCGGGTCGACGAAGCGGGCGCCGCGGCGGTACGAGCGCTCGGCGATCGCGCGCACGAGCGGCGCGGCCTCGATGCCGGCCATCACCACGACGATCTGCCCCGGCTGCACGTTCGCGCCCGTCTCGACCGTGAGCGCTGCCAGGCGGTCGATCAGCTGCCCCTCCACACAGCGCAGGCTATACGTCCGCGCGAGCCGGTAGGCTGCCTCTGCGCACGGTTCCTTTAACCCGGTCCAGCGAGGCCGGAAAGGAGTTCGATGAACATGTCTGCCCGGCTTTCGGCCGCCAAGCTCCTGCTCGACCACGAAGCGATCGAGCGAACCCTCTCCCGGGTCGCGCACGAGATCATCGAGCGCAACCCCGACCTCGACGATGTCGCCCTCGTCGGGATCCACACCCGCGGTGTCCCGCTCGCCCGGCGGCTGCGCCGGCTGATCGAGGAGCGGACGGGCGTCCTGGTGCCGCTCGGCGCGGTCGACATCACCTTCCACCGCGACGACGTCTCGGTCCGCGGCGGCGAGGCGCCGCTCCACGCCCAGCCGGTCGTCCGCGCGACCGAGCTCGACTTCCCGCCCGAGGGGACGACCGTGCATCCTCGTCGACGACGTCCTCTACACCGGCCGCACGATCCGCGCCGCGATCGAGGCGCTGTTCGACTACGGCCGCCCGGCGCGCGTCCAGCTCGCGGTCCTGGTCGACCGCGGCCACCGCGAGCTGCCGATCCGCCCCGACTACGTCGGCAAGAACCTGCCCACCTCGGCCGGTGAGCGGATCCAGGTGCAGCTCGTCGAGGTCGACGAGATCGACCGCGTGCTGCTGATCCCGGAGGAGGCCCCCGATGCCTGACATCCACGTCGTCTCGGACGACCTGCGCCCGCCGGCCCGCCCGCCGCGGCGCCACCTGCTCTCGATCGCCGACCTCTCCCGGGACGACGTCGAGCGGCTGCTCGCGACCGCGGCCACCTTCGAGCGCTCGCTCGAGCGCGAGGTGAAGAAGCTGCCGACCCTGCGCGGCCGCACCGTGATCACGCTCTTCTACGAGTCCTCGACGCGCACCTCGTCGAGCTTCGAGCTCGCCGCGAAGCGGCTCTCGGCCGACACGATGTCGATCAAGGCGATCGGCTCGTCGGTCGACAAGGGCGAGTCGCTGAAGGACACGGCGCTCACGCTCGACGCGTACGACCCCGACGTGATCGTGATCCGCCACCCGCAGATCGGCGCGCCGCAGTTCGTGGCGCGGGTCACCGGCGCGCTGCGTGGTCAACGCGGGCGACGGCAAGCACCAGCACCCGACCCAGGCGCTGCTCGACCTCTACACGATCAAGGCCGAGCTCGGCCGGATCGAGGGCCTCCACGTCGCGATCGTCGGCGACGTGCTCCACTCGCGCGTCGCGCGCTCCGACATCCAGGCGCTGCGCCTGATGGGCGCGCGCGTCACCCTCGTCGGGCCGCCGGCGCTGCTGCCGCGCGGGATCGAGGCGATGGGCTGCGAGACGACCACCGAGATCGGCGCGATCGCCGACGCCGACGTCGTCTACGTCCTGCGGATGCAGCGCGAGCGGATGGAGGCCGGCGCGAACTACGTGCCGAGCCTGCGCGAGTACGCGGCCCGCTGGGGCGTCACGCCCGAGCGCCTGCGGCCGGGGCAGAAGGTGATGCACCCCGGCCCGATGAACCGCGGCGTCGAGATCGCCGCGGAGGTCGCCGACCGCGTCGACACGCTGATCGAGGACCAGGTGCGCGCCGGCCTCGTCATGCGCATGGCGGTGCTCTACGACCTGCTCACGCAGGGCCCGGCGCCGGTGCGCGAGCTCGAGGAGGCAGTGGCATGAGCGTCCTCCACGGCAAGTCCGCGCCCGGCGAGGACCTCGTCGTCCGCGGCGCCCGCGTGCTCGACCCCGCCGAGGGCGTCGACGCGGTGATCGACGTCCGCGTCGACGGCGGCGTGATCGCGCAGCTCGGCGAGGGGCTCGACGTCAACGGCCACCGGGTGGTCGACGGCGCCGGGCTCGTGCTCGCGCCGGCCTTCGTCGACCCGCACGTGCACCTGCGCACGCCCGGCCGCGAGGACGAGGAGACGATCGCCTCCGGCACGGCTGCGGCCGCGGCCGGCGGCTTCTGCGCGATCCTCGCGATGCCGAACACCGACCCGGTCGTCGACTCCGCCGCCGTGCTCGAGGGGCTGATCGAGACCGCGCGGCTCGAGGCCGAGGTGCCGGTCGGCTTCCTGGCCGCGATCTCGAAGGGCCAGCTCGGCGGCGAGCTCACCGAGATGGGCGAGCTGGCCGACGCGGGCGCAGCCGGCTTCTCCGACGACGGCCGCCCGGTCGTCTCGGCCGGCCTGATGCGGCGCGCGCTCCAGTACGCCTCGACGACCGGCCTGCGGCTCGCCCTGCACGGCGAGGAGCCGACCCTGTCGAGGGGCGGCCACGTCCACGAGGGCACCGTCTCGGCCGAGCTCGGCTTCGGCGGCTACCCGTCGGTCGGCGAGAGCGTGATGGTCGAGCGCGACCTGGCGCTCGCGGCCTTCGAGGGCCAGCCGCTCCACCTGCTCCACCTCTCGGCGCGCGAGTCGGTCGAGGCGCTCTCGCACGCGCGGGCGGCCGGAATCCGGGCCACCGGCGAGGTCACGCCGCACCACCTCGTCCTCACCGACGAGGCCGTCCGCTCGCTCGATCCGAACCTGAAGATGAACCCGCCGCTGCGCGCCGAGGAGGACCGCGAGGCCCTCGTCGAGGCCTTACGGAACGGTGACATCTGCGCGGTCGCTTCAGACCATGCGCCGCACGCCCGCCAGGAGAAGGACGCTCCCTTCGAGGAGGCGCCCTTCGGCGTCACCGGGCTCGAGACCGCGTTCGCGGCGCTCTACACCCACCTCGTCCAGCCCGGCGTGCTCCCGCTCGAGACGCTGCTCGAGCGCATGTCGGCCGGCCCGGCCCGCGCCTTCGGGCTCGACGCGCCCCGGATCGCGGCGGGCGCTCCGGCGAACCTCGTCCTGCTCGACCTCGACCGGAGCTGGCTCGTGAGCGAGGACGGCTTCCGCTCGCGCTCGGCGAACTCCTGGCTGCTCGGCGCGACGCTGCACGGCTCCGTCCGGCTGACGGTCGCGGCGGGAAGGGTGGCGTTCGCGGCATGAGGCGCGGCTTCCTCGTGCTCGAGGACGGGACGGTGTTCCGCGGCGAGTCGGTCGCCGCCGAGGGCCACGCCTTCGGCGAGGCGGTCTTCACGACCGCGATGAGCGGCTACCAGGAGGTCGTCACCGACCCGAGCTACGCCGAGCAGCTCGTCTGCTTCACGGCGTCGATGGTCGGCAACTACGGCGTCGCGAGCGGGCGCTCCGAGTCCGAGCGGCCCTACGCGAAGGCGGTGCTGATGCGCGAGGCCCGCGGCCCGGCCTGGACGGACTGGCTCCACGAGCGCGGGATCGTCGCGCTCTCCGGGGTCGACACCCGCTCGCTCGTCCTGCACCTGCGCGACCGGGGCGCGATGCGCGCCGTCGTCGTCGCGGGCGAGGGAACGGTCGAGGAGGCGGTCGACGCCGTGCGCGCCCAGCCGTCGATGGAAGGCCGCGCGCTCGTCGCGGACGTCTCGACGAAGGAGCCGTACGTCTATGCCGACGGCGGCCGGGTGAACGTCGCGGTCGTCGACTACGGCGCGAAGCGCTCGATCATGCGGCGCCTCGCCGGCGCCGGCGCGGGCGTGACCGTGATCCCGCACGACGTCGACGCCGACACGCTCGCCGCCTTCGACGGCGTGATGCTCTCGAACGGCCCCGGCGACCCCGAGCCGCTCGAGGCGGAGGTCGCCGTCCTGCGCGAGCTCGTCGGGAGAGTCCCGATCCTCGGCATCTGCCTCGGCCACCAGCTGCTCGCGCTCGCGACCGGCCACGAGACCTACAAGCTGCCGTTCGGCCATCGCGGCGCGAACCATCCGGTGCTGGATCGCAGGACCGGCCGCGTGCTCGTGACCGTCCAGAACCACGGCTTCGCGGTCGCGCCGAGCGACGCCGAGGAGGCGACCCACGTCTCGCTCTACGACGGCACGGTCGAGGGCCTCGACTTCCCGAGCTGCGCGCCACCTCGGTGCAGTTCCACCCCGAGGCGGGCCCGGGCCCGCACGACGCCTGGCCGATCATCGAGGAGTGGGTGGAGAGCCTTGCCGCGGCGAACGACATCGAGTCGATCTGCCTGATCGGCTCGGGGCCGATCGTGATCGGGCAGGCCTGCGAGTTCGACTACTCGGGCTGCCAGGCGCTGAAGGTGCTGCGCGAGGACGGCTTTCGCACGATCGTGATCAACTCGAACCCGGCGACGATCATGACCGACCCGGGCTTCGCCGACCGCACCTACCTCGAGCCGCTCGACCTCGACGGGGTCGCCGACGTGCTCGAGCGCGAGCGCCCCGACGCGCTGCTGCCGACGATGGGCGGGCAGACCGCGCTCAACCTCGCGGTCGAGCTGTCCGAGGCGGGCGTGCTCGAGCGGCTCGGGATCGAGCTGATCGGCGCCCGGCTCGACGCGATCCAGCGGGCCGAGGACCGCGTCCTCTTCCGCGACGCGGTGCAGTCGGTCGGCCTGCAGGTGCCGCGCTCGTGGATCGTCACCGCGCCCGAGGACATCGCCGGCGTGAGCCTGCCGGCGGTCGTCCGTCCCGCCTTCACGCTCGGCGGCCACGGCGGCGGCTTCGTCTCGACGGGCGCCGAGCTCCGCGACCAGGTCGAGCGCGGGCTCGCCGAGAGCCCGATCGGCCAGGTGCTCGTCGAGGAGTCGGTGCGCGGCTGGGACGAGTTCGAGCTCGAGGTCGTGCGCGACCGCAACGACAACGTCGTGATCGTCTGCTCGATCGAGAACCTCGACCCGATGGGCGTCCACACCGGCGACTCGGTCACCGTCGCGCCGCAGATGACGCTCTCCGACGAGGCCTACCAGGAGCTGCGCGACGCCGCGGTCGCGATCATCCGCGCGGTCGGCGTCGACACGGGCGGCTCGAACATCCAGTTCGCGCGCGAGCGCGAGACCGGCGAGCTGCGCGTGATCGAGATGAACCCGCGCGTCTCGCGCTCCTCCGCGCTCGCCTCGAAGGCGACCGGCTACCCGATCGCCAAGGTCGCCGCGAAGCTCGCGGTCGGCTACACGCTCGACGAGATCCCGAACGACATGACCGGGACGACGCCGGCGAGCTTCGAGCCGACGCTCGACTACGTCGTCGTCAAGTTCCCGCGCTTCGCGTTCGAGAAGTTCCCGGGAGGCGACACGCGCTGGGGACGCAGATGAAGTCGGTCGGCGAGGCGATGGGGATCGGCCGCACGTTCACCGAGGCGTTCCTGAAGGCGATGCGCTCGCGCGAGCTCGACCGCGGCGCGAAGACGCCGTGGCACACGCTCGCCGACGTCCCCGCCGGCGTCCACCCCTGGTTCCAGGAGGAGATCTTCAGCATCCAGGACGCGCTGTACCGGCTCACGTCGCTCGACGACCTCGTCGGGGAGGACTGGGTGCGGCTGAAGCGGCTCGGGCTCGCCGACGCCGACATCGCCGAGGCCTGCGACGTGACCGAGGCGCAGGCGCGCCGCCGCCGGCTCGCGTGGGGCGTGCGCCCTGCGTTCCGCCGCGTCGACTCGTGCGCCGGCGAGGTCGAGGCGGCCTCGAACTACTTCTACTCGACCTGGGGCGAGGCCGACGAGGCGCCGCCGAAGGGCCGCTCGGTCGTGATCCTCGGCTCCGGGCCGAACCGGATCGGCCAGGGGATCGAGTTCGACTACTGCTGCGTCCACGCGGCGCGGAGCTTCCGCGCGCTCGGCTACGAGGCGGTGATGGTGAACTGCAACCCGGAGACCGTCTCGACCGACTACGACACCTCCGACCGGCTCTACTTCGAGCCGCTCGGGATCGAGGAGGTGCTCGCCGTCTGCGAGCGCGAGCAGCCGGTCGGAGTCGTGATCCAGTTCGGCGGGCAGACCCCGCTCAAGCTCGCGCGCGCGCTCGAGGAGGCGGGGTACCGGATCCTCGGCACGCCGTTCGACGCGATCGACCTCGCCGAGGACCGCGAGCGCTTCGGCGCGCTGCTCGAGCGGCTCGGGATCCGCTGCCCGGAGTGGGGGATCGTCGAGGAGGCCGAGGCCGCGATCGAGATCGCCGAGCGGATCGGCTACCCGGTGCTCGTCCGGCCGTCCTACGTGCTCGGCGGCCGCGCGATGCGGGTCTGCTACGGCCCGCAGGACGTCCGCGAGGCGCTCGAGCGCCAGGTCTACGGGCGGGTGCTCGTCGACCGGTTCCTCGAGAACGCGATCGAGATCGACGTCGACGCGCTCTCGCGACGGCGCACGACACCTACATCGCCGCGGTGATGCAGCACGTCGAGGAGGCCGGGGTGCACTCGGGCGACTCGGCCTGCGTGCTGCCGGCGCCGTCGCTCACCGCCGCGACCGCCGCGGAGATCCACGCGACCGCGCGCACGCTCGCCGCCGAGCTCGGCGTCGTCGGGCTGCTCAACGTCCAGTTCGCGGTCGCGGACGGCGACCTCTACGTGCTCGAGGTCAACCCGCGCGCCTCGCGCACCGTGCCGTTCGCCTCGAAGGCGACCGGCGTCAACCTCGTCGAGGCCGCGTGCCGGCTCGCGCTCGGGCGAGAAGCTCCCGGCGCTCGGCCTGCCGCCGCGAGCGCGAGCCCGCGCAGGTCAGCGTCAAGGCGGCGGTGCTCCCGTTCGCGCGCTTCCCCGGCGCCGACCCGGTGCTCGGCCCCGAGATGCGCTCGACCGGCGAGGTGATGGCGAGCGCCGCCGACCTCCCGACCGCCTTCGCCAAGGCCGAGCGCGCCGCCGGCCGCCCGCTGCCGACGAGCGGCACGGCGTTCCTCTCGGTGCGCGACGCCGACAAGGCCTCGCTCGTGCCGACCGCCGCCGCCGCTCGCCGGGCTCGGCTTCAGCCTGCTCGCGACGACCGGCACGGCGCAGACGCTCGCCGCCGCCGGGCTCGAGGTCGAGCAGGTGAGCAAGGTGGGGGAGTCGCCCGACGGCAGCCCGACCGTCGTCGACCTGATCCGGCGCGGCCGCTGCGACCTCGTGATCAACACGCCGCAGGGCTCGGGCGCCCGCGCCGACGGCTACCTGATCCGCGAGGCGGCGCTCGCCGCGCGCGTCCCGTGCATCACCACGCTCGCCGGCGCCGCGGCCGTCGTCCACGCGATCGCGGGCGCCCGCACCGAGATCGCCCTGAGCCTCCAGGAGCGGATCGATGCGGAGACGCGAACAGCGTAGGGTCGTCGCGCGCGAGGCGGTCGGGCCCTACACGCTCCTCCGGCTCGACCGCGGCGGGATCGAGCCGGGCGCGCCCGGCCAGTTCTTCATGCTCGAGGCGCCGGGACGGCTGCTGCCGCGGCCGATGTCGCTCTGCCTCGCGCCGCCCGGCGAGCTCGCCTTCCTGATCGACCCGATCGGCCCGGGCACGCGGGCGCTCTGCGCGCTCGAGCCGGGCGAGCGGATCCACGTCTTCGGCCCGCTCGGCAACGGCTTCCGGCTCGACGTCGAGCGGCCGCTGCTCGTCGGCGGCGGGATCGGGGTCGCGCCGTTCCCCTATCTCTCCGAGGTGCTCGGAGGCCCGCCCGCGGTGCTCGGCTTCCGCACGGCGCACCACGCCGAGGCGGCCGCGCTCGTCCCGAACGCCGAGGTCGTGATCGAGCCCGACCTTCGTCACCGAGCTCGTCGACGCGTCGTGCGACGTGCTCGCGTGCGGGCCGGAGCCGATGCTCGAGGCCGTCCGCGCGCTCGCCCCGAGCGCCCAGCTCGCCTGGGAGGCGCCGATGGCCTGCGGGCACGGCGGCTGCTACGGCTGCGTGGTCGAGATCGACGGAGTCCTGCAGCGGCTCTGCATCGAGGCCCGGTGCTGTGCTCATGAGCACGGGCTCGCGTGAGGCTCCTCAACGCCTCCGGCTGCCTCGACGCGCTGACCGCGCCCGAGGTCGCGCTCGCCCTCGACGTCTTCGTGACCA
Organism: uncultured Actinomycetes bacterium; assembly: GCA_963746005.1. GTDB lineage: Bacteria > Actinomycetota > Thermoleophilia > Gaiellales > Gaiellaceae > CAVQZA01. Next base: position 251,903 of record CAVUZM010000019.1, on the reverse strand, counting down.
AGACCGTCACGCCGCTGCCGCGCGAGGGGAACCCGCCGGTGCGGATCGCCGAGACCGAGCACGGGATGCTCAACTCGATCGGGCTCGCCAACCCGGGCATCGACCGCTTCCTCGAGGAGAACCTGCCGCGGCTCGCCGAGCTCGGGATCCCGATCTGGGTCTCGGTCGGCGGCTTCGACGCGGCGCAGTACGCGGCGAGCTGCGCCCGCCTCGACGAGCGGCCCGAGGTCGAGGCGCTCGAGCTGAACCTCTCGTGCCCGAACGTCGAGGAGGCTGCCGAGAGCGCCGCCGAGATCGTCGCCGCCTGCCGCGCCGCGACGTCGAAGCCGCTCTGGGCGAAGCTCTCGCCGGCGCTGCCCACAGGTGCCCGACGTGGCGCGCGCGGTCGCGGCCGCGGGCGCCGACGGGCTCTCCCTCGTGAACACGATCCGCGGCCTCGCGCTCGACCGCGCACCCGCGAGCCGCTGCTCGGGACCGCGGTCGGAGGCTACTCGGGACCGGCGCTGAAGCCGATCGCGCTCGCCGCCGTCTACGCCTGCTCTCGTGCCGTCGAGCTGCCGATCGTCGGCATGGGCGGCGTGATGACGGGTGACGACGCGCGCGATCTGCTCGCGGTCGGCGCGACCCACATCGCGCTCGGCACGGTGCTCTTCCGCGACCCCTTCGCGCCCGGGCGAATCCGCGCCGAGCTCGCCGCCGACTCGCCGCCGGACACCCTGACCCTCGACCAAGCGTCGAGAGTCTAAGCGGTGAAAAACCCCCGATTTCGAGGTAATTTTCCCTGATTGACGACGCGTCCCGAGGTGGTAGACTCGGGCGCTCATGTCACCCGCAAAGACTCAAGCCCAAGCGCCGGTCCGGTCACTCGACCAGCGCATGGAGGCTCTCAAGCGGGCCAACGACATCCGGGTGCGGAGGGCGCAGCTCAAGAAGGACCTCAAGGACGGCACCGTCCGGATCGAGGAGATCCTCACCCGGCCGCCCGAGTACGTCGAGACCGCGAAGGTGTTCGACATGCTGATGGCGGTGCCGAAGCTCGGCCGCGTCAAGGCCGGCCGCTTCCTCAACCAGTGCCGGATCAGCCAGTCGAAGACGGTGGGCGGGCTGTCGGAGCGCCAGCGCGCGGAGCTGATTGCCCTCTTCAACCGGTAGACCGGCCCGCGTTCTCGTCGTGACCGGTCCCTCGGGGGCCGGGAAGGGGACGCTGATCAAGGAGCTGCTGCACCGCGTGCCCGGCCTCGCCGTCTCGGTGTCCGCGACCACGCGCGAGCAGCGCCCCGGCGAGCAGAACGGGCGCGAGTACTGGTTCCTCTCGCCGGAGGAGTTCGAGAGCCGGGTCGAGAACGGCGAGTTCCTCGAGTACGTCACCTACGTCTCGGGCCACCGGTACGGGACGCTCCGGTCCGAGGTCGACCGCATCGCCGGAAACGGCAACACCTGCCTGCTCGAGCTCGAGACCGACGGCGCCCTGCGCGTCCGCCGGGAGGTGCCGGGCGCCGTGACGATCTTCATCAGCGCGCCCGCCTCCGAGCTCGAGCGGCGGCTGACCGAGCGGGCGACCGAGAGCGCGGGCGAGATCGGCGAGCGGATCGAGCTCGCGCGCAAGCAGCTCGCGCAGGCCTCGAAGTTCGACCACGTCGTCGAGAACGACGACGTGGAGCGGGCCTCGGAGGAGCTGGCCGAGCTCGTCGAGCGGCTACTGCTACCATCGAGTCACCGTGATCCATCCCCGCATCGATGAGCTGCTCGAAAACGTCGACTCGCGCTACGCGCTGGTGATCGTCGCGGCGAAGCGCGCCCGGCAGATCAACAACTACCACCACCAGCTCGGCGAGGGCATCGGCTTCGAGGACGCGCCGCCGCCGCTCGTCGAGTCGCGCTCGAAGAACTACCTGACCATGTCCCTCGAGGAGATCGCCGAGGGCAAGCTCAAGTACGAATACAAGAAGTAGCGCTCGCGAAAGGGGTCTCGGGTGGCCCGCATCCTCCTCGGTGTGACCGGCGGCATCGCCGCCTACAAGGCCTGTGAGCTCTGCCGCCTGCTCGTGAAGGCCGGGCACGACGTCGTTCCCATCGTGACGCGGGGGGCGGAGCGCTTCGTGACCGCAGAGACGTTCCGCGCGCTGGCCCGGCGCCCGGCGGGCGACGATCCGTATCCGCACCTGCAGCGCGCCGACCTGCTCGTCGTCGCGCCGCTGACCGCCAACACGCTCGCCAAGCTCGCGCGCGGGCTGGCCGACAACGTCCTCACCGAGGCCGCGCTCGCCCACCGCGGGCCGGTCCTCGTCGCCCCGGCGATGAACCCGCGCATGTGGTCGCACCCCGCGACCCAGGCGAACGTGGCGCTCCTGCGCGAGCGCGGCGTCGAGCTGATCGGCCCCGACGAGGGCGAGATGGCCGAGGGCGAGTGGGGGGTCGGGCGGATGTCCGAGCCCGAGGAGATCGCCGCCGCCGTGCGCGCGCTGCTCCACACCGACTCGCCGCTTCGCGGGCTCCGCGTGCTCGTCTCCGCCGGCGGGACCCGCGAGCCGCTCGACGCGGTGCGCTACGTCGGCAACCGCTCCTCGGGCCGGATGGGCGTCGCCCTCGCAGCCGAGGCGCGCCGGCGCGGCGCGGAGGTGACGCTGCTCGCGGCGAACCTCGCCGTGCCGCCGCCCGACGGGGTCGAGCTCGTGCAGGTGCCGACGGCGGAGGAGCTCGCCCGGGAGGCGCTCGGGCGCGCCGACGCCGACGTCGTCGTGATGGCCGCCGCGGTCGCCGACTACCGGCCCGCAGCCGCCCAGCCGTCGAAGCGGAAGAAGGACGCGGGCGCGTGGACCGTCGAGCTCGAGCCGACGCTCGACATCCTGCAGGCGATCGGCGAGCGGCGCACCGCGGAGCAGGTGCTGGTCGGCTTCGCCGCCGAGACCGGGGAGGGCGGCCTCGAGAGCGCCCGCGACAAGCTCGCCCGCAAGCACCTCGACCTCGTCGTCTACAACGACGTCTCCGAGCCGGGGATCGGCTTCGACGCGGCCGAGAACGAGGTCGTCCTCGTCGGCCACGACGGGAACCGCCCGGTGACGAGGGCCGCGAAGACGCTCGTCGCGGCCGCGATCCTCGACGAGATCGAGCGGCTGCTCGCGTCGCGATGAGCGACGCGTACGAGCTGTACCAAAAGGGCAGGCGACACCTCCGCAACGGCATGGCCGCCCAGGCGACGGTCTCGCTCGAGAAGGCCAAGCGGCTCGAGCCCGAGAAGGCCTCGATCCGCGAGGCGCTCGGGATCGCGTACCTGCGCCTGCGCCGGCCCGACGAGGCGGCCGCCGAGTTCCGGAAGATCCTCGAGCTCTCGCCGGCCGACGACTTCGCCCACTACGCGCTCGGCCGCGCGCTCGAGCTGCAGGGCCACCACGCCGAGGCGAACGGCCACTACAAGCTCGCCCGCTCGCTGCGGCCCGACAGCGAGCAGTACGCCGCCCGGATCCGCGACCTCGACGCCGAAGCTAGCTGAGCCGGTCGCCGGTGACCCGGCGGATCTCGTCGAGCGACGAGACCCCGGCGAGGCAGAGCCGGATCCCGTCCTGGCGCAGCGTCCGCATCCCCATCTCGACCGCCGCGGCGAAGATCTCCTCGGTCGAGGCCTCGATCAGCCGGCGGATCGGCCCGATCACCGGCAGCACCTCGTAGAGGGCGACCCGGCCCGCGAAGCCGGTGCCGGCGCAGTGCGAGCAGCCGGCGGCGCGGTAGAGCGGCCCCTCCAGCGCGAAGCCCGCGATGTCGGCGAGGTCGGCTTCGGTCGGCGCGTAGCTCTCGCGGCACTCCGTGCAGAGCCGGCGCGCGAGCCGCTGGGCGACGATGCAGTTGATCGAGGTCGCGAGCAGGCCCGGCTCCACGCCCATGTCCTTCAGCCGCGCGAGCGAGCTCGCTGCGTTGTGGGTGTGGAGCGAGGTGAGCACGAGGTGGCCCGTCATCGCCGCCTGGATCGCGATCCGCGCGGTCTCCTCGTCGCGGATCTCGCCGACGAGCAGGACGTCGGGGTCGCTGCGGAGGATCGTGCGCAGGCCGCGCGCGAAGGTGAGCCCGGCGCGCGGGTTGACCTCGATCTGCGTCGCGCCCGGGAGCTGGTACTCCACCGGATCCTCGATCGTCGTGAGGACGCGCTTGTCGTCGTTGAGCGGTCGAGCGCGGCGTACAGCGTCGTCGTCTTGCCGCTGCCCGTCGGCCCGCAGGAGCACGCGCCGTACGGCTGCTGATCGCGCGCGCGAAGCCCTCGCGGCGCTCATCCCGAGCTCCAGCCGAGGCGGCCGCCGGCGCGGTGCATGATCCGCAGCACGACCTGCTCGCCGTTGGTCGTCGGCAGCACGGCGATCCGGAGTCCATCGGCGGCCGCCGACCCGGACCGAACCGCCGTCCTGCGGGCGCGGTCGGCGATGTCGAGCTCGCCCATGATCTTGAGGCGGCTCGTTGACCGCCGGCTGGAGCTCCCTCGGCACGGTGGCGAGGTGGCGCATCACTCCGTCGACGCGCGCCCGCACGTCGACGCCGCCGACCTGGGGCTCGAAGTGGAGGTCGGAGGCGCCCTCGTCGATCGCGCGCGCGACGAGCTGGTTGACGAGCTTGATCGCGGGCGCGCTCGTCGCCGCCACGTTGCGCACGTCGTCGGACGCTGGGCTCCTCCTCGGTGATCTCGACCGATGTCCGGTAGCACGCGGCGCAGCACCTTCGAGAGCTCGTCCGCGGCCGGCGACCCCGATCCTCACGTTGAGGCCGAGCGCGAGCCGGAGGTCGTCGGAGGTGACGACGTCGGTCGGGTCGGAGACGGCGACGAGGATCGTCTCCTCGTCGAGGAAGCGCACGGGCAGCGCGCCGTAGCGGTGCGCGAGGCGCTCCGACAGGAGTCCCGCCGCGGCCTGGTCGACGTCGACGCCGGCGAGGTCGACGTAGTCGAGCCCGTGCTGCTCCGCGAGCGCGCGGGCGAGGTCGGCCGAGTCGAGCCAGCCGCGCTCGACGACGATCTCGCCGAGGCGCGCGCCGGTCTGCTCCTTGACCGCGAGCGCCTCCTCGATCTGCTCGGGCGAGAGCAGGCCGTCGCGCAGCAGGAGCGAGCCCAGGTGGAGCCGGGCGCGTTCGAGCGGCAGCGGTGGGGGAAGTGGGGCCGCAGCCTCCATCGCCGTACCCCTATCGGCCATAGTGCCAAGAGTCATGAGAGCTGTCTTGCAGCGAGTTTCGGAGGCGCGCGGTCGACGCCCGGGCGGCGCGATCGGCGCGGGCCTGTGCGTGCTGCTCGGCGTGGCACGCGGCGACGACCCTGCGACGGTGGCCCGGCTCGCAGGAAAGGTCGCGCGCCTGCGCGTGTTCGAGAACGACGAGGGGCGCTTCGACCGGAGCCTGCTGGACACCGGCGGCGCGGCACTCGTCGTCAGCCAGTTCACGCTGATCGCGGACACCGCGAAGGGCAACCGCCCGAGCTTCTCCGGCGCCGCCCCGCCGGAGGAGGCCGAGCCGCTCTACGAGGCGTTCTGCGCGGCCCTGCGGGCCGAGGGCGTCCCGGTGGAGACGGGCGTCTTCGGCGCGCGGATGCAGGTCGAGCTCGTCAACGACGGCCCGGTCACGATCGTCCTGGAAGAGCGAGCAAAGTCCTCGAACCATGCTTGAACCAACCGCGGACCAACAGCACGTCCTGAGACTGATCTAGACAGAGTTCCAACGCACTGGTGAATGTCCCACCTACCAATGGATTGACAAGATCGCTGATCGGGATGGCTTGTCGTTGCGCAAGCTCTGCTCGACCATGCCCTCGCACCTCATGACTCCAGACCTGCAATGGCAGCGTGGCTATTACTGGCGGAAGGAAACTGAGCTCCTCGTCACCGTGCGAGGACTCTCGACTGCGGACCTGAAGCCGGCAACGACCTGGATCTGCTCGCGCGTGTCCTGCGTTACTTCGCCGATCGCGAGATCCGTTTCACTCCATCGAGTCCGCAGATCGCGGAGGACATCGTGATCACCTCCAATGAGTTGAGTCGCGACCTCGACTTGACGGAGCTAGAAATCGCGAAGGTCTACACCCTTCTCAATCAATTCGAGGCCGGGATGCGCTTTGGTTCGGGAGGCACCGTGACCGATTGGCAATGGACCCTCGACGGAGAGTTGATCCGGAAGTATCGGGCAGTGGACGATCGTTTCAGCTACCTCCGGGCCCGTGGCGATCTTCCGGAGCCCGAACCGAACGACCTCCGAGGACGTGCGCGACTCGCGCTACAACGAAGTTGGCTCCGCTGGAGGGGTGCAGCCATACGCACTCGCCAGCGGCTACCCGAGCGCGCAGATGCGCTGGTTCGGCACCCCCTCGTCGTAGCGGTCGTCACGGCAGTGGTGACCGCTCTCTTGACCCTCTATCTCCACAACTAGAGGCAGATTCCGGTACGGAGCAAACGGAGCCTGTGCACGGAGTGGCATCAGTTTGAGCCTCAACGACGGCCCGGTCACGATCGTCCTCGACTAGCAGGGGAATTGCTATCCTGTTCACACTTCAGGTGAGGACGATTCAACTGGGGCGCCTGAGCGCCCCTTTTCTTTGAGATGACGAAGCCGAACGAGACCGAAAGGGCGCTGACCCGAGACGTGACGAACAAGGTGGAGACCGGGATGCCCGGAGTCGAGGTGCTGGCGGTGGAGCTGCTCTCGCCCCATCGCTTCTGCGTGTACGTCGACCACCCCGGCGGGGTCGACCACGCGCTCTGCGCGCGGGTGACGAACATCCTGCGCGACTACCTCGACCGCTACACCGTCGACGTCTCCTCGCCGGGGCTCGAGCGGCCGCTCCGCAAGCCCGCGCACTTCGCGGGAGTGGTGGGCCGGCGCGTCGCGCTCCGCACGGCGGACGAGATCAACGGCCGGCGCCGCTTCCGCGGCGAGCTGGTCGCGGCGGGCGAGCGCAGCGTGACCGTCTCCCCGGTGGAGGGCGAGACGGTGGAGATTCCCTATGACGAGATCGTGCGCGGCAATCTGATCGACGAAGGGTAGGACTGAGATGACGCAGGAGATAATCGAGGCGGTACGGGAGATCGAGCGCGAGAAGGGCATCGAGACCGGAGCACTGGTCGCGGCGCTCGAGGACGCGCTCCTGGCCGCATACAAGAAGACACCGGGTGCCGCGCGGCACGCGACGGTCGAGCTGGACGACAGCGGCGACTTCCGCGTGTTCTCGATCGAGCTGCCGGAGGATCTCGAGGAGCGCCTCCTCGCAGAGGCGCGCGAGCGGAAGCTCGAGGAGCTCGAGGCGCTCGAGGTCGAGACCGGCGAGCGCTCGCACACCCTCGTCTCCGACGACGACCTCGAGCTCGACTGGTCCGAGGTGCCCGACAGCGACATCAAGCGCGAGGACGTCACTCCCGAGAACTTCGGCCGCATCGCCGCGCAGACGGCGAAGCAGGTGATCCTGCAGCGGATCCGCGAGGCCGAGCGCTCGATGATGTACGACGAGTACGTCGACCGCGTCGGCGAGGTCGTCACGGGCATCGTCCAGCAGGCCGGCGACCGCAACAACGTGCTGGTCGACCTCGGCCGCGTCGAGGCGCTCCTGCCGCGCTCCGAGCAGGTCGACGGCGAGCGCTACGAGCAGGGCTCCCGCATCAAGGCCGTGATCACCGAGGTGCGCTCCGGCACGAAGGGCCCCCAGGTGATCCTGTCGCGGCGCGATCCCGAGCTGATCAAGACGCTGTTCGAGCTCGAGGTGCCCGAGATCGCCGACGGGCTCGTCGAGATCCGCGGCGTCGCCCGCGAGCCGGGCTACCGCTCGAAGATCGCGGTCGAGTCGCACACCCAGGGAGTCGATCCGGTCGGCGCCTGCGTCGGCCCCCGCGGCTCGCGCGTCCGCATGGTCGTGTCCGAGCTCCGCGGCGAGAAGATCGACATCATCCCGTGGAACCCGGAGCCCGCGCGCTTCGTCGCGAAGGCGCTGTCGCCCGCGCGCGTGCGCGAGGTCTTCGTCGACGACGAGACCAAGGAGGCGACCGTCGTCGTCCCGGACGACCAGCTCGCGCTCGCGATCGGCAAGGAGGGCCTCAACGCCCGCCTCGCCGCGCGCCTGACCGGCTGGAAGGTCGACATCCAGTCGGACAGCGAGTTCGCCCAGGCCGAGGCCGCCGCCGCGTACGGCGGGGGCACCGACGAGGAGTTCACCGGCCGCTGCGCCGCGGTGCTCTCGAACGGCAAGCGCTGCCCGAACGCGGCGCTGCCCGGCTCGCACTACTGCGGCGTCGCGGCCCACCAGGCCCTCGAGGGCACCGAGCCGCCCGTCGCGGTGGCCGAGGTCGAGGTCGAGCGAGGTCGAGCTCGAAGCTGGAGCCCGAGGCCGAGCCAAGTGCTCATGAGCACAAGGACGAGGTGGAGGTCGTCGCCGAGGTGGCGGAGGTCGCCGAGGAGCCCGAGGCCGCGCCGGTTGCCGCCGCGGAGGAGGACGAGAGCGCTGCCGAGTGAGCGAGCCGATCAGAACGTGCACGGGCTGCGGCCGCAAGGCGCCGCAGGCCGAGCTCCTGCGCTTCGTCGCGCGGGACGGGGCGTTGACCCCGGGCACGCGGCTGCCCGGCCGCGGCGCCTACACCTGCCGGCGGCTGCTCTGCTTCGAGCGGGCGGTCTCCCGGCGGGCGTTCAACCGTGCGCTGCGGCGCACCGTCTCGGTCGAGCCGGGGCTCGCACGCCTCTACACTGACACCGATGGCTGACGAAGCAGCAGAGCCCAACAAGCCGAACCGCCCCGTGCGGCCCCGTCAGGGTGCCCCGGGATCGCGCCGCAAGCGCCGCGTCGTGATCGAGGGCGTCGGCCAGCGTCCGCGCGACCAGCGCCAGGCCGCGCGCGACCGCGCAGCCGCTCCGCCCAAGCAGCCGCGCGAGATCGTCCAGCCGACGGGCCCGGTCACCGTCCCTTCGGGCGTGTCCGTCAAGGATCTCTCGAGCGCGCTCGGGATCCCGGTCTCGCAGATCATCAAGATCATGATGGGCTTCGGGGAGATGGTCACCATCACCCAGACGCTCTCCGACGAGGCCGTCCAGCTGATCGCGACCGAGGTCGAGCGCGAGGTGACGATCAAGCACGCCGCCGACGAGGACGAGGAGCCGGAGGCCTACGAGGACGTCGACGAGGACCTCGCGCCGCGGCCGCCGGTCGTCACGATCATGGGCCACGTCGACCACGGCAAGACCACGCTGCTCGACGCGATCCGCGAGACCGCCGTCGCCGAGAGCGAGGCGGGCGGGATCACCCAGCACATCGGCGCCTACCAGGTCGAGCGGCAACGGCCGCAAGATCACCTTCCTCGACACTCCGGGCCACGAGGCGTTCACCGCGATGCGCGCCCGCGGCGCGAAGGTCACCGACATCGCCGTGCTCGTCGTGGCGGCGGACGACGGCGTGATGCCGCAGACGAAGCGAGTCGATCTCGCACGCACGCGCCGCCGGCGTGCCGATCGTCGTCGCGGTGAACAAGATCGACGTCCCGGACTCGAACCCCGAGCGCGTGCGCACCGAGCTCACGACCGAGGGGCTGCAGCCCGAGGAGTGGGGCGGCACGACCCAGTTCTCCGACGTCTCCGCGAAGCAGAAGCTGAACCTCGACGACCTGCTCGAGCGCGTCCTGCTCGTCGCCGACGCCGAGCTCGACCTGCGCGCGAATCCGAACGCGGACGCGTCCGGGCCGATCATCGAGTCGCGGCTCGACGTCGGGCGCGGCCCGGTCGCGACGATGCTCGTCCAGCGCGGCACGCTCCACGTCGGCGACGCCGTCGTCGCCGGCGACGCGCACGGCAAGGTGCGCGGGCTGCTCAACTACCGCCTCGAGAAGATCAAGGAGGCGCGGCCGGGCGACCCGGTCGAGATCATCGGCTTCGACAAGCCGCCGGTCGCCGGCGAGATGGCCCGCGTGGTCGAGAACGACCGCCAGGCGCGCCACCTCGCGAACATCCGCGGCGAGCGCCTGCGCCGCGAGCAGCTCGCGCAGCGCTCGAAGCAGAGCGTCTCCCTCGACCGGCTCTTCGAGCAGCTGCAGGAGGGCGCCGTCCAGGACCTGAACCTCGTCGTCAAGGCCGACGTGCAGGGCTCGGTCGAGGCCGCCGTCTCCGAGCTGCAGAAGATCACGCACACCGAGGTGCGCGTGAACGTGATCCACACCGGCGTCGGCGGGATCTCCGAGAACGACATCATGCTCGCCTCCGCCTCGAACGCGATGGTCGTCGGCTTCAACGTCCGCCCGAACGCCGAGGCGCGCGCGCTCGCCGAGCGCGAGGGCGTCGAGATCCGCACCTACCGCGTGATCTACAAGCTCACCGAGGACATCGAGCAGGCGCTCGTCGGGATGCTCTCCACGGTCAAGACCGAGGAGACGATCGGCGAGGTCGAGGTGCGCCAGCTGTTCAAGGTCTCGAGGCTCGGCACGATCGCCGGCTGCTACGTCACCCACGGCATCGTGCGGCGCAACTCGCAGGTGCGCGTCGTCCGCGACGGCACCGTGATCTACGAGACCCAGATCGCCGACCTCAAGCGCTTCAAGGACGACGCGCGCGAGGTCGCCGAGGGCTTCGAGTGCGGGATCCGGCTCGAGGGCTTCAACGACCTCCGCGAGGGAGACGTCTTCGAGGTCTACGAGACGCGCGAGGTCGAGCGCACGAGCCTGGACGAGCCCGCGCCCGCCGCGCCGGCCTCCAGCTCGTAGCTCGTGGCCGCGGGCTACGTCGGCATCCTCACCGCGGAGCTCCACTTCCCCGCGAGCGGGTCGCTGAAGGACAAGCGGCAGTTCCTCCGCTCCGCGAAGGCGCGCCTCCAGCGGATGGGCGCCGCCGTCGCCGAGGTCGACCATCACGACACGTGGCAGCGGTCGCGGCTCACGCTCTCCGTGGTGGCGCGGGAGTACCGCGAGGTCGAGCGGCTGCTCGACGAGTCGGAGCGCTACCTCGGCGGACAGGAGTGGGAGCTCGGCCCCGTCGAGCGCTCGGTGGTGAGCCCCGATGACTGACCGGATGCGGCGCGTCGACCACCTCGTGCGTGAGGTGCTGGCGGAGGCGGTCCCGGAGCTGAAGGATCCGCGCATCGGAATCGTCACGGTGACCGGAGTGAAGACCACGCGTGACCTGCGCGAGGCGACGGTGTACGTGAGCGTGCTCGGCTCCGAGAAGAAGCGGCTGCTCGCGATGACGGCGCTCCAGTCGGCGCGCGGCGTGCTGCAGGCGAGGCTCTCGCGCGAGCTCCACATGAAGCGGACTCCCCAGCTGGCCTTCGAGTACGATGCCTCGGTCGAGCGTGGCGTCCACATGTCACGGCTGATTGATGAGCTTGCCCCAGACGACGACGAGTGACCTGCAGGCGGTCGCCGAGGCGCTTCGTGCGCACGACCGCTTCGTCCTCACCACCCACGAGAACCCGGACGGCGACGCCCTCGGCTCGCTGCTCGCGCTCCACCTCGCGCTGACCGGGCTCGGCAAGGACTCGGTGATGTCGATGACCTCGCCTGCGCCGCTGCCTGCGGAGTACGGCTTCCTCGACCTCTCCGAGCTGCTGCGCGAGTGGCCGCCCGACGTCTCCGAGCGCGTGCTCGTCGCCGTCGACTGCGCCAACGAGGGGCGGATCGCCGACCCGGAGGTGCTCGGGCGCGTGCCGCTCGTCGTCGACATCGACCACCACCACGACAACTCGCGCTTCGGCCAGGTGAACCTGATCGTGGCCGACGCCTCCTCGACCGGCGAGGTGCTGCGCGACGTCCTCCGCGAGCTCGACGTGCCGCTGACCCCCGAGATCGCGGAGGCGCTCTACGTCGCGCTCGTCACCGACACCGGCCGCTTCCAGTACACGAACACGACGCCGAAGGCGCACGGGCTGGCGAAGGAGCTGCTCGAGGCCGGCGCCGACGTCCACCGCGTCTTCCAGGGCGTCTACGAGTCGATGGAGCTCGCGAAGCTGAAGCTGCTGGGCCGCGCGATCGACCGCGTCCAGGTCTACGAGGGCGGCCGGATCGTCGTCTCCTACCTCCTGCGCACGGACTTCGCGGAGGTCGGCGCGGCCGAGCCGTACTCGGAGGGGATCATCGACTCCCTGCGTGCCGTCGACGGCGCCGAGCTGGCGGTGCTGATCCGCGAGCCGCCGCGCTCCGACGGGCCGACGCGGCGCGTCTCGCTGCGCGCCTCGGTCGACGAGCTGGACGTCTCGCTGATCGCGCGCGCCCTGGGCGGCGGCGGCCACCGGCAGGCGGCGGGGTTCTCGAGCGAGGCGTCCGTCGAGGAGATCACCGAGTTCATCCGCAGCGCGTACCGGGAGCAGCGCGACCCTGCCGCCGCGCGCGCTTGAGCCTGCAGGCGTGATCCTGGTCGACAAGCCGGCGGGGCCCTCGTCCTTCGCGGTCGTCAACAGGATCCGCAGCCGCACCGGCGCCCGCACCGGCCACGCGGGCACGCTCGACCCGTTCGCGACCGGGCTGCTCGTGATCCTCTCCGGCAGCGCGACCCGTCTCGCGCCGCGGTTCGTCGGGCTCGACAAGCGCTACCTGACCGAGATCGACCTCGGGGCACGGACGGCGACCGGCGACCGCGAGGGCGAGGTCGTCGACGAGCACGAGCCGCCGGACCGGGCGGAGCTCGAGGCGCGGCTCGAGGCGCTTCGCGGCGAGATCGAGCTGCGGGTGCCTGCCGCCTCGGCCGTGAAGATCGACGGCGAGCGCGCCTACAAGCTTCACCGCAAGGGGATCGAGGTCGAGATGCCGCTCCGGCGCAGCACGGTGCGCGAGCTCCGGCTCGTCGGCTTCGACGGCCGCATCGCCACGCTCGACCTCCTCGTCTCCTCGGGCACCTACGTGCGGGCGATCGCCGACGCGCTCGGCGGCCACTGCGTCTCGCTGCGGCGCACGGAGGTCGGCCCGTTCGGGATCGACGAGGCCGACGAGGAGCGCATCGTCCCTCCCGAGGACGCGCTGGCGCGCCTGTGAAGATCGCGCACGTACCGTCCCAGCTCGACCGCCAGCCCCGCGCGGTCGCGATCGGCGCCTTCGACGGTGTCCACCGCGGCCATCGCAGCGTGATCCAGACGGCGATCGACACGGGCCTCGCCGCCACGGTCCTCACGTTCGACCCGCACCCGCGGGTCGCCTTCGGCCACCGGGTCGAGCTGATCACCACGCTCGAGCGGAAGCTGGAGCTGTTCGAGGAGGCCGGCGCGGAGGCGGCGCTGATCGTCTCGTTCACGCCGGAGGTGGTGCGACTCTCACCGGAGTCGTTCGCCGAGGAGTACCTGCGCGCGATCGGCGCCGAGGTCGTCGTCGCGGGCGCGGACTTCCGCTTCGGCCACGGCCGCAGCGGCGACCTCGAGCTGCTCGAGCACCTCGGCTTCGAGGTGCGGACCGCGCCCGAGGTGCCGGGCGTCTCGTCCTCGGCGATCCGCGCCCTGGTCGAGGAGGGCGACGTCGCCGGCGCGGCGGCGCTGCTCGGCAGGCCGCCCGAGCTCGACGGGATCGTGGTGCCGGGCGAGCGCCGCGGCGGCACGCTCGGCTATCCGACCGCGAATCTCGGGATCGACTCGAGCCTCCTCGTCCCGCGGTTCGGGATCTACGCGGGCGCGGCGCGCGGCCACCGGGCGGCGCTCTCGATCGGCACGAACCCGCACTACGGCGGCACGGAGCGGCGGATCGAGCCCTACCTGCTCGACTTCGACGGCGACCTCTACGGGCAGCGCCTCGTGGTGGAGGTCTGGCAGCGCCTCCGCGACGAGCACGCGTTCCCGAGCGAGGAGGCGCTGATCGAGCAGATCGCGCGCGACGTCGAGGCGACCCGAGAGGCCGTGCGACCGGTCTGAACCCCGCAAGATTCCACGGTTCGCGGCGTCTTCCCGGTCATGGGGGAAGAGGCGCCGCTCACGATGTACCAGAGTGTGCGTTGCCTGGAGTGCGGCACGATCTACTCGAAGCCGGAGCGCGGCGGCACGCTGATCGTGAATCCGGGGTGCCCGGACTGCGGCTACGTCGGCTGGCTCCCGCTCACCGTTCCGGTCAGCCGCGAGCTCTTGCGGCCCAGGCTGTACCGCCACGCGCGCTGACACGGTCGCTGGTACCCTTGAGCGCGACCCCGGTCTCGGCCGTACGCGTCTTCCTTGCGCGGCGTGCGGGGACCGGCGGAGTCCACACAACGGAGGTGCAATGACCCTCACCAAGGAAGCAAAGTCCGAGATCTTCAAGAAGCACGGCCGGCACGAGACCGACACGGGCTCGCCGGAGGCGCAGATCGCGATGCTCACGGAGCGGATCAACCAGCTCACCGAGCACCTGCGCACCCATGCGAAGGACCACTATTCGCGCCGCGGCCTGCTCAAGCTCGTCGGCCGCCGCCGCCGCTTCCTGAACTATCTCCAGAAGCACGATCTCGAGGGCTATCGCGCCCTCATCAAGGAGCTGGGGCTCAGGCGCTAGCTCGACAAGGGAGGGTGGAAGTTTGGGCGAGCGCCGCGATCCGACGCTGACCCAAACATCCACCCTCCACCCATAAGCAGAGTGGAGGAATAGAGAGATGAGTATCGCAACCGAGCGCCAGGCCTCGGTTACCGTCGCGATCGGCGAGGAGTCGATCACGTTCGAGACCGGCAAGCTGGCGAAGCAGGCGGACGGCGCTGTCGTCGTCCGTGCGGGCGACACGATGGTGCTCGCGACTGCGCAGGGAAGGCCGGAGGCCCGCGAGGGCGCCGACTTCTTCCCGCTGACCGTCGACGTCGAGGAGCGCATGTACGCCGCGGGCAAGATCCCCGGCGGCTTCTTCAAGCGCGAGGGCCGCGCCACCGAGCGCGCCACCCTGACCGCCCGCATGATCGACCGCCCGATCCGGCCGCTCTGGCCGAAGGGCTACAAGAACGAGGTGCAGGTCATCTGCACCGTCCTCTCGGCCGACCTCGTCGTGCCGCACGACATCCTTTGCATCAACGGCGCCTCCGCGGCGCTGATGATCTCGTCGCTGCCGTTCTTCGGCCCCGTCGGGGCGGTGCGGATCGGGCTGATCGACGGCAAGCTCGTCGTCAACCCGACGCTGCAGGAGACGTACGACGACAGCGAGCTCGACCTGATCGTCGTCGGCACCAAGGATGCGCTGACGATGGTCGAGGCCGGCGCGAACGTCGTGCCCGAGCAGACGCTGCTCGAGGCGTTCGACCTCGCGCAGGGCGAGATCCGCAAGCTGTGCGAGGCGCAGGAGGAGCTCCGCGCGGCAGGTCGGCAAGCCGAAGTGGCTCGACATGGAGCTGACCGCCGAGCTCGAGGGCTCGCACGGCCCGGCGATCGCGGCCCGCATCCAGGCCGAGGGCCTGCGCGAGGCCGGCGCGATCGTCGAGGAGCTCTGCGACGAGCTCTGCCCGGCGCTGACGATGGAGTCGACCGAGGCCGACATCACCCGCCTCACGCAGGTGCGGTCGAGCCTCAACCTGATCCTCGACAAGCTGCGCCAGGCGGCCGTCGAAGGCCCGGTGCGCGATCAGTTCGAGAGCGACCTCGTCGCCCTCACCGACGCCGAGCAGGACTCCAAGGAGCTGAAGTCGGCCAAGCGCCATCTGCTCTTCGAGCGGATCGTCGAGACGGTCGAGCTGCCCTTCCCGGTCGGCGCGCCCGGCCCCGAGGGCGAGGTCGGGAAGGACGCGCTCACGAAGAGCTACGTCAAGCGCGCGGCCGAGGCGATCTACAAGAACATCGTCCGGCGCAAGATCGCGTCCGACAAGCGCCGGCCCGACGGTCGCTCGCTCGAGGAGATCCGCCCGATCGAGTGCGAGGTGGGGGTCTCCCCGCGCACGCACGGCTCGGGCCTCTTCACGCGCGGGCAGACGCAGATCCTGACGCTCTGCACGCTCGGCACCGCGAAGGAGGGGCAGCGGATCGACGACCTCTCCCTCGAGAACGAGCGCCGCTACATGCACCACTACAACTTCCCGCCCTACTCGGTCGGGGAGACGGGCTTCATGCGCGGCCCGAAGCGGCGCGACATCGGCCACGGCGCGCTCGCACAGCGGGCACTCGAGCCGATGGTGCCGCCTGCCGACGAGTTCCCCTACACGATCCGCCTGGTCTCCGAGACGCTCGAGTCGAACGGCTCGTCGTCGATGGGCTCCGTCTGCGGCTCGACGCTCTCGATGATGGACGCCGGCGTGCCGATCAAGGCACCGGTCTCCGGCATCGCGATGGGCCTCGTCAAGGAGGGCGACGACTACGCGATCCTCACCGACATCCAGGGTGCGGAGGACCACCTCGGCGACATGGACTTCAAGGTCGCGGGCACGAAGGAGGGGGTCACCGCCCTGCAGATGGACATCAAGATCACCGGCGTCACGCGGGAGATCATGGCGCAGGCGCTCGAGCAGGCGAAGCAGGCCCGCGCCTTCATCCTCGACAAGATGCTCGAGGTGATCGCCGAGCCGCGAGGCGCGCTCGCAGACCATGCGCCGCGGATCTCGACGGTCAAGATCAACCCGGAGTTCATCGGCATGGTGATCGGCAAGGGCGGCGAGACGATCCGCGGCCTCGAGGCCGACTACGACGTCCAGATCGACATCGACGAGGACGGCACGATCATGATCTACGCCACCGAGGGCACGAAGGCCGACGCCGCGATCGCCGCGATCCAGGCGCTGACCAAGGAGCCCGAGGTCGGCGACACCTACACCGGCAAGGTCGTCAAGACCACGCAGTTCGGCGCCTTCGTCGAGCTGAAGAAGGGCACCGACGGCCTGCTCCACGTCTCGAACGTGGGCCCCGGCCGGGTCGGCCACATCGAGGACGTGATCTCGCGGGGCGACGAGCTCGACGTGATCGTCCAGGAGGTCGACAAGGCGCGTGGGCGCATCGGCCTCAAGCTGGTCGCCAAGCACGAGGACGGCAAGCTGGTGCAGCCCGAGGAGCTGATCGAGCGGGCGAAGAACGCGCCGCCACGGGAGCCCGAGGAGGAGCGTCCCCGCCGCAGCGGCGGCGACCGCGGCGGCCGCGGAGGCGGGCGCCGGTAGGACGACGATGCGCGCGCCGGCCGTTGCTGGTTCCGAGGACGCACCTCGGGTCGCAACGGCCGGCGCGAGCCTCTCCCTGATCGTGCCGATCCGCCTCGCGCTCGGCGGGATCGTGCTCGTGGCGGCCCTGGCCGCCGGAGCCACGCCGAGATCCGCCGTCGTCGGATTCGCGTTCGGCGCGGCGCTGCTCGCGTTCGCCGCACTCGCGGACCGGCGCTCGGCCCTGTTCCGCGCCGAGCCCGAGCCGCTCCCGGCGGACGCGCGGCTCGAGCCGTCGGTGGCGGGTGGCGTGGCGGATGATGCTGCCGAGCACGGTCGTCGTGACCGTCCTCGCCGTGGCGACCCTGGCGGCGGGCAGCCTCGTGCTCGGCTCGATCCTCGGCGGGGGCGTGGCCGGGATGGGAGTCGCGGCCGCCGTCACCTGGATGCGGCTCGCCGCGTGGCAGACCGAGCGCGGCGTCACGCTCTTCTGGGAGCAGGGCGGAGCGGGCCGGCGGTTCGTCGCGCCGCGAGGAGTGCGGGAGCCGACGGCGTAGGCTGTAGCCCGTGCAGAAGTACAGCCTCACCGAGCTCGACTCCGGCGAGCGCGTCGTCTCCGAGCGCGTGCCGGGCGTGCGCTCGGTGTCGATCGGCTTCTGGATCGGCTCGGGCTCGCGCGACGAGCGCCCCGACCGCGCCGGCGTCTCGCACTTCATCGAGCACCTGCTGTTCAAGGGCTCGCGCCGTCACGGCGCGCAGGAGATCGCGGAGATCTTCGACGAGATGGGCAGCGAGCTGAACGCGGCGACCTCGCGCGAGCACACCGTCGTGTATGCGCGCATCCCGGACTCGCACCTCGAGCAGGCGCTCGACGTGATGACCGGGATGGTGTTCGAGCCCACCTTCTCCGAGCTCGACGCCGAGCGCGAGGTGGTGCTCGAGGAGATCGCGATGTACGAGGACACTCCGGGCGAGGCCGTCCACGACCTCTTCTCGGAGGCCGTGTTCGGCGGCCACGCGCTCGGCCGCCCCGTGATCGGCACCGTCGAGGTGATCGCCGGGATCGGGCGCCGCGCGATCGCCGGCTACCACGCGTCGGCGTACGTCGAGTCGAACGTGGTGATCGCCGCCGCCGGAAACGTCGACCACGAGCACCTCGTGCGCGAGCTTCGCCGCGAGGGAGCGGGGCGGGGCGACGGGAGGCCGCCGCTGCGCCGGCCGCTCGTGAAGGCGCCGCGCACCGAGCCTCCGCTTCGGCCGCAAGGACACCGAGCAGTACAACGTCGTCGTCGGCGCGCCCGGGATCTCGCGCTCCGACCGCCGCCGCTTCGCCGCCTCGCTGCTCGACTCGATCCTCGGCGGCTCCGCCTCGTCGCGCCTCTTCCAGGAGATCCGCGAGAAGCGGGGGATGGCGTACTCGGTCTACAGCTTCGCCTCGCAGTACACCGACACGGGGCTGATCGGCATCTACGTCGGCACGCGCGAGGAGAACGTCGGGCCCTCGCTCGAGATCGTCGCCGAGCAGCTGGCGGACATCGGCGCGGGCAACCTCCGCACCCGCGAGCTCGAGCGCGCGAAGGAGAACCTGAAGGGCCGGATCATGCTGTCGATGGAGTCGACCTCGAACCGGATGAGCCGGCTCGGGAAGTCGCTGATCACCGACGCGGAGCTCCTCTCCTTCGAGCGGATCATCGCCGAGATCGAGAGCGTCGACGGAGACGAGGTGGCGGAGCTCGCGGCGCTGCTGCTCGCGCCCGAGCGCCTGTCGGCGGCAGGGATCGG
The DNA here is from genome assembly GCA_963746005.1 of uncultured Actinomycetes bacterium. Lineage (GTDB taxonomy): Bacteria > Actinomycetota > Thermoleophilia > Gaiellales > Gaiellaceae > CAVQZA01. The sequence continues at coordinate 233,158 of CAVUZM010000019.1, read as the reverse complement.
GTCCAGCGAGGAGGTCTTCCGCGCGGCGGTCGAGCGGGTCAACCCCGCGCTGACGGCGAAGGCGGCGGCGTGAAGGTCGTCTTCTTCGGGCGGGACGGGAAGGTCGGTCGAGCGGTCGCGCCCCGTGCTCGAGGCGGCGGGCCACGAGCTGGTCGAGCTCGAGGACGCCGAGGTCGCGGTCGACTTCACGCGTCCGGACGCGGTCGAGGGGACCGCAGCGGCATGCGTCGCGCGTGGGACGCCGCTCGTGATCGGCACGACCGGCTTCGACCGTGACCGCGTCGACGCGGCTCGCCCGCGACGCCGGGGTGCCCGTGTTCCATGCACCGAACTTCGCGCTCGGCGCGGTGCTGATGATGCGCTTCGCCGCCGAGGCCGCGGCGCAGCTGCCGCGGGCCGAGATCATCGAGCTCCACAACGAGGCGAAGGTCGACGCGCCGTCCGGCACCGCGCTCGCGACCGCGGCCGCGATGGGCACCTCGCCGGTGATCCACTCCGTCCGCCTGCCCGGGCTCGTCGCGCACCAGGAGGTGCTCCTCGCCGGGGAAGGAGAGCTGCTCACGATCCGGCACGACACGTTCTCGCGCGAAGCGTTCGCGCCCGGCGTGCTGCTCGCGCTCGAACGCGTCCGCTCGCTCCCGCCCGGGTTGACGGTCGGGCTCGAAGCGCTTCTCTAGGTAGGACCCATCCCAAACCCCCACCCACCCACGGGGAGGTGAACGGTAGGGGACGGGGGCGCACGTGTCTGTGCCGGTTTCGTGACGATCTCGCGGCGGGGCGTACAATCGATCCGTGCTCGGAGAGATCCTCACCGCGATCGCGACGCCTTTCTCCGCCGACGGGTCGCTCGAGCTCGGCCGTTTCCGCGAGCTCGCGCGGTTCCTCGTCGAGAACGGCTCGGACGGGATCGTCGTCGCCGGCACGACCGGCGAGGCGCCGACCCTCTCCGACGAGGAGCGGCTCGTCCTGTTCGCCGCTGCGGTCGAGGAGGTCGGCGACCGCGCCACCGTGATCGCCGGCACCGGCACGTACTCGACCGGCCACTCGGTCCACCTCACCGAGCAGGCGCACGCGCTCGGCGTCGACGGCTTCCTCGTCGTGACGCCCTACTACAACAAGCCGCCGCCCCGGGGGATCGTCGAGCACTTCAAGGCGATCGCGGCGGTCAGCGACCGGCCGATCATCGTCTACAACATCCCGAGCCGGGTCGTGATCAACATCGAGCCCGAGACGCTCGCGGAGCTCGGCGAGATCCCCACCGTCACCGCGGTGAAGCAGGCGAACCCCGACCTCGCCCAGGCGCGCCGGATCCTCGACGAGACGGATCTCGAGCTCTACGCCGGCGACGACGACCTCCTGCTGCCGTTCCTCGAGCTCGGCGGCACGGGCGGCGTCTGCGTCCACACGCACATCGTCGGTCCGCAGGTGCAGGAGCTGGTGCGCCGGTTCCGCGACGGCGACCTCGACGGGGCGCGCGCGCTCGACCAGGAGCTCCGGCCCGCGATCGAGCTGCTCCGCGTCGTCGTCAATCCGATCTCGATCAAGGCGGCGCTCAACCTGCTCGGCCACGAGGTCGGCGGCCTGCGCCTCCCGCTCGTCGACGCGAGCGCCGAAGAGCTCGCCCAGGTGCGGAGCTGCCTCGAGCGGCTCGGCCTCCTCGCTGCCGCGCCCGCGTAGACTCAGGTCATGCTGCGAATCATCCCGCTCGGCGGCCTCGGCGAGGTCGGCAAGAACATGACCGTGTTCGAGCTCGACGGCGAGATCGTCGTCGTCGACGCCGGGCTCGCGTTCCCGCGCGACGAGCACCTCGGCGTCGACCTGGTGCTTCCGGACATGACCTACCTCAAGGACCGCGCCGACCAGGTGCGCGCGGTCGTCCTCACGCACGCGCACGAGGACCACGTCGGCGCGCTGCCGTATCTCCTGCGCGACGTGCCGGTGCCGAAGATCTACGGCACGCGCTTCACGCTCGGGCTCGTGAAGTCGAAGCTCGACGAGCACGGCCTGCTGCGCGCGGTGGAGCTCGTCGAGGTGGATCCCGCGGACGGCGCGTTCGCGGTCGGGCCGTTCAGCGTCGAGCTCGTCCGCATGGCGCACTCGATCCCGGACGCCGTCGCCGTCGTGCTCACGAGCAGCGCGGGAACCGTGGTCCACACGGGCGACTACAAGATCGACCACACGCCGGTGGACGGCTTCAGGACCGACGTCGGGCGCCTCGCGGAGATCGGCAACCGCGGCGTCGACCTCATGCTCGGCGACTCGACCAACGCCGAGCGGCCGGGCTTCACGCCGTCGGAGCGGACGGTGGGGGAGGCGTTCCGCACGATCATCCCGCAGCGCGAGGGCCGGATCCTGATCGCCTCGTTCGCCTCGAACGTGCACCGTGTGCAGCAGGCGATCGACGTCGCGATCCAGACGGGCCGCAAGGTCTGCGTGGTCGGCCGCTCGATGCGCAAGAACGTGAACATCGCGCGCAGCCTCGGCTACATGGACGTGCCCGACGACGCGCTCGTGCAGCCGAAGAACCTCGGCGACCTCGCCCCGCACGAGACGATGATCGTCTGCACCGGCAGCCAGGGCGAGCCGCTCTCGGCGCTGACGCGGATCGCCTACAACGACCATCCCACCGTCTCGGTCGAGCGCGGCGACACGGTGATCATCTCCGCGAAGCCGGTGCCCGGGAACGAGCTACGGGTCCACGACGCGATCAACCGGCTGGCCCGGTCCGGCGCCGAGGTGCTGCACCAGGAGAACGCGCCGGTGCACGTCTCGGGCCACGCCTGCCGCGAGGAGCAGCGCCTCATGCTCGCGCTCGTGCGCCCGAAGGCGGTGATGCCGATCCACGGCGAGTTCCGGATGCTCGAGGCCCACGCGCAGCTGGCGCGGGAGTCCGGTGTCCCCGCGAGCGGGATCGTGCTCGCCGAGAACGGCACCGTCGTCGGGCTCGACGCCGACGGCGCGCGGATCGTCGACAAGGTCGACGCGGGCATGACGTTCGTCGACGGGCTCGGCGTCGGCGACATCCACGACGTCGCGCTCCGCGACCGGCGCCGGCTCGCCGAGGACGGCGTCCTGATCGTCGTCGCCACGCGTCGGCGAGGACGGCGAGGCACCGCCGCCCGAGCTGATCGCGCGCGGCTTCGGCGAGGGGGCCGAGCCGCTGCTCGACGAGCTCCGCGAGGAGGCGGCCGAGGTGTTCATCGAGCTGCTCCACGACGACATCACCGAGATCAAGCTGCTCCAGGAGCACCTCCACGACGCGCTCGCCCACCTCGTGTACGACCGCACCGGCCGGCGGCCGATGATCCTCCCGGTGGTCGTCGAGGTATGAGGCTCCGGCACCTGCCCGGCTGGGCGGACGTGATCGAGGAGCACGCGGCCGAGCCCGAGACGGCGCGCCAGCTCGTCGGCCAGCTCGGCGCCTGCGAGGCCTCGGCGCTCGCGTTCTGCCGGCTGCTGGAGCGCTGGGCGCGCGGCGACGCGTCGCCGGCGACGGCAGGCGGACGGCAGGCGTCGCTCCGGCACGCGGCCGACCGCGCCGAGACGGCGATCGCGGGACTCGAGCGGCCGCTCGAGCGCTACCTGCTCGAGCTCGAGCCCGAGCGAGGCCCCGAGGGGCGCTCGTGGTACGCGGGCCCCGGCCGCGCCGAGCTGATGGACTGGCAGCCGGTGCTGGAGCGCGCCGGCGTGCAGATCGAGCCGATCCGCGTCGCCCAGGCCTACCTCGAGCTCGCGGTGCTCGTGCGCGCGCTCGAGGGGCTCACCGACATCGCGCGCGTCGAGCTCGAGCCGGACGTCTCCTCGCTCTGGGCCGGGCTGTTCGACCTCCGCGAGAACCTGCTCGGCCGCGCGCACGACGACCTCCGCGCCATTGCCGCATAGGCCCAGCGTCTGCGTCGTCGGCTCGGCGAACGTCGACCTCGTCGCGCGCTGCGAACGGCTGCCGCGCCCGGGCGAGACCGTCACCGGTGCCGAGTTCGAGCGCATCCCCGGAGGCAAGGGCGCGAACCAGGCAGTTGCGGCCGCCCGGCTCGGCGCGCGCACGAGCTTCGTCGGGCGGATCGGCACGGACGACCTCGTGCTGCGCTCGCTGGAGGCCGAGGGCGTCGACGTCGCCGGCGTGCGCCGCGACGAGGGCGAGAGCGGCGTCGCGCTGATCCTCGTCGACGCGGGCGGCGAGAACGTGATCGTCGTCGCCCCGGGCGCGAACGCGCGCCTCGCGGCGGCGGACGTCACCGTGGTCGACGACGACGCGGTGCTCTGCCAGCTCGAGATCCCGATCGAGGCCGTCGCGGCCGCCGCCGCCCAGGCGCAGGGGCTCTTCTGCCTCAACGCGGCGCCGGCGATCGCGGTGCCGCCCGAGGTGATCCGGCGCGCCGACCTCGTCGTCGTCAACCGCTACGAGCTCGACGCCCTCGCCGAGACGCCGCGGCTCGTCGCGCTCACGCTCGGCGCGGAGGGCGCGGTGCTGCTCGAGGACGGGACCGAGATCGCCCGCGCCGCGCCTCCGTCCGTGACCGCCGTCGACGGCACCGCGGCGGGCGACGCCTTCTGCGCGGCGCTGCTCGTCTCGCTGCTCGAGGGGCGCGACCGCCTCGAGGCCCTGCGACGCGCCTGCGCCGCCGGCGCGATCGCCGCCTCGCGGCCGGGCGCGCAACCTTCGCTTCCCACCGCCGCCGAGCTGGACGAGATACTGCGCACGTGAGCACGCCGATCCTCCTCGACTGCGATCCCGGCCACGACGACGCGATCGCGCTCTTCCTCGCGCTCGCGAGCCCCGAGCTCGAGCTGCTCGGCGTCACGACCGTCGCGGGCAACCAGACGCTCGACAAGACGACCGCGAACGCGATCCGCCTCCTCGACGCGGTCGGTCGCGCGGAGATCCCGGTCGCCGCCGGCGCCGACAGGCCGTTCGTCCGGCAGCGCTACGTCGCCGCGTACGTCCACGGCGAGTCCGGGCTCGACGGCCCCGACCTGCCGCCGCCGAGCCGCGAGCCGGATCCGACGGCACGCGGTCGAGTTGCTCGCGGACACGCTGAACGCCGCCGAGCGCCCGGTGACCGTCGTCCCGACGGGGCCGCTGACGAACATCGGGCTCCTGCTCGCGCTCCATCCGGGGATCGCGGAGCGGATCGAGCGGATCGTGCTGATGGGCGGAGCGATCGCCGAGGGAAACGTCACCCCGGCCGCCGAGTTCAACATCTGGGCCGACCCGGAGTCGGCGCGCCGCGTGTTCGAGAGCGGGATCGACCTCACGATGGTCGGCCTCGACGTGACGCACCAGGCGCTCGTCGGCGAGCCCGAGGCCGAGCGGATGCGCGCGGCCGGCAGGGCCGGAGGGATCGTCGCCGACCTGCTGGGCTTCTACGGCAGTTCCACCGCGAGCAGTACGGCTGGGCCGGCTCGCCGATCCACGACGCCGTCGCGGTCGCGCACGTGGCGCGGCCCGGCCTGCTCGAGACGAAGCACCGCCACGTCGACGTCGACTGCTCGTGGGAGCTCTCGCGCGGCCGCACGCTGGTCGACCTCTGGGACCGGATGGGCCAGCCTGCGAACTGCCACGTCGCCACCGGGATCGACGCGGCCGGCTTCGTCGAGCTCCTCGTCGAGCGCATCTCCTCGCTCGGCTGACGCAGGAGGGCGGCCCCGCCCCGCGAACCTGCGTCTATGGCGCGCAGAAAGCGCACGACCAAGCTACGCCCGAAGTCTCCCGCCCGGATCCGGAAGCGGAAGCGGGCGAAGTCCGGGCGCGCCCACGCCCACCGCACCGAGCTCTGGGGCCTCGTCCTCGTCGCGCTCGGGATCTTCCTCGGCGCGCTCCTCTACCTCGGCTGGAACGGCGGAGTCGTCGGCGGTGCGATCACGAACGCGATCACGGCGGTCGTCGGCGACGCCGGCTACGTGCTCCCGGTCGCGCTCGTGATGATCGGCGCCCTGATGGTCGCCCGCAGCGCGCTCGTCGACGTGCGCCCGTTCCGCACCGGCCTCGCGGTCAGCGCCTTCGGGCTGATGCTCACGCTCGGCGCGAACGGCGGCTGGGTCGGACGCGAGCTCGACCGGCTCTTCTCCGCGCTGCTCGGTGCGACCGGCGCGACGATCGTCGGCGTGACGACCCTCGTCGTCGGCCTGCTCCTGCTCACCGGCGCGTCGCTCGGCGCGTTCCTCCGCCGCTCGGGGCACGCCGTCCGCCGCGCGCACGGGCACGCGCGCAGGCTCGCCTCCCGTCCCGAGCCCGTCGCCGTCGCTGCGCCGCTGCCGCCGGTGCTCCACGCCGTCGAGCCGCCGGTCGACGTCGAGCACGACTACCCCGACGTCGTCTCCGAGACCGGCCCGCCGCCGCTCCTCGCCTACGAGCCCGAGCACCCGCTCGTCCCGGAGCCGGAGCCCGACCAGACGAGCCTCTTCGACGCGCTGCCCGGCCATCCCGACTACGACCTCCCGGACCGGAACCTGCTCAAGCGCTCGGCGCCCGGCAGCGGCCCCTCGCCCGAGGCGGGCCGCCGCGTCGCCGAGGCGCTCGTGCAGACGCTCGCCAACTTCGGGATCGACGCGAACGTCGTCGGCCAGATCTCCGGCCCGCGCGTCACCCGCTACGAGCTGCAGCTCGCGCCCGGGACGAAGGTGGCGAAGGTCGCCGGCGCTGAAGGACGACCTCTCCTACGCGCTCGCGACGACCGAGATCCGCATCCTCGCGCCGATCCCCGGCAAGCAGGCGGTCGGCGTCGAGCTGCCGAACCTCTCGCCGAACATCGTCACGCTCGGCGACGTCTTCGACGACCTGCCGGCGACCGCGAGCCCGCTCTCCGTCTGGCTCGGCAAGGACATCTCCGGCAACTCGGTCTGGGCCGACCTCGCGCGGATGCCGCACGTGCTGATCGCGGGCACGACCGGCTCGGGCAAGTCCGGCTGCATCAACGCGATCATCACCTCGATCCTCCTGCGCGCGAACCCGGACGAGGCGCGGCTGATCCTGATCGACCCGAAGCACGTCGAGCTGAACCACTACGAGTCGATCCCGCACCTGCTCACGCCCGTCGTCTCGAGCCCGAAGGAGGCCTCGGCCGTGCTCGCCAACGTGGTGGGGGAGATGGACCGCCGGTACGAGCGGCTCTCCGAGCTCCGCGCCCGCAACCTGCCCGAGGCGAACCGCGCGCTGCGGCAGCGCGGCGAGCGCCAGCTCCCGTACCTGCTCGTCGTGATCGACGAGCTCGCCGACCTGATGATGACCTCGCCGCAGGCGGTCGAGGACGCCGTGATCCGGCTCGCGCAGAAGTCGCGCGCCGTCGGGATCCACCTCGTGCTCGCGACCCAGCGCCCGTCGGTGGACGTGATCACCGGCATGATCAAGGCGAACGTGCCCTCCCGGATCGCGTTCGCCGTCTCGAGCCAGACCGACTCGCGCGTGATCCTCGACCAGTCCGGCGCGGAGAGCCTGCTCGGCCAGGGCGACATGCTGTTCAAGCCGCTCGGCACCTCGCGCCTCCAGCGCGTCCAGGGCGCCTACGTGACCGAGGAGGAGATCGCCCTCGTCGTCGAGCAGTGCCGCCACCAGCGCGACCAGGAGCTCGACGAGTCGCTGCTGCAGCTGCCCGAGGCCTTCGCCGAGGACGCCGTCGACGACGGCGAGTTCGACCCCGACGAGGACGCGCTGCTCGAGAAGGCGATCGAGATCGTCGTGCAGACCCAGACCGCGTCGGTCTCGCTGATCCAGCGGCGCCTGCGCGTCGGCTACACCAGGGCCGGCCGCCTGATCGACATGCTCGAGCGGCGCGGGATCATCTCGGGCTACGAGGGCTCCAAGCCTCGCCGCGTGCTCGTCGACGAGCACGAGCTGCAGCGGCTCCATGCCGGCACGGGCTAGCATCCCGCCGATGAGAGCGATCCGCGCCCTCGCAGTCGCCCTTCTCCTCGCGCTCGTCGTCGCAGGCTGCGGCGGGGGCTCGAAGAAGAGCAGCAGCGGCAGCAGCCAGACCTCGACGGTGGGCCAGGGCCCGCTCCGGATCGGCCTCGTCACCGACATCGGCCAGCTCAACGACCACGGCTTCAACCAGCTCGCCTACGGCGGCCTCCTCCGCGCAGAGAAGGTGCTGGGAGTCAAGGGGCGCGTGTACCAGTCGGCGAGCCCGGCCGACTACGTCCCGAACCTCTCCGCCTTCGCGCGCCAGGGCTACGACCTCGTGATCTCGGTCGGCTTCGACCAGGCCGCTGCGGTGGCGAAGGCGGCGGCCGCGTTCCCGAACACGCACTTCGCGATCGTCGACGTCAGCAACGCCGACCTCACCGGCAAGCCGGCCAACGTCCGCGGCCTGATCTTCAAGGAGCAGGAGGCCGGCTACCTCGCCGGGTACGCCGCGGCCCTGCAGCTCAAGGGAACGCCCGAGCCGCACGTGATCGGCAGCGTCGGCGGCGAGAAGCAGCCGCCCGTCGACCGCTACATCGCGGGCTACCAGGCAGGCGCGAAGGCCGCCGACCCGACGATCAAGCTCCTCAACGGCTACTCCCAGGACTGGGTCGACCAGGCGAAGTGCAAGGAGCTCGCACTCGAGCAGATCCAGTCGGGCGCGAAGGTCGTGTTCGCGGTCGCGGGCGGCTGCGGCCTCGGCGTGCTCGACGCGGCGAAGGAGCAGAAGGTCTGGGCGATCGGCGTCGACGCCGACCAGGGCTACCTCGGCAAGCAGGTGCTCACGAGCGCCCTGAAGAAGGTCGACCAGTCTGTCTTCCTGACGATCCAGGACGTGAAGGACGGCACGTTCAAGGGCGGCGAGGACTCCGTGTTCGGCCTGGACCGCGACGGCGTCGGAGTCGGCAAGTTCAGCCCGGCGGCCAAGGCCGGGCTCGCCGCGGCGGTCGCAAAGGTGCGCCAGCAGATCATCTCGGGCGTGGTGAAGGACATTCCGACCACCGTTCCGTAGCGGCCGCACCCGCTGGAACCACCGCCAACTTCGGCGTAGAGTCACCGTCTCTATTCACTGGGCAGCCGTCCCACGGCGGCCGGAAGAACTCTGACGAGGAGGAACGAGTGAGGATCAAAAGGTTCTTGCCGCTTGCGCTGGTGGCGATTGCGGTGGTCGCTCTTGCGATCGTGGCCGGATCGGCCCGCGCTTCCAGCAAGGCGCATCATGCTGCGGCACCGCTGAAGGTCGGTCTCGTGACCGACATCGGCGGTCTCAACGATCGCGGCTTCAACCACCTGGCGTACGTCGGCCTCCAGGCCGCACAGAAGAAGCTCAAGGTTTCGGGCCGCGTGCTCGAGTCGAAGTCGGCGGCTGACTATGTCCCGAACCTCTCGAGCCTGGCCCAGCAGGGCTACGGCCTCGTGATCGCGGTCGGCTTCCTGATGACCGACGCGGTCGACCAGGTCGCCAAGCAGTTCCCGAACACGAAGTTCGCGATCATCGACGTCGATGCGACGTCGATCGCCGACAAGCCCAAGAACGTCCAGGGCATCCTGTTCAAGGAGCAGGAGTCCGGCTACATCGCCGGCTACCTCGCCGGCCTCGAGATGAAGGCGAAGGGCGGCAAGCAGGTCGCAGGCACGGTCGGCGGACTGAAGATCCCGCCGGTCGACCGCTACATCGCCGGCTTCAAGGCCGGTCTGGTCGCGGCCGACCCGGGCGCGACCGAGCTCAACGGCTACTCCCAGGACTTCGTCGACCAGGCGAAGTGCAAGGAGGTCGCGCTGAACCAGATCGCCCAGGGCTCGCAGGTCGAGTTCCAGGTCGCCGGCGGCTGCGGCCTCGGCGTCCTCGACGCGGCGAAGGAGAAGGGGATCTGGGGGATCGGCGTCGACAGCGACCAGCTGTACCTCGGCTCGCAGATGCTCACGAGCGCGATCAAGAAGGTCGACCAGGGCGTGTACCAGACCGTCCAGCGGACGCTGGCCGGCAAGTACAAGGGCAACTGGAACCTCGTCCTCGGCGTCGCCCAGGGCGGCTCGGGCATCGGCACGATCAGCCCGAAGGTGCCGAAGTCGATCGTCGCGAAGGTGATGGCCGTTCAGGCAGCGATCAAGGCCGGGAAGATCAAGAACATCCCGACCACCGTCGCGTAGCAACTGCTTCATCCGGAGGGGCGGGCCCAGGCTCGCCCCTCCGGTCTCTCTCTCACGGCGGGCGCCCCGCGTCATAGAATCCCGCGGATGCCCGACGCGACTCCGGTTCTCGAGCTCCGCCAGATCACGAAGCGGTTCCCGGGCGTGCTCGCCAATGACCGGATCGACTTCGACCTCAGGGCCGGCGAGGTGCACGCGCTCCTCGGCGAGAACGGCGCGGGCAAGTCGACGCTGATGAACGTCCTGTACGGGCTCTACCACCCGGACGCCGGCGAGATCCTCGTCAACGGCAAGCAGATCACGATCGACTCGCCGCGCGCGGCGATCGAGCACGGGATCGGGATGGTGCACCAGCACTTCATGCTGATCCCGGTGATGACGGTGGCCGAGAACATCGTCCTCGCGACCGAGCCGGTGCACAACGGCGTCTTCCTCGACGAGGGCGCCGCCGACCGGCGGGTGCGCGAGCTCTCCGAGACGCTTCGGCCTCGCGGTCGACCCCGACGCGAAGGTCGCAGAACATCACCGTCGGCCAGCAGCAGCGGGTCGAGATCCTGAAGGCGCTCTACCGCGGCGCCGAGATCCTGATCCTCGACGAGCCGACGGCCGTCCTCACGCCGCAGGAGGCGGACGACCTGTTCTCGATCATCGCGAGCCTGACGGCGCAGGGGAAGTCGATCATCTTCATCAGCCACAAGCTGAACGAGGTGCTGACGATCGCCGACCGGATCACGACGCTGCGCCGCGGCAAGCTGATCGACACGGTGCCGCGCGAGGGCGCGACCGAGGACTCGCTGGCGCGGATGATGGTCGGGCGGGACGTGCTCCTGCGCGTCGAGAAGGCCAAGGCGTCGCCCGGCGAGCCGCTGCTCGAGGTCGACGACCTGCACGTGTTCGACGACCGTGGCCTCGAGGCGGTGAAGGGGGTCAGCTTCACCGTGCACGCGGGAGAGATCGTCGGCGTCGCCGGGGTCGACGCGAACGGCCAGTCGGAGCTGATCGACGCGCTCACCGGCCTGCGGCGTGCCGCGAGCGGCACGGTCACGCGTCGGCGGCAAGCGCTTCCACCACGCGAGCGCGCGCGACGATGCTCGAGGCCGGCGTCGGCCACATCCCCGAGGATCGGCAGCGGCGCGGCCTCATCCTCGACTTCAGCCTCGCCGAGAACATCGCGCTCCACGACTTCCGCGAGGAGCCGGACTCGAAGTGGGGCTGGCTCTACCCGGGCCGCCTGATCTCGCGCGCGCGACGGCTGCTGAAGGAGTTCGACGTCCGCGGCGGCGGCCCGACGACGCGGGCCGGCGCGCTCTCCGGCGGCAATCAGCAGAAGGTCGTGATCGCCCGGGAGGTCTCGCGCGACCCGCGCGTGCTCGTCGCCGCGCAGCCGACCCGGGGCCTCGACGTGGGCGCGATCGAGTTCGTCCACCGCCGCCTCGTCGCCGAGCGAGACAGGGGACGCGGGATCCTGCTCGTCTCGCTCGAGCTCGACGAGATCCTGTCGCTCTCGGACCGCATCCTCGTGATCTACGAAGGCCGGATCGTCGGCGAGCACGGCACCGACGTGACCGAGCAGCAGCTCGGGATCGAGATGACCGGCGGCGGCCGCAGGGAGACGGCGGCGTGACCGACGACCGGTATCCGCAGGAGCCGCTGGAGAAGCAGGAGGAGGAGGCCGTCGAGATCGGCCCCGAGGGCACGATGCCGAGCCTCGCCGCCCGGATGGCCCTCGGGCAGCGCGCCGGCGGGCTCGTCGTCCCGCTCGTCACCACCCTGCTCGCGTTCGCGATCGGCGGCCTCGTCGTGCTCGCGACGGGCCACAACCCGTTCACGACCTACAAGGCGATCTTCAACGGCACCGGGCTCAACTGGTTCTTCCCGTGGGTGACCGGCCTCGCGCGGGCGAACGCCGCGATCAACCTGCAGCAGACGCTGATCATCACGACGCCGCTGATCCTCACCGGCCTCGCGGTCGCGTTCGCGTTCCGCTGCGGGATGTTCAACATCGGCGGCCAGGGCCAGTACCTCGTCGGCGCGTACATGTCGGTCTGGATCGGCTCGCGCTTCGTGGGGATGGCGGGCTGGCTCCACATCCTGCTCGTGATCGCGTTCGCGATGCTGGCCGGCGGGGCCTGGGCCGGGATCGCCGGCTTCCTGAAGGCGACCACCGGGGCCCACGAGGTGATCTCGACGATCATGCTGAACTGGATCGCGCTACTGGGGCGGCACGTATCTCTTCGGGCTCGGCGGGCCGCTCCAGAACCCGACGCAGAAGTTCGTCCCGATCTCGCCCGACGTCGTGCCGAAGGCGAGGCTCCCGGTGTTCTGGGGCAATCCGCAGCTCCAGGGTCTCCACATCGGCCTCTTCATCGCGATCGGGATGCTCTTCGTCTTCTTCATCATCCTCAACCGGACGACGCTCGGCTACCAGGTGCGCGCGGTCGGGCTACAACCCGGAGGCGGCCCACTACGGCGGCATCAACGTGCCGCGGAACTACTTCCTGGCGATGGCGATCTCCGGGATGTTCGCCGGGATGGCGGGCGCGATCGACATGCTCGGCTGGGCGTTCCGGATCTCGGTCACCGACCTCCAGGCCTCGCAGATCGGCTTCATCGGGATCGCCGTGGCGCTGCTCGGCCGCAACACCGCGGTCGGGAACGTTCTTCGCGGCGCTGCTGTTCGGCGCGCTCTACACCGGCACCTCGACGCGGCACCTCGACCCGTCGATCTTCCGGCCCGACCTCGCCGGGAACCTGGCGCAGATCATCCAGGGCCTCGTCGTGCTCTTCGTCGGCGCCGACGTGCTCGTGCTGTACATCTGGAACGCGCGGCGGAAGCTGCGGCGCAAGCGCGCGGAGGCGGTCGCGGCACCCGCGGCGGAGGCAGGCGCATGACCGTCTCCGGCGTCCCCGTCAAGCGGATCGACCTCGGCGTGGTCGGCCGCCCGAAGACGATCGGGATCGTCGGGATCGTGCTCGACCTCCTCGCGTTCCTCGTCGCGCTGCCGCCGATCAACGCGCGCACGATCTACGTGCCGATCGCGATCGGCTTCCTCGGGCTCTTCTGCGGCGTCTGGGTGCTCGCGCGCGGCCACAAGCGCCTCGGCTGGTGCGTGGCGGGCGGCGCGTTCCTCGCGATCCCGGCGGGTGCGCTCGCGACGTTCTCGAGCCTCGGCCACCTCGAGACCGTGTTCGCGTGGTCGGCCCTGACCGCTGCGACGCTCCGCTTCGCGACGCCGCTCATCTTCGCCGCGATCGGCGGCATGTTCTCCGAGCGCAGCGGCGTCGTGAACATCGGCCTCGAGGGGATGATGCTGACCGGCTGCTTCTTCGGGATCTGGGGCGCGGACAAGACCGGGAGCTGGGAGGGCGGGCTCGTGATCGCGATGGTGGCCGGCGGGGCGATGGCGCTCCTGCACGCGTTCTTCGCGATCAGCCTCCGCGCCGACCAGATCGTCGGCGGCACCGCGATCAACTTTCTCGCGGTCGGGATCACCGGCTTCTTGTTCATCGACATCTACGGCTCGACCGGGACGCCCTCGGACATCCCCGCGATCCCCGACGTCCACCTCAACTTCCTCCACGACATCCCGGTGATCGGGAACTACCTCCAGGGCGCATTCGGGCAGATGAACCTGATGATCTGGCTCGCGCTCGCCCTGGTGGTGCTCTCGTCCCTGTTCATGTTCAGGACGCCGCTGGGCCTACGGCTGCGCTCCGTCGGCGAGCATCCGCGGGCGGCCGACACCGTCGGGATCTCCGTGTACCGGACGCGCTACCTCGTCGGTGACGTTCTCCGGGATGCTCGCGGCGCTCGGCGGCGCGTATCTCTCGATCGGGTTCGTGCACTCCTTCAACCAGGACATGAGCGCGGGCCGCGGCTTCATCGCTCTCGCCGCGCTCATCTTCGGCAAGTGGAACCCGTACGGCGCGCTCGGCGCGGCCTGTCTGTTCGGCTTCTCCAGCGCGCTCGCGGAGAGGCTGCCCGTGTACTCGGGCTCCGCGGCGACGCTCTTCCAGGCGCTTCCGTACGTCCTGACCCTGATCGCGGTCGCCGGTGTGATCGGCCGCTCGATCCCGCCGGCAGCGGTTGGCCGCCCGTACATCAAGCAGTAACGCCCGGGCGCGCGGCTCGCTCGCGCTCGGCGTGCTCGCGGTGGTCGCGTACCCGGTCGCGATCGTGATCGCGCGGCGGTCGGCCGCGGTCTCGGTCCTCGAGGCCGTGTACACGTTTCCGCTCCCGATCGTGCTCGGCCTGCTCGCGATCCAGCAGGCCCGGCGGGCGCGCGAGCGTATCGCGCGGACGCTCGGACGGGCCGGTGGAGCGCGGCAGGCGCGCTGGGGGCGCCGCCTCGGCGTGCTCGGGATCGGGATCGGCGTCGCCGGCGGCCTCGCGCTCGGCGTCTACGCGCTGCTCGCGGGCTACTCCGGCTAGAGGCCGTCCGTCCGCCGGGCCTCTACACTTGAGGCCGTGTTCGAGATCGGAAACAGCCTGCGCGAGGCGCGCCTGCGCCGCGAGATCGATTTCGTCGAGGCCGAGGCGGCGACCAAGATCCGTGGCAAGTACCTGCGCGCGCTCGAGGACGAGCAGTTCGACGTCCTGCCGGCGCAGACGTACGTCAAGGGCTTCCTGCGCACCTACGCCGAGTACCTCGGCCTCGACGGGCAGCTCTACGTCGACGAGTACAACTCGCGCTACGTCAGCGCCGAGGAGGAGGCGCCGTTCCGTGCGCGCAGCACCGTCGAGGGGCGCCGCCGGGACCGCTCCCACAGACGGGTCGAGTCGAACGTCGTGATCGTCACGCTCGTGGCGATCGGCGTGATCACGGCGCTCGTGATCGCCGCCTGGAAGTTCGGCGGCTCGTCGGGGCCCGCGAAGATCCCCAACCTCCTCCCGCCGGCCGCCTCGACCGCGGCGAGCACGACCGCGCCTGCCGGTGTGGCGGTCGTCGTGCTCCAGGGCCTGCGAGGCAGCTCGGCGCTCCAGGTGCACGTCGGCTCGGCGAGAGGTCGCACGCTCTTCACGGGCACGCTGGAGAAGGGCCGCACGCAGCGCTTCGTCGCGCGCTCGCTCTGGATCTCCGCCGATCGCCGCGAGAACCTCCGCCTGATCGTGAACGGCAAGACGAGGGTGCTGCTCGCTGGGCCGGGCCCGGTCAACATCACCGTCTCGAAGTCCGGCCACGTCGTGCAGACGCCCGCTTGAGCCGCCCTCGCGCCGTCTTCGTGATCACGGGCAGCGAGCTCGTGCGCGGAGAGCGAACCGACCGAAACGGGCCGTTTCTCGCCGCGCAGGCGCTCGCGCTCGGCTTCGAGCCGTCCCGGATCGTGATCGTCGGCGACCGCGAGGAGGAGCTCGCGCCCGCGCTCGCCGAGGGGCTGGCCGCCGATCTCTGCGTCACCTCGGGAGGGCTCGGCCCGACCCACGACGACCGCACCGCCGAGCTCGTGGCCAGGGCGGCGGGGCGTGAGCTCGTGCTCGACCCGGCGCTCCACGACGAGATCGGCGCCGTCTCCCGGATGATCGCCGAGCGGCTGCGGCGCCCGTATGCGGACTTCGAGACCGGGGTCAGCAAGCAGGCGACGCTGCCCGAGGGCGCGATCTCGCTCGGGCTTGCCGGCACCGCTCCCGGCTTCGTGCTCGAGACCGGCGGTGCGGTCACGGTCGTCCTGCCCGGCCCGCCGGGCGAGCTGCAGCGGCTGTGGCCGCGGGCGCTCGAGACCGAGCCCGTGCGCGCGCTGCTGAGCCGGGCGCGACCGCCGGGGCGGCGCGTGCTCCGCTTCTTCGGCGCGAGCGAGTCGGCGGTGGCGAGGGCGCTGGCCGAGGCCGGAGGCGAGCGCGAGGGCGTGGAGACGACGATCTGCGCGCGGGACTTCGAGATCCACGTCGACCTCGTCGTCGACGAGGGGGCGGAGGCGGCGGCCGACGAGCTCGCGGGCGCACTCCGCGAGCCGCTGGCGCGGTACCTCTTCGCGGAGGACGAGCGGCCGGTCGAGGAGCTCGTGCTCGCGCTCTGCCGCGCGCGCGGTCTCACGCTCGCGACCGCGGAGTCGTGCACCGGCGGGCTCGTCGCCGCGCGGCTGACGTCGGTGCCGGGGTCGAGCGACGTCTTCGTCGGCGGGATCGTGGCCTATGCGGACAGGGTGAAGGAGGCCGAGCTGGGCGTCGGATCGGAGGTGCTGGCGGCGCACGGGGCCGTTTCGGCCGAGACCGCCGCGGCGATGGCCGAGGGAGCGAGGGCGCGGCTCGGAGCCGACGTCGCGGTCGCGGTCACCGGCGTCGCCGGCCCGGGCGGCGGCACCGAGGAGAAGCCGGTCGGGCTCGTCTACTTCCACGCGTCCGGGCCCGAGGGCGAGCGGTCTGCGGAGTTCAACGTGCCGAGCGACCGGGAGACGATCCGCCGTCGCTCCGCCGTCGCCGCGCTCCACCTCGTGCGGCGTCTTCTGACACAGAGCCGGCACGAAGACGGGTGAGCTCGCCCGCTAGCGTGGGGGGTGATGCGAAGACGCGGCTCTTTCTCGCCCTTCAGCTCCCCGGCGACGCGGTCGAACGGCTCGTGGCCTGGCAGCGGGAGCTTCCGGCGGGAGCGTTCCGGCTCGTTCCGCGGGCGAACCTGCACGTCACCCTCGCCTTTCTCGGCTCCCGGCCCGCGGGCGAGGTCCCGGCGATCTGCGGCGCTCTGCGGGACGCCGCCGCGGCGTCGCGCGACGGCCGTCGCTCCGCGTGTCCCGCTACCGCGAGACGCGAAGCGTGGGGATGCTCGCCCTCGACGACGAGGACGGCCGCGGGGCCGCGCTGGCGGCGGACCTCGCCGGCCGGCTGGAGGGGCTCGGCGTGTACAGGGCCGAGGCGCGGCCCTGGCTGGCCCACGTCACGGTCGTCCGCTTTCGCGTCCCGCCGCGGCTCGCGGCCCCGCCGCCCGACCTCGGCGAGGTCAGTCCGTCCGATGCCGCTGTCTACTCTTCCGTGCTGCGGTCCGATGGAGCGCAGTACGCAGTCTTGGAATCGGTTGCGCTAGGAGGTTGAACGACGTGGATCGCCAGGAGGCACTCGACACCGCGCTCGGCCAGATCGAGCGGCAGTTCGGCAAGGGCTCCGTCATGCGGATGAGCGACCGGGCCGCCGTGTCCGTGGGCGCGGTCTCGACCGGCTCGCTCTCGCTCGACCTCGCGCTGGGGATCGGCGGGCTGCCGCGCGGCCGCATCATCGAGATCTTCGGCCCCGAGTCCTCGGGCAAGACGACGCTCGTCTACCACGTGATCGCCGAGGCGCAGCGCCGCG
Organism: uncultured Actinomycetes bacterium; assembly: GCA_963746005.1. Lineage (GTDB taxonomy): Bacteria > Actinomycetota > Thermoleophilia > Gaiellales > Gaiellaceae > CAVQZA01. Next base: position 215,828 of record CAVUZM010000019.1, on the reverse strand, counting down.
GCGGGATCTGCGCCTTCATCGACGCCGAGCACTCGATGGACCCGACCTACGCGAAGCACATCGGGGTCAACATCGACGAGCTGCTCGTCTCCCAGCCCGACACCGGCGAGCAGGCGCTCGAGATCACCGAGCTGCTGATCCGCTCCGGCGCGGTGGACGTCGTCGCCGTCGACTCGGTCGCGGCGCTGACGCCGAAGGCCGAGATCGAGGGCGAGATGGGCGACAGCCACGTGGGCCTGCAGGCGCGCCTGATGAGCCAGGCGCTGCGCAAGCTCGCGGGCACGCTCAACCGCACCGACACGATCTGCATCTTCACGAACCAGCTGCGCGAGAAGATCGGCGTCATGTTCGGCAACCCGGAGACGACCCCGGGCGGCCGCGCGCTCAAGTTCTACGCCTCGGTCCGGCTCGACATCCGCCGCATCGAGACGCTGAAGGAAGGCGTCGAGGCGTTCGGCAACCGCGTCCGGGTGAAGGTGGTCAAGAACAAGGTCGCGCCGCCGTTCAAGCAGGCCGAGTTCGACATCATCTACGGCTCCGGGATCTCCTGGGAGGGCAGCGTCCTCGACACCGGCCTCGAGCGGAAGGTCGTGCAGAAGTCGGGCTCGTACTTCAGCTTCGCCGACGAGCGGCTCGGCCAGGGCCGCCAGAACGCGACCGCGTTCCTGCGCGAGCATCCCGATGTCTGCCAGCAGATCCTCGCCCGGATCCAGGCGGAGGTCGGCGACGAGCAGGTCGTCTCGGCGCGCCTGCTGCCGACCGCGGTCACCGAGGGCGGCGATGCCGTCATCGAGGTCGTCGTGGCAGACGAGCCCGAGCCCGAAGCCGAGAAGGTCGAAACCACCGCCGCATAGGCACGACGTGGTAGAGGTCACTGCGCTCCGCTCGCGCCGGCCGGGCCGCGTCGCGGTCGAGCTGGACGGGGCGCCCTGGCGGGTGCTGCCGACCGATGTCGTCGTGGCGACCGGCCTCGCGGTGGGAGAGCGGCTCGACCGCGCCCGCCTGCGCGCCCTGCGCCGCGAGCTGCGCCGTCACGAGGCGCTCGCGGCTGCGGCGGGAGCGCTTCGCCACCGCGATCTCTCGAGCCGCGCCCTGGAGGCGAGACTCGCGCGGCGCTCGGTGGCGCCGCTCGAGCGGGCCGAGGCGCTCCAGGTGCTCGAGCGCGCAGGGGTCGTCGACGATGCCCGCTTCGGGGCGGGGCGCGCGCGGACGCTCGCGGAGCGGGGGTGGGGGGACGCGGCGATCCGGGACGACCTCGAGCGCCAGGCGGTGCCCGACGAGCTGATCGGCCCGGCACTCGAGGCTCTCGCGCCCGAGTCGGAGCGGGCCAGGGCGCTCGTCCTGCGCCGCGGCGGCGGCCCTGCGGCAGCGCGCTGGCTCGCGCGAAAGGGCTTCGGCGAGGATGCGATCGAGGCGGCGGCGGCGTCCGCCATTGCGGACGACCCTTGAGCGGCGGTAGGATGGCTGTGCTTGTCCTGACATTTTGCCTGCATAGCGCAGTTTTCGAATCGAACACGAACCAATGACACGCCTTCTACCGGTCCACTTCCGTCCAACCAGAGGTTTCTAGCGGCGTGCCGTCGACCGTCGGGCCTCGCCCCTGAGGCCCACTGATTCGGAGCAGCGCGTGCCGGCTCGATGACGGGCCGAGCAACCCGCGGACACCCGCGGGACAACCCATCGGTTACCCACGACGGGAAGGCGGCGCGCCATGCTCCTTGCGATCGGCATCCTCATCGGCCTCGTGCTCGGAGCGGTCGCCGGCGCTCTCTTCGCCCAGCTCTTCCGCGCAGCGAGATTCCGCGCGGCCCAGCAGACCCGCGCGCAGCTGCTCCACGACGCCCAGCGAGAGGCGGAGTCGCTCCGCCGTGAGGCCCAGGTCGACTCGCGCGAGCAGGCCGTGCGTCTCCGCGCCGAGATCGAGGCCGAGGTCCAGGAGCGGCGATCGCAGATCATGAAGATCGAGGAGCGCGTACTCGGCCGCGAGGAGGAGACGGAGCGAAAGCTCGTCGAGCTCGAGCGCCGCGAGCAGGGGCTGAACGACCGCGAGGTGCACGCGCGCCAGCTCCAGGAGGAGCTGAAGGCGGCGAAGGACTCCGAGCTGGGCGAGCTCGAGCGGATCTCCGGCATGACCGTGAACCAGGCGAAGGCGCACCTCCTCGAGCGCTCCGAGGAGCTGATCCGGCACGAGCTCGCCCGGCGCGTCCGCCAGGAGGAGGAAGAGGCGCGCACCGAGTCGAAGCGTCGCGCCCGGAGCCTCGTCGCCGACGCGCTGCAGCGGGTCGCGGCGAGCCACGCCGCCGAGACCACCGTGTCGCTGATCGAGCTGCCGTCCGACGACATGAAGGGGCGCATCATCGGCCGGGAGGGACGGAACATCCGCACCCTCGAGCACCTCACCGGCGTCGACTTCATCATCGACGACACGCCGCAGGCGGTCGTCCTGTCGTCGTTCGACGGGATTCGCCGCGAGATCGCGAAGCTCACGCTCCAGAAGCTGATCGAGGACGGGCGGATCCACCCGACCCGGATCGAGGAGATGTACTACCAGTCCAAGGCCGAGATCGACGACGTGATCCACCAGGCGGGCGAGCAGGCGGTCTACGAGGCGAACTGCGGCGATTTCCCCGACGAGCTCGTGAAGATCCTGGGGCGGCTCAAGTTCCGCACGAGCTACGGCCAGAACGTGCTCAAGCACACGCTCGAGGTCGTCCACCTCGGCGGGATCATGGCGACCGAGCTCGGCGCGGCGGATCAAGACGACGAAGCGCGCCGCGCTCCTGCACGACATCGGCAAGGCGATGACCCACGAGGTCGAGGGGTCGCACGCGGCGATCTCGACCCAGCTCGCGAAGCGCTACGGCGAGGCCCAGGGAGTCGTCCACGCGATCGAGGCGCACCACTACGAGGTGCAGCCGCAGACCGTCGAGGCCGTGCTCCTGATCGCGGCCGACGCGATCTCGGCCTCGCGGCCGGGCGCGCGCGGCGAGAGCCTCGAGAACTACATCAAGCGCCTCGAGGCGCTCGAGGAGCTGGCGGCGAGCCATAAGGGCGTCGAGAAGGTGTACGCCCTTCAGGCGGGGCGCGAGATCCGCGTGATCGTGAAGCCGACCGAGGTCGACGACGACACCGCCGTCCTCCTCTCGCACGAGATCGCGCGCGAGATCGAGGACCACCTCGAGTATCCCGGCCAGGTCAAGGTGACCGTGATCCGCGAGAGCCGCGCCGTGGACGTGGCCAAGAACGTCTCGGGCGCCGGCGCGATCCACGCGCGCTGACGCGCTCTACACTTCCGGCGTGAAGCGCTACCACGTCACCACGTTCGGGTGCCAGATGAACGCCCACGACTCGGAGCGGATCAAGGGGATGCTCGAGTCGATCGGGCTCGGCGAGGCGGCCGACCAGCTCGACGCGGACGTGATCGTCTTCAACACCTGCACGATCCGCGAGAAGCCCGACCAGCGCTTCGCCGCCCACCTCGCGCAGGCCGCGGCGCTCAAGCAGCGTGACCCGGAGAAGGTGATCGCGGTCGGAGGCTGCTACGCGGAGGCACAGCGGGACCGCCTGTTCGAGCTGTACCCGTACGTCGACGTCGCGTTCGGCCCGGGCTCGATCCCGCATCTCGCCGACTGGATCGGCGCCGGCGGAATCGCGCCGCGCGGGCGCTTCGGCGAATGGGACGTCGTTCGCGGGCGACCTGCCCGCCCACCGCGAGCGCCGCTTCCAGGCCTGGGTGCAGATCTCGATGGGCTGCAACTCGACCTGCTCGTACTGCATCGTCCCGGCGGTGCGCGGCCGCGAGCAGAGCCGCCGGCCCGGCGAGATCGTCGCGGAGGCGACGAGGCTCGCCGCCGACGGCGTGAGGGAGCTGACGCTGCTCGGCCAGAACGTGAACTCGTGGGGCCGGGATCTGCTCCCCGATCTCGCCACGGACTTCGGCGAGCTGCTGCGCGCGTGCGACGCGGTGGAGGGCATCGAGCGGATCCGCTTCACGAGCCCGCATCCCAAGGACTTCCGGCGCCCCGTGATCGAGGCGATGGCCGAGTGCGCGTCGGTGTGCGAGCACGCGCACCTGCCGCTCCAGTCGGGCTCGACGAGGATCCTCAAGGCGATGCGGCGCACCTACGGGGCCGAGCGGTACCTTCGCCTCGTGGCGGAGCTGCGGGCCGGCATCCCCGACCTCGCGCTCACGACCGACCTGATCGTCGGCTTCCCCGGCGAGACCGAGGCCGACTTCCGCGGAGACGCTCGCCGTCGTCGAGGAGGTCGGCTTCGACGGCGCGTTCACCTTCGTCTACTCGCCGCGCCAGGGCACCGACGCGGCCGCGATGCCCGACCAGGTGCCGGAGGAGGTCAAGCGCGAGCGGATCGAGCGGCTGATCGACCTCGTGCAGCGCTCGCGCGCACGCGCGCAACGAGGAGCGCGTGGGCCGGATCGAGGAGGTGCTCGTCGAAGGCTCGAGCCGCACCGATGCCGCCGTCCTCCGCGGCCGGACGCGTCGCAACACCACCGTGAACTTCAGCGGCGACGCCGCACCCGGCGAGCTCGTGCCCGTGCTGATCGAGGGCGCAACCTCGACCACCCTGCGCGGGCGCCTCGCGGCCGCCGTCGCGGCGTGACGAACTCGGCACAGTTTCGGCACGGTCCCGTGCGGATTTCCGCGACTAGGCTGATCAGTGGGGGTTCCCCCTGGGGACATGGCTGGAATGGTCATCGCGATCTTCGGGCCGACCGCGAGCGGCAAGACGGCCGTCGCGGAGGCGGTCGCCGACCTCGTCGGCGGCGAAGTCGTCTCGTGCGACTCGATGCAGACCTATCGCGGCCTGCCGATCCTGACCTGCCAGCCCGCGCGGCCGACGCGGCTCGTCGCGATCTGGCCGCTCGACCACGAGGGCTCGGTCGGCGAGTACGCGCGGCTCGCCCACGCGGCGATCGACGAGCTCGTCGCCGCGGGCCGGACTCCGGTCGTCGCCGGAGGCACGGGGCTCTACCTGCGCGCGGCGCTCGCCGAGCTCGGGCTGCCGCTCGGCGCCGCCGCCCGGGGCGCGGGCGCGATGGGAGGAGGCCTACGACCGCGACGGCGCGGCGGCGGCGCACACGGCGGCTCGCCGAGCTGCGACCCGGAAGCCGCGGCCGTCGTGCACGCGAACGACCGCAGGCGCGTCGTGCGCGCGCTCGAGCTGGCCGAGGCGGGCGAGTCGCTCGTTCCGGCCGACGATCGGCTCTGGGCCGGCGAGACGCGCCACCCGACGCTGCGTCGTCGGCCTCGACGTGCCGCCGGAGGAGCTGCTCCGCCGGATCGAGCGGCGAACCGAGGCGATGTTCGACGCCGGCGTCCAGGAGGAGGTGCGGACCGCCCTCGCCGGGCGGGTCTCCATCACCGCGCGCAAGGCGCTCGGGCTCGACGAGGTGGCGGAGCTGCCGCGGGACGAGGCGCGGGCCGCGATCGTCGTCCGCACCCGCCGGTACGCCGCCTACCAGCGGAAATGGATGCGGCGCATACCCGGCCTCGTTATGGTCAATGCGGATCGCCCAGCCCACGAGGTCGCCGATGAGATTCAGCAAATGGCACGCGCTCGGCAACAGCTACCTGCTCGTCGAGCGGGCTGAGACCGGCGCGCCGCTGACCCCGGAGCAGGCGCAGGCGCTCTCCGTCGGCGCCGACTCGGACGGCGTGCTCGAGGTGCTCTCCGCGACCGGCGACGAGCTGACGGTGCTGATCTGGAACCCCGACGGCTCGCTCGCGGAGATGTCCGGCAACGGCACGCGCATCGCCGCAGCGTGGCTCGCGCAGCGCACAGGGAGCCGTGACGTGGCGGTGCACGTCGGCCCCCGGACGGTGCGCGCGCACATCCGCGAGGACGGGCTCGTCGACCAGGAGCTCGGGGAGGTCGAGGTCGGCCCGCCCGAGAGCCTCGACCTCGCGGGCGAGGTGCTCGAGGTGACCCCGGTCTCCGTCGGCAACCCGCACGCCGTCGTCCGGCTCGAGCACGGGCGCGACGATCTCCTCCGGCTCGGGCCGCTGCTGGAGCGCCATCCGCGCTTTCCCGAGCGCACGAACGTCCAGCTCGTCGAGGTCGAGGACGCGCACACCCTCCGCGTGTCGGTTTGGGAGCGGGGCGCGGGGGAGACCTCGGCGTCGGGCTCGAGCGCGGTCGCCGCCGCCGCGGCCGCGGTCGCGCGCGGCTGGTGCGAGAGCCCGGTGACCGTACGTCTTCCGGGCGGCGAGCTCCTCGTCGAGCTCAGCGGCCGTCAGGCCCGGCTCACGGGCCCCGCGGTCGAGCTAGGCGCCGATCTCGAACTCGCGTAGCGCGTCGTTCAGGCTCGTCTTGAGATCGGTCTGCGCGCTGCGCCGGCCGATGATCAGCGCGCACGCGACCTCGTACGTGCCGGCCGGGAACTCCTTCGAGCGCGTACCCGGGCACGACGACGGAGTACGGCGGCACGAAGCCGCGGTACTCGACGGGCTCCGGCCCGGTGACGTCGATGACGGGCACGGACGCCGTCAGCGAGACGTTCGGAGCGAGCACCGCCTCGCTCGCCGATGCGAACGCCCTCGGTGACGATGCAGCGCGAGCCGATGAAGGCGCCGTCCTCGACGATCACCGGGCGTGCGCCTGGACCGGCTCGAGCACGCCGCCGATCCCGACGCCGCCGGCGAGGTGGACGTCGGCGCCGATCTGCGCGCACGAGCCGACCGTCGCCCAGGTGTCGACCATCGTGCGCGGGCCGACCCAGGCGCCGATGTTGACGTAGCTCGGCATCAGCACGACGCCCTCGCGAGAGGAAGGCGCCGTAGCGGGCGACCGCCGGCGGCACGACGCGCACGCCGAGCGCCGCGTACCCGTGCTTGAGCGGGATCTTGTCGTGGTACTCGAACGGGCCGACCTCCTGCGGCTCCATCTTCCGCAGGCCGGAAGTAGTCGAGGATCGCCTGCTTCGCCTCGACGTTCGACGACCCAGTCGTCGCCCTGCGGCTCGGCGACGCGGACGCTCGCCGCGGTCGAGCGCGGCGATCGTCTCCTCGACGTCACAGCGCCTCCCGGAGGATCGCGGCGGCGCGGTCGCACTCGTCCTCGGTCGGCACGAGCGCGATTCTGACGTACCCCTCGCCGGCGGGCCCGAAGAAGGCGCCCGGCGCGACCACGACGCCGTGCTCGAGCAGCCCGGTCGCGAACGCCTCCGAGGAGCCGCCGCCCGGCACCTCGAGCCAGAGGTACATCGTCGCCTCGCCGCCGGCGACCCGGATCTCCTTCTCGCGGAGCGCCTCGAGCAGGATCTCCCGCTTGCGCCGGTAGACCTCGCGCATCCGCTCGACGTGCGCCTCGTCGCCCCAGGCCGCGATCGCCGCGCGCTGCACGAACTCCTGCGGCGCGGTGCCGACGGTGGGGCGGAACGCGCGCAGCGCGCCGATCAGCTCGCGGGTCGCCGGCCACGAAGCCCGAGCGGTACCCCGTCATCGACGAGCGCTTCGAGAGCGTGTTGAAGACGACGACGTTGCGGCGCGAGGCGAAGCTGGAGCGCCGACGGCGGCGCCTCGCCGAAGCAGAGCTCCGTGTAGGCCTCGTCGGAGGAGAGCAGGAAGTCGTGCTCGACGCGCGAGCGCGGCGAGGCTCCTCGTAGAACGAGAGCGGCGCCACGGTGCCCGTCGGGTTGTTCGGGTAGTTGACCCAGAAGACCGCGATGCGGTCCCAGGTCTCCGCGTCGATCGCGTCGAGGTCGGGCAGGAAGCCGTTTCGCTCGAGGAGCGGCGCCTTCAGCACGCGGCCGCCGGCGAAGAGCGCGCCGCGCTCGTACACCGGATAGCCCGGCTCGGTCACGACCACGAGGTCCTTCCCGCCGGCGACGTCGAGCGCGACCTGCGCGAACGAGAAGATCGCCTCCTTCGAGCCGAGCGTCGGGACATCTCGGTGTCGGGGTCGAGCTCGACGCCGAAGCGGCGCCGGCACCAGCCCGCGACCGCGCCGCGCAGCTCGGGCAGGCCCTGCGCGAGCGGGTAGCCCATCCGCTCCTCGACCCCGTCGACGAGCGCCTGCCGGATGAACGGCTCGACGGGCTCACGGGGGTCGCCGATGCCGAAGTCGACGAACGAGACGCCCTCGGCGGCGAGCCGCCGCTTCGCCTCCTCGAGCCGCACGAACGGATAGGTGCCGAGATCGGCGAGGACGGGGGAGAGCCGCATCTGCTAGACGCTAGCGAACCGCTGGAGCGCCTCGTAGGTGCGCACCAGCTCCTCGACCTCGACCTGCTCGTCGCGCCGGTGCGCGAAGCGGGTCGCGCCCGGGCCGAGGTTGACGGCGTCGAGGCCGCGGCTCGTGAAGTCGGCGACGTTCGTCCAGGCCTGCTTCGGCTCGACCGCGAACGGCCCCGCGCGGCGGAGCTGCTCCACGAGCGGCGAGCGAGACGACCCGCGCCGGGCGGTGCGTGGGCGAGGATCTCCGCGTCGGGCGCGATCAGCCGCGAGGCGCGCCTCGGCCTCCTCGGGGGTGCGGGTCGGCGCGTAGCGGAAGTTGATCGTCGCCTCGACGCGGTCCGGGATCACGTTGTCGGCGATCCCGCCGTGGATCTGCGTGACGGAGATCACCTCGACGAAGATGAGGCCGTTCGACCTCGACGGGGTGCGGCACGACCTCGAGCAGCGGCTGCAGGCCCTCGAACGCCTTCGCGATCGCGTTCACGCCGAGCCACGGGCGCGCCGAGTGGGCGCTCTCGCCGCGGAAGACGATGCGGGCCGAGATGTTGCCGAGGCAGCCGAGCCTGGATCGTGTTGTCGGTCGGCTCGAGGCAGCACCACGAGCCCGGCCTCGAACAGCGCGGGGCAGCCCTCGAAGAACGCCGGGAGCGCGTTCTCGTCGGGCCCGATCTCCTCGCGCGGGAAGAAGAGGAAGCCGAGGTCGAAGGCGAGGTCGGGCGACTCCGCGGCCCAGTGCGCGAGCTCGATCATCACCGCGAGCCCGCCCTTCATGTCGCTCGCGCCGAGCCCGACCACCGTGTCGCCCTCGCGCCGGCCCGGAATGTTGCCCTGCGCCGGCACCGTGTCGAGGTGGCCCGCGAGCACGATCAGCTCGCGGTCGCCCGAGCGCGGGGTCGTGAACAGGGCCGAGTCGCCGTCGTCGAAGGCGCGCTCGAGCGGGCATCGCGTCGGCGACGTAGCGGGCGATCGCGGCCTCCTCCCGGCTGACCGAGGGGATGTCGACGAGGTCGAGCGTTCGTTGCGCGAGTGTCTCTGCGTTCATCTCCTGCGCAATAATCCCACGGTGACGCAGCGCCGACCGATCCCACGCCGGGCAGCGAGCCCGAGCGCGGGTTCGTGCTCGCCGTGCTCGCGCAGGGAATGGACGACGAGGACGAGCTCGGCGAGCTGCGCGAGCTGATCCGCACCGCCGGCGTCGAGCCGGGCGGCGAGCTCGTCCAGCACCGCGCGCGGCCCGACCGGCGCACCTACGTCGGCAAGGGCAAGCTCGAGGAGCTCAAGGAGGAGTACAAGCGCTCCGGCTCCGAGGTGCTGATCGTCGACGACGAGCTCGACCCGACCCAGCAGCGGACGCTCGAGAACGCGCTCGAGGCGCGGGTGGTCGACCGCACCCAGCTGATCCTCGACATCTTCGCCCAGCACGCGAGGAGCGCCGAGGGCAAGCTCCAGGTCGAGCTGGCGCAGCTCGAGTACAACCTGCCGCGGATGCGGGGGATGTGGCAGCACCTCGAGCGCCTCGGCGGCGGCGTCGGCACGCGCGGCCCCGGCGAGACGCAGCTCGAGTCCGACCGGCGCGTCGCGCGGCGCCGCGTCTCGCTCCTCAAGCGCCGCCTCGCGGAGGTGCGGAGCCAGCGCGGCGAGCGGCGGCGCGAGCGGCAGCGGACGCAGACACCGACGGTCGCGCTCGCCGGCTACACGAACGTCGGCAAGTCGACGCTCCTGAACGCGCTCACCGGCGCGGACGTCTCCGTCGACGACCGCCTCTTCGAGACGCTCGACCCGACGACGCGCGGGTTCGAGCACGACGGGCGCCGCTACCTCGTCACCGACACGGTCGGCTTCGTCCGGCGGCTGCCCCACCAGCTCGTCGAGGGCTTCGCCGCGACGCTCGAGGAGACGCTCGTCGCCGACCTCGTGCTGCACGTCGTCGACGCCTCGGCGCCGGACGACCGGCTCGAGGAGCAGGTCGCCGCCGTCGACTCCGTGCTGCACGAGATCGCGCGCGGACGAGCTGCCGGTCGAGATCGTCCTCAACAAGGTCGACCGGGTCGACGCGCTGCGCCGGCGCCGCCTCGCGAACCGCTTCCCGGGCGCGGTGCAGGTCTCCGCGCTGACCGGCGAGGGGCTCGACGAGCTGCGCGCCCGCCTCGCCGAGCGCTTCGCCGACCGCTTCGAGGAGGTGCGCCTCTTCCTGCCGCACACCGAGGGCGGCAAGCTCGCGGAGCTCTACGCGCTCGGCGCGCCGATCGACGAGCGGGTCGACACCGAGGACGGCGTGCTACATCAAGGCCAGGCTGCCGCGCCGCGAGCTCCGCCGCTTCGCCCCGTACCTCGTCGCCGAGGCATACGCGAAGCGGACGACCCTGTGATCGAGCTGCCGATCCAGCGGCTCCGCGAGCGACGCCGTGCTGCCCGCTCCGGCCTACGCGGGAGACGCCGGCCTCGACCTCAGCGCCTGCGACCGCGTCGAGCTCGGCCCCGGCGAGCGCGCGCACGGTCGGCACCGGCCTCGCCGTCGCGATTCCCGACGGCTACGCGGGCTTCGTGCAGCCGCGCTCCGGCCTCGCCGCACGGCACGGGATCACGATCGTGAACGCGCCGGGCCTCGTCGACTCCGGCTACCGCGGCGAGCTGCAGGGTCGTCCTGCTCAACACCGACCTCGTCGAGCCGTTCGTCGTCGAGCCGGGGATGCGGATCGCGCAGCTCGTCGTGATGCCCGTCACCGCCGCGGAGCTGCGTCGAGGTCGACGAGCTGCCCGCGAGCGACCGCGGAGTCCGCGGCTTCGGGTCGTCCTCCGCCTGATGGCGCTCGAGCCCAGGATCCGGGTCTCGGCGGTCGTGCGGTGGCGCGACCGGGTGCTCCTCGTCCGCCAGGAGAAGCAGGACAAGGAGTACTGGCTGCTGCCCGGCGGCGGGGTGAAGTCGGGGGAGAGCCTCGTGCAGGCGCTCGTGCGCGAGCTGCGCGAGGAGATCGGGGTGCTCGGCCCCGACGAGGAGATCCCGTTCGAGGGGCCGGTCGCGCTCGTCGACTCGATCGAGCCGCGGCGCAGCTTCTCCGCCAAGCACGTCGTCCACATCATCTTCGCGAGCGACTTCAGCGACGTCTCGCTCGAGGCGGTCGTCTCCCAGGACGACGCGGTGCGCGGGCACCGGCTGTTCACGCTCGACGAGCTGGAGGGCGTCGTGATGCACCCGCCGATCCAGCGGTTCCTGCAGCGCTGGCGCCCGGGCGACCCCGCGGTGTACCTCGGCGCGCTCTGGGTGCCCTAGCGCCTCCTGCGGGCGCGCGCGGCCGACACGTCGTGCGCCTCGGCCTCGAGCTCGTCCGGCAGCGGCTCGAGCGCGACTCCGCCGAGCGCCTCGCCGAGCAGCCAGTCGGCGAGCCACGGGTTGCGCGGGAGGAGCGGGCCGTGCAGGTAGGTGCCGATCGCCCGTCCGACGCGACAGCCCTCGAAGCCGCTCTCGCCGTCGTTCCCGAACCCCGCGAGGACGCGGCCGAGCGGCACGGCGCCCGGATCGAGCAGGGTGCGGCCCGCGTGGTTCTCGAAGCCCGCGACCGTGCGGGGCTCGCCGGGGTCGAGCTCGCACTCGAGCAGGACGTCGCCGATCATCCGGTGCTCGCCGGCGACGGTCTCGAGCGGGAAGAGCCCCGCGCCCTCGAGCCACTGGCCGCGCGCGTCGCGGTAGCCGCGCCCGAGCAGCTGATAGCCGCCGCAGACCGCGAGGAGGGCGGCGCCCCGCTCGACCTCCGCCCGGAGTGCCTCGCCCTTTCCGGCCAGGTCGGCGGCGACGAGCGCCTGCTCGCGGTCCTGCCCGCCGCCGATGTAGTACAGGGAGCACGCGCCCGGCTCGACCGGGTCGCCGAGCCCGAGCGGCCGAACCTCCAGCTCGTGCCCGCGCCACGCCGCGCGCCGCTCGAGCACCGCGATGTTGCCGCGGTCGGCATAGATGTTCAGGTAGTCCGGGTAGAGGTGCCCGACGACGATCCTCACGCCGGCGCCTTCTCCCAGTAGTTGCGCGCGTATCCCCGTCCGGCCACGATCCGGCGCAGTGCGAGCATCGCGGTGTAGGTGGGGAGGATCACGAGCTCGCCGCCGGGCGGCGTGAGCGCGAGCCCGCGGTCGAGCGCCGCCTCGAGCCCGGGCACGACCTCGAGCGCGGCCCCGTCGAGCCCGCCGTACTTGAACCGCAGCGCCAGCTCGGCCGCGCGGTCGCCGCTCGCGACGAGGTGCTCCAGCCCGCCGGCGAGCGGCTCGAAGTCGACGTCCCAGATCCACGAGACGTCGCGGCCGTCGGCGATCCCGTCGTTGAGCGCGATCAGCGCGGTCGTGGGCGCCCCGCCGTCGACGAGCGTCCGGATCGCCTCGTTGGCGCCGGCGGGGTTCTTGACGAGCAGGATCAGCACGGTGCGGCCGTCTCCGACCGGGATCCGCTCGAACCGGCCGAAGGCGGCGCCGAAGCTTCCGAGCCCCGCCGCGATCTCGTCGAGCGAGGCGCCGAGCGCCCGGGCCAGCGAGGCCGCGGCGAGCGCGTTGTAGACGTTGTAGAGCCCCGGCAGGCCCAGCTCGATCCGCCGCGTCCCCTCGGGGGCCACGAGGTCGAACGACGAGCCGTCGAGGCCGCGCAGCTCGAGCGCGCGCGCCGTGACGTCGAGAGGCGGCCGAGCGTGCCCGCAGCTCGGGCAGCGGTAGTCGCCGAGATGGCCGACGTACGCGGCCGCATAGTCGTAGGGCGAGCCGCAGACGACGCAGTACTTGGAGTCGGCGGCGTGCTGGAGCGCGGGCCGGGCGTGACGGGGGTCGTCGAGGCCGAAGCGGACGGTGCCGACCCGGTCGCGACCGAGCTCGGCGACCAGCGGATCGTCCGCGTTGACGACGAGCGTCGAGGACGCGTCGAGGCCGGCCACGGCCGCTCGCCAGCCCTCGGCGACGTGCTCGAGCTCGCCGTAGCGGTCGAGCTGGTCGCGGAAGAGGTTCCCGAGGCAGACCGCTCCCGGCCGGAGCCGGCTCGCGACCTCGGGAAGCGCCGCCTCGTCGACCTCGAACAGGCCGAGCTCGGCCCCGTCCGCCTCCAGGAGTGCCGAGGCGACCCCGGAGACGAGATTCGCGCCCGAGTCGTTGTGGGCCAGCCTCACGCGCGGCGCGAGGACCGCCTCCGCCATCGCCGCGGTCGTCGTCTTCCCGTTCGTCGCCGAGATCAGCGCAGAGCCGCGCGGAAGCCGCGCTCCCGAGCCGGTCGACGGCGCCGGGATCGAGCTTCCAGAGCAGCTTCCCGGGCAGGGTCGTGCCGCCGCCGCGCCCTGCGAGCCGCGAGAGGCGGCCGGCCGCACGGGCCGCGGCGGCCTCGACCGAAAGCGGTACCGGTAGGCGCACAGGCCGAGGGTATCTGCCGGGGTCACTCGAACGAGGGAACTTGAGCCGTACTACCCCGGAAGGGGGAGGTTCGGCGGGGTGGCGGGATCTAGGTTTCGCCCAGTTCTATGGCACACATGCGGCCGGCGACTGCATAGGGCAGTTCGCTGAAGGGAGAAAGCGGGACATATGCGGCAAGATCGCGGCAATCCAACTGATGTACGGGCCAGCGCCCTCTGGGGACGCGGGGGCGGCTCGGACAAGCGTTCACGGATGCGACTGGGCAGGAGTGCGGTAGCGCTCTCGGTCGTCGTGCTCGCGAGCGTCCTTGCGTCCGGCGCGTCCGCCGGTGCGAAGGCGACCCCGCCGGCGGCTTCGGTGCCGGCGAGCCTCCTTCAGGCGGCGCAGGCTGGACCGAACAAGATGTTCAAGGTGATCGTCCAGGGCCGCTCTTCGACGGGCTCCTCGACGGTCGCTTCCGACGTGCGGTCGACCGGCATCGCCGTTCGCCGCAGCTTCAAGGTCATCTCGGGCGTCTCCGCGACGCTCCCGGGCAAGCTGATCCTCCGGCTTGCGAAGGTCCGGGACATCTCGGCGATCACCCCTGATGTCCAGGTCACGTCGCAGGACTACCAGGACAGCGAGATGTGGCGGGATACCGCCGACGTCTCGTCGCTCTGGGATTCGACGACCTCAGCGGGGGTCACGCCTCCGGCAATCGCGATCGTCGACAGCGGTGTCGACACCTCGAAGACCGCCGACTTCGGCAACCGGGTGGTGGCGAGCGTCAACTTCTCGTCGTCCAACCCCGGAGCCACCGGCGACGCAGAGGGCCACGGCACGATGGTGGCAGGCATCGCTGCGGGAGCCTCGTCCGACTATCCGGGCGTCGCCCCGACCGCTCCGATCGTCTCGGTGCGCACTGCCGATGCGAACGGCATGTCCTACACGAGTGACGTGATCGCAGGGATCGACTGGATCCTGGCTCACAAGGACGCCTACAACATCCGCGTCGCGAACTTCTCGATCGCGGGCGGCGTGGCGTCGAGCTTCACGACCGACCCGCTCGACCAGGCGGTCGAGAAGCTGTGGTTCAACGGCGTCGTCGTCGTCGCTGCTGTGGGCAACCACGGCAACGCCCGACGGTCCTGTTCCGATCTACGCTCCCGGCAACGATCCGTTCGTGATCACCGTCGGCGCGTTCGACCAGAACGGTGACGCGGCCACGTTCGACGACACGGTTGCTCCGTGGTCGGCGTACGGGACGACGGCCGACGGCTTCCACAAGCCGGACATCAGCGCTCCCGGTCGCTGGCTGATCATGCCGGTGCCGGCGAACTCGACGCTGGCAACCCAGTTGCCCGACCGCGTCGTCGAGCCGGGCTACATGTGGATGTCGGGCACCTCGTTCGCGACCCCGGTCGTCTCGGGTGCTGCGGCGCAGATCCTGGCACTGCATCCGGACTGGACGCCCGATCAGGTCAAGGGCGCGCTCATGATCGGCGCCCGCGCCCTGAACGACCCGAGCTACACGGGTGGTGTCGGTGAGGTCGATGCGGCGGCTTCGGCTTCGGTGGACGACCCGCCGAACCCGAACGGAGCTCTCGACGGGTTCGTCACACAGAACCCGGTCAACGGTCAGCCCGTGTTCGACTCGGCGAGCTGGAACGAGGCCGTCCAGACGCGACGCCTCTTGGACCTCGGCGAGCTGGGGCGAGGCGAGCTGGGCCGAGGCGAGCTGGAACGAAGCCAGCTGGGCCGAGGCGAGCTGGTCGGCGGCGAGCTGGGCCGAGGCGAGCTGGACAGACGCCAGCTGGACCGAGGCAACCGCCTCGGAGGCGACGACCCAGGAGTAAGGAACCCGGGGCCCGGCGGCGCGAGCCGCCGGTGTCCCCCGAACGGGTGATTCTTCGCGGCGCCCGGCACTTTCCCCGAATGGGGGATGCCGGGCGCCGACCCGTAGACGTACGTTCCGTCGAACCGGGCTCTCAATTCCTGCGGACCTCCGTCGAGAAAGGCGGAGAGAGGAGAACGGCAAGGCAGCAATGAGGGTTTCGCTTCGACTCAAGGCTTGGATGCGGTGACCACCGCGCCCGAAGAGGCCCTGTTCGCCACGACCGCGCCCCCGCTCGACACGATGCGTGAGCCGCGTGAGGGCGAGAGCCTGTCTCCGATCGCGCGCGCCTACATGCTGCTCGTGTTCGTTGGCGCGGCCGCCGTGACGCTGCCGTTCATCGACCGGCTGCCGAACACGACGAACTGGTTCGGCTTCGCGGTCCTCGCGGCCGCCGCCGCGATCGCGCAGCTCTTCATGGTGCGCACGCCGCGGAACCAGTCGTACCACACGACGATCGTGTTCCTCGTGCCGGCGGCCCTGATCCTGCCGCCGCAGCAGCTGCCGCTGCTCGTGCTCGTCGTGCACATCCCGGAGTGGCTGAAGCATCGCTACCGCTGGCCGCTGCAGACGTTCAACATCGCGGACTACGTCGTCGCGGTGATGGCGGCGTGGGGGGCGGCCCAGCTGATCGAGCACTCGACCTGGATCGCGAACCCGAGCCTTCGCTTCGCCGTCACCGGGCTCGTCGCGAGCGTCGTGCTCGTGCTCGTCAACCACGGGCTGCTCGCGGTGATGCTGCACCTCGCCTACGGCCATTCGATCCGCGAGACCGGCCTCTTCAGCTTCGAGAACCTCTCCACGGAGCTCGTGCTGGCCGCGCTCGGCGTCGCCTTTGCGTACTTCTGGCTCGACAACCCGTGGCTGATCCCGTTCGCCGTCGCTCCGATCCTGCTCGTGCACCGCTCGCTCACCGTGCCGGCGCTGCAGGCCGAGGCGCGCGTCGATCCGAAGACGGGCCTCTTCAACGCGCGCCACTTCGCGCTCGCCCTCCAGGAGGAGCTCGGCCGCGCGGAGCGCTTCCAGCGGCCCCTGTCGCTGATCATGGCCGACCTCGACCTGCTCCGCGACATCAACAACAACTACGGCCACCTCGCGGGAGACGCCGTCCTGAAGGGCATCGCCGAGGTCTTCCGTGCGCAGCTGCGCCACTACGACATCCCGGCCCGGTTCGGCGGCGAGGAGTTCTCGATCCTGCTGCCCGAGACGCCGCCCGAGCAGGCGCTCGAGATCGCGGAGCGGATCCGCCGCGCGGTGGCCGAGCGGCACTTCGACGTCGAGACCTCGAGCGAGCCGATCAGGGCCACCGTCTCGATCGGCGTGGCGGGGTACCCGAAGGACGGCACCGATCCGAACGAGCTGATCCACCAGGCCGACCTCGCCGTCTATCGCGCGAAGCTCCAGGGCCGCAACCGCGTGCTCGGCGCGAGCTCCGAGCCGCTGCTCGTCCCGGCGGAGCGCACCGCGCGCCTCGTCGCGGTGCCGGAGGACGGTGAGCACCACGCGCCGATCCCTGCCGCACTCGAGATCAAGCCGGACTCCGAGCGCCGCCATCCGCGGCCGCACGCGATGCACGGGCCGCGCTTCCTCTCGCTCTCGCTCCGCCTCGCACTGCTGGTCGGCCTCGTCAGCGTGCTCGGGATCGCCGCCGGCATCGCGGGGATCGTGCTCGGGCAGAGCCAGGACATCCTCGGCCTGATCGCGATCGTCGCGCTCGTCGGGATCGGGCAGGCGCTCGCGCTCGAGTTCGACGAGGGCACGATCTCGGTCGCAGCAGTCGGTGCGATTGCAGGCGCTGCTCTATTTGGGCCTCGTGCCGCGCTGGCGATCGCCGTCACGACCTCCGTGGTCGAGTGGAGCGCCCGCCGCTCCGCGCTCCACAACGTGCTGTTCAACATCGGTGCGCTCACGTTCGCCTCGCTCGGCGCGGCCAGCGTGTTCTCGATCGCGAACAACGTCACGGGCCACTGGCACGACCTCGCGACCGCGATCCTCGGCCTCGCCGCCGGCGCGGTGTACTTCGCGATCAACATGTCGCTCGTCAGCCTCGCGGTCTCGATGGAAGGCCACGAGCGCTGGTGGGCCGTGTTCAAGGAGCGCTTCGCGTGGCTGATGCCGCACTACGTCGTCTACGGCTTCGTCGGCGCCGTGATGGGGATCGCCTACGAGGCCGCCGGCCTGTACGCGCTGGCCGTGTTCGCGGTGCCCCTGCTGCTCATGCGCAAGACGCAGGACGCCTACCTCGCGCACACGCAGCGGAGCGCCCAGAAGCTGCGCCAGGCCGCCGAGACGATCCAGACCCAGAACGTCTCGCTCGAGCAGGCGAACCGGCTGCTGAAGGAGCGCTCGACCGCGGCGATGGAGTCCCTCTCGGCGACCGTCGACGCGCGCGACGCCTACACCGCCGGCCACTCGCGCCGCGTGCAGCAGCTCGCCCTCGCGATCGGCCGCGAGCTCGGGCTCTCGCAGGCGGAGCTCGACCTGCTCGGCCACGCCGCGCTCTTCCACGACATCGGCAAGCTCGCGATCCCGGACGCGATCCTCCTCAAGCCTGCGAGCCTGACCCAGGAGGAGTGGGCGCTCATGCAGCGCCACGCGGACGAGGGCGCACGGATCATCGACCGCCTCGGCTTCCTCAACGACGCCGTGCCGGCGATCCGGCACCACCACGAGCGGTTCGACGGCACGGGGTACCCGGACGGCCTCTCGGGCGAGGACATCCCGCTCGGCGCCCGCATCATCCACGTCGCCGACGCGCTCGACTCGATGCTGACGACGCGGATCTACCGCGCCGCGCGTCCGGCCCCGGAGGCGCTCTCCGAGCTGCGGCGGGCAGCGGGGACCCAGTTCTGCCCGCGGTGCGTCGGGGCGCTCGAGCGGATCCTGCCGGTCGAGAGCCTGCCGCCCGGCGGAGAGCAGCCCCGCCAGGGCCTCATCGCCGCCGCCTCGTAGTTCAGAGCGCTCGCCTTCACTTGCGCTTTGTCCAGAGCGCTCTATTCTGTTTGACATGGCGAAGAAGCCGTTCCGCGCGGTCGCGGAGATCGACACAGACGCTCTCGCCGCCTTCCAGGCGGGGATCCGCAAGCGCTACACCGACGACCAGATCCTGGCCGCGCTCGCCGCGGCGGCGCAGCGGCTGGGCCGCACGCCCACGATGCGCGAGTTCGCCGCCGATCCCGGGACCGAGGTGCACCCGCAGACCGTGATCGAGCACTTCGGCAGCTGGAACAACGCCACGCGCGCCGCCGGGCTCGTGCCGCGGCGCTTCGCCACGCGCCCCGAGCTCGTCCGGCTGCTCCGCGACCTCGGCGAGGAGCTCGGCCGGGTGCCGACCGCGAAGGATCTCGACGCGCACCGCTCCACGATGCCGTCGAAGTCGCTGTACTGGCACACCTTCGGCTCGCTCACCACGGCGCTGCGCGAGGCCGGCTTCGACGTGCCGGTGGGGGAGGAGAGGCTCGAGCGCGCCGTCACCCAGGGAGTGACGCTGGCGCGGGCCCTGGGCCACCTGCCGAAGTTCACCGACTGGGCCGAGGCCCGGCGAGCGGATCCGAGCATGCTCACCGAGTGGCAGGTCTACCGGATGTTCGACGCCCGCCGCGGCGCGTGGTCGACGTTCCAGTACCTCGTCGCGGAGCGTCTCGGCGCCGAGGGCGTCAAGATCCGCTCGGACGGGGTGCTGACCTAGGCCGCGACGCCGGCGATCGCGTACAGGCGCTGCAGGCTCTTGGCGCCCTCGTGCGGTGCGCGCACCGACGGCAGCGACTGCTCGGTGAACGAGCGGTCGGGCGAGAAGCGGTAGGTGTGCGCCACCTCGCCGTCGCGGACGGCGATGATCCGTCCCTCGGCGAGCTGGCTCTTGCGCAGGCTCGTGCCGAGCGTCCGCTCGACGACGCCGAGCGCGTCGCGGGTCGAGGCGAAGAAGAGCTCGTTGTGCCCGCGGCCGAGCCAGAGGGGCCGGCCGACGCCGCGTGCGGCGTAGAGCAGCTCGGGCTGGCGCTCGTCGAGCCAGGCCGTCGCCATCGAGCCGCGCAGCTGCTCGAACGCCCGTGCGACCGAGCCCTCGGTCTCGGCCAGGGCGAAGATCACCTCGGAGTCGACGCTCATCTCCGGGTCGGCGCGCTCGATGCCGTGCTCGGCGAGCAGCTCCTCGTCGTTGAAGATGATCCCGTTGTGGATCCCGACGACGGCGCCGTGGCGCACGGGGTGGTTGTTCGCGGCGATCGTGGGGTGGCCCTTCGTGTAGTCGCGCACGTGGACGAGCACCTGCGAGGCGCAGTCCGGCACGACGATCTCGTCGAGGAGCGCGCTCGCGCCGGAGCGCTGCTTGTGGACGTGCACCGGATCGGAGCCGCAGCGATACGCATACCCGACGGCGTCGGAGCCGCGCTCGGCGATCCCGGCGAGCAGTGCCTGCGCGGCGAGTGTCCTGTCCGCAGTGCTCGCGCTGGCGAGGCTATAGCCGGCTATTCCGCACATTGGGACCTAAGACGAAGAAGTGTGGCCGCAGTTTCCATCGACTCGTAACTTTTTTGTAAGTCGGCATCGCGGGAACCTACTAAGACCCCCGGATGGCGGATTCGTCGCCAGGAGGCAGATCCCTCGCTCAAGCCCGGGAGTCGGAACGCCGATATGGGAGCCATGGAGCAGCGGCCGCTCCCCGAGTCGGCCCTCGAGCTTTCCGTGGGCGAACCACGGCTCGAGCTGGTACCCGCGCTCGAAGACCCCGAGGCCGAGGTCGTCGAGGCCGAGGTCGAGGAGGTCGACGAGGAGGAGGCGCCGGAGGCCCCCGAGGCCACGCAGGATCCGCTCAAGCTCTACGTCCGCCAGATCGGCGACGGCCGCCTGCTGACGCCGGCCGAGGAGCGCGAGCTCGCCCGCCGCAAGGACGCGGGCGACGAGGAGGCAAAGAAGCGCCTGATCGAGTGCAACCTCCGGCTCGTGATGTCGATCACCCGCCACTACACGAAGGCGGGGGTGCCGCTCCTCGACCTGATCCAGGAGGGCAACCTCGGCCTGATCCGCGCGGTCGAGAAGTTCGACTACAAGATGGGCTTCAAGCTCTCGACCTATGCGACCTGGTGGATCCGCCAGTCGATCACCCGGGCGCTCGCGGATCAGGGGCGGACGATCCGGCTCCCCGTCCATGTCGCCGAGCAGGTGCGCCGCCTGATGCGCTCACGGCGCGTCCTGGCGCAGAAGCTCAACCGCGACCCGACGGTCGCCGAGCTCGCCGCCGAGAGCGGCTTCCCCGAGAAGCGCGTCCAGGAGCTGCTCGACCTCGTCGAGGATCCCGTGAGCCTCGAGACGCCGGTCGGCGACGGCGAGAGCCTCTACGGCGACCTGATCGAGGACCTGAACGTGAAGGCGCCGCACACGACGACCGCGGAGAAGCTCCGCTCGACCGAGCTCGCCGAGGCGCTTCAGCGCCTCAACCCGCGGATGCGCCACGTGCTCCAGCGCCGCTTCGGCCTCGACGGGCGCCCTTCCGAGACGCTCGAGGAGGTCGGCGCCGGTCTCGGGATCACGCGCGAGCGCGTCCGCCAGCTCGAGTCGCGCGCCCTACGCGAGCTCCGCACGGTCGCGCCCGACCTCGAGCTCTACCTCCGGGCCGAGTAGCTCCCCCTCGCTCGGCGCCGTCGTGCGCGAGGAGAGGAGGACGGCGCCGGCGATGACGGCGGCGAACGACGCGATCCGCGCCGCGCCGACCCAGCCTCCGGGGAGTGGCTCGTTGAAGACGATCATCCCGGCGGCGATCGGGAGCGCGTTCGTCAGCAGCGTCGCGAGGCCCGCCGTCGTGAGCGCGCTGCCGCGCTGGAAGCCCGCCTGGAGGACGGCGGTGCCCGCGGTGTAGTAGACGATCAGGCAGATCAGGAAGGGGATGTTCTTCGCGCTGCCGGACACGGCCATCTTGGTCGAGACGTCGCCGGCGGCGAACAGGATCCCCGCGGCGATGCCCCAGGCAGGCCCGCCGCCGATCACACGGGCGAGGAGCTTGATGCAGAGGACCGCGATCACCGCGGAGGCGGCGAGCCACACGCCGACCCACAGGTAGCCGGCGCCGCTTCCCTCGCCGTGCGAGCCGAGGAGCGAGAGGCCGAGCAGCACGAGCCCGACCACCGAGACGACGACACCGATCTTCTCCCGGCCGGTGAGCGGCACGTGCGTGAACCGCGCGACCATGATCGCGAGGATCCCGATCCCGCCGGCCGCGGTCGCCTGCACGAGCGAGAGCGGCGCGAGCGCGAGCGCGACGACGTAGAGGACCCAGCCGAACGCCTCGGCGCCGAACCCCGCGAGCCAGCGGCGGTTCGAGAGCAGCGAGCGCACCGAGACGACCGGCGTGCGCCACGACAGCGGCGGCAGCTTCGAGGCGACGCTGTGCTCGAGCAGGTAGCCGAGGTTGAGGAAGCAGGCCGAGACGATCGTGATCAGGAGCGCCAGCGCGATCTGCATGCCGAAACCGTACGCGAACCCGGCTCCCGTCCCGACGCACGATAACCTACGTTATGTCAAGTCGGCGTCCGGAGACCCCTCTCGCCCAATCCACAGGCTTGTCCCCAGGCGTTTTCGAAGTGTGTGGATATCGCCACGCAATTTGCGGATCTTTTCCCTTCGCGCCACCCTTGCAACGGCCCTGGCCGATCCGTAGAGTCCTTCTTGCACCGAGCACGGGACGCGAGTAGGTCGAAGTCGTCACCGGAGGCCGTACGCGGAAGCCGCAAGGCTGAGGGCGGAAAGTCGATGGGGGCGGTGGACGAAAGCGCACCCGGCTCGGTGAACCTTTGGTCCCGTGTCGAGCGCTCCGCCGGCGGCCGAAGACGAGCTCCCCACTCTCGTAGCACTGTGCACAAAATGCTGCGCTGCCAGAGAAAAAGGAGAAGTTCGCAAATTGCGCCTGTTTCCGGTTCGACACCCCTTGCATCCCGGACCGTCACGCCCTAGTGTTGTGTTTGCACCGAGCAGGGGACGCGAGTAGGTCGAAGTCGTCACCGGAGGCAGTACGCGGAAGCCGCAAGGCTGAGGGCGGAAAGTCGACGGGGACGGTGGACGAAAGCGCACCCGGCTCGGTGAACCTATGGTCCCGTTTCGGGCCTCCCCGGGAGGCCGCCGAAGAGGCCCTGGAGCGAAGTTCGCAAATTGCGCGTGTTACGTTCTGGCGACCCTTGCATCGCCCCACCCCTGGCTATAGGTTCGTTCTTGCACCGAGCACGGGACGCGAGTAGGTCGAAGTCGTCACCGGAGGCCGTACGCGGAAGCCGCAAGGCTGAGGGCGGAAAGTCAATGGGGGCGGTGGACGAAAGCGCACCCGGCTCGGTGAACCTTTGGTCCCGTACGGACCGGGCCCACTCTCTTGCTTGGAGACAGCCGCGCCGCCCGGTAGCATCGCGCCCGTGTCCCACCGCTCCCCCAGCATCGACCGCGGCGTCAGCTCGTTCCTGTGGGCGCTCCTGTTCGCCGTGTTCATCTGGCTCGGCGGGCGCTCGATCGGGATCTCGCAGGCGATGTCGACGCTCGCGGCGGCGGTCGCCGGCTTCTTCATCTTCCTGTTCGTCCGGCTGCGCGGCGGCTCGGCCTAGGAGCCGCTAGGCGACGAGCTCGGTCGAGCGCATGCGGTTGTCGCCCGTGAGCGCGATCAGGAGGAACCGCACGAGCTCGGGGCCGACGGCGCGCTCGAGGCGCTCCGACGCCGGCGTCCGGGGCTCTCCCCCGTAGGCGCCGAGTGCCAGCAGGTGGGCCAGGAGCAACGCCTGCCCCCTCCCGTTTGGTTGCCGTGCGGCCTGCTCCATCCTGGCCCGTCTATCGGCGGCGGATGGACACCGCGATGATCCCTCGCGCAGGGGGTCAAGCGTTCGCGCTAGCCGAGATCGAGCCTGCGTGCGTCGAAACGGGCCGAGTAGAGGTCGTCCCGGAACTCCTCGAGCGTCCGCGTCACGTCGGCGTCGAAGACGTGCGGGATCACCCCCACGCTGCGATCGTTGTGGAACGGCACGTCCACGTGCTCGGTCGAGACGAGGTTGACCGAGACCGAGCTGCAGACCGGGCAGTGCACCGCAAGGCCGATCCAGCCCTCGGCGGGCGCGAGCAGGAAGAACGACGACGGGAAGATCGGCCTCGGCCGCTCCTCCGGGTAGCAGAAGAAGCTCCAGGGCCACTCCCCCGCCTTGATGCGCCGCGCCGCGTGATCGCCGAGCTCCGGCGCGACCGCGTCGAGCCGCGAGGTCATCAGGTTCAGGAACGCGCCCTCGGCCAGCCCGAGCGGCGCCCAGTCGAGCTCGTCGTGCGAGACGAGGGCCGGATGCTCCTCGCCGCAGCCGCACGCATAGTCGACCCGGTACACGGCGGGATGGGCCGCGCCCGGCAGCCGGTCGAGCGCGCGGAAGGCGGAGAGGCGGACACGGCTCTCGCCGTGGTTCGGGCACGAGAGCGTGTAGGTGCTCGTCAGCGCGTCGTACATCCCCTACGTATATCGGCTCCGGCGGACGAGGGGTTAGTAGTGGATCAGCGAGAAGACGTCGTAGCCTTCGAGCCTGTCGCGCCCGTTCAGGAAGTCGAGCTCGATCAGGAAGGGCAGGCCGACGACCTCGCCGCCGAGCTGCTCGACGAGCTCCACCGTCGCCTTCGCGGTGCCGCCGGTCGCGAGCACGTCGTCGTGGATCAGGACGCGCTGGCCGCCGCTGATCGCGTCGGCGTGGAGCTCGAGGGTGTCGAACCCGTACTCGAGCGCGTACTTCACCGCGACCGTGTGCCAGGGAAGCTTGCCGGGCTTGCGCGCGGCGACGAACCCGCAGCCGAGACGGCACGCGAGCGCCCCGCCCGTGATGTAGCCGCGCGCCTCGGCGCCGAGGACGATGTCCGGCCCGCGTGGCTCGGCCCACTCGGCGAGCCGGTCGACGGCGGCCTGGAGCGCCTCCCCGTCGGCGAGCAGCGGCATGATGTCCTTGAAGACGACACCGGGCTGCGGGAAGTCCGGGACGTCCCGGATCTTCGAGGCGAGGTCGATCGTGCTCACTTCGCGGCCAGATCGCGCACGTCGCGCCAGAAGAGCAGCTGGGAGAGCTCCTGGGCCTGCTGGGCGAGCGCCTGCAGGTCCTCGAGGCCCGACTGGCGGCGCTCGGGATTGCGCGAGCGCAGCGCCGGAGCGACGAGCTGCTCGAGGAGCGCGACCTCACGGTCGGCGGCAGAGCGGAAGGCCCGGAGATGGCGCGGCGCGATCCCGAACCTCGCGAGCTGGCCGCTCGCGAGCGCGATCTCGGCGTCGGTCTCGCGGTAGAGGCGCTCTCCCCCCTCCACGCGCGGCGCCAGCAGCCCGAACTCCTCGAGCTCGCGGGCCTGGTCGGCCGTGATCCCGGCGCGCTCGCACAGCGTCGCGAGGTCGAGCTCGTCCTCGTGCTCGGCCAGGCCGGCCGGACGGCGCCGGCGGCGCTCCTTCGTCGTGCCGGGCGCGGCCAGCTCCTGGCGGATCACGCGGAGCGGCAGGAACTCGTCGCGCTGGAGGCGCAGGATCGTCTCGAGCCGCTCGACGTCCTCCTCGCTGAAGAGGCGGTAGCCGCCCTGCGTGCGCCGCGGCGTGAGCAGGCCCTGGTCCTCGAGGTAGCGGATCTTCGAGATCGAGATGTCCGAGAACTCCGGCTTCAGGCGCCGGCAGACGGCCCCGATCGTCGAGAGGCGGGCGCGGCGCTCGTTGGAGGCTTCGGTCGCCGTCGTCATCGCACCAGGAAGGTCAGCCGGTACTTGCCGATCTGGAGCTCGTCTCCGTCCTCGAGCGGCGCGGAGTCGATGCGGCGGCGGTTGAGGAAGGTGCCGTTCAGGCTGCCGAGGTCGTCGACCGTGAACGAGTCGCCGTGCCGCGTGACCGCCGCGTGCCGGCGGGAGACCGTGACGTCGTCGAGGAAGATCTCGCAGTCGGGCGAGCGCCCGACCGTCGTGCGCTCGCCGGCGGGGTGGAAGGTCTCCCCCGCCCTGCCGCCGCCGGCCCGGACGACGAGCGTCGGGCCGTTCACGGCCGCCGCGTCGACCGCGGCGTCCGGCTCGTCCTCGCCGTCCTCGATCGCGTAGACGAGTGTCGTCTCCGCGCCTGCCTCGTCGGCGACGAGCAGCGTGCCGCACTTCGAGCAGTAGTTCGCGGCCTCCGGGTTCTGGAAGCCGCATTCCGGGCAGTAGACGTGGCTCACGAGGGCGGCGCGGCCTTGGCGGTGAGGATGTCGGTCAGGGACTCGACGTCGACCTGGTCGAGCACGCTCCTGCCCCCCGTCTTCTGGAGGCGGGCGACGAGCTCGGCACGGAGGATGTCGATCTTGCCGTGCAGGATCCGGCGCCGGTACGAGACCTCGGACTCCTCGTGCTTGAGGTCCTCGATCAGCTGCTTCAGGTCGTCGTCGGAGATGGTGGCAAGGTCGGGAAGCGGTTCCATGTCCACGGAGCGCGCCTTTCAGTCGGTTGGTGGGCCCTCCGCAGTAAAGCAGCAGGCCCCCAAAGGGTCAACCTATACTTTAGCTTTCACGTTACGGGCTCCTGCTTCGTCGCCCTGGAGGATCTCGTCGACGAGCCCGCGCAGCTCCGCCTCGAGCGCCGCCGTCTCCTCGTCGTCGTGCCCCTCCGCGTAGAGGTGGAGCACCGGCTCGTCGGGATCCGGGAGCGCCTGCATCCAGCCGCGCTCGTCGAAGACCTTGATCCCGTCGAGCAGGTCGAGCCGCCGGTCGGCGAGCTTCTCGTTGAGCACGCGCATCACGACGCCCTTCATCGCCCACGGGCACGGCAGCTCGCGGTGCACGAGCGACGAGACGGGCAGCTCGGCGACGAGCTCGGAGACGGGCCTCTGCACGGGCGTGAGCAGCTGGAGCAGGTTGCTGAGGGCTGCGACGGCGTCGTAGGCGGGCAGGAACTCCGGGAACACGTAGCCGCCGCCGAGCGCGCCCGCGAACACGACCCCCTTCTCCGAGGCCGACTTGGTCAGGTCGGCGAGCGAGTGCGCCGTCCGCACGACCTCGAGCCCCGTGCCCTCGACGAGCCGGTCGACGAGGCTCGTGGCGGTGACCGGGACCGCGAGCCTGCCGGTGCGCCCGGTGGCGCCGATCAGCTTCAGGAAGAGGAGGAGGGTCTGCTCCATCGGCACCTCCTCCCCGCGCTCGTCGATCAGGTACAGCCGCTCGCCCGCGAGGTCGAAGACGGCGCCGAGATCGGCTCCCACCGCCGGGACGAGGCGCTTCGCCCCCTCGAGCGAGTCCTCGAGCTGGGTCGAGTCCGGCTCCGAGCGATTCGACGAGAACGCGTGCGCGGCGACGACCTCGACGCCGAGCGGCCCGAACACGAGCGGCAGCACGTACGACGAGGCGGAGTAGCCGTAGTCGACGACGACGCGGAAGCCTCGCTCCTTGATCGAAGCGACGTCGAGGGTGCCGAGCAGGTCGGAGGCGTAGGTCTCCCGTACGCGCGCCGGGTATTCGATCTCGCCGATGTGGGCGGCGGCGACGCGGCGCAGCTCGCCGCGCGAGAAGTGCTTCTCGATCTCCTTCTGGAGCTCCGGGGTCAGCTGGATCCCGGGCGGCTCGAAGAAGTAGATCTGCACCACCTCCGGGTCGGCGGCGCTCATGCCGACGTGGAAGCCCGCGTCGAAGCCCTCCGTCCGCAGCAGGTGGCGGCCGACCGCGGCCGGGAGGACGCGAAGGTCGGCGACGTCGACTCCGGTCGAGGCGAGCCCCGAGAGCATCGCGCGCTTGATCACCCGGCAGACGGCCGGGGACTCGCGGCTCGCGACGACGCGGCCGCTGCGCTTGAGGGCGCTGCCGAGCGCCGCGGCGACGCGAACGGCGGTCTCCGGGGTCAGGTCGACGTTGACAAGCCCGGAGACGCCCGACTTGTCGAAGAGCCGCGGCGACGAGCGCGACTCCCAGATCATGTGCTCGTGCACGTACGAGCCCCGCTCGATCTCCTTGCTCGGGTAGATGCGGACACCGGTGGCGATCACGCTCTCCGACCCGATCGTGACCTCGTCGCCGATCGCGACGCCCTCGTGGACCTGCACGTGCGAGCGGATCTCGCAGGAGCGGCCGATCACCGCGCCCTCGATCTGCGCGGCCTGGCCGACGTAGGTGCCCGCGTCGATCACGGAGCGCGTCGTCCGCGCGTTCTCGCGCAGGGTCACGCTCGGCGAGAGCACCGAGTACGGCCCGACCCGCGCGCCGGGCGCGATCAGGCAGTAGTTGCCGATGAAGGCCGGCCCCTCGATCGCGTCGAGGTCGTCGGTCTCGACGCCGTCGCCGATCCACACGTTCCCGCGCAGGCGGACGCCGGGGAGGTGCAGGCGCACCCGCTCGTCGAGCGCGTCGAAGTTCGCCTGCCGGTACTGGTCGAGGTTGCCGATGTCCTGCCAGTAGCCGTCGCAGACGTGGCCGTAGAGCGGCCGGCCCATGTCGAGCAGCAGCGGGAAGAGCTCCTTCGAGAAGTCGAACGGCCGGTCGGACGGGACGTGGCGCAGGATCTCGGGCTCGCAGACGTAGATCCCCGTGTTGATCGTGTCGGAGAAGACCTGGCCCCACGAGGGCTTCTCGAGGAAGCGCTCGACGCGGCCGTCGTCGTCGGTGACGACGATCCCGAACTCGAGCGGGTTGTCGACCGACTTGAGGCCGATCGTGACGGCGGCGCCCTTCTCCTTGTGGGCCGCGATCAGGGCGCTGAGGTCGATGTCGCAGAGTGCGTCGCCGGAGATGACGAGGAAGGTCTCGTCGAGGCGCTCCTCGGCGAGCTTGACCGAGCCGGCGGTGCCTGCCGGCGACTCCTCGACGGAGTACGCGATCGAGACGCCGAGCGACTCGCCCTCGCCGAAGTAGCTGCGGATCGCCTGCGGCATGAACGCGACGGTGACGATCACCTCCGTCAGCCCGTGCTCGGCCAGGAGCTCGATGATGTGCTCCATGCACGGCTTGCCGACGATCGGGACCATCGGCTTGGGCTGGTTCGAGGTGAGCGGGCGAAGGCGCGTCCCCTCGCCGCCGGCCATCACGACTGCCTTCATGCGCGGAGCTCCCGTCTCGCGGTGACGACGTACTGGATGCCGGCCACGACGGCGAGTCCGACGCCGATCCAGAAGCACACGAGCGGCCAGCGGGTGCCCTCGGCGGTCAGCATCACGAAGAAGATCGAGGCGTAGAGGATCCACGTCGCCGCCTTGCCGACGAAGTTGACCTTCACCTCGAGCCCGCGTGGGCCGAGCAGCTTCGCACCGCTCAGCAGGATCAGGTCGCGGCCGAGGATCACGACGAGGCCGAGGAACGGCAGCCGGCCGTCCCACCAGAGCAGGAGCACGGCGATGTCGATCATCAGCCGGTCGGCGAGCGGGTCCGCCACGGCGCCGAAGCGCGACTCGACGTGCCAGCGGCGCGCGAGGTACCCGTCGATCTGGTCGGTGACGCCCGCGATCCCGAACACGATCGCCGCGGCGACGCTCTGGCCGTTGTCGGATCGGATCAGCAGCACCGCGAACACCGGCACCAGCGCCAGGCGCAGGATCGTCAGCGCATTCGGAAGCTGCGCGCGGGGTGCCGAGAGGGCGCGGGCGGACACGGGTCAAGAATAGTGCGTGACCGCACACGACGCGGATCCGCGAAGCCCGTCAACCACAGGCCGTAGCCGATCGCGAGGGCGACGAGGTGCCCCGCGTCGGTGTACGTGTGGCCGGCCACGAGCCGGAACACGAGGTAGCCGACGACCGCCGCCGCGTACGGCAGGCGCGCACGGCGCGGCAGCAGGAACGTGAACGCTGCCGCCGCGGCGACGAACCCATAGCTCACCCCCACGTCGACCGTATCGTCGAGCCTCGGACTGAACGCGCCGGCCCGGATCCCGATCCACAGCCCGAGGGCTGTCAGCAGCGTCGCGCCGACGTGGCCGGCGGCGAAGATCGCGAGCGTCCGTCTCGTCCCGAGCGCCTGCTCGACGGCGGCGAGGACGACGACGAAGAGCAGGACCCAGACCAGCACCGACAGGCCCTGGAGCCACAGCGCGCTCGCGACGAGCACGCGCAGCGGCTCCTGTCCGAGGTGATGGAGATTCGTGCTGCTGGCGCGCAGGAGCATCGTGCGGGCGCGCTCGCTCGAGACCGCGAGCACCGCCGTCGTGGCGAGCAAGAGGCCGAGGTACGCGAAGGTGAACGGCGCCGTGCGGACGTACGCGGCCAGGCTTCTCATCGCCATAGGATTGCTGAAAGGACTAAGACGGCGATGAGAAAGCGAGGCGACGCTGAGACTGCCCGGATTCGTGGACGCGCACTGCCATGCCTTTCAGCGCGCGCTGAGGGGGCGCACCGAGGGCGGCGACTTCTGGGCCTGGCGGGAGCACATGCTTGCCGAGGCCGAGCGCCAGACGCCCGAGCTCGTGCGCGCGTCGTACGCCGAGACCTACCGCGAGCTTCGTGCAGCCGGGTACACGGCGGTCGGCGAGTTCCACTACCTCGGCCTCCCCGAGGCGCACGCCGCCCTCGACGCCGCCGAGGAGGCGGGGATCGCGATCGTGCTGCTCCTCTCCGCGTACGGCCGGGGCGGGCTCGACCGATTCCGGCAGGAATCCGTGGCCGGGTACCTGCGCGGGCTCGAGGAGCTGCGCGGCCGAGGCGCGGCGGTCGGCGTCGCCCCCCACTCCGTCCGGGCCTGCCCGGCGGACTGGCTCGAGGAGCTGGGCCGCTACGCGGCGGCCGAGGGACTGCCGCTGCACGTTCACGCCGACGAGCAGCCGCGCGAGATCGAGGAGTGCCTCGCCGAGCACGGAATCCGCCCGATCGAGCTCCTGGAGCGGACGGGCTGCCTCGGCCCGCACACGACGGTCGTGCACGCGACCCACGCCGACGGCCGCGAGCTCGACCTGCTCGCCGCGGCGGGCTCCCGCATCTGCGCCTGCCCGACCACCGAGGCCAACCTCGGCGACGGCTTCCTGCCCGTCGAGCGCGTGCTGACGCGGGGGATCCCGCTCTGCATCGGCTCCGACTCGAACGTCCGCATCGACCCGCTCGAGGAGCTGCGCGAGCTCGAGGGGATCGGGCGCCGCCAGTCGGGCCGGCGCAACGTGCTCTCGGTCGAGGCGCTCCTCTCGATCGGCTCCGCGGAAGGCGCCGCCGCGCTCGGGCTCGAGCGCTGGGACGATGTCGAGGCCGATCTCTCGCACCGCTCGCTTCGGGGGGCCGACGATCCCCTCGCCGCGCTGGTGCACGGGTGCAGCGCGGAGGTGCTCGGCTGATGGACGTCACCGACGCGAGCTTCCAGGCCGATGTGATCGAGCGCTCGCACGAGCTGCCGGTCGTCGTCGACTTCTGGGCCGAGTGGTGCGGCCCGTGCCGGATGCTCGGGCCGGTGCTCGAGAGCGAGACGGAGGCCCGCGCCGGCACAGTGGAGCTCGCCAAGCTCGACGTCGACGCGAACCCGGTCGTCGCCCGGGAGTACGGGATCATGAGCATTCCCGCGGTGAAGGCCTTCCGGAACGGCCACGTCGTGAAGGAGTTCGTCGGCGCCCTGCCGCCGGACTCGGTCGGCGCGTTCCTCGACGAGCTCGCCGGCCCGTCCGCCGCCGAGGCGCTGCTCGACGGCGAGGCGGTCGCGGAGGCCGTCCGCGCCGGCGACCACGAGCGCGCGTTCGACGCCCTGCTCGCGGAGCTGCCCGGCGCAGGGCCGGAGCGCCGCGACCAGATCCGCGCGCTGATGGTCGCCCTCTTCGCCGAGCTGGGCCAGGATCACCCGCTCAGCCTGCGCTACCGCAGGGCGCTCGCCAGCGCGCTGTACTAGCGGCCGAGTCGCGGCCAGAGCGCCGGCAGCGCGAGAGTCGCGCGCGTCGTGCTGATCCTCGCCGGCGGCGAGGAGGCCGCGACGCCCGTCCAGTACGCGGTGCGCGCGAGGTACGCGTACGCCGCGCTGCGGCCCCGGATGCCGTACGTGCCTGCGTAGGAGAGGTAGCCGCTCCGCGGAGCGGTGGCGGCGGGCTCGATCTGGGTGCCCTCGTTCCACTCGTTGAAGCTCGTGATCGTGACGAAGTCGGCCTGGGCGGCGAGCGCGGCGCGCCACATCGCGTCATAGGTGGCGCCGTTCCGCCGCGGCTTCACGCTTGGATCGCCGGTGGCCCGGAACGAGTCGAAGCCGGGGCCGACCGAGGGGGCGCACAGGAGGTGCAGAGCCCGCGCCTCGGCGCAGATCCGGCCGAACGTGTTGCCGCCGTACACGCGGATGTCGTAGGTGTAGAGGCCCGCGAAGCCGCCGGCCGCCGCGAACCCCGGCATCGCCGTCTGGGCGTAGAACCGCACGTCGGACTCCTGCGAGGTCAGCGTCTTCCAGTCGGAGGCGGGAAGGTCCTGCGGCTCGTAGACGTAGAACTCGTAGATCCCGAGGGTCTTCAGGTGGTCGACGTCCTGCAGGAGGGTCGTGAGCGTTCGGCCCGGGTACGGCTCCAGGTGCACGGCGACCTCGAGCCCGTGCGCGTTCGCGGCCGCGATCACCGTCGGTAGCCGCTGGTCCTCCGGCGAGCCGAGCCCCCACCAGGAGCTGACGACCTCGTCGGCGCCGGTCGCGGCGATCTCGGCCATCTGCCGGTCGACCACCGCGCGGCTCGAGCTCGAGTACGGGCCGCTCATCGGGTAGAAGGCGGTGCCGAGGTCGAACGGCGGCGCGTGGTTGTTCTGCGTCCAGTGCTCGTAGGAGCCGTCGAGCGAGGGCGCCCCGAACCACGGGTAGTAGAAGATCGCGACGCTCTGGGCCGCCCGGGCCGAGGCCGGTGCGAGCAGCACGAGCAGGATGACGAGGAGGAGTTTCCGCATTCGGGGACCGCGACTACCGATCTTCTCATTCGCCGCGGCCGTGTAAAGCCCCTACCGGGGGAGTTGCAGGACGAACAGGGCGCCGCCGCCCTCGGGCTGCCCGGCGACGAGATCGCCGCCGTGGGCCCGCGCGAGCTCGCGGGAGACGTAGAGGCCGAGCCCGGAGCCCGAGCCGTCCGGGCGAAGCCGCGCGTAGCGGTCGAACGCGCGCTCGGCCTCCTCGGGCGGGATCCCCGGCCCGTGGTCGCGCACCGAGAGCTCCACGGTCTCCCCCGCCCGCCGCAGCGTCACGTCGATCGGGCTGCCGGACGGCGTGTACCGGACCGCGTTCGTGAGCAGGTTCGTCAGCACCTGGCGGACGCGGACGGGATCGACGGAGACGGGCGGCCCCTCCTCGAGCTCGACCCCGACCTGCCGGTCGGCGAGCAACGGCTCGAGCTCCTCGACCGTCTCGCGGACGAGGACGGCCAGGTCCGTCGGCTCCGGGTTGAGCGGCAGGCCGGCGTGGAACGACCGCACGAGCTGGCCGAGGTGGAGCGCGCTCCGCTCGAGCGCCGCGGCGACCTTGAGCGCGGTCTCGCGGTCGAGCTCGTCGAGGGAGCGGGACAGCGTCGCCGCGAGACCCTGCACCGCGGCGATCGGCGTCTTCAGCTCGTGGACGAAGACCGAGACGAGCTCCTCGAGGCCGTCCTCTTCGCGCTGCCCGCCGGTCACGCCGCCGAATGCTACGCCCCCGTTAGGATGCGCCCATGGAGATCCAGCAGCTCGTCCCCGCCGAATCGGGCTGGAAGGCCCTGTTCGAGGAGCCGACCGAGGAGATCACCCGCTCCCGGATCGTCGGCTGGGCGATCGTCGGCACCGGCGA
Organism: uncultured Actinomycetes bacterium; assembly: GCA_963746005.1. Lineage (GTDB taxonomy): Bacteria > Actinomycetota > Thermoleophilia > Gaiellales > Gaiellaceae > CAVQZA01. The sequence goes on along the minus strand of CAVUZM010000019.1, from coordinate 182,730 downwards.
GACGATCGAGGTCGTCGGGATGATCGTCGACCCCACGGAGCCGTCGCGCATCATCCCCGCACCCGGCTCGACCTCCCCGGGCGGCGGCGCGTTCTCGCGCTACGGGTTCTACGAGACCTAGGCCCGGCGCGCCAGGGCGATCAGCCGGTCGAGCGGCTCCCAGAAGGCGCGCCGAGCGGCCGGTGTCGCCAGCTTCGGCGCCGAATGGATCGCCGCGAGCTGCGGCGTCGAGCGAACCAGCTCGTAGCGCTTCTTCGCGGCGGGATGCGAGCGGAGCCAGCTCCAGAACTCGTCTCCGCCCGGCGCGGCCGGCGGTCAGGTCCCGGTCGCCGATCTGGATCAGGACGTCGACCGACGGATCGAGCGGCGGTAGCCGCGAGCCGCTGATGATCTGCGCCGGGAAGATCGCGTCGGCCGCGCGCGGGACCGGCAGGTGATCGGCGCGCGCGTCGGCCGCATAGGTGAGCGCGAGAGCGGCGCCGAAGGAGTAGCCGACGACGACGACCGGGACGCTGGGCCGGCCGAGCACGGCGAGGCCGGTGGTAACGCCCGCCCGGAACGCGCGCACCCGCGCGACGTCGTAGCTGTCGCCGGTGCCGAGCTGGTAGCGCGGGAAGATCACCGCGCTCCCGCCCTCGACGAGGTGGTCGAGCCACGGCCGGAACTGGGTCACCCAGTCGCCCGGCGCCGACGGAGGCGCGCTCTTCCAGCCGTGCCCGAAGATCACGACGTCGCGGATCGCCCCGGCCGGCCGGAGCACCCAGACCTGGTCGGCTCCGGTGCCGTACGGGCCATCGATACGGCCCGGCTGGAGGGCCGGCGCCGACGAGCACCGCCGCCGCCGCGCATAGCCCCACGGTCATCGTCCAAGGCGCCTTCAACGACGCCAGATGCTACGCCCAGGTGTAGACGCTCTCGCGGGCGTCCGGCTCACGGCCTGCGTCGCGGGTGAACTCCGTCATCGCCGCCGCGAACTGCACGAACGCGGTGGACGGGCGGATCAGGTGGTTGCGGCCGTCGTAGCGCACGGTTGCCCAGGGGAGGCGTGCCGCTTCCAGCCAGCGCTGGACGAGGGAGAGGAGCTCCAGCATCGCTGCTCCCCCGGGCGGAACCTGCAGCCGAACGATCCACACGGGGCCGGCCGCGATCTCCGCCGGAAACGACGGAGTGGCGAACGCCAGCAACAGGTCGGCGGAGCCCCGGTCCCGGGCGAACACGTCCATCTCGGTGCTTCCCTCGGCACGGCGTGCCGGGCGGTTCCTGCGGAACGGCGATCTCGGTGCGTACGTCACGCGCTCTCCCGTGTTCGATGCGGCTGCCGGACCGGGATGACGGCCCGGCCCCGGGGCGGGCTGAGCCGGCCCCGGGGTCGCTCCGTTCCGGTCGGAGGGTTACCTGGTGAAGCGGCGGATGGTGGAGGCGCCGTCCAGGTAGCCACCGCCGGCCTGCGCCTTCGTGATGTAGACCCGCACGTACGAGGCGCCCTTCGGGAGCTTCACCTTGAACTTCGCGAACGAGTTCAGGTTGAGGACGACCTTGTCGAGGGTGACCCAGCTGCCGCTCGAGTTCCGGCGCTGGAAGAACACGACCTTGCCCGCGAACGAGGTCGCTCCGGCACCGCCGGTCACCTTCGTGCTGAAGATGCCGCCCTGGTAGCCGAGCCCGACCCGCGGGTGGACGCTGATCGTGAGGGGGGCTCCGGTGGAGGTGCTCGTCTTTGCCGTGTAGGTGGTCTGGATCGCCGGGCGGACGGTGAAGGTCCACTGCCCGGTTCCGGTGGTCGTGGCCGTGCCGAGCGGAGTGGCGGCGAGCTCGCCGTACGGAAGCGCGAGGATCGTGATCACCTCACCGGCCTTGTTCGTCGAGACGGTGCCGGTCAGCACCGAGGTCGCACAGCAGGTGACCACGGAGGTCGAGGCCGTCATCGACGTGGTCACGACAACCACGGGCACGGCGGTGACGACAGCCGTCCGGTCGGAGGTCGTGGTGGTCGAGCCGTACGCGTTCGAGGCCTTCACTGCGACACGGAGCGTGTATCCGACCACTGCGTTACCGACCCGGTAGGTCTGGCTCCGCTCGCCGGAGATGTTCGAGCAGGTCCCGCCGCCGCTGTTGCAGCGCACCCACTGGTACGCGTAGGTGCTCGGGATCCCGGCGGTGTACTTGCCGGGGTCGGCGAAGAGCAGCTCGCCGACGACCGCCTTGCCGGTGATCGACGGCGGGGTCGTGCTCTGCGGGGCGGCTGCGGCCGAGACGACGGCGCTCGGCTTCGAGTTGATCGGCCCCGTCTTCCCGTCGGCGTTCGAGGCGGTGACGAGCGAGATCAGCGTGTGGCCTGCATCGGTGCTCGTCAACGTGTACTTGTTCGCCGTCGCACCGGCGATCGTGACGCAGTTCGCCCCGTTGACGTCGCAGCGAAGCCACTGGTACGCGTACGCCGTCGGACTGTTCGTCCAGCACCCCTTGCTCGAGGTGAGCGTCCTGCCGGCGGCAGCCTGGCCCGAGAGCGTCGGCGCGCACGTATTGACGGGAGCCGTGAGGGATCGGGCACCCGCCGCGGGCGCGAGAAGCGCCGCGGCAACGACGAGCACCGCCCCTGCGAGCCAATAGTTTGTCCTTCGGTTCTTCATCAGCGTTCTTCCTCGTTTCATGTTCATCGTCGTGCGAGTCGCCGGCCGCTTTCGGTCTCGGGAGGCGTGTAGTTGAGCTCGTAGTAGTGGTAGAGGCTCGACTCGTCCTGCTGGGAGAGCTCCTCCCCGGCGAGCGCGAGATCCGGAGCACCCTTGACCTTGTCGCGGGAGACCGTCACCCGGAGGGTGTCCGGGCCGATCGTGATCCCGCCGAGCGGGACGAACGTGAGGTGCCGGCCGAAGAGGCCTTCCTTGACGGTGCCGAAGATCGCCTCGTCGGTCTCGACGTCCACGTAGACGTCCTCGAGCTTGCCGATCCTGCTCCCCGTCGCTGTCGACGAGGTCGGTTCCGCGCCATTCGGCGAAGTTCTGGTGGGCGGCCGGTTCCGTCGGTCAGGAACCACTGAGGTTGTCGGCTCTTCCAGCATGGCGCTCCATTCGGATCGAAGTCGCTCCGCTCGTTCCGGAGCACTTCAGCCATTTGCTGGGGCCGACGTGACGACCAGGGTCTCGGGCCGTCGCAACCACGGTACCACAGCCGTCCAGGGCCGCCCGGCCCGGGCTGCTGCTACGGGAGGTCGGAGCCGGGCAGCAGCCGGTGGCTCGTGGTGACCGCGTCGGCGACGTCGACGACCTTCTGCGAGCCGTGGCGCGCTTCGTCGCGCAGGAGCTCGAACGCCGCCCGCTCGTCGATGCGGTGGCGCTCCATCAGGATTCCCTTCGCCCGTTCGATCACGGCTCGCCGGCCGAATGCGCCTTCGAGGTTGTGGTACTCGGCGAAGCGACGGAGCACGATGTCGAGCGCGCTCTGGAGCTGCTCCGGGTTCCCGTCGACGAGGTAGGCGAAGACGCCACGCTTGGCCGCCTCGTCGACGAAGCCGGCGTCGTCGGTCTCGAGCAGGGCGATCACCGGGCAGGCGGCCTCCCGGACGATCCGGCTGATCAGGTCGAGCGCGTGCTCCGAGCTGTCTCCCAGCCCCACGAGCGCCACATCCGGCCTCTCGCGCATCGTCATGTCGCCGACCTCGGCGACGTCGGTCGAGCCGACCACGACGACGTGCCCGAGCGAGATCACGATCTCGGTGACCCGGCCGATCCGATCCTCACGCTGATTCGCCACGAGCACTCGGAGAGGCTCGTGCGCCGTGTCCTGTCCCTCGTCATGCGGCGAGTTGTTCGTCATCACCTGAGTCGGGGCGCCGAGATTTGAACTCGGGACCTCTAGTCCCCCAGACTAGCGCGCTAACCAGGCTGCGCCACGCCCCGCGACGTGGCACACGCTATCAGCCGAGTTTCTTGATCGACGGCACGCAGAGCGACTGCCGGGCGAAGACGGTCCCCTGCTCGAGGCCGAAGCGGTTGTGGAGCCACACGTGCTTCGCCTTCACCGCCGGGCCGAGCTTCACCCCGTAGCAGACGAGGTGTGTCTTGGCGTTGATCAGCGGCCGAGCTCGTTGATCTGTGCAGGCGCGCAGAGGCTGAGCGGCTGGAGCGCCGAGCCCCCCGCCTGTCCGAACTGGTCGATCACCGTGATCGGATGCGTCGGGATCTGGCTCTGCGGCTTGACCGTGAAGCACTCGTAGTTGTCGAGCCCCTTCACCTGCGGCGGCGCCACCCCGGCGACCAGCGACTTTCCCGTCGGCACGCAGAGCGTCGCCGGCGCGACGACCGTCATCGGCCCGGAGCTCTCGAACTGGTTGGTGATCAGAACCGTGCGCGGCTTGAAGCCCTGCGCCTCGATCGGGTAGCACGCGAGGTGCGCCTGCGGATTCACGACGACGCTGCCGTTCTTGTTCGCCGGCGCGCACAGGAAGGCGAGCTGGCTGACGGCGGCCTTCTCCGTGCCGAACTGCGTCGTCAACGCGAGGGTGACCGGCTTCCACGTGCTGCCCGGGTCGACGCGGTAGCACTGGAAGTGGTTGACCGTCGCGAGCTGGCCGGCGACGGCGACACCGGCCGCGGCCAGGCCGGCGAGCGCGAGGATGAACCCGAAAAGAAGACGTCCCGTGTGCGGCATTTCCACCAACCCCCCAGGTCGAAGTGCCGCAGGACTCCGGCCAGTATTCCACCGGAATCCGATTCTTTCAACGACGTTATTCGCCGAGGCGCTTGTACAGCCGGTCGATCAGCTCGGGCATCGCCTCGAGCTTCTCGGTGATCACGCGGAGGCGGTACTCGCGGAAGTGCTCGGGCTCGACGCCGAGCTGGCCGGCGAGCACCTCGATCACGTCGTTCGAGGGAACGGGCCGGTTCCCGTGCACGAGGTGGTTGAGATATCCGGCGGAGAGCTTCGTCTTCTCCGAGAGGCCGCGGTAGGTGACTCCGGTCTCCAGCATCAGCCGCTCGACCGTCGGGCCGAACGGCTCCTCGCTGAAACGGCGCTTGCGGGGCATTAGTGCCTCCTCCGGTGATGCCGTCCAGCTTCTGGGTCGCGAGCACCAAGCGATGCAAGGACGCAGGGAGCGTCGATAGTCGGGACTATCGGCGCGACCGAGGACGCCGCAGCGCGCCGCGTGATCGCGGGCCAGGAGCGGACATGGATCGCCGGAGGAGGCACTTAGAGGGCCTCCACGGCCACGCGACGCTCTTCCCCGGTGGATCGGTCGCGGACGTCGACCGCGCCGTCCTCGAGGCTCTTCTTGCCCACGGTGACCCTGATCGGGATCCCGATCAGGTCGGCGTCGGCGAACTTCTCCCCCGCGCGCTGGTCGCGGTCGTCGAGGAGGACGTCGTGGCCGGACGCCTCGAGCGCGGCCGCCGCGCGCTCGGCGATCTCCTCGGCTCCCGCCAGTGCGACCACGTGCACATCGTACGGCGCGAGCGCGGCGGGCCACCGGATCCCGTGCTCGTCGTTGCGCTGCTCGACCGCGGCGGCCATCACGCGGCCCGGGCCGATCCCGTAGCTGCCGCCGAGCAGCGGCTTCTCGGTGCCGTCCTCGTCGAGGAACGTGGCGCCGAGCGGCTCCGAGTAGAAGCTGCCGAAGTTGAAGATGTGGCCGACCTCGATCGCGACCTGGAACCGGAGGCGCCCGCCGCAGTTCGGGCAGGTGTCGCCCTCGCGCGGCTCGCGGAGGTCGGCGAAGCGCGGCTCGTAGTCGCGCCCGGCCTCGACCCCGCGCAGGTGCCAGCCGTCGCGGTTCGCGCCGGCGACGTACTGGCCCTCGCGGAGCGTCTCGTCGGCGACGATCTCGCCCGAGAAGCCGATCGGCCCGAGCGAGCCGCCGCCGGCGCCGAACGCCTCCCTGATCTCCTCGTCGGTGGCCGGGCCGCGAGCCGCCGTGCGAGCGCGTCGAAGAGCTTCGACTCGCTGAGCCGGTCGTCGCCGCGCACGAGCGCGAGCACGAGCCGCGCCGTCGTCCCGGACGACGGGCATCGCCTTCGACGTCGCGCTCGGCGTCGATCGAGAGGAACTCGGCGAGCGCCTCGATCGTCGTCGACGCCCGGTGTCTCGATCTCCTCCGGTCTCGCCGAGCGGCGGCGGGCAGCACTGCGGCCGACGGCACCGCGTGCGCGATCTCGAGATCGGCCGCGTAGTCGCCGTTCTCGCACGTGACGAGCGTGTTCTCGCCCGAGCCGGACGGGCGCGAGGAAGTCGACGCTGAACTTGCCGCCCATGATCCCGCTCTCGGCCTGGACGTCGACCGCCTCGATCCCGCAGCGCTCGAAGATCTTCTTGTAGGCCTCGCGGTTGTTCTCGAAGCTCTTGCGCACGCCGTCCTCGTCGCGGTCGAACGAGTAGCCGTCCTTCATCACGAACTCGCGGACGCGCAGGAGGCCGCCGCGCGGGCGCGGCTCGTCGCGGTCCTTGGTCTGGAAGTGGTACCAGAGCTGCGGCAGCTCCTTGTACGACTGGATCTCCCTCGCGTGGAAGGTGACCGTCTCCTCGTGGGTCAGCGGCAGGACGTAGTGCCGGTCGTTCCGGTCCCGCACGTGGAAGATCTCGGGGATCCCGATCCGGCCGGTCGCCTCCCAGAGCTCCGCCGGGGTGAGCACCGGCATCTGCATCTCCTGGCCGCCGATCGCGTCCATCTCCTCGCGGATGATCTGGACGATCTTCTCGTGCACGCGCCAGCCGAGCGGCATGTACGTCCAGAGCCCCGCCGAGACCTGGCGGATGAAGCCGCCGCGGACGAGCAGCTTGTGGCTGACCGCCTCCGCGTCGGCGGGCGCGTCGCGCAGGGTCGGCAGGAAGAGTTGTGAAGCCCGGGCGATCATCGTTGTCCCGTAGAGACTATTCGAGCGGGATCAGGCGAGGCCTCGGCCATCGCCAGCGCCGCCGGCTTCGCCATCTTGAGCCGCTTCGGCCGGGTCATCCCGCCCTCGATCCAGCGGTCGACCTCGTGGAAGAGCTCGTCGATGAGGATCTCGGACGAGACCTTCTTCAGCACGCGGCCGTGCGCGTAGATGAAGCCGACGTCGCGGCCGCCCGCGATCCCGAAGTCGGCGTCGCCCGCCTCGCCGGGGCCGTTGACGGCGCAGCCCATCACCGCGACCTCGAAGTGCTGCGGGTAGCCCTTGAGCCGCTCCTCGACCACCACGGCGAGGTTCTCGACCCCGACGTTGTCGCGCCCGCACGAGGGGCAGGCGATCATGATCGGGCCGCGCTCCCTGAGGCCGAGCGCCTTGAGGATCTCGAAGCCGGTGTCGATCTCCTTGACCGGGTCGGCGGTGAGCGAGACGCGGATCGTGTCGCCGATCCCGTCCACGAGCAGCGCGCCCATCCCGACGGCGCTCTTGATCGAGCCCGAGAACGGCGTCCCCGCCTCGGTCACGCCGAGGTGGAGCGGATAGTCGACCTTGTCCGAGAGCATCCGGTAGGCGCGGATCATCGTCGGCACCGAGGTCGACTTGACCGAGATCTTGAAGTCGTGGAAGTCGAGCCTCTCGAGCAGCTCCACCTCCTCGAGCGCCGCGGCGACGAGCGCCTCGGCCTGGTCGGTCTGGGCCAGCTCGTGCAGGTGCTTGGGCAGCGAGCCGGAGTTGGCGCCGATCCGCATCGGGATCCCCGCCTTGCGCGCGGCCTCGACGACCAGCGCGACCTTGTCCGGGCCGCCGATGTTGCCCGGGTTGATGCGCACCGCCGCGACGCCCGACTCGATCGCCTTCAGCGCGAGCGAGGCGTTGAAGTGGATGTCGGCGATCACCGGGATCGGCGAGAGGCGGACGATCTTCTTCAGCGCGACCGCGTCCTCGGTCTTCGGCACCGCGCAGCGGACGATCTCGCAGCCGGCGGAGGCGAGCGCCGCGATCTGGGCCGTCGTCGCCTCGACGTCGTGCGTCTTGGTCAGCGTCATCGACTGCACGACGACCGGCGCGCCGCCGCCGATCTTGACGTTGCCCACCGTGATCTGGCGCGTGCTCCCCATCAGGCGGTGAATCCTAGCCGCCGCCGATCCGGCCGAGGTCGTTGGAGAGGCCGATGAAGAACAGCATCAGCACGAGCGCGATCCCGACCACCGAGACGCGCTCGTAGACCTCGCGCGCCAGGGGGCGGCCGCGGATCCCCTCCACGATCGAGAAGGCGATGTGGCCGCCGTCGAGCGGGAGCAGCGGCAGCAGGTTGAGGAGCGCGAGCGAGAGGCTGATCAGGCCGAGCACCCAGAGGAAGTTCATCGCCCCCTGGCTGAGCGCCGTCGAGGAGCCCTGGACGATCCCGACCGCGCTCGAGATGTCCTTGCGGCCCTTCTTGTGGACGAGGTTCGTGAGCGAGCCGACGATCTGCTTCGAGACGCTCCCGGTGAGCGCGACCGACGACCAGACCGCCTCCGGCGGCGAGAGGCCGCGGCCGCTGAGGACGAAGCCGAGGCGGTAGGCGCCCTGGATCTTCTCCGGCCGCACGGGCCCGATCTGGACCGTGTCCGCGCCGCGCAGCACGGTCAGCACGAGCGGATGGCCGTTCGAGTTGCTGATCCGGGTCGGGATCTGCGACGCCTTCACGGGGACGCCGTCGATCGCGATGATCCGGTCGCCCGGCCGCAGGCCCGCCGCGACCGCGGGCTTCCCGGCGAGCACCTGGTGGACGGTCGTGGTCGCCTTGCCGCCGCCGAACGTGAACAGGAACGAGAAGACGACGAGCGCGAAGAGGATGTTCGCGGCCGGCCCGGCGAGGATCACGACGATCCGCTTCCAGGTCGACGCGCGCCAGTAGGCGTCGTCGGCGAGCCCGTCGCGGAGCTCGGAGAGGCCGCGCTCGGCGGACTTCGCGGCCTGGGGCGAGAGCTGCGCCGCCGCGGTCGCCTGCTCCAGCTCGGGCAGCGCCGCGCGCGCGTGCTCGAGGTTGAAGACGATCAGCTCCCGCTTGACGCGCTCGAGCGGCGCGAGGAGGCCGGTGTCCTCGGCGAGCGCGCGCGAGAAGGCGAGGTCCAGGTCGGACGCGGCCGGCCGGTGCATGCCCGGGATCTTCACGTAGCCGCCGAGCGGGATCGCACCGACCCCGTACTCGATGCCCTTGCGCGTCACCTTGAGCACCGCGGGCGGGAAGCCGAGGTAGAAGCGGCGCGGGTTCATCCCGACGAGCCGGGCGGTGCTGAAGTGGCCGAGCTCGTGGACGAGGACGAGCAGCGCGAGGCCGAGGATCGCGATCGCGACGTTCATGCCACCGGCTCCAGCAGGCGGCGGGCCTGCGCGTCGGCCTCGACGAGGTCGTCCAGGTCCCGCGCGGGCGCGCCGTCGACTGCCGCGAGCACCTCCTCGACCGCGTCGGCGATCCCGAGGAAGCGGCATGCGCCCGGCGAGGAACGCGGCCACGGCGACCTCGTTGGCGGCGTTGAAGGCGCACGGGTAGGTGCCGCCGCGCTCCCCCGCGCCGCGCGCCAGGGAGAGCAGCGGGAACGTCTCGAGGTCGGGCGCCGAGAACTCGAGCGTCAGCCCGCCGGCGAGGTCGAGCGAGGGCACCGGCGTCGCCGAGCGGTCGGGGTAGGTGAGCGCGTAGGAGATCGGCACGCGCATGTCCGGATAGCCGAGGTGGGCGAGCGCGGCGCCGTCGCGGAAGCGGACGAGCCCGTGGACGACCGAGGTCGGATGGACGACCACCTCGATCCGGTCGTACGGCAGGCCGAAGAGGAAGTGCGCCTCGATCAGCTCGAGCCCCTTGTTCGCGAGCGTTGCGGAGTCCACCGTGATCTTCGGGCCCATCGCCCAGGTCGGATGTGCGAGCGCCTCCGCCGGGGTGACGTCCTCGAGCTCCGCGCGCGTCCTGCCGCGGAACGGGCCGCCGGAGGCGGTGACGACGATCGAGTCCACGCTCTCGGGGCCGTGGCCCTCGAGGCACTGGTAGAGCGCCGAGTGCTCGCTGTCGACCGGGAGCAGCGCGCCTCCCCCGCGCCGCTGCGCCGCGAGCGCCAGGTCGCCGGCCGCGACGAGGCTCTCCTTGTTCGCGAGCGCGAGCGTGACGCCGCGCTCGAGCGCCCACAGCGTCGCCGGCAGGCCCGCGAAGCCGACCACCGCGTTCAGGACGATGTCCGGCTCGGCGCGCTCGAGCAGCTCCGTGAGGTCGCCGCCGACCTGGGTCAGCGGCGCGAGGCCGGTCACGTCCTGCGACCCCGACGCCGCCGCGACGAGCTCGAGCTCCGGATGAGCCTCGACGATCTCGAGCGCCTGGCGGCCGATCGAGCCGGTGGCGCCGAGCAGGGCGATTCTGCGCATCCGGGTCAGTGTAGGCCGTGTCTAGGTCGTGAACGCGAGGATCAGGTAATACCCGGCGGGGATCGCGAACAGGAGCGAGTCGATGCGGTCGAGCATCCCGCCGTGGCCGCCGAGGAGGCGCCCCGTGTCCTTGATCTGCATGTCGCGCTTGAGCGCCGACTCGAACAGGTCGCCGCCGGCCGCGGCCAGCGCGACCACGGCTCCGAGGGCGAGCGCCTCCGCGATCGTGAGGTAGGTGTGCCGGTCCTGGTAGAGCGCGAAGAAGGCGACGAGCACCGCGGCCGCGGTCCCGAGCACGAATCCCTCCCACGTCTTCCCGGGCGAGAGCGCGGGCGCGAGCTTGTGGCGGCCGAAGATGCGGCCGCCGAAGTAGGCGACGGTGTCGGCGGCGAACACGCAGAGCAGGACGGTGAACGTCGCGAGCCGCGCGTTGTCGGGGAAGCCGCGCAGCAGCACGGCGTACGAGAGGCCGAGGCCGATCCAGGCGGCGCCGAGCACGGTCGCACCGATCGCCACGGTCGCCGGGGCGCGCGTCTCGGAGATCCCGTTCAGGAGCAGGGCGAACAGCAGCGTGGTCATGAAGCCGCCGAGCATCCAGACCTCGCCGCCGAGCTGGGCTCCCAGCACCGCGAGCGCGGCCCCCGCGTAGCCCGCGAGCGCGAGCGGCCGCAGCGACCGGGTCATCTGCCAGAACTCGTGCAGCGCCAGCACGGCCGCGACCGCGACGAGCCCGACGAGCCACCAGCCGCCGAGCCAGACGAGGCCGAGCACGACGGGCAGGCCGACGATCGCAACGGCGATGCGGGACCAGAACGAGGTCATCGGCCGCCGAAGCGGCGATTGCGGCCCGCGTACGCCTCGAGCGCGGCCTTCAGGTCGGCCTCGCCGAAGTCCGGCCAGAGCCGGTCGACGAACACGAGCTCCGCGTAGGCGAGCTGCCAGAGCATGAAGTTCGAGATCCGGAGCTCCCCGGAGGTTCGGATCAGCAGGTCCGGGTCGGGCAGCTCCGGCGCGTACAGGTACGAGGCGAAGAGCTCCTCGTCGACCTCTTCCGGCTCGACGCCCGCCTCGACGATCCGCCGCGCCGCCTCGACGATCTCGCCGCGGCCGCCGTAGTCGAACGCGATCCAGAGGTCGAGGCGGTCCTTGCCGGCCGTCTCCGCCTCGAGCTCCGCCATCCGGCGCTGAAGTGCCTCCGGCGCCCGGTCGCGGCGGCCGATGAACCGCGTCCTGACGCCCTGCTCGGCGAGGTCGGGCAGCTCCCGGTCGATCGTCTCGCCGAAGATCTCCATCAGCGCGTCGACCTCGTCCGGCGAGCGCGACCAGTTCTCGGTCGAGAAGGCGTAGACCGTGAGCGAGCGGACGCCGAGGTCGATCGCGGCCTCGACGGTGCGCCGCAGCGCGCGCGTGCCGGCGCGGTGGCCCGGCGGCGACGGGCAGCCCGCGGCGGCGGGCCCAGCGGCCGTTCCCGTCCATGATGATCGCGACGGAGCGCGCGACCTCGGGCAGCTCGGGCCCGCGGAGCGGCTTGACCGTGCGGAGCGTGCGGATCCGCGTCAGGAGGCTCAAGGAGCGCGCGGCCTAGACCTCCATGATTTCGGCTTCCTTGTGCTTCAGGGCCTCGTCGATCGCCTTCGTGTGGTCGTCGGTGAGCTTCTGCGCGCGCTCCTCCGCCTTGCGCTCCTCGTCGTCGCCGACGTCGCCGTTCGCGACGAGCTCCTTGAGGTGGTGCATCACGTCGCGGCGGACGTTGCGGACGGCGACGCGTCCCTCCTCGGCGTAGTGGCGGACGACCTTGACGAGCTCCTTGCGCCGGTCCTCGGTCAGCTGCGGGATCGGCAGCCGGATCAGCTTGCCGTCGTTCGAGGGCGTGAGCCCGAGGTCGGACTCGAGGATCGCCTTCTCGATCGCCTTGATCTGCGTCGGGTCGAAGGGCTGGATCGTGAGCGAGCGCGGCTCGGGCGCGCTGATCGTCGCCATCTGCTTCAGCGGCGTGCGCTGGCCGTAGTAGTCGATCTGGATCCGGTCGAGCAGGGCCGGGGCGGCGCGGCCGGTGCGGACGCTGTTGAACTCGGTGCGCGTGGCTTCGACGGACCGGTCCATCCGCCGCGCGGCATCCTGGAGGAGATCGTCGAGCTCGGCCATCAGTCCGTCCCTTCGGTCGCGATGATCGTGCCGACCCGCTCGCCCGCGACGACCCGCCGGATGTTGCCGTCGGCGAGCTCGAAGACGTGGATCGGAAGCCTGTTGTCCATGCACAGCGAGAGCGCCGTCGAGTCCATCACCTTGAGCCCGCGCTCGATCGCCTCGAGGTGCGTCAGCTCGGGCAGGAAGACCGCGGTCGGATCCTCGCGCGGGTCGCCGTCGTAGACGCCCTTGACGCCGTTCTTCGCCATCAGGATCGCCTCGGCGTTGATCTCGAGCGCGCGCAGCGCCGCGGCGGTGTCCGTGGTGAAGAACGGGTTGCCCGTGCCGGCCGCGAAGATCACGACGCGGCCCTTCTCGAGGTGGCGGATCGCGCGGCGGCGGATGTACGGCTCGGCCACCTCGGAGACGACGAGCGCCGAGAGCACCCGCGTCTGCGCGCCCGAGCGCTCCAGCGCGTCCTGCAGCGCCAGGGAGTTGAGCAGCGTCGCGAGCATCCCCGCGTAGTCGGCGGTGGCGCGGTCCATCCCCTGCGCCGCCGCCGCCATCCCGCGGTAGATGTTCCCGGCGCCGACGACGATCGCGATCTCGACGCCGCTCGACCGGACCGCCGCGACCTCCTCGGCGATCGCCTCGATCGTCGGCAGGTCCATGCCGTAGTCCCGGTCTCCCATCAGCGACTCGCCGGAGAGCTTCAGCAGCACGCGCCGGAAGACCGGCACGGCCGTAGTGCTTGCGACTGCGCTCTGCTCGGGCTGCACGCTCACGCGAGGCTAGCCTGCAACGGAGAAGCGCCGGAAGTCCAGCAGCTCCAGCCCCTCGTCGGCCAGCGCCTGCTCCACCGTCTTGCCCGAGTCGTGGATCCAGGCCTGCTCCGCGAGCACGTTCTCGGCGAAGAACCGCTTCTGCAGCATCCCGTCGACGATCTTCTCACGGACGTTCTCGGGCTTCGAGAGCACCTCGTCGGAGTGCGCGTAGATCTCGCGCTCCGACTGCGACGTCGGCCTCGGGCACGTCCTTCCGCGTCGCGTAGCGCGGATTCGAGAACGAGATGTGCATCGCGAGTCTCCGTGCCGCCGGAGGGTTGTCGCCGCGCACGTGCACGAGGACGCCGATCTTGTTGGCGGGCGGGTGGACGTACTCGCCGAGCGACTCGCCGTCCCCGGCCTCCAGCCGCGCGGCGCCGACGACGACGATGTTCTCGCCGAGCTTGCCGACGAGCTCCTGCCGTTCCTGGTCGAGCGCGTCGACGGCGCTCTCGCCGCCGGCCTCGACGGCCTCGAGGGCCTGCTCGGCGAACGCGAGGAACTCCGTGTTCTTCGAGACCGGCTCGGTCTCGCAGCCGACGGCGACCATCGCGCCGGTCGAGCCCGAGACGGTGACGAGCACCTCGCCCTCGGAGGTCGTGCGGTCGGCGCGCTTGGCCGCAGTGGCCATGCCCCGCTCGCGGAGCAGCACGCGCGCCGCCTCGAGGTCGCCGTCGGTCTCGACGAGCGCCCGCTTGACGTCCATCATCCCCGCGCCGGTCTGGTCGCGGAGCTCCTTCACGAGCGATGCGCTGATCGTCGTCATTCGGCCGGCACCTCCTCCTCGGCGACCTCGACCACCTCGACGGGCTCCTCCTCCGCGGCTGCGGTCTCGACGGCCTCGACGGCCGCCTCGGTCACCACTTCGGCGACGGTGGGCTCCGGCTCCGGCTCCGGCTCCGGCTCCCGTGCGGGCGCGGCGGTGAGCTCCTCGACGGTCGTCTTCTGCTGGCCGGCGGCGATCCCGTCGGCGATCGCCCGCACGATCAGGCTGCACGAGCGGATCGCGTCGTCGTTGCCCGGGATGATGTAGTCGGCCTCGTCCGGGTCGCAGTTCGTGTCGACGAGCGCGACGATCGGCAGCCCGAGCCGCCGCGCCTCGCGGACGGCGAGCTGCTCCTTGCGGAGGTCGACGATGAAGACGGCGTCGGGCTGGCGGCGCATGTCGGCGACGCCGCCGAGGTTCGCCTCGAGCTTCTCGAGCTCGCCCAGCATCGCGATCCGCTCCTTGGCGGGCAGCAGCTCGAGCTGCCCCTCGTCCTTGAGCCGGCGGAGGTCGTGGAGCCGCTCGACGCGGTCGGACATCGTGCGCCAGTTCGTGAGCAGCCCGCCGAGCCAGCGGTGGTTCACGTAGGGCATGCCGACGCGCTTCGCCTCGTTCTGGACGGCGTCCTGGGCCTGCTTCTTGGTGCCGACGAAGAGCATCGTCCCGCCGCGGGCGGCGAGATTCTGGGCGAACGCGTAGGCCTCGTCGAGCAGCTCGGAGGTCTGCGTGAGATCGATGATGTAGATGCCGCCGCGCTCGGTGAAGATGAAGCGGCGCATCTTCGGGTTCCAGCGGCGTGTCTGGTGGCCGAAATGGACCCCGGCCTCCAACAGCTCGCGCATGGAGACGGTAGGCACGGGTAGAGCTCCTCTCGTGGTTTTGTGAACGAAATCCGGCGGGGCTTCGAGCGGGACCGGCTCAGTGCCGGCACCGTCCGCCCTGCTGATCCACCGGGGAGACGGGACAGAAGCGCCGGAAGTCTAGCCGGTGACGCCCGGGTCCGGCGCCGGAGGCCGCAGCTCGGGCACCAGTGGCTGCTCCTCGGGCTCGGGAGCCGGCGGCGGCGGCGGCTCGGCGACGCGGAGCCCGAAGCGCGCCTCGCGCTGGCCCGGCGGCTCGGCCATCAGCTCGATCTTCGAGACCGCGCTCGGCGCGACGAGCAGCACGCGCGGCATCACCGGGTAGCCGTCCTCGCCCATCGGCAGGTCGGTCGTCATCCCGGGCGGGTACGGATACATGATCACGAGGCCGTGCCCGGGCGCGGGACGCGCGTTGCTCAGGAAGAAGCTCTCGCCGTCGACGAGCGTGACCTTCACGCCGGGGTTGGCGCTGCTGCGCGAGCTCTCGAACTCGGCGACCGCCTCCTTGAGGGCCTCGACCCAGTCTGTGCCGCCGTCGGACATGCGGCGTCGAGCCTCAACCCGCGCGCCCGGTCGAGCGCGACCACCAGATCGGGGGGTAGCGGCGACTCGCACTCGACCCACTCGCCGGAGAACGGATGCGGGAAGCCGAGCCGGGCCGCGTGGAGGAACTGGCGCTCGAGCCCGAGCTCGCCGGGGCGGCCGTAGACCCGGTCGCCGGCCACCGGAAGCCCGATCTCCGCGAGGTGGACGCGGATCTGGTGCGTCCGCCCGGTCTCGAGCCGCACGCGCAGCAGCGTGTGGCGCGGCAGCTCCTCGGCGATCTCGAAGTGGGTCACGGCGTCGCGCGGCGTCGCGGTGTCGAGCGAGTGCTTCGTCCGGTCGCGCCGGTCGCGGCCGATCGGAGCCTCGATCCGGCCGGTGCGCGAGCGCGGGCGGCCCACGACGAGCGCCAGGTACTCCCGCTCGAGCTCGTGCGCGCGCACCAGCTTCTCGAGGCGCCGGTGCGCCTCGGGCGAGCGGGCGACGACGAGCAGCCCCGAGGTGTCCCGGTCGAGCCGGTGGACGATCCCGGGCCGGTCCGCCTCCTCGCCGCCCGCGGCCTCGTGCGCCAGCAGGCCGTGGACGAGCGTGCCGGTCGGGATGGCCGGGCGCCGGGTGGACGACGAGCCCGGCCGGCTTGTCGACGACGAGCAGGTGCTCGTCCTCGTAGGCGATCCGCAGCGAGAGCTCCTCCGGCTCGAGCGCGCTGCGCGGCGCGTCGGGCACCTCGACGGTCAGCTCCTCCCCGCCCTCCAGCCGGTGGCTCTTCGGGCGCCCGCGCCCGTCGACCTGGACGGCGCCGGTCGCGAGCGCACGCTCGGCGGCGGCACGGGAGCCGAGCTCGGGCAGCCCCGCGAGGAAACGGTCGAGCCGCGTGCCCGCGGCGTCGTCAGGAACGAGCAGCCGGAGCGTCTGCACCGCTCGCCCGCCCGCGCGCCGCCGTGCGGTCCGCGAGCACCAGCGTGCCGAGGACCATTGCCACCCCGATCACGATGAAGCTGTCCGCGAGGTTGAACGCAGGCCACCAGCGCATGTAGAGGAAGTCGGTCACGTGGCCGAGCCTGACGCGGTCGACGAGGTTCGAGACGCTGCCGCCGATCACGAGGCCGAGCGCGACGGGCAGGATCGGATGGCGGGCGCCGGAGCGCGCGAAGTACACGAGCATCCACACGACCGCGACGGCGGTGACCGCGACGACGAGCCCGGTCGCCCCCGCGAAGAGCCCGAAGGCGATCCCGCTGTTCTGCACGTGGCGGATCTGGAACGGCCCGAGCACGTGCAGGGTCTCGCCGAGCACGAGCCGCGTCGAGACGATGTGCTTGGTCAGCTGGTCGGCGAGGACCGCCGCGACGGCGACCGCGACGAGGCCGAACCACTGCAGGGGCCCGGCCGCGAGCGACCGCTCGGCGACCGAGAACGGGGTCAACGCATCGCTCGTCGCGCCCGGAAGCCGCGGCGCCGGCTCGCTCAAGCGCGCTCCTGCTTGCGCTTGTCCTCCAGGCACAGGGTCGCCCAGGGCAGCGCCTCGAGCCGGTCGGCGTCGATCGGCTCGCCGCAGCGCTCGCAGAGCCCGTAGGTGCCTGCGTCGATCCGCGCCAGCGCGGCGTCGATCTCGACCAGGATCTGCCCGGAGTTCTCCTCCAGCGTCCAGTCGATCTCGCGCTCGAGCAGATCGGTCGCCTGGTCGGCGAGGTTCGTCTCGCTCGGCAGCTCGCCCTCGTCGTCGGGGCTGGGCGCGGCTTCGACGCGCATGTAGTCGGCCGCGCCGGCGACCCGTCCGCGCGCGTCCAGGAGGAGCGTGCGGTAGTGCTCGGTGTCGATCTCGATCGTCATCGCGTGTCCTTTCCGGCGGAGGAAGCCAGCCGCTCCGCGATTCGATCCGGTTCCAGGCCCGAGAGCTCCACCACCTTGTCGCGCGTGCCGTGGCCCGAGACGAGCGTGACGGACTCGCGTGGGAGCTCGAGGGTCTCGGCGAGCAGGCGGACGACGGCGGCGTTCGCGCGGCCGTCCTCGGGCGGCGCTGCGACCCGCACCTTCCAGGCCTCTCCGTAGCGTCCGACGATCCCCGATCGGCGCGCACCGGGAGTGACACGCAGCCGCAAACGGGTCGTGCTCATGCCTCGAAGTCTACCCCTACGCGGCGTGCACCTCGGCCGTGTCCTCGTCCTCGTCCCGCGGCTCGACCACGACCGCAGGCGCCCCGGCGACGACCGCAGGCTCGACGCTGGCGAGCGCGGCCTGCAGGAGCACGCGCACGCGCCGCGTCTCGTTCTGCAGGTGCTCGAGCTCGGCGCGCGAGCGGCGCGTGAGCGCCCGCGCCTCGGCGTGGGCCTCGTTGACGATCCGCTCCGCATCGCGGCGGGCGCCTTCCTTGAGGTCGCCGGCCGCGCGCTCGGCGGAGACGAGCGTCGTCCGCAGGAGCCCTTCGGCCTCCTTGTAGCGGACGAGGTCCGCCTCGAGCTTCTCGACCTTGTCCGCGAGGTCCGCGCGGTCGCGCCACACGTCCTCGAAGCTGTCGGCGACGTCCTCGAGCAGCCGGTCTGTCTCGGCCCTCGAGTAGCCGAACATGCCGCGTCCTAGCCGGACGTGGCGGATCTCCACAGGTGCGAGTGCCATCTCCTACCTTCCTTTCAATGCAGCCGCCCGAGAAGGGCGATGACGACGCGTTCGAGCAGGACCAACACGAGCACGCCCACTACCGGCGAGAGGTCCAGCGGGCCGAGCGGCGGCAGGATCTTGCGGAACAGCCGCAGGTACGGGTCGCAGACGTCGTAGAGGAAGCGCTGGATCCGGTTCAACCAGAGCGAGTACGGCAGCCTGACCCAGGTCATCACGATGTACACGAGGATCAGCAGCACGTAGACCCCGACGAAGATGTTCACGAACTGCTGCGCGCTCGTGACCGCGTCGAGGAGCAAGGTGAGGCAGGGGCCGATACCGCCCATGGGCGTCAGTTCGCGACTTCGGCGCGGTTTCCTACGCTTGGTTCAACACGGGTGAACCCATGGTTCCCCCGTGAGCCCCCTCCTTCACGCCCCTCGAGTAGGTCGAGGCTCGGGCTCCCGCCGTGCCAAGCCCGGCTCCGCCCCCCGACTCCACCGGAATCCCTGCAATGAAGGACGTCGAACCGAGGCGAGAGTCCTACGCTTGGTTGAAGAAGCCGCCGCGCTCGAGCAGCTTGGCGCGCTCCTCGGCGGAGACCTCGACATTTCGCGGAGTGAGGAGGAACACCTTGTCGGCGACCCGCTGCATCCCGCCGTCGAGCGCGTAGGTGAGGCCGCTCGCGAAGTCGATCAGCCGTTTCGAGAGCTCCGCGTCGGAGCCCTGGAGGTTGAGGATCACCGGCACCGCGTCCTTGAACTTGTCCGCGATCTGCTGTGCGTCGTTGAAGCTGCGCGGGATCACCAGGTGGACGCGGACGTTCGCGCCGGACGGCACCGCCTCGAGCCTGCTCGGCCGTGACGACTGGGAGCGCCTGGCCTGCGGCGGCGGCTCCTCGCCGGGGTCGGTCCAGTCGTCGTACTCGCGCTCGCGGCGGCGCGGCGCGAGCCGGCGCACGTTCGGCCGCTCGCTGTAGCTGCGCTCGAGCTCCTCCTGCGTCGCGACGCCGTCCTCGTCCCAGTCCTCCTCCTCGGCGATGCCGAAGTAGACGAGCGTGCGGTTCCAGACGTCTGCGAATCCCATCGGCGGCAGATGCTACTAGCGGAACAGGCTGGACCCGATTCGCACGAGAGTCGCGCCTTCCTCCGCCGCGATCCGGTAGTCCTGCGAAGTCCCCATCGAGAGCTCGGCGAGCCCGTGGCGCTCCGCGAGCTCGCGCAGACGGCGGAAGTACGGCCGCGAGGACTCGGGGTCGGCGGTCTCGGGCGGCATCGTCATCAGGCCGCGAACGTCGCCGGCGAGCGCCAGGAACTCCTCGAGCTCGTCGGGCTCGACCCCCGCCTTCGTGGACTCGCCGGAGAGGTTCACCTCGACCAGCACGGGCACCGTCAGCCGGCGCGCCGCCGACTCCGAGTCGAGCGAGTGGACGAGCTCGCAGATCCCGTTCACGAGGGCGGCCTTGTTCGACTGGAGGTGGCCGATGAAGTGCCAGCGGAACGCGTCGCCGTACTCGGCGTGCTTGGCGGCCAGGTCCTGGGCCCGGTTCTCCCCCACCACCTCGATCCCGGCCTCGGCCAGGACGGCCATGTCCTCGAGGGCGACGTACTTCGTGGCCGCGACGATCGTCACCGCCGGCCCGAGCTCCTCCCGCACGGCGAGGTAGCGCTCGCGCACGGCCTCAGGCGGCAACACGGGCGATCACCCCCTGGCGGCCGGTGACCCCGCTGTCTCGCCGGTGCGAGAAGAACAGGTCCGGATTGCAGGCGGTGCAGAGGTCGATCCGCTCGATCTGCTCGACGCCGGCGGCGCGAAGCGCGCGCTCGGAGGCCGCCCAGAGGTCGAGGTTCCGGCCGCGCATGACGTCGGGCCCGAACGGCTCCGCGACCTCCGGGCCGACCTCGTAGCAGCAGGGGCCGATCGACGGGCCGACCGCTGCCGCGAGCGGCCCGGGCCCGAGCGCCTCGACTCCGGCCGCGACGATCCCGGCGAGGAGGCCTCGCCAGCCCGCGTGGAGCACGGCGACCGCCGGGCGCGCCGGGTCGGTGCGCACGAGCACGATCGGGACACAGTCGGCGGTGAGCTGGAGCACGGCCTCGCCCGGGGAGTCCGTCCAGACGCCGTCCCCGTCTCCCATGCCGCCCTGCCCCGCCCGCAGCACGGTTGCTGAGTGCCGCTGGAAGCTCCAGGAGACGCCGTCGGGCCGCGCTCCGACCTCGCCGAAGAGGCGGCGGCGGTTCTCGGCGACGTGGTCCGGCTCGTCGGCGGTCTTGAGCCCGAGATTCAGCGAGGTGTAGCTGCCTTCGCTGACGCCGCCCTGCCGCGTCGAGAAGGCCACCTCGTACGGGCCCGGCGCGTCCCAGCGGATCACGTCCACGCTCACCCGATCAGCTCACGCGCCGCGGCGAGCTCCTCGTCGCGGCCCTCGAGCTCGCCGTTGAGCTTGCGGCGGCGCAGCTCGGCGAGGATCTCCCCCACCCGCGGCGACTCCGCCGACGCCCAGTCCGGCGAGGTCCCGCCCTGTCACCTCGAGCCGCACGCTGCGGAGGCGGCGGAAGTAGTCGCGGAGCGGCTCGAGCTCCACGAGAGCCAGGGCGAAGAGCGGCGCGTCGGGCGCGTACGGCTCGGCGAGCGCGACGACCTCGGCGGGATCGGCTGCGCGGCCGCTCAGGGCCTCGGCGATCTGCGGGCCGACCGTGACCGCCCCGGCGATCAGCTCAGCGTCGCGGCGGCGCAGCTTCAGGCTGCGGAGCCAGGCCGGCACCTCGTCCGGCGGCAGCCGCCGCGCGAGGACGGCGAACCCGAGCCGCCACGGCGGCACCCCCAGCCCGTACTCGTCGTCGAGCGCCGTCAGCCGGCCCAGCAGCTCGACGGTCTCGGCGTCTGCGGCGAGGTGCGGGTGGATCGCCTCGTCCAGGCCGAGCTCGTGGATGCGCACGATCGTGTGGTCGACGTGGCCTTCGCCGAAGAGGGCGATCAGCTCCTCGCGGAGCCGCGCCCGCGAGAGGTCGCCGACGTGGCCGGTCTCGACCGAGTCGTGCGCGAGCCGCAGCGTCTCCTCGTCCATCCGGAAGTCGAGCCTGTTCTCGTAGCGAACCGCGCGGAAGATCCGCGTCGGATCGTCGACGAACGAGCGCGGGTGGAGGACGCGGATCCGCCGGGCCTCGAGGTCGGCGCGGCCGCCGAAGGGGTCGACGAGCTGCCCGAGGTCGTCCTCCTTCAGCGAGACCGCCATCGCATTGATCGTGAAGTCCCGCCGGAAGAGGTCGTCGTGGATCCCCGCGTGCTCGACCGACGGCAGCACCGCAGGCGCGTCGTAGGACTCGGTGCGCGCCGTGACGACGTCGACGCGCCCGTGCTCGCCGTAGAAGACGGCCGCGGTGCCGAACTTCCTGTGCGTGCGCACCCGGCCGCCGAGCGACTGTGCGAGCGCCTCGGCGAAAGCGATCGCGTCGCCTTCGACCGCGATGTCGACGTCGAAGCTGCGCTCGCCGAGCAGGAGGTCGCGGACGGTGCCGCCGACGAGGTACACGCCCTCGTACGGCCCGCTCAGCGCGGTGACGGCGTCGAGGACCGGCCGCAGCGCCTCGACCGCGCGCAGCTCGGCGATCACCGCTTCGGCCCGCATAGGCACTAGACGGTCGCGACCGCCTCGATCTCGATCAGCGCCCCCGAAGGAAGCCCGGCGATCTCGATGGTGGAACGCGCCGGCGGCCGGTCGCCGACGTGCTTCGCGTACACCTCGTTCATCCCGGCGAAGTCGCCGAGGTCGACGAGGAAGACCGTCGTCTTCACGAGCCGGTCGAGCCCGCTGCCCGCCGCCTCGAGGATCGCGGCGAGGTTGGCGAAGATCTGCTCGGTCTGCTCTCCGATCGTGTCGCCCGTCAGCTCCTTGGCCCCCGGCTTGAGCGCGAGCTGGCCGGAGACGAACACGAAGCCGCCGGAGACGATCGCCTGGGAGTACGGCGCACCCTGGAACGGCGCCGGGGCGGCCTCGGTGCGGACGACGCTCTTGTCGGTCATCGGAGCTCCTTTCACGCGGGGCGGCACGCATACGAGAGTGCGATGCCGAGTGACTTGAAGATCGCCTCGAGCACGTGCTGGGGATCGCGCCCCTCGATCAGGCGCACGTGCAGCGCCAGGCCGGCGCCCTCGGCCAGCTCGCGCAGGAAGCGGGCGGCGAGATCCGTGCCGAGGCCGCCGACGTGGGCGCCGGAGAGATCGACGTTCGAGAAGACGAGCGGGCGGTCGGAGATCTCGAGCACGACGTGCGCGAGCGCCTCCTCGGCGGCCATCGCGAAGGAGCCGAAGCCGCGCGCGCCCTCGGCCCGGAGCGACGGCGCGAGCGCCTCGCCGAGCGCACGGCCGGCCGAGGCGACCTCGGCGTCGGCGCTGCCGGGGGCGTTCTCGAGGGTCAGGTCGAAGCGCGCGTAGAGCGCGAGCAGGCCGAGGAGGTGGTCGAGCACCGACAGCCCGGTCGAGACCGTCGCGCGCCCGGTCCCGCCCACGACGACGCGGACACCGGTTCCTGCCATGGCGCGGCGCAGCGTATCCGAGGCGCGCGTATGGGTTGCAAAGATGGGCCGATCGGCCTATCGTCGTTGCCTCCAGTCCAGACTACGGTCAGCGGCAGGAGGTACGGATGAGGGCACGGGGGCTAGTGGTTCTGGCCGCCCTGGTGGTTGCGGCGGCGGGCGCCGGCGGTGCTTCAGCGTCGGGGTCGAGGTTCACGATCGGCTACTCGTCGGAGGGGTCGCTCACGGCCGCTCTCGCCCAGCGCCCACGGCACCGTCGTCCGCCGCGTGCCGGCCCTTCGCGTCGCCGAGGTGGTGCCGCAGGGGTCGCCCCTCCGCTTCGCCGCCCGGATCGCCTGCCGTCCCGGGATCCTCTCCGTCGAGCCGGTCACCGCCCGCGCCTCCCGCGCCGAGCCCGGCCTCGCGGCCCGTCTCGCGAACGGGCTCCCGCTCGAGTGGCAGTACGCCGCCACGGAAGTCGACGCGGTGCCCGTCTCCATCCTGCGCGCAGCCCGCGCGTTCACGATCGCGGTCGTCGACACGGGCGCCGACCTCACCGCGCCCGACCTCGCGGCCAAGGGCGCGACGGGGTTCGACGTCCGCGCCGCGAGCGCCGACGTGCGCGACCCGGACGGTCACGGCACCTTCGTCGCGTCGATCGCCGCCGGCTCGGGGACGAACCGCGAGGGGCTCGCCGGCTTCGGCGGCGCCGCGAAGCTGCTCGTCGTGAAGGCAGGGTCGCAGACGGGAGCGCTTCACGGACGTCGACGAGGCGATCGGGATCGTCTACGCGGTCGACCACGGCGCGCGGATCGTCAACCTCAGTCTCGGCGGCCCGACCACCTCCCTCGTCGAGCGCATGGCCGTCCAGTACGCGGCGAATCACGGAGTGCTGCTGGTGGCCGCGGCGGGCAACGACGCGCAGAACGGCAACCCGGTCGAGTATCCGGCGGCGCTCCTCCAGCCGGCGGGCTCGGACGGCTCGAGCGGGCTCGGCCTCGCGGTCGGAGCCTCGACGATGCTGGGCGACCGTGCACCATTCTCGAGCTACGGCTCGTATCTCTCGCTCCTCGCGCCCGGCGTCGACGTGCTCGGCGCGCTGCCGTCGGCCGGCTCCGCGGGCGCGTTCCAGACGGTCCACCTGCCGGGCTCGCGGCACGGCCGCTACGGGCTCGGGAGCGGCACCTCGTTCGCCGCGCCGCAGGTGTCCGGCGCCGCCGCTCTCGTCTGGGCGGCGAACCCGTCGCTCTCCGCCGGGGAGGTCGCGACGATCCTCGAGGAGACCGCCTCCGGCCACGGAGCCTGGGACTCCGAGCTCGGCTACGGCGTGCTCGACGTCGCCGCGGCCGTCGCGCGCGCCTCCGGCCGGCCGCTCGTCCACCTCGACGGCGTGCGTGCGAACGGCCGGCTCCGGCTCGCCTGGCGCGGCTACGGCGTCTCGACCTTCCGGCTCGCGGTCCGCGTGGACGGGGGCGCAAGCCGGGTGCTCGGCACCGACACGACCGCCGCCGGGGCCTCCCTCCCGCTCGAGGGGAGCCACGTGTTCAGCTTCACCGTGACCGGCCTCCGTCCGGACGGCTCGCCGGCCGTCACGTCGGCTCCGTTCACGGTCTCGACCGTCCGCTCCCACGCGGCGGTCGCCCTCGCCTCGTCACACGCGCGGTCGGGCACCGCACGGCTGCTGACCGTGACGGCGTCGCTGAGGGCGGCCCTGCCGAGCGTCCCGCTCGCTGCGAGGCCGCTCGTGCTCGAGGCCCGCCTGGGCGGGCACTGGCGCGTGCTCGGCCGCGAGCGCACGGACGAGGCCGGGCAGGCGCAGTGGACGCTCCGTCTGGCGACGCCCACCTACAACGTGCGCGTCGTCTTCCCCGGCGCCGCCGACCTCGCCGCCGCGAGCGCCGCGCTCGCCTCGTAGCGCGCTACACCGCGGAGTCGAGAAGCTCGGCGTGCTCGCTCTCGGGCGGGGTGCCGTAGGCGTAGACGAGGAGATCCTCGGTGCCGTGGTTCACGGTCTGGAGCGGCGTGCCCGGCTCGACGTGGACGAGCCCGCCGACCGGCACGTCGTGACGCTCGGGCGGGTCGCCGAGGTACATCGACATCGTGCCCGAGAGCACGACGAACGTCTCCTCCTGGAAGCGGTGCCGGTGGCGGCGCCCCTGTGCGCCCGGCTCGTAGCGCCAGACGTTCGCGCGGGTGTGGGCGAAGCCCGCGCGCTCGCTCAGCTCGGCGACGTGGCGCGGCGCCTCGTCCGGCTCGTGCGGGCGCGTGATCCAGTCGAGCTCGTCGAAGCGGATCGTGCGATAGGCCACGGGCTAGGCGACGACGCGCTCGATCTGCGCGCCGAGCCCGCGCAGGCGCTCGTCGATCCGCTCGTAGCCGCGGTCGATCTGGCCGATGTTGCCGATCGTGGAGGTGCCCTCCGCGCAGAGCGCCGCGATCAGCAGCGCCATCCCGGCGCGGATGTCGGGGCTCTCCATCCGCTCGCCGTAGAGCCGCGCGGGGCCGGTGACGACGGCGCGGTGCGGGTCGCAGAGGATGATCCGCCCGCCCATCGCGACCAGCTTGTCGACGAAGAACAGGCGGCTCTCGAACATCTTCTCGAAGATCAGGATCGTGCCGCGCGCCTGGGTCGCGACGGTGAGCGCGATCGAGGTCAGGTCGGCCGGGAACGCCGGCCACGGGCCGTCCTCGACCTTCGGGATCTGGCCGCCGAGGTCGTCCTGGATCACGAGCTCCTGCTCCGGCGGGACGCGCAGGCTCGTGCCGTCGAGCTCGACGCGCACGCCGAGCTTCTCGAACACGGGCAGGATCGAGATCAGGTCGCCCGGGTCGATCCCCTCGATCGTCATGTCGCCGCCGGTGACGGCCGCGAGGCCGATGAAGCTCGCGACCTCGATGTGCTCGGGCCCGATCCGGTGCTCGCCGCCGTCGAGGCGCTCGACGCCGGTGATCCGGAGCACGTTGGAGCCGATCCCGTCGATCTCCGCGCCGAGCGAGACGAGGAAGCGGCAGAGATCCTGGACGTGCGGCTCGCAGGCCGCGTTCGCGATCACGGTCTCGCCGTCGGCGAGCACGGCGGCCATCACGGCGTTCTCGGTGCCGGTCACGCTCGCCTCGTCGAGGAAGATCGGCGGCCGACGAGCCGGGTCGCGCGCATGTCGAAGCGGCGGGTCATCTCGATCTCGGCGCCGAGCTGCTGGAACGCGTGGATGTGCGTGTCGAGGCGGCGCCGGCCGATCACGTCGCCGCCCGGGCGGCGGGACGACGGCTCGGCCCTCGCGCGCGAGCAGCGGCCCCGCGAGCAGGAACGAGGCGCGGATCCTCGTGCAGAGCTCCTCGTCGAGCTCGGTCTTGATCGGGCCGGCCGCGTGGACGCGCACCTCGTTCGGCCCGGTCCACTCCGCGTCGGCGCCCGTGTCTGCGAGCAGCTCGACCATCGTCTCGACGTCGCGGATGCGCGGCACGTTCGTCAGCGTCACCGGCTCGTCGGTGAGCAGGCAGGCGGCGAGGATCGGCAGGGCGCCGTTCTTGTTGCCCGCGGCGCGGACGTGGCCGGAGAGCGCACGACCGCCTTCGATGACGAAGGTCTGCATCAGCTTCTCGGAGACTAGGGTCTGCGACATGGAGAATGGCGGGCGCGGCGGACGGGCGGCGGCTATCGTACCGCCCTCAGTGGACCTCACGCGCGAACGAGCCTGGGAGACCCTCACCCGCTATACGAAGAGCGAGGCGCTGCTGCGCCACGCGCTGGCGGTCGAGGCGTCGACGCGCGCCTACGCGCGGAAGCTCGGCGGCGACGAGGAGCAGTGGGGGATCGTCGCGCTCCTGCACGACTTCGACTACGAGATCCACCCCACGCTCGACAAGCATCCGCAGGACGGCGCCGCGATCCTCCGCGAGGAGGGCTACCCCGAGGAGATGATCGAGGCGATCCTCTCGCACGCCGACCACCTCGAGCTCGAGCGCGACACGCCTCTCAAGAAGACGCTGTACGCATGCGACGAGCTCTCGGGCTTCGTGACGGCGTGCGGCTTCGTGCGGCCGACGGGGCTCGAGGGGCTCGAGCCGAAGTCGGTGCGCAAGAAGCTGAAGCAGCCGTCGTTCGCCGCGGGGGTCAACCGCGACGACGTCACCCACGGCGCGGAGCTGCTCGGGCCTCGAGCTCGACGAGCACATCGCGAACGTGATCGCGGCGCTGCAGCCGATCGCGCCCGAGCTCGGCCTCCCCACCGCCTAGAGCGCGGCGACGAGGCGCTCGACGTCCTCGTCGCTCGTCCACCAGCCGACCGAGGCGCGCAGCCAGCCGGTGCCGGGGAGGTCGCGCAGGACGACGCCCTCGGCGAACGAGCCGCGCGGCCGCCTCGGCGGAGTCGCCGTCGACGCGGAACGTGACGAGCGTCGCCTGATCCGGAGCCGTGACCACCTCGACGCGCTCCGCGAGCAGCTCCCGCGCGCGGCGCGCCTGCGCGAGTGCCCGCTCGAAGCGCCAGTCCGGGGCACCGTCGGAGCGCCGCCGCGAGGCCGGCGACCTGCCCCGGGCCGACCCAGCTCGTGTCGAACCGCGCCGCACCCGGCTTCGGGCGAAGCGACGGGTCGTCGTCGTGGATGAACGCGAACGAGGTCGGCGCGGCCACCCGAAGCCGCTCGGGCTCGGCCACGTACAGCGCGCCGGTCCCCTCCGGCCCGCAGAGCCACTTCTGGCCCGAGACCGTGTAGTAGTCGAACGGCGTCACGTCGACGCCGATCGCGCCGACCGACTGCGCGCCGTCGACGAGGACCGGCAGGCCGGTCTCCGCCTTCAGCTCCGCGACGGGCAGCACGTTCCCGGTCGACCAGGCGACGTGCGAGAGCGCGAGCAGGCGGGTGCGCGGAGTGACCTCGGCCCGGATCGCGTCGAGCGCCTCGCCGGCCGGCCGCTCCCGCACGCGGGCGACGCGCACGCTCGCGCCCGAGGCGTGGAGGGGCCCGAGCAGGCCGGGATGCTCGACGTCGGTGGTCACGACCTCGTCGTCGGGACCGAGGCCGAGCCCGCCGAGGACGACGTTGCAGCCGTCCGTCGTCGAGCCGGTCAGCGCCACCGTCTCCGGAGTCGACCCCGAGCAGCTCCGCGATCTGCGCGCGCAGCCCGTCGCGGGCCTCCATCAGGCCCTGCCAGTACGCCGAGCCGCTGCGCCCCTCCTCGAGATCGCGGCGCCGCTGACGCTCGAGCGCCTCGGACGTCGCGCGTGAGAGCGGGCCGAAGGTGCCGGCGTTCAGGTACGCGAACCGCTCGAGCACGGGGAACTGGGCGCGGGCCTCCGGTGAAATCCACGGATCTACGATACTGTTCCCTTCCTTGCAGGCGTGCCGCTCACTTCTGCTGGTCGCAGCTCTCGCGCTGACCTTGCTCGCGTCGGCGGCGACGGCGCAGGTCAAGGACGACGTGGTCGGGAACCTCGACGTCGGCGCCGCGGGCGCCTCGGGAGCCTGGCTGCTCGAGTCGGGTCAGCCCACGGCGATCGTCGTCTTCCTCCACGGCTGGCGCGACGTCGGCACACAGAACTACCTGCCCTGGCTCGACTATCTCGCCCTGAACGGGACGGCCGTCGATCTTCCCGCGATACCAGAGCACCGCCGGCGGCGATCCGGCCGCGACGCTGACCTGCGATGCGCGCGGGGATCACAGGCCGGGCTGAAGGCGCTGCGCAACCCGGACCGTCCCGGTGATCGTCGTCGGCTACGACTACGGCGCCCGGCTCGCGTTCTACTACGCGGCGAACGCGCGCAGGTGGGGCCTTCCGGTCCCGTACGCCGTCGACAGCGTCTTCCCGACGAAGTCGCCGGCCGGGATGCCCGCGCTACCGGCGATCCCGGCCTCGAGCCGGGTCCTCCTCCAGGTCGGCGCGAACGACACCGTCGCGGGCCGGGCGGGAGCCGCCGACCTCGTGGAGCGGCCTCGCCGGGCATCCCGCGTCGCGAAAGCGGTACCGGGTCGTGGCGTCGACGCCCGCGCTGCGTGCCGGCCACCTGGCGCCGCTCGTCTACAGCGCGGCCTCCCAGGCGACCTTCTGGCCGTCGCTCGACGCCCTGCTCGCCCAGTCCGTCAGCGCCGGCTAGCCCGCCCGCACCGGCCGTGCGCGTCCTCCTCGCCGATCCGCCGGCCTTCACGCCGCCCTACGACCACGCGCTCGCCTCCGCCCTCGCGCGGGCCGGCGCCGAGGTCGAGCTCGTGACCTCGCGCTTCCGTTTCGGCGAGGCGCCGGAGCCGGACGGCTACATCCGCAGCGAGCTCTTCTATCCCGTCTCCTCGCGCGTCTTCCGCCGCAGCCGCCTGCGCCTGCCGCTGAAGGCGGTCGAGCACCCGTTCGGGCTCCGGCGCCTCGCCGCGCGCGACTGCGACATCGTCCACGTCCAGTGGCTCGCGGCACCGGAGCTGGACGCGCGCCTCCTGCGGCTGCGGCGCCCCTCGGTGTTCACGGCCCACGACATCCTGCCGCGCCGGACCGCGGGCAAGGAGGAGCTCTGGCGCCGCCTCTGGAGCCGCTTCGACCGGATCGTCGTCCACAGCGAGCGCGGGCGCGAGGCGATGGCCGCGTACGGGATCGACGCGCGTGTGATCGCACACCCGGTGTTCCCGAGCGACCCGCCGCGGGCGGACGACGGCCGCACGGTGCTCTTCTTCGGCGTGATCCGGCCCTACCGCGGCCTCCCGGACGCGATCGAGGCGGTGCGACGGGTCGACGGCGCGCGACTGCTCGTCGCAGGCGATCCGGCGATGCCGCTCGATCCGTTCCGGAGCCTGCCGGGGATCGAGTGGCGGCTCGGCTACCTCTCCGAGGCCGAGGTCGACCGCGCCCACGGCGAGGCGACGGTCGCCGTGTTCCCGTACCGGCCCGAGCTCGACCAGTCGGGCGCGCTCCTGCGGGCGCTCGGCGCCGGTGTGCCCGCGGTCGTCTACGACGTGGGCGGGCTCGCGGAGCCGGTGCGGCGCTTCGGCGCGGGCCTCGTCGTGGAGCCGGGCGACGTCGACGGCCTGGCCGCCGCGCTGCAGGCCGTGCTCGACGACCCCGAGCCGTACCGCGAGGGTGCCCGGCGAGCCCGCGCGGAGCTGACCTGGGATGCCGCGGCAGCCGCTCATCTCGCGCTCTACGAGGAGCTGCTGTGATCTTCCGCCGCCGCTTCGCCGACCTCGTCTCGCGCCAGCTCGACCTCTTCGCCTCGGAGCACGCCGACCTGCTCGAGGACGTGGAGCTCTACCTGCCGGCTCTACAACGAGGCGCCCCGGGACGAGGCCGAGGAGCGCTACGGCGACTACGTCGACCGCGTCGACCTCGCCGCGGAGGCGCTCGCCGAGATCCGCAACACCTACGCGCGCACGCTGGACGAGCACGCGGCCGACGAGTACGAGCAGACCTTCGAGAAGGCTGCGGCGAAGCGGTTCCCGCGGCTCGGCTCGGCACTCCGCGAGATCTAGTCACCGGCGTCCGAAGCTCTGCGGGTGCGGCATCGTCGCGACGATCTCCGGCTCGTCGGCGACGCGGCGCGCGAGCGGGCCGAGCGACTCGAGCCCGTCGACGATCACGTTGCGGTTCCGGTCGACCCGCTCGAAGCGCCCGCGCGCCAGCACGAGCGGCTCGCCCCGCACGATCGCGCGGAAGCGCTCGTACACCTGCGGCGGCAGGATCAGGTTCACCTGGCCCTCCTCGTCCTCGAGCAGCATGAACACGACGCCGTTCGCGGTGGAGGGCCGCTGCCGCGCGATCACGAGCCCTGCGACGGCGGCCCGGCTCCCGTGCGGCAGCTCCTCGAGCCTTGTGCTCATGAGCACTTGGCTCGGGAGGTGCGGTCGCAGGAGCTGCGAGCGGATGGACGCCGACCGACATGCTCGTCGTCCGGTAGTCGGCGAGCATCACGCTCCCACGGGGTCTGCTCGCGCAGCGCCGGGGTCGCCGCCGTCGGCTCGAGCGGCAGCGCGAGCTGGCGCGCCTCGCCGCCCGTGCCCGGGACGGACTCGCCGCGGGGGACGAGGCCGAGCTCCCAGAAGAGCCCGCGCCGCGACTCGCCGAGGGCGTCGCAGGCGCCGCTCGCGACGAGCGCCTCGAGCCCCGCACGCTTCAGCGGCGCCCGCTGGGCGAGCCCGCGGATCGACCGGAACGGCCCGTTCGCGTCCCGCTCGGCCACGAGCGCCAGCGCCTCGTCCTCCCCGATCGAGGTGATCATCTGCGAGCCCGACCCGGACGGCCTCGTCCTCGAGCGTGCGCCTGCGCGTCGCTCACGTTCACGTCGGGCGGGCAGCACCTCCACCCCGCGCCGCTGCGCGTCGCGCACGAGCGAGGCGGGCGGGTAGAAGCCCATCGGCTGCTCGTTCAGGAGCGCGCAGAGGAACTCCGCCGGGTAGTGGTGGCGCAGCCACGCCGACTGGTAGGCGAGCAGCGCGAACGCCGCCGCGTGCGACTTCGGGAACCCGAACCCCGAGAAGCGCGACGAGCTTGTCGAACACCTCGTCGGCGAGCTTCGCGTCCACCCCCTTCCCGAGCCGCGCCGGCGACGAAGCGGCCGCGGTACGCCTCGAGCGCGTCGTGCGAGCGCTTGCGGCTCATCGCGCGGCGCAGCCCCTCCGCCTCGCCGACGGTGAACCCGGCGAGCGCGATCCCCACCTCGAGCACCTGGTCCTGGAAGACGACGACGCCGAGCGTCGAGCGCAGCGGCTCGGCCAGGAGCGGATGGTCGACCGGCGAGACGAAGGCGGGATCCTCGCGCAGCGCCTGGCGGTGCTTGACGTACGGATGGACGGCCTTGCCCTGGATCGGCCCGGGCCGCACGAGCGCGACCTGGACGGTGAGGTCGTCGAGGTTCTCCGGCCGCGTGCGCAGCAGGCTCTGCATCTGGGCGCGGCTCTCGATCTGGAACACGCCGACGGTGTCGGCCTGCTGGATCTCCTCGTACACCGCCGCGTCGTCGAGCGGGATCCGCGAGAGGTCGATCGTCCGCCCGCGCAGCCGCGCGATCCGGTCGACGCAGTCCTCGACCGCCGAGAGCATGCCGAGCCCGAGCAGGTCGATCTTGAGGAAGCCCGCGTCGGCGCAGGAGTCCTTGTCCCACTGGCAGAGCTGGCGCCCGGCCATCGCCGCGGGCTGGACGGGGACGAGCTCGACGAGCGGCCGGGACGAGATCACCATCCCGCCCGGGTGCTGGGAGACGTGGCGCGGCAGGCGGGCGATCTCGCCGCAGAGGTAGGCGAACGCGCGCCAGCGCGGCGAGAGGCGCTTCCGCTCGGCGTCGGGCATCAGCGCGAGCTCGTCGGCGATCCGCTTCGCGTCCCAGCCGTCGCTGACGCGGGCGATCCGCTCGAGCTCCGCGGACGGCAGGCCGAGCGCCTTGCCGACGTCGCGGATCGCGCCGCGCGAGCGGTAGGTGGCGAAGGTGGCGACGAGCGCCGCGTGCTCGCGCCCGTAGCGCTCGGTGACGGCGACGATCAGCTTCTCGCGGATGTCGCGCGGAAAGTCGAGGTCGATGTCCGGCACGCCCGCCATCTCCCGGTTCAGGAAGCGGCCGAGCGAGAGGTCGGCGTGCACCGGGTCGACGTGCGAGAGCCCGGTCAGGTAGCAGACGATCGAGCCGACCGAGCTGCCCCGGCCGCGGCCCGGCGGCAGCGAGTTGCGGGGCGAGCCGCGGCCGCGCACCTCGGCGGCGACGTCCTTCGCCAGCTCGAGCACCTCCCAGTGGAGCAGGAAGAAGCCGGCGAGGCCGAGCTCGCCGATCAGGGCCAGCTCCTCGTCGAGGCGGCTGCGCGCGCGCGGCGCTTGTGCCCGTTCGCGTCCCGCGTAGCGCTCGGCGAAGGCGTGGTCGCAGACGCGTGCGAGCTGGACGTGCGCGGGCTCGGCGCCGTCGGAGAAGTCGGGGTAGCGGTAGCCGAGCTCCTCGGTGAGGTCGAAGCGGAGCCGGTCGGCGAGCTCGACCGTGCGCGCGACGGCGCCGGCGTCGTCGGGGAAGCGCTCGAGCATCGCCGCCGGAGCCCGGAGGACGCTCTCGCGGTTGCCGCGCCGCTCGCGGCTCGCACGCCTCGAGCGAGCTGCAGTTCTGATCGCGACGAGCACGTCCTGCAGCAGCGTCCGCCGCGGGTGGTGGGCGTGCGGGTCGCCGGTGACGACCGTCTCGACTCCGAGCGCCTCGGCGAGGTCGCGCAGCGCCGCGTTGCGCCGCGCGTCGCCGCGCTCGAACGGGCGCTGGAGCTCGACGTAGAACCGGCCGGGCCGAACGCGCGGGCGAGGCGGGCGGCGGCGTTCGGGTCGCGCACGGCGAGCCCGTGGCGGGAGCAGCCGGAGAGGCAGACGAGCCCCTCGTTCAGCTCCTCGAGCAGGGCCTGGTCGAGCGCGGGCTCCCCCGCCTCGTGCTCGCGCCCGGGCGGGCGCGTGTGCGCCCAGGCGGCCGTGAGGAGCCGGCAGAGGTTCGCGTAGCCCTGCGGCGTCTCGACGAGCAGCGTGACGTGCGCGCCGCCGGCGAGCGTGACCTCGGCGCCGGTGATCGGCGCGCACGCCGAGCGCCTTGGCCGCGTGCGCGAACTCGAGCGAGCCGTAGACGCCGTCGTGGTCGGTGAGCGCGAGCGCCTCGTAGCCGAGCTCGGCGGCGGCCGCGGCGAGCTCCTCGGGCTGCGAGGCCCCGTCCAGGAACGAGTACGCCGAGTGGGCATGGAGCTCGACGTAGCTCACTAGGCGTTCTGCGCGTACCAGGCACCGGTCTCGCCGTCGTGGAAGACGACCGCGACCCGGCCGGTCTCGAGCACGACGTCGAAGTAGCGGCGGTCGACGGGCTCCTCCGTCCACCAGCGGTCGACGACCCGCCACTCCTCGCGGACGACCGCGACCGGCTGGCGGTTCACCAGCGTGGGCGTGCCGTCGAAGCCGGGCTCGACGAGCGCCGGCCTCGGCGCGTTTATTCGTCCCGCGGTACGAAGAGCGCGCGAGCCTCCGGGATCCTCGACCATGGCGCCACCTCCACGACGGTGCAGACGGAGCCCGAGCCGGTGCTGGCGCGCACCTGGCGCAGCCCCTCCTTCAGTCGGCCGCGCAGCTCCCCGCCCTCGGGCTGGACGAGCTGGAGCTGGTGGCCCGTGTCCTCGGTCAGCTCGACGAGCTCGAGCCGCAGCTCGAGGATCGGCGCGGGCAGCTCGGCGAGCTTGGGCCCGAGCGCCGCCTTCAGCCGGGCCGGCTCGACGGTGGGGTCGCGCAGCGTCGCCGTCCGCCGCCAGGAGCCGCCGCCGACGAGCCGCGCCGAGACCGCGATCTTGCGGGCGAAGCGGCCGGCCCGCTCGGGCCGCTCGAGCAGCCGCTCGAGCAGGCTCGTGAAGGCGCGCCGGATCGTCAGCTCGTTGCCGACCGCCTCCGGGAACTCGAGCGCCTCCACGAGCTCTGCGGGCGGGCGCCGCCCGCGCACGCGCGCGGGCGACCCGCCCCTCGCCAGGCCCCAGGCGCGCCGACCGTCCGCCCCCAGACGCTCGGCCACGGCACCGCCCGGGAGCCCGGCAAGCTCGCCCAGACGGCGCACCCCGAGCTCCTTCAGCTCCCGCTGGCGGCCCGGCTCGAGCGGGACGAGCCCGAGCGGCAGCGGCGCGAGGAACTCCTCGGTCGCGTCGTCGGAGACGATCAGAAGCTGCCCGGGCCGCGCGACGCTCGCCGCCGCGAGGGCGGCAAACCGGCGCTCGGCAGCGCCCGCGCGGGGATCCCAGGCAGTACCGACGGCGGCCAGGGCGCGCCGGAGCGCAGCCTCCAGGCCGCCGTAAAGCCGTTCGACGCCGCGGGTCTCGAAGTAGACCGTGCCGATCCCCTCGGGCTGGACCGCGATGCCCGTGTCCTCGAGCCGCCGCAGCACGCCCTCCCACTCCCGCTCGGCCCCGGCCGGGTCCTGCTCGACGAGCACGAGCCCCGGGCAGGTCGCGAGCGCCTCCCCGAGCCGCATCCCCGGCCTGACCCCGAGCGCCTCGGCGGCCGCGGTGACGGGCCCGAGCAGCGGCTCCGACCCCGGCAGCGGCGCGAGCGCAGCAGGCCTCACCGCCAGCCCCGGCCGAGCGCGCAGAGCGGCGCGAAGCTCGAATCCCGGGATGACGAGACAGGCGACCATCGGAACGTACGTTCTATACGAACATACGTTCTCCTGTCAAGCTTCAGCAGCGCCGATAAGGGTTCGGAACCGTCCGCGTGGGACGAAGAGGCACTCGCCGGCTGCGGCCCTACGACACGTCCACGACTGGCGCGTGACCACTGCCGGGACCCGACCTGGCGGCTCCCGCAGACGCCGAAGCCCCGCCCGAGCTCCTGCGCGAGCGCGAGTCGCGGTAGGTGCTCCGGCCCGACCGCCGAGCCGGAGGCGACCCGGGAGCCGCTACCGCTTGCTGTCGTGCTCTCCGTGGTCGTCGTGATCCTCGTTCCGCCTTGTCCCTTTGACACCCGGCCCGTGCGCCCACCACGTACACGTCAGCGCCTGTGACGTCGAAGATGCCGTCGCCGCAGGCGATCATGATCGAGCGGGGGCGCACGACGGCCACCGCCGAGCGCGAGAAGAACGAGCGGCAGCCCCGTGAAGCCGGCGCCGACTCCGGCGGCCGATGCTGCCCGGCGCCGCCGGCCATCCCGGCGACGTACCGCCAGTCGCCAAGAAGCGATGCCCAGCGCCGGTTCATGTCTCTCAGCGTAGAGGCTCTACCGCGGTTGCCGCACCCGCTGCTGCTGGACCCACGAGGCGAGGATCACGATCGCGAACACGAGAAAGATGCCCGTGACTGCCACGCCGACCCACGCCTGCCGTTCGATCGCGACGGCCGAACCGCGACGCTGAACAGCACGACGTTTGCCAGCCGCAGCCACATGTCGCGAACCATAGAAGGATGGGCCGGATCGAGCTCGTCCAGGGTGACATCACGCGGGAGACCGTCGATGCGATCGTCAACGCGGCGAACTCCTCGCTGCTCGGCGGGGGCGGGGTCGACGGGGCGATCCACCGCGCCGGCGGGCCCTCGATCCTCGCCGAGTGCCGCCTGCTCGGCGGCTGCGAGACCGGCGAGGCGAAGGCGACGACCGCCGGCCTCCTCCCCGCCCGCTTCGTGATCCACACCGTCGGCCCGGTCTGGCGGGGCGGCGGCTCGGGCGAGGCGGAGCTGCTCGCGTCGTGCCACCGCAGGTCGATCGAGACGGCGGCGGAGCTCGGCTGCCGGAGCATCGCGTTCCCGGCGATCTCGACGGGGATCTACGGCTATCCGGCCGAGCTCGCCGCGCCCGTCGCGCTCGCGGCCGCCGCCGAGGCGCTCGAGGAGCACCCGGAGATCGAGCGTCGTCCGCTTCGTGCTCTTCGACGAGCGCACGTACGGGATCTTCGAGCGGGCTAGGCTCCCCGCATGACACAGCTCACGCCCGGCCGGATCCGCCACACCGTCGTGTTCACGCTCCGCGATCCCGAGGGCGCCCCGGACTTCCTCGCCGCGGCGCAGCGGCTCTCCGCGATCCCGGGCGTCGAGGCGTTCGAGATCCTCGACGAGGTCAGCCCGAAGAACGGGTACAGCCACGGGATCTCGATGGAGTTCGCCGGCCGGGACGCGTACGACGCGTACAACGGCCACTCAGATCACGTCCGCTTCGTCCAGGAGCGATGGCTCCCGGAGGTCGCGGACTTTCTGGAGATCGACTACGCGCCGAGGGCCTAGCCGCTGCAGTTCTTCTGCGCCCACGCGGTCATGTGCTGCTCGGCTGTCTGGAGCTGCGGTGCGCTGAACGCCTTGACGGCCTTCATCATCTGCGCGAGCTGCCCCGCGTTCGGGACCGTGCCCGGCTTGTAGCCCGCCTTGTCCAGCGCCTGGGCGTAGGCGTTGAACGCGGTCGCGAACGTCTTGAAGTCACCGCGAATCTCCGACGGCGCCGCATCCGCCATCGACTGGAATGCCTTCGCCTCGGCGGTGAGGTCGGTGCCGCCCTTGCCGGAAGCGGCCTGCATCGCCTGGGACATCTTGGTTCCGAGGGCGGCGAGCTGCGCGCAGTTCTTCGTCGACGCGAACTTCGGCAGCGTCACGGTCGTCGACGACGCCGCGGTGGTGGCCGGAGCAGTCGTGGCCGAAGCCGAGGGCTTCTTGCTCGAGCCGCCGCAGCCGGCCGCGACCAGCACGACGGCAGCTGTGAGCACCGACCCGATCAGCAGCTTGGATCTCATTGCCGAACACCCCTCTCCGCAGTTGCTTCGGTGATCCTGCTACGGCTTCGAGCCTACTCCTAGCGGACTTCGGCCGCGGTGCCGACCATGCGGGAGAAGCGCGGCACCACGTCGAGCGCGCTCTCGCGGGCGCAGAAGGCGATGTCCTCGGCGAGCCCGGCCTCGACGAGGTTGCGGGCGCTCTTCGAGGAGCCGAGCCCCTCCTCGTGGCCGGGAAAGCTCCGCGCGAGGCGGATCGCGGCCGCGGCGGAGTCGGTCGCCTCGCCGTCGAGCGCCTCGGCGATCCGGCCGGCGGTGTAGGCGTCGTCGAGCGCGAGCTCGCCCTGGACGCCGGCGCACAGCACGGCGACGTCGGCCGCCCCGCTCGCCCGCGCCGCGGCGACGAGCGCGCCGAGGTTCAGCAGCGAGCCGACCAGCACCGTCTCGCATCGGACCGCCGCCGCGAGCAGCAGCCGCGTCCCGTTCGTCGTCGTCAGCACGAGCGTCTCCGCCGCGGGCGCTCCGGTGAACTCGCGCGGGGAGTTCCCGAAGTCGAAGCCGTCGATCCGCACCGCGCCGCGCTCGCCGCCGAGCACCGCACCACCCGCGGCGGCCGCGGCCGCGCGCGCCTCGTCCACCTCGCGCGCAGCAGAGCACGCGGTCGTAGCCGGACGCGATCGCCTGGGTGATCGTCGAGGTCGCCCTCAGCACGTCGATCACGATCCCGAGCGGGGCGAAGACCTCCTCGGCCGGTGTGAAGGCGACATGGACGCGCACCCCGATACGCTAGCTGCGATGGCCACCTGCTACCGCCACCCGGACCGCGAGACCGGGCTCTCCTGCTCGGAGTGCGGCCGCCCGATCTGCACCGACTGCATGACGATCGCGCCGGTCGGGATCCGCTGCCCCGAGCACGCCGGCGGCGCCGCCCCGCGCACGCCCGGCGAGCGCGTCGTCCGCCACGCGCCGCGGGCGCTGCAGAACCTGCGCGGCGCCTACGTGACGCGGGCGCTCGTGATCGTCAACGTCTTCATCTACCTGATCACCGTCGCGCAGGGAGCCGGGCTCAACTCGCCCGGCGGGGCGCTGTTCGACAAGTGGCTGCTCTACGGGCCCTACGTCGCGCAGGGGCAGTGGTGGCGCCTGATCACCTCGGCGTTCCTCCACGCGAGCATCCTCCACATCGCCCTCAACATGCTCGCGCTGTGGTGGCTCGGCTCGATCGTCGAGCAGCTGCTCGGGCACGGCCGCTACCTGGCGCTCTACTTCACCGCAGGCCTCGCGGGCGCCGCCGGCGCGCTCCTGGCGACGCCGCTCGAGCCGACGGTCGGCGCCTCGGGTGCGATCTACGGGATCCTGGGCGCGCTGCTGATCCTCGAGTGGCTGCAGACGGGCACCTTCGCCGGCCCGGCGCTGACGCTGATCGTGATCAACCTCGCCTTCTCGTTCACCGCCTCCGGCATCTCGTGGGGCGGCCACGTCGGCGGGCTCGTGGCCGGAATCGTGGGCACGCTCGCGTTCTGGCAGGCCCGCAAGCTGCGCCAGCCGTGGCTCGGCTATGCGACGCTGGTCGCGATCAGCGCGCTCAGCGTCGCGATCTCGTACTGGAAAGTTCGCGGAATGGCATGACGCTACTCGCCCCGCGTGCTGGACGAGCTCGACCGTCGTGATCAGCGTCCACGCGAGGAAGACGACGGTCGAGATCCACCAGTAGGTGCCCTGCGGCGAGTAGAAGCCGGAGAACGTGAGCGCGCCGCCGCCGAACAGGAACACGACCCCGCCGACCGCGGTGAGGATCGCGTACCAGCTCGGCAGCACCCTGGTGCGAGACACGGCGATCGCCGTCGCGAACGCGATCGTCGCCGTCGCGAAGCCGATCACGGTGAACGCCGTCACCGAGATCACGTGGAGCCCGCCCGCCATCGAGGGGCTCTGGAGCGCGACCCGCTCGAACAGCGCCGCGTCGATCGTCGTGCCGAGGAACCCGAGCCCGACCGTCGCGATCCCGCCGCCGAAGGCGACCGAGGCGAGCCGCACCTCGCCCGCGTTGCGGATCAGCGCCGCGAGGCTGCCGATGAACCAGAGGAACGCGATCGCCGAGAGCCCGAGCAGCACCGTCTGCACGAGCCCGGCCCGATGGTGCTGGACGAAGTAGGCCGCGACCTTCGCGTTCGGGCTGGAGAGGCTCGGCGGCTTCGGCACGACGAACATCGCCACGACGTAGAGCACCAGGAACACGAACCCGCTCGAGGCCGCGAGACGATCTGCAGGCCACTTGCCCATCGCAACACCTCCTGCGCCGACTATGTGACGATTGCAGCGTAGGGTCGCGGCCGGACGGAGAGCTCAGCCGCCGGACACGAAGGCGAGCGCCTCTGCGGCCAGCTCCTCATCGTCGCCGACGAGCACCCACTCCTTCATCGTCCGGCCCTCCATCGGCGCGAACGGGGAGCCCTTGCCGGAGGCGATCAGCTCCTGGACGCGCGCGGCCGGCACCTTCACCACGAGCTGCTCCTCCCAGAGGCCCGCGAAGACCTTGCCGCCGACCTTGAGCACCGGGTTCCCGAACATCTGCCCCTCGGTCACGCCGGGCTCGGCGAGGAAGCGGTTGGCGACGGCGTCGTAGTCCACCGTCAGGCCACCCCGGGCCGCGTCGCGAGCAGGTGGTAGAGGCCGGTGAGACGGGCGCCGCGGGTCGGCGGCCCCGCGGCGTCGAGCCCGAGCGGGTGCAGGCCGCCGAACTCGCCGATCCGCCGCAGCCGGTAGCCCGCCGCGGCGAGGGGGCCGAGCACGGGCTTCGGGTCGCGCATGTTCGCCTCGCTCAGCTCCGCCATCACCGCGTCGACGCGCTTCTCCGCGAGGGCGCGCGAGAGGCCGGCGAGCACGTCCGGCTCCATCCCCTCGACGTCGATCTTGACCACACGCACGCGCCGGTCGCCGAGGTAGTCGTCGAGCGCGACCTGCTCGACCTCGCGCGTCTCGTCGCCCGCTCCGCGCCGCCAGCCGCCGCTCGAGAGGCCCTTGGGCTCCGGGCGCCGGCCGATCGAGACCGTCCCCGCGGAGGCGCCGACGGCGGCCTCCGACACGGTCACCTGGCGGTAGCCGTTGAGCTCGACGTTCGCCGACAGCACGGCGCCGTTCACGGGCTCGAACGCGTGGACGGAGCCGGTCGGCCCGACCAGACGCGCGAACAGGAGCGTGTAGAAGCCGACGTTGGCGCCGACGTCGACGGCGGTGTCCCCCGGCCGGAGCAGCCGCGAGAGGACGCGCACCTCGTACGGCTCGAACGAGCGGTACCAGATCTTGCGCTGCACGTAGTCGTCGAGGTCGAGCCGCATGCGGCTGCCCATCACCTCGCACTCGACCGGGCTCGGCGGCGGCGCCAGGTGCGGCCGCACGCGCTCGACCACGAGCGGGAACCATCCCGGAACGACGCGGCCGGGCCCGCGGAGGAGCGTGTGGACGATCAACCGCCGGCTGCGACGTACGAGGCGCCCTGCTCGGCCAGCGCGGCCTGTGCCGCCGCGAGCCGCGCGAGCGGGACACGGAACGGCGAGCAGGAGACGTAGTCGAGGCCGAGCGTGTGGCAGAACTTGACGCTCTCGGGCTCGCCGCCGTGCTCGCCGCAGATCCCGACCTTGAGCTCGGGCTTGACGGAACGGCCGCGCTCGGTGCCGATCTGCATCAGCTCGCCCTACCCCGGACTGGTCGATCGTCTCGAACGGGTTCTGCTTCAGGATCCCGTCCTCGAGGTAGAACGTGAGGAACTTGCCCTCCGCGTCGTCGCGGGAGAAGCCGAGCGCCGTCTGGGTGAGGTCGTTGGTGCCGAACGAGAAGAAGTCCGCGTACTCGGCGATCTCGTCGGCACGGAGCGCCGCACGCGGCAGCTCGATCATCGTGCCGCAGAGGTACTCGACGTCGTCGGCCTCCTCGGCGGCGGTGCGGATCGTCATCTCGCGCAGCCGGTGCAGCTCCTCGGCGAAGCCGACGAGCGGGTGCATGATCTCGACGAGCGGCGCCTCTCCGGTCCTGTCCTGGACGACCTTCGCGGCACGGATGATCGCGCGCACCTGCATCTCGTAGACCT
This sequence comes from uncultured Actinomycetes bacterium, assembly GCA_963746005.1. Taxonomy (GTDB): domain Bacteria; phylum Actinomycetota; class Thermoleophilia; order Gaiellales; family Gaiellaceae; genus CAVQZA01. The sequence goes on along the minus strand of CAVUZM010000019.1, from coordinate 141,986 downwards.
CGGGCCACTGGAGCCCGATCCGGCAGCCGCGGGTGCCGAGCATCGGATTCGCCTCGTGCAGGACCTTGATCCGCGCACGCATCCGCTCGTCGGTCGCCTCGTCGAGCTGGGGCAGGAACTCGTGCAGCGGCGGGTCCAGGAGACGGATCGTGACCGGCAGGCCCAGCATCGCCTCGAAGATCCCCTCGAAGTCGGACTGCTGCATCGGCAGCAGGAGGTCGAGCGCCGCGCGGCGCCCCTTCTCGTCGTCGGCGAGGATCATCTGCTGCATCACCGGGAGCCGGTCGTCGCCGAAGAACATGTGCTCCGTCCGGCAGAGGCCGATCCCCTCGGCGCCGAACTCGCGCGCCTTGGTGGCCTGCTCGGGCGTGTCGGCGTTCGCGCGCACCTTCATCCGGCGCATCTCGTCCGACCAGCCGAGGATGGTCTGGAAGTCGTCGTTGATCCGGGGCGGCACGAGGTTGATCTCGCCCACCATCACGCGGCCGGTGCCGCCGTCGATCGTGATCGTGTCGCCGGGCCCGACGAGGTGGCCGCCGATCGTCGCGGTGCCTGCTGCCATGTCGAGCACGAGGCCCTCGCAGCCGACGATGCACGGCTTGCCCATCCCGCGGGCCACGACCGCCGCGTGGGAGGTCATGCCGCCGTGGACGGTGAGGATCCCCTGCGCGTAGATCATCCCGTTGATGTCGTCGGGGGTGGTCTCGGAGCGGACGAGGATCACGTCCTCCTGCGCCTTGCCCCGCGCCTCGGCCTCGTCGGCGTCGAACACGATCTTGCCGCGGGCCGCGCCCGGCGAGGCGTTGAGCCCCTTCGCCGCGACCTCGAACTTCGCGTCGGGATCGATCATCGGGTGCAGCAGCTGGTCGAGCTGGGCGGGGTCGATTCTCGCGACGGCGTCCTCGCGCGAGATCAGCCCCTCGTCGACCATTGCAACCGCGCTCTTCACCGCCGCCGCAGCCGTGCGCTTCGCGGAGCGCGTCTGCAGCATGAAGAGCCGCTCGTCCTCGACGGTGAACTCCACGTCCTGCATGTCGCGGTAGTGCTCCTCGAGGCGGCGCATCGTCTGCACGAGCTCCTCGAACGCCTGCGGGAGCTTCGCCTCCATCCGCTCGAGCGGCTCGGGAGTGCGGATCCCGGCGACGACGTCCTCGCCCTGCGCGTTCATCAGGAACTCGCCGTAGAGGCCGGTCTCGCCGGTGGCCGGGTTGCGCGTGAACGCGACGCCGGTGCCCGAGCGCTCGCCCTTGTTGCCGAAGACCATCTGCTGCACGTTGACGGCGGTGCCGATGTCGTCCGGGATCCCGTGCGCGCGCCGGTAGACCTGGGCGCGCGGGGTGTCCCACGAGTCGAAGACGGCGCGTACCGCGCGGGTGAGCTGGCCGCGCGCGTCCTGCGGGAACCCACCCTTCTCCTCGGCGTAGATCTTCTTGTACGTCTCGATCAGCTCGGTGAGATCCTCGGCGGTGAGGTCGGTGTCGCTCGCGACGTCACGCCGCGACTTGAGGTCGGTGAGCTGCTGCTCGAACCGGTAGTCCTCGATCCCGTCCACGACCTCGCCGTACATCTGGATCAGGCGCCGGTAGGAGTCGGCGGCGAAGCGCGGGTTGCCCGTGCGCTCGGCGAGCCCCTTCACGGCCGCGTCGTTGAGACCGAGGTTGAGGATCGTGTCCATCATCCCGGGCATCGAGATCGCCGCGCCGGAGCGCACGGACACGAGCAGCGGGTCGTGCTCGTCGCCGAAGCGCTTGCCGGACCTCGCCTCGAGCCGCGCGATCGCCTGGGAGATCTCCTCCTCGAGGCCCTCGGGCAGCTGCTTGCCGGCGGCCTGGTAGGCGCGGCATGCGTCGGTTGTGATCGTGAAGCCGCCGGGGACCGGGACCCCCAGCTGCGTCATCTCCGCGAGACCGCTCCCCTTGCCTCCGAGGAGTGCTCGCCCGCCCTCACAGGGCTCGTCAAAGTCATATGTGTAGGTCATGTAGCGAATCTTTCCACACGCACAGGCGGTCGAACGTCGGGGGTTCGCCCCGTCTGCTTCCGTAGTTCTCCGTAGATCCGGTGGGCGCTGGCACCGATGCTGCCGAAGGGTCGCAGCGCGGACGATGTCAGCGATGTTTGTCACCGTCGACGGGAACGAAGCTGCCGCCTTCGTAGCGCACCGCGCGAGCGAGGTGATCGCGATCTACCCGATCACTCCGGCCTCCGCGATGGGCGAGCTCGCCGACGCCTGGTCGGCCGCCGAGACACCGAACATCTGGGGCCAGGTACCGCGCGTGATCGAGATGCAGAGCGAGGCCGGCGCGGCCGGCGCCGTCCACGGCTCGCTCCAGGCGGGCGCGCTCACGACGACGTTCACCGCCTCGCAGGGCCTCCTCCTGATGCTTCCGGACATGTTCAAGCTCGCCGGGGAGCTGACCTCCGCGGTGATCCACGTCGCCGCCCGCACGGTCGCGACCCACGCGCTCTCGATCTTCGGCGACCACTCCGACGTGATGGCCGCCCGCACCACCGGCTTCGCGATGCTCTGCTCCTCCTCGGTGCAGGAAGCGCAAGACATGGCCGCGATCTCGCACGATGGCGACCCTGGAAGCGCGCGTCCCCTTCCTGCACTTCTTCGACGGCTTCCGCACCTCGCACGAGGTGGCGAAGATCGAGAAGCTCTCCGAGGACGACCTGCGCGCGCTGATCGACGACGAGCTCGTCGCGGCCCACCGCCGGCGCGCGCTCTCGCCCGACCGCCCCTTCATGCGCGGCACGGCCCAGAACCCGGACGTCTTCTTCCAGGCCCGTGAGGCCTGCAACCCGTTCTACGTCGCGCTTCCCGCCACCGTGCAGCGCGCGATGGACCGCTTCGCGGAGCTCACCGGCCGCCCGTACAGCCTCTTCGACTACACCGGCGACCCCGAGGCCGAGCGCGTGGTGGTGCTGATGGGCTCCGGCACCGGCGCCGTGCAGGAGGCGGTCGAGCAGATCCCCGGCACCGGCGTGCTGACCGTCCGCCTCTTCCGGCCCTTCGACGCCGAGGCGTTCTGCGCCGCGCTGCCCGCGACCGTCCGCTCGCTCGCCGTGCTCGACCGCACGAAGGAGCCGGGCGCGCTGGGCGAGCCGCTCTACCAGGACGTCGTCACCGCGCTCGCCGAGCAGGGCCGCGCGATCCGCACCGTCGGCGGCCGCTACGGCCTCTCCTCGAAGGAGTTCACGCCCGCGATGGCCGCGTCCGTCCTGGCCGAGCTCGACGCCGACTCGCCGCGCAACCACTTCACGGTCGGGATCAGCGACGACGTCACCCACCTGAGCCTCGAGGTCGACACCTCCTTCCGCACCGAGGCCGACGACGTCGTCCGCGCCGTCTTCTTCGGCCTCGGCTCCGACGGCACCGTGGGCGCGAACAAGAACTCGGTCAAGATCGTCGGCGAGCAGACGCCGCTCTACGCCCAGGGCTACTTCGTCTACGACTCGAAGAAGTCCGGCTCGACCACGGTCTCGCACCTCCGCTTCTCGCCGCGCCCGATCACCTCCACCTACCTGATCCAGGAGGCCAACTTCGTCGCGTGCCACCAGTTCGGGATGCTCGAGGGCGTCGACGTGCTCGGCGTGGCCGCACAGGGCGCGACCTTCCTGCTGAACAGCCCGTACGGCCCCGACGAGGTGTGGGACAAGCTGCCCCACGAGGTGCGCGCCGACATCGTCGAGAAGGGCCTCCGGTTCTACGTCGTCGACGCCGGCGCGGTCGCGCGGGAGGCCGGGCTCGGCAAGCGCGTCAACACCGTGCTCCAGACCTGCTTCTTCGCGCTGGCGGACGTGCTCCCCGCCGACGAGGCGATCGCCTCGATCAAGGACGCGATCAAGAAGAGCTACGGGCGCCGCGGCGAGGTCGTGCTCGAGCGGAACTACGCGGCGGTCGACCGCGCGCTCGAGGGCCTCCACGAGGTTCGCGTCCCCGTCGAGATCGGCAACGGCTACCACCGGCCGGCGCCCGTCCCCGAGAGCGCGCCCGACTTCGTGCAGCGCGTCACCGGGATGATGATCGCCGGCAAGGGCGACCTCCTCCCCGTCTCGGCGCTCCCGGTCGACGGCACCTTCCCGATCGGCACCGCGAAGTACGAGAAGCGCTCGATCGCGGAGGAGATCCCGATCTGGGATCCGTCGATCTGCATCGACTGCGCGAAGTGCGCGCTCGTCTGCCCGCACGCGGCGATCCGGATGAAGGTCTACGACCCGGCCGCGCTCGACGGCGCGCCCGAGGGGTTCAAGTCGAAGGAGTGGCGCTCCCGCGAGCTGCCCGGGATGCTGATGACGATCCAGGTCGCCCCCGACGACTGCACCGGCTGCGGGATCTGCGTCGAGACCTGCCCGGCGAAGTCGAAGGAGGAGGTGCGGCACAAGTCGATCGACCTCGAGCCCAAGCTCGAGCACCTCGAGGAGGAGCGTGCCGCGTTCGACTTCTTCGTCGACCTGCCGCCGATCGACCGGACGACGGTCGAGGTCGCGACGGTCAAGGGCTCGCAGATGCTGGAGCCGCTGTTCGAGTACTCGGGCGCCTGCGAGGGCTGCGGCGAGACGCCGTACCTGAAGCTGCTGACCCAGCTCTACGGCGACCGGATGATGGTCGCGAACGCCACCGGCTGCTCCTCGATCTACGGCGGCAACCTGCCGACGACGCCCTGGTCGGCGAACGCCGAGGGCCGCGGCCCGGCGTGGGCCAACTCGCTCTTCGAGGACAACGCGGAGTTCGGGCTCGGGATGCGGCTCGCGCTCGACGCCCAGACAGAGCAGGCGCGACGCCTCGTCGCCGAGGTCGTCCCCGACCTCGCGCCTGCTCTGCTCGAGGGCGCCGACGCACGCGACGAGGCGGGAATCGCCGCGCAGCGCGAGCGCGTCGGCGAGCTCGAGGAGCGCCTCGCCGGGATCGACTCGCCCGAGGCGCGCCGGCTCGAGGCGCTGATCACGACCCTCGTCCGCAAGAGCGTGTGGATCGTCGGCGGCGACGGCTGGGCCTACGACATCGGCTTCGGCGGGCTCGACCACGTGCTCGCCTCGGGCCGCGACGTCAACGTGCTCGTGCTCGACACCGAGGTCTACTCGAACACCGGCGGCCAGGCCTCGAAGTCCACCCCGCGCGGCGCCGTCGCGAAGTTCGCCGCCGGCGGCAAGGCGACCGGCAAGAAGGACCTCGGCATGATCGCCTCCGCCTACGGGAACGTCTACGTCGCGCAGATCGCGATGGGCGCCGACAACCCGCAGACCGTGAAGGCGCTCGCCGAGGCCGAGGCCCACCCGGGGCCGTCGCTCGTGATCGCCTACAGCCACTGCATCGCCCACGGGATCGACATGCGGATGGGGATGGAGCAGCAGAAGGCGGCGGTCGACACGGGCTACTGGCCGCTCTACCGCTTCGATCCGGCCCAGGCGCTGCCGTTCCACCTCGACTCGCGGGCTCCGAAGCTGCCGCTCTCGGCGTTCACCGAGAAGGAGGCGCGCTTCGCGATGCTCGCGCGCGCCCACCCGGAGGAGGCCGCCCGGCTGGCCGTGCTCGGGCAGGAGGACGTCGACCGCCGCCGCCACGTCTACGAGCAGATGGCGCAGGTCGACCACACGACCGGGGACGACGAGACGACGAGGAGGAGGAACGAGGCATGACCGTCGACCTGACAACGCGCTACCTCGGCCTCGAGCTCGCAAGCCCGCTCGTCGCCTCGCCCTCGCCGCTCGGCCACAGCCTCGAGATGCTGCAGCGGCTCGAGGACGCGGGCGCGGCCGCCGTCGTCCTGCCCTCGCTGTTCGAGGAGCAGATCGAGCACGAGGCCTTCGAGGTGCACCGCGTGCTCGAGGCGGGCTCGGAGAGCTTCGGCGAGGCGCTCAGCTACTTTCCCGAGCTCGACGACTACAACACCGGCCCCGGGCCGTATCTCGACCACCTCTCCGCGGCGAAGGAGCTGCTGACGGTCCCCGTGATCGGCAGCCTGAACGGCTCGTCGCCGGGCGGCTGGGTGCGCTACGCGAAGCTGATGCAGGAGGCGGGCGCCGACGCGCTGGAGCTGAACGTCTACTTCGTCGCCACCGACGTCTTCATGAGCTCCGAGCAGGTCGAGGAGCGCTACCTCGAGCTCGTGCGCGCGGTGCGCGAGGTGGTCACGATCCCGGTCGCGGTCAAGGTCGGCCCCTACTTCAGCTCGATGGCGAACATGGCGCTCCGCCTGGCCGAGGCCGGCGCCGACGGGCTCGTGCTCTTCAACCGCTTCGTGCAGCCGGACATCGACCTCGAGACGCTCAGCGTCGTGCCCGGGGTGACCCTCTCGACCTCGGCCGAGCTGCTGCTGCCGCTGCGCTGGATCGCGATCCTGCGCGGGCGCGTCGCCGCGTCGCTCGCGGCGACCACCGGCGTGCACCGCGCCGAGGACGTGCTGAAGCTGCTGCTCGCGGGCGCGGATGTGACGATGACGACCTCCGCGATCCTGCGCGACGGGCCCGAGCGACTGCGCGAGTTCGTGATCGGCCTCCGGCGCGCTGCTCGAGAAGGGCGAGTACGAGTCGGTGGAGCAGCTGAAGGGGAGCATGAGCCAGGCCTCGTGCCCCGATCCCGAGGAGTTCGAGCGCTCGCAGTACATGCGCGCACTCGTCTCCTACGTGACCGACCTCTAAGCTGTCGCGCCGTGAGGCGCGTGTTCGTCACCGGCGCGAGCTGCAACGGCAAGACCACGCTCGGGCGCGCGCTCGCCGGGCGACTCGACGTGCCGTACACCGAGCTCGACGCGCTCCACCACGGGCCGAACTGGACCGAGGCGAGCGCCGAGGTGCTGCGCGAGCGCGTCGAGGCGGTGATGGCAGCCTCGGACGGCTGGGTGATCGACGGCGGCTACCGGGGGAAGCTCGGTGACCTCGTCTGGGAGCGCGCCGACACGGTCGTGTGGCTCGACCAGCCACTTCCGCTGATCATGGGCCGGCTCTTGCGACGCACGCATGGGCGGATCCGGACGGGCGAGGAGCTCTGGAACGGCAACCGCGAGAGCTGGCGGAACATGTTCTCGGGCTGGGACAAGCTGTTCTGGTGGACGGTGCGCGCCCACTTCCGCCACCGGCGCGAGTACCCGGCGCTGATGGAGCGATTCAGCGTGGTGAGGCTCAGGTCGCCGCAGGAGGTGCAGGCGTTTCTGGACGGCGCCGCCGCGAGCGAAACTCCGCCAGCCACGCCAGCGCCCGCAGGCCCAGCCAGATCGGCGTGAGCAGCACGTAGAAGAGCACGTCGCCGATCGCGAGCAGGGACCACCACAGCAGCCAGTACCGCAGCGGAACCGCTGGCTTCTCTTTCACGTGGCGACCTCCGCGCGTCGCCTGGCGACCATGCGGATGATCTTGTGGGCGGTCTCCTCGATCGAGGCCTCCGAGACCTCGAGTACCGGGCACCCGAGCCGGCGGTGGATCGCGGTCGCCTGCTCGAGTTCCTCGTAGATCTCCGCCAGCTCGGCGTAGCGGCCCTTCGACGAGCCCATCGTGCGCGCCCGGGCGGAGCGGATCTCGGCGAGCCGCTGCGCGTCGATCGTGAGCCCGACGATCTTCGCCGGCTCGATCTCGAACAGGTCGGGCGGCGGCTGGATCCCCTTCACGATCGGCACGTTCGCGGTCTTGTGGCCGAGGTAGCCGAGGTAGATCGAGAGCGGGGTCTTCGAGGTGCGCGAGACGCCGACGAGGACGATGTCGGCCTCCTTGCAGGCCTCTTCCCATCCCGTCGTCGAACTTGACCGCGAACTCGATCGCCTCGATCCGCTTGAAGTACGCCGTGTCCAATGCGGGCCGCGCGCCCGGGGTCATCTTCGCCGCCTGGCCCGAGACCCGGGCGACCGCGTCGATCGGGTGGCCGAGGAGGTCGCAGTAGTGGACCTTCGCCCGGCGGCAGAGCTGGCGCATCGCGTCGCGGAGCTCCGGCTTCACGAGCGTGTAGACGACGACCGCGGGCCGCCCCTTCGCGCGGTTCACCGCGAGCGCGAGGTCGTCGACGGACTCGACGCGCGGGTGGCGCACCTCCTCGAACGGCTGCTCGGGGAACTGCGCCTCGAGCGCGAGCACGAGGCGCGCGGCGGTCTCGCCGGTGGAGTCCGAGACGACGTGCAGCTCGACAGGTGTCGCGGCGCTCATCGCGCGGAGGCTATAGCGGCGACGGCCGCACCGGTGAGCCGGACCAGGTCGCGGGGGTCGAGCTCGAGCTCGAGGCCGCGCCTGCCCGCGCTGACGAAGATCGTCTCGTGGTCGAGCGCCGAGGCGTCGACGACCGTCGGGAGCGGCTTGCGCTGGCCGAGCGGTGAGATCCCGCCCGTCACGTAGCCGGTCGCGCGCTCGGCGTCGGCGGGCTTCGCCAGCTCGGCCCGCTTCCCGAGCGCCTTCAGGTCGAGCTGCGCGCGCGACCGGGACGACCGCGACGCGCAGCTTCCCGTCCACCGACGCGACGAGCGTCTTGAACACGCGGGCGGGCTCGACGCCGAGCTTCTCGGCCGCCTCGAGCCCGTACGACTCCGCCTTCGGATCGTGCTCGTAGGTGTGCGTTCCGAAGGCGATCCCGGCCTGCTCGGCTGCGGCGATCGCAGGCGTCGCCACCCGGCTACCCCGGCAGCTGCGACAGGTCGCCGAGCCGGCCGAGGGTGTCGCGCACGTCGAGGAGCAGGCGCAGCCTGTTCCGGCGCACCGCTTCGTCCTCGGCCATCACGAGCACGTCCTCGAAGAACCGCTCCAGCGGCTGCGCGAGCGCGGCCGCGGCGGCGAACGCAGTGTCGAAGTCGCGCTGGACGACGGCTCCGATCGGCTCCCGGGCGCGCTCGAGCGCGCCGAAGACCTCGCGCTCGGCGTCCTCCTCGAACAGCGAGGGGTCGACATCGCCGGGCTCGGCGTCGCGCGCGATGCGGTCGGAGCGCTTGTAGACGGTGACGATCTGCTCGAGCCGCTCGGGCTCGAGCGCGTTCAGCGCGCGGGCGAGCGCCGCGATCCCGCCGAGGTCCTGCAGCGCGGAGGCTCGTGCCGCTCGTACGAGCTCGACCGGCACGTCGAGCAGGCCCTCGAGGCGCTCCTCGACGAACTCCTTCACCTCGCCGTCCAGCTCGAGCGTGAGCCCGCCCTCGACCGCGAGCCGGCAGAGGCCGATCGCGGCTCGCCGGAGACCGTACGGGTCGCGGGAGCCGCTCGGCTTGTGCCCGAGCCCGAAGGCGACGTCGAGGTTGTCGATCTTGTCGGCCGCCGAGAGCAGGCGTCCGGCCTCGGTCGACGGGAGCGGCGCGTCGGCGCCGTCGGGGAGGTAGTGCTCGTCGATCGCGACGCACACGGCCTCGGGATAGCCGGCGGCGCGTGCGTACTCGGCGCCGATGTGCCCCTCGAGGTCGGGGAACTCGCGCACGAGCTCGGAGGCCTGGTCGGCCTTGCCGAGCCTGGCCGCCTCGCGCGTGGCGTCGCCCCCGCCGAGCCGCTCGACGAGCTTCACGAGCCGCTGGGTCTTGTCGGCGAACGAGCCCGCCCCCTGGAAGAAGGTGATCGAGCCGAGGCGCGACGCGAGCTGCTCGATCCCGACGGCGAGGTCGCGCTCGAACGTGAAGGTCGCGTCGTCGAGCCGGCCCTCGAGGACGCGCTCGTTGCCGCGGACCACGAGCGCCGGGTCTCCGCCGTTGGCGACGAAGGCGAAGCGCGCGCCGGCGAGCGGGAAGTAGCGCTGGTGGGCCTGCATCGCCGTCTCGATCACACGGGGCGGGAGCGCGAGGAACCGCTCGTCGAACGCGCCCTCGAGCACGGCGACGCTCTCGACGAGGTAGACGACCTCCTCGAGCTTGGCGAGCGGGTCGCGCCAGCCCGTCGGGAAGCCCCGCGAGGATCTGCTGCCGGCGCTCGGCAGCGTCCGGCTCGACACCGTGCGCGCGGAGTGTCTCGGCGTAGGCCTGAGCGGAGGGGATCTCGATCCGCCCCGAGGTGAAGCGGTGGCCGAAGGAGGTGCCGTCGCCCAGGACTACCGCCTCGTCGAGGCGCGCGCACAGCCACCGCACGGGACGGGCGAAGCGGAGCCCGCCGGCCTCCCACTGCATCGACTTCGAGAACGCGAGCGCGTCGAGGATCGCGGCGAGCCGCTCGGCCAGCGGCTTCCCGGGCACCTCGGTCGCCGAGGAAGCCGTCGCGCTCCTCCAGCTCGTCGGCGGTGACGCCGTAGCGCTTCGCAAATCCCGCCGCCGCCTTCTCGCGCAGCGCGACCGGCGGGCCCTTGACCCACTCGGGCGCGGCCTCGCCCGATACGTCCTCGACCAGCACGGCGAGCCGCCTGGGCCCGACGTAGAGCCGGGCCGGCTCGGCGCCGAGGTGCTCGAGGCAGAGCGCCGGGAGCTGCTCCTCGGCCTCGCGGCACGCCGAGGCGGGGAGCTCCTCGCAGCCGATCTCAAACAGCAGCGTCGGCATCCCCCACCTCCAGCTCGACGTACAGCTGCATCACGGCGCGCGCGAGGGTGCGGACACGGCCGATGTAGGCCGCGCGCTCCGTGACGGAGATCGCGCCGCGCGCGTCGAGCAGGTTGAAGGTGTGCGAGCACTTGAGCACCTGGTCGTAGGCCGGGAGCGGCAGGCGCCGCTCGACGAGGTGCCGGCACTCGGCCTCGTACTCGTCGAAGCGCCGGGTCAGCACGTCCACCGGCGCCTCCTCGAAGTTGTAGACCGACCACTGGCGCTCGTTCTCGCGGTAGACGTCGCCCAGCGTGACGCCCGGCGCCCACTCGAGGTCGAAGCCGCTCCGCTTGTCCTGGAGGAACATGGCCAGCCGCTCGAGCCCGTAGGTGATCTCGGCCGGGATCAGGTCGAGGTCGAGCCCGCCGACCTGCTGGAAGTACGTGAACTGCGTCACCTCGAGCCCGTCGATCCAGACCTCCCAGCCGAGCCCCCAGGCGCCGAGCGTCGGCTGCTCCCAGTCGTCCTCGACGAGGCGGACGTCGTGCGCGACGAGGTCGATCCCGAGCGCGGCGAGCGAGCCGTAGTAGAGATCGAGCACGTCGTCGGGCGACGGCTTGAGGAACACCTGGTACTGGAAGTAGTGCTGGAACCGGTACGGGTTCTCGCCGTAGCGGCCGTCGGTCGGGCGGATCGAAGGCTCGACGTAGCCGGTCTTCCACGGCTTCGGGCCGAGCGCGCGGAGCGTCGTCGCCGGGTTCATCGTTCCCGCCGCGACCTCGGTGTGGTACGGCTGCATCAGCACGCAGCCGTAGTCGGCCCAGTAGCGCTCGAGCGCCGCGATCATCTGCTGGAAGTTGAGGGCCGCCACCGGACTTTGATCCTACTCGGAGCGGCGCGGCGGCCTTGCGGTGGGCGGCGCACGTCCCGGACAGGACCCATCCCTAGCCCCCACCCACCCACGGGGCAGAGGAGATTAGCGGCGGCGGGCGCACGGGAATGTGCCGAAAGCGTGTCTAGTCCTGTGCGCCGCGGGCGTTCGGATCGCGTTCCATCAGGCGCTCGGAGGGTGCGCCGAAACCGAGCTTCCGGTACAGCTCGTGCGCATCTGCGGTGTGCAGCAGCCACTTGCACCCGTCGTAAGGACCGTTCTCGACGATCTCGCGGACGAGCTCGACACCGAGGCCGCGCCCGCGGTAGGCGGAGAGGACGTAGACGTCGGCCAGGTACGCGAACGCGACGCCGTCCGAGACCGCGCGTGCGAACCCGATCTGCCGCTCGCCGTCGTAGAGGCCGACGACGCGGTCGGCCGTGCGAACGAGACGCGCGACCGTCTCGCGAGGCCGCCCGCGCGCCCAGTACGACTCGGACGAGAGGAACCGGTGGACCTCGTCGACGTCGATTCGGGCCGGATCGTCGTCGAGCTCGAAGCCTCCCGGAAGCGTCCGCCGCACGGGGCGCAGCATAGACCGCCCTCCCGGAGTGCGATACGCTATCCCCCATGAGGGGGAGGGCACTGGCAACGCTTGTCCTGACGGCGCTGCTCGCGGGCGCGGACCTGTGGTACAAGGCTGCCGCGACGACGCCGCCGTGGGCCTACCACACGCGCTCCACCGCCTGGGTCGCGCTGTCCCTCGCGATCCTCGGCGCCGTCGTCGCGCTCATCCGCGTGCCGTCGCTCGCCGTCGCGATCGGCGCCGGCATCCTCGCCGGCGGCGTGCTCGGAAACCTCGTCTCGGGGGTGGTCAACTCCCTGGCCGTGCCCGATCCGATCGTGGTCGCGACCGGTCGTGGAGTGGCGGCGTTCAACCTCGCCGACGTATTCGTCTTCACCGGCCTCCTCTCGCTGACCGCCGCCCTCGTCGTCGACGGTGATCCGCCATCGCGAGTCGCTCCACGCCCTGGGAGCGTCCGCTCCGGCGCCGCAGCTAGACGCCACGTCGGCCCGGGCCAAACCGCCCGGCCGGGTACGCTGTACTAGATGTCGGTGTTCGTCCCTGCCCACGCCACGCTCGACGACCTCGTCCCGCACGAGGGCCTCCTCGATGCGGCGGAGCTCGAAGAGGTCGCGGTCAAGATCGCGAACCGGCCGGAGATCTGGGAGCCGCTCGTCCGTATCGACTCTGTCCAGCGGCGCTACGAGCTGATCTACGAGGACGAGCGCATGGACGCGTGGGTGCTCTCCTGGATGCCCGGCCAGGGCACCGGCTTCCACGATCACTTCATCTCGAGCGTCGGGGTCTCCGTGGTCGCGGGCGCCGTCCGCGAGGCCCAACTCCGACTCGACGCCGAGCATGTCGAGGTCCGGCTCGCGCCCGGCGACTCCCTGAACGGCGGGCCGGGGTACATCCACCGGGTCCAGCATGCCGACGGTGAGCCCGCGGTGACGATTCACGTCTACTCGCCCCGCCTCGACTGGGTCGGCCAGTACCGCGTCGACGACCAGGGCATCCTGCGCCGCGAGCCGGCGCCGGGCCGCGTCGAGCTGACTCCCTAGGCGGAGAGCGTCCGCAGCCGGAAGCCGCCGTGGTACTCGTACCAGGCGGTGATCACGCTGAGCGCGTCCCGGGCGGCGCGGTCGGTGAGCCCGACCTCGTCCGCCTCGGCGAGCGGGCGCCGCAGGAGCGCGTCGATCCCCTGGAGACCGGCCGGCGACAGCGCGAGCGCCCCGGCGCCGCAGTCACGACACACGGCACCGCCGGCCTTCGGCGAGTAGCCGACGATGCCCACGTCGGAGCCGCACTCGGCGCAGCTCGCGAGGTGCGGCAGATACCCGGAAAGCCAGAGCAGCTTGAGCTGGAACGAGAGCGCGAGCGGATCGAGCGCGGGCCTTCCAGGCGCACGGCTCGGCGCGCCGTCGAGGAGATCGAGGAACCGCGTCAGCGCCTCGAAGGCGCGCGGGTTCGCCTCCTGCTCGCTGAAGAGGCGCAGCATCGCCTCGAGCCCGATCAGGCCGACGCCGAGCCGGTACGGCTCCTCGCGGGCGGCGTGGTGCGAGTGGATGAGATCGGCGCCGGTGACGGTGTGCAGCTCGCCGGAGCCCTGGTGGAGCATCAGCTCTGCGTGCGAGAGCGGCTCGAGGCGCGCGCCGAAGCGCGACTTCGTCTTGCGCACCCCCTTCGCGAGCGCGCCGACACGGCCTCGGTCGAGCGTGTAGAGGTGGAGGATGCGGTCGGACTCGCCGAACCGCATCGAGCGCAGCACGACGGCCTCCGTCTTGTAACCGCGCCCTGCCATCCTGGGGACAAGTCTAGAGGGGGCACCTACGGAAACCGCGGCTGGCAGGCCGGGCACGTCCAGGTGCCCCGGCCGCCGAGGACGATCCGCTCGATCGGCGTGCCGCAGCGCGGGCACGGCTCGCCGGCGCGGCCGTAGACGTTGAACTCGTGCTGCATCGAGCCGCTGGCGCCGTCGGGCGTGGCGTAGTCGCGGAGGGTCGCGCCCTGTCTCGCGATGCCGAGCTCGAGCACGCGTCGGATGCTCCGGTGGAGCCTGCGCAGCTCGTCCGCCTCGAGCTCGCCTGCAGTCCGGAGCGGATGGAGCCGCGCGCGCCAGAGCGCCTCGTCGACGTAGATGTTCCCGAGCCCGGCGATCGCCCGCTGGTCGAGCAGCACCGACTTGAGCGGTGCCCTGCGTCCGGCGAGACGGGCCCGGAGCATCGCAGTCGTGAACGACGGCGAGAGCGGCTCGGGGCCGAGCCGCGCCGCGAGGTAACCGTCGAGTTCCTCCGGCTCCAGCAGGAGCCACGTGCCGAAGCGCCGGACGTCGCGGTATGCGACGTCCGATCCGTCGTCTAATCTGACAACAGCGCGCCGGTAGGGATCGTCCGCGAGGCCTCCGCCCGGCGCGTGGCGAAGACTCCCCGTCATCCGGAGGTGAACCAGCAGGCTACGACCACTCTCGAACCGGACAATCAGATACTTGCCGCGACGCTCCAGGGCTGACACGCGCTCGCCTTCGAGCTCTGCCGCGACCGCGTCGGGCTCGTAGGGCCGCACGAGCCGCGCATCGCCGATCTCGACACGCTCGAACTCGCGCCCCACGAGCACGGGCACGAGCCGGCGCCGCACCGTCTCGACCTCGGGCAGCTCGGGCACGGCTAGCTCTCGAGCACGTCGAGCACGAGCGGGCGCTCCGGCGGCGCGCTCGTCGGTGACGGCGTACGCCGCCCGAACCTCGGTGACGCACGTGGCGGCGGACACGACGTCGCGCGCGTGCACCTCGGCCAACGGCTCCCCCTCCTCGACTCGGTCGCCCCGCTTGGCGAGGCAGAGGATCCCGACGGCGTGGTCGATCGCGTCCTCCTTGGTGCGCCTGCCCGCACCGAGCCGGAGCGCGGCACGGCCGATCGCGATCGCTCCGAGCGAGCCGACGTAGCCGTCGCGGTCCGCGGTGACCGGACGCACGATCGGAGCGACCGGCAGCGCCGCCTCGTCGGGATCGCCGCCCTGCGCACGGATCCAGCGCTCGTAGGCGTCGTAGGCCGATCCGTCGGCGACGGTCGCCTCCGCGCGGGCGCGCCCGCCGGCGAGGTCGACGCCGAGGTCGGAGAGGGCGAGCAGGCGCGCGCAGGCGTCCATGACCAGCTCGGTGAAGTCGGCCGGGCCCTCGCCCCGCACCGTGGCGACGGCCTCGCGCACCTCCAGCGCGTTTCCGACCGCGCTCCCGAGCGGCTGGTCCATGTCCGTGAGCAGACAGACGACCTCGCGTCCCGCGCGCCGGCCGAGCTCGATCATCTCCCGGGCGAGCGTCCGCGCGTCCTCCACGGTCTTCATGAAGGCGCCGTCGCCGACCTTGACGTCGAGCACGATCGCGTCGGCGCCGCCGGCCAGCTTCTTCGACATGATGCTCGCGGCGATCAGCGAGACGTTGTCGACCGTCGCGGTCACGTCGCGAAGCGCGTAGAGCTTCTTGTCGGCGGGGACGAGGTCTGCCGTCTGTCCGACGATCGCGAGGCCGACATCCCTGACCTGCGCGATGAACCGCTCGAGGGGCAGCTCGATCTCGTAGCCCGGGATCGACTCGAGCTTGTCGAGCGTGCCGCCGGTGTGGCCGAGGCCGCGGCCGCTCATCTTCCCGAAGGGGACGCCGCATGCGGCGACGATCGGCCCGACGGCGAGCGACGTCTTGTCGCCGACGCCACCGGTCGAGTGCTTGTCCACGACCTTCCGCCCGAGCGCCGCGCCGAGGTCGAGCGTCTCACCGCTCCGGATCATCGCGTCGGTGAGCGCGAAGGTCTCGGCGTGCGAGAGCCCGCGGAAGTAGACGGCCATCAGGAACGCAGCCATCTGGTAATCCGGCACGTCACCGACGGTGTAGGAGAGCACGAGCTCCGAGAGCTCGTCGTCGCCCAGCTCCCCGCCGTCGCGCTTCCGCTGGATCAGCTCCGCGGGGAGGATCAGCGCGCCGTCTCCGCGACGAAGACCGCGACCAGCCGCGTGCACACGAGCGGCCCGTCGAACGGCTCGAGCCGGTCGGCGAGGTCCGCGCGCGTGACGGAGGCTTCCACGTACCGCCTTGCAGCCGCCCAGTCCGGAAACGTCACCGTCCCCTCGACGTCACGCCGCTCGACGTTCGCGAAGTGCCGCCGCAGGACGTCGGCGCCGTTCTCGGCGTTGAAGCTGTGCGTCCGCACCGCGTGCCGGCCGAACCGGCCCCAGAGCTCGGGGAGGTTCAGGTCGGTGTTCGTGACGGCGACGAGGCGCCCACCCGGCACGAGCACACGCGCGAGCTCGGCCAGGCCCCGGTCGAGGTCGGGGACGTGGTACAGCATCCAGGCCGCGACCGCGCAGTCGAACGAGGCGTCCGGAAACGGCAGCGATTGGACGTCGCCGACGATCGCATCCACTCCCCGCGCCCGCGTCAGCTCGACCATTCGCTCCGACTGGTCGAGTGCGGTGACCTCGGAGCCCAGCTCGCGCGCGATCCGCTCGGCGAGCTCGCCCCGCCCCGCTCCGACCTCGAGCACGCGGCGCGGCGCCGCCTCGGCGACAGCGTCGAGCGCGACCTGCCGCGGGTCGGGGCCGGTCGAGGCCTGCTGCGCCGCCGCCCTCACGGCGAACCGGGACTCGTCCGCGTACTCCCGCCGCACGAGCTCCGGGTCGTCGAGCCGCGGCATCAGCGCGCCTTGCGGGCCACGAACACTGCGTGGGAGTAGCGCACGCTGACCGGCTCGCTGAACTCCGGCACCCGGTCTGCGAGGTGCGCGTGCGTGATGTTGACGGCCACGAGCATGCGCATCGACTCGGAGTCGGGGAACACCACCATCGCCTGCGCGTCGCGCATCTCGACGTGCTCGAAGTACGGCGAGAGCACCTCCAGGCCGTTCTCCCGGCAGAACGAGAGCTGGTCGCGCGAGGAGTCGCCGAGCATCTCCCAGAGATCGTGGAAGTTGTCCATCCCGAGCGTTCCCGCGACGAGAGTCCCTCCGGGCCGCAGCACGCGGCGGCACTCCAGCACCGCCTGCTCGAGCGCGGGCACGTGGTAGAAGAGCCACCCGGCGATCACGCAGTCGAAGCTCTCGTCGTCGAAGGCGAGCGCCTGGACATCGCCGACGCGCGCGTCGATCCCGCGCGCCGCGGTGAGCTCGACCATGCGGGGCGAGAGATCGATCGCGATGAACTGCTCCGGGTCGAGCTCGCCCTTCACGCGCACGGCGAAGTCGCCGATCCCGCACCCCACCTCGAGCACGCGCTGCGGCTGCACCTCGGCCACGGCCTCGAATGCGATGTCCTCGGCGTTCGGACCGTCGACGAGGGTCCGGTAGGCGGCGTTGCGCTTCGCCAGCCGCTCCTCGCTCGCGTACTCCCACGTCACGACGAGCGGGTTGTCGAGCTTCAGGGCACGACGATCGGCTGCCCGGGGATCCCCTTCGATGGCGCCTTACCTCCCAACCATGCGTTGACGGTCGCGCCGACGTCGGCGAACTCGCCCTCGTGGATGCGCCCGGCGGCGTTGTGGCCCTCGACGTAGGCGAGCAGGAGCCCGTGCTCGCGCGAGTGGTCGGTCGACGGCGTCGTCGGATCGCAGCCGTGGTCGGACGTCAGGATCAGCAGGTCCCCGGGACGGAGCGCCTCGAGCAGGTCGTAGAGGCGCCGGTCGAAGTCCTGGAGGCAGCGGTGGAAGTTGACGGGGTCGTTGCGATGACCCCACAGCGAGTCGGTCTCGACGAGGTTCGTGAAGATCAGCCCCTGGTCGACCTCGCGGAGCAGGCGCTCGGTGACGGTGATCCCCTCGACGTTCGACTTCGTCGGATATGCCTCGTCGATGTCGCAGCCCGCGAAGATGTCCGGGATCTTGCCGACGCCGTGAACGGTGCCGCCCGCCTCGCGGATCAGCGTCAGGTAGTTCGGGCGCTTCGGCTCGAGCGAGAAGTCGTGGCGGTTCGCGGTGCGCTCGTAGTTCCCGGGCTCGCCCTTGAACGGGCGGGCGATCACGCGGCCGACGGCATGCTTCCCCGTCAGGATCTCGCGGGCGATCCGGCAGGCGGCGTAGAGCTCCTCGAGCGGCACCGTCTCCTCGTGCGCCGCGATCTGGAAGACCGAGTCGGCCGACGTGTACACGATCCACTTGCCGGTCTTCTGATGCTCCTCCCCGAGCTCCTGGATGATCTCCGTCCCGGACGCGGGCCTGTTGCCGATCACGCCCCGCCCGGTCCGGTTCATGAACGGGTCGATCACGTCGTACGGGAAGCCGTGCGGATAGGTCGGCATCGGCTGGGGCGTGACGACGCCCATCAGCTCCCAGTGGCCGGTGGTCGTGTCCTTGCCCTTCGACCGCTCGAGCAGCCGTCCGGCGACCGCCGGAGCTCCGGGCTGCGGCGGGCAGCCCTCCAGCGGCTCGACGTTGCCGAGCCCGAGCGCCTCCAGCGCGGGGAGATCGAGGCCTCCGACCGCGCGCGCCACGTTGCCGAGCGTGTCGGACCCCTCGTCGCCGTACGCGTCGGCGTCGGGGAGCGCTCCCGCCCCGACCGCGTCCAGCACGATCACACATGCCCTGGCCATGCAGCTATTCTACGGCGGCGATGACGACTGTCCTCGGCCTGCTCGGGCTCGTCCTCTTCATCGCGAGCGTGATCTCGCTCGCGGCGGTCGTCACGTGGGTCGTCGTGAAGATCTCGCCGCAGAAGACCCCTCCGCCGAAGACCGAGACGCCGGCGTCGTAGATCAGACCGCCGAGAGCGGCAGGACGCTCTCGAGCGGCGTGTACGCGAGTTCGTGCGCCTCGGCGACCGGCTCGCAGGTCACCTTGCCGTCGATCACGTTGACGCCCCGCGCGAGCGCCGCGTCGAAGGCGACCGCGTCGGCGAGGCCGTGGTCGGCGATCGCCTCCACGTACGGGAGCGTCGCGTTCGTGAGCGCCTTCGTCGAGGTGATCGGCACGGCGCCCGGCATGTTCGCGACGCAGTAGTGCGTGACACCGTCGACGACGTACACGGGCTCGGTGTGCGTCGTGGGATGCGAGGTCTCGAAGCAGCCGCCCTGGTCGATCGCGACGTCGCAGAGGACCGAGCCCTCCTTCATCTCGCGCACCATCTCGCGGGTGACGAGCTTCGGCGCCACCGCGCCGGGAATGAGCACCGCGCCGATCACGACGTCGGCGTCGCGCGACCGACGACTCGACCTGGAGCGCGCTCGACATCAGCAGGGTGACGCGGCCCGAGAGCACCTCCTCGAGGTGGCGCATCCGGTCGATCGAGCGCTCGAGGATCGTCACGTGCCCGCCCAGGCCG
This sequence comes from uncultured Actinomycetes bacterium, assembly GCA_963746005.1. Lineage (GTDB taxonomy): Bacteria > Actinomycetota > Thermoleophilia > Gaiellales > Gaiellaceae > CAVQZA01. The sequence goes on along the minus strand of CAVUZM010000019.1, from coordinate 122,854 downwards.
AGCGCGATCACGGCCGCGTTGTAGCCGACGATGCCGCCGCCGATCACGACCACCTTGCCCGGAGCGACGCCGGGGACGCCGCCGAGCAGGAGCCCGCGTCCGCCGAGCGGCTTCTCCAGGAAATGGGCGCCGGCCTGCGCGGCGAGCCGGCCGGCGACCTCGCTCATCGGCGCGAGGAGGGGCAGCTGCCGCTGCTCGGTCTCGACGGTCTCGTAGGCGACGGCGCGGATCCCGCTCTCGACCAGCGCCTCCGTCAGCGGTCGGTCCGCCGCGAGGTGGAGGTAGGTGAAGAGGACGAGCCCTTCTCGCAGGTGCCGGTACTCGGAGGCGATCGGCTCCTTCACCTTCAGGAGCAGCTCGGAGTCGGCCCAGACCTCGTCGACGGCCGCCGTGCGGGCGCCGACGGCCTCGTACGCCGAGTCCGGGAAGGAGCTGCCCTCTCCGGCCCCGTGCTCGAGGGTCACCTCGTGGCCGTGCAGGATCAGCTCGCGCGCCCCGGCCGGCGTGAGGGCGACGCGGTACTCGTCGGTCTTGATCTCCTTGGCGACGCCGATCTTCATGGCGGCGCAACGATAGCCGGTCGGGAACGTGATCGTCACGATCGCGGCACCGATCCGTGCGCCACGAGTGCGGAATTCAGCTCTAGCATCGGCTGCAGGGCGGGGGCTCGGGGCTCTGCCCCTTTATGGGTTAGAGCTGTTGTACGGCGAGCCGGGCGACCAGGGCGCGCTCCTCGGGGCCGAACCAGGGCCCTTCGCCCGCGGCGGCGTTCTCCCGCGCGCGGGCGGGCTGCTTCGTCGCCGGGATCACGACGTCCACGCGCTCGTCGGACAGCGCCCACTTCAGGAGCGCCTGCGCCCACGTCTCGACGCCGAGCTCCGCGAGCACCTCCGGCGGCGGCTCGCGCCGCGCGAGCGCGCCCTGGCCGAGCGGCCGCATCACGATCACCGCGACGCCGAGCTCCGCGGCGAGCGGCAGCAGCTCCGCCTCCGCCTCTCGCTCGAGCGGGTTGAGCGGCACCTGCAGCGTCTGGAACCGGCCGCTGCGAAGCGCCTCCGCGAGGCCGGCGAACGCGCCGGGCGAGTAGTGCGTGACCCCGATCCGGCCGATCCGGCCCGCCTCGCGCTCGGCCTCGAGCCACGGCAGGTGCTCGCGCCAGGCGACGAGGTTGTGCACCTGCTCGATCTCGATCCGGCCGAACCAGGCGAGCTGCGACTCGTACTGGGCCTGCGCCTCCGCCGGCGAGGCGGTCCAGATCTTCGTCGCGACGACGGCCTCCTCGCGGCGCCCGTCGAGCGCCGCCGCGAGCGAGGCCTCCGCCTCGCCGTACATCGGCGACGAGTCGAACAGCCGGACGCCCGTGTCGAGCGCCGCGCCGACGACCTCACGCGCCAGGTCGCGCCGGCCCGCGAACGTGTTCCACGTCCCGAGCCCGACCACCGGGCCGAGCCGCCGCTCCTCCATCACGGAACGAGCCCCCGGGCAAGCCGGCCCGCCGCGAACGCGGCGGCGAAGAACCCGGGCTCCTCGGCCGGCCCCCGCCCCATGTGCGAGAGCGGCAGGCCGTCGCAGGCGTCCTCCCAGCCCGTCACGTCCACGAGCTCGCGCGGCTCGAGCCAGGCCGGCGCGTCGAGCCCGTCGGGCCAGGCGACCGCCGCGCGGCCCGGGCAGAGCGCAAGCGCCGCGCGCGTGTGGTGGGAGACGCCGCGGTGGCGCTCTCGCGGATCCGCGTCCGAGTAGCGCACCGCGAGCACGGGAAGCCCGCCGAGCGCGCTCGCCGCGTTCGCGGCCTCGGCCGCCGCCACCCCGCCGTGGCCGAGCCACGACCCCGTCCCGACGATCCCCGGCCCGACCGCGCACACGACCACGTCGAACCCCGCGGCGCCCGCCCAGGCGAGCGCGGACGCGACGCTCACACACGCGACGTCGCCGTCGACGCACGCACCGGCCGCGACCGCCGTCTCGACGAGCCCGCGCGCCTTCAGCGCCCGCACCGCATCCGAGAGCGACACCGGCAGCGCCCCGCCGGGCACCTGCACGTACGCGACCCGAACCCCCGCTCCGATCCCCGCGCACACCGGCACGAGCTGGCTGTGGAGCGAGCAGCACACGACGGGCAGCCCGGCCAGCGACTCGGCGAGCGGATCGTCCTCCTCCGCGTGGCGGACGGCCGCCTGCAGCGGGGTGTACGGCAGCTTCATCACGTGCGCGCCCGGCTCGGCGGGAAGCTCGAGCCCGCGGGTCAGGTTCGCGTACAGGACGTCGAACCCGCCGGAGCCGAGCTCGAGCGCCCGCGCCTGCACGTTCACCAGCACCTCGTCGCCGAGCGCGACAGGCCCTGTCAGCCGCGGATACGCGAGGCACGGCACCCCGTCGACCTCGCACCGGACGAGCCCCTCCTCGCGCTCGACGATCGCCGAGACGACTCCGCGGCGCAGGCTAAGCGGCATCGCGCGCGACGTCGAGCAGCGCGAGCGTCACGTCGACCATCGCGTCGAGATCCGCGACCGCGATCCGCTCGTCCGGGGTGTGGATGTCGGTCATGCCGTTCGCGAGGTTGACGCACTCGAGCCCGCGCAGGTTGAAGACGTTCGCGTCGGCGCCGCCGCCCGTGAGCGCATAGCTCGGCGTGTGCCCGGTGCGCTGCAACGCCTCTGCGGCCAGCCGGACGGCGAGATCGTCCCGCCGGAAGCGGTAGCCGCGGTAGCTCTCGTGCACCGTCGTCTCGACCTCGCAGTCCGCGGCGCTGGCCGCGAAGGCGATCGTCGTCGAGCATCTCGCCGACGATGTCGCCGAGCCGCTGCTCGTCGTGGGCCCGCACCTCGGCCTCGAACGTGCACCACTCCGGGACGATGTTGCGCGCCGTCCCGCCGGAGATCAGCCCGACGTTGGCCGAGGTCTCCTCGTCGAGACGGCCGAGCCGGAGATCGGCGATCGCCCGTCGCGGCCGCCGCGATCGCCGAGCGCCCGTCCTCGGGCACCATCCCCGCGTGCGCGGCGCGCCCGTGGAACTTGACGGCCAGCGACCGCTGCGTCGGGGCGCCCAGCACGATCTCGCCGACCGGGCCCTGCTGGTCGTAGACGAACCCGACCCGCGCCAAGAGCCTGGATTCGTCGAACGCCGCCGCGCCGAGCAGGCCGACCTCCTCCTTCGGCGTGAAGATCAGCTCGATCCCCGCGTGCGGACGACCCTCCTGGTGCACCCGCCGCACCGCCTCGAGCATCGCGACCACCGCGGCCTTGTTGTCCCCGCCGAGGATCGTCCCGCCGGCGTTTCGCACCCAGCCGTCCTCGACCACCGGCTCGAGCGGCCCGCTCGGCGGCACGGTGTCGAGGTGGGCGCAGAGGAACAGCGGGCGGCCGGGCGCCGTTCCCTCCAGCCTGCAGTAGAGATTCCCGATCGTCGAGCCCACCAACGGCCCCGCGCCGTCCTCGTCGACGTCGAGGCCGAGCTCGCGGAGGTAGGCGAGCACGCGGTCGGCGACGGCGCGCTCCTCGCCGGGCGGGCTCGGCAGCGCGGCGAGCTCCAGGAGCAGCGTCAGCGGGTCGGGCAGCATTCACGCGATCTTACGGGCCCGAACCCAGGTCGACCGGTCGAGGACGTAGATGCTGAGCGCTTCGGCGTGACGGCCGATCGTGTCGCGCTCGTATTGCATTCCGAGCTTCTCCATGATCCGCCCGGAGGCGATGTTCGCCGGTTGGAAACGGCCGATGATGCGCTCGAGCCCGACGCGCTCGAAGCCCTCGTCCCGGATTGCCAGCGCGCCCTCGGTCGCGAAGCCCCGCCCCCACGCCGAGCGGGCCAGCCACCAGCCGATCTCGACCTCGTCCGGCTCGACGCCCACGACTCCGGGCCCGACGCGGTTGATCTCCACGAACCCGAGCCACGAGCCGGACGCCTCCTCGATCAACGAGCGCCGGCCGAACCCGTGCACGCGCCAGCGGTCGAGCGCGCGAGAGAACGCATCCTCCGCCTGCGGCCGCTCCCATGTCGCGCCGGTGCCGATGAACCGCATCACCTCAGGGTCGGCGCAGAGTTCGACGAACTCCTCGAGCCGCGCTTCGTCCCAGGGCTCGAGAGCGAGGCGCTCGGTCCCTAGCACTAGCCGGCTGCGCGCAGCGAGACGGCCTCGCGCGAGCGGTTGCGCTCGAGCGCGGCACCCACGAACTCGCGGAACAACGGCGCCGGCCGCGTCGGGCGCGACTTGAACTCCGGGTGGAACTGGCTCGCGACGAACCACGGATGGCCCGGAAGCTCGATGATCTCCACGAGGCGCCCCTCCTGGAAGGTGCCCGAGACGACGAGCCCGTGCTCGACGAGCAGCGGCCGCAGGTGGTTGTTCACCTCGAAGCGGTGCCGGTGGCGCTCGTGGATCACCGCCTCGTCGTAGATCTCGCGGGTCCGCGTCCCCTCGGCGACCTCGACCGCCTGCGCGCCGAGCCGCATCGTCCCGCCGAGGTCCTCGATCTCCTTCTGCTCGGGCAGGAGGTCGATCACCGGGTACGGCGTCTCGGGGTCCATCTCGGTCGAGTTCGCGCCCTCGAGGCCGGCCACGTGGCGGGCGAACTCCGAGACGGCGACGTGCATCCCGAGGCAGATGCCGAGGTACGGGATCCCGCGCTCGCGCGCCACGCGGCAGGCGAGGATCTTCCCCTCCCAGCCGCGCGAGCCGAAGCCGCCGGGGACGAGCACCCCGTCGACCTGCTCCAGCATCTCGGCGGCCTCCTCGTACGACATGTTCTCGGCGTCCACCCAGCGCACCCGCACGCGCGTGCCGAGGTGGATCCCCGCGTGCTTGAGCGCCTCGTGGACGGAGAGATAGGCGTCCTGGAGCTTCACGTACTTGCCGACGAGCGCGATCTCGACCTCGCCCTCGCGCCTGTCGATGCGCTCCACGAGCTCGTCCCACTCGCCGAGGTCGGTCGGGCCGCCGGCGAGGCCGAGCTTCCCCGCCACGAGCGTGTCGAGGCCCTGCGCCTGCAGCACCTTCGGCACGAGGTAGACGTCGGGCACATCCGGGCACGCGATCACGCCCTCCACGTCGACGTCCGTGAAGAGCGCGATCTTCTCCTTGATCTCCGCCGAGATGTCGTCGCGCGAGCGGCAGACCACGATGTCGGGATGGATGCCGATGCGGCGCAGCTCGATCACCGAGTGCTGCGTCGGCTTCGTCTTCAGCTCGCCCGCCGCCTCGAGGTACGGCACGAGCGTGACGTGGAGGTAGAGCACGTTCTCGGGCCCGACCTCGCGCCGGAACTGGCGGATCGCCTCGAGGAACGGCAGCGACTCGATGTCACCGACGGTGCCGCCGATCTCGGAGATCACGACGTCGCACGGGGCGGCCTCGCTGACGCGGCGGATCCGCTCCTTGATCTCGTTCGTGATGTGCGGGATCACCTGGACGGTCGCGCCGAGGAAGTCGCCCTTGCGCTCCTTGCGGAGCACGGCGTTCCAGATCGCGCCCGCGGTGTGGCTCGCGTTGCGGGAGAGGTTCTCGTCGATGAAGCGCTCGTAGTGGCCGATGTCGAGGTCGGTCTCGGCGCCGTCCTCGGTCACGAACACCTCGCCGTGCTGGAACGGGCTCATCGTGCCGGGGTCGACGTTCAGGTACGGGTCGAACTTCTGCACCTGGACGCGCAGGCCGCGCGCCTTGAGCAGGCGGCCGAGCGACGCGGCGACGATTCCCTTGCCGAGCGCGGAGACGACGCCGCCGGTGACGAAGACGTACCGCGTCGGCTGCGTGCTCACAGGCGGGCCCGGCCGAGCCGGTCGAGGGGCCCGAGCACGCGGGAGCGCTCGATCATCGCGCCCAGCGAGCGGCGCTCGCCGGCGATCGTGAGGGTCGCGAGGGCACCGATCGCCGCCATCCGTCCCGGGCCCGTGAATCTCCTCACGGACTCAAAACCTAGCACGGCGCCGAGCGCGTTCGAGCCGGCGTCTCCCAGCATCCCCATCTCGCGGAGATCGTATGGGAGCAGGAGGACGGCGAGCAGGTCGGCGCGCCGCGGCCGGCCGCCGAGCGCGGCCCGTGCGAGCAGGTAGGCCTTGAGCGCACGGCCGGGCCGCGTGTCGAGCTGGTTGACCGCGTTCGCCGAGAGGCCGACGAGGAGCGCGCCGGAGAGCGACCGCGTCACGGCGAGCGCGACCGCCGGGATGCCGACGAGCTTCAGCACACCCGTCGTGCGCCCGCTCCGTAGGTGCGCGCGAAAGCCGCGCTCCGGCCCGCTCCAGAGATCGTCCGCGAGGCCGGCCGCGGCGACGGCCGCGACGGCGGGCCCGTCGAGGGCGACGAGCCAGCCGACGAGCGGCAGCCGCAGCCCGCGGTAGTTGACCCGCAGCGGCCCGCTCGCGACGACCGCGTCGAGGAGCTGCCGTCCGCGATGGACGAAGCCCTCGAGGTCCCGGCCGGTCGCCCGGTGCTCGAGCTCCAGCTCGGGCTCCTCGACCGAGAGGCCCGCTCGCACCGCGTCGATCGTCATCCGCACCTCACAGCCGAAGCCGGGCGCGAGCGGGAAGCACGCCTCCCTCGCCGCGGGCGAGAGCGCCCGCTGGCCCGAGAGCGGCTCGCGCGGCTCGAACCCGGAGCGCAGGCGCACGAGAGCCCGTCCGATCCGCTTTGCCACCCCAAACCCACCGCCGCTCCGCCGGGCGAACGAGGCGATCGCGAGGTCGGCCTCGCTCCGGAGGAGCGGCGACGGGTCGCCGCGGAGGTCAGCATCGACGAGGAGGAGCCGCCCCGGCGGCGCGGCCCGCTCGGCGGCGGAGAGCGCCTGCCCCTTCCCGCGGGCGGGCAGCGAGATCACGGTCGCGCCCGCCGCGGCGGCCGCCGCGGCGGTGCCGTCCCGAGAGCCGTCGTCGGCGACGATCACCTCGGCGCCGGGGAAGGCCAGCCGCAGCGCGGCGACCGTGGCGCCGATCCGCTCCTCCTCGTCGCGCGCGGCGACGAGGACGGTCAGTGGATCAGCCACCGGGCAGCGGCGGCAGGACGGCCGAGTCGCCCGTCTGGTCGAGGCCGTAGTGGCCGGGCTGCGCGCCGGCGAGGAGCGCGGCGAGCGCGAGCCGGCCGGCCGGTGTCTGCATGTCGTCGACGGTGGAGATCCCGAGCTGGCGGAAGACCGGGATCGCCGAGACCTGTCGTGCCCGAGGTCTCCACGCCGACGAGCGGCGCGCCGGCCGAGCCGAGCCCCGCGTAGAAGCCGTGCAGGAAGCCGACCGTCGGCCCGTGCTGCGGCGTCGCCGTGCGCACGAGGACGACGCCGTCGAGCGGCCCGCGCATCCCGCCGAGCCGCTCCACCACGAGCAGGCTCGAGAGCGGCCCCCAGAGCGGCGCCTTGCCGCCCTTGACGAGCTCGATGCCGAGCTCCTTGCCGAGCTTCTCGAGCCCGGCCGGTCCCGCGTACTTGGCCGCGAGCGCCGGGCGCGAGGCGATCGCCTTCTGGATCGCGACGGGGTCGACCGGCACCTTCAGCGCGCGGTAGCGCGTCAGGGAGCCGCCGGAGTCGGCGAACGAGCCCTCGACGAGGTTGCGCATGCCGGCGTTGCTCGGCCCGACGAACACGATCCCGAGGCGCTTGCCCTTGAGCCGGTCCTGCATCACCGTCGCGTAGGCGGCACTCGAGAACGCCGAGGCCGCCCGCTCCTGGTCCTGGAGCGCGTTCAGCTGCCCCGCGAGAGCCGTGTACCGGGCCTGGAGCTCGGCCTTCTGCTCGTTCAGGAGCTTCCGCTCGGAGTGCGAGAGCGTGTCGTTCGACGAGACGCCGACGCCGACGAGGATCCCGATCACGAGCGCGACGAAGACTGCGGCGAGCGAGGCGACGTGGTAGCGAAAGTCGAACATCCGCCCGGCAGAGTAGAGCTAAAGCCGCGCGCCGGTCTGGACAAGGTTGTGCAGCCGGGCGAGCGCGTGCTCCGGGAACGAGCGGCCGAGGCTCACGAGCCAGGGCGCGCTCACCCGCAGGTGCGCCGTCGTCCGGCCCGGCCCCGGCTCGTCGAGGCGGAGCTCGACGTCGAGCCGCCGGCCGTTGAGCCGGAAGCGGAGCCTCGACGGCGGCTCGACCTCGTCGACGAGCAGCACGTCGCGCTCGTGCGCCTTGCGCAGCAGCGTCGGTGCGTTGCCGCCGTAGACCTCCCACCGCGCGCCGGCCGCGAGCCCGCGGCGGTCGGGCTTGACGCCGCCGATCCCGGGCCACCAGTCGGCGAGGTGGTACGGCTCCTCGAGGAACGTCCAGACGTCCTCGCGCGAGGCCAGCAGCTCGCCCGTCGCCTCGCGGGTCGGCACTAGCCCGAGTCCGAGGAGAGACCGGAGCCGGAGCCCGAACAGCTCGATCAGGTGGCGCAGCGGCGGCGAGGCGGCGACGGCGACCACGACCGCCGAGACCGCCGCGACGACGAACGCGACGAGCGGCCACACGCCCACCTGGCGCGACGCGAGCCTCGAGACGCCCTTCGCGTCGACGAGGATCTCCCCCACCTTCAGCCGCGTCACGAAGGTCGACGACATCCCGTCGCGCTCCCGCTCGAGGAACTCGATCAGGTTGAAGTGGGTGCCGACGGCGACGATCAGCGCCGCGCCCTTCTCGTAGGCGAGCAGCAGCGCCACGTCCTCGCTGATCCCGGGCGCCGAGACGACCTCGTACGGGACGCCGAGCCGCTCGAGCCGCCCCGCTCCGGGCGCCTCGCCGCCGCGGTAGGCGTGGACGACGAGCTCGGCGCCCGACTTCAGCGCGCGGTCGGAGACGGAGTCCATGTCGCCGACGATCACGTGCGGGGTCAGCCCGGCCTCGAGCAGCGCGTCGGCGCCGCCGTCCACGGCGACCAGCACGGGCTTGTAGTCGCGGACGTACGGCCGGACCATGTGGAGGTCGCGCTTGTAGCCGGGGCCGCGGGCGACGACGAGCGCGTGCCGGTCGCGGAAACGCGCCTTCAGCGGTCGGGAAGTCGATCCCCTCCGAGAGCAGCCGGCCCTCGTCCCGCAGGTAGCGCATCGTGTTCTCGGCGAACGACTCGAGCGCCTCGGTGACGCGGTCCTTGCCCTGCTCGAGCGCCAGCTCCAGCTCACGCGCCTCCAGCACGCGCCCGCTCGCGAGGCAGGTGCCGTTGCGGTAGACCCCGCCGCCGCGCACCGAGAGCAGCTCGCCCTCCGAGACGGTGTCGAACAGCGGCGCGTCGGGCGCGTCGATCAGGCGCACGCCGCCGCGGACGAGGAGCAGCGGGCCGGGGTTCGGGTAGCGGCCGCTCTGGGACTCGGCCACGTTGACGACGACGCGCACGCCCGACTCGACGAGCTCCTCCGCCGAGACGCGGTCGAGGTCGCGGTGGTCGATGATCGCGACGTCGTCCGACGAGAGCCGCTTGGTGAGGTTCTTCGTGCGCCGGTCGATCCGGGCGCGGCCGGTGAACTCGACGAAGGAGCTCACTGGACGCTCGAGAGGAACTCGCGGCCGCCGAGCATCCGCTGCAGCTCCTCGCGCCGGTCGGCCTCGGCGAGCCGGTCGATCCGCGTGTGGGTGGGGTCGCCCGGGACCTTCTCGACCCGGAAGTGATTCGCGGCGAGGCTCGCGATCTGGGGCAGGTGCGTGATCGTGACGACCTGGGCGCGCGTGCCGAGCCGCTCGAGGGTGCGGCCGACCGCGTTCGCCGTCTCGCCGCCGATCCCCGCGTCGATCTCGTCGAAGACCATCGTCTCGCCGCCGCCGACCGCCGCGATCGCGAGCGCGACGCGCGAGAGCTCGCCGCCCGAGGCGGTGTCGGCCACGGGCGCGAACGGCAGGCCGGGGTTCGGCCGGATCAGGAACGAGGCCTCGTCCGCGCCGGACGGGCCGGGGTCGCGCTCGCGCAGCTCGGCGAGGAACTCGCCCTCCCCCATGCCGACGCCGCGCAGCTCCTCCGCGACCGCCGCCTGGAACGGGCCGAGAGCCTCGCCGCGGGCGGCGCGCAGCTCGGCGGCGAGGCGCTCCGTCTTCGCCTCCGCGGCGGCAAGCTCCTCGGCCGCGGCGCGGGCCGGGTCGTGGCCGGCCTCGATCGCCTCGAGCTCGCCCCGGGCCTCCGCGGCGCGCGCGAGCAGCTCCTCGTAGCTCGCGCAGCCGAAGCGGCGTTTGGCGTCGGCGATCCGGTCGAGGCCCGCCTCGACCTCCTCGAGGCGGCCGGGCTCGGCCTCGAGCGAGGCGAGGAAGGCCCTGAGGCCGCTCGCCGTCTCGCGCAGGCGCAGCTCGGCGTCGCGGAGCTCGTTGCCGGCGCGCTCGAGCTCCGGCGCGATCCGCTCGAGCGGCGCGACCGCGCGCTCGGCGGCGCCCGTGAGGCCCGCGGCCCCTTCGCCGTCGTCGGGCGCGAGCGCCTCGGCGGCCGTCTCCGCGGCGGACGCGAGCTCGGTGACGTGCCGGAGCCGCTCCCGCTCGGCGCGCAGGCTCTCCTCGGTGTCCGGCTCGAGCCCCTCGGTGGCCGCGGCGAGCGCGGCGAGCTCCTCGAGGCGCGCGGCGGCGGCTGCTGCGTCGCGGGCGAGCTCGTCGTGGCGGCGGCGGGCGGCGGCGAGCTCGCGCCACGCGATGCGAGCCTCGCGCCGGCGGCGCCCCTGCTCCTCGCCGCAGAAGGCGTCGAGCACGTCGAGCTGGTAGGCCGGCCGGCCGAGGCGGCGCTGCTCGAACTGGCCCGACATCGCGATCAGCCGCTCGGCGGCGGCGGCGAGATCCTCGCGCGCGACGCTGCGGCCCCACGCGTAGGCGCGGGTGCGCCCGTCGGCGAACACGCGGCGCGCGAGCACGAGGCCCTCCTCGCCGTCGGGCCGCAGCTCGGCGAGCGCCTCGAAGCCTTCCTCGTCGAGCATCCCGTCGGGCACGTCCAGCTCGGCCTCGACGTAGGCCTCGCCGGCGCCCGCGCCGATGTAGGAAGCGTCGCCCTTGGCGCCGAGCAGGAGCCCGATCGCCTGCGCGAGGATCGTCTTCCCCGCGCCGGTCTCGCCGGTGATCGCGTTCAGCCCCGGCCCGAGCTCGAGCTCCGCCTCGCGGATCAGCACGAGATTCTCGATCCGGAGTCGGCGGAGCACGAAGGAGATGGTAGTCCCGGCGGATGTCGCGGCCATCGGCCTGGAAGGCCAGGCGGCGAACGACGGGCGGAGCTGAAAGCCCAAACGCTGTCCGTTCAAGACACGGCTGTGGACGATTCGTCACGCCCCTGTCTCGGGGTCTGACCCCGCGCGATCTGTTTTCCCCTGCAAAGGGCCGTTTCACTACTCCGATGCGGGGTCAGACCCCGGGACTGGTCGGCCTTGGACTGGCCCGGCTGGGGCTCCCGGGTCCGGACGCGTTGCGGTTCTGCGGGTCTGCTGTCCGGGCTCTTGCTCGCCTCAGGGGCCGAAGGTCTCCCGGTAGCGGCGGAAGAAGGTCGCCTCGGGCAGGGTCGCGAGCAGGCTGCGGCGCTCGCCGAGGCGGATCGTGACGCGGCCGTCCGGCGGCAGCTCGTGGAAGACGTGGCCGTCGACGAGCACGGTCACCGACACGTCGGCGGTGCGGTTCCAGACCACGACGTCGCGGCCGCGCGGGACGACGAGGGGTCGCGCGTGCAGCGAGTGCGCCGCGACGAAGGTGAGCGCGAGCGCGTCGAGCCCCCACACGAGCACCGGGCCGCCGTTCGAGAGGTTGTAGGCGGTCGAGCCGGACGGGGTCGAGCAGATCAGCCCGTCGCAGGGCTGGCTGCCGAGGTCCTCGCCGCCGATCGCCCACTCCAGCTCGACCATCCGCCCGAGGCTCGAGCTCGCCGCGACGACGTCGTTGACGGCGACGGCGGTGTCCGAGCCGACCGCCGCGTCGAGCGTCGGCAGCTCGACCACGCGGTAGTCGCCGTGGAAGACGCGGGTCAGGTCGGGCTCGAGGAACTCGGGCTCGATCGAGGCCAGGAAGCCGACCCGGCCGTAGTTGATGCCGATCACCGGCAGGCCGACGTCGAGGAAGCGGCCGAGGGCGCGCAGCATCGTCCCGTCGCCGCCGAGCACGACGGCGATGTCGGCGGGGGCGGAGTCGTCGCCGTCGGGCGGGAGCCCGTGCTTGACCCGCTCCTCGTCGGGGTAGAGGAGCTCGACGCCCACGGCGTCGGCGGTCGCCTGCACCCGCTCGAGCGCGGGCCCGATCGCGGAGGCCTGGCCGTGCGTGAGCACGAACGCGCGCTTCACCGGCTCAGGTGACGGCGGCTGCGATCCAGGCTTCGAGGTCGGGGTCGGGTGCGGCTCGCTCATCGTGGACGAGGTAGAGGAACGTCTCCCGGTTCCCTTTCGGCCCCGGCACACCGGAGTCTACGACGCCGGCCACCCGTCCCTGCCAGGAGAGGGCCGCCTGCGCCACCTCGCGCACCACGCGGCGGCGCACCTCGAGGTCGCGGACGACCCCGCCCTTGCCCACGTCGGCGCGTCCCGCCTCGAACTGCGGCTTGACGAGGACGAGCGCGCGCCAGCCGGGGGCCGCGAGCGCGAGAGCCGGCGGCAGCACCGTGCGCGCGCTGATGAACGAGACGTCGCATGTGACGAGCGCCGGCGGAAACGGCAGCTCCTCGAGCGCCCGCGCGTTCACCCGCTCGAGCACGGTCACGCGCGGATCTCCACGGAGCTTCGGATGGAGCTGGCCGTAGCCGACGTCGACCGCGACGACCCGCGCCGCGCCCCGCTGGAGCAGGCAGTCGGTGAAGCCGCCGGTCGAGGCGCCGAGGTCGAGGCAGTCGAGGCCGGTCACGTCGAGGCCGACGGCGTCGAGCGCGTTCGCGAGCTTCTCCCCGCCGCGCGAGACGAACGGCGGCGGCGCCTCGACCGTCAGCTCCGCGCTCTCGTCGACCTGCGCGCCCGCCTTCGTGTAGCCGGGGACGAGCCCCGCCAGGACGAGCGCCTGTGCCTGCGCACGGCTCTCCGCGAGCCCGCGCTCGACGAGCAGGACGTCGAGTCGCTTCTTCACGCCGTCCGCCTCGCGACGACCCAGATCGCCGCGGCCGAGGCGAGGATCACGGCCCAGGCGGCGGTCGGCCTCGGCTCGAGCACGTCGGGAATCTGCCAGCTCACCCAGCCTCGCTTCCAGACCTGCTCGAGCCAGAAGTCGTTCGCGATGTTGCCGAGGCCGTAACAGAGCATCAGGGCGAGGTAGGCGGCCAGTGCCGCGCCGGGGCGAAGTCGGGACAGCAGGAGTGCGGTGAAGACGAGGAGCAGCCCGTCCATCCCGTGATGGTGGCCGTGGTGGACCGTCGGCGGGAACGGGTAGAGGTCGGGGAACGGCTTGGCGGTGTGGAAGATGCTCCCGAGCACCGGCACGCCGTTCAGGAAGAAGCCGAGATCCGCCGCAACCCACGGCGACGCGAGCACGAGCAGCGCCGCGGCGGCGACGATCCGCGCGGTGTCGCCGCGGCGGCGGCCGCGCCGCGAGACTCCTCCCGAGCGGGCGAGGGCGACCGACAGCCCAAGCGTGAGCAGGACGCCGATCGCCGGCAGCGCGTTGACCGGCTTCGCGTCGAGGTCCGCCTGGGAGACGACGCCCGGCCAGAAGACGACCGCGCACAGCACCGCGGCGACCGCCGCCGCCGGCCAGAGCCTGCGCTGGAGCCGCGCGTAGATCACCCAGAGGATCGCGAGCGCGACGAGCGCGACCGGGAAGTTCAGATAGACGAGCACGCGGCTCGCGCCCCCCTCGAGCCCGCTTCCCGACACGTGGTAGAGCTCCCGCGCCGGGATCCGCGAGTAGGTGAAGGCGATCTCGACGGCGACGACGGCGAGGAGCGCCCAGACGACGACGACCTCCCACGGGAGCTGCGGTGCCTCGGGCTCGGCCCCGGTCACACGGTGCGGGCCTTGAGCCCGCTCACGATCTCCTCGAGCACCGAGGTGTCCGCGTCGATCCCCTCGAGCGCCGACTGCGCGCGCTCCGCGGCCTCGTCGGCGAGCCGCCGCGCCTCCGCGGCGCCGTGCGTGACCACGTAGCCGTCGCCGTCGAGGATGTCGTCGACGATCTGGAACAGCAGGCCGAGCTCGCCGCCGAACGCGCGCCACGGCGCCTGCTCGGCCTCGGGCACCTCGGCCACCCAGAGGGCCAGGCCGACCGCCGCCGCGAACAGGCACCCCGTCTTCAGCCTGTGCAGCGTCTCCTCGTCCGGCGCGGTGCCGGTCACGTCGAGGTACTGGCCGCCGATCATCCCGAGCGTCGCCTGCGCGAGCTCGCGGCCCGCGTGCGGGCTCGGATACGAGAGCACGAGCCGGAACGCCTCGGCGAGCAGCGCGTCGCCGGCGAGGATCCCGACCGCCTCGCCGTAGGCCGCCCACGTGCTCGGCCGGCCGCGGCGCAGCTCGTCGTCGTCGAGCGCGGGCAGGTCGTCGTGGACGAGCGAGAAGGAGTGGACGAGCTCGAGCGCCGCCGCGGCGGGCAGCGCCTGCTCGGGCGCGGCGCCCGCGGCCTCGGCGGTCGCGAGGCAGAGCACCGGCCGCACGCGCTTGCCGCCGCCCTCGAGGGCGTAGCGCACCGACTCCGCCTGCCCGTGCAGCTCGGGCGTGAGCGCGAGGCCGCCGAGGTAGTCCTCGACGAGCGCCGCGGAGCTCGTCAGGCGTCAGCATCGGCCTCCGCCTCGCGCTTCGCGCGGGCGAGCTCCGCCTCGACCTCCTTCGCGATCTCGGAGAGCCGGGCGAGGATGTCGATCGCCTTGTCGGGGTCGTCGTCCTCGTCGAGCGCCTCCAGCTCGGCGCGTGTCTCGTCGAGCTTCGTCGAGCAGCTCTTCCGCGCGCTGGAGACTCTCCTCGGCGCTCATGCCACGTGCTCCCGTGCGATGCGTCCCAGGATCCCGTTCACGAGGCTTCCAGCCTCGTCGCTCGCGTAGCGCTTTGCAAGCTCGACCGCCTCGTTGATCGCGATCTCCGGGGGAACGCTCTCGGACTCGAGCTCGTAGATCCCGATCCGCAGCACGTTGCGCTCGACCGCGCCGAGCCGCTCCGCGGGCCAGCCCTCCGACGCGGCGGAGATCTTCGCGTCCAGCTCCGCCGACTGCGCGGTGACCGCCTCGGCGAGGTCCCGCGCGAACGGGTCGATCTCGCCCTCGTACAGTGAGGCCAGCGGCTGCCCGGTCACGTCCGACTGGTACAGGAGGAAGAGCGCCGTCCGCCTCGCCGCGCGCCGCCCGCTCATGCGACCACCTCTGCGACCGTGACGTCGACGGCGTCGACCACGAGCCCGCACATGCCCGAGAGCGCCGAGGTGACGCTCACCTGGACGTCGCGCGCCAGGTCGGGCAGGACGGCGCCGACCGGGGCCGTCAGCTCGAGCCCGACGCGGGCCCGTCCGCCCTTCACCTCGAGCTCGACCCCGCGGCGGCGGCGCGGGCGTGCGCCCGGCACCAGGCCGACGGCGCGCGCGACGACCTCGTGCAGCGCGGCGTCGGTGATCGTGATCGAGCCGCCGGGCCTCTCGATCACGTGGCTCACGAGACCGCCTCCACGAGCGTCGGCTCGAGCCCGTCGAGGTAGCTCGTCGTGTACTCGCCGCTCGGAACCCCTCGCTGCGGAGCACGTCGAGCGCGAACCGCCGCGTCGTCGGCACCCCGGCGATCTCGAGCTCCTCGAGCGCGCGCTCGGCCCGCGCGATCGCGGAGGGCCGGTCCGCGTCCCAGACGATCACCTTCGCGACCAGCGAGTCGTAGAAGGGCGTGATCTCGGAGCCGTCCTCGATCCACGTGTCCACCCGCACCCCGGCGCCGAGCGGCGCGCGGAAGCGGGCGATCCGGCCGGGAGACGGCAGGAAGCCCCGCGACGGGTCCTCGGCGTTGATCCGCAGCTCGATCGCGTGGCCGCGGCGCGGCGCCCGGCCGGTCACCGAGAGCGGCTCGCCCGCCGCGATCCGCAGCTGCTCGCGGACGATGTCGATCCCCGTGCAGAGCTCGGTCACCGGGTGCTCCACCTGGAGGCGCGCGTTCAGCTCGATGAACGAGAACGAGCCGTCCGGGCCGAGCAGGAACTCGAAGGTGCCGGCGTTCGCGTAGCCGATCGCGCGGCAGGCCCGCTCGGCGGCGGCCTCCATCGCCTCCCGCAGCTCCGCGTCGAGGGCGGGCGAGGGCGACTCCTCCACGAGCTTCTGGTGGCGGCGCTGGATCGAGCACTCGCGCTCGCCGAGCGTCAGCACGCCGCCCTGGTGGTCGCAGAGCACCTGCACCTCGACGTGGCGCGCGGGCACGACCGCCTTCTCGAGGTAGAGGTCGCCGTTGCCGAACGCCGCCTGCGCCTCGGCCGAGGCGTTCTGGAAGGCGGTGTCGAGCTCCGCCGGGTCGGCGACGAGCCGCATCCCCTTGCCGCCGCCGCCCGCCGAGGCCTTCAGCAGCACGGGATAGCCGAGCTCCTTCGCCGCCGCCCGCGCCTCGGCGAGCGTCGCGGCGCCGTCGGTCCCGGGGACGAGCGGCACGTCGGCGGCGAGCAGCTCGTGCTTGGCGAGCGCCTTGTCGCCCATCCGCTCCATCACCTCGGCGCCCGGCCCGACGAAGACGAGGTCGTGCGCCTCGCACGCGCGGACGAACTCCGGGTTCTCGGAGACGAAGCCGTAGCCCGGATGGACTGCCTCGCACCCGGTCGTCTCGGCCGCGGCGACCAGCGACGGGATGTTGAGGTAGCTCGCGGCGGCCGGCGGCGGCCCGATCCGCACCGCCCGGTCGGCGAGGCGCGTGTGCAGCGCCCCCTCGTCGGCGGTCGAGTAGACCGCGACCGCCTCGATCCCGAGCTCGTGGAGGGCGCGGATCACGCGCACCGCGATCTCGCCGCGGTTCGCGACCAGGACTCGCTGAAACATCAGACGGCGTCGAGCGGGCGGGCGCCGATCCGCTCGAGCTCGAAGAGCAGCTGGCCGAACTCGACCGGCTGTGCGTCGTCGACGTGGACCGCGCGGACGATCCCCTCGATGTCGGCCTTGACCTCGTTCATCAGCTTCATCGCCTCGAGGATGCAGAGCGTCTCGCCCGGGGCGACCGCGTCGCCGTCCTCGACGAAGGCCGCCGACGCCCGGCTGCGCCGCGCGGTAGAAGGTGCCGACCATCGGCGCCTCGACCCGGACGAGGCCGTTGCTCAGCGGCTGGACCGGCGCCGGCTCGGGCTCACCCGACCCGAGCGGGTCGTACACGCCCTCGAGCGCCTCCTCGGTGCGGCGCACCGAGACCCGCATCCCGTCCTCCTCGATCTCGATCTCCGCGACACCGGACTCCTGGACGATCCGCACGAGCTCGCGGATCCGCTCGGCCTGCTGGCGGTCGACACCCGACGCGCCGAACGAGTCCTCCGGCTCGGCGCGACCGCGGATCGCGTGCAGCAGCGGCTCCGCCTCCTCGCCGAAGAGCCCGAGCAGGAGCAGCTCCTCCTCGCTGGACGCGAGCCCCTCGGCCTGCTCGCGCACCTCGCTCAGGTCGACCGGGGCGGCGTGCTCGGCGCTCTCGGGATCCGATTGCAGCTCGAGGGCGCGCCGGACGATCGGGTCGATCGGGCCCGGCGGCGTGCCGTAGCGGCCCTCGAGCAGCGAGCGCAGCTCGTCGGTGACGGTGACGTAGCGCCTCGCCGACAGCACGTGCAGGAGCGCCTGCGAGCCGAGGATCTGCCCGATCGGCGGCGCGAGCGGCGGCCAGCCGGCCTCGGTGCGGATCGCGTCGAGCTCGATCAGCACGTCCTCGAGCCGGTCGCCGGCGGCGTGCGTGCGCAGATGCGCGTCGAGAGCCGCCACGAGCCCGGCGGGAACCTCGTGCTCGGCCGCGCGCACCGCGATCCGCGGCGCGAGCGGCGCGACCGGCTCGTCGCCGATGTGCTCGTCGACGAGGTCGGACGCGCGCCAGAGCGCGGGGACGTCGACGCCGGTGTCGAGCCCGAGCCCGGCGAGCGCCTCGGCGACGCCCTGGCCGGAGACCCGGTGGAGCGCGAGCGCGAGCGGGAAGATCGAGCAGGAGATGAGCTCCGCGCCGGCGCGCGCGGCCTCGAGCACGGTCGCGAGCGCGCCGCCCGAGGCGCCCTGGCAGTAGATCCCGACCGGGAGCCCGGTCGCCTCGTGCAGCTCGCCGACGAGCTCGTGCGCGCGGTGCGGCTGGAGCGAGCCGGACGGATCGTGGAGGAGCACGCGCGCGGCGCCGAGCTCCGGCAGCTTGCGGGCCTGCTCGACGAGCGCGTCGGTCTCGCCGGTGAGGCCGGAGCCGTAGACGAGCCCCGCCTCGAACGAGCGGCCTGCGTCGGCGATCGCCTCGGCCGCCTCCTTCAGGTTCGAGACGTCGTTGAGCGGGTCGTGGAGGCGGAAGACGTCGATCCCGTTCTCGGCCGCGCACGCGACGAAGCGGCGCACGAAGTCGCCGTCGACGGGGCGCGAGCCGACGAGGAAGCGGCCGCGGAGCGCGAGCCCGAGCGGCGTCTTCGTCCGCGCCTTGATCGCGCGGATCCGCTCCCAGGGGCTCTCGACGCCGCGCTTGACCGCGCTGTCGAAGACGCCGCCGCCCGAGACCTCGAGCGTCGCGAAGCCGGCGCCGTCGAGGATCTCCGCGAGCCGGAGCAGCTCCGCGGTGGGCATCGCGCCCGGCGAGAGGCTCCTGGCCGAGGAGGCGGATCGTCGTGTCGGCGAGAGCGGTGATGCCCAACCTTACGCCCTCGAGATGTAACGCCCTTCGCGCGGGTCGACCTTGATCCGGTCGCCCAGGTTCACGAAGAGCGGCACCTGGACGACTGCGCCGGTCTCGAGCGTCGCCGGCTTCGTCACGTTCGAGACCGTGTCGCCCTTGACGCCCGGCTCGGTCTCGGTCACCTCGAGCTCGAGCGAGGCGGGCAGCTGCACCCCCGACGGCTTGCCGCCGACGAAGAGGAGCTGCACCGAGCTCGACGGGACGAGGTACGGCAGCTCGTCCTCGAGCGTCGCGTGCGCGAGCGAGAGCTGCTCGTAGTTCTCGGCGTCCATGAACACGACCTCGTCGCCCGTGTCGTAGAGGTACTGCATGTTCTTCACCTCGGTGAAGATGCGCGGGAACTTCTCGCCGGCGCGGAAGGTGCGGTCGACGACGGAGCCCGAGTCGATGCTCTTCACCTTCGTGCGCACGAACGCGCCGCCCTTGCCGGGCTTGACGTGCTGGAACTCGACGATCCGCCACACCGAGCCGTCGAGCTCGATGTGCATCCCGTTCTTGAACTCGTTGGTGGAGACGACGTCGGCCACGGCGGCGAGTCTAGCCGACCTCGGTCAGCTCCTTCGGGAAGTGGGTCAGCACCTCGGGCCCGCCCTCGCGCACGACGACGAAGTCCTCGATGCGGACGCCGCCGAGGCCGGGCAGGTAGATCCCCGGCTCGACGGTGACGATGTTGCCCACGGCGAGCGTGTCGACGGAGAGCGTCGAGAGCGTGGGCATCTCGTGGATCTCGAGGCCGACGCCGTGGCCGAGCCCGTGCGCGAACGCCTCGCCGTAGCCCGCCGCGGCGATCGGGTCGCGCGCGACCGCGTCCACCGCGACTCCGTCGGCGCCCGGCAGCACGGCCTCGAGCGCGGCGAGCTGCGCCGCGAGGCAGAGCTCGTAGATCGCCGCGAGCTCGTCGGGGAGCCCGCCGGTCGAGTAGGTGCGCGTGCAGTCGGAGCAGTAGCCGTCGACCACGCACCCCGCGTCGACGACGACGAGCTGGCCGCGCTCGACGACACGCTCGCCGGGGTTCGCGTGCGGGAGCGCGCCGTTCGGGCCGGCGGCGACGATCGCGGGGAACGACGACCCCTCGGCGCCGAGGTCGCGGAAGCTCTTCTCGCAGCTGCCAGGCGAGGTCGCGCTCGGTGCGGCCGACGAACGGCGAGGCGGCGAGCGCCGGAAGCCCTCGTCGGCGAGCTCGGCGGCGCGCCGGATCGCCGCGATCTCGTCCTCTTCCTTCACCGCCCGCAGGCCCTCGACGAGGCCGACGCGCGGCACGAGCTCGACCGATCCCTCGGCGAGGGTCCTGTACGAGTCGTAGCTGACGTGCGCGGCCTCGAAGCCGACCGTGCCCGTGAGCAGCTCTGCGAGGTCCTTCACGAGCGAGCGCTTCGTCTCGACGAGCTCGACGCCCTCGACCGCGCGCGCCTTCTCGACGTAGCGGAAGTCGGTGAAGAGGCGCGTCGGCCCGTCCGGCTGGACGAGGAGCGCCGCGTTCGAGCTCTGCAGCCCGCACAGGTAGCGGACGTTGGTCGCCTTCGTGACGAGGAGCGGCTCCTCCAGCTGCGCTGCAGGCGCTCGAGACGGCTCACGTCGCCTCCGTCGCGGCGAGGAACTCGAGCGCCTCGCGGTAGCCGTCGGGGCCCTTGCCCATGATCCGCTTCGTCGCGAGGTCGGCGAGCACCGAGAAGCGCCGCCACTCCTCGCGCTCGTCGATGTTCGAGAGGTGCACCTCGACGACCGGCACCTCGAAACAGCTCGACCGCGTCGCGGATCGCGTAGCTGTAGTGCGTCCAGGCGGCCGGGTTGAGGACGACGCCGTCGGCCCACGTGTACGCGTCGTGGATCCAGTCGATGTACTCGCCCTCGCTGTTCGTCTGGCGGCAGCGGACGTTCATCGCCGAGCCCCGAGGCCCACTCGTAGATCCGGGTCTCGAGCTCCGAGGCGGAGATGCCGCCGTAGACCGCCGGGTCGCGGCGGCCGAGCACGTCGAGGTTGACTCCGTTCAGGACGGCGACGTGCATCGCCGGACTCTACCCGGCGATCAGGCCGTCGAGGGCGCCGCGGACGGCGTCGTCGGGAAGCTCGACGCCGGTGACCGGGCGGCCGGGCGCCTCCAGCAGGACGAGCCGGACGCGGCCCGACTCAGCCTTCTTGTCGCGGTGCAGCGCCGTCCAGGCGCGGTCGCGGTCGACGCGCGCCGGCTCGAGTGGCAGCGCCTCCTCGAGCGTGCGCAGGACCGAGGCGTCGAGGCCGGCGTGCTCGACGGAGAGGCGCAGCGCTGCGTGGAGCCCGAGCCCGACGGCGCGCCCGTGGGTGAGCTCGGCGTAGCCGCCGGCCGCCTCGAGCGCATGCGCGAAGGTGTGGCCGAGGTTGAGCGCTGCGCGCGGGCCGCGGTCGAGCGGGTCGCGGATGCAGTAGGCGGCCTTGACCGCCGCGCAGCGCCGCACGAGCTCGGGCTCCGGCAGCTCCCAGAGCGGCTCGCCGGCGAGGAGGCCCGTCTTCACGACCTCCGCCCGGCCCTCGGCCCGCTCGACGTGCGGCAGCGTCTCGAGCAGCGCCGGGTCGATCACGACGCGCGCCGGCCAGTGGAAGGCGCCGACGAGGTTCTTGCCGCCGGGAAGGTCGAGCGCGGTCTTGCCGCCGATCCCCGCGTCGACCTGGCCGACGAGCGAGGTCGGCACGGGCACCCACGCGATCCCGCGCAGGTACGTCGCCGCTGCGAACCCGGCCGCGTCGGTCGTGCAGCCGCCGCCGAGCGCGACGAGCGTGCCGCGGCGGTCGAGCCGAAGCTCGCTCCAGAGCCGCTCCAGCGCGGCCACGGTCTTCGCCTCCTCGCCGGCCGGGAGCTCGTGCGTGGAGACGAGCCGGTCGCCGAGCGCGAGCTGCGCCGCGGCGCCGTGGATGCCGCCGACGCGGGGATCGGCGACGAGCGCGACAGCCCCGTCGCCCGGGACGAGAGAGCCGAGCTCGTCGAGCGCGCCGAGGCCGACGTGGACGCCGGCGGCCGCGAGCACGGCGCCGTCGAGGTCGCGGACGCGCGCATCCGCGGCAGCCTCGTAGACCGGCAGCCGCTCCGAGTAGAGCGCGAGGAACTGCTGCTCGTCCCGGGCGAGCGGGCGATCGCTCGCGGAGGCGCGCTCCCAGGCGACGGAGGCGTCGACCTCGACGAGGATCGTGAAGGCCCGCGCCCGTAGCAGCGCCCGCGTCGCCTCGGACCCGAGCGCGCCGCCGCCGAGCGCGATCACCGCCGGCTCCGGCGCGCGCAGGGCATCCCGGATCCCCTCCTCCTCGAGATCGCGGAACCGCGCCTCGCCCGGGTCGCGGAAGATCTCGGCGATCGAGGTCCCGGCCCGCTCCTCGATCTCCGCGTCGACGTCGACGAAGGACCGGTCGAGGAGCTCTGCCAGCGCGGCGCCGAGGGTGGTCTTCCCCGCCCCCATGTAGCCGATCAGCGCGACGTGCGTGTCTAGCGCGTGTTCCAGCCGATCCGCTCCGTGTACGCGCGGTGGGCGGCGACGAAGTCGGCGAGCGCGTCGCCGCCGAACTTCTCGCGCGCGGCGCGGGCGAGCTCCCAGGCGACGGCGGCCTCGGCGACGACCGCGAGCGCCTCGACGGCGGCGACGTCGCTGCGCTCGACGAGCGCGTCGGCGGGCTCGCCGGTGACGAGGTCGACCGAGGCGAGCGGGCGCATCAGCGTCGGCAGCGGCTTCATCGCGGCGCGGACGACGATCTCCTCGCCGTTCGAGATCCCGGCCTCGATCCCGCCGGCGCGGTTCGTGTCGCGGTGGAGGCCGGGCCGGATCTCGTCGTGCGCCTCCGAGCCGCGCATCCCCGCGAGCGCGAAGCCGTCGCCGACCTCGACTCCCTTGACCGCCTGGATCCCGGCGAGCGCCGCGGCGAGCCGCGCGTCGAGCCGGTCGGCCTTCTCCGCGTAGGTGCCGAGCCCGGGCGGGACTCCGTTCGCGCGCACCTCGACGATCCCGCCGAGGGTGTCGCGGTCGCCGCGCGCGGCGTCGATCGCGGCACGAATCCCGTCCTCGCCGCGCGCGCCGCCCACCTCGAGCGTGTCGCCGGCGACGGTGATCCCGATCGCGGCGAGCAGCGCCTTCGCGACGGCGCCGGCCGCGACGTGGACGGCGGTGTGGCGCGCACTCGCCCGCTCGAGCGCGTCTCGGACGTCCGAGAGCCCGTACTTCAGCACGCCGGGAAGGTCGGCGTGGCCGGGCCGCGGCAGCGTGACCGGCTTGACGCCCTTGCCGGACGGCTCTCCCTCCGGCGGCCACGGGCTCATCCCCCACGTCCAGTTCTTGTGGTCGCGGTTCTCGACGACGAGCGCGAGCGGCGTTCCGAGCGTGCGCCCCTGCCGGAGCCCGGCCAGCACCTCGACCCGGTCCGACTCGAGCTTCTGGCGGGGGCTGCGGCCGTAGCCCTGCTGGCGGCGGTGGAGGTCGGCGTCGATCGCCGCGCGGTCGAGCTCGAGGCCGGCGGGGAGCCCGGTCACGATCGCGACGAGCGCAGGGCCGTGCGACTCGCCCGCAGTTGCCAGCCTCAGCTCCACGCCCGCAAGCCTACTGAGGGTCGAGGAGGGCGGCCCGCATCACGTCGATCGGCGCGGGCAGGCCCGTCCAGTGCTCGAACGACGCGGCTCCCTGCCGCACCAGGATCTCGAGCCCGTCGACGACTGTCAGGCAGCCCGCGAGATGAGCCGCGGCGATCAGCGCCGTGGCGGAGCCGTCGGCGTTGTAGGCGAGATCGACGACGGCCTGGTCGCGGCGCGGCTCGACGAGCAGCTCGTCCTTCACGGGCGTCGCGTTCACGATCACGTCGGCGCGGCTCGCGTCGGGCGGCCACTCGCCGGAGCGCGACGCGATGCTCACCTCGGAGCCGGCCGCCTCGAGCGCGCTGACGACCGCCCGCGCGGCCCCGCCCGCGCCGATCACGAGCACCTGCGCGCCGCTCACGTCGCCGAGCGCGCCCGTGACGGCGAGCCCGTCGGTGCTCGAGCCGATGATCTCCCCGTCCCGGACGACGAGCGTGTTGACGGACACTGCGCGCCGAGCCGCGTCGTCGACCTCCGCGCACAGGTCGAACGCGGCCACCTTGTACGGGATCGTCACGTTGGCGCCGACGTCGAGCCCGCGCACCGCCGCCGCGAGCCCCTCGGGCTCGACCTCGAGCGCCTCGTAGCGCCACGGCAGCCCCGCGGCGGCGAAGGCCGCGTTCTGCATCCGCGGCGACAGCGAGTGCGAGACCGGCTTCCCGAGCAGCCGGACGACGCGCGAGGTCAGCCGCCATACCCGTGTGCCTTCGCGTACTTCAGGAACGCCGCGTAGCTCGAAGTGAAGAAGTGATGCTGCTTGTCCGGTTTGCGCACGTAGTAGAGGTAGTCGACCTTCGCCGGATGGGCCGCGGCCTGCATCGCGGCGAGGCCGGGGTTCGAGATCGGCGTCGGCGGCAGGCCGTGGCGGCGGCGCGTGTTGTAGGGATTGTCGCTGAGGATCTGGGACTCGCGGATCGACTGGGTCGGCGGAATGTGGAGCCCGTAGCGGAGCGTGGCGTCGATCCCGAGCGGCATCCGGTTGTGGAGCCGGTTGTAGATCACGGCGGCGACGAGCGCGCGCTCCTCGGGCGCCAGCGCCTCCTTCTCGATCATCGAGGCGATGATCAGCACGTCGTAGGGCGTCAGGTTCTTCGAGCGCGCGTAGCCGAGGTTCACCTTCGCCCAGTTCTCGCGGAACGCCAGGAGCTGCTCCTGGACGAGCTGCGGCGAGGTGGTGGCGGCGGTGAAGTCGTACGTGGCCGGGAACAGGAAGCCCTCGAGCGACCGCGTCTTGCCGTCGCGCGCGAACACGCCCGGGAGCTTCGAGCGCGCCGTCGCGTAGAGGTAGCCCGGCGCGGTCATCGTGGGCGTGACGCCCCGCTTCGTCTCGGCGATCTTCCGCACCGCCGTGATCCGGGCGGCCATCTCGTGCCGCGTGAAGCCCTCCGGGAAGACGATCCGGAGCGGCGGCGCGACCGCGGTCGTCGCGGGCTTCGAGCCGTTGTTGCGGTCGATCGCGAACAGGGCGACGGCGACCACGAGCCCGACCGCGGCGACGAGGCCGAGCGTCGCGAGCGCGCGGCGGCGCGCGACCGTGCGGCGCGGAGGCTTCGGCGGTCCAGGCTTCCCCTGGACCGGCGGCATCATTCCCGGGCGGCGCTCGACCACTGGAGGTAAGACGTCAGGAGGTGCGCGGCCGCCAGTGCGTCCTCGGCCGCGGCGGCGGATGTCTGCTCGGCGAGGTTCGTCGTGAACCGCTCGTCGTAGGTGTCGACCGGCACGTCGACGACCGCCCTGAGCGCCGCGACGAAGACCTCGGTCTCCTGCGCCTGCTCGCCGCGCTCGCCCTTGCAGCGTGAGCGGCATGCCGACGACGACGCGCTCTGCCTCCTCGGCGCCGATCAGGCGGGCGACCTCGGCGAGACCGTCCCGGCTCGCCGCCCGCTCCACGACGCAGAGCGGCCGCGCGACCGTCCCGGTCGGGTCCGAGACGGCGACGCCCGTCCGCGCCCGGCCGAAGTCGAGCGCGAGCACCTTCAGGAGAGCGCCTCCAGGATCAGCGCCTTGGCGGTCGCGAGCGCCTCGGGGAGCTTCTCGGGATCCTTGCCGCCCGCGCGGGCCATCGTCGGGCGGCCGCCGCCGCCGCCGCCGACGTGGGCCGACGCGGCGCGGATCACCGTGGAGGCGTCGAGACCGCGCGCCTCGAGCGTGCGGTCGAAGTTGGCGACGAGATGCACCCGCCCGTCCTCGGCCGAGGCGAGCACGACCGCGGCCGGCTGCTCGCGCTGCTTCACCTGGTCGGAGAGCTCGAGCAGCTCGTCGGCCGAGATCCCTGCCACCTGGCCGACGATCACGTTCACTCCGCCGGCCGCCTCGGTCTCGTAGCTGACGTACTCGGGGCCGGCGGCCGGGGCGGCCTTCTGCCGGCGCGACTCCTTCCGCACCTTCTCGAGCTCGCCGCGCAGCTCGTCGACCTCGTCGGCGGCGCCGCGCAGGAGCGCGTACGCCTCGCCGGAGGTGACCGCCTCGATCCGGCGCGCCCCGCTTCCGACCGAGCTCTCCGAGAGGATCGCGAACGGCGCCGATCTCGGCGGTCGAGCGCACGTGGGTGCCGCCGCAGAGCTCGGTCGAGTACTCCGGGATCGAGACGACGCGGACGACGTCGCCGTACTTCTCGCCGAAGAGCATCATCGCGCCGAGCTTCCGCGCCTCCTCGATCGGCGTCTCGAAGATCACCACGGGCGCGTTGCGGAAGATCTCCTCGTTCACGCGCTTCTCGACCTCGGCGCGCTCCTCGGCGCTCAGCGCGGCCGGATGGCTGAAGTCGAAGCGCAGCTTGTCGGGGCGCACCGCCGAGCCGGCCTGCTTCACGTGGTCGCCGAGCACGTCGCGCAGCGCCTGCTGGAGCAGGTGCGTCGCGGTGTGGTTCGCCATCGTCGGGAACCGCGCCGATCCAGGGCACGACCGCGCGCACCCGGTCGCCCGCCGCGAAGCCCTCGCCCTCGAAGAGCAGCGCCTGGTCGTCGTCGAAGCGGAACGCCTCGCGCAGCTTCGCCTCGGCCCCGGTCTCCTCGTGGAGGATCTCGCCGAGGTCGCTGACCTGGCCGCCGCCCTCGGGGTAGAACGGCGACTCGCGCAGCTTCGCGAGGAACAGCCCGTCGCCGAGCTCCTCGAGCGCGCCGATCTGCGTCAGCACCTCCGTCTTCTCGTAGCCGACGAACTGCGTGGCGAACCCGGCCGCGCGCGCGAACTCGGCGGCGCGCTGCGTGTCGCCCTTCCCGCCGCCGGCGCGCGAGATCTCGCGGTGCTCGGCCATCAGCTTCCGGTACCCGTCGATGTCGACGGCCTGGCCGCGCTCCTCGGCGAGCTCGACGGTGAGCTCGACCGGGAAGCCGTAGGTCGCCTGGAGCGTGAAGGCGTCCTCGGCGGAGATCGCGTCGCCCCCGGCGAGCTCCTCGAACAGCTTCGTCCCGCGCTCGAGCGTCTCGAGGAAGCGCTCCTCCTCGGCGCGGACGACCGCCTCGATCTCCGCGGCGCCGGCCGTCAGCTCCGGGTAGGCGTCGCCCATCTGCTCGGCGACGACGCCGGTGAGGCGGTGGACGCGGTCGAGCCCGATCCGGTGCGCCTGCTGGACGGCGCGGCGGATCACGCGCCGCAGCACGTAGCCGCGGCCGTCGTTCGACGGCGTGACGCCGTCGGCGACGAGGAAGGTCATCCCGCGCCCGTGGTCGGCGAGCACGCGGTGCGCCTTCGTCGCGTCGAGCGAGTCGCCGTACGCGACACCCGACTCGGCGGCGACCCACTCCATGATGTGCTGGAAGCCGTCGGTGTCGTAGACCGACGGCACGTCCTGGACGATCCGCGCCGTGCGCTCGAGCCCGAGGCCCGTGTCGATGTTCTGCGCCGGCAGCGGCGTCAGCGTCCCGTCGGCGTGGAGCTCGTACTCCATGAAGACGAGGTTCCAGAACTCGAGGAAGCGCTCGCAGCGCGTGCAGCCCGGCTTGCAGTCGGTCTCGCCGCAGCCGGTCTCCTCGCCCCAGTCGTAGTAGATCTCCGAGTCGGGGCCGCACGGGCCCGGGCCGCCGACCGACCAGAAGTTCTCCGACGACGGCAGGCGGATGATCCGCTCCGGCGGCATCCCGATCTGCTCCCAGAGGTCGATCGCGACCTGGTCCGGGCCGAGCTTCAGCTCGGGGTCGCCCGCGTGGACGCTCACCCAGATCCGGTCCCAGTCGAGCTTCAGCCGCTCCTGGATGAACTCCGTCGCGAACGCGATCGCGCCCTCCTTGAAGTACTGGCCGAACGAGAAGTTGCCGAGCATCTCGAAGAACGTGAGGTGGTACGTGTCGAGGCCGACCACGTCGATGTCGGGCGTGCGGAAGACCTTCTGCGAGGTCGTCGTCGTCGGCGCGGGCGGCGGCTCGAGGCCGAGGAAGAACGGCATCTGCGGCTGCATGCCGGCGCTCGTCAAGAGCGTCGAGTGGTCGCCCGCGGGCGGGATCAGCGAGGCCGAGGGGCGGCGGAGGTGGCCCTTCTCCTCGAAGAACGAGAGGTAGCCCTCACGGAGCTCGGCGGACGTGCGCATCGCGGGAATTGTAGGGACGCCGCGGGTCGCTACTGGCCAGGCTCGGGCTCGGGCTTGCGCTCGGGCTCGGGCGCGGGAGGCGGCTCCGACGCGCTGCGGTGGATCTCGTCCGACAGCTCCTGCTCGCGCTTGGCCGCAGCTTCCTTCCCGGCCTGCACGGCGCTGCGCCAGTCGCGCTGCTTCGCGAGCGTCGAGACGCCGTAGCTCAGGCCCGTGACGAAGCCGGAAACCTTCTTCACCGGGTTCGTCACCGCGAAGCTCACGGCCCGGACGGCCGTGTCCGCGCTGTCGACGGCGTCGACTGCGCTGTCGGTCATCACGCCGACCTTGTCGAGCTCCGCGTTGACGCGGTCGACCGTGCCGCCGACCTTCTCGACGACCGGCAGCACCTCGCGCTCGGTGCCGGCGATCAGCGACGAGAGCCGCTGGAAGGTGCCGCCGAGGCGCCAGAGCGCGTAGGCCCCCGCGATCCCGAGCAGGAGCAGGAACACGCTCAGCGCGGCGTATGCGACGTCGCCCCAGTTGACGGTCATCGCGAGCACGTGGCCGATTCTATGTGTCCCGGGCGGAGCTCACCACGCCGTACCCGACGACGGCGTCGTTCTCGTAGAGGACCGCGGCCTGACCGGGAGCGACGCCGAAGGCCGGCTCGTCGAGCTCGAGGCTGAAGCTGCGCGCCCCCGCGAGCACGCGCGCCGGGACCGCCGGGGACCGGTAGCGGAGCTTTGCCTCGGCCCGCTCGACGGGGACGTAGAGGCGGCCGCGCGCCGACACGCGCCGCCTGGCGAGCGCCTCCCGCGGGCCGACGACGACCGTGCCTGCGCGCGGCTCCGTCCGCAGCACGTAGAGCGGCTTGCCGGCGGCGACGCCGACGCCCTTGCGCTGGCCGGGCGTGAAGCGCCAGGTGCCGATGTGCCGGCCGACCTCGTTGCCCTCCGTCGTCCACGATCGCGCCCGGGCGCGACTCGGCGCCTTGCCGCTCGAGGAAGTCGCGGTAGTCCGCGCCGGCGAGGAAGCACGCCTCCTGGCTCTCGGCGCGGGCGGCGACAGCGAGGCCGGCGGCAGCCGCCTCGGCCCGCGTCTCCTCCTTGCCCTGCTCGCCGAGCGGGAACCAGACGCGCTCGAGCCGGGCGGGATCGAGCGCGGCGAGCATGTACGACTGGTCCTTCTCGCCCGCCGTGCCGCGCGCGAGCGAGCAGGCGGCCGCGATGAGCGACGATGCGGGCGTAGTGGCCGGTCGCGAGCCTCGAGGCGCCGATCCGCCGCGTGAACGCGAGCAGCTCGTGCGAAGCGGAAGGTGCCGTTGCAGCGCGTGCACGGGTTCGGCGTCTCGCCGCGCGCGTAGCCGGCGACGAACGGCGCCACGACCGTCGCGCCGGAACTCCTCGCGCAGGTCGAGCGTGACGTGCGGCAGGCCGAGCGCGTGGCAGGTCTGGCGCGCCGCGATCACCGCGTCGGGCGAGCAGCAGGCGCGCTCCGAGCCGGGCCCGTCCGGGTCGAGCCAGAGCCGCAGCGTCACGCCGACGGCGCCGGGCCCGGCGCGCAGGAGCGCGACCGCGCTGTCGACGCCGCCGCTCATCGCGACCGCGACGCGCTCCGGGATCGCGCGGGGCGCGGACGAGCGGGCCGATCGCGTTCGCGAGCGCGTCCGCCGCGAGGGTCTCGCCGCCGACCGCCGCCGCCTCGAGCAGCGTCAGCCCGGCGAGCGGCCGCTCGAGCCCGTCCGCGTCGGCGTCGACGATCCGATCGCCGTCGATGCGCAGGCGCACCGACGCCCAGTCGCCGTTGCGGGATGCGTCTCCGAAGGCCTCGATCATCTCTAGCCTGACCCCGCCGCGGACACCACGATCATGTGAACCTGGCTAGCCAGGTGGGTGCCCTGCCGGCCTGGCGGAACGAGTGGTTGCACGTATCCGGACACAGGCTCCCTTGATGTAGGTGTTGGTTCTACATTGAGAGCGCAGCGCCCGCGGACGGGATCAGGCGTCCCACTCTAGCGGGCGAAGGCCCACCTGACGCGCTGGGTGCCGTGGATGCCGAGACGGCGGGCGAGGGCGGTCGTGACGTCGAACTCCCGCCCCGGGAGCTGCGAGCCCCGGTCGATCACCTGCGTCAGCACCTCGGTGGCGCCGTAGGAGACGAAGAGCTTCGCGCCGCACGCGAGGACGGGGTGCGCGATGCCGAGGGTGCGCGCGTTCGTGCGGAGACCGCACGAGGTGCGCGCGGGCGCGCGGTACGGCGCCGCGAGCGCCGAGTACCACTGCACCGGGCGCGGGCCGGTTTCCGACGATCGTTGAGAGGCGATGACCGCGAGCGCTGCCGCGGCTCCGAGCAGGGCGATCGCGGCGAGCGCGACGAGCCGCTGCGCGAGCGTGCCCTTCACACCCCGGACGGCACGGCGATCAGGTCGCCGAACGACTCCCGGACGAGCAGGTCGAAGTCCTCCGGCAGCAGCCCGTCCGGGCTCGCGAAGTCGCGCAGGTAGACGAGGAGGTACGACCGCTCCTCGTCACGGACGAGGTCGTCGCCGGCCACGGCCCGCGTCAGCCGCTCGAGCTCCCACAGGTTCCACCTGCGGGGGCCGTCGGCGGCGGCAGCGGCAACGGCGACTGCGGGCTCGGGGGCGGGCGGCCCGGCAGGCTCGCCAAGGACCGCGGCGGCGGGTCCGGCGACCGCCGCCGGGACGAGCGGCACGGGCTCCGGCTCGGGCTCGCGGCTCCGGCTCCGGCTCGGGTTCCGGTTCCGGTTCCGGCTCCGGCTCCGGTTCCGGCTCCGGCTCGGGTTCCGGCTCCGGCTCGGGCTCTGGCTCCGGCTCCGGCTCTGGCTCGGGCTCTGGTTCCGGCTCGGGCTCTGGTTCCGGCTCTGCTCGGCTCTGGCTCCGGCTCTGGCTCCGGCTCCGGCTCGGGCTCCGGCTCCGGCTCTGGCTCCGGCTCTGGCTCCGGCTCCGGCTCTGGCTCCGGCTCCGGCTCCGGCTCCGGCTCGCGGCTCATGAGCACAACGGATTCAGGCTCAGGCTCCGGCTCGGGCTGGATCACGCGGACATGCGGGGCCACCTCGACCGGCTCCGGCTGCTCGGGCCGGTGCGCGGCCTCGATCGGCGAGGGGACCGCGGCCGCGGCGCGGCGGGAGAGCAGCCACTCGAGCAGCGCGACCGCGAGCCAGGCGGCCGCCATCACGAGCACGATCGCGACGGTGCTCGCGTGCAGCAGCGCCGCGGCCGTGGCCACGAGGACGATGAACACGACCTCGAGGGCGAATCTGCGCCCGAACCCCGCCCGCACGCTGTCTGCCTCCTAGGAGGCCGGCTCGTCCGGCTCCGACTCCGTTTCCTCGGGCTGGGCCTCCGCGACGGGAGGCTCGGCGGCCGGGGTAGGCGGAGCGGACACCGGCGGGCCCGAAACCGGAGGCCCGGCGGTCGGCGGCGGAGAGGCAGGCGGTGCGGCAGTCGGCGCGGGCGCCGGAGGTGCGGCCGGCGGGGGCGGCGCGGGAGCAGCCGGAGCCGGTGGCGCCGCCGGGCGCGCAACGGCCTCGGCGGGCCGTGCGGGGCCGCCGCGGGCGGCCTCGGTCGTCTGCTCGGCCGACTTGACGATCGCGTCGGCGACCTGCGAGATCCGCTCCTCGCCGAGGCCGGCCGCCGCGAGCAGCTGCTCGGCGCCGTGCTGTGCACGGGCGAGAACGGTCGAGGCCTGGGCGCGGGCCCACTCGAGCGTCTGCTCCACCTCGGCGCGCGCCGCGTTCGTGAGCTCGGTCGCCTGGTGGCGGGCCTGCTCGAGGAGGCGCGCGGCGCGGGCCTCGGCCTCCTGGATCTCCTGGGTCGACTCGAGATTCGACTTCGCGAGCAGCTCGCGCGACTCGTTCTTCGCCGCGTTGAGGATCTCCGCGCGCTGGCGCTCGCTCTCGGCGCGGTAGCGCTCGACCTCGGCTTCGCGCGCCTGCAGCTCGTGCTGGCGCCGCGTCACCTCCTCCTCGGTCTTGCCGAGCTGTGCGGCGGAAGCCGTCTGTGCGTCGCGCTCGATCGTGTCGGCGAACTCGGCGGCGGCACGGATCAGGTGCAGCGCGTCCATGCGGACGGCGTGGCCGCTCGGCTCGACCGCACCGGTGCGGCCGGCGGCCTGGAGCACGCGGAGCTGAGCCTGGAGCTGGGCCGCATGCCGGCGGAACGCGTCGAAGGCCTCCCGCACCTTGTCGGCGTCGTAGCCCTCGCCCGCGCGTGGGAGGTCCTCGACCTTTGGCAGCGCCGTCAGCGCTGGCGGTGCCGGGGCGTTCCCTGGATCCTGTGTCGACATTCCTTGGCTCCCTCTCGTGCGGCTAACGGGTCCACGCCCGCCTGAACCGAAGTATGACTACACCATCGGCCGCATGGATGGTGGAACTTAATCCTCTCGTCGGACGAGCTCGATGCCGAGCTCGTCCAGTTGCTCTTTCGTCACGTCGGACGGGGCTCCTGTCATCGGGTCGACCCCGGCCTGGTTCTTCGGGAAGGCGATCACGTCGCGGAGGTTCGGCTCGCCCGCGAGCACCATCATCATCCGGTCGATCCCGAACGCGATCCCGCCGTGCGGCGGCGCGCCCATCGCGAGCGCGTCGAGGAGGAAGCCGAACTTCGCCCGCTGCTCCTCGGGCGAGATCTTGAGCAGGTCGAACACCCGCGCCTGGAGATCGGCCTCGTGGATCCGGAACGAGCCGCCGCCGAGCTCGTTGCCGTTGCCGATCAGGTCGTAGGCGACGGCGAGCGCGTGCTTCGGGTCCGACGTCGAAGGTGTCCTCCCACTCCGGCGCCGGGCGGGTGAACGGATGGTGCTTCGCGCCCCAGCGCTGCTCGTCCTCGTCCCATTCGAACATCGGGAAGTCGGTCACCCAGAGCCACGACCACGCCTCCTCGTCGATCAGCCCGAGCTGCTCGGCCGAGATGCGTGCGCAGCGCGCCGAGCACGCGCGTGGTCAGCTCCCACGAGTCGGCGGCGAAGAGGGCCGTCGTGCCGGGCTCGCCGGTGAACGCGGCGAGCTCGGCCTCGGAGAGGAACTTCGCGATCGGCGAGCGCACCTCGCCCGACTCGTCGGTGATCACGTAGGCGAGGCCCTTCGCGCCCCACTCCTTCGCGAACTCCTCGAGCGCGTCGAGCTCGGAGCGCGAGAACGCCTTCGGCGCGCGGATGAAGCCGTACCGCCTCGGCGCCCGCCGAACACCCCGAACCCGGAGCCGCGGGTGACCTCGGTCGCGTCCTCGAGCTCGAGCCCGAAGCGGAGGTCGGGCTTGTCGGAGCCGAAGCGGCGGTCGGCCTCCTCCCAGGTCATCCGCGGGAACGGCGTCTCGAGCTCGACGCCGATGCACTCCCGCCAGACCGTGCTGACCATCGTCTCCATCAGCCCGAAGATGAGCTCCTGGTCGGGGAACGCCGTCTCGACGTCGAGCTGGGTGATCTCCTGGACGCGGTCGGCGCGGAGATCCTCGTCCCGGAAGCAGATCGCGATCTGGTAGTAGCGCTCGAAGCCCGAGGTGACGAGGAGCTGCTTGTAGATCTGCGGCGACTGCGGCAGCGCGAAGAAGCGGCCGGGCTGGAGGCGCGACGGCACGAGGAAGTCGCGCGCGCCCTCGGGGGTCGGCTTGGCGAGGATCGGCGTCTGGATGTCGACGAAGCCCGCGTCCTCCATCACGCGGCGGATCGTGCCGACCATCTGGCCGCGCAGGCGGATGTTGCGCTGCATCTTGTCGCGGCGCAGGTCGAGCCAGCGGTAGCGCAGGCGAAGCGTCTCGTCGACGCCCTCCTCGTCGAGCTGGAACGGGAGCGGCGTCGAGCGGGAGACGATCGTGAGCCGGTCGACCAGCACCTCGACCTCGCCGGTCGGCATCGCCGGGTTCACGGTCTCGGGCGAGCGCGCGACGACCTCGCCCTCGGCCTGGAGGACGAACTCGTTGCGGATCTCGTGCGCGGCCGCCGCGGCCTCGGCCGCGTGCTCCGGGTTGACGACGAGCTGGCAGAGCGCCGGTCTCGTCGCGGAGGTCGACGAAGACGAGCCCGCCGTGGTCGCGGCGGCGCGCCGCCCAGCCGGCGAGCACGACGCGCTGCCCGACGTGCTCGGGCCGCAGCTCGCCGCAGGAACGGTCGCGCCAGCTCATGCCGTGAGCCTAGCCACGAGCTCGCCGAGGCCGACCGACACGTCGTCGCGGCCGCGCTCGCGGATCGTGGCCGTCTCGCCGTCGACGAGCACGATCCGCTGCGGGTCGAGGCGCTGCGCATGCTTCACCTGCGCGTTCCGCGAGCGGCCCGCGTAGTCGATGTCCACCGCGACGCCCCTGTGGCGGAGCTCGGCGAGCAGCGGCAGGAGCGGCTCCTTGTCGTCGGTCGACGATGAAGACGTCGAGCTTGCGCGGCTCGGCGGCGGCGCCCGCGTCGGCGAGCGCGAGCACGAGCCGGTCGAGGCCGGCGCCGAAGCCGATCCCCGGCGTCGGCTCGCCGCCGAGCTCCTCGACGAGCCCGTCGTAGCGCCCGCCGGCGCAGATCGTGTCCTGGGCGTGGCCGGTCGAGGTCTCCTTGAACTCGAAGGTCGTGCGCGTGTAGTAGTCGATCCCCCGCACGAGCGTCGGCACCAGCGTGTACGGGATCCCGTAGAGCGTCGAGGCAGGCCTGCACCTCCTCGAAGTGCGCGCGGCACTCGTCGCAGAGCGACTCGCCGATCTTCGGCGCGTCCGCGAGCGCCGCCTGGACGCGCTCGCTCTTCACGTCGAAGACGCGGAGCGGGTTCGTCGCCCGCTTCTGGCGTGCGGCCTCGTCGAGGACGTCGGCGTGATCGTCGAGCCACGCGGTGAGCTTCTCGAGGTACGCGGGCCGGCACTTGCTCGTCGCCGATCGAGTTCAGTTGCAGCTCCCACGGCGTGTAGTCGAACCGGCGCAGCAGCTCGACGTAGAGCTGGATCAGCTCCGCGTCGACGGCGGGGTCGGCCGAGCCGATGATCTCGGCGCTGAGCTGGGTGTGCTCGCGGTAGCGGCCGGCCTGGGGCCGGTCGAAGCGGTACATCGTGGCGATCGTGTAGAGCTTGACCGGCTTCGGCTCGCGGTGGAGCCCGTTCTCGAGGTAGGCGCGCACGATCGGCGCGGTGCCCTCGGGGCGGAGCGTGAGCGAGCGGCCGCCGCGGTCGTCGAAGGTGTAGGTCTCCTTCTGGACGATGTCCGAGCCGGCGCCGGAGGAGCGCTGGATCATCGCGGTGTCCTCGATCGCCGGCGTCTGGATCCGCCCGTAGCCGTAGAGCGGCAGCAGCTGCTCGATCTCCGAGACGAGCCGCCACCAGAGCGCGTCGCCCGGGAGGAGGTCTCGCGTGCCGGTCGGCGCCTGGAACCTCACGACGCGCGCAGCTCTGCGAGGAACGGGTTGCGGGCGAGCTCGGCGCCGAGCGTCGTCGCGGGGCCGTGGCCGGGATAGACGACGGTCTCGGCCGGGTAGCGGGCGATCAGGTCGCGGATCGACGCGAGCAGCGTCTCCCAGTCGGAGCCCGGCAGGTCGGTGCGGCCGACCGAGCCCGCGAACAGGACATCGCCCGAGAACAGCGCGCCGTCGGCGTAGAAGGCGACGTGAGCCGGCGAGTGGCCGGGCACGGCGACGACCTCGAACGAGATCCCGCCGAGCTCCAGCGTCTCGCCGCCCGAGAGCAGCACGTCGGGCGTGTAGGCGCGTACGCCGAACTGCGGCGGCGGCGTCTCGAGCTGGTCACGCTCGCCAGCGGGCATGTAGACGGGCGCGCCGGTCCCCTCCGCGAGGTCGGCGACCCCGCCGAGGTGGTCGAAGTGGCCGTGCGTGATCAGGATCGCGGCGCACCGGGCACCCATCCGGGCGAGCTCGAGGCGGAGCTGTGCCGCATCGCCGCCGGGGTCGACGACGACCGCCTCCGCGACGCCGCGGTCGGCCCGGACGACGTAGCAGTTCGTCCCGAGCGGGCCGAGCTCGTACGTGTCGATCGCGAGCGCCATCAGGCCGCCGAGTCTAACCGGGCGGTCGGGGCTACTCGGGCTTCTGCTTCGGCTTCGGCGGCTGCCCCTGCCGCTTCTGGTAGTTGCGGTACTGGATCGAGTCCATCGCGTAGCTGAACGGGATGAAGAACAGGAGCAGGACCGCGGTCTGGAACAGCTTTCCGGTGAGCGTGAGCTTCGTGCCGCCGATGATGTAGACGGTCACGAACATCAGCGGCGCGAAGATCGCGGCGCGCTTGCCGACGCGGCGCCAGGACGGCGGCGGCGGGACGCGGCCGGTGCGGCCCCGGGCGGGCGCGCTCTTCTTCGCGGCCGGGGACGACTTCGCGGCGGCGGCGGGCACGGCCTGCTCGACCTCCTCGGGGGCGAGCTCG
The DNA here is from genome assembly GCA_963746005.1 of uncultured Actinomycetes bacterium. Classification (GTDB taxonomy): domain Bacteria; phylum Actinomycetota; class Thermoleophilia; order Gaiellales; family Gaiellaceae; genus CAVQZA01. Next base: position 86,768 of record CAVUZM010000019.1, on the reverse strand, counting down.
TTCCCCTCGGAGTCGACCCAGACCTCCTCGTACTCGTGACGGCGCTCCTTCTGGCGGCGCCGCTGCTGCTTCTTGTTGGCCACGTGACTAGCGTAGCTCGCCGCCGACGACGACGGTCTTCACCACCGGCCCGGCGAGGTGGTAGGCGAGGTAGCGCCAGTCGGGAGCGTCGAGCAGGACGAGATCGGCGTCGTAGCCCGGGGCGATCCGGCCCTTGCGGTCGGCGCGTCCGAGCACGTACGCCGCGTTCACGGTGCAGGCCGCGAGGGCCTCGGCGGGCGCGAGCCGGAGCTGGGTCGCGGCGAGCGAGCAGACGAGCGGCAGGCTCTCGCAGAACGCGCTGCCGGGGTTGAAGTCGGTCGCGAGCGCGACGGCCGCGCCGGCGTCGACGAGCGCGCGCGCCGGCGGCATCGGGCGGCCGAGGAAGAGCGCGCTCGCGGGAAGCAGCACGCCGACGACGTCGCTCGCGGCGAGCGCGCGGACGCCGTCGGGCCCGGTCGCCTCGAGGTGGTCGACCGAGCGGGCGCCGAGCTCGATCGCGAGCGGGATCGCGCCCGACTCGGTGAACTGGTCGCCGTGCAGCCGCAGGACGAGGTCGGCGGCGCGGCAGGCCTCGAGGTAGCGGCGGGCCTGGGCCGCGTCGAACGCGCCGCGCTCGAGGAAGACGTCGGCGGCCTCCGCGAGGAGCGCCGCCTCGGGCAGCACCTCGGCCAGCACGAAGTCGAGGTAGGCGTCCGCGTCGCCGTCGAACTCCGGCGGGACCGCGTGGGCGCCGAGGAACGTCGGGATCCCGCCCGCGGCGCGAATCGCCCGCAGCGACGCGAGCTCGGTCTCGCGGTCGAGCCCGTAGCCGGACTTCGCCTCGAAGGTCGTCGTGCCGGCGCGTGTCATCCAGTCGCGGTGGCGTCGCAGCGCTCCGACCAGCCCGTCCTCGCCGGCCGCCCGCGTCGCGGCCACGGTCGCGGCGATCCCGCCGCCGGCCTCGTGCAGCTCCTCGTACGACGCGCCGGCCGCGCGCAGCGCGAACTCGTCGACGCGGTCGCCCGCGAAGCAGGCGTGCGTGTGGCAGTCGACGAGGCCCGGGATCGCGCAGAGCCCGCGACCGTCCACCTCCGTCACGTCGCCGTCGAGCGGCTCGAGGTCGCGCATCGCGCCGACCGCGGCGATCCGGCCGCCCTCGCAGAGGACGTAGCCGCCGTCGATCCAGTCGACGTCGCCGAGCGCCCGCCCGCGCAGCGGAGCGCCGCGCCCGGACGGCGACGCCACCTGCGCGAGGTCCCGGACGAGCAGACGCGGCGACGAGGCCGCTCTCACGGACGGGGCGGCGGCATCGGCGGCTCGAAGCCGGTCTCGAGGGCCGCCTCGATCGCCTCGGGGTAGCCCGCGTCGACGTGACGCATCACGCCGGTGCCGGGATCGGTCGTCAGCACGCGCGCGAGGCGCTCCTCCATCTCGTCGCTGCCGTCGGCGAGCACGACCATGCCCGCGTGGATCGAGTTGCCGATCCCGACGCCGCCGCCGTGGTGGACGCTGACCCACGTCGCGCCGGCCGCCGTGTTGAGCAGCGCGTTCAGGATCGGCCAGTCGGCGATCGCGTCCGAGCCGTCGCGCATCGCCTCGGTCTCGCGATACGGCGAGGCGACCGAGCCCGAGTCGAGGTGGTCGCGCCCGATCACGACCGGCGCCGAGACGCGGCCGGAGCGGACGAGCTCGTTGATCGCGAGCCCCGCCTTCGCGCGGTCGCCGTAGCCGAGCCAGCAGATCCGCGCCGGCAGGCCCTGGAACGCGACCCGCTCGGGCGCCAGCTCGAGCCAGCGCTGGAGCAGCGCATCCTCCGGGAACAGCTCTCTGAGCATCCCGTCGATGGCCGCGATGTCGGCGGGGTCGCCCGAGAGAACCGCCCACCGGAAGGGGCCGATGCCGCGACAGAAGAGCGGGCGGATATAGGCCGGGACGAAGCCCGGGTATGTGAATGCCTCCGCTACGCCGCCTTCAAGGGCCTCACCTCGCAGGTTGTTGCCATAATCGAAAACATACGCGCCGGCCCGGACGTACTCGAGCATCCCCTCGACGTGCGCGACGATCGAGGCGCGGGCCCGCCGGAGGTACTCCTCGGGATCGGCCGCGCGAAGCGCCGCCGCCTCCTCGAGGTCGAGCCCCTGCGGCACGTAGCCGGTGAGCGGGTCGTGCGCGGCCGTCTGGTCGGTGACGAGGTCGAAGGGCTCGCCGCGCCGCGCCAGCTCCGGGACGATGTCGGCCGCGTTCCCGAGCAGCCCGACCGAGAGCGCACGGCCCTCGCGCTGCCGCCGCGCGCACGCGGGCGAGCGCGTCGTCGAGCGAGTCGGTCGCCTCGTCGAGGTAGCGGGTCTCGAGCCGCCGCTCGATCCGCGAGGGGTCGACCTCGACGCACAGGATCGCCGCGCCGGCGAGCGTCGCCGCGAGCGGCTGCGCGCCGCCCATCCCGCCGAGCCCCGCGGTCAGGATCGAGCGGCCCGCGAGGTCGGGCGAGCCGAAGTGCTTCTCGCCCGCCGCGCCGAAGGTCTGGTAGGTGCCCTGGAGGATCCCCTGCGTGCCGATGTAGATCCACGAGCCGGCCGTCATCTGCCCGAACATCGTCAGCCCGAGCGCCTCGAGCCGGCGGAACTCGTCCCAGGTCGCCCAGCGCGGCACGAGCAGCGAGTTCGCGATCAGCACCCGCGGCGCGCCCGCGGTGGGTCCGGAACACGCCGACCGGCTTCCCGGACTGGACGAGCAGCGTCTCCTCGTCGCCCAGCTCGAGCAGCGACCGCACGATCGCCTTCAGCGCCTCGTGGTTGCGAGCCGCCTTCCCGGTGCCGCCGTAGACGACGAGCTGCTCCGGGTGCTCGGCCACCTCGGGGTCGAGGTTGTTGAGCAGCATCCGCAGCGGCGCCTCGGTCTGCCACGAGCGCGCGTTCAGCTCCGTCCCGCGCGGCGCGCGGATCGCTGAGAGGTCGCCGCAGAGCGCCTCGACCTGCGCCGCCAGGGTTCCGGTCGCGCTCATTCCGCCTCCTCCCTCGCCTTGCGCCGGTACAGACGGAACCACGTCCACGCCGTTGCGACGACGTAGACGAACGCCGCGACGGTCACCGCGTGCTTCATGTCGCCGCCGGTGAGGAACGCCGCGACGACGACGAACGCAGCGAACCCCGCGTACACGAGCGCCGTGTCGCGGTACGGGTGCTTCGAGCGGTTCCGGTCCTCCGGGCCCGGCCACTGCAGGATCTTCACGCGAGCTCACCCACCTCGGCCTCGACCGCGGCGCCGAGCGAGCCGTCGCGGATCGCCGCCCGCGACCGCCTCGATGTCCTTCGAGAGCGAGCGGTCGTCGACGAGCCGCGGCGACAGCGTCCGCACGAACGCCCGCGTCGCGCGAACCCCCGCGCCCGGCTGCAGCGGCGCGAGGAACTCGACTCCCTGCGCGCCTGCGAGCAGCTCGATCGCGAGCGCGCTCTCGCAGTTCGCGAGCACCTGCCACGCCTTCAGCCCGGCCGCGTTCCCCATCGAGACGTGATCCTCCTGGCCGGCGCTCGTCGGGATCGAGTCGACCGACGCAGGATGGCAGAGCGCCTTGTTCTCGGAGACGAGCGCCGCGGCGACGTACTGCGCGATCATGAACCCGGAGTTCAGGCCGCCGTCGGCGGTCAGGAACGCGGGCAGGCCGTCGGAGAGGCTCGGGTTGACGAGCCGCTCGACCCGCCGCTCGGAGATGCTCGCGAGCTCGGACACGGCCATCGCGAGCGCGTCGAGCGCGAACGCGACGGGCTGTCCGTGGAAGTTGCCGTTCGAGACGAGCAGCTCGTCCTCGACGAGCACGAGCGGGTTGTCCGTGGCGGCGTTCAGCTCGACCGAGACCGTGTAGTCGACGTAGTCGAGCAGGTCGCGCGAGGCGCCGTGCACCTGCGGCGCGCAGCGCAGCGAGTACGCGTCCTGCACCTTGTCGCACCAGCGGTGGGACTCGATGATCGCCGAGTCCTCGAGGAGCGCCGTCACGTTCGCCGCGCTCGCGGCCTGGCCCCGCAGCGGGCGCAGCCGCTGGATCTGCGGCAGGAAGCTCGTCCGCGTGCCCTGCAGCGCCTCGAGCGAGAGCGCGCAGGCGATGTCGGCGGCCTGCGCGAGCCGCCGCGCGCGCACGAGCCCGAGCGCGCCGAACGCGGCCATGAACTGGGTCCCGTTGATCAGCGAGAGCCCCTCCTTCGCCTCGAGCACGATCGGCTCGAGGCCGACCGCCGCGAGCGCCTCGGCGCCGGGCAGCCGCTCGCCGTCGACCCACGCCTCGCCCTCGCCGACCAGCGGCAGCGCCAGATGGGCGAGCGGCGCGAGGTCGCCGGAGGCGCCGACCGAGCCGCGCGCGGGCACGTACGAGACGACGCCGCGGTTCAGGCACTCGAGCAGGAGCTCGACCGTCTCGACCCGCGCGCCCGAGTTGCCCTTCGCGAGCGCGTTCGCGCGCAGCAGCATCGCCGCGCGGACGACCTCGTCGGGGTAGGGCGCGCCGACGCCGCACGCGTGGCTCCGGAGGAGGCGGAGCTGCAGCTCGGCCGTCTGCTCCTCGGGGATCGACTTCGAGACGAAGCGGCCGAAGCCCGTGTTGACGCCGTAGGTGTGCTCGCTCGTGCCGAACGCGGCCCGCTCGACGAGCGCGCGGGCGGCGCGCATCTTCGTCCGCGCCTCGTCGGTGAGCTCGGCCGCCTCCCGCTCGACCGCGACCGCCCAGACGTCCCCGGCGCCGAGGTCGTCGCCGGTGAGCCCGATCGCGGTCCGCTGCGCCACGCGCCCGAGTCTAGGTGTCCAGGAGCCGCAGCTCCAGCACGCTCGCGGGCTCGAGCGCCGGCAGGCGGAGCGCGGGCGAGGCCGCCGCGACGACGGCGCCCGCGGGGACGAGCCCGACGAGCTCCGAGCCGACGACCTCCGCCCCGCGCGCCTCCGCCTCCGCGGCGATGCGCGCGACCACCTCGTGCACCGGCGCGGCCCGCCAGTCCTCGATGTTCATGCTCACCTGGACCAGCCCCACGGTCGTCAGCTCCAGTCCGAGCGCGCGCACCCCGGGGAAGCCGCCGCCCGTCTCGCGGACGACCGCCGCGATCTCCCGCGCCGCCTCGAGCGTCCCGCGCAGGTTGACGTTGAAGGCGACGAGCGGCCGCCTCGCGCCGACGAGCACGCACCCCGCCGCCGGGTCGAGCCGGTCCGGGCCGAAGTCCGGGGCGAGCTCGCCCGCGTCGACCCGGCGCTGCAGCTCGTCCGGGCCGCCGCGGCGGAAGAAGGCGGGGCCGCGGCCCGGCGCGAGCTCGCCGTAGAGGAAGACCGGCAGGCCCAGCTCGCCGACCCGCGCCGCCAGCACGAGCGCGGCCGCCTTCGCGCGCTCCATGTCCTCGGGGACGATCGGCACGACCGGGCAGATGTCGAGCGCACCGACCCGAGGGTGCACACCGGAATGGCGGCGAAGGTCGATCCGCTCGCGCGCGCACGCGATCCCGGCGAGCAGCGCCTCGACGAGCTCCCCGTCGGAGGCGACGAGCGTGAACACGGAGCGGTTGTGGTCGAGGTCGGTGTGGACGTCGAGCAGCCGCGCCCGCTCGCCGAAGGCGGCCGAGAGCGCGGCGATCGTCTCGGCGTCGCGCCCCTCCGAGACGTTCGGCACCGATTCGAGCGGCAGCGGCATCGGCCTAATGTAGACCGGTGCGCCGCGACTCGTACCGCTCGCTGGCCTCGCTCCAGCGCGACCTCGCCCGCTGCCGCGCCTGCCCGGCCGTCGAGTCCCTGCCCGTGATCGAGGGCCACACGGGCCAGCGCGCCTACCTCTTCGGCCAGGCCCCGGGAGTCGTCGAGGGCGCCGAGGGCCGCCCGTGGCGCGGACGCGCGGGACAGACGCTGCGCCGCTGGCTCGAGCTCGACGAGGACGCCTTCTACGAGACCTTCTACTGCGCCTCGGTCACCCGCTGCTACCCGGGACGGCCGCCGTCGGGCCGCGGCGACCGCACGCCCTCGCAGACCGAGCAGCAGCTCTGCGCGTTCTGGCAGGAGTGGGAGCTGCGGCTGCTGCGCCCGGAGCTGATCGTCACCGTCGGCGGGCTCGCGCTGCGGCGGCTGCTCGGCGAGCCGAGCCTCACCGAGTGCGTCGGCGCGCGCTTCGAGCTCGACGGGGCGACGGTCGTGCCGCTCCCCCACCCCTCCGGCGCGAGCGGCTGGCTCAACCAGCCCGCCAACCGCGAGCGGCTCCGGCACGCGCTCGAATACGTACAAAACGCCCTACACGCCCTCCGATCGGCGTGAGAAGATCCCGAGTCGACAAGTCATCGACAAAGCGAAGGGGGAACCTTGTCGAACGGATACTCGGAGAAGGGCACCGGCTGGATCGGCTTCGCGGCGATCATGCTGGGGTTCGCGGGCACGCTGGACGTTCTCGACGGGATCGTGGCGCTCTCGAAGTCGAGCTTCTACGTCGCCGGCGCCCACTACGTGTTCAGCGACCTGCGCACGTGGGCGTGGATCTCGATCATCCTCGGCGCACTCTCGATCCTCGCGGCCTTCGGGATCGTGTCCGGGGCGCAGTGGGCCCGCTGGTACGGGATCTTCATCGCGGCGGTGAGCGCGATCGGCGCGACTGGGCTGGATCCAGCACTACCCGTGGTGGTCGATCGTGATCGTCACGATCGACATCCTGATCATCTACGCGCTGTCCGTGTACGGCGGGAAGACAGGCCCCGCGAGCGCCTAGCTCTCCGTCTCGTGGGGGCGCCCGCTCCTGGGCGCCCCCACGAGACTGCTCAGGCGGCGAACTGCGCCTCTTCGGTCGAGCCCTTGAGCGCGAGGGTCGAGGCCATCCCGCCGGAGATCACCTGGGCGACCTGGTCGAAGTAGCCGGCGCCGACCTCGCGCTGGTGCCGTGTCGCGGTGTAGCCGTGCTCCTCGAGCGCGAACTCGTGCTCCTGGAGCCGGACGTAGGCGCTCATCCCCTCGGCGCGCGTAGCCGCGCGCGAGCTCGAACATCGAGGCGTTGAGCGCGTGGAAGCCGGCGAGCGTGACGAACTGGAACCGGTAGCCCAGCGCGCCGAGCTCCCGCTGGAAGACCGCGATCGTGTCGTCGTCGAGGTGCTTGCGCCAGTTGAACGACGGTGAGCAGTTGTAGGCGAGCGGCTTGCCGGGGAACCGCTCGTGGATCGCCTCGGCGAACTGCGCGCGCCTCCTCGAGGTCGGGCGTCGAGGTCTCGAACCAGAGCAGGTCGGCGTACGGCGCGTAGGCCAGCGAGCGCGCGATCGACGCCTCGAGGCCGTCGCGGACGACGAAGAAGCCCTCCGCCGTGCGCTCGCCGGTGATGAACTCGGCGTCGCGCGGGTCGATGTCCGAGGTGAGGAGCGCGGCCGAGAGCGAGTCCGTCCGCGCGATCAGCACCGTCGGGACGCCCATCACGTCGGCCGCGAGCCGCGCCGCGATCAGCGTGCGGATGAACTGCGCCGTCGGCACGAGCACCTTGCCGCCGAGGTGGCCGCACTTCTTCTCGGACGCGAGCTGGTCCTCGAAGTGGACGCCCGCGGCGCCGGCCTCGATCATCCCCTTCATCAGCTCGAACGCGTTGAGCGCGCCGCCGAAGCCGGCCTCCGCGTCGGCGACGATCGGCACGAGCCAGTCGAGCTCGTCCGAGCCCTCGCTCCACTGGATCTGGTCGGCGCGGCGCAGCGCGTTGTTGATCCGCCGCACCACCGCCGGGACGCTGTTCGCCGGATAGAGGCTCTGGTCGGGGTAGGTCGTCTCGCCGAGGTTCGCGTCGCCGGCCACCTGCCAGCCGGAGAGGTAGATCGCCTGGAGCCCGGCCTTCACCATCTGCACCGCCTGGTTGCCGGTCAGCGCGCCGAGAGCCGCGCACGTACGGCATCTCGTCGAGCTGGCGGCGCAGGCGCTCGGCGCCGTGGCGGGCAAGCGTGTGCTCGACCTGGACGGAGCCGCGGAGCCGTACCACGTCCTGCGCCGAGTAGTCGCGCTGGATCCCCGTGTCGCCCTGCCGCGCCCACTCGCGCTCGAGCGCCTCCGCTTCCTGCCGCACACGCATCTCGATCATGGGGTCGTTCCTCCTCGTCGATGACGGCCGATCCGTCCACGGTACGGACGGCCTCGCATAGAGTCCAATACGTTCTGGTGATGTCTGGATAGACTCCGTCTATGCATGCCCAGCTCGAGGGGTTCGTCGCGGTGGCGCGGGAGCGGAGCGTCACCGGCGCGGCCCGCTCGCTCTTCATCACCCAGCCTGCTCTGACCTCGCGCCTGAACCAGCTCGAGCGGCGAGTCGGCTCGCAGCTCCTCGTGCGGCGGACGAAGCGGCGTCGAGCTCACCGAGGCCGGCCGCGCCTTCCTCCCCTTCGCGGAGCGCGCGCTCGACGCCGTCGCCGAGGGGCGCCGCCTCGTCGACGCGCTCGCCCGCGGCGAGGGCGGCCAGCTCGCGCTCGGCGCCTCCCCCGCGGTCTCGACCTACGCCCTCCCCGCGCTCCTCCACCGCTTCACCGACTCGCACCCAGGCGTCCAGCTCGTCGTCCGCACCGGCCACTCCGAGGAGGTGCTCGAGCTCGTGAAGCGCGGCGAGGTCGAGGTCGGGCTCACCCGGCTCCTGCGCGATCCCGCGATCGAGGCGACGGCGCTGTGGGAGGACGAGCTCGTGCTCGTCGTCCACGAGGGCCACCCGTTCGTCGCGAGCGGCTGGGCGCGCCTCGAGGAGCTCGGCGAGGAGCAGTTCGTCCTCTTCGACCGCAGCTCGAGCTACCACGAGCTGACGAGCGCGCTCTTCCGCGAGGCCGGGATCGCGCCGCGCGGGCTGATGGAGCTCGACAACATCGACTCGGCGAAGAAGATGGTCGAGCAGGGGCTCGGGATCGCGCTGCTGCCGCAGATCGCCGTCGCGACCGAGCTCGCCGACGGCCGGCTGCACCGGATCCGGATCGTCGAGCAGGCGCCGCCGCGGCGGCCGATCGTGGCGATCCGCCGCCGGGACGCAGGCCCGCCGAGCGCCGCGGCCGAGGCGTTCGTCGCCCTGCTCGTCGCGATGGGACCGGAGCTGCAGCATCGCGCGTCCGCACCCCGCGGCTAGATTGGGAAGGTGGCGACCCCCTACCGGAAGACGTTCGCGAGGCTGCTCGGCTTCCTCCGCCCCTACCGCCTCTCGCTGATCGTCTCCGTCTTTCTCGCCGCCGGCTCGCAGGTGGCGCAGATCGCGTTCTACGGCGTGACGGGGCTCGTGATCGGCAAGGCGATCACGGGGAAGGACCGGCACGAGCTCTGGATGCTGATCGGGGTGCTGATCGCGCTCGGGATCGTGAAGGCGGGGCTGATGGTCGGCCGCCGCTTCATCTCGGGGAACCAGGCGCTCGGCGTCGAGTACGACATCCGCGACGCGTTCTACGCCCGGCTGCTGCGGCTCTCGTTCGGGTTCTACGACACCCACCAGACCGGCCAGCTGATGTCGCGCGCCACGGTCGACCTGCAGCAGGTGCGCTTCTTCCTCGGCTACGGGCTGATCTTCTTCTTCCAGCACACGCTGACGATCGTCGGCGTCAGCATCGTGATGTTCTGGATCGACTGGCGGCTCGCGCTGATCGTGCTCGCGATCACGCCGTTCCTCGCGGTGATCGCCTACCGCTACAGCCACGTCTCGCATCCGCTGCTCCGCGACGTGCAGCAGAAGATGGCCGACGTCGCGACGGTGTCGGAGGAGAGCATCGTCGGGGTCGGGGTCGTGAAGGCGTTCGCGCAGGAGCCGCAGGAGGCGGCGAAGTTCGACCGACCGCTCGGAGCGGCTCTTCCGGCGCACGATCTCCGCGACCCGGCAGCAGTCGCTCTACGTGCCGCTGATGTCGTTCCTGCCGATGGTCGCCCAGGCGGCGGTGCTGCTCGTCGGCGGCGCCGCGGTCGTGCACGGCAGCCTCCAGCTCAACCAGTTCATCTCGTTCAACTTCTACGTGGCGATGATGGTCGGGCCGCTGCGCCAGCTCGGGATGTGGATCGGCCAGTCCCAGCGGGCGACCGCCTCCGGCGAGCGGATCTTCGAGATCATCGACGAGCCCGAGGAGGTGGCCGACAGTCCCGGCGCGGTCGAGCTGCCGCCCGGCGAGGGCAGGATCGAGTTCCAGGGCGTCACGTTCGAGTACGCGCCCGGCCGCCCGGTGCTGGAGGGGATCGACCTCGAGCTCCGCGCCGGGCAGCACCGTCGCGCTGATCGGGCACACCGGCGCCGGGCAAGACCACGCTCGCCTCGCTCGTGCCGCGCTTCTACGACGCGACGGCGGGGCGGGTCGTCGTCGACGGCGTCGACGTGCGCGACCTGCGCCTCACCTCGCTGCGCCGCGCGATCGGCGTGATCGCGCAGGATCCGTTCCTCTTCTCGGCGACGGTGCGCGAGAACATCGCGCTCGGCAGTGCCCGACGCGGACGACGAGGAGATCGAGCGCGCCGCGCGGATGGCCCAGGCGCACGACTTCATCGCGGCGCTCCCGCTCGGCTACGAGACCGTGATCGGCGAGCGCGGGATCACGCTCTCGGGCGGCCAGCGCCAGCGGATCGCGATCGCCCGGGCGCTCGTCGTCGACCCGCGGATCCTGATCCTCGACGACGCGACAGCCTCGGTGGACGCCTCGACCGAGGCCCGGATCCGGCTCGGGCTGCGCGAGGCGATGAAGGGCCGGACGACGCTGATCATCGCCCACCGGCTCTCGACGATCGCGCTCGCCGACGAGATCGTCGTCCTCGAGCACGGCCGCGTCGTCGCCCGCGGGACGCGACGCCGAGCTGTACGGGACGAGCCCCGTCTACCGCGAGATCCACGACCACGGGATGCTCGAGACCCGGGTGCTGACCGAGGCCGAGGAGGTCGTCGGCGTGAGGGTCTGGCAGCCGGGAAGCTCGCTGACGCGATCCGCGCGGCGCGAAGGTCGTCCGACTGGTCGTGGCGGCAGACCGCCCGGCGGGTGCGGGCGCTGGCCCAGCTCACGCAGCCCTACAAGAAGCGGACGGCGCTCGCGCTCGTCTCGCTCCTGTTCGCGACCGCGTTCGCGCTGCTGCCGCCGTTCCTCGCGAAGCAGGCGATCGACCTCGGGATCGAGCAGAAGGACCTGCACCGCCTGGCGATCACCGTCGCCGGCGTTCCTGCTCGCCGGGCTGCTCGGCTGGGGCGCCTCGTCGGCGCAGACCTACTTCACCGGCTGGACGGGCGAGCGGATCCTCGCCGACCTGCGGCTGAAGCTGTTCCGCCACCTGCAGCGGCTCTCGCTCGGCTACTACGAGCGCAACCGCGCGGGCGTGATCATCAGCCGGCTGACGAACGACGTCGAGGCGCTCGACCAGCTCGTCACCGACGGCGTCTCGAGCCTCGTCCAGAACACCCTGCTCCTGCTCGGGACGGCCGTGATCCTCTTCGTGCTCGACTGGCGGCTCGCGCTCGCGACGGTCGTCGTGCTGCCGCTGATGGCGGTGGCGACCTCGGTCTTCCGCGTCCGCTCGACCCGCGCGTACCGGTCCGTGCGCGAGCGGCTCGGGCTCGTCACGGCGACGCTCGCCGAGGACATCGCCGGGATGCGCGTGATCCAGTCGTTCGCGGGCGAGGCGAACGCGCAGCGGAGCTTCCGCGCGGTGAACCGCCGCTACCGCGAGGCGAACCACCAGACCGTCGTCCTGAACGGGCTGTACTTCCCGTTCGTCGACCTGCTCTCCTCGGTCGCGACCGCGATCGTGCTCGGCTTCGGCGGGGTCCTCTACTTCGACGGCAACATCACGCTCGGCACCGTGTTCGCGTTCACGCTCTACCTGGCGAACTTCTTCGACCCGGTGCAGCAGCTCTCGCAGCTCTACAACACGTTCCTCGCCGCGGTCGCCGCGCTCGACAAGATCATGGACGTGCTCGACGAGGAGCCGCAGGTCAGCGACCGGCCGGACGCGCGCGACCTGCCCGAGGTCGGAGGGCAGCGTCCGCTTCGACGGCGTCCGCTTCGGCTACGGCGAGGGCGTCGAGGTGCTGCACGGGATCGACCTCGACGTGCCCGCCGGGCACGACGGTCGCGCTCGTCGGGCACACCGGCGCCGGCAAGTCGACGATCGCGAAGCTGCTCGCCCGCTTCTACGACCCGCGCGAGGGCCGGATCACCGTCGACGGGATCGACCTGCGCGACGTGACGCAGGCGTCGCTCCGGCGGCAGCTCGGCGATCGTGCCGCAGGAGGGCTTCCTGTTCGCGGGCACGGTGCGCGACAACATCGCCTTCGGGCTGCCCGGCGCGACGCCGCAGCAGATCGCCGCGGCCGCGCAGGCGGTGGGCGCGCACGACTTCATCATGCGGCTCGAGCACGGGTACGAGACCGAGGTGCAGCGAGCGCGGCAGCCGCCTCTCGCTGGGCCAGCGGCAGCTCGTCGCGTTCGCCCGCGCGCTGCTCGTCGACCCGAGGATCCTCATCCTCGACGAGGCGACCTCGCTCGGTGGACATCGGCACCGAGCGGCGGATCGAGGCGGCGCTCCGGCTCCTGCTCGCCGACCGGACGGCGTTCATCATCGCCCACCGGCTCTCGACGATCCGCGAGGCCGACCTGATCGTCGTGCTCGAGCACGGCGTCGTCGTCGAGCAGGGCACGCACGACGAGCTGCTGGCGAGCCGCGGCCGCTACACCGAGCTCTACGGCGACTGGGCCGTCGACGTCGCCTGAAGCCTCTGCCACGCCTCGGCCATGCCGATGCGCTGCTCGATCGTCGGATGATCCGCGAGCAGGAGGTACGCCCAGCCGGGCGGATCGGGCTGCTCGAGCGCGACCGTCGTGAACTTCCGGAAGACGCCCGTCGCGGCGGCCGGGTCGCGCGTCGTCCGCAGCGCCATCCAGTCGGCCTCCGCCTCGAAGTGCCGCGAGATCGACATCTGCAGCGGCAGTGCGAGGAGCTGGAGCACGACGAGCACGAACAGCGCGAGCGGCACCGCGGCCGGCTCCGCCATCCCCCCGCGCCGCCGCGTCACGCGCGCGATCGCCCACGCGCCCGGGATCGCGAACAGCGCGAACCACGCGAGGCCCTTCAGCAGGTGGTTCCGCGAGGCGTGGCCGAGCTCGTGCGCGACGACGACGCGGATCTCGCGCGCCGTGAAGCGGCCGTCGAGCAGCGTGTCCCAGAGGATCACGCGCCGGGTCGGGCCGATGCCGACCGACTCCGCGTTCGGCGCGCTCGTCTCCGTGTGCACGTCCTCGACCTCGATCCGCACGTTCCCGAGCCCTTGCGCCTTCGCGTACCGGCGCGCGTCGGCGAGCAGCGCGGGGTCGCGCAACGGGTGCGTGTCGGTGATGAGGTACGGCTGGACGAAGGTGAACAACGCCGCGATCCCGACGAAGACCGGCGCGCCCACGAGCCACCAGCGGTCGCCGAGCAGGCGCGCGAGCCCCATCACGATCACGAGCGCGGCGCAGACCGACAGGAACTCGCCGGCCAGCGCGGCCCAGTTGCCGACGATCCACTCGAGGTAGCCCCCGTGCCCGATCCCCCAGCGCCGCTCCCACCAGACGCCGGCGAGGCCGAACGGAAGCTGCACGAGCCACACGATCCCGAGCCCGAGCATCCCGAGCAGGAGCCCGGTGCCGATCCTCCCGGCCGCCGACTCGCGCGCGAACCGCGCGCCGCGCCGCGCGTAGACCGCGAGCACGCCGAGCAGCGCCAGCTCCGAGAGCAGCCAGTCGATCCGGCCGAACCGCTCGAAGTTGCGAGCGCGCGACAGCTGGTGCGCCGTGAACAGCGTGTCCACGTGCACCTTCGGCAGCCGCAGCGAGGACGGCACGCGGCTCGACCGCCAGAGCAGGACCGCGATCAGCGCCCACGCGGCCGCCGCGAGCGCGAGCGCCGCGAGGCCCGCCGCGCGGCGGGCGCTCACTCCGCCAGGGCGAGCTGCTCGTCCGCGACCTGCGTCGCCGGCCCGCTGTACGGATAACGGGCGGTGAGCAGGAACGCGAAGGCGTCGGTCTGTGCGTGGTAGCGCAGCGCGAAGGCGCCGAGGCGCTGCAGCCCAACGGGCTCGCGGGCGGTGACGAGCGAGAAGAACCAGGCAAGGACGGCGGAGACGGCGAGCACCGAGCCGAGCGCCGACGAGACGGCGAACGCGGGAATCGCGAGCACGAGCCGGAAGAACGCGCCCCAGCGCCCCTGCGGCTCAGGCCCCGGCAGCTCGAGGTCGACCGGATAGCTGCCCTGGCGCCCGTTGAAGCCCGGGAACGGGCCGCCGACGAGGGCCACGAACGCATAGACGTGGATCACGTAGCGCAGGTACGACGAGAGGAACCGGTGCAGGCCCGCAGGCGGGCGCCCGCTGACGACCGTGACGACCCACATCCCGATCAGCGCGAAGAACGAGGCGATCGACCACAGTGCAAGCCAGACGAGGTGCGGCACGGCGAGCAGCAGCCGGAAGAAGACGGTCAGCCGCGACCGGCGCGGGTCGTCCTCGAGGGTGAGCCGCACCGGGCTCGGCGGCGCCGGCTCGACCGCCTCGGGCAGCGCGGGGTCGGCGTCGGGGTAGCGCTCGGTGAGGACGAACACGTACGCGTAGGTCTGCGCCGCGTAGCGCAGGCAGAAGGCGACGAGGTCGCGGAAGCCCCGCGGCATCCGGCCCCGGGCGAGGATCGCGAACCAGGCGAGGAACGCGACGGTGACGGCGACTCCGGTGCCCGCGGTGCGGAAGTTGGCGTTGCCGCCGCCGCCGTTCCACTGCGCGCTCCACGAGTACGGAGCACCGTCGACGAGCGCGCCGGTGATCGCGATCGCCGGGATCGCGAGCACGATCCGGAAGCCCGTCTTCCAGCGGTTCTGCCGCTCCGGGCGGCCGAGCTCGACGTCGACCGGGTAGCCGGGCTCGCCTGTGAACCCCGGATACGGGTTCGCGGCCAGCAGCACGTAGGCGTAGACGTGCGTCGCGTAGCGGATGTACGCGGCGAGGAAGTCGAACAGCGGCTCGGGCGAGCGGCCGTCCACGAGCGTGACGAGCCAGTTGACGAATGCCGCGACGAACGCTCCGATCCCCCACAGCCCGAGCCAGATGAAGTGCGGGATCGCGAGGATCAGCCGGAAGAACACGGTCCAGCGGTTGCGCTGAAGGTCGTCGGTGACCGTGACCCGGACCGGATGCTCGTCCACGGCCCGCATTATCACCCGCCCCGTGGACGGTATAGGCTCCGCCCGATGGCAGTCGGCGCGATTCTGAGCGAGTCATGGACTCTCTACACGCGCTTCTTCTGGCGCCTGGTGGCGACCGCGGCGATCGTCTTCGTCGTGCTCGACCTGATCGGCGCGATCCTCTACCAGGTCGGGAAGGGCAGCACCGCCGGCGGTCTCTTCTTCGGCCTGATCGGCTTCGTCATCACGCTGGGTCGGGCTCGTTTGGGTGCAGGGCGCACTCGTCGAGGCCGTCAACGACGTGCGCGACGGCAAGGCCGACAGCTCGATCAGCGAGCTCTACTCGCGCGTCGGCCCGCGGCTACCCGCGCTGATCGCCGCCGGCGTGCTCGCGGCGATCGGGATCTCGATCGGCCTCGTCCTGTTCATCGCGCCGGGGCTCTTTCTGCTGACGCGGTGGTGCCTGTTCGTGCCGGCGATCGTGATCGAGAAGAAGAGCGCGGGCGACTCGTTCGGCCGCTCCAACGAGCTCGTGAAGGGTGCGAGCTGGCCCGTCCTCGGCGTGATCCTGATCGCCGTCGTGGGCGGCGGGATCGCGAGCGGGATCATCAGCGGCGTCTTCCAGACGGTCTTCTCGTCGTTCTTCGGGTACTGGCTCGGGAACCTCGTCGGGCACAGCATCTTCGTCCCGTTCGTCGCGGCCGTGCTGACGCTGATGTACTTCAACCGCGCGGAGGCCGCCATCCCGGCCCCGGCGGCGCCCGCAGAGTCCTGATGTCCTCGGAGCCGGAGAGCGTCCAGCCTCCCGAGCTGCCGACCACGGCCGAGGCCGAGCGCGAGACGAGACTCACGCCCGCGCAGGCGGTCGCAGGGATGCGGATCCGCGTGCCGGTGCGCGCGAACCGCAAGCTCGGCGAGCTGATCGAACGGGTCAACGCCGACGACGAGCTCAAGGCCTGGTGGCACGTGGCGAACGTGAACGCGGTGCTCCGCCTCCGCATCAACGACCACTCCTGGGTGCACATCCAGATCGTGACCAACATCGCGCTCAAGCTGCTGCGCCAGCTGACGAAGCACGGCGTCGAGCCGGCGATGGTGACCGACTACGCGATGACGAGCAACGACGCGGAGATCGTCGTCGTCCTCTCCGCGCTCCTGCACGACATCGGCATGTCCGTCCACCGCGACAACCACGAGGACTTCAGCCTCTTCCTCGCGGAGGGGAAGCTCGGCGATCTCCTCGAGGGGATCTACCCGAAGACAGAGGCCACGGTGATCTCGTCCGAGGTGCTGCAGTCGATCATCAGCCACCGCGCCGACGGCAAGCCGCTCACGCTCGAGGCCGGGATCCTTCGCGTCGCCGACGCGCTCGACATGGCGAAGGGCCGCTCGCGGATCCCGTTCGAGCGCGGCTCGGTCTCGATCCACTCGCTCTCGGCGGCGGCGATCGAGGACGTGCTGATCAAGGACGGCGCCGAGCGGCCGATCATGATCGAGGTCGTGATGAACAACTCGTCCGGGCTCTACCAGGTCGACGGGCTGTTGAAGGCGAAGCTCCGGGGCTCCGGCCTCGAGCCGTACGTCGAGGTGATCGCGCACATCGACACCGAGGCCGAGAAGAGCCTCGTGCCGACCTACCGCCTCGAGATCTGATCTCGCTAGAATTTCGGGCGACCCTTGCGGGGTCGTCTAATGGTAGGACGCCGGACTCTGAATCCGGTAGTCAAGGTTCGAGTCCTTGCCCCGCAGCCTCACGGAAGCTCTTCGTACTCCCGCTGTTTCTTCCTGTCGTGGCGATAGGCGAAGAGCATCGCCACGCCGAAGACGACCAGGAGCGCACCCATCGCGCCGAACCGGTAGTACAGGCGGCCGAGCACAAGGACGGCGAGGATCATCAGCAGGCCGACGCCGACCGCGATCCCGACCATCTGCCACCAGAAGCGCTTCCCCATGTGACGAAGCCTGACGGAAACGCGGAGCGGGCGCCGGGGGAACCGACGCCCGCTCCGAGGCAGCCCTCTATCCGTGCAGCGAGACCGGGAACGAGACGAGCCGCCTCGACGAGATCCCGCCCGTGATCGGCTCGCCCGCCTTGCGGGCACGCCCGAACACGACGAGCAGCTGCTGGTGGCGGGCGGCGGGGAAACCGCTCAGCTGCGTCATCGTGAGCGTCGCCGAGCCGTCGGCCCCCGTCGTCGCCTCCGGCGGGATCGAGTACTGGTTGTACGGGACCGCGGTTGCGTAGACGAGCGCGCCCTGGACAGGGCGGCCTCCGCAGGCCGTGACCCGGAAGTGCACCTGGATCGTCTTGGCCGACGGGGCCACGACGGCCGGAGCCACGGTGTTCTGGTCGAGCAGCAGACGGGCCGGCGAGGTCAGATCGGCGATCTGGATCGTGCCGGTACCGCTGGGGCAGCCGGTCGCCGGCGGGACGGGCACCGCCGGAACGACCGCCGTCTGCGACGAGGTCGCCGGCGTCGAGCCGGTCGCGTTCGTCGCCGTCACGGTCACGCGGAGCGTGTTGCCGGCGTCGAGCGACCCGACCACGTAGGTCTGCGTCGTCGCGCCGATGATCGCCGAGCAGCTGGCGCCGGTCGCGTCACACCGGTTCCACTGGTACGCGAAGCCGGTCGTCGAACCGGACCAGGTGCCGGTGGTCGACGTGAGAGTCGAGCCGACCGCGGCGGTGCCGGTGATAGCCGGGAGCACCGTGTTGGTGGGGCCTGTGCCCGCGGCGAGAACAACAGCGGTCTGCGCCGAGGCGGCCGAGGCCGATCCGTCAGTGTTGGTGGCGGTCACCGTGATGCGGATCGTGTGCCCGACATCGGCGGCCTGCAGCTGGTAGGTCTGGGCGATCGCGCCGGCGATCGGGCTGCAGAGGTTGCCCGAGGAGTCGCAGCGGCTCCACGCATACGTGAAGCCCGTGGGCGAGTTGCTCCACGTCCCGTTGTCGGAAGTGAGGAGCGACCCGGCCTGCGCGCTGCCCGTGATCACGGGTACCGCGGTGTTGGCCGGAATCGCCTGGGTGGCGGCCTTACCGAGTCCCGGCACGCCGTAGACGGCGCCGATCACGAGGGCCAGCGCTGCGATGAGCACTGCGGTCGGCCACCGGCGGCGGGATGAGATCTTGGATTTCATATGTGTACCTCCTTAGGGGTATGAGACAGACATACCCACGGCTGCCCCATGCCTTGTAATCCCCCGGTCAGGCGTTTGTAAAACGCGACGGGCAGCGCGACGCTTCCGGCGCTAGCGGATGCCGAGCCGCACGCGATAGCCGAATCGGAACGGGACGACGCGGTCTCCGAACACGCGCTCGGCGACCTCGCGCAGCTCGTCGTACCGGAGGCGTTCCTCGAGCGTGGCGTCGGCGACCGGAAGGCCGAGGCTGCGGGCGAAGCCCTCGATCCGCTCGGCGCCGCCCTCCTCCACCGACTGGAGCACGAACTCCCGGCAGTAGCCGAACTCGCCGCTGTCGCGGATCCGCTCGAGGTGACCGCCCTTCGAGTACCGGTCGGCGCCGCGCTGGATCCGGAGCTCCGCCCTCAGCGCCTTCCGCCGCTCGAGCAGGGCCGCGTAGGCCTCCTCGACCTCCGGGTCGCAGACCGGGATCACGTCGTAGTCGTACGCCGCGAACACGCCGCCGGGGCGCAGGAGGCGCGCCGCCTCGGCGAAGGTCGGCCCCGGCTCCATCCAGTGGAGGGACTGCGAGCACGTGACGACGTCGGCGCCGCCGTCGGCGAGACCCGTGTCCTGCGCGAACGCGCCGACGAACTCGACGTTCGGCGCCACGGTCAGCCTCTCGGCCTCCGCGCGCATCGCCGGGTTCGGCTCGATCCCCGACGACCCGGTCGGCGCGGCCGGCCCACGCGCGGGTCGAGAGCCCCGTGCCCGCGCCGAGATCGACGACGAGGGCCGCCCGCTCCACGCGCGCGAGCTGGAGCAGCGAGTCGAGTAGCGACTCCGGCGGCCGCGGCCGGTAGCGGTCGTAGTGGGCGGCGAAGCCCTCGCGCCCGTACCCCGAGCGCCCGATCAGCTCGTCGGAGAAGCCGGACACCCGGGCAATGTAGTGGCGCCGCGGGACGTGCGCTGGTGGAATGCCCGTGATGCCGCTGCCGCTCCGAGACCGAATACGCCGCGGCGGCCTGCCCGTGGTGCTCGCGCCGCTCGCCGTGATCGCGGCGGCGGCCCTCGTCGCCGCCGCGAGCCGGGCGCACGGAGGCTTCCACGGCGGCGCGGGGCCCGGCCCGACGCGCGCCTTCGGCGACCAGCTCTTCACGGTCGTGCTCGTGCTGATGGGCGTCGGGATCGCGGCCTGGATCTACATCCTCTTCGTCCGCCGCGACCTGATCGAGCTGCCCGACCAGGAGCGGCGCCGCCGCAACGTCTACCTCACGCTCGCGTTCTTCCTCGCGATCGCCGCCTTCGCGATGCTGGCGAAGCGGCTCGGCTTCCACGGCCTCCATCTGGCCGGGATCCTCCACCATCCGCTGCCGTCCCTGCCTGGATCCCACCCGAAGGCGAAGCCCGGCGCGAAGCCGGTGCCGGCCCAGGTCCACGGGCACCTCAGCTGGCTGGCGGGCATCGGCGCAACCGCTCTCATCGCCGCCGCGGCGGCTGCGGTCTGGTTCGCCTCCCGCACCACGGCCCAGCCGGACAAGGTTCCGCACAGCCGCGCGGAGGCGTTCTCCGCGGCGCTCGACGAGAGCCTCGCCGACCTGCGGGCCGAGCCCGACCCGCGCCGTGCGATCATCGCCGCGTACGCGCACATGGAGCGGGCGCTCGCGGCCGCCGGCCTGCCGCGCCGCCCGGCCGAGGCCCCGCTGGAGTATCTCGAGCGCGCCCTGCTCGAGCTCGCCGCCACCGCCTCCTCCGCGCGCCGCCTCACCGATCTGTTCCGGCTGGCGAAGTTCAGCGATCACCCACTCGACGCGCAGGCGAAGGAAGACGCGATCGACGCGCTCGAGGCCATCCGCGACGAGCTGCGGGCCACGGCGTGAAGTCCTTCGCGGGCTTCGTGCTCGCCGCGACGGCGGCGCTCGCCGCGGTCATCGCCCTGCGGCTCGTGCGCGCCGACCTCGCGGAGGAGGTCTTCGTGCTCGTCCTCGGCGCCGCGACGCTCCTCGCCCTGGTCGTCGCGACGCGCGGCGAGAAGGCTCAGCCCTCGTCGTTCGAGCGCGCCCTTCGCCCCGCCCCGACCCGCAGCCGAACCGCCCGCTCGAGCTCGACCGGCTCGAGCGCGACGTCACGCTCGGAGTCAGCGGCGCCTTCCACCTCCGCCACAAGCTCCTGCCCCAGCTCCGCGAGATCGCCGACCAGCGGCTGGCCGACCGCCGCGGCGCCGCGCTGACCGAGGCGGCCGTCGGAGCCGACGCGTGGGATCTCCTCCGGCCCGAGGGCCCGGACGGCTACCGCGATCGCCACGGCCGCGGCATCCCGATCGCAGAGCTCGAGGCGCTGACCGACGAGCTGGAGAAGATCTGGAAGTGCCCCGCCCAGCAACGTCCTCCCAGCTTCCGACGCGCGCTAAGCGGCGCCATGCCGCGTCCTCAGTCGCGCCCATAGCTTCAGCTATGAGCGCTCCCTGCGTCCTTGCCTGGCTTGCTTTTCGCACCCCGGACGCCGGGCAACGCCACTGGACGGGACACTGATGTTGCCCCTCGCCGACGTGGGCCGCCGCTCCGACGAGATCCTCGCGCAGGTCGAGCGCGCGGTGATCGGCAAGCGCGAGGTGCTCGAGCTCGTGCTGCTCGGGATCCTCGCCAACGGGCACATCCTGCTCGAGGACGTGCCGGGCCTCGCGAAGACGCTCCTCGCGCGCTCCTTCGCCGCCGCGACGAGCCTCCGCTTCCAGCGCATCCAGTTCACGCCGGACCTGATGCCCTCGGACGTGACCGGCAGCTCGGTCTTCGACCAGCGCACCGCGGACTTCAGCTTCCGCCCCGGCCCGATCTTCGCCAACCTCCTCCTCGCCGACGAGATCAACCGCGCCCCGCCGAAGACCCAGGCGGCGCTGCTCGAGGCGATGCAGGAGGACCAGGTGACCGTCGAGGGCGCCACCCACGTGCTCGAGCAGCCGTTCGTCGTGCTCGCGACCCAGAACCCGATCGAGTACGAGGGCACCTACCCGCTGCCCGAGGCGCAGCTCGACCGCTTCATCCTGCGGACGGGGATCGGCTACCCGACCCGCGACGACGAGTGGGAGCTGCTCGCCCGCCGGCTCGAGCGCCGCATGGACGAGGTCGCGATCGAGCCGGTCGTCGACGGGCCCGGGCTCGTGCAGATGCAGCACGCGCTCGAGCAGGTGCACGTGGCCGAGAGCGTCGGCCTCTACATGGTCGACCTCGTCGCCGCGACCCGCGCCAGCGCACGGCTCCAGATCGGCGCGAGCCCCCGCGGCACGATCGCGCTGCTCAAGCTCTCGCGCGGGCGCGCCGCGCTGGACGGACGCGACTACGTGACCCCGGACGACGTGAAGGCGGTCGCCGTCCCCGCGCTCGCGCACCGGCTGACGCTCCGGCCGGAGCTGTGGGTGCAGCGGATCCGCGGCGAGGACGTCGTCCGCGAGGCGCTCGACAGCGTGCCGACGCCGCCGGCGGAGCCCGAGCCCTGAGCCGCTCGGCGACGCCGCGGCTCGGCGCCTACGCGGCGCTCGCGGCGCTCGGCCTGCTCGCCGGGCTCGTGCTCGGCCGGCCGGAGCTCGTCGCGCTCGGCGCGTCGTTCGGCTTTCTCGTCGCCCTCGGGCTAGCGCTCGTGCGGGATCCGGCCGTCGCGCTCGAGCTCGAGCTGGAGCGCGACCGGGCGGTCGAGGACGACGAGGTGGGCCTCACGGTCACGCTCACCGGCGAGGGCCTCGTCGAGCTCGCGCTCGTGCTCCCGCGCGGAGTCGAGCTCGTGGACGGCTCCACCGCGGTCGCGCTCCGGCTCACGCACGAGCGCCCCGAGACGCTCCGGCTCCGGCTTCGCTGCGCGCGCTGGGGCGTCTATACCCTCGGCGAGGCGGCCGTCCGCGCGCACGACCGCTTCGGCCTCTACACCTGGGAGGGCCGGCGCGCCGAGCACCTCCGCCTCAAGGTCTTCCCGAGGCCGGAGCTCCTCCGCGAGCCGCTCGCGCCGCTCGAGACCCAGGCGACCGCCGGCAACCACGTGGCGCGCGCCGCCGGCGACGGGATCGAGTTCGCCGACCTGCGCGAGTACGTCCCCGGCGACCGCGTCCGCACGATCAACTGGCGCGCGAGCGCGCGGCGCGGGGAGCTGTGGGTCAACCGGATGCACCCGGAGCGAAACGCCGACGTCGTCCTCTTCCTCGACACGTTCACCGAGGCGGCGCGCTACGGCGCGGGCGGCACGCTCGACTACGGCGTCCGCGCCGCCGCCTCGCTCGCGACCCAGTACCTCGAGCACCGCGACCGCGTCGGCCTCGTCAGCTTCGGCGGGATCCTCAACTGGCTCGTTCCCGCGAGCGGCGTGATCCAGAGATATCGGATAGTCGACGCGCTGCTCGACACCGAGATCGTCCTCAACTACGCGTGGAAGGACGTCGAGATCATCCCGCGCGGGACGCTGCCGCCGAAGGCGCTGATCGTGGCGCTGACGCCGCTGCTCGACGAGCGCGCCGTGGCGACCCTGCTCGACCTGCGCGCCCGCGGCTTCGACCTCACGGTGATCGAGATCTCGCCCGTTCCCTACGTCGGGCCTGCGCCCGGCCGCGCCGACGGAGTCGCGCACCGGCTCTGGCTCCTGCGGCGCGAGGTGCTGCGCTCGCGCTACCGGCGCGTCGGCGTGCCGATCGTGGAGTGGCGCGAGGGGACCTCGGCCGCGGCCGTGCTGGAGGAGGTGAGAGCGTGGCGACGCGTCCACCGGTTCGCGCGCGCATAGGCACCGGCGCGGCGGCGCTCGTGCCCGCGGCGGCGCTCGCGGTGACGGCGGCACAGGGCGCGGGCGACTGGGGCTGGCCGATCTTCGGAGTGGCGCTCGCGGGAGTCGCGGTCGCGGCGGCCGCGCTCGTGCTCGGGCGGGCCGGCCTGGTCGGGCCGGCGCTGATCCTCCTCGCCGCCGGCTACGGGATCCGGCTCGCGGGCCTCGACCCCGGGCTGGACGGACGGACGCCGCTCGTCGCGGCCGAGCTCGTCGCGGTGGGCGGGCTGGCCTACCTCTCGATCTCGCTGAGGCTTCCGGTCGCCCAGGGGCCGGGCGTCGTGGGGGGCCGCGCGGCCCTGGCGGTGGTCGAGGCGCTCGGCGCGGGCTTCGTGGCCGGGCTCGTGCTCGCCGCGGCCGGCCTGCCCTCGGCCGGCGGCACCGGCGGGGACACGATCGGAGTGGTCGCCGCCGCCGTCGCGCTCGGCCTGGTGGCGTTCCTGTCACGACGCCGGACGGCGAGCCGCTAAACTCCCCTCGCTCGGCCCATTCGTCTAGTGGCCTAGGACACCGCCCTCTCACGGCGGCGGCACGGGTTCGAATCCCGTATGGGCCTTACAGGGGCGCACCGCTACAGGGAAACGGCTTGAACTGGCGGGTCAGGTCTGCCAGGGACGCCGGGAATGCCCACCGCGTGCTGTCCCCGGTGCCGCCCCCGGACGATCCGTGGGTTTGGAGGAATAGGCGGCCCAACCCGAGGCCGCGGAGACGGCTTGAGCATCGGCTGCCACGTCCTGCGCGCCGTACTCGGCCACTGGCCGCAACCGTGAGACCTGTGCCGGTGCATCGTGCGGTCCGTCAGGAGATCGGTTGAGCGGGAGCGACGGGACTCGAACCCGCGTTAGGCACCCCATCGAGATCCGGGACTAAGTGAGGCGAATAGAGCGCTTTCGCGGTAAGCCTGGACGCACAGTTGTACGCGCGGCACACCTTCTTAAGGCCGCGCCGTGCGCGATGAGCGCGCCTGTCCGCGATTCCGCAGGCCGCCCGCTCGTAGGCGCTCGCAAGCGCGCGCGAGGACCATGTGAATCCGCAGCGAACTAGATATCGCCGCGTGGCAACTCTCCGAGCAGGAACGGGACGAGAGCCCCGATGTACTGGTCGAACGCCTCGACCTGCGGGAGATGACCGGCATCGGCGATTTCGACAAGCTCTGCCCGCGGGATAGCAGCGGCCGCCTGGCGACCGAGCACGGGATAGTTGCCGAGCGCATCGGCGACGCTCTTCGGTGCCCACGTCTGGCCGAAGGCAGTCCGGTCACGCTGCCCGATGATCAGGAGCGTCTCTGATCTGATCAGCGGGAACTCGTACAGAACCGGCTGCGTGAAGATCATGTCCGAGGTCAGAGCGTTGTTCCACGCGACGGTCGGGTATCCGGGATCCTTCGTCCAGCCCGCCAGCGTGCTGACGAGCGAGTCGTACTCGGGCTTCCACTTACCGCCGAAGTAGCTCGTGCGCTCGTACTCACGAATGCTCTCGGGAGTCTGCTGGAGCTCGCCGGCGAAGAACTGATCGACGGTCAGGTACGGAACAACGGTCTTCCAGTCCTCGAGCCCGATGGGATTGACGAGTACGAGCCTCTCTGTCCGGTCGGGGAACATCAGCGCGAATCGCGTCCCGAGCATCCCACCCATCGAGTGCCCGACGACGTGCACGCCGCCCACACCAAGGTGGTCCAGCAGACCATTGGTGTTCTCAGCGAGAGCCTGAAACGTGAACTGATAGGCGTGCGGCTTGGAAGACTTGCCAAAGCCGATCTGGTCAGGCGCTACCACGCGAAAGCCTCTCCCTACGAGGCTGCTGATCGTGGGCTCCCAGTAGGCACCGGAGAAGTTCTTGCCGTGCAGCAGGACGACGGTGTGGCCGTTGAAGGCCTCGGGCTCCGCAACCATGCACGCCATCCGGAGCGCTTGGCTCTGGCTCTCCAGCTCGTAGAACTGAACTGGCCGCGGATAGCTGAGCTTCGTCAGCTCAGGGTCGAAAACTCGAGGGTGCTCTGTCATGTGACCAAGAGGATTCGCCCGGCTCGGACGATCACCGCACGATCTCCAGTGCGAGCAGCGGCGGGCAACCGCGCCCGACGAGCGCCGCGAGCTCGTGCCAGTCGACCAGGTCGGCGAACAGAAACGCGAACGCGCGCGGCAGGCCGAGTCGGCGCAGCTGCTCGACGCGCCAGGCTCGCACGAGCTCCTCCTCGTCACTGCTCGAGTCCAGGTCGGCGTCGAAATCGAGTGTGGAGAGAGATTCCATCTTCAGCACGAACGATCACTCACGCCGGGCGCGGCGACATCGATGCCAGCATCGATTCGGCTACACCGGTAGCCAAACTCTCCTGATTCCGGGTAGCTGCAATGCGGATCGCCGTCGGCGCTGCGAAGCTGTGAAGGTGCTCCGCTGCCTCATCGTGGACGACAACGCGTCCTTCCTCGACGCTGCGACGAACCTGCTCGAGCTGGAGGGACTCGCGGTGGTCGGCGTCGCCTCGACGAGCGACGAGGCGCTGCGAAAGGTAGAGGAGCTTCGTCCCGACGTCGTCCTCGCCGACATCGTGCTGGACACGGAGAGCGGGTTCGACCTCGCCCGGCGTCTAGCAGAGATGTACCCCGACCTGACGGTGATCCTGATCTCCACGCACGCCGAGGCCGATTTCGCCGACCTGATCGAGCAGGCGCCGGCGGCGGGCTTCGTGCCGAAGTCCGAGCTATCCGCGGCGGCGATCCGCAGGCTCGCTAGCGCGCCTCGAGAAACGTGAGCACGGCGAGGACACGGCGATGAGTGTCGGCAGTCTCCGGCAGCCGGAGCTTGCCGAGGATGCTGTGCACGTGCTTCTCGACCGTGCCCTCGGTGACCCAGAGCTCTTGCGCGATCCCGGCGTTCGAGCGCCCCTCCGCCATCAGCGCGAGCACCTCGCGCTCGCGCGGGCTGAGCACGTCGAGCGGGTCCTCGACGCGCCGCGCGGCGACCAGCTCCTGCACCAGCGCCGGATCGACCGCCGACCCTCCCTTGACGATCCGCTCGAGTGTCTCGAGGAACTCGTCGACGTTGGTGACGCGGCTCTTCAAGAGATAGCCGCTGCGCTCGCCGCTCGCGAGCAGGTCCACGGCATGCTCGACCTCGGCGTGCGCGGAGAGGACGAGGATCGCCGTCTGCGGATGCTCGGCACGGATCCTGCGCGCCGCGTCCAGCCCCTCCGTGGTGTGGGTCGGCGGCATTCGGATATCGATGATGGCGAGATCCGGCCGCTCCTCGGCGACGAGCCGGAGCAGCCCATCGGCATCGCCCGCCTGGCCGATCACCTCGAACGACGAGCGCTCGAGCAGGCTCGCGAGGCCCTCGCGAAGCAGGACCTCGTCGTCCGCGAGAACGACGCGGGTGGGCGCGGATGTTGCCATGGCCGGGATTATGGAGCAGGGTCGGGCGGCGCCGAGCAACGACTTGGCTTGTTGTTGCGGGTGCGGTAGCGTCGGCGGCGTCGAGACGTGGAGGTCCACGTGCAAGCTTCTCGCTGGTTCGGCGTCGGTTCCGCGGAAGGCCTGGGAGAAGGGGCGGGGGCGCGTGCGGCCGGCGACGCCCTGCTTGGCGACGACGCGAAGCTCCTCGTCGTGTTCTGCTCGCAGGCGCACGACCTGCGGATGCTGCTACGGGAGATCCGGGCGCGCGCCGGTGACGTCCCGCTGATCGGGTGTACGACCGCGGGCGAGATCGCGGTCTCGGGCCCGCGCGACGCGAGCGTCGTCGTCGCCGCGCTCGGCGGCGACGGATTCGCGGTCGAGACCGCCTCCGCGACCGAGGCGTCGCAGGCGCTGCGCGAGGCGGGAGCGACCGTCGCGCGCTGCGTGCCGCGCGCGGGAAGACCTCCCGCACAAGGTGCTCCTGCTCCTCACCGACGGCCTCTCGGGCGACCAGCAGGAGATCGTGCGCGGCGCCTACGGGGTGCTCGGGGCCGGGGTGCCTCTCGTCGGCGGCTGCGCCGGCGACGACCTGAAGATGGCGAGGACGTTTCAGTTCCACGGCGACGAGGTGCTGACCGATGCCGTCGTCGCCGCCGGAATCGCATCGGACGCGCCGCTCGGGATCGGCGTCCGCCACGGCTGGCGGAGGGTCGGCGAGCCGATGCTCGTCACCTCGAGCGACGGGACCCACGTGTACACGCTCGACGACCGGCCGGCGCTCGACGTCTACCTCGAGCACCTCGGGCTCGGGGAGCCGGACGACGGCGACGGGCTGGCGCGCCTGGCCCTCACCCATCCGCTCGGTGTCAGCCGACCGGGCGGTGAGGAAAAGGTGCGCTTCATCAGCGGCGGCGACCTCGCAGAGCGCTCGCTCTCCTGCATCGCCGAGGTCCCGCACGGTGCCCTCGTCTGGATCATGGAGGGAGACGCAGAGTCCGTGCTGGAGGCGACGGACGCCGCCGCCGGCGACTCGCTCGCCGGGCTCGAGGGACGTCCGCCGCTGGGCATGATCGCCTTCGACTGCATCGCCAGGCGCAGCGTCCTCGGCGAAGAACGGATCCAGGCCGAGATCGACCGGCTCGCCGCGCTGGCGGCGGGCGCGCCGATCGCCGGCTTCTACACTTACGGCGAGATCGCGCGGACGCGGGGGGTGCGCGGCTTCCACAACCAGACGCTCGTCGTGTTGTCGGTCGCGTAGGGCAACACGAGATGGCCGCGGCAACCTGGTCGACGCAGCAGCTGGCGGAGTTCGTCGCAGCCGTCTCGGCGGCCGAGAGCGAGGAGGCCGCGGCGCTGGCCGCTGTCGAGCATGCGGCCGAGGCGCTCGATGCGGATGCAGCAGCGATCGTCGTCGGCGGCGAGGTCGTCGCGGAGGTCGGCTACCCGCGAGGTGCCGCGCCGGTCGCCGAGCTGGAGGCGGTGAAGCCGGGGCTCGCCGGCTGCTCGCTCGAAGTGCCCGGCGTCGGGTCGTGCGCGGCGTTGGCCGCGACGCTCGAGCACACACCGGGCGCCATGCTCGTCGTCGCCCGGGCGGGCGGCGACGGCATGACGCCAGAGGAGGCCGGGCTGCTGCGAGGGATGGCGCGCGTGACCTCGCTCACCATGCGGATGCAACGCCTCCTCGGCGATGAGCAGGCTGCGCGCGAGAAGCTCGAGCGGCTCGCGCGCGAGCAGGCGGCACTCCATCGTGTGGCAACCCTCGTGGCCGAGGTTGCGCCTCCGGAGACCATCTTCTCCGCCGTCGCCGAGGGGGTCGGAGGGGTGATCCTAGGAGCCGATCTCGCGCTCGTCAGCCGCTACGAGCCCGGCGAGGTCGGGAGGGTCGTCGGGGCCTGGAGCCGCGCCGAAGACCACGAGCTGCTCGGCCTGCAGTTTCCCCTCGGCGGGCGGAACATCCACACGCTCGTGTTCGAGACCAACCGCCCCGCAAGAGTCGACCACCTCGTCGACGATGCCACGGTCGCCACGGCGATCGCCCGCGAGACCGGGGCTCGCTCCTCGGCCGGCGCGCCGATCGTCGTCTCGGGCCGGCTCTGGGGCGTGGTCATCGCGGCATCGTCGCGCGAGTCGGCGCTCCCCGTCGGCACAGAGCATCGGCTGGCCGACTTCACGGAGCTCCTCGCCACGGCGATCGCGAAGGTGCAATCGCGCGAGGAGCTTCGCGCGCTCGCCGAGGAGCAGGCCGCGCTGCGGCGAGTTGCGACGCTCGTTGCCGAGGCCACGCCGCGCGAGGCAGTGTTCACGTCGGTCGCCGAGGAGATCGGACGGCTCCTCTCTGCCGATCGCGCATACGTGGGTCGGTACGAGGCGGACGACACCATGACGCATCTCGCCTCATGGAGTGCGACCGGCGAGAGCCTGCCGGTCGGGATCCGAGCCCCGGGTGGGGCAGGCACCGTGAGCGGATTGGTGCGCGAGACCGGGCGCACGGCTCGGGTCGACCGCTACGCGGGCGACATGTACGCAGTGGCGCGCGAGCACGGCATCGGCTCGGCTGTTGCCGCCCCGATCACCGTCGATGGCCGTCCGTGGGGCGTCATCGGGGTCGCGTCGACGGGGGATGAGCCGCCGCCGCCCGACACCGAGGCGCGACTCGCCGGTTTCACCGAGCTCGTCGCGACCGCGATTGCCAACGCGCAGACCCGAGGCGAGCTCGAAGCCTCCCGCGCCGAGAGCGAGCGTGCCGCGGAGGAGCAGGCCGCACTGCGCCGCGTGGCGACGCTCGTCGCACGCGTCACGCCTCCGACGGAGCTCTTCGCGGCTGTCGCGGAGGAAGTGGGGCGACTCCTCCAGGCCGATCGGGCATTCGTGTCGCGATACGAGATCGACGACGCGGTGACGATCGTCGCCAGCTGGACCGCGAGCGGCGAGACGCTGCCCGTCGATGTGCGCTTCCCGATCCAGGAATACAGCCTGAGCAATTTCGTGCGAAAGACAGGTCGGGCCGTTCGCATCGACGCATATCCCGGCGGCCGTGCCAGCCCGGTCGGCAACCGCGCCGCTGTTGCAGCTCCGATTTCCGTCGAGGGCCGGCTGTGGGGGCTCATGAGCGTCGGCTCCAGCACCGGCGAGCTCTCACCGCCCGGGACGGAGGACCGGCTGGCGAGCTTCACCGAGCTGGTCGCGACCGCGATCGCCAACGCCCAGGCGCGCGAAGAGCTCCGGTTGGTCGCGGAGGAACAGGCTGCGCTCCGGCGCGTGGCCACGCGCGTCGCCGAGGGCGCGTCACCGGCGGCCATCTTCGAGGCAGTCGCAGAGGAACTGGGTCGACTCGTCCAGAGCGATCGAGCGTTCGTAGGCCGGTATGAAATCGATGACACGGTGACCGTCGTCTCCGGTCTGGAGCCCGAGCGGGGAGACGGTGTCCGTCGGGGCGAGTGGGCCCATCCGGGAGCACACCGTGAGCAACCAGGTGCGGACGACGGGCCGGGCCGCTCGGGTCGACGCATACCCGGACGGCGAGGAAGGGATCGCCGCTGCGATCGGCTACCGCTCCTCGGTCGGAGCGCCGATCACCGTCTCGGGCCGCCTCTGGGGCCTGATGGTCGTCGGATCCGGTGGCGACGAGCCGCCCCCTCCCGGGACGGAGGAGCGCCTCACGAAGTTCACCGAGCTCGTCGCCACTGCGATTGCGAACGCCGAGGCGCAGGCCGAACTGACGGCGTCGCGGGCGCGCATTGTGGCGACCGCCGACGAGACGAGGCGCCGGATCGAGCGCGACCTCCACGACGGCGCCCAGCAGCGGCTCGTCACGCTCGCGCTGCGCTTGCGCGCGGCTCAGGCTGCGGTGCCGCCGGATCTCGACGAGCTCGACGAGGAGCTCGACGCGGTCGCGCGCGAGCTCGGCAGTGCGCTCGACGAGCTGCGCGAGTTCGCGCGAGGCATCCATCCCGCGATCCTGGCGGAGGGCGGTCTCGCTCCCGCGCTGAGAGCGCTCGCCCGGCGCTCTGCCATTCCGGTCGAGCTCGACGTGCGTATCGGTACGCGGCTGCCCGAGCCGATCGAGGTCGGGGCGTACTACGTCGTCACGGAGGCGCTGGCGAATGTGGCCAAGCACGCGGAGGCCTCCGTGGTCTCCGTCGACGTGACGGCGGCCGACGACGTGCTGCGCGTCGGCGTCCGCGACGACGGCATCGGCGGCGCCCATTTCGCGCGCGGGGCGGGGCTCGTCGGTCTCAGAGACCGCGTCGAGGCGCTCGGCGGGCGCATCTCCCTCGAGAGCCCGCGTGGTCAGGGTACGTCGATCGAGGTGGAGTTGCCCCTGACGCGCGAGCCCGGCTACTTGCCCGCCGAGCCCGCGACGTAGGTCGCGACCGCGTCGATCTGCGCGGCGCTGAGCCGGCCGCCGAAGGCCGGCATGCCCCCTCCGCCGTTGGTCACCTGCCTCAGCACGACGGCCCTCGAAGGCTTCAGCTGGTCGAGGTTCGGCCCGACCGTGCCCTTCGCGTGGGCTGCGGCGAGCGTGTGGCACGAGGCGCAGTTCTGCGCGAACAGCGCGGCACCGTTCGCGGCGCCCCTGCCCGGGGCCGTGGGCGTGGGTGCCGGCGTGAAGCTGCCGTGGGCGCCGAGCCTGAACGCGATCACCTCGGTCGTCTGGCCCTTGCCGCCGGGGAAGCTGGCCGCGGTGATCAACGTGTCGCCGACGATCGCGACCGGTGCGTTCGTGAACGCGGGCAGCTTCTGCTTCCAGGCGATCGAGCCGTCGCTGCGTCTTGAAGGCGATCAGGTAGCCGTCGAAGGTGGTCGTGAAGACGAGATCGTTCGCGACGGTCGCGTCGCCGTCGGGCATCTGCGGCAGCTTCGTGTCCCACAGGACTCTCCCGGTGGCGAGGTCGAGTGCGAGCAGCTCGCCCGTTCCCGCGCCGAAGTTCGCGCTTCCGAGGCCGGTGGTGCGCGTCTTCCACCCCGAGGCGAGGTTGGCCACGGGAACGTAGACCACGTCGTCGGCGACGGCCATGTTCGTCTCCACGCCGCCCACGATCCCCGGCTCGACGTTCAGCGGGAAGCGCAGCTTCAACCTGTGCTGCAGCGCGAGCGCCCCGTCCTCATCGTGGCCGTTGTGGACGCCGACCTTCGTCTTCCAGACGAGCTTCCCGGTCGCGGCGTCCATTGCGTAGACATAGCCCATCTTCCCCGCGTCGACTATCAGCGGGCGGCCGGCCGCGGTAGCGTAGATCGGCGAGAGCTGCATGTCCCAGTCGTGGAAGTCGTTCGGGACGGCCTGGAAGTACCAGCGCAGCTTCCCGGTCTTGCCGTCGAGCGCGACGGTGCTGTCGGTGTAGAGGCGCCGGCCCGGGTGATCGAGCGCCACCGACGCGGGCTGGTACATGTTGCCGAAGCCGATGTAGACCGTCCCGTCGGGGCCGATCGCCGGTGCGTTCCACGCGCCTCCGCCGATGATCTTCTTGCCCACCGGGTCGATCACGGAGTCGAACGTCCAGAGCGTCTTCCCGGTGGCCGCGTCGAGCGCGTAGACGACGCCCCCGTCCAGCAGCGCGGCCGAGGAGAGGTAGACCGTCCCGTTCGCGACCTGCGGCTGGATGTCGATCCCGAAGCCGCTCGCGAGCTCCCCGCCGCCCTTCTGGAGCACCTTGGGGACGAGCTTCGTGTTGCGCCAGACCTCCTTGCCGGTCTTCGCGTCGAGCGCGAAGGCGAACTTGGCCGTCGCCCCGTAGACCCTTCCATCGGCGTACGTGACGCCGTTCGGGCCGATGTCCTGCGAGTTGTAGGCGCGCTTCCACAGGACGCGGCCCGTCCGCAGGTCGACCGCGGAGACGTTCGAGTCGAGATCCTGGAGGTAGACCGTGCCGTCCGGGCTCGTGACCGGGTTGGCCGCGAAGGTGCCGTAGATGCTGCTCGCCGTCAGCGGCATCGTCCACGCGACGCCGAGCTTCGAGACGGTCGCCGCACTGATCGGCGTCGCTGGGGTGTTACGCGTATTGACCAGACCGCCGTTCGGGAGCGTCCACGGAATCGCCGCCGCGGCGGCCGGCTTGGAGGAGCCCCCGCCGCGGGTCGCGAAGTACGCGGCGAGCGACGCGGCCGCGAGGAAGAGCACGAAGAGCGGGATCACGACCAGGAGGACGCCGCCGGCGACGATCGCCGGAGTCGCGGGGCTCTCGCCTTCGTCGGCGACCTCGACCAGGTGCTCGACCTCGTGCTCGGCCGCTCGAATCGGATGATGAGCGCGGTGCTCGTGCTGGTCGTCCGCGCCCGGCTCGGCTGCTGGCTGCGGCTCAGGTTGCTGATTCGCGTCGCTCACGATTGCCAGGATCGCCCATCGCCCCGCTCGGTTCATCGCAGGAGGCGTCCATCCGCCGTTCGGGCCAGCGTGAGCCTGCGGTTACCCGGTAGCAGGCAGCGTTCGTCTTTGCCGAAACAAATGGGCGATCCCACCGATGGCGCGGGGTCCGCCGCGGAGCAGGATCGAGAAGAGATGAAGCTCGACCACCGCCATCGCGACACGCTCGAGCGGATCTTCGACCATGCGTCTAGCGGCAACATCGAGTGGCGTCAGGTGCTGTCCCTGCTCGACGCGGTCGGCACGACCCGGCACGAGCACAACGGAAAGCTCAGGGTCACCGTCGGCAGTGAGACCGAGGTCCTGCGACCGCCCCGCGGCAAGGACATCGACGAGCAGATGCTCGTCGACCTCCGCCGGATGCTGACGAACGCAGGGCTCGCACCGGGGAGCCGGCACGATGGCCGCTGACAGCGAGCTCGTGCGTGGCAAGAACGTCGTTGCGGCCATCGATTTCCACCGAACGACGATCTTCCCCACCGACGCGCCGCCCGGCGCACGGCCGGAGCACGTCGTCCCCACCGACCCGCACGGTCACTTCCACAAGATCCATCACCACGCCGGCAATCCGCAGGGCATCTACGAAGCCGACAGCCCCGAGTACTGGCGGGAGATCACCGAAGCCCTCTCGCCGGCAGGCGCGATCCTGCTGCTTGGACACGGCAAGGGCAAGGCGAACGCGACCCACCACTGGGTGGCGTACGTCGAGAGGCACCGCAGGGACGTCGCGGCGAAGGTGGTGGCGGACGTACGGGTCGACATCGACGACCTGGACGACGAGCAGGTGCTGCGGCTCGCGCAGCTCTACTTCTCCGGCCTGCCGCCGCGCGACTTCGCGGACTCTCGGTGGGGAACGAGCTTGACCTGATGAAAGGACAGCGATGACGATGCGCGATATTCCCCTCGCTCCGCGGCACCGCGCCTGGAACGGCGACCTGGCCGAGGCGGCCATCCGCGCCAAGACCGGTGCCGAGGATGCCCCGAATTCCGCATACGCGGCGTGCTTCTTCTGGCACGACACCGTCGCGCCCGAGCTCTTCGGCTCCTACAAGCTGCTCTACTGCGACGTGATCGACGGCGAGATCGAGGCCGTTCCGCGTGCGATCTTCGCCGTCGCCGGGATCCTCGACGGCGCCCGCGGGGGCACAACGATCCCGCACGCCGAGCAGGAGCAGATCAAGACTGTCGTGGCGCAGTGGTATGCGCGGATGGCCAGGGAGTTCGACGACCCCTCGCTCGTCGCTCCCTGGACGCCGTAGCTCAGTTTCGCCGGCCGAACAGCGAGAGGAAGAGCTGGAAGACGTTGAGGACGTCGAGAAAGATCGAGGCCGCGAGCAGCGGTGCCGTCCCGATCTCCTTGCTCGTGCGGAGCCGCTGGAAGTCGACCATCGTGAAGCCGGCGAAGATCACGAGCCCGAGCACGGCGTAGATCAGGGAGCCGTGCGGGATGCGAGCGAAGATGAGCACGATCCCGAACACGATCAGCGCGATCAGGGCCCAGAAAGCGGCGCGTGCCAGGGCCGAGAGATCACGCCTCGTCGCGTAGCCGGCGGCGCCGAACCCGGCGATGAAGAGGGCCGTCGCGCCACCGGCCTGCCACACCGCCTGCGGGCTCGTGTCGGCGTAGTAGGCGATCGTCGGCGCCATCGCGAGGCCGACGAGCAGGCCGAAGCCGAAGAGCATGCCCACTGCGAGCTGCTCTGACTGGCGCACCGCGTAGCTGATCCCGATCAGGCAGACGAACGACGCGACCCACCACGCGAGCCCCCAGCCGGGCGACATGTTCCGGCCGAGGTAGGCGCCGAGCGCGAAGAAGCCGGTGGTCACGGCCACCAGCCCCATCGTCTGGCCGAAGAGGGTGTGCGTCTCGTCGCGGGTGGCGGCGGACTGGAACGTGCGGTCTCCGGAGATCATCGGATTGCCTGCTCGGTCTTCTTGCCGGCCCAGTACTGCTCGGCGTCGTGTTCCATCCGCTCGAGGCGGGTGTAGTAGTCGGGGAACTCCTTCAGGTGTGCGAGCGCGATCTTCCCTGTCGTGATCGGGTCGTCGTGGGTCACGTCGGTCTGGGGGTCGTGTGAGCCGTGCTCGTACTCGACGTCCATGCCGGCGCGGAACTGCTCGAGGTCGAAGCGGCTCCAGTCGACGCCGATCGCGTCGCCGACGCGCTTTGCCTCTTCGGTCGTGGTTCGCCGGGTCTCGGTCATGACACGCCTCCTTCGGTTGGGTGCTTGCATCGTCCCTGCCACGCGGGGCAGGCGGCATCCGCGGAACGGCGGAAGAGACGCGGCTTTTCCGCACTTCCACCGAGGGCCTCCGCCGACGGCTCAGATGCCGTCTGACCCGTGGATTCGAAACAAGAGGTGGGCAGCGAGCAGCACCGAGATTGCGAGCGCGACGGCGGCGAGGATCGGGACGCTGCCGACGACCGGCGCTGCGCGTGCCTGCCAGAGGATGGACGAGGCGAGCAGGAGGGCGCCGGTGATGATGCCTTCGATAAGCCGGTTCGCAATGCGGTCGTTTCCCGCGTGCGTCAGCGTGAGATTGAAGGTTCCGCTGCGGAGCTCCTCACCGACGGTCTCGATCGTGGTGATGAGGCTGCGACGCTCGCGGCGCCAGCGCCTGGCCGTCGACTTCAGCCGTCGCTCGATCGCCTGCGGCGACCATTCCTGAACGAGGAGCTTCTGCTGGTAGCTCTGGAGCATCGGCATCACACGAAAGTCGGCGTCGAGCAGGCGGGAGGTCCCTTCGAGCTCGGTCACGATCTGCAGGAGCATGCTGATCTTGGCCGGAAACACGAGCCGGTGGTCGTGGACGACCGCCGCGAGATCCCTGATCGCCTGCCCAGCGTCGATCGACCGGACGGAGCGGTTCCCGTAGGTGGTGGTGAGGCCGTCGAGATCGTCGGCCAGGCTCGCGGTGTCCGTGCCGGGTGGATGCTCGCAGGTCGCGAGGAGCGCCTCGGCGAAGTCGGTCGAGCTTCCGCTGACGAGCGCGTCGATCAGCTCGACGAACTGCTCGCGGGTCCCGTCGTCGATGCGCAGCACCATGCCGGTGTCGATGATCCCCAGCCGTGTGCCGGGGAGGATGACCAGGTTGCCGGGGTGTGGGTCGGCGTGGACGAAGCCGTCGCGGAAGACCATCTCGAGCCAGATCTCCGCGCCGCGCTGGCCGAGCGCCTTGCCGTCGACGAGGCTCGGCGCATCGGGCTTCAACGAGGCGAACGTCGTCCCCTCGATGAGGCTCATCGTCAGGACGCGACCGGTCGAGAGCTCCGGGTACACGCGGGGAAAGACGACGTCGGGCTCGGCGGCGAAGTTGGCCGCGAAGCGATCCGAGTTCGCCGCCTCGCGCCGGAAGTCGAGCTCCTCGAGCGTCCGGGATCGGAAGCGAGAGGCCAGCTCGCGCGGCCGGTAGAGGCGAAGCTCCTCGGCGTGATCCTCCAGCACGCCGGCGAGGTAGGAGATCAGCTCGAGGTCGACGTGGACATGCTCCTCGATGCCGTCGCGCTGCACCTTCACGGCGACCGCCGAGCCGTCGGCGAGCTCCGCTCGGTACACCTGCGCGAGCGACCCGGCGGCGAACGGCTCGACGCCGAACGACTCGTACAGCTCGTCCACCGGCCGGCCGAGCTCCTGTTCGATCGTCCGAACCGCGACGCCAGTGGGCTCCGGCGCAACGCGCTCCTGCAGCTTCGCCAGCTCGTCGGCGTA
Source organism: uncultured Actinomycetes bacterium (assembly GCA_963746005.1). Classification (GTDB taxonomy): domain Bacteria; phylum Actinomycetota; class Thermoleophilia; order Gaiellales; family Gaiellaceae; genus CAVQZA01. The sequence continues at coordinate 50,258 of CAVUZM010000019.1, read as the reverse complement.
CGCTGCCGGAAGGATGCCCGGCGTGAGGCTTAGCATCTGTCCGAGCTTCACGAACGTCGGACCCAGGTCGGTGAGTGCCAGTCGAAGCCGCTCCGGCGCCGGTCGCTCGAGAACAGAGTCGTCGGGATGGCCGAGACGGCGCTTCAGCGACTCGGGCGCACGGTCGCGAAGGGGCTCGGCAATGCCGTAGCGGACGAACACGTCCAGAATCTCGCCGAGCCGCTTCGACTCGTGCCCGATCTCTCCGGGACGCGTCATGTCACGCGACCGCCGGTGTCTCGACGGTAGTCGGAACTCGCCATCAGTGGGCTCGCGGGTGGCGGGTGTCCACGCGGTGCTTCAGGTACGCGGCTGTTGCGACTGACGCGAACCGCCGGGCGCGGCTCGGGTCGAGCCGGTGCGCGAGCGACACGAGGGCGAGTGCCTCGAGGGCCGTCATCGCCGCCGTGCGCAGCGGATGGTGGCGGCGCCGATGCTCGTGCGGCCGGACGTGGAAGCGGTCGACGAGCCGAAGCACCTCGGCTCCCAGCAGTTCTTCTCTCGTGCTCATGGTGAGCCTCCTTCAGTTGACTGCACCGATCGTCTTCGACCCGCGGGTGCGCGGCGTCGGCGGAACTGCCGACGCGATGCGGAGTTCTCGCAGCCTCAGCCGAGGCGGGTGCAGCGACAGCCGGCGCGAGTGCGGTGCCTGCCGCAGGAGGGGCAGCGTTCGGGCGCGCGGAGCCTGAGGGCGCGCTTGGCCGTCCCGGCCTTCACCACCAGCCAGGCTGCGGCGCCTGTCGAGGTCCCGGCCAGCGCCTGGGCGAGGGTCAGGTGCATCACGCCACCAGCTCGCGGGTGTATGCGAACGGATGGCGGAAGACGACTGGGGTGATGAACGCCATGGGCCGACTGCCACAGGTCGGTGCGGCGGCGGCATCGGCATCCCTGCCGATCGGCTGCGCGTTCCACGAACGCGTGTCGAGCGGATCCGGGCAACGCGGCGGCGCGGACGGGGGAGTTCGTCCGCGCCGCCGCAGCGTCGCCGGTGGGCTCCTCAGTACTCGACGAGGATGCCGTCGTCGACGTGGGTGACGCCCGGCGCGGCCCAGGCCGCGTCGAGGGCCTCGTCGTGCTCGGCCCACGAGCTGACCGTCCCGCTCACCGAGACGGTGCCGTTGTACGTGTTCACCGCGAGGCTCTTCGCGTCGAGCTTGGCGTTCCGCTTGAACGACTTCTCGATCGAGTCCTTGACGTCCCCGGCCTTCGGCTGCGGGTTGTCGAGCTCGATCTCGTCGTCGACGCCGATCACGCCGAACACGTTGCCGGCGATGAACTCGGCCTCGTCTCGCTGGTACTGCCACTCGGCCTTGCCGCTGAGCGTGACCCAGCCGTCCTCGACCTTCGCGTCGATCGTCGAGGGAACGAGGCTGTCCAGCATCAGCGCCTGCAGCACGTCGCCGCGCAGGTCGGCGTCGTCGCGGCCGCTCTTGGTGAGGATCCTCACCTTGAGCTCGTTGTCCACGGAGGTCACTCCGTAGATGCGCTCGGCGGCCTTTCTCGCCTCGCGCTTCTCGTGGAAGCTGCCCACCGTGCCACGCAGGGTGACCTTTCCGTCGTCTGCGGTCACGGCGATCGCCTCGTTGTCGACCTTCGGGTCCCAGAAGAGCTCGTCGCTCACCGAGAGTGCGAGTTCGTCGTTCGACATCTCTTGCTCCTTTCGTCGGATACGCCCGGGCGGGCTGCCCGGCCTGACTCGATGGTCGGCTCGGCGGGCTGTGACGGCATCGGTGCGGTGACGGAACCGCTGCGGTTCTCGCGCAGAGGATCCGACCACGCGCGGACGCGGTTCCCTCGGAACGGCTTGCACCATGCGGGTGTGTCGGCCCAGAGCCCAAGACGTGGCGAGCTGACCCGAGCAGACGCCCGGCGGTTCGATCTGCGCTGTCGCGGGTGCGGCTACGGCGTCGTCGCCGCCCCGCCGAAGCCGTGCCCGATGTGCCGGTCGATGGCCTGGGAGCCGAGCATCCGGCCGGCGGCGAAGCGCGGCCTCTGATTCTCGTCTCGCCCGACGTCCTTGCGAGGTTCCCGCAGACGATCCGCGAGCGAGCCGATTTCGCCGCGCTCGATTCGAACGACAGTCATGGTCTGATGGGAGCCGCACAACAGGGGAACGCCGCCGCCGGCCGCCCGGCCGGGAGGAGCCGCCGCAACAGCCGCTGGTGGCTGCTCGTGGCCGCGCTCGTCTTCCTCACGGCCAACTACTGGCTCGGCTCGCGCGCCACACAGACACCGTCGCGTGTCCGCGTGCCGTACAGCCCCTTCTTCGTCCAGCAGGTCGAGGCCGGGAACGTCACCCAGATCACGTCGAAGGGCACGGCGATCCAGGGGACGTTTGCGCACGCCGAGGGGTACGGCGGCTCGAAGGCGACCACGCGCTTCGCGACGGAGATCCCGGAGTTCGCCGACGGCACCGCGCTCTCGACGCTGCTGCAGAGCAAGCAGGTCGTCGTCAACGCCCAGCCGTTGCAGTCGAGTGCCCCCTGGTGGGAGAGCGTGCTGGTGAGCTTCGGGCCGACGCTGCTGTTCCTGGCACTGCTCGTGTTTCTGATGCGGCGGGCCGGGAGCGCGCAGAGCCTCCTCGGCCAGTTCTCGCGCTCGAGCGCGCGCCGCTACATGCCGGGCGGCGACCGTGTGACGTTCGCCGACGTGGCCGGGATCGACGAGGCCAAGGCGGAGCTCGCGGAGGTCGTCGACTTCCTGCGCGAGCCCGAGAAGTACCGGCGTCTCGGCGGCCGGATCCCCCACGGCGTTCTCCTGAGCGGCGAGCCAGGAACCGGCAAGACGCTCCTCGCCCGCGCCGTCGCGGGCGAGGCGAACGCGCCGTTCTTCTCGATGGCCGCGTCCGAGTTCGTCGAGGCGATCGTCGGTGTCGGCGCGGCGCGGGTGCGAGACCTGTTCGCGAAGGCGAAGGAGGCTGCGCCGGCGATCGTCTTCATCGACGAGCTCGACGCGGTGGGCGGCTCCCGGGTCTCCGGGGAAGGGGGCTTCAGCGGCGGCAACGACGAGCGGGAGCAGACCCTCAACCAGATCCTCACCGAGATGGACGGCTTCGACTCGTCCACCGGGGTGATCGTGATCGGCGCGACCAACAGGCCCGACGTCCTCGACCGCGCGCTGCTGCGCCCCGGGCGCTTCGACCGCCGTGTCGCCGTCTCGCCTCCGGACAGGATGGGGCGGGAGCAGATCCTGCGAGTGCACGTGCGCGGCGTGCCCCTCGCGCCGGATGTCGATCTCGGCCAGGTCGCGGCGACGACGCCCGGGATGGTGGGGGCCGACCTTGCCAACCTCGTCAACGAGGCGGCGCTGCTCGCCGCCCGACTCGGTCACGACGCCGTCACTGCCGCGGACTTCGCGGCCTCGCTCGAGCGGATCGTGCTCGGGACGGAGCGGCAGGTCGTGATGAGCGACGACGACCGCCGCCGGACCGCGTATCACGAGGCCGGCCACGCGCTCGTCGGGATGCTCACACCCGGCGCGGATCCGGTCCGCAAGATCTCGATCATCCCGCGCGGCCAGTCGCTCGGTGTCACCTTCTCCGCGCCCGATGCCGACCGCTTCAACTACCAGCGCGACGAGCTCCTCGCGAAGATCAAGGTCGCGCTCGGCGGCCGTGGGGCCGAGGAGACGGTGTTCAGCGAGCCGTCGACCGGCGCGGAGTCGGATCTCCAGCAGCTGACCGAGATCGCACGACAGATGGTCGGGCGCTGGGGTATGAGCGAGGCGATCGGTCAGATCGCCGTGCTCCCGAGCCCCGGCCGCGGCCCGCTCCTGCCGGGCGTCTCCGAGGTCTCCCCTCATACGCAGCAGCTCGTCGACGACGAGGTGCACAAGATCGTCGAGGCCGGCTACGCCGACGTGCTCTCCCTCCTCCGCACGAGCCGCAAGCAGCTCGACTCGCTGGCAGCCGCGCTGCTCGAGCGCGAGACCCTCGACGAGGCAGACGCCTACGCGGCGGCAGGGGTCGAGCGGCCTCGAGACGCCGCCGGCGACTACGCCGTCGCGGCGCGCACCGTCACGCCTGCTGCCAAGCGCGGATAGCCATGGCTGCGCCCGCCAAGGTGCGCGCGAGCAAGTGGCGCGTCATCGAAGTCGCCGCGGGACTCGCGATCGTCGCGCTGGTCTTCGCCTACTTCCTCCCGAAGATCGCGGACTACGGGCAGGTCTGGAGCGCCATCAGCACACTGTCCTGGCCCTGGATTCTCGCGCTCGTGGCGACATCGACACTCTTCATCCTCAGCGACGCGCCTCCCTGGCTGGCGGTGCTGCCCGGGCTGGGCTTCTTCAATGCGCTCCGGATGGACCTGGCCGGGAGCGCCCTGTCGCAAGTGGTCCCCGGAGGCGCGGCCGTCAACGTCGCCACGCAGTACGGGATGCTGAGGAACTGGGGCTTCGAGGGCCCGCCCGTTGCCCTCGCTGTCAGCCTCACGACCCTGTGGAGCGAGTTCGCGACGTTCGCCTTCCCGGTGCTCGCGATCGCGCTGCTGTCCCTGGAGGGCGGCCACGATGTGGCGCTCCGGACGGTCGCGCTCGCCGGCCTGATCATCGTCGCGATGCTGGCCGGCGTGCTCGTCGCCGCTCTCTGGAGCCCGCGAATGGCGAAACGGCTCGGCGACAAGGCTGCGCGCATCGCCACGCGTCTGAGCGCGATAGTCCGCAAGAGGCCGGTGCCGTGGAACGGCGACGATCTCGTCCGTTTCCGCGGCAACGCAATCGACCTGCTCCGGCACCGGTGGACTGCGCTCACCGCAGCGACCCTCGCCAACCAGCTGACGGTGTTTCTCGTCCTGGTCGTCTCGCTGCGCGCCCTCGGGATCACCCGCTCCGAGGTCGACGTCGTCGAAGCTTTTGCGGCCTGGTCGCTGGTGCGCGCGCTCGGCTCGATCCCGATCACGCCCGGCGGCCTGGGAGTCCAGGAGGTCGCCCTCAGCGGAGCTCTGGTCGGCTTCGGCGCGAACAACGCAGCCGCCGTCGCGGCGACGCTGCTCTACCGGGCGCTTACGTTCCTCCCCAGCGTCGTGCTCGGTCTCGCTGCAGCCGCCACCTACGACCTCGGCAAGCCGAGGCCGGCGACCGCGGCCGGCACAGCCGACGAGACGAGATGCGCTGGGGTCATGTAGCCCCGATCACCCCATTCGCCAGCGCAAAGAGCACGAGCTCGGCCCGGGTCTCGAGCTGCAGCTTGCGCATGATGTGTGCGCGGTGCGTGTCGACGGTCCGGACGGAGATGAAGAGCGTCTTGCCGATCTCCTGGTTCGTGTGCCCGAGTGCGAGCAGGTGGAGAACGTCGCGCTCCCGGTCCGAGATCGGCTCGAGCGCCGGTAGGCCGTCGGCGACGACGAGTTGCGCGCCGAGATCGGGATCGACATAGCGCTCGCCGGCCGAGACGCGGCGGATCGCATCGATCACCTCGGTGTCGGTGGCTCGCTTGGGAACGTAGCCGTGGGCGCCCGCGGAGATCGCTTGCCGCACCGGTGTCGGCCCGGTCTGAGACGACACGACGAGGATTCGACTCTCCGGGGACACGCTCAAGATCTCGGGGATCGCCTGGTAGCCGCTCTTACGCGGCAGGAGCAGGTCGATCAAGACGATGTCAGGCTTGAGGGCGCGAGCCTTCGTGATCGCTTGCTCGGCGGTTCCGGCCTCGCCGACAGGCGCGATTCCGTCTTCTTGCTCGAGCCGCAGTCGCAGCGATGACCGGAAGATCGCGTGGTCGTCGACGACGAGGACGCGGATCATGCTTCGACTCCCGCCGCCACGATTACCGCGCGCGTTCCGCCGACGGCTCGCGGCCCGAGCTCGAGCACGCCGCCGTACCGCTCGACGAGGCGACGGCACAACCGCAGCCCCATTTGAGTTCCGGTGGCGTAGTGGCTGGTCGAGTCCAGGCCGACGCCGTCGTCGTCGACGACGAGTATGCGCTGGTTCCCGCGAGCGACAGCCGAGACGTGAATCCGCTCCGCACCGGCCGCTATCGCGTTTGCAAGGAGGTTGCGGAGAACGAGACGGAGAGCGTCCGACGGCATCGGAAACTCGCCGGAGCTGCCGGCGACGACCTCGACACCGACGTCTCCGAGGTCGGCGATCGCCTGTTGCACGGAGTCTGCGAGTTGCGCGACGCCGGTGCCGCCCTGATCAGCGCGCACGACCTCGAGGATCGAGTCGACGAGCTCGAGTGCGCGCGTCAGTCCCTCACGCGGGTCTCCACCGCGCAGGGCAGCCAGGAGTGACGACTTCAGGTCGTGCGCGACGAGGCCCGCGAAGTCGTCGAGTGCCTCTGTCTTCCGAGCAAGTCGCGCGACGTGCTCGGCGAGCTGTTCCTCTGTCGACGTTCGTGTCGCGGTCGCTTGCATGTGTTGCTACCCCCCAGAATCAGTGCGGGCGAGGAGCTTTCGGATCGCGTCCCCGGAGAGGTCCGTCTTCGAGACGAAGCCGAGCGCGCCGCTCGCGTCCACGAGCTCAGAGAGCTCGGCTCCCGACTCCGCCGAGATGAGGATGACGGGCGGCCCGCCGTCGGGAAGTCCGGTGAGCCGTTGCGCTACGTCGATGCCGCTCTCGGTGCCGAGGTCGACGTCGACGAGCGCGACGTCCGGACGCTGGGCCACCGTCTCGTCGACCGCCTGGTCCCCCGTGGCGGCGAGCCCGACCACGGTGATCCCGTCGTCGGCGAGGAGCTGTCTGGCGGCGTCGAGGAACTGCGGGCTGTCGTCGACGATCAAGCAGGTGAGCGGGACGGTCATCCACTAGGAGGATCGCTGCCGCCGCCGCTCCTGCACCAGCCGGCAAACCGCCGATTTGCGGCTCGATATTCGGCATGAGCGACTACCGGCTACCCGGTACACGCCGCGCCGCCGGTTGCGGGCGGCGCTCGGACGGCGTAGATACCGCTGTATGACAGAAGGGGTTTACCCACAGCGGGTCGCGATCGCCGACGACGACGTGCTTCTTCGCCAGGGTCTCGCTGCTCTGCTCCGCGAGGGGGGCTACGACGTCGTCGGGCAGGCGGGCGAAGCCGACGGCCTGATCGAGCTCGTCCGGAAGGAGCAACCGGACGTCGCGATCGTCGACATCCGGATGCCGCCGACCCACACGACCGAGGGGCTCGAGGCAGCGCGGACGATACGCGAAGAGCTGCCGCAGGTCGCGATCCTCGTCCTGTCCGCGCACATCGAGGTCGAGCACGCGATGGACCTGCTCGGTGCAGGACGCGGCATCGGCTATGTCCTGAAGTCGCGGGTCGGAGACGCCGACGAGCTGCGTGACACGCTCGAGCGGATCAGCTCCGGTGGGTCGGTCGTCGACCCCGTACTCGTCGAGGAGCTCGTGCGGGCGCGGCGTGCACGTGACCCGCTCGAAGGGCTGTCGCCGCGCGAGCGCGAGGTTCTGGCCCTCATGGCCGAAGGCCGGTCGAACACTGGCATCGCGCGGAGCCTCTGGATCGCCGAGGGCACGGTCGAGAAGCACGTGAGGAGCATCTTCCAGAAGCTGCAGCTCCCGGACGCGCCGGACGATCACCGCCGCGTTCTGGCCGTGATCGCGTTTCTCGGTTCGACCTAGCGCGGCGGAGGCGCGGTCGACTCGCGTACGACGAGCCGCGTGGCGAGCTCGATGTGCGGGGTCTCGCTTGCTCGCCGCTCGAGGAGGCGGACGAGGACGTTGACTGCCGTGCGCCCCATCTCGCTGAGCGGCTGATGAACCGTCGTCAGCGTCGGCGTGACGAGTATCGCGGGCTCGATGTCGTCGAACCCCACCACGGAGAGATCTTCCGGGACTCGCAGCCCACGATCGCGCGCGGCGCGTAACACGCCGAATGCGATCGAGTCGTTGAACGCGAAGATCGCGGTCGGCGGCTCGGGGAGGTCGAGCAGTGCGGCAGCTGCCTGGCGACCCGGTCCGGCCTGAGGGTCGGAGGCGACCTCGAACGCAGGTTCCGGCCGGATCCCCGCTGCGGCAAGCGAGGTGTGGTACGCGGCGCGGCGCGCCTCCGTCGCCCGCCATCCCGGCGGTCCGGTGATGGCCGCGATTCGACGATGGCCGAGCGTCAGGAGGTGTTGCATCGCCTGCTCGACGCCTGCCCCGTACGCGACCGACACCGTCGGGATGCGATCGCCGAGCGGCAGCAGCGGATCGACCACGACGAACGGGTAGCGGTCGTTCAGCGCCTGCTCGAGCTCCTCGGTCGTCTCCTCGGGCAGGATGACCACCGCGCCGTGGGTCGCGCCCTGCATCAGCCGGTCGAGCAACGAGACCTCGCGCGCGTGTTCGTGTTGCGTCGCCGAGAGGACGAGCCGAAGCCCGTGCTCGTACACGGCCTCCGCGATACCTTCGAGGATCTCCGGGAAGTATCCGCCGCGGACATACGGGATGAGAACGCCCACTGAGCCGATGCCATCCCGCAGGATCGCCGCGTCCGCGGGTGTCAAGGCGCGACCGACGCGCCGAGCGGGAGCTCGACCGAGATCGTGGTTCCATGCCCCGGCGGGCTGGTGACCGAGATCGTCCCGCCGAGAGCCTCGACCCGGTCGGTGAGGCCGAGGATGCCGGAGCCGCGCCCGGCATCGACGCCGCCGACGCCGTCGTCGCGGACCTCCAGGGTGAGGATGCCGTTGCGGTTCGTGGCGATCAGCTGGACAAGGCTCGCGTCGGCGTGCTTTTCGACATTGGTGAGCGCCTCGGATGCAATGTAGTACGCCGCCGCCTCGACGGGCGCCGGCAGCCGTGCGTCGAGATTCACGTCGACGTCGATCGGGAGGTTGGAACGACGTGCGAGTGCTCTGAGTGCCGGCCCGACTCCGGCCTCGGTGAGGATCGTGGGATGGATGCCGCGCGCGATCTCGCGCAGCTCGTCGGAGGCGTCCGTCAAACCTTCGGCGAGCTCCCCGGCGAGGCCTGGCAACTCGTCCGGCGGCTTCCGCGTCATCGCACGCGCCCGGAACGTCAGTGCGATCAGCCGCTGCTGGATTCCGTCGTGGAGATCCCGCTCGATCCGACGCCGTGCCTCGTCGGCGGCGGCCACGATCCTCCTGCGCGACGCGGCGAGCTCGGACTTGCCCTCCGCGTTGGCGATCGCGGTCGTCACGAGGTCGGTGAACTTCTCCAGTCGCTGCTCCGTGTCGGGCGGCAGTTCCTCACCGGCGTTCACCGTGATCACACCCCACACGCCACCCTCGACGACGATCGGGCAGGAGACTTGCGAGAAGATGCCCAGGCGACGTCCCGCCTCCGCCACCGGCCCGCTGAGCGACGACCAGTAGTCCGCGGGCGAGCTGAGACGGGCGGGCCGCCCGGTGCGGTAGACCTCGGCTGAGCTCATTCCCTCGGTGAACTCCCAGCGCGTCCCGATCGGGAGGTCGGCCTCCTTCGACACCCCGACCAAGACCACCCCCGGGGGATCGTGCTCGAAGCGCATGAGACCGGTGATGGCATTGAAGGTCGCCGCGGTCTCCGCGGTGACGGCCGCAAAGAGCTCGTCGGCGTGGACCCCCCGGGCTACCAGGGTGGCGATGCGGCGCAACGTCGCTTGCTCGGCTGCAACGCCCTCTAGCGCTTGTCGAGCCTCGGCGTTTGCGACTGCGGTCGCGACGAGCTCGGTGAACTGGCCGAGACGGGCTTCCGACCGTTCGGGGATCGGCTCTGGATCGGTCGAGATGGCGATGATCACGCCCCAGAGGTGGCCCTCGACGGTCAACGGCGCACCTATCGCCGACTGAAAGCCTGCGCCGCGTGCGGCGCGGGCGATCTCGCCGTCCAAGGCGCCGTAGTCGTCGATCCTCGCCGCACGCTTCGTCCGGGCGACCGTCGCCATCACGCTCGGGTCATCGAGCGACCACGTGGTCCCGGTGGGAAACGGGTGCTCACCCGATGCGGCGATGACTGTCCCCGTGTTGTCGCCGTCGTAACGAACGAACTCGATTCGCTCCAACCCGAGCAGGTTCGAGGCCTCCTCGACGACGGCCGTGAAGACCTGCGCGGGTGCGGCGCCGGCGGCGACGAGGGTCGCGACCCGGCCGAGAGCCGCCTGCTCCTCGCCGAACCGCCGCACCTCGTCGTGCGCCTGGGCGTTCGCGAGCGCCGTGGCAACCAGATCGGTAAATGCGGCCAGCCGCTCCTCGGCCTCGGCGGGAAACGGCTCCGGACGTTTCGTGGCTACCAGCATCACACCCCAGAGGCGACCCTCGACGATGATCGGGGCTGCGATCGACGAGAGCCAGCCATGCTGCCGCGCGATGTCTGCGGCCTCGCCCGAGGCGTCGTCGTACCCTTCGACCCGCGCGGGCTTTGCCGTCTCCGCGACGAGCGTCAAGACGTTGCGGCCACCGACCGCCGAACGCGTTCCGACGGGCACCTCGCCCGGCGAGGAGCTCCAGCTTCCGATCGCCGTTGCCGCGCCGTCACCGTCGTACCTGCCGACGACGGTGGTGTCCGTGTCGAGCAGCGTGCCGACCTCCATCGCGACTGCGTCGAAGACCTCGCCGGGTGGAGCATCGCGAGCCACGAGCGTCGCGACGCGCCGCAGTGCCGCCTGCTCGTCGGCGAGCCGTGCGAGAGCGTCGCGCGAATCGGCGTTGGCGATTGCCGTGGCGATGAGCTCGGTGAAGTCGAGCAGCCGCTGCTCCGTCCCGGCCGGCAGCGGCTCTGCGCCCTTCGCCGCGACGGAGATGTGGCCCCAGACCTCGCCGTCGACCACGATCGGCGATCCCGCGGCCGCACGCAGCGACGAGTCGTGCATGGCCGCCGCGACGGCGCCGCCGAGCTGGGAGTAGTCGTCGATGCGCGCGACGCGACCGGTCTCGTGGATCGTCGCGGCGAGGCTCGGCCCGTCCAGCGGCCAGCGGCTGCCGACGGGAAAGCCGGGGTTGTTCGTCGCCGCGACGACGGTGAACGAGCCGTCCGCGTGGTGGTGGCTCAACGTCACCGTCGGGAGGCCGACGACCGCTTCGACTTCGTCGGCGACGGCGCGGAACAGAGCGTCGGGCGGCGCGCCCTCGGCCACGAGCGTCGCCACTCGCCGCAGCGCGGCCTGCTGGTCGGCGAGCCGCGCGAGCGCATCGCGCGACTCGGCGTTGGCGATAGCAGTGGCGACGAGCTCGGTGAATGCGGCCAGCCGGGTCTGGGCCTCTTCCGCCCAGGGATCGCTGCGTCTGGTCCCTGCCATCAGCGCGCCCCAGACCTGGCCGTCGACGATGATTGGTGCGCCGACCGTCGATTCCAGGCCGAGCGACGTCGAGATCTCGCCGATCTCCCCGGAAGACCTGCTTCTGCGGGCCGGTGCGCGCGTCTCCAGAATTTGCGCGCCGATGCTGCCGGGCCCGACGGCCAGCTGTATCCCGACCGGCAAGGCTGGGCCCTCGTCGCTCCAGGCGGCGATCACCGTCCCCGTGCCCGCTCCTGAGAACGTCTGCAGCGCCGTGATGTCGGCGCCGAGTAGGCGTCCGACCTCCTCGCAGACAGCCGAGAACGTCCGAGCCGGCGCCACACCTTCCGCGACCAGCGTCGCGACGTGCCGGAGTGAAGCTTGTTCGCCCGCGAGCGCCCCGAGCGCCTCCCGTGACTCCGTGTTCGCGATCGCGGTCGCAACGAGCTCCGTGAATGCGGCCAGACGCGCCTGGGTCTCCTGCGGCGACGCCGTCGAGAGCACTATCCGGCCGCTGTAGCTTCCGGCGAATGCGGGTAGTGCGTCACGCCGATGCCGCCGGCGGACGGCGATCATCCCCCAGACCCGGCCCTCGACGACGATCGGCACCCCGACTCCGACCCCGAGTCCGTCGGAGCGCACGGCGCCGGCGGCCCGCCCGGGTAGCTCGGAGGAGTCGATCTGTGCCGGCTGCCCGGTCTTGAACACGGTCGCGTTGAGGCTCGGACCTTGGAGCGGCCACCGGCTGCCGACCGGGAAGCCGGGATCCCCGAACGACGCTACGACGACCGACCAGGTGTCGGAGTCGAACCGCACGATGCTCACGGCCGACACGTCCAGGATTCGCGCGACCTCTTGTGCGACGGAGGAGAAGACCTCGGCGGGCGCCGCACCCTCGGCGACCAGCGTGGCGACGTTCCGCAGCGCGGCCTGCTCGGCGACGACCCGGCGGAGGCTCTCGCGCGACTCGGTCTTGGAGATCGCAGTCGCCACGAGCTCGGTGAAGTCGCGCAGGCTGGCCTCGATGTCGGCCCGCAGCGGCTCGGGGCCGGTCGCCGCAGCGCGGATCAGCCCCCAGACTTCGCCGTCGACGACGATCGGCACGCCGACCTCCGGCCGAAGCTCCGATTCGGCTCGCGCGGGCCGTCCGGTCTCGAGAACCGTTGCCGAGAGGCTGTCACCGTCGAGCGGCATCCGTCCGCCGACGGGGAATTCGGGCGCGTTCAGCGAGGCGAGCACGACGGTCGACCTGTCCGCCTCGTAGCGAACCAGTGAGACCGCCGGCACCTCCAGGGCATGGACGAGCTCCTGTGTGAGCGCCGCGAACAGCTCCGCTGCCGGCACGCCCTCGGCGACGATCGTCGCCACCCGCGTCAGCCCCGCCTTCTCCCTGACGAGACGGCGCAGTTCAGAGTCCGCCTGCGCCTCCGAACCGAGACGACCTACCATCGAGGGAACCGTTTCGAGAGCGGCGTGGTCGTGACGTACACGATGGTGCCCTCCAGTTGCAGGGACTCAGGCGCGTGAATGCAGCAGAACCTGCGATCGCGGCGGCTTCGATGGACGCCTCGGGCGAAATCCTACCGCCCGTTGTCCGAAAAGCGCGCGCCTCGGCCGTCGCCGCAGGGCCTGCCGACGGCGGGGCCGGCGGGGATCCCGTCGGCCCCGTACGCGACGCGAGTGAGCGCCGCGCTAGGGCTAGTCGCCGTGGTGCGGGGGCGGCACGATCAGCACCGGCCGTCCCGCGTGCTTCGCGACTTGGTGCGAGACGCTGCCGTCGAGGAGGTCGGCTGCGCCGCTCAGCGCGCGGGTGCCCATCACGATCACCGCGGCGTCGATCTCGTCGGCGACCTCGACGATGGCCTCCCAGGTCGGCGCCGAGGCTTCGCCCCGCGCCGTCGCCTCGAAGCCCGCCCTCTGCGCGCGCTCGACGCCTCTCCGCGCACGATCGAGAGCCTCGTCCGCGTTGAGATCCTCGTAGTCCGCTGGCGGGACGAGCGGCGAGAACGTCGCATATGCCTCGCCGGCGGTCAGGGGCGGTGCGATGTCGACGACTACGGCGCGCCTGGGGCCGAGAACGGCCGCAGCCGCCGTGATCGCACGGCGTGCCGCGTCGGTGGCGTCGTAGCAGATGAGGATCGGTGCGTCGTCCATCTCGGTCGGATCCTCTCCGAGAGCGACGGTTCGCCACATCCGCCGATCTCCGGAACGTCTGCGCGGATCACGCAGCCGATCCCGCGGACCTCGGACGCCGTTGGCCCGCGTGGCCGCGATCGTGTGGGTGTGTCCTCGAACCTTCATACCAGGCCGTGACCGCGCAGGCACTGAGGCCGAGCCTGAAGCGCATCTCGCGCAAGCGGCTCGTTCACCGCCATCGTACGCCGGCCCATCGTCACCCACGAAGAACTGATCTCGGTCGCCGGTGCGGTCGGGTCGCCGGTGTACGACGGATCCGGAAAGCGCGTCGGGGTCCTCGACGACTTCGTCGTCCGCTGGGATCCCGGCGAGGCCCATCCGCCCGTCCACGCAGCGGTAGTCCGCGCGCACAGGAACCGGACGTTGATGCCGGTCTCGGCATTCGCGTCCATCGCGGCGGACGGCCTGCGTCTCAACCGATCACTCGAAGATCATCCACCGGAGCGTGAGCACGGCCTCGTGGCCCTCGCGAACGACGTGCTCGACCGGCAGATCGTCGACGTCGACGGGGCCGACATCGTCCGCGTCTCCGATCTCCTTCTCGGCCGGCTCGAAGACGGGCTCAGGCTGGTCGGCTCCGACGTCAGCACGAGAACGCTGCTCCGCCGCCTCGGTCCGGCGTCGCTCAGGCGAAGAGTCGCCCTCGGGCGCGTCTACGACTGGGCCTCCGTCGCGGGATTCTCCGCAAGCGGTGCGGGCGAGGCCGGCTCGACACTGCGGCTCGCGAGCGCCGCCGCACGGCTCAGCGCGTTCAGGCCCGTGGAGCTCGAGTCGCTGCTCGGCGACCTTCCGCCGCACGAGCGAGACCAGCTCGTCACTCACGTAACCGCGGAGAAGGTGACGTGAGCGAGATCGCCGAGCCGGTGTCGCACCCGCGCCGGCGGCTGCGGCGTGTGCTGGCGTTCGTCGCGATCGCAGGTCCCGGCCTGATCGCGGCCAACGCCGGCAACGACGCGGGCGGCGTCCTCACCTACGCGAGCGCGGGCGCGCAGTTCGCGTACCGGACGCTTTTCGTGATGGTGCTCGTCACGGTCGCCCTCGTGGTCGTCCAGGAGATGTGCTCGCGCCTCGGCGCCTACACGGGTAAGGGGCTCGGCGCCCTGATCCGTGAGCAGTTCTCCGTCCGCGCCTCGATGGGCGCGCTGGTGCTCCTGTTGGTCGCGAACACGGGCCTGACCGTCAGTGAGTTCGCCGGGATCGGTGCGTCCATGCAGCTCCTCGGCGTGTCGCGCTACGTCGCGGTGCCGATCGCGCTCGTCGGGCTCTGGGCGCTGACCGTGTTCGGGAACTACTCGAAGGGCGAGAAGGTCGCACTGGTGCTCTCGCTCGCCTTCCTCGCGTATCCGGCAGCCGCAATCCTCGCCCACCCGAACCCGCGCCTCGTGGCGCGCAATCTGCTCACGCCGCACTTCGTGCACTCGACCGCGTTCCTGGTGTTGGTCGTCGCTCTCATCGGCACGACGATCACGCCGTACATGCAGTTCTACGTCGCCTCCGCAGTCGTGGACAAGAAGATCGGGCCGAAGCAATACCCCGCCGAGCGGGTCGACACGATCAACGGCGCGATCCTCTCCGACGTCATCAGCATCTTCATCATCATCGCGACGGCGGCCGCGATCGGCGGCACGGGCCCGCTCGTGTCGGCGCGGCAGGCGGCGTTGGCTCTCGTGCCGGCGGTGGGCTCCTACGCGCCGACCCTGTTCGGTGTCGGGCTGCTCGGAGCGTCCCTGCTGGCCGCGGTCGTCGTGCCGCTCTCGAGCTCGTATGCGATCGCGGAGGGGGTCGGCGCCGAGCGCTCCGTCTCGGACAGCTTCCGTCGCGCGCCGCTCTTCTTCGGCCTGTTCACGCTGCAGCTGGTGATCGGCGCGACGGTCGCCCTTGCGCCCGGGAACCTGATCTCGCTCGTCGTGAACATGCAGGTCCTGAACGGCCTGATCACGCCCGTGCTCCTCACGTTCGTCCTGATCCTCGCCAACCGGCGGAGCGTCCTCGGCGATGCTGCGAACGGGCCCGTGTTCCGGATCGTCTCGACCATCTGCGTTGCCACGGTCGGCATCCTGGCGTTCGCGGTGCTCGTGCTGAACGTGCTCGGCAAGGCCTGAGCGGCGACCGCGAGTCCGTCGTATTCTTGGCGCATGCGAGGGTCTGGGCGTTCGCGCAGCGGCGCAGACGGAGGCGCGACGGCCGTCGTGGGCATCCGGAATCGGGGCGGCATAGCGCAGCGGATGATCCTCGCCACCGTGGCCCTCGCGCTCGTCGTGGGCGCCGTGTTCGCCACCCTTCTCCTCACGATCGAGAATGCGCGAAGCGCCGAGCGCAGCGCGCTGCATTCGCAGGATGTGCTGATCGCCGCCAATGGGCTCGAACTGCGCGTTCTCGATCTGGAGAACGGGCAGCGTGGCTTCATCCTCACGCGCCAGACCGAGTTCCTCGTGCCGTGGCAGCAGGCAATGGCCGCGCTCCCGCAGGAAGGGCGGACGCTGCTCGCGCTCGTCGCGGGCGATCCGGCCCAGGAGGCGCGGGCGCACAAGATCCTCGCTGCCGCACGCTCGTACATCCACGACTACTCCGTGCCACTCGTCAACGCGGCGGGGCGAAACGATCCGTCGGCGAGGACCATTGCCGCGACAGCCGAGGGCGACGCCCGGATCAACGCCATGCGTGCCGACTTCGCGCAGCTGCTCGAACGGGAGCGCCGCACCTCCGCTGCGACTGCGCGCGACAGCACCGACGCCGCGCACCGCGCGTACGCCGCCGCGGTGGTCGGTGTGATCGCGTCGATCGCTCTCTTGGCGCTCTACGCCGCCTACCTGACGCGGGCAATCGTCAGGCCGATTCGACGGGCCGCAACCCTGACGGGCCGTCTCGCCGGCGGCGACCTCGCCGCCCGGCTGCCCGAGACTGGCATCGGCGAGATCGGCGCGCTGGAGCGCGCCTTCAACGTCATGGGCGCCTCGTTGGAGCGCAGTCGTGACGACCTGGCCGCGCTCGCCGATGAGCAGGCTGGATTGCGGCGAGTGGCAACACTGGTCGCACGGGGCGCATCGCCGGACGACGTCCTTGCCGCCGTTGCAGGCGAGATAGGGCAACTGCTTCCTGCCGACTATGCGATGGTCGGCCGCTATGACGCCAACGGCACCCGCTTCACGACCGTCGGCAACTGGAGCCGGGACGGCGATTCGGCCGGCTTGCCCACGACCTTGGACGTCGGCGGACGGAACGTCACTGCCCTCGTCTGGGAGACCAGACGCCCGGCGCGGATCGATCCCCACGAGACCGCCTCCGGGCCTGTCACTCCGTATCATCGCGCACTCGGCGTCCGATCCACGGTCGGCGTCCCCATCAACGTCGAAGGGCATTTGTGGGGCATCGTGATCGCCGCGTCCACCCGTGACGACCCGATGCCGGACGACACTGAGAGTCGGCTCGGCAGCTTCACCGAGCTCGTCTCGACCGCCATCGCGAACGCGGAGGCGCAAGCGGCGCTGACGGCATCACGCGCGCGTATCGTCGTCACCGCCGACGAGACCAGGCGCCGTTTCGAGCGCGATCTGCACGACGGCGCACAGCAACGGTTCGTCGCGGCCGCGCTGCAGGTGCGCGCCGCGCGGGCAGCGGTGCCGTCCGATCTCCCCGAGCTCGCCGGCGAACTCGATCGTGCTGCGACGAAGTTGACTCGTGCCATCGACGAGCTCCGCGACTTCGCGCGCGGTATTCACCCCGCGATCCTCGCCGAGGGCGGGCTCGACACGGCGCTGCGC
Organism: uncultured Actinomycetes bacterium; assembly: GCA_963746005.1. GTDB lineage: Bacteria > Actinomycetota > Thermoleophilia > Gaiellales > Gaiellaceae > CAVQZA01. The sequence goes on along the minus strand of CAVUZM010000019.1, from coordinate 33,128 downwards.
ACCCTGGCTCGGCGCTCCACTGTGCCGGTCGATCTGGACCTGCGGGCGAACGGCCGTCTGCCCGAGCGGGTCGAAGTCGCTGCGTATTACGTGGTGTCCGAGGCGCTCACAAACGCGGCCAAGCACGGGCACGCGTCGAGCGTGACCGTCCGGGTGGAGGCCGCTCGCGACGTGTTGCGAGTCGGGATCAGCGACGATGGTGTCGGGGGCGCGCAGTTCGGCCGCGGCTCGGGCCTGCTCGGACTCAAGGACCGGGTGGAAGCACTCGGCGGCGGGATCACGTTGCAGAGCGAGCCGGGCGCGGGCACGTCGCTCTCGGTCGAACTGCCGCTCGAGGACGACGCCGGAGCGTTGCAATGACGACTCGCCGGGCGCCACTTGTCGCGCTGTTGCTCGTCGGAGTGCTCACCGGAGGATGCTCGTCCGGAGCGAAGCAGCCGGCAAGCGCCGCTGGTAAGGCGCAGACGCTCGCCTATCAGTACACGGCGTTCGACCAGCTCGATCCGCAGCGGGTGTCCGACGGCGCACCGGTCGCCGGGCAGAACCTGCTCGAAGGGATGGTCACGCCGGACGCGGCGGGCACCGGCGTCGTACCGGCGACGGCAGACACGTGGACCGTGGCGCAGCACGGCACCGTGTACACATTCCACATCCGCGGTGACGCAAAGTGGTCGAACGGAATGCCCGTGGCCGCGCGGGACTTCGAGTGGACCTACAAGCGCCTGCTCACACCGTCGACAAGCACGCTCGACAACCTGTACGGGTCGAGTAGCTACCAGACCGATCTGGGGATCAAGAACGCGGCAGACTTCCAACTCGGCAAGGTCACCGACTGGTCCAAGGTGGGAGTGAAGGCGCTCGATCCCTCACACCTTCGGATCACCCTGGACAGACCGAACACGAGCTTCCTCCAAGGCATGGCCTACACGTCGATGGTGCCGCTGCCGGAGAGGAACCTGGAGAGATTTCCGTACTCGTGGCAGACGCCGGCGCACTGGGTGGGCAACGGGCCGTTCGTGGTGAAGTCGTGGACGCCGAGCTCGTCGATGGCCCTCGTCCCAAACGAGCACTACTGGGACAGGAAGAACGTCCACCTGAGCCGGGTCAACATCTCGATGGCAAACGTGAGCGGCGCCCAGGTCCCGATCCGATACAGGAACGAGAAGGTCGACGTCGTCGCGTTGGGCGATCCCGGTCCGTTCGAAAGGGACCCGGCTCTGTCATCGGCGCTCACTCGTCTCGACCAGTTTTCGGTGAACTTCCTGACGCTGATCCCGAGCCGGAATCCGGCGCTCGAAGACGTGCGCGTGCGAGAGGCGATCGCGCTGGCGATCGGCCGGGCCGAGCTCGTTAAGGCCGGCCCGCTGGAGAAACCGTCGACCTCTCTGGTGCCGAGCACGCTGCCCGGATTCGACGGCGGCGTCGGCTTCCGGGAGGACATCGCCAAGGCCAGACGGCTGATGGTCGAGGCCGGTTACCCGGGTGGCAAGGGCTTTCCGACCTTCTCGGTCATGACGAGCCACGACGACCCGTACGTCCAGGCGGTGGTGGACTCCCTGCACAGGAACCTCGGCATCAAGGCCGTCCAGGACGCCGAAGATCCCGGTGTCGAGAGCGTCAAGACGCGCGAGGTGCAGCCGGCGAGCTTCTCCGGCTACTTCTCGACCGGCTACACGGGCATCCTGACGTGGCAGAGCTGGGTCTCCAATCTCTATCCGCCGTCTCAGACGGAGCTGCTCAGCCTCGGGCCGGACGACTACACGCATTACGAGGTGCTGCAAGCGCAGGGAACCGCGAAGTCGCTGGCCGCGGCCACGAACTTCCTCGAGGCACACGCGAGCCCGCAGTCCAGGCAGTTCGCGGCCGTCACGGCCAAGGCGGACGCAACGGCGAATCCCGACCAAGCGACCGCGCTCTACAAGCAAGCGGCGGCGATCCGGCAGGCTACCTACGAGTTCATTCCGTACGGGTACGGCGCCCTCGTCTATGCGGTCCGCCCGAACATCAAGGGCGTCCACCTGTGGCCCGGGTACTTCACGATCTCTTTCAAGGACGTCAGCGTCGGCGGCTGAGCGTGCAGCGACCGCTCAGCGGTGCTGACGCGTCGCCCGCCGGAGCGACAGGGTGAGCACGAGCGCCACCGCGACGGGAAGCACCCACCATGCGGCGTAGCCACGGTGTGCGAGGAACGCGGAGAGGCCGAGCCCGATGGCGACGCCCGCTGCGACGACCCAGTCGTCGCCGACGATGAAGTCCCACCAGAAGGCGCCGAATGCGCGGATGTGGCTCACGCTCCGGCTCCCGCGGGAAGCGCTGCGACTCGTTGCCGGCGAAGCTGCCAGACGAGCACCGTCGACACGATCGACAGGAAGGCGAGGATGCCGAGGATCGCGAGGTCCGAGCCGGGCCACTCGACTCCGGCGCCCTCGCCGCCCCAGAAGATGCCGAAGCTCGTGAGGAGGAGGCCGACGGCGAACTTGATCGTGTTCTCCGGGACGCGCTCGAGCGGACCCTTCACGACGAGCCCAACGGCGACGACGACTACGACCGCGGCCACTGCGGCGGCGGCGGCCAGCGGAACGCGGCCCTGGGTGGCTCCGAAGGTGACGACGATGAAGACGACCTCGAGCCCTTCGAGCAGGACGCCTTTGAAGGAGACGGTGAACGAGTACCAGTCCATGCCCGTCGGAGCGGCGGCCGACACGGAGGCGGCCTGCTCGCGCTCCGCCGCGAACGCGGCGCCCTCGTCGTGGAGCGCCTTGTAGCCGCTCGAGCGGAGAATCGCCTTTCGCAGCCACTGAAGGCCGAACACGAGCAGGAGCGCCCCGACGACGAGGCGGAGCGTTCCGATCGGGATCAGGCGCAGCGCAGGCCCGAGCACCGCGACGATCACCGCGAGCGCGAGCGCCGCGGCGCCGACGCCGATCAGGGTCGAGCGCCAGCCGCGCACGACGCCGACCGCGAGCACGATCGTGAGCGCCTCGACGGCCTCGACGCCGCTGGCGAGGAAGGTGGTCAGGAAAAGAAAGATGTCGTGGGTCACGAAGCCGATCGTATGGGCCGGCTGCGCCCGTCTCATCAGAGTGTCCGCTGAGTGGTTGCGGAAACTCCGCGATGCTCAGCGAACGTTGAACTGCTCCCAGCGCACCCGGCTCGCGGGGATATCGAGCCCGCGGAACCCGTTTGCGAGTGCGATCATCATCGGGGGCGGGCCGCACATGTAGACCCAGACGTCCGCGCCGGGCGGCCGGCCGTTCATGGCCTTGTCGGCGGTCAGGAACCCGTCCCGCTCGGCGTCGATCACCAGCACGCGCAACGTGGGGTGACGTGTTGCCGCGGTCTTGATCTCGTCGAGGTAGAGGGCGTCGCTCTGATGCGCGACCGAGTAGAGGAAGTCGACCTTCCGGTCGAAGCTGTCGTCCAGGGACCGGATCCAGCTCAGGAACGGCGTCACACCGATCCCTCCGGCGATCCAGATCTGATCCTGCCCGCCGCGGCGGTAGTCGAAGCCGCCGAACGGCCCGGCCACCTTCGCCGGCGTCCCCTTCTGCACCTTGTCGTGAAGGTCGCGCGTGTAATCGCCGGAGGCCTTGATCGAGACTTCGAGCAGACGTTCCGACGGCGCGCTCGCGACCGAGAACGGATGCCGCTCCCACGCGCTTGCGCCCCCGAAGGCCAGGACGATGAACTGACCGGCCGCGAACACCAGGGGGGAGTCGACGGGCTCGAGCGAGACCTCGACCGTCGTCTCGTTCGGACGCCGAACCTCGGCGACGGTGTAGTCGCGGATGGGAACGAAGAAGCGGGCCAGGAGCTCGCGGTACAGGTAGGCCGCGATGCCGATCCCGCCGACGACGAGGAAGGCGACTCGGATCGTCGTCGACTGGTGGAGAACGGGGTCGACGAGCGCCCCGTGCACGACCGCCACCGCGACGAACAGCCCGGTCAGCCGGTGCGCGGTCAGCCACCGTTCGTAGCTCGCGCGCGCGAGGCGGCGCACCGGTCCGGGCCAGCGCGCGGCGCGGAGCTTCGGTGCGAGAGCCCAGACGGAAAGGACGAGGAGCCCAACGAGCGCGACGTCACCCAGGGCGTGCCCGATCGACGTCTCGTAAGGATCGGGCGCCGAGCTCACGAGAACGACGTGCGGTATCAGAAGCAGAACGGCCGCGACGGCGACCCGTTTGTGCCAGACGACGACGCGGTCGAGACCGCCGAAGGCGCGCTCGACGGCTGGGATCAGGGCTGCGAGCACGAGGCAGCACGACAGCAGGAACACGGCCTCCGCCCCGCAGATCTCGCCGATGAATCGGCCCGTCGGCACGTGAGCCGGGCGGGCGACCGCCCACAACACCACATAACCGACCGCGAGCGCGAGCAGCACGGCGGCGCCGGCGTTGGGCGCGACACGCAGGCGGAGACTTCTTATTTCAGCCTCCGCCTGCGGTCCCCGCCGCTAGTGCGATGCCTGAGGCTTGGGCGCGAACGTGCGCTTCATGTCGCTCTCGACCATGCGCTTGCCCCCGATCGCGACCGCCAGCTCGGCAATCCCGGTGACGAGCGCGTAGGCGGCGATCAGCGCGAGGGTCACCAGCACTCCCGTGCCGGGCTTGGCGAAGATCACGATCCCGAACACGATCGCGACTACACCCGTGAGGATCATCAGGGCGGTGTCGCCGCCGCTGACCGGGAGCCAGAAGGCGCCGCCGATCAGGATGATCCCGCCGACGATCGCATACGCGCCGATCACGTAGAGCAGCGCCAGCGCCGAGATGCCGGTCCAGGCGAAGCACATCACGCCGACGACGATACCGAGGATGCCGTAGAACACGAGCCAACCCCGCTCGCCGGCGGCGTCCGAGCTGAACGCGGACGCGAAGGCGATGATGCCACTCGCCAGACAATACGCTCCAAAGAGAATCGTGAGCGCGTAGACACTGATACCGGGCCAGAGCAGGATCACGACGCCGAACGCGACGAGGAGCAGGCCGTTCAACCCGAGGGCCCACCTCATCTTCGTCAGCTGCGTCTCGACCGTCTTCGTGGCCTCATCGAACATGGAGCTCATCGGGAACCTCCCAGGTTCGCGTTGTGTTGAGCCAAATGTCTCGCGCGCGGTGCGGGAGCGAATCGGCGAGCGTTCTGACCGCGTGCGGAAACTCCGCAGCCCTGTCAGTCGTAGCGCCGGCGGAAGAGGAGATACGCGACTCCGCCCGCGGGAATCGGCAGCCAGTACGCGACGAGCCGGTACAGGAGCGTGGCCGCCAGCGCATCGGGCGCCGGGACGCCTGCGAGTGTGAGCGTGCCGACGAGGCCGGCCTCGACGAAGCCGAGCCCGCCGGGTGTGAGTGGAATCAGTGCCAGCACCTCGGCGGCGGCGTAGGCGAGCAGGACGAGTGACGGTCGGGGGGAGGCTCCGACTGCGCTGAGCGCGCAGAGCAAGGCGAGATAATCGAACCCCGTGTTCGCGGCCGCCGCCAGGACGGCCGCTTTCCAGCGCTCGCCGAGCGTGTCGAGGATGAAGTCTCGGTCGGCGAGCAGTTCCTGCGGCAGGTGGCTCACGGGCCGGTGGCGCCGGACGGTCCTGTTGAGAAGCCACTGGGCCGCGCGGCCCACCGACCTGAGCGGCAGATCGGTCGAGAGGGCGGCCGTGCCGACGGCGACCAGCAACAGCAAGACGACGACTCCGGCATAGGCGGCCTTCGCCAGGCTCGGATTGACGCTCGCGCTGCCGATGATCGCCGGCAACGCGAGTAGGGGCAGCGCCAGGGTCGTCCCGAGCTGGAGCAGGGTCGAGGCGGTGAACGCCGCCGCTGCTTCTCCCGTGTCGACGCCGGCCCGCCGCAGCATGCTGACCGTGAACGCCGTGGAGGTGGCGCCGCCGCCGGGCACGATTCGCCCGACGGAGTTGCCGGCCAGCTGCGCGCACGCGACCGCGAACCAGCTGCGTGTCCGTAGCGCGATCCGGTCGAGCTCCCACAGGCAGGCGGTGCTCGCGGCCTCGCACACGAGCACCAGGATCGCGAAGGCCCAGTCGAGGTGCGACAGCGACCGCCAGGAGGAGAAGACCGAGAGCAGGCTCGGCAGCAGCAGGTAGAGCGAGATCGCCGTGACGAGGAGTAGTGCTGCGGGTCGGATGTACTGCTTCCACGCGAACCGACCCGAGGCCGTCTCATCGGGCTGAGGTCGAGCCGCCTGCAAGTGGCCTTCGGTCACAGGTCGAGTCTCACTTTGTGTGACAGGACGTGCATCGGTCGGTCTTCTCAGATGTTGCCGATTTCACGCAACGCGTCAGCGATCCGCCCGATGGCCGCCTGCTGACGGAGCGGCAAAGTAGCGACATGATCCCGCTCTCAGATGGCGTCTCGCCGCGCAACTTCCCGTTCGTCAACGTCGCGATCATCGCGGTGAACTTCGCGGTCTGGCTCTTCTACGAGCTGCCACACCTGAGCGCGTCGGTCTACCACGCGTCGTTCTACGTCTGTACCGTCAACGACTCTTGCCGGGGCCCGGAGCCGTGGGGGATCAGCTGGATCACCGCGATGTTCATGCACGGGAGCTGGGACCACATCCTCGGCAACATGATCTTCCTCTTCGTGTTCGGGAAGAACGTCGAGGACGCGTTCGGCCACCTCCGGTACCTGGCCTTCTACTTCGTCGGCGGCTTCGTGGCGACGATGGCGCAGACGGCGGCGACGCTCCTGTTCGGCGGCCACGGCGCTACCCTCGTGCCGACCCTCGGCGCTAGCGGCGCGATCGCCGCCGTCCTCGGCGCCTACTTCGTCCTCTATCCGAGCTCGACCGTTTTCGGCCTCGTCGTGATCATCCCGGTGCGGTTGTCGGCCTGGTTCTTCCTCGGCTTCTGGTTCCTGTACCAGCTGTTCGAGGCGAACTTCGGAATCTTCAGCTCCAGTGCGAACGGCGGCGGCGTTGCGTTCTTCGCCCACGTCGGCGGCTTCGTCTTCGGCGTGATCGCCGCGCTGGCGCTCGCCGGTGCCGGACGGATCTCGCCAACGGAAGACATGGGCGCTCTGCGCGCTACCGCGTGAGCGACCTCACCGCTCCGGGCAGTGTCGGCGGACCTGGTCCCGCCGCCGGCAACCCGCAGGGCGACCCGGCCGCCACGGGCCGGGGCTCGTGGTCGGATCGCGACGTGACGCTCTTGGTCGCCAAGGCCACGGCTGCCGCGATCGGGGTAGGCGCGATCGCGTTCGGGATCTGGCAGGTCAGAACCGTGGTGATCATGCTGCTCTTGGCGCTCACCTTCGCCGCCGCGATCCGCCCCGGAGTCGAGTGGCTCCACCGGCACCGGATTCCGGAGCCCGTCGCGATCCTCTTCTTCCTCCTGACAGTTCTCGGCGTGATCGTCTTCTTCTTCTGGGTCGCTATCCCGCCGGCCGTGCACCAGGTCACGCACGCGCTCAACCTCGGGAACGTGGCCGGCGTGAGCGTGGGCCAGGGCAGCGGCTTCAAGCACGACCTGCTCACCTGGCTCGACAAGCACCTCCACGAGCTTCCGACCGGGTTCGCAGCTGCTTCACCCCGTCGCGACCTATGGCCACAAGGCGACCAGCGCGGTCGTCTGGACCTTCTTCACGATCGCCGCGACCTGGTACTGGGTGTCCGAGCGGGACCGGATGATCGACCTGCTCACGCGCCTCGCTCCCGAGGCGAAGCGGGAGAAGGCCCGAGCGACGTACCTCGAGATCGACAGAAGGCTCGGCTCCTACACCCGGCTGAAGTTCCTGATGGTCTTCGCGATCGGGGCGGTGCTGTCGTTCGGCTTCTACCTGGTCGGGCTGAACTACTGGCTGCTCCTCGGTGGTTTCGTGAGCCTGCTCGAGATCGTCCCGGTGATCGGCCCTCTCATCGGCGCGATCCTCGTGCTCGCGGTCGGCCTGCCGCAGTCCGTCCACGTCGCGGTGCTGGCGCTCCTTGTCCTCATCTGCGTGCGGGAGTTCCAGAGCTACGTCATCAACCCGCACGTGATGGGGCACTCGGTGGGGCTGTCACCCCTTGTTACGCTCGTCTGCGTCGTGGTCGTGGGAATCCTGTTCGGCGCCTTCGCTGTGATCCTCGCGATTCCGGCCACCTCCGCCGTGGCGACTCTGATCGACGTGCTCGTGCTTGATAAGGAGGCGCCGGCCGCGCCCGTCCGGCAGCGGCGAGGCGTGCTCTCGCGTCGCGGAGACCAGGCCCACTGACTGCAGTTCAGTTTGCGCTCGGGCCGATGATGCCGTTCGCGAGCGCGAACATCACGAGCTCGGCACGCGTCTCGAGCTCCAGCTTGCGCATGATGTGCGCACGGTGCGTGTCGACGGTACGCCCGGAGATGTAGAGCTTCTTGGCGATCTCCTGATTCGTGTGGCCGAGCGCGAGCAGATGAACGACGTCGCGCTCTCGCTCGGAGAGGGGTTCGAGTGCCGGCAGCCCGTTGTCCACGACGAGCTTCGCTCCCAGGTCCGGGTCGACGTAACCGCCTCCCGCGACGATCTGCCTGATCGCGGTGACGAGCTCGCAGTCGGAGGCGCGCTTGGGGAGATAACCGGCGGCCCCGGCGGAGAGCGCCCGGCGCACCGAGCTCGGCGCTGCCTGCGAGGAGATGACGAGCACCTTCGACTTCGGCGCGACCTGGGCGAGCTCCGGGATGGCGTCGTACCCGCTCTTTCGCGGCAGGAGCAGGTCGAGCAGGATCAGGTCCGGCTGCAGCGCGCGCGCCATCACGATCGCGCGCTCCGCCGAGTCGGCTTCGCCGACCATCGTGATCGACTCCTCGCTCTCGAGCCGGCTGCGCAATCCCGCGCGGAGGAGGTCGTGGTCGTCGACGATGAGAACCCTGATCATTGCGGCACCTCGCGAAGGGTGAGAGTGGCGCGCGTGCCGCCTGCCGGGCGCGGCGCCAGCTCGAGGGCGCCGCCGTAGCGGCCGACGATCCGACGGCAGAGAGAGAGACCGATGCCGCTGCCGGCGGCGTAGCTTTCGACGTCTTCGAGACCGGCGCCGTCGTCGTCCACGAGCAGGCGCCACGAGGACGACCGCACGGCGCTCACGTGGATGTGCCGCGCGCCGGCGGCGACGGAGTTAGCGAGCAGGTTTCGGAGGACGACGCGAAGTGGCTCGGGCGGGACCGGCAGCATCATCCCGAGGTTGCCGGTGATCTCGACGTCCGTCGGGAGATCCCGGGCGGCTGCTTCGAGGCATTCGGCGGCCGGCGAGTACGTCTGCTCGCATTGCCCGCTCCGTGCTGCCTCGAGCAACGCGTCGACGAGATCGAGCGCCTGCTCGAGCGGGCTCGACGCGTCACCGGCGACGAGCGCAGCCTGGAGCGGAGTCTTCAACTCGTGCGCGACGAGCGCCGCGAAGTCCTCCAACGCCTCGTTGCTCCTGGCCAGCCTGACCGCCGTCTGCGCTAGCCGTTCCTCGGCGCGGCGGCGCCGGAGGATAGGCATCAACGGCGCCAACGCCGATGCGAGGGCCGAATCGAGGAGGCCGCCGAAGACGACGAGCACCCCACCGCGCCCGAGCGGAACGTCCTGGGAAAAGCCGCTCCCGTGACCGGCCTCGGCGACGAGCTCGAGGCCATCATCGGCCGGCGCCCACCACTCGACCCTGGCGGCGCCCGTGTCGCGGCGAACCATCGCGGTCACCGCAGCGGCGCCGGAGGCGACGTCGTCGGCGGTTGCGAGCTCGATGACCGCCCTCTGTCCGAGCGGGACGCGCTCGACGAGGCCCCGCGCGGCACGGCGTTCCCTCGCCTTGCCCCGTCCATCTCGTTGGATCGGTAGTGCGACAGTCTCGGCGATGGCGGACACGATCACTCCTTCTCCCGCGTTCCTGTCGGGCGTGCTTTCTGCCCATCAACACGATCCCACCAACCCCTGCGCGCGTCATTGGCGTCAGCTGCCGAATCGGCTACCCGCTGACGTGCGAGTCTGGGGTGGGGCTAGCTTCAGTGCGTCGCGGGCTGTCTCGCTCGGCCGCCTCTGCGTCGTCTTTTCCGCAACGGGTACGCCACCTCACCGATGGCGGCGCGTCCGCCACCGAGCACGATCGGTGCGCCGGTTTGTCGCGTCGTCGAGTGACGGCGGGGCCGGCGGAAGCCAAGCAAGGGAGGACCCAATGAGCGTTTCGAGCCATAGCCGTGCTTCGGAGAAGTTCGCCGAGCTTTCGGAGCGAGCGCAGGAAGCCGAGCGGCGCGTTGCAGCTGCTCAGAGCCAGGCGAAGGACCGGGTCGAGCAGGCTGCGAGCGAGGCCAGGGCGGGTGCGCAGGCGCACGCCGACAAGCTGCGCGAGAACGCGGGCGCAGACCAGGCCCACGTCTCCGCTTCGTGGAAGGAGCTGCAGAAGTCGTGGAGCGAGCATCTCGAGAAGATGCACAAAGACCTCCGCTCCTCCAAGGCCGCGTTCGACGCCACGGAGGCCGTGAACGACGCCGAGGACGCCGAGGCCGACGCGATGGCCGCGATCGACTTCGCATCCGGGGCGATCGCGGAGGCGGAATCCGCCGTGCTCGACGCGATCTCCGCACGGATGGAGGCGGAGGAGCTCGTCAAGAAGCAGTAGGCACCGGGTAAACGGAGGCGTGGGCGAGGGGCCGTGGTCCACGCCTCCCCCGTCGGCGACCAGATCCGACGGTAGTTCTGGCGGTAGCCGGCCCGCCCGATGGATGTCCCGCTAGCGGGTACTCGCGGATTCCGGCAGGCGGGGGTGCCTGATGGACGCTGGCGATGAAGACACGGAAAGGTGGGGTAGGTGACCATCAGCGGAACTGCACCGACTGGTGCGCCGAGAGGAGGTCAGACGGTGAAGCGCATCGAGAGCGTCGCGCGTTACGTCAACTGGGTCGCGGCCGCGACGGTCGTGGTGGGAGTCTTCGTGCAGGTCTACCTGATCGCGTCGTACGTCTTCGGGGATTCGGGTGCACTCGCCACACACGAGACGAACGGCGACATCGTGCTCGGAATCGAGCTGGTCGTGTTCCTCAGCGCATTGCTGGGCTGGTGGCGTGACGATCGGGTGCAGGTGTGGCTGAGCCTCGGGCTGTTCGTGATCGGTGCGGTGCAGGTCGGGCTTGCCAAGGACCTCGGCAACACGGCCGCGGTGCATGGCCTCCACGGGATGTTCGCGCTCGTTGTGGTGCTGCTGGCGTCGGTGATCGCGGCCCGCAAGTGGGGAGTGCTGTTCGCACGCGGCGACGCCAGGATCTGGGGGGTCGCCGTCGCGGTGCTCATGGTCGGGGGCTTCGTCGGCTGGGTTGTCGGCTACGGCAGCTCCGGGAAGAGCCCGGGGACGACGGGTCAGGCACAGCCCCAGAGCGCAGGCCGCCCTTGGTCGCTCGAGAATGGCGATCCCCTCAATACGCGGGCGACTCAGCAGACGTCGATCTCGGCGGCCAACGTCTCGAAGCTCGGGGTCGCGTGGACGATGCCGCTGACGGCGAGCAGCATCTACGGCACCTTCGCGGCGAACCCGGTGACGAGCCAGGCCGGGGTCGTGTACCTCCAGGACCTCGCTTCCAACGTCTTCGCAGTCGACCTGGTGTCGGGCCGCGTCCTCTGGACACACCGCTACAACTCTCAGGACCTCGGGCCGAATGGAGTCGCGGTCGTCGACGGCAAGGTCTACGGGGCGACGGCGAAGTTCGCGTTCGCGCTCGACGCGGAGACGGGCCGCGAGCTCTGGCGGAACGCCGGGCTCGTGCCCAGCCGCCTGCAGAAGGGCGGCGGTGAGCTCGCCAACGGATTCGGGATCGACATCCAGCCCCAGGTCGCGAACGGCGTCGTCTACCTCTCGTCGGCCGCGCTCCTCGGGGGCGGGGTGGTCTACGCGCTCGACGCCGGAACCGGCAAAACTCTCTGGACCTTCGACACGGTGGCCGATCCGGCCGGGGCCAAGATCATCGGGGGCGGGGCGTGGAATGCCCCCGCGATCGGCCCCGACGGCACCGTCTACTTCGGGATCGGGAACATGTATCAGCCCGCGTCGGTCGCGCTCGGCCATCCCGGCAAGCGCCTCTACACGGACAGCACCGTCGCGCTCGACGGGAAGACGGGGAAGCTCAAGTGGTACTTCCAGGGCGTGCCGGACGACTTCCACGACTGGGACATGCAGCTCTCCCCGATCTACACCGAGTCGAAGGGGCGCAAGCTCATCCTCGACGCTGGCAAGATGGGCTACGTCTACGCGATGGACGCGGCTACGGGGGCACTCGTGTGGAAGACGAAGGTCGGCGTGCACAACGGGCACGACGCCGATGGGACCCTTGCCCTCCGACACCGGCTCAAGCTGCACTTCCCGCTCACCGTCGAACCCGGAGTCGTCGGCGGCGTCGAGACGAATATGGCCGTCGCCGACGGTGTCGTCTACGCCCCGGTCGCCAACCTCGCCTCCGGTTGGAAGACGCGCACAACCGGCCTCGGAAGCGCGAGCTTCGGAGCCGGAAAGGGTGAGATGGTCGCTCTCGACCTCGCGTCCGGGCGGGTTCTCTGGGATACGAAGCTTGCTCAGATGCCGGACGGCAACGCCACTGTCGCCAACGACCTGGTCTTTACAACGACCTTCGACGGCTACCTGCTGGGCCTCGACCGCGCCAACGGCTCGATTGTCTGGAGGAAGAAGCTTCCTGCGTTCACGAACGCTCCGGTCGCGATCGTCGGCGATACGCTGATCACGGCGGCGAGCTTCCCGGGCGGAAAGGGACAGACGACCGAGGTCGTCGCGTTCAGGCTCGGCGCGCACGGCAGCTACACGTCGAGCGGGCCGGCGTCCGCGGCCGGCGCCTCCGGCGCGGCGAGCGGTGCGATGGTCTTCACGCAGAACTGCGCGTCATGCCACACCCTCGCGGCAGCGCACGCGACCGGCGCGATCGGGCCGAACCTCGACCAGAGCAAGCCGTCCCAGGCCAAGGTCGCGAGCCAGGTGACCAACGGCGGCGGGGGCATGCCCTCCTTCGGCGGGCGACTTACGAAACAGCAGATCGACGCGGTATCGCAGTTCGTGGCCACGTCGGCCGGCAAGTAACCGCGAGGCCACGCGGTTCACGGAGATTCGGGCGTCAGCGGCGAATTTCGCTGTCCGACTTGGCGACGTCCGACGGAGCGAAGCGAATACCCGCTGCTCGGCCGGGCTCTCGCTCGAATCACTGGATGCGTGTCATTTGTCTATGCCTTAACGGCCAGCGTCGGCTCAACTGATCGTTCACCCGCTCTCAGCCACAGTCGTGTTGACTCAGTCTCAAAACAGCCTGTTTCGACCCTTGTCTTATGTAGAGGGGTTGTTTTCGGCGGCGTCGGCGGTTTGGCGAATTGTGGGGAAATCGCCATACAACCCCATGGCGGCCACTCGCTGGAGGGGCCGGCAGGCACGAACACGTTCGCGATCGGCATGGCAGCCAACAGGGCAGTCAACCGGCTCCGACTGCCATGCCGCTTGCCGACACGGGCGGGCGAGGGTGCGTCCCCGCTCCCGCTCAGCCGGGCCGGTTTGGGGTCGCTCCCGCTCTCGTCGCCTGCGGCGCCGAGTTCGTGACCTCCCTCTCTCTACGTAGAGCATCTGTGAGAGCGGGAGGTCACGAACCGCGGGAGCGAAGGGCGGGATGAGGGAGCGGGAGCGGGGACGCAAAAGCAGACCGATCAACAACAAGAAGAACAAACAAGCAACTGTCTGAGGAGGGAGAAGCACTGGCAACGACGACCTGGAATGAAGAGGGGAAGCGGCGGCGGCGGCGAGACAGAGGGAGCTTCCAGGTTTCCGGAAGGGACCTGGTGCTGCTGGGGCTGATCGCGGAGCAGTATGCGATCACGCTGGACCAGCTCGCCCGCCTGATCGGCCGCAGCTACAGGACCGCGCGTGGCCTGCGTGACCGCTGGTGCAACGCCGGCTGGACACAGAGCGCACGGCTCGCCGTCGAGGCGCCGCCGTTTGTCTGGCTCACCCGCTCCGGCAGCAGGCTGATCGACTCCCCCTACCGAACCTGGGATGCCCATCCCGGCCTCGCCACCCACATCGAGGCGGTCACCAATGTTCGCCTACTGCTCGACCGCGAACTGCAGATTGGCGAGTGGGAGTGCGAACGCACACTCGCGCAACGATCCCCCTCCCGCTCCCAGAACCGGCCCCACCTCCCCGACGCCGTCCTCACCTGCCCCGAAAGGATCGCGATCGAGGTCGAGCTCAACCTCAAAAGCCGCAGCCGCCTCGAACTGATCATCGAAGAGCTCAGCCTCGAGTACGACCGCGTCTGGTACTTCGCCCCCGACCCGATCCGGCCGAAACTCTTCGAGCTCGCCCAGACCGCCCCCTACCAAAACGTCACCATCCACCGCTACCCTCCCGACGCCGGCGACTGGCAGCGTCGACAGACACTTCCCTGGGATTGACCTCCGCGCCGCTCCGGACCGAGGTCGCAGCGTTGCTCTGAGGCCGAACTGACCTGCCCCGCATCTGTTGGTTCTGGGGCCACCTGCGACTCCGCGTGCCGGGGAGATGTCTCAGATGTGCCCGGAACGTCTCAGCTGTCCCGAGAACGATCCGTCACAGATCACTCAGGTCAGAACAGACCTGCCTCGCATCTCCAAGTCAGGCACAGGTCAGGCCCGAGTCAGGCTCTGCAGCCATTCTGCGACGGCCTTGCCACGACGGTAGGAGCACTGAACCTTGAAACGGGTTAGCCCGCGTGCGGCGGGCTTTGTCCGGATTGTGCGGGTCGCGCGCCGGCCGTCAAGCCGCCTTTGGCGGCTTCCCTCGCGTTGCTCGTGACTGCCGGCTCTCCGCGACCCGCGATCGCGGAGGAGGCAAGCCCGCCGCACGCGCGAGGCGACCACGGTCGCCGCGCCCTGTCTACGACCGAAGGGAGTATCGATGCCGGGCTTGCAGGACCAGCCGCCGTCGTCGCGGCGGTGCTACTGATGCAGAAGAGGTTGCGAACGCCAGCCGGTCGTGGTCTGATCGAGGACGGCGCCGGGCCCAGTCCCGAGAGGGGGAACGCGCTTGAGCAAGCAGACGAACTCCACCCGGAAGTCCTCGCCTTCGCGCGCTGGTTTGTCGAGTGGTGGCTCCGCCGCGGCTGCGAGCTCCTCGCGCCCGCTGAAGCCGACGAGGACAGCAAGGCAGCCTAGGCAGCGGGCGGCGGCCTACGTGCGCGAGTCGACAGAGGAGCAGGGCCAGGGGTTCTCGCCGGATGCCCAGCGGGAGGCGATCCGCCGCTTCGCAGAGGAGAACGAGCTCGAGCTCGTCGAGCATTACTGCGACTTCCACTCCGGCTGGAAGCGCGCCGATGGGCGGCCGGAGTTCCAGCGGCTGATGGCGGACGCCGCCGAGCGGCGCTTCGAGGTCGT
Source organism: uncultured Actinomycetes bacterium (assembly GCA_963746005.1). GTDB lineage: Bacteria > Actinomycetota > Thermoleophilia > Gaiellales > Gaiellaceae > CAVQZA01. The sequence goes on along the minus strand of CAVUZM010000019.1, from coordinate 17,796 downwards.
GCTCGTCTACCACACCTCGCGGTTTGCCCGCAACCAACCCGAGGCGCGCAGCTACAAGCAGCTGCTTCGTGAGCGGCTCGGGATCAAGGTGATCTCGGTCACCCAGCCGCTTGGCGACGACCCATCCGACCCGTCGGTCTTTCTCGCCGAGTCGATCCACGAGATGTTCGACGAGTACTACTCCGTCTCGCTCTCGTTCTGGACGCGCACCGGCCTGCGCGAGAAAGCCCGCCAGGGCCACCTCGTCGGCAGCCTTCCCTGGGGCTACATCCGCGACACAGAGTCCGGGCGCGCGACTCCCGACCCCGAGCGGGCGCCGCTCGTTCGCGAGCTGTTCGAGCGATATGCCGGCGGCCAAGAGTCGGACCGCTCCTCGGCCGTATGGCTGAACGCGAAGGGTGCCAGGACTGCGCGCGGGCGGGCTTTCGGCAAAGACACCGTGCGCGAGATGCTCGTCAACGCGGCCTACTGCGGCTACGTCGGCGGACTGCGCAGCAAGGATCGCTCCGTCCGCGGCCTACACGAACCGCTCGTCGCGGAGGAGCTGTTCGACCGCGTGCAGGAGATCCGCGCCTGGCGCACTCGCGTCCTCAAGCCCGGCCGACCCTCAGAGGACTACCTGCTCCGCAAGCTCCTGCACTGCGAGCGCTGCGGCGCACGGATGCACGGCACCCGCGGCTCACGCGCCGGCATCCGCCGCTACATCTGCTCGACCCACCGTTACACGCCCGACTGCGACCAGCCGATCGTCAAGGCCGAACCGATCGAAGATCAGCTCATCGAGTGGATCCGCGACTTCCAGCCCGACCCGCAGCTTCGCGCACATGTCCTCGGCACGCTTCGCGCGGAGGCGCAGAACAACGGCGGCGACAACGCGGAGCGCCGCCGCGAGCTTCACGGGCAACTCGACCGACTCCGCGACCTCTACGTGCTCGGCGACCTGACCAAGAACCAATACGTGCTCAAACGACAGGCACTCCAAGAAGAACTGGAGCGCACATCGCCGCCGCTCGACCCGCGGCTCGACCAAGCCGAAGCGCTGCTATCCGACTTCGCACGCTTCTGGGAGACCGAGCCCTCATCTGCCGAGCGGCGGAAACTGCTCGCAAGCCTCTTCGACCGGATCTGGCAAGACAGCGGCGTGATCGTCGCCGTCAAGCCGCGACCGCCATTCGTCCGCTACTTCAAGACGGCCGAACGGCGCAATCGCCAGCGCAAACACCGGCGGGGTGACAAAGGCGGGAGCGACGGGACTCGAACCCGCGACCTCCGGCGTGACAGGCCGGCGTTCTAACCAGCTGAACTACGCCCCCGGGCGCCGGACGATTCTAGCCGAGCAGGTCGAGTGCGGCTTCGGGTTGCTTGAACGGCGGGATCACATACACGCCCGCGGCCTTCTCGCGGCACTCGGCGTAGAGGGCGCGTGCGAGCTCGAGGCCGACCTCCGGCGCGTTCGGCCCGGCCTCGCGCAGCGCCTCCTGGACGTGATCGGGGACGACGATCCCGGGCACCTCGTTGTGGAGGCGTAGCGCGAGCTGGTGGCTGCGGAGCGGCCAGATCCCGACGAGGAGCGGGATCGGCGAGGTGCCGCCGAGCCGCCGGAGGAGCTCGTCGAGCGAGTCGAGCTCGAAGAGCGCCTGGGTCATCGCGAACTGCGCACCCGCCTCGACCTTGCGCTCGAAGCGCTCCAGCTCGAGCTCGAGGTCGTCCGCCGCCGGATTGACCGCGACGCCGACGAAGAACGAGGTGGGGGCGTCGATCGTCTTGCCCGACCAGCTCTCGCCCGCGTTGAGCCGGGCGAGCAGGGCGGTGAGCCCGATCGAGTCGACCTCGTAGACGCCCTGCGAGCCGGGGTAGTCGCCGACGGTGGGCGGGTCGCCCGTGACCGCGAGCACGTTGCGGACGCCCTCGGCGTGTGCGCCGAGCAGCACCGACTCGAGGCCCATCACGGTCGTGTCGCGCGGGGTGACGTGGGGGATCGTCTCGATCCCGCAGCTGCGCTCGATCGCGACGGCGGCCATCAGCGCGTTCATCCGCGCCCGGGCCATCGGGTTGTCGTTGATGTCGACGAAGCCGACCTTCCCCGACTCGGCGAGCCGCCGCGCGACGGCGAGCATCGCCTCGTTGTTGCCGCCCTGCGGCGGGTCGAGCTCGACCGAGACGACCCATTCGCCCTCGCGCAGTGCCCGTGCGAGCCCGGTCTCCCCCTGCGCCGAGGGTGCGGCGGGAGCGAGGTCGCGCTGGGCGAGCACCGGCGGCGTTGTCGGGGCGCGCTCACCCGCGACTGCCTCGGCGATCGCGGCGATCTGCGCCGGGGTCGTGCCGCAGCAGCCGCCGATGATCCGTGCGCCGAGCGCGCGGGCGTGCGCGGCGAACTCCGCGAAGTAGTCGGGAGTCGCGTGCGGGAAGACGATCCGGCCGCCGGAGCGGCTGGCGTGGCCGATGTTCGGCGCCGTCGCGAGCACGGCGCCGTCGCCGGCCATCTCGCCGAGGGCCGCGAGCGCGGCCGCCGGGCCCGCGCCGCAGTTCGCGCCGAAGGCCGCGACGTCGAGCTCGCGCAGGCGCTCGGCAGCATCCCGCGCGGACACGCCCGCGAGCGTCTCGGCGTCCTCGTCGTCGAAGGTGAGGAGCGCGACGATCGGCAGCGACGAGACCGAGCGGACCGCCTCGATCGCGGTCACGAGCTGGTCGAGGTCGACGAAGGTCTCGACGGTGAGCAGGTCGACGCCGCGGCCGTCGAGGAGCTTCGCCTGCTCTGCGAAGACCTCCGCGTCGTCGGCGCCGCGCTCGGGCAGCGGCCCGATCGAGCCCGCGACGAACACGTCCTTCCCGGAGACCTCGCGCGCGTCGCGCGCGCACTTCACGCCCGCGCCGACGATCGCCTCGAACTCGTCCTCGAGGTAGAGCCCGGCCAGCTTGCGCCGGTTCGCGCCGAACGTGTTCGTCTCGATCAGGTCGGCCCCCGCCCGGATGAAGCTCAGATGGGCGGCGACGACGCTCTCGGGCGCGCGGACGTTCGCCTCCTCGGGGCAGCGCAGGCGCGGCACCGCGCTCGAGAGAAGCGCGCCCATCCCGCCGTCGCCGACGATCACGGGGCCGCTCGCCAGGCGCTCGAGAAACCTGCTCACCCCGCCCAGGCTAGCGGCCCGAAAGTCAACCACCGCAGTCAACCGAGTTCGGGTGATGGATCAACTGGCAACACATCCCCGATACTTTGGCCACACCGAGAGCGGGCCCCGATGCGGCGGGGGCCCTCTCGGAAATAGCTAGCCGAGGCCCCATGCGGCGGGGCACTCGGCCAAGCGGCCTCCCTAGGGAGACCGCCGGACGGGGCCGGGCGGCGGCCCCGTCCTGGCGTTCCGGCTCAAGTCGAAGCGCCGGAGCGTCGATGAGTTTGGCGTACTCCTCGCCCGGGACTGACGGCAATCTTTCCTGCGGTACGGGGTAACTCGGAGCGGCGGGCTTTGTGCCCGCCGTTTCGGCTATCCGGGGCTATTCGTGGAGGACGCGTCCCTCCATCCCGCCGGCGACCGTGACGATCTGGCCGGTGACGTGGCCCGAGATCGTCTCCGAGGTCAGCGCGACGACCTGCGCCGCCACGTCCTCCGGCCGCGCGATCTTCCGCAGCGCCATCGTCCGGCTCACCAGGCGCACGGCCTCCGGGTCGACGAGCCCGCGGGTCATCGGCGACTCGGTCCAGCCCGGCGCGACGGCGTTGACGCGCGCGTCGGGCGCGAGGCGCGCCGCCTCGTTCTTCAGGCTCGGCAGCAGGCCGTGGAGGATCGCCGCTTTCGCGGCCGCGTAGTCCGCGTGGCCGGCCTCGCCGAAGAGTCCGGCGGTCGAGCCGACGAGCACGAGGCTCCGGCCGCCCTGGCGAAGGAAGCCGCGGGCGGTCAGGAACGTCGCGGTCAGGTTCGCGCGCAGCGTCTCCTCCCACCGGGCCAGCGGGAGCTCCCAGACGGGCACGTCCTCGCGCGGCCACACGCCCGCGACCGCGGCGCACGCGCGCAACGGCCCCGCCGCCTCGAAGAGCGCGTCGACCTGCGCCTCGTCGGTCAGGTCGGCGCCGACGACCGGCGCCCCGCCGAGCTCGGCGGCGAGCGCCTCCGCGCGCTCCCGCCCGAGGTGGTAGTGGACGACGACCTTCGCGCCCTCCGCCGCGAACGCGCGGGCGCACGCCGCCCCGATCCCGCCCGAGGCGCCGGTGACGAGCACGCTCGTGCCCGCGAGTCCCGTCTCCATGCGGCAAGGCTATTCGAATTGACTTTGCCGCTTGCGCGCAGGAAACTTCCCCCCTTCGCGCTTTTGATCAAATCGCCTGTGGACTACGTCATCGACTCCAACACGCTTCCGCCGCGGCCGGTGGAGGGCGACACCGCCGAGGTGCGGCGCGTCTTCGACCGCTCGAACGGCTGCGAGCGGCTGGAGCAGGCCGTGCTCACCTACGCGCCCGGGCGCTCGCTGCCGCAGGTCGTGCAGGACGGCCGGCAGGAGGTCTTCTACGTCGTCTCGGGACGGGCCACGCTCGACGTCGACGGCGAGTCGCACGCGCTCGAGCCGGGAACCGGCGTCTACCTCGTCGCGGGCGAGACCTGCGCGATCGACAACCCCGGCCCCGAGCCGCTCGTCCTCGTCGCCGTCCGCGCACCCGAGGACCGCGAGCCCGCCCGCGGCGAGCGGCGCGTGACCGTCCGCTTCGACGACCAGCCCGAGCAGCGCGCGGACGACCACCGCACCTTCCGCCTCCTCGTGAACGAGGACGCGGGCTGCTTCGACGTGACCCAGTTCATCGGCATCGTCCAGCCCTACCGCGCCCCCGACCACAGCCACCCCTACGACGAGGTGGGCTACATCGTCGAGGGCGAGGGAATCGCGCACATCGCGGGGAAGCAGACGCCGATCGGCCCCGGCTCCTGCTTCCATCTTCCTCCCGAGGAGGTGCACTGCATCGAGAACACGGGCCCGGCGGTGATGCGGATCATGGGTGTCTTCCATCCGTCGGGAAGCCCGGCTTCGCGCAGCTACGACGCGGCCGCGGGCAACTAACCGTGCGCGGCGCTCGTCTCATACAGGTGCTCTTGCTAGATCCATCATCAAGGAGGGTTCGATGAAGAGAAGGACAGGTCTATTTGCGCTGCTGACTGCGGTTGCGGCGCTCGCGGTCGTGGCCGCGGCCTATGCGAGTCCGGCCAAGAAGGCCGCTCCCGCCGTGGCCGTTCGGTCCGCTGCGGCCGCGGTTCCCTGCAACAGCGCCAAGATTGCGCTCATGGCCCCGCTGACCGGTGACGCCGGCTTCCTCGGCGTCGAGCAGCTGAGCTGGGTCAAGTACGCCGTGGCCGTTCAGAACAAGCTGCTCGGCCTGAAGGTCGGCCTCTACCAGGGCGACACGCAGCTCGATCCGGCGCTCGCGTCGACGCTCGCCCAGAAGTACGTCTCGGATCCGAAGACGATGGTGATCATCGGGCCGTCGACCTCGGGCGCCGTCGTGGCCACCGGCCCGACGTTCCAGGCGGCAGGCCTCGCGGCGATCTCGCCGTCGGCCACCCGGACGACGCTGACGATCGGCTCCCAGACCGTCGGCAAGTTCTTCTTCCGGGACGTGCCCAACGACGCGATCCAGGGCCCGAGCGACGCCAAGTACATGATCTCGCAGCTGAAGGCGAAGAAGGTCTACATCATCGACGACGAGGAGACCTACTCCACCGGGCCTCGCCGATGCGGCGGGCGCGTACCTCAAGGCGCACGGCGTCACGGTGATCCGTGACTCGGTGAGCCAGTCGGTGACCGACTTCTCGTCGATCGTGACGAAGATCCCGGGCGACACCGACGTCGTGTTCATCCCGTGGCAGCAGCCGCCGGAGGCTCAGACCTTCGCGCAGCAGATGGCCGAGCAGGGCAAGAAGGCCAAGATCTTCGGCTCCGACGGCACGAACGACCCGAGCAAGTTCACGTTCGCGGGTGCGTACGTGTCGAACTTCGCGCCGGACATCACGGGCATCCCCGGCGACAAGCTCCTCGTCGCCGGCTGGCTCAAGGCGAATCCGGGCCAGAAGGTCGGCAGCTTCGGCCCGCCGTCCTACGGCGCCACGCAGATCGCGATGCAGGCGATCAAGCGGCCTGCGTCAACGGCGGCAAGGTCACGCGTGCCGCGGTCCTCGCACAGATCCCGAAGGTGAGGATCAAGCAGTGGATCCTCGGCGGCTCGTGGGGCGGCTTCACGCCACCCATGACCCCGTGGGTGCCAAGTTCTACATCTTCAAGATCGAGTCGAACGGGAGCTATCAAGCTCGTCGGCTGAGTCAACGGAACGGAACGTGACGACGTGCGGCCCGGCAGCGAGTCGGGCCGCACGTCGTTCGTGACAGAATCCCGCTTCGCAAAATGAGCATCGACAAACTCGTCCAGTTCCTCGTCGACGGCCTGACGCTCGGGAGCGTCTACGCGCTCGTCGCGCTGGGCTACTCGATGGTCTACGGGATCCTGAAGCTCCTGAACTTCGCGCACGGCGACGTGTACATGATCGGCGCCTACATCGGCTTCGGCGTCCTGCACGGCGTTCGGCGGCGCGACGAACCCCGTGATCTCGATCTGGATCGTGCTGGTGCTGATGTTCATCGTCGCGATGGTCGGCTGCGCCGGGCTCGGCGTCGCGATCGAGCGGTTCGCGTACCGGCCGCTCCGAACGGCGCCTCGAATCGCGCCGCTGATCTCGGCGCTCGGCGTCTCGTTCTTCCTCGAGTACAGCGCGCAGCTCCTGTTCGGCGCCTCGCATCGCCAGTACAACGCGTTCGCCTTCGGCGGCGGGGCCCTCTTCTTCAAGGGGATCACCTGGGGGCCGCTGCACATCTCGCTGCTGCGGATCGTGATCATCTCCTCCGCGTTCCTGCTGATGATCGCGCTCACGCTGCTCGTGAACAGGACGCAGATCGGGCAAGGCGATGCGGGCGACGTCCTACGACCGCGAGGCGGCCGCGATGATGGGCATCGACGTCGACCGGATCATCGTGATCACGTTCATCATCGGCTCGGCGCTCGCGGGCGCGGCCGGCGTGATGTTCGCGCTGCGCGCCGACGCCTCGCCGCTGATGGGCTTCAACGCCGGCCTCAAGGGCTTCACCGCCGCGGTGATCGGCGGGATCGGGAGCATCCCGGGCGCGATGCTCGGCGGCCTGCTGCTCGGCCTGTTCGAGTCGCTGACCCAGGGCTACCTCAGCGGCCAGTGGTCGGACCTCTTCGTGTTCGCGATCCTGATCGTGATGATGATCGTGCGGCCCACCGGGCTGCTCGGAAAGGCGGACATCCGCAAGGTATGAGCACCGAACCTGGCATCGGGCGCGACGAGTGGGTCGCCCGCTCCGGCGAGCGGACGCAGCGCAAGGGCTTCTTCGGCCCCGGCTCCGACATGTTCATGCGGCTGCCCTGGTGGGTGCGGTGGGGCCTCTTCGTCGCGTTCGTGGCGTTGATCCCGCTCGTGTCTACGAGCGGCTATGTCCGCCGCGTCTCGTTCGACACGCTGCTCTACGTCCTGCTCGCGCTCGGCCTGAACGTCGTCGTCGGCTGGGGCGGGCTGCTCGACCTCGGCTACGTCGCCTTCTACGGCTTCGGCGCGTACCTGTACGCGTGGCTGGACTCGAACCAGTTCCACGTCCACCTGCCGTCGCTGATCGCGATCCCGCTCGTGGTCGCGGCGACGGCGTTCCTCGGCTTCCTCGTCGGCCTGCCCTCGCGGCGGTTATCGGGCGACTACCTGGCGATCGTGACGCTGTTCTTCCTGCAGGCGTTCCTCACGATCATGATCAACGGCGAGTCGATCTTCGGGGTCAACCTCACGAACGGCGCGAACGGGATCGCGCAGGTCGATCCGCTCAGCCTCTTCGGCCACCACCTGCCGGTCGCGCACCTCGGCGTGTTCAACGTCTGGTACCTCTACGTCGCGCTCGCGTTCTTCGTCGTCGTCCTCGTCGCGCTGCGGTTCGTGAACGACTCGCGCACCGGTCGCGCCTGGCGCGCGCTGCGCGAGGACCCGCTCGCGGCCGAGCTGATGAGCATGCCGGTCAACAAGCTCAAGCTGATGGCCTTCGCGTTCGGCGCGGCCACGGCCGGCCTCACCGGGTGTCTCTTCGCCTCGCTCAACGCGGGCGTCTTCCCCGCGAGCTTTGCGCTACCGCTCCTGATCACGATCTACGCGATGGTGATCCTCGGCGGCGCGGGGAGCCAGGCGGGCGTCGTGCTCGGCGCGATCCTCGTCAACGTGATGCTGGAGGTGCTGCGCTCGCCACAGCACTCGCGCTGGGTCTTCTACGCCGCCGTGCTCGCGGCGCTGTTCGCCTTCCTGCGGCCGTGGAAGTGGCTCGCGATCGTGCTGGTCGGCACGCTGGCCTTCGGCGTCGTCGTGCGCGAGATCGCGCACGCGATCCACCCGTCGTGGACGGCCGGGGCCACGCAGGGCTCGGACGCGGTCGGCCGGCTGGTCGGCCACTGGGTGGCGGTCCCGGCCACCTTCGGCAGCGGCAAGACGATCGCCTACGTCGCGCTGATCGCGATGGTGCTCGCGCTGACCACGCTGAAGGGCACGAAGCGGATGCTCTTCCTGATCCCGACCCTCTACATGGGCGCCTTCGTCTGGGAGAACGTGCTCGCACAGAAGCCGGAGGTCACGCGCTTCGTCCTCCTCGGCGCGCTGCTCGTCGGCGTGATGACGACCCGGCCGCAGGGGATCCTCGGCACCTCGCGCGTGGAGATCGTGTGAGCGCGCTGCTCGAGCTCAAAGGCGTCTCCATGGCCTTCGGCGGCCTGGCCGTGCTGGACAAGCTCGACCTGGACGTCGGCGAGGGCGAGATCGTGAGCGTGATCGGGCCGAACGGTGCCGGCAAGACGACGCTCTTCAACGTGATCACCGGCATCTACGCGCCGACGGCCGGCGACATCGTGTTCGAGGGCAAGAGCGTCCTGGGGCTCGAGCCCCACCAGATCACCCAGCGCGGGATCGCGCGCACGTTCCAGACGCTGCGGCTGTTCCTGAACATGACCGTCCGCGAGAACGTGATGACGGCCGAGTACGGCCGCACGAATGCGGGCGTCTTCCGCTCGATGCTGCGCACGCCCGGGATGCGGCGCGAGGAGCGCGAGATCCGGCAGGTCGCGGAGGAGCGCCTCGCGTTCTTCGGCGAGCGGCTGATGGGCTACCGCTGGGACCAGCCCGCCTACAGCCTCTCGTACGCGAACCGGCGCCGGCTCGAGATCGCGCGGGCGACCGCGACGGGCCCGCGCCTGCTGCTCCTCGACGAGCCCGCCGCGGGGATGAACCCGGCCGAGACCCACGAGATCACCGAGCTGATCGGCAAGCTCCGCACCGACGGCGGCTACACGATCCTCGTGATCGAGCACGACATGCACGTGGTCGAGGGGATCTCGGACCGCGTGATCGCGCTCGACCACGGTGTCAAGATCGCCGAAGGCTCCTTCGACCAGGTCGCGACGGACGAGAAGGTCGTCGAGGCCTACCTCGGCACGAAGGCGGCGACGACGAAGTGATGGCGCCGCGGTGTGAGCTGGTGTTCCTCGGCGGAGCCGGGCTTCGCCCGGCGGGAGCCGAAGTTGCTGCAGCTGCGCAGAGCGGTGTGAAGGAGGGGGCTCGTGGGGGAACCATGGGTTCCCCCACGTTGGACCACGGCGTCAAGATCGCCGAAGGCTCCTTCGACCAGGTCGCGACGGACGAGAAGGTCGTCGAGGCCTACCTCGGCACGAAGGCGGCGACGACCAAGTGAGCAGCCTGCTCAAGCTCTCCGGGATCAACACCTACTACGGGCAGATCCACATCCTCCAGGACGTGGAGATCGAGATCGGCGAGGGCGAGCTCGTCTCGCTGCTCGGCGGGAACGCGTCGGGGAAGTCGACGACGCTGAAGACGATCCTCGGGCTCGTGAAGCCCAGAACCGGGGTCGTGGAGTTCGCGGGCGAGAACGTGACCGGCCGCACGACGAGCCACCGGATCGGCCGCGGGATGGCGATCGTGCCCGAGAACCGGCGCCTGTTCGGCCCGATGACCGTGCTCGAGAACCTCGAGATGGGCGCCTACCTCAATCGCGACACGAGCGGGCGCAAGGAGGACTTCGACCGCGTCTACACGCTCTTCCCCCTCCTGCACGAGCGCCGCAGCCAGCTCGCGGGCACGCTCTCCGGCGGCGAGCAGCAGATGGTGGCGATGGGGCGGGCGCTGATGAGCCACCCCAAGCTGCTGCTGATGGACGAGCCGTCGATGGGGCTCGCGCCCGTCCTGGTCGAACGGAGCTTCGAGATCATCCAGCAGGTGCACGAGGCCGGCGTCGCGATGCTCGTCGTCGAGCAGAACGCGAACATGGCGCTCTCGATCGCCGACCGCGGCTATGTCCTCTCGACCGGCCGGATCGTGCTCCAGGGCAAGGCCGCCGACCTGCTCGAGGACGAGGACCTCCGCAAGGCCTACCTCGGCCGCTAGCCCGCGGCCTCGGCCGAGCGCAGCCCGCGGATCGCCCACAGCAGGAACAGGAACCCGAGCGCGGCCGCGATGGTGAAGGCGGCGAGCACCTGAGTCGGCGCGCCCGCGACGAAGCCGCGGCCCGCCTCGAGGATCCGGGTCATCGGGTTCACGACCGCGACGCTGTGGATCCAGCCCTGGAGGAGCGCGAGCGGCACGTAGACCGGGGCGAAGAAGAGGATCAGGAAGACGGGCATCTGCATGATCGGGCCCGCCTGCATCGTCCGCAGCCGCATCGCGACCCCTGCCGCCCAGAGCGTGGCCGCGAAGTTGACCATGATCCCGAGCAGGTAGAGGCCGGGCAGGTCGATCCCGCTGCCGCCGACCTTCATCCGCACGGCGAGCGCGATCACGGTCAGGAGCGAGGCGGTGATGACCCACCGCCCGAGCGCGGCGATCGCATAGCCGAGCACGATCCCGCTCCGGTGTGGCGCGGCGAGCATCAGCCTTCGCCCGAACCCGCTCTCGAAGTCGCGCGCGATCCCGAAGCCGGTGAAGACGCCGGCGAACGCCGCGGACTGGAGCATCACGAAGGCGAACTGGAACGCGGTGTAGCCCGCCGGGAAGTCGAAGCCGGGCGCGCGCGAGATCCCGGAGAGGCCGCCCGCGAACGCGGTGAAGAAGAAGAGCGGGAACACGATCGACGGGATGAACAGCGACTTGTTGTGGGTGAAGTTGTGCAGGCTCCGCCAGGCGACGGCCTGCGCGACCGAGAGGCGCTTCACGAGGATGCCAGCCTCTCGTGCAGCGACCAGGCCGCCAGCGAGATCGCGATCGAGGCCACGACGATCGCGATCCCGAAGCCGAGCGCGAGCGCCTCCGCGTCCCAGCCGATCACGATCAGGCTCCGCACGCCCTCGATCAGGTAGGAGACCGGGTTCACGGTCGCGGCATCCCGGAACCAGGTGACCGTCATCAGGTTCCGCGGGATCGCCATCGAGGAGATGAACAGGAAGACGAAGAAGGCGGGGAACAGCCCCTGCACCGCCTCGCCGGAGCCGGTCCGCAGCGCGGCGAACAGGCCGAGCGCGCCGAACGCGAGCACGACGAGGACGAAGAAGCCGAGCAGGACGAGCACGCCGAGCGGCCCCGACGCGAAGCGGACGCCGATCGCGAGGCCGACGGCGATGTAGACGGCCGCCTGGAACAGGCCGAGCGTGACGGTGCCGCCGAGCTGGCCGAGCAGCAGCGCGATCCCGCGCATCGGCGTGAGCGAGAGCCGGCTCAGGAACCCGGTCTGGATGTCGCGGGCGAGGTCGGTGCCGGTGTTCATCGTCGCGAAGAGCGCGCCCTGGATGAACGGCACCGCGAGGATGAAGGCCGTGATCGAGTTGCCCGGGAAGCCCGGCAGGTGCGTCTCCGCCTTCAGGCCCGCCGAGTTGACGGCCAGCAGCATCAGCGGGAAGACGATCGGGGCGATGATGTTCGCGGGCTGGCGGAGCGTCCGCACCACCGAGCGCCGGGCGAGGAGGTAGATCTGATCGAGGACGGTCAAGCAGGCTCCATCGCGAGCCCGTCCTCGGCGCCCTCGAGCGAATGGCCGGTCTTGGCGAGGAAGACGTCGTCGAGCGAGGGCTGGTGGAGCTGGAGCTGCCCGACCGCGAGGCCCTCGTTGTCGAAGGCGCGGACGATCTCGGCCAGGTCGGCCTGCCCAGTCCGGAGCCGCGCCGCGACGCCGTGCGCCGACGCGACGGGCTCGCCGAAGCGGGCGAGGATCGCGGCGGCGTGGGCCTCCTCCGCCGGGTCGGCGGGAACGACCTCGACGGTCGGGCGGCCGATCTCGGCCTTCAGAGCCGGCGGGAGTGCCCTCGGCGACGATCCGGCCGTGGTCGATGATCCCGACGCGGTTCGGCGAGCACGTCGGCCTCCTCGAGGTACTGCGTCGTGAGGAAGACGGTGACGCCGTCGTCCTTCGCGAGCCGGCGCACCTCCTCCCAGAGCGCCGTCCGGCTCTGGATGTCGAGGCCGGTGGTCGGCTCGTCGAGGAAGAGGATCCGGGGGCGGTGGACGAGGGCGAGCGCGAGGTCGAGCCGGCGCTTCATCCCGCCCGAGTAGCCGCGGACCCTGCGATCGGCGGCGTCCGTGAGGCCGACCCGGGCGAGCAGCTCGTCGGCGCGCGGGCCGCGCTCGTGGCGCGGCAGCGCCTGGAGGCTCGCCTGCAGGCGCAGGTGCTCGCGGCCGGTGAGGAGCGGGTCGAGCGCGGCCTCCTGGAGCGCGGCGCCGATCACCCTGCGCACCTCCGGGCCGTGCTTGACGACGTCGAACCCGCCGACTCGCGCGGTGCCCGAGGTGGGCGGCAGCAGCGTCGTCAGCATCAGCACCGTCGTCGACTTCCCGGCGCCGTTCGGGCCCAGGAAGCCGTAGATCTCGCCCGGAGCGACGACGAGGTCGATGTGGTCGACCGCGCGCGGGCCCTTCTTGAACTCCCGGACGAGGCTCTCCACCTCGATCGCGTGCTGCTCGCTCCACGGGACCCAGTCTACGAAAAGGATTTGGGCGGCCCGGCGTCTCAAGGGCATGCGCGTCCTCGCAACGGTGCTCGCGTTCCTGGCCCTCGCGGGGCCTGCCGCCGCCAAGCTCCCGCCGCTCCCGCACGGCTGGCCGACGACCCTCCAGCTCGGTCTCACCGACTCGCCGGGCGGAGCGGCCGCGCTCCGGCGCTCGGCCCCGTTCGGCTTCCGGTACCAGTACCTCGCCGGCGGCGTGAACACCGGGCAGGGCTGGGCGACCTGGAACCCGAACGGCACGTTCGCGTCGATGTACGTGCAGGACTCCTGGGCGCACGGCGTGATCCCGGTGCTGACCTACTACCAGCTCCTGCAGTCGAACCCGAAGGGCGGCGACGAGGGCCAGACGGATCTCGCGCACCTGCGCGACCCGGCGGTGATGCAGGCCTACTGGGCCGACGTGCGCCTGCTGTTCCAGCGCGTGCGCGGGACGAAGCCGGTCGTCGTCCACGTCGAGCCCGATCTCTGGGGCTACCTCGAGCAGGCGAACGCGGTCGCGCTCGGCTCGGCGTTCGCGCAGCAGTGGGTCAGCCTGCGCGACTCGCTCGCCCCCAACGTGATCCTCGCCTACCACATGAGCGGCTGGGGGACGAAGCACGACATCGTCTACGAGGACCCGAGCGACGCGACCGTGCGCGCCTACGCGACCGAGTCGGCGAGGTTCTACCTCTCGCTCCACGCGAAGTTCGACGTCTCGTTCGAGGACTTCTCCGACCGGGACGCGGGCTTCTACGAGAAGGTCCAGGGGAACGCGAAGACGTGGTTCACGCCGGCCGACTTCCACCGGCACCTGCTGTACGGCGCCACCTTCGTGAAGCTCGCGGGGATCCGGATGGCGGCCTGGCAGATCCCGCTCGGGAACACGCTGATGAGCGCGATGGACGACACGTGGGGCCACTACCAGGACAACCGCGTCCAGTGGCTGCTCGGCGACTCGGGTCGCGCGCACCTCCGCGCGTACGCGGCGGCGGGCTACGTCGGGTTCCTCTTCGGAGGCGGCGCGGACGGGACCACCTGCGCGTGCGACGCCCGCCACGACGGCGTCACGAACCCGGCTCCGATCGACGGCAACACGCGCCCGTCGCTCTCGGCCGACGACGACGGCGGCTACTTCCGCGCGCAGGCCCGCGCCTACTACAAGGCCGGCGCGCTCAGCCTTCCGGGGTGACGTAGGCGGCGGTGAGGCCGCCGTCGACGAGGAAGGTCGAGCCGTTGACGTAGCTCGACTCGTCGGAGGCGAGGAAGAGCGCTGCGTTCGCGATCTCCCGCGCCTGCGCGAGGCGGCCCATCGGCAGGTGGATCCGCCGCCGCTCGTATGCGGCCGGGTCGGCGCTGAACAGGCGCATCAGCAGCGGCGTCTCGACCGGGCCGGGACAGAGCGCGTTCACGCGCACGCCCTGGCGCGCGAACTGCACGGAGAGCTCGCGCGACATCGAGAGCACTGCGCCCTTCGACGCGGTGTAGGAGATCTGCGAGGTGGCCGCGCCGACGAGCGCGACGAACGAGGCGACGTTGATCACCGAGCCGCCGCCGCGCTCGAGCAGGTGGGGGATCCCGTACTTGCAGCAGAGGTAGACGCCCTTCGCGTTCACGGCCTGGACGCGGTCCCAGGCATCGGGCTCGGTGGTGAGGATCGAGTCGTCGTCGGGCGGCATGATCCCCGCGTTGTTGTAGAGCACGTCGATCCCGCCGCAGCGCTCGGCGACCGTCGCGTAGAGCGCCTCGACGCTGGCCGGGTCGGAGACGTCCACCGGATGGAAGAACGCGTCGCGGCAGTCGGCCGCGGCCGGCTCGCCGGTCTCGGCGCTGACGTCGGCGACGCAGACCGTCGCGCCCTCGTCGGAGAAGAGCTTCGCCGCCTCGCGCCCGATCCCGCCCGCGGCGCCCGTGATCACGCACACCTTGCCGTCGAGCCTGGCCATGTCACTCCTCTGTCGAGATGAACACGTTCTTCACTTCCGAGTAGCTCTGCAGCGCGTGCATCCCGAGCTCGCGGCCGAAGCCGGACTGCTTGAAGCCGCCGAACGGCGTCGAGACGCGCACCGAGCTGTTCGAGTTGACCGAGAGGACACCGGTCTCGAGCGCGCGCGCGACGCGCAGGGCCCGCGCGCCGTCGCGCGTCCAGATCGAGCCGGAGAGGCCGTAGGGCGTGTCGTTGGCGATCGCGATCGCCTCGGCCTCGTCCTTGAAGGGGATGATCGCCGCGACCGGCCCGAACACCTCCTCGCGCGCGATCCGGTCGTCGTTCGACGCCTCGACGAGCGTGCACGGGAACCAGAAGCCGGGGCCGTCGGGGACCTCGCCCTGGAAGAGCGGCGTGCCCTCGACGAACGAGGCGACCGTCTCGCGGTGCGCGGCCGAGACGAGCGGGCCCATCTCGGTCGCGTCGTCCTCCGGGTCGCCGACGCGCACGTTCCGCGTCGCCTCGACGAGCAGCTCGGTGAACCGGTCGTACACCGAGGCCTCGACGAGGATCCGCGAGCGGGCGCAGCAGTCCTGGCCCGCGTTGTCGAACACCGAGTAGGGCGCGGAGGCGGCGGCCTTCTCGAGGTCGGCGTCGGCGAAGACGACGTTGGCCGACTTCCCGCCGAGCTCGAGCGTGACGCGCTTGATCGTCGAGGCCGCGCCGCGCATCACCTGCTGCCCGACCTCGGTCGAGCCGGTGAAGCCGATCTTGGCGACGTCCGGGTGCTCGATCAGCCGCTGCCCGACGACGGAGCCCTTGCCGACGACGACGTTGACGACGCCCTCGGGGAAGCCGGCCTCGAGCGCGAGGTCGCCGAGCCGCATCGCGGTCAGCGGCGTGAGCTCGGCCGGCTTCAGCACGACGGTGTTCCCGCAGGCGAGCGCGGGGCCGAGCTTCCAGCTCGAGATGTTGAGCGGGAAGTTCCACGGGACGATCAGCCCCACGACGCCGAGCGGCTCGCGGAAGGTCATGTCGACGCCGCCCGCGACGGGGATCGTCTCGCCGTAGTGCTTGTCGACGGCGCCCGCGTAGTAGTGGAAGACCTGGGCGACCATGCCGATCTCGCCGCGCGCGCCCGAGATCGGCTTGCCGACGTTGCGCGACTCGAGCCGCGCGAGCTCCTCGTGGTTGTCCTCGACGAGCGTCGCGAGCCGCCGCAGCAGGCGCGCCCGGTCGGTCGGCGCGACCTTGCGCCAGGCGGGGAACGCCGCGCGCGCGGCCGCGACGGCGGCGTCGGTCTCCTCCACTCCAGCGCGCTCGAGCTGCGCGAGGCGCTGCTCGGTCGCCGGGTTGAGGATCGTCAGCGTCACGGGGCCAGTCTAAAGCCGCTCTCAAGCACGGGGCCTGTCGAGCCGACATTGTGACCGTGGACAACACGAACACATTCGATGCGACGATCATGGAGGAGTTCGCGCGGCAGCTCATGCACAAGGCGGACTCGGTGCGCGTCGGCTCGTCGGTCGCCGGCGGCATCGTCGGCGTGATCTTCGGAGCCGTCCCGCTGACGCCGCTCTCCTCGGTGTGGCCGATCCCGGCGATCTTCGGGTTCGCGACGATCCTGCTCGGCGGACTGGCGGGCGTGCTCGTCGGGTACGTCATCGGCGAGGGGCGCGCGTTCCGGCTCCGCGTCCAGGCGCAGACGGCGCTCTTCCAGGTGGACATCGAGAAGCGGCTGGAGTCCGCGCTCATGGTGCAGTCCCGCCTGATCGCCGCGGCTCTGGGCTCGGCCGTGCCCGCCGCCGCTCCGGCTGCGGCCGCCGCGGCCCCTGCGGCTCCCGCCCCGGCCCCTGCGGCTCCCGCCCCGGCCTCCGCGGCTCCCGCCCCGGCTCCGGCTCCTGCGCCGTTCCGGTTCCGGCCGCCGCCGCGCCGGCGCCCGTTGCGGCCACGCCGCCGGCTCCGGCTCAGCCCGCGCCCGCGCCGACGCCGCTCCCGCCCGTGCTGCGCGAGGTGCCTGCGCCTCCGCCGTCGGTCGAGCCGGTCGAGGCGCCGCCGCTCTCGGCCGAAGTGACCGCGCCGCCGTTCG
This sequence comes from uncultured Actinomycetes bacterium, assembly GCA_963746005.1. GTDB lineage: Bacteria > Actinomycetota > Thermoleophilia > Gaiellales > Gaiellaceae > CAVQZA01. Next base: position 784 of record CAVUZM010000019.1, on the reverse strand, counting down.
CTACCGGCTAGCCCGGTAGTCGCGGGCCTGCTCGACGAGCGCGCCGAAGAGCGCGTCGTCCGCGCCCGCCTCCGGGTGCCAGAGCACGCCGACGGCGAACTGCCGGTCGGGATCCTCGATCGCCTCGAGCGTCCCGTCCTCGGCCCAGGCGACCGGCCTCAGCCCCTCGCCGACCCGGCCGAAGCCCTGGTGGTGGTGCGACTTCACCGGCGTCCGCTCGCCGAGCAGCGAGCCGAGCTTCGTTCCCGGCTCGACCGTGACGTCGTGGTCTGCGAAGACGCCCGGGGTCTCCTTGTGCTGCTCGCCGCCGACGACCTCGGGGAGGTGCTGGACGAGGTCGCCGCCGCGGGCCACGTTGAGCACCTGGCTGCCGCGGCAGATCGCGAGCACCGGCATGTCGCGCTCGAGCGCCGCGCTCAGCAGCGCGAGCTCGGCCGCGTCGCGCTCGGGGCGCGTGCCGGTGGTCTCGGGGTGCGGCTCGGCGCCGTAGACGTCGGGATCGAGGTCGGCGCCGCCGGAGAGGATCAGCCCGTCCAGCGCGTCGAGCGTCTCCTCGACGCCCAGCTCGGACGGCGGCACGAGGAGCGGCCGTCCGCCGGCCTCCTCGACCTTCCGCACGTACATGAGCGGGATCAGGGCAGCGGGCAGGTCCCAGGCACCCCAGCGCGCCTGTTCCGCGTAGGCGGTGATGCCGATGACCGGCCGCATCCTCCGAGTCTACCCAGGACAGGTCCCGATGCCTGACCCCGGGACGTGCCTACCCAGGACAGGTCCCGATGCCTGA
>CAVUZM010000018.1:0-173121 GCA_963746005.1 uncultured Actinomycetes bacterium | reverse complement strand
TGGGCGGCGCGCGTCCGCTCCCAGTCGAAGTAGAAGCGCGGCGTCGTCGCCTCCGCGGCCGCCGCGAGCGCGGCGGGCGAGACCGAGGCGAGCGAGAGCCCGGGCGGGGTCATCAGCGCCTTCTGCGAGCCGGAGACGACCACGTCGATTCCCCACGCGTCGGTCTCGAGCGGCACGGCGCCGAGGCTCGAGACCGCGTCGACGACGACGAGCGCGCCGGCCTCCTTCGCGACGGCGTCGAGCGCCTGGATGTCGGAGACGACCCCGGTCGAGGTCTCGGAATGGACGAGGTAGACGACCTTCGCGCCGCCCGACTCCTCGAGCGTCGCCCGCAGCTCCGCGGGCTCGGGCGTCGCTCCCCACTCCAGCTTGAGGTGGACGAGGTCGGCGCCGTACCCGGCGACCATCGTCGCCCAGCGCTCGCCGAAGCTCCCCGAGGAGACGACGAGCGCGCGGTCGCCGGGCGAGGTGAGGTTCGCCACCGCCGACTCGAACCCGCCCGTGCCCGACGCGGTGAAGAGGAGCACGTCGTGCTCGGTGCGGACGACCTGCTTCAGCCGCGCGAGGCACTGCTCGTAGACCGGCCGGAAGTCGGGGCTGCGATGATGGACGACGGGCGCCGCGAGCGCGGCGAGCACCTCGGGCGGCACCGGAGTGGGCCCGGGAGTCATCAGATACCGCTTTCCGCCACTGCGGCCTAGCCTAGCGAACCGGTCCGCGGGCACCCGGGAGGGGGCCGTTCGCACCCCCTCCCGGTCGATCGACGGTCAGTCGTACGAGCCGACGGTGGCTGGAAGTTCCGCTTCATCGTCCAGTCGGCGACGGTGGTTCCGAGCTTGACGCCCTGCTTGCCGGAGTAGCGGAAATGGAGCCCGGCCCAGACGCGTGCGTCGACGATCTGGTCGCGCAGGTCCTGCACCGTCGCGTAGTGGCGCATGACGGTCAGGGTCGTGAAGCCGCCCGTCGCACCCCAGAAGTCGACGTTGATGTCGGTCGTGCCGAGCAGGTTCGCGGCGACCTCGGCGTCCGATCCAGTGATACAGCCGTGCGCTGCCGGATACTCGGGGTGATTCGGAGTCGTGAGCAGCGGCGTCCAGGACGGATCAGCCGTCGTCCCCGGGTTCCCGTCGATGTCGGCATGCTGGATCGCGGTGACGGGACGCCAGAACGTGTAGTGGTACTTGGAGTCCCAGCACGCGATTCCGGCGTCGCTGTCGACGAGGTTCCCCATCGCGAGCGCACGCGCGGTGTCGACGAGATCGAAGCCGTGTGCGGTCGAGAGATCACGGAGAAACTGCTGCGTCTGGCTCGTCACGTTCGCGTTCCAGAACTGCCCGATCGCCGTCTCCTCCGGAGTCCGCACCGGGCTGTTGACCCGGCCGAACGCCCTGAGCTCCTCGAGCTGCACCATGTACTTGTGGCTCGTGATGTCGAGCGGCGGGCCCACCCGGAACTGGTACGGGCTCTTGAGCATGAACGGCTGCATGAATGCGGCCCACGGCATCTGCGCCGACTGCAGCGACGGCGGCGGCGCGAAGATCCAGATACCTGCCGTTTGCTCGGTCGGTGGGTTCGGCCCCTGGCCGTACGGGGTCGTGATCACCGCGTTGCGGCCGTCGTTCGCCCTCAGCGCGATGATGTCGTTCGCCGCGGCCTGCCCGATCAGGACACCTGCAGCCTGCCCGCGACGGGAAGCCCTGCGAGGTACGCGTTGTAGGTCGTCGTCAGCGACGCCGCCTTGTCCGGGAAGTAGTTGACGAGAGCCGTATAGGCGGCAGCCGTCACCGCCGCGTCGGGTGACGCGCCGTCCGTCGAGACCGGTGCGTGGAAGTTGTGGTACGGCTTGTACCGTCCCTCGATCTTGACCACGGCGTCGTACACCGACGCCTGGACGTAGGACATGTAGATCAGTCCCTCGAGCTGGAACAGCGCCGGCGACTCGCCTCGCACCGTGGTGATCGCGATGTTGTTCCAGTCGATGGCAGCCGTCGCCGCGAGGCTGGTATCCCGTGGCGCCGACGTCGCGGTGGAGGCGACCACGGCGAACACGGCGACGACGACCGCGGAGGCTGCGAGCAGCACCAACCCTTTTCTGAGGATCCTCATCGAGCGACTCCTTCCGAGTCTTGTGGTGCCGCCTACCCTCGACGGCCGCCTGCGTTCCCTCAATCGGACATTTGTCGATCCGACGCCGTCCCGCGCACGCTCGAGCACCGCCTGACTTCCCACCAGCGGACAATCGTCGTATCGTTCTCCGATACGTGAGCGAGCGCCGACTCGCTCACGTGGGTCGTTCCGCACCATCATCGGGAGGGGGATGGTGTTCGAGATCGTCGGCCGGGAGGAGGAGCTCGCCGCCCTGCGCGCCTTCATCGGCGAGGCGGAGGAACGGCCCGCGGCGCTCGTGCTCGAAGGCGAGGCGGGCATCGGCAAGTCCACGCTCTGGCTTGCGGGCGTCGAGCAGGCGCGCGCGGCGGGATTCCGCGTCCTCTCGGCGCGACCGGCCGAGGCCGAGCGCGGCCTCGCTCACGCGGGGCTGGGCGATCTGTTCGACGGCGTCCTCGACGACGTGCTGCCGGCGCTGGCGCCGCCGAGACGGCGCGCGCTCGAGGGCGCGCTCCTCCTCGAAGAGCCGGCGAGCGACCGCGTGGATTCCCGGGCGCTCGGGATGGCGGTTCGCAGCTCGCTGCAGCTGCTCGCCGCGGAGGAGCGGGTCCTGGTCGCGATCGACGACGTCCAGTGGCTCGACGATGCGTCGACGCGCGCGCTCGCGTTCGCGCTGCGACGGCTCGGCGCGGGCGACGTGCGCCTGCTGCTCGCCCGACGCATCGGCGACGGCTCGCGGCCGGCGGGGCTCGAGCAGGCGCTCGAGGCGGAGAGGGTCCGGCGGCTGACCGTGGGGCCGCTCAGCGTCGGCGCGCTCCACCGGTTCCTGCGCGACCGGCTCGGCAGGCCCTTCGCGCGCCAGACGCTGCTCCGCATCCACGAGAGGTCGGGCGGTAATCCGTTCTTCGCGCTGGAGCTGGCGCGCGTCCTCGACGCGGACGTCGACCCGATTCAGCCGCTGCCGGTTCCCGAGACGCTCGAAGAGCTCGTCCGCGCGAGGATCTCGGGGCTTCCCGGCATCCACCCGCGACGCGCTGGCGCTCGCCTCGGCGATCGGCACCACGTCGCAGGCTCTCCTGCGAGCGGGCCGGCGTCTCGGCCGGACGCGCTCGAGCCGGCGGTCGCCTCACGCGTGATCGAGCGCGAGAACGGGACGATTCGCTTCAGCCACCCGCTGCTCTCGTCGGTCCTCTACCAGGACCTCGGCGAGGAACGGCGGATCGTCCACGGACGCATCGCGCGGGTCGTCGACGACCCGCTCCTCCACGCCCGTCACCTCGCGCTCTCCAGGGACACGCCCGACGCCGGGATCGCCGGAGTGCTCGACGACGCCGCGACGCTGGCGGCCGATCGCGGCGCCTCCTGGGTCGCGGCCGAGCTCGCCGAGCAGGCGCTCCGGCTGACGCCGCCGGACCGGCGGGACGACCGCCGGCGGCGGGCGCTGGCCGCGGCCCGCGCGCATCGCGCGGCCGGCGAATGGACGCATGCCCGGGCGATCGCGACCGCCCTGCTCGGCGACCCGGAGATCGGCGCGCTGCGCGCCGAGTGCCTCATCCTCCTCGCCGAGCTCGAGAGCACCGACCGCGCGGTCGGGCTGCTCGAGGAGGCACTGCGAGGCGGCGGCCGCGCGCCCGGCGCTCCAGTCGGTCGATCCACTGCCGGCTCGCGTGGGCGACGCGTTTCCGGAAGGGGTACGTGCGGGCGCTCGAGCACGCCGACGCCGCGCTCGAGCTCGCCGAGAGCCTCGACGACGACGTGCTCCGGGCGCGCGCGCATGCCGTGCAGTTCGTGCTCGGCTGGATCGTCGGCGACCCACCGGACGCTCGCTCCCCTCGCAGGCGCACGACTTCGCGACCGCGGTCGGCGGCGACCAGCTCGTACAGGAGGCGACGCTCGCCGTCGCGAACACGCTCGCACCGTCCGCGAGACGGGAAGAGGCCCGCGCCCTGTTCGAGCGCGAGCACCGGGAGTGGGAGCGAGCGCGACGAGCCGCGGGGCGCACGCGCCCTCTGGGGCCTCGCCTGGGTCGAGCTCTGGGCAGGCCGCTGGGAGCTGGCGACGGACTACGCCGCGCGCGCCCGCGACATCTCGACCCAGTACGGGCTCGAGGTGTCGCAGGACCTCCTCCCGCTCGCGGTGATCGCCGTCCATCGAGGCCGAGCTCGAGCTGGCGCGCGAGCACGCGGAGCGCGGTCTCGAGCTGGCTCGGGAGCAGTACGGGCTGCACCCGCCCCAGCTCCTCGCGGTCCTCGGGCTCGCCGCGCTCTGGAGCGGGGACGCAGCCGCGGCCGCAGCGGCTCGACGCGGCCGACCGCCAGGCCGCGAAGCTCGGCTGGGGCGAGCCGAGCGTCCGCTGGTGGAGCGCCGACTACGTCGAGCTGCTGCTCGAGCTCGGCCGGGTCGACGACGCGGTGCGAGTCCTGGACGTCTGGGAGGCGGACGCGACGCGGGTCGGACGCGAGTGGGTGCTCGCGCACGTGACCCGCTGCCGCGGTCTCGTCGCCGCCGCCGAGGGCAGCGTCGAGCAAGCCGCCGGCCTCCTCCAGCAGGCGGTCGCGCAGCACGAGGAGGTCGGCGATCCCTTCGGGCGGGCCCGTGCGCTGCTCGCACTCGGCGTCGTCCGCCGGCGGGCACGGCAGAAGCGCGACGCCCGCGACGCGATCCGCGCGGCGCTCGCCGGATTCGAGCAACTCGGAGCGGCGACCTGGGTCGAGAAGGCGCGCCGCGAGCTCGGGAGCATCGGCGGGCGCACGCGCGAGGACGGGCTCACTGCCGCCGAGCGACGCGTCGCCGCCCTCGTCGCCGAGGGACGGACGAACCGGGAGGTCGCCGCCGCGCTGTTCCTCGGCGAGCGGACGGTGGCCAGCCACCTGACGCACGTCTACGCCAAGCTCGGCGTTCGCTCGCGCACCGAGCTTGCGCGCAAAGTTCAGACGTTCTGACGTTTCCACATGCGTGCCCGCCGCCCTACCGTCGGGCGTGTGCCGAGCTACCTCGTCGAGACCTATCTGGCGCGTAACCAGGCGGGAGAGCGCGCCGCCCGTGAGCAGCGCGCACGCTCGGCCGTGGGAGGGCTGACGCGCGAGAGCGTCCGCTTCGAACGCTCGATCTACGTTCCCGAGGACGAGATCTGCTTCTTCGTCTTCGACGCCCCCTCGGGCCGCGATGCCGCGCTCGCCGCGCAGCGAGCCGGCCTCGAGCCCATCCGCGTCGTCGAGGCAGTACCGTCGGCAAGCGAGGGGAAATGACATCGTGGTGGGCCCCTCAAATCACGCTGAACACTCTCGTACCGTTCGACGACACCGCGACGCGCCTCACCCCGCGCGAGACCGAGGTGCTCGGCTGGGTCGCACGAGGACACACGAACAAGGAGGTCGCCGCGATCCTCGGCGTCTCGCACCACACGATCCGCACGCAGCTCGAGCACGTCTTCGAGAAGCTGGAGGTCCATACGCGCACGGGCGCGGTGGCCCGGGCGCAGGCGGTACTCAGCGCGGGCGGTGGCCCGTGAACGTGACGACCTGCTGGAAGGTCGGCCGGTTCGTCCAGCGCATCGTCGTCGAGAGGATCCCGGAGGTGAACTTGATCCGCTCCGCCGTCGCGTCCGCGCGCCACGCGGTCGGATCGGGCCCCTGAGCCGCGGCGAGCTGCGCGCCGGCCGCGTCGAGTGCGGCCCACAGCGAGGCGCGGCAGGCGGCGAGGTCGCCCGCGCCGCAGTAGTGCGTCGAGAACGCGCCCTTCACCGGCTCGCCGAGCAGCGTGCGGAGATCCTTGTCGACGTAGCCGTACCAGCCGTCGATGTAGGACGAGCCGCCGGAGTTCGCGTCGTCGCTGCGGATGTGGAGGTCGGCGAGCCGCGAGACGAGCGCCGGCCCGAGCACCGGGGTCATCACCGCGTCGGCCCACCGGTTCCAGACGGCGTCCATGATCGCGGCGCCGGGATCGTCGATCTTGCCGTCGAGGTCGAGGTCGATGCGGCTCGCGCCCTTCGCCGCCCAGGCCTCGAGAAGCTGCAGCATCTGCGCCGCGCGCGGGTCGGGCGCCGGGCCGGTCTTCAGCACCGCGTCGACGTCCGGGAGCAGGAGCACCCCGCGCAGGTCCTGGGTCGCGGCGCCGTTCATCGCCGAGACGACGTCGGTGAGAGCGAGCTTGCCCTTCTTCGCGTCGAGCTGCTTCTGGAGGAGCTGGACGCGCTGGATCGGCCCGAAGCTCCAGTTGTCGTCGGAGGCGCCCACGTTCGCCGCCGGCTTGTTGTTCCAGTTGAGGATCTCGCCGCTCTTCGGGTCGATCGCCTGCGCGTGCTGCGCGGGCGTGAGGAAGCCGCGCCAGTCGTAGGCGCCGGAGCCGTCGGTCGGCAGCGCCGGGTCGGTGCCCGGTGCGCGCACCGGCAGGCGGCCGCTCGAGAACATCGCGACGTCCCTGTCGTCGGCGTAGAACCAGTTGAACGAGAACTCGACCCCGGCCATCGCCTTCAGGAAGCCCTGCGCCGAGGTCACCTGGTTCGTGTCGAGCTGGAAGAACGACTTCGTCGACAGCAGCTCGCGGCCGCGGGTCGAGCGCTCGAGCGAGACCGCGACCCGAGTCCCGTCGACCGTTGCGTAACCCTCGACGGGGCCGTGGACGGTCTCGCGGAAGATCACCGGCTGGTCGGGCGAGCCCGAGGCGCTGAGCACGCCCGCGTCGAACGTCGTCATCGCGCGGCAGGTGCCCTTGTACATGTAGTGCGTGTCGTCGCCGCAGAGCGTCTCGACGAAGACGTCGGTGTTGTCGGCCTGCGAGGAGGTCGCGCTCCACACGTCGTCGATGCCGCGCCCGATCACCACGAACGGCACCCCGGGGAACAGCGCGCCGCGCGCCCCGAAGCCGCCGCCCTCCATGTCGACCTCCATGAAGAACTCGGGGAAGAAGTACCCGACCTGCGGGCCGGCGACGAAGAGCGGGTGCCCGGTCGCCGAGCGGCTCGCGCCGACGAGCAGCGCGTTCGACATCGTCGTCGAGGCCGGCGCGATCTGCGGGACGGCGAGCGGGACCGGCTTGAAGCTGCCGTCGTCGACGATCACGCTGCCGTCCGCGGTCGAGGACGGCAGCTCCTGCGGGAAGCTGCCCGGGATCGAGACGGGCGCCTCGGGGTCGTTCGCCGAGCGGAGGTCGGCGAACACCTGCTGCCCCTTCGCCGCGCCGAGCTTCTTCTGGAGCGCGGAGAGGAGCTCCGAACGCGCCACCTCCGTGCCGCCGTTGGCGCCGAAGCGGGCGGCGATCAGCGCCGCGGCGGCGATCACGTCGTTCGGCGTGTACGGCTGGATCGGCGTCCCGACCGACTTGTAGTACCCGTTGATCCCGGCGACGTATGCCTGGAGCAGGGTCACGAAGTGCCGCCCGAGCGGCCCCTGCGCGCGCAGGAGGTCGAGCTGCTTCGCGAGGAAGGCCTCGGTCTGCGGGCTCGGCACGAAGGTCTTGCCCGAGAGCGCGAGGGAGATCGGGTCGATCCCGGGGATGTCGAGCGCGGCGGCCCGCGCGGGGCCGCGGATCAGCCCGAGCAGCAGGCCGCGGTCCTCGGCGGTCGCCCAGCCGGTGCCGTACTCGACGTCCGCCTGGGTCTTCCCGGCCACGTAGGGCACGTCCCACTTGTCGCGCCGGATCACGACGCCGGTCCGCGGGAGCTTCTCGGTGCGGACGGCCTTCGCGCCGCCGAGGCCGAGGGTCTCGGGCTTGAACCACCGCCTGAGGTCGGCGTTCCCGACCTTGTCGCCGAGCGGCGTGAGCCCGTCGTAGAGCGCCGCCTGGTCGGTCGTGTTGCGGTCGAACGCGACGCCGCCGTTCTCTCCCGGCGGGAGGACGTCGAGCGCCACGGCCGCGTAGTCGTGAGGCGGCGCCGCGGCGGCCGAGATCGCCCCGAGCAGGAGCGCCGTCAGCGCGAGGAGGATGGCGACCCGCTTCACCGGGCCGGAAGCCTACTACGCTCCGCCCGTGGAGGCCTTGCTCGCATTCGGCGCCGCGCTGCTCTCGCTCCGCCTCGCCGGCGGGCTCTGGGGACGCTGGCGCGCGCGCCGCTCGCCCGAGCTGGCCGCCTGGGCCTGCGCGCTGCTCGCCTACGCGCTCGCGTGCGCCGCGCTCGCGTGGGGCGCCGCGCACGGCTGGGACGCGCGCTCGTTCCGCGCCTACTACCTCTTCGGCGGGCTGCTGACCGCGCCGCTGCTCGGCGCGGGGTCGCTCCTGCTCGTCGGACGGCGCTGGGCCGCGCCGGCCGCGTTCCTCTGGACAGGGCTGGCGGTCGGAGTGATCGTGGCGGTCCCGGTGCACGGCGTGTTCGTGGGGACCGGGATCCCGACGGCGCAGGCGCACCTCGACTTCCTGCCCGCACGGCTGCTCGCGGTGCTCGGGAACACGGCCGGGACAGTCGCGGTCGTCGTGGTCGCGCTGATCGGGATCCGCAGGCGGCCGCTCGGCAACGCGCTCATCCTCGCGGGCGTCGGGACGGCCGCCGTCGGCAGCGCTCTCGCCGGCCTCGGTGAGGCCGGGACGGCGCTGTTCATCGCCGCCGCCGCGCTGCTGCTGTACCTCGGCTTCGTCACGCCGACCCGCTGGAGTGACCGGCGCGTGGCGTCCGAGGGCTCTGCTAGCTTGCCCGGGTAGCCAAAACTACGACGCTGCACGGCCTCTGGTCGTGCCGGCCCGGACGGCTGCGGCTCCATTCCCCGTCCCGGTGCGTCGGCCCGTATTCCCGTTGCAAGGGGTGCTGTTTGAAACAAGCGACTCTCCTTGCGCTGGTCCTCGCCGTGCTCGCGGCGTCGGGCGCCGGCGCAACAATCGATCGTGCCGGGGCCGCCGACAGGCGCGTCGCCTCACGCGTGACCGACGCCGTGGCCGTCACCCGCTACCGCAACGAGACCTGGCGCTGGCAGAAGGTGATGGGCAAGCCGCTCACGGTCGCCGACCGTCTGCCGGCGGCCGTCTGGCGGAAGATCGCGCAGGCGGCATACCGGCAGGCGCTCAGGCCGCCCCACAAGAAGGCGTGGCTCTGCATCCACCGCTACGAGGCCTCGTGGCACGCCCACACCGGGAACGGCTACTACGGCGGCCTCCAGATGGACCTCTCATTCCAGCGCTTCTACGCGGCGTGGCTGCTGCGGGAGAAGGGCACCGCCGACCACTGGACGCCGATCGAGCAGATGTGGGTCGCAGAGCGCGCCGAGCGCGACAGCGGCTTCTATCCCTGGCCGAACACCGCCCGCATGTGCGGGTTGATCTAGCCGAGCTTCGCGCGGAGCAGCTCGTTGACGAGCTTCGCGTCGGCCTTGCCCTGCGTCTCGCGCATCACCTGGCCGACGAAGAAGCCGAGCAGGCCCTCCTTGCCGCCCCGGTAGGCCTCGACCTGCGACGGGTTGGCGGCCAGGATCGAGTCGATCAGCGGCTCGAGCTCCGAGGTGTCGCTGACGACCTTCTCCGCGAGGTAGGGCGCCGCGGAGAACTCCGGGCTCGCGCTCGCCGAGACCGTCCGCTGCGAACTGCTCGCGCGGGATCTCGCGGCGGGCCTTCAGCAGGCTTCTGCAGCTCGCCCGGGTTCGGCACGTCCTCGAGCTCACGGCCCTCGTTCATCAGGAAGTTCGCGACCTCGCGCGGGTCGAGCTCGTCCGTCGAGCGAGCGCCTCGTAGAGGCCGGTGCGCCCGGTCGTGACGATGTCGCCGGCGAGCGCGAAGCCGAGGGCCGGCTCGAGGCGGCGGATCCGCTCGCCCGGCAGCTCGGGCAGCTCGGCACGCAGCCGCTCGACGAGCTCGGCGGGCGGCTCGACCGGGACGAGGTCCGGCTCCGGGAAGTAGCGGTAGTCCTCGGCCTCCTCCTTCGTCCGCCGCGAGGTGAGCTTGCCGGTCGAGGCGTCGAAGTCGAAGGTCGCCTGCTCGACCTCGCCGCCGGACTCCCAGACCGCGATCTGCCGCTCGACCTCGGCCTCGATCCCGCGCGCGACGAAGCTGAACGAGTTGATGTTCTTGATCTCGGTGCGGGTGCGGAAGCCGTCCTCGCCGGCGGGGCGCACGGAGACGTTCGCGTCGACGCGCAGGGTGCCCTTCTCCATCTCGGCGTCGGAGATCCCGAGCTCGACGATCGTCTGGCGCAGCAGCTGCAGGAAGCGCCGCGCCTCCTCCGCCGAGTGGATGTCCGGGTGGGTGACGATCTCGACGAGCGGGGTGCCGCCGCGGTTGAAGTCGACGACGGAGTGGCTCGCGCCGCCGATCCGGCCCGAGTGGCCGCCGTGGTGGATCGTCTTGGCGGCGTCCTCCTCGAGGTGCGCCCTGACGATCCGCACCGCGTGCTCTCCGTCGGCCGTCGGCACTAGCACCTTGCCATCGATGCAAAGCGGTAGATCGTATTGTGAGATCTGATAGCCCTTGGGCAGGTCCGGATAGAAGTAGTTCTTGCGCGCGAAGACCGCCCGCTCGGCGATCGTGCAGCCGAGCGCGAGCCCGAGCTTCACCGTCCACTCGACCGCGAGGCCGTTCGTGACCGGCAGCGCGCCCGGGTGCGCGAGGCAGATCGGGCAGGTGCGGGTGTTCTCGGACGCGCCCCAGCCGGCCTCGCAGCGGCAGAACATCTTCGTCCGCGTCTTCAGCTGGACGTGGATCTCGAGCCCGATCACCGGCTCCCAGGTCATCGCAGCCGCTCCGGGACCGTGTCGAAGCCGAGCGCCCGCTCGAGCGCGTGGCCTGCCCTGAAGAGCGTGTTCTCGGAGAACTGCGGGCCGACGAGCTGGAGGCCCACCGGCAGGCCCTCCGAGAGGCCGCACGGGATGTTGAGGCCGGGCAGCCCGGCGATGCACGAGGGGATCGTGAGCAGGTCTGCCGCGTACATCGCGAGCGGGTCCTGCGCCTTCTCGCCGATCCGGAACGCGACCGTGGGCGAGGTCGGGCAGACGAGCACGTCGAAGCGCTCGAAGGCCGCCGCGTGCTCTCGCCGGATCAGGGTTCGCACCTTCTGGGCCTGGCCGTAGTAGGCGTCGTAGTACCCGGCCGAGAGCGCGTAGGTGCCGAGCATGATCCGTCGCTTCACCTCGTCGCCGAAGCCCGCGTCGCGGGTCGCCTCGACCATCTCGCGGAAGGTGTCGCCCGGCTCGCGCGGGCCGTAGCGGACACCGTCGTAGCGGGCCAGGTTCGAGGAGGCCTCGGCCGGGGCGATCAGGTAGTAGCAGGGCAGGCCGTAGTCGACCGAGTACGGCAGCTCGCACTCCCCCACCTCGGCGCCGAGCCCGCGCGCGAGCTCGATCGCCGCGCGCACGGCCTCCGCGACCCCGGGCTCGATTCCCTCGGCCTCGTTCAGCTCGCGCGGGACGCCGATCCGCAGGCCCTTCAGATCCTCGGCGTCGGGGAGCCGGACGGGCTCCGGGAGCTCGACGGTCGTCGAGTCGAACGGGTCGCGGCCGGCGATGATCGAGTAGAGGAGCGCGCAGTCGCGCACGTTCTTCGCGACCGGGCCGACCTGGTCGAGGCTCGAGGCGAACGCGACGACGCCGTAGCGGGGGACGGTGCCGTAGGTCGGCCGCAGGCCGACGTTGCCGCAGAGCGCCGAGGGCTGCTTGATCGAGCCGCCGGTGTCGGAGCCGAGCGCCCACGGCGCGAGCCCGGCCGTGACCGCGGCCGCCGAGCCGCCGCCGGACCCGCCCGGCACCCGCTCCGGATCCCACGGGTTGTGCGAAGGGCCGAAGGCGGAGTTCTCGGTGGACGATCCCATCGCGAACTCGTCCGTGTTCGTCTTGCCGAGAAGGGAGAGGCCGGCCGTCTTGCAGCGCTCGGCGACGGTCGCGTCGTAGAGCGGCACGTAGCCCTCGAGGATCTTCGAGCCGGCGGTGGTCGGGACGCCCTTCGTCGAGATCACGTCCTTGAGCGCGATCGGGATCCCCTCGCCGTTCGGCTCGTCGAGCGTGGTGAGGTAGCAGTGGAGCTCCGTGGTCGCGCTCGGCGATCGCGTCGACGTACGCGGCGTGCAGCTCGGCTGCGGTGACCTCGCGCCGCTCGACGAGTCCGATCGCCTCCTCCGCGGTGAGCCGCAACGTGTCGATCACGCCGACTCCATCGCCGGGTCATCACGCCAGGACCCGTCCCTAGCCCCCACCCACCCACGGGGGCTGCCAGGATAGCCGGCGCATCCGCGCGGCTTTGTGCCGACTCCGTGACGATTCATGCGCTCGGTGGGACGCGGAAGCCGTCCCCCTCCCGTTCGGGCGCGTTCGCGAGCGCCTCCTCGACCGTGAGCGACGGGCGCGGCTCGTCCTCGTCCCACACGTTGACGAGGTCGAGCGGATGCGACGTCGGCGGCACGTCGGCGAGATCGAGCTCCGACACCTTCCCGACCGCCTCGAGAATCGCGCTCAGCTCGGTCTGGAGCCGCTCGGCCTCGCCGTCGCGAAGCCCGAGCCTCGCGAGCCGGGCCACATGGAGCACGTCGTCGTTGGTGATCGCCATCGGTCAGATCCTTCCAAAAAGAGAGGCTCCCTTTCGGGAGCCTCTGCGCATTCGGTTCCGAAAGGGAAAGCTAGGCGGCCCGCACGTTCGCGGCCTGGGCACCCTTGGGGCCCTGAACGACCTCGAACTCGACGCGCTGGCCTTCGGTCAGCGACTTGTAGCCGTCCATCTCGATCGCGGAGAAGTGGACGAAGACGTCATCGCCACCCTCACGCTCGATGAACCCATAACCCTTCTCGTTCGAAAACCACTTGACGGTGCCCTGAGCCAACGGTCCTCCTTAGTACTGCAAACAACGACGGCCCGGGCACCGAGCCGCCGACCGATATGAAGCGCGCGAACCATAGCCTCACGCCCGGGGGAACGCAAGGCCGTCCCGGCGGAATCTCGCGGCCCTGAGCGTGCTCTTCAGCAGCATCGCGATCGTCATCGGCCCGACGCCGCCCGGAACCGGCGTCAGGAAGCCCGCCACGTCGGCCACGGACGGGTCGACGTCGCCGCGCATTCCGTCCTCCGTGCGGTTGATTCCGACGTCGATCACGGCCGCGCCGGGCTTGACCATGTCCGCCGTGATCACGCCTGCGCGGCCGACGGCGGCGACGAGCACGTCCGCCTCGCGCGTCACCGCGCCGAGGTCGGCCGTGCGCGAGTGGCAGATCGTGACGGTCGCGTTTCGCGCGAGGAGCAGCATCGCCGCGGGCTTGCCGACGATCGCGCTTCGGCCGACGACGACCGCCCGCGCACCCTCGAGCGGGATCTCGTACTCGTCGAGCAGCGCGATCACGCCGGTCGGCGTCGCCGGCACGAGCGTTGGCCGGTCGAGGTACAGCTGGCCCGCGTTGAACGGATGGAAGCCGTCGACGTCCTTGATCGGATCGACGGTGCGCAGCACCCGCTCCTCGTCGATCTGGTCCGGGAGCGGGCAGCTGCACGAGGATCCCGTCCACCGAGTCGTCGCCGTTCAGCGTCTCGACGAGCGCGAGCAGCTCGTCCTCGCTCGTCTCGGCCGGCAGATGGTGGTCGTGCGCCGTGATCCCGACCTCGCCGGCCGCCTTGTGCTTCATCCGGATGTAGATCTCGGACGCGGGATCCTCGCCGACGAGCACCGTTGCGAGCCCCACCGGGCCGAACGCGGCCAACTCCTCCGCGACCTCGGCCCGCACGCGGGCCGCAAGCGCCTTGCCGTCCATCACCGTCGCGGTCATCGGGATGACCTTATCGCGGCGATTGGCGCCAGGCTCGCCCATCTGCGGCGAGCCTGGCGCTCGAGTGTCCTACGGCTGCAGCCGAACGCCAGGCAGGTGCCCGGCGTCTCGACGTAGCGCTGACAGAGCTTCGGCTGCGGCTTGTTGGCCGCGCTTGGCCTTCTTGTGCAGGCCGGCCTCCGTCGTGATGATGTGCGTGCCGGGGTTGCTCGCGTCGATCGGCGGGTACATTGCGAGGGCCGAAGGTGCCGCGGTCACCGCGGCGAGTGCGACGAGCACGATGGTCTTCCTGAGGTGCATTTCCGCCTCCTCCTGTTGGTGCATTGCCAACAGGACGCGACGGCACGCTTGCTTCTTCCCTAGCCCTTCCGGAGCGCGATCCCGGTCAGGATCTCGCGGACGATCCGCTCGGCGACGAGAGCGGTCACGTCGGCCGAGCCGACCGCGGTCGGGATCACCTCGACCACGTCGGCCCCGGCGAGCTCGAGCTGCTCCGCCAGCGACCGGCAGGCCCACAGGAGGTCGGCCGAGGTCATCCCGCCGGGCTCGGGCGTGCCCGTCCCGGGCGCGAAGGCCGGGTCGAGCACGTCGACGTCGACCGTGAGGTACACCGGCCCGGCGCCCACGACGGCGACGGTTCGCGCGACCACCTCGCGGATGCCGAGGTCGCGGACGTCGTGCATGAAGAAGCTCGTGATCCCGCGCTCGGCCTGCCAGGCGAACTCCGCCTCGCCCGGCCAGTAGCCGCGCAGGCCGATCTGCACGTACCGCCGCGGATCGACCTGACCTCCCTCGACGAGCCGGTACATCGGCGTCCCGTGCGAGACCTCGACGCCGAAGACCTCGGTGCCGGTGTCGGTGTGGGTGTCGAAATGGACGAGGCCGACCGGGCCGTGGGTCGCGGCGACCGCGGACACGTTCGGCTCGGCGATGGAGTGGTCGCCGCCGAGCACGATCGGGACGGCGCCCGCGCGGACGACCTGGGCGACGGTCTCCTCGATCGCGTCCCGGGTACGGGCCGGGTCGGCGGGGATCACCGGCGCGTCGCCGAAGTCCACCACCTTCAGCGCCCGCGCCGCGTCGACCCCGGCCTCCAGGTGCGGGCCGGGCGGGCAGCTCGCGGAGCGAATCGCACGCGGGCCGAAACGTGCGCCGGGCCGGTCCGAGACGAGGTCGTCGGTCGGCGCGCCGACGATCGCCACGTCGACGCCGGCGAGCTCGGCGGCGTCCTCCGTGTACGGCAGCGCCGCGAACGTCAGCAGCCCCGCGTAGTCGGGCTTGTCGCCGAGGCCCTGCCAGCGCTCCAGCGGATCGATCACCGCCCCATCCTAAGGTTCATACTCCGCCTGCGATGACGACGGACGCCGCCGCCGTGAGCCTGCTGCGCTGGCTTCGCCGCCAGCTCCGCGAGCCGAGCCCCCTCCGCGAGCGCCTCGAGGCCGCGGTGGCGAACGACGATCCGGCCGAGGCGCGCCGCCTGCTCGCCCGCGTCGAGTTCGGAGAGGGCCAGCGGCGGCAGCTCGAGAGCCTGCTCGTGCGCTGGGAGAGGCGCTAGCCGCCGAGGAGCTTGCCGATACCGGAGATCACCGACGTGCCGGCGGTGACCTCGACGTTCGTGTTGCTGTCGTTCTGCCTGGCAGGTACGGCGCGAGCGCGCCGGCGAGGTCGGCGAGGTTCATCGACTGGAGCCAGACCTTCCCGGGCCCCGTGAGGCGCATCAGGAACAGGCCGTCGCCGCCGAACACCTTGTTCTTCAGTCCGGGCACGGTCGTCAGCTCGTAGGTCGACGGTCGCGTCGAGCAGGCCGACGTGCCCCGGATGGACGCGCAGCGTCTCGCCCGCGTCGAGCTCGTACTCGCGAGAGCTCGCCGCCGAGCGCGATCCACGCGTGGCCCGAGCCGGTGAGCGACTGCAGCACGAAGCCGAAGCCGCCGAAGAGCCCCGAGCCGATCTTCTTGGGATGGAAGGCGGTCGCGAGCTGGCAGCCGTAGGAGCCGGCGAGGAAGCCGCCGCGCTGCACGGTGTAGGAGTGCTCCGGCCCGAGCGGCACCTCGATGATCGAGCCGGGCAGCCGCGCCGGGAACACCGCCACGCCCGGAGCCGTCGTGGCCGAGTACTCGGTCATGAAGAACGAGCCGCCGCCGAACGAGCGCTTGGTCGCATCCCAGATCCCGTCCGAGCCGGCGAGCGCCGTCGAGGTCTGGAGCTCGATCGAGTCGGTCACCCAGCCGAGCTCGCCCGACTCGGCGACGACGCTCTCGCCCGGGTCGAGGCGCACCTCGAGCACCGGCATCGTGGTTCCTCTGATCTGGGCGTCCATCAGCGGAGGCAGACGGCGTAGAGGGTGCCGCCGGTGTCGCTCGACGGGGACAGGTCCTGGAGGTTGACCACCCAGCCGGTGCCGTCGGCGGTCGGGTGCGTGTCCTGGGGGAGCGCGTTGCCGTCAGGGTTGTCGAAGCCGCCCGAGAGGACGTGCTCGCCCGGGTCGCAGCTCGTCGTGAAGTCCGTCGCGTCGCTGCCCGCGGTGAGCGTCCACGGCGCGGTCTTGTAGTAGATGTTGGGCGGCGGCGCGAGCGACGCCACCTGCGCCGCGGTGAGGCCGCCGAGCTTGAGCGAGTTCTTGGCGGTGTCGGCGGTGAGCGCACGCTTCGCGAGCGGCACGACTCCGGCGGCGACCGCCGTGCCCGAGAGCGCCACGAAGAGCGCGAGGATCGCGACGACGAGGGCCGGGCTGGGCCGGCCGAGCTTTCGCTTCCGCTCCGCAGGATCGGTCATTGCGTCATCTCCTATCGGCGACGAGGGTCAGTCCCTTGAACGGGTGTCTACAGTTGCGGCGTGACCCGCCGGCTCCTCCCCGCCGAACTGCGAACGGAGCGCCTCTTGCTGCGGCAGTTCCGACCCGACGACGCGGAGGCGCTCGCCGAGATCTACGCCCAACCAGGGTACCTGGAGCACATGCCCCCGCTCGACCTCGACGGGACACGGGCACAGCTCGAGCGCTTCGCGCGGATGTGGGACGACGACGGCCACGGCCAGTGGGCGGCCGTCGATCCCGGGAGCGACCGGCTGATCGGCCGGATCGGCATCCTCCGCCATCACGACTGGCCGCTCGAGCCGCACGATCCGCCGGAGGTCGGCTGGGTGCTCCACCGGGACTGGTGGGGGCGCGGGCTCGCAACCGAAGGCGGGCGAGCCTCGCTCGAGTGCTGGCGGGAGCACCTCCCGGCCGAGCCGCGGCTCTACTCGTTCACGACGCCGGAGAACGTCCGCTCGCAGGCGGTGATGGAGCGGCTCGGGCTCGACCTGCGCGGCCGGACCGTCTGGCGCGGCTACGACATCGTCTGGTACGCGATCGACCGCTAGATGGTCGATGCCATGCCCGGGTGCGTCTGGGGATGGCTCAGACCAAGCAGGGCGTTCGGATCGACCGCAGACCAGGCCGGTGGGCCTGGACAAGGGCGAACCGGACGATCCTGCGCCGTGTCTGGGCCACCAGCCAGACGCAGGCAGGTGTGGCATCGACCATCTCAGCGCTTCGGGGTCAGAGAGAGCAGCCGCAGCTCGGCGTCCTCTGCGTAGTGCACGCGGCCGACGACCGTCTTGCGGCTGGTGCGGCTCGTGAAGGCGACCTGGATCGGCAGGCCGGTCGCGGTGCCGAGCCACCAGTCGACGGTCTCCGCACCCTGGTCGCCGCCGGAGATCGTCGCGACGGTGCGGACGTGCAGCACGCTCACGGGCTTGCCGCCGACCTCGAGGCTCCCGCGTCCGAGGACGCGGACGGTCCCGTCCTGGCGCCCGCGCCCCGAGCGGCACCGGAACGAGCCCGACCGCAGGAGCTCGCTGCCCGCGCACGCGTAGGTCGTGTCGTCCGTCTGGCCGAAGAACGTGTGCACGACCTCCTCGGTGCCGAGCTCGACGCCGGCCCGGGTCGAGCAGAGCGTCCACGTCGTCGAGCGACCCTGCAGCGCGTCCCAGCGGAGCTTCACCCCGCAGGGCGCTCCGACCGCCGTGATGCTCGTCGTGGCCGGATACCGGTGGTGCGCCCCGCCGAGCGCGTCGATCGACTCGCCGCCCTTCGTCGCGTACACGTAGACGCCGTCGAGCTTCCCGCCGCCGGTACCGCCCGCCTGGAAGCGCTGCACCGCGTCCTGGATCGAGGCCGGCTTGGCCGTGTCGTGGAGCAGGAAGCCGCCGGCTCCCACCGCGCCCACGACCACGACCAGGCCGACGCCGCACCCGATCGCTATCCGCCGCCGTGCCACGCGAGAACGCTACCGCACCGCTTAATCCGCCTCGAATGAAGTGCGACTAGCGTCGCGCGGGCAGGTGCAAGCCATCCAATGGAAGGATCCAACGTGAGGAAACTGCTTCTGGTCCCGGTCGTCCGCGCCAAGGTCGGGAAGATCACGCTCGTGTTCAAGAACCCGTCGATGCTCCAGCACGACGTGCGGCTCGAGATCGGCGAGAAGGAGTACGGGGGCACGAAGACGCCGGCATGTCCGGCACGCTCGTCGTCTCGTAGAACGTCTGCTCTCCGCGCCCTAGTGGAGATACTGCTTCAGGAAGGCCGCGGCGTGCGCGATGCCGAGTGCGCCCTGCCGGCCGGGCCAGTCGTGTGACCCTCGCGGGTAGACGTAGAGCTGTGCCGGCACCCCTGCATGCACGAGGGCCTGGTAGAGCGGCAGGGTCTCGGCCAGGGGGATCGCGTCGGTGCGCCCGCCCGAGAGGAGGATCGTCGGCGGAAGCCGCGCTGCCACCGCTGCGGCGTCCCGCGAGCCCGTCGAGAAACCGGCCACCGCGTCGAACGGACGCGTGTGGGTTGCGCCGGCGGCGGCTGCCAGAGCGACGGCGCCGCCGAGCGACCAGCCGACGATCCCGACGCCCTTCCCGTCGACGCCCGGTGCCCGGCGAAGCTTGGCCGCTGCCGTCGATGCGACCTCGACCCAGGTCGAGAAGACGTTCCCGGCCCCGTGCGCGTCGCAGTACCCCTTGCGCCCGGGCGGGGGCGTCGGCTCGAAGTAGTCGACGTCGAGTGTCGCGATCCCGTACTGCGGCAGCGTGGCCGCGAGACGGTGGTCGAAGGTCGAGAAGCCGCCGCAGCCGTGGAGGACGACGACCGCCCTGCCGCTCCCCGGCCGGGCCGCGCAGAACTCGGCCCTCACGTTAGAGCCGGCCGCCGAGAAGTCGTCGCGAGTGCAGCCCGGCCCGAACCGCGGAAAGCCACCGGTCGCCACGGGCACCGCCCACGCGAGCGCCACGACCAGGGCCAGCGCTACCGTCGCGGCACCGCGCATCACCGGCTGCCCCTGAGGCGGGTCGAGACGTCGCCCCCGTAGATCAGCAGCTGCAACGGTCCGAAGCGCTTCGTCGCCCGCGGCGTCCCGAGCGATCGCACCGAGCGACCGAAGCCGTCGGTGGCGGGCTCGTGAGCAGGAAGCTCGGGCCCCGCGCGGTGGGCGCGTACCAGGCGCTCACCGAATTGAGCCGGTAGGAGCACAGCGATCGCCCGAGGTTGCACGCGTGAACGGGTGCGACCAGCACGCGTCCCGAGCTCTCGAAGGTCAGTGGCGCGGCCTTCCAGTACTGGGCATAACCGCGGCGGATCCCGAGTGCCTCGAGTGTGCGGACGATCGCAGGGCCGAAGCGAACGACGGGCAAGTGGGCCTTGAGCGCCGGGAGCTCACCGGCCGCGAGCGAGGCGCAGCTGACGGCGGCGAACGTCGCCGTCGCCGCGGCCACTAACAGGCGAGGGCCAGCCCGACGCCGCGCCGCGACCGGGAGCACAGCGGCGCAGACGTACGTGAGCCCGACGAGATACCGGGAACTCGGGACTCCTGCGCCGAGCGGCACGCCGCTGAACAGAAACGCCAGGACCAGCAGGAGCCCGGAGGTGCCCCAGTAGGTGACGTGGAGAGTGTCCCGGTCGTCGTCGCCCACCCTCGGCCTTGTGAGTGATCGAGCGAGTGCGAACGTGACGGCCGAGAGAACCAGTGCGAGAGCGGCGAGCCGTACGGCGAGGCGACCGCCGGTCGCGCCGTCGAGCGGACCGACGCCGGCGAGGGCACCGATGTCGTTCAGGAGCGTCAGCGCTCGACTGCCGAGCCGATCGACGCCGCCCGTCGGCGCGGCCCACCCCATCGGCGCAGGCACGAGGCCGACCGACCGCATCGTCACCGCCGTCCCGAGCGCGAAGACCACCGCGAGGAAAGCAGTCGCCCCGCCGACGGCCGCCCGCTCACCGTAGAGGCGTCTGCCGCTCCTGAGCCACAGCACCAGGGGAGCAAGGACGAGCGGCGCCACACCCGTCACCGCGAGCAGCGGATCCGAGGCGAGGTTGGCTCCGACGAACGCGGCCAGGCCGAGGACCGCCGCCAACGTCCACGCGAGCCTCCGACGGTGCGGCTCCTGACGCGAGAGCAGGAACGCGCCGAGCACGACCGTCGCAAACCACGTCGTGCCGTGGAACGCCTGAGCCGAGTTCGCATACAGAGTCGCCGAGCTCGCGGTCGTCGCGATCACGAACGCGATCGTGCCCGCCCATGCCCCCGCCAGCCGAAGGACGGTCCAGCCGAGTATCAGTCCTGCGGCGACCGACAGGGCGTACGGACCGCCCTCCCAGACCGCACGATGCACGGGGAGGCTCCGGGTGAGGAGATCGAACCAGAGGGTCGTGTAGTACGCGATGTGGCCGAGCGTGACCCGGCCGCCGCCGCAGACGCGCGTGCCGACGCACTGGGCGATCACCGACGGCGACGCCGCGTCGCTGTTCGAGTAGACGGCCCCAAGCACAGATCCCAGACGGAACAGCAGCAGCACCCCGTACGCGGATGCCACCATGGCCGGGAGCCACTGCATCGCCGACACGATCCGAGCGTTCAGCGACCGTGTTCCAGTCCCCGGCACGGCCTACATCCTTGCGCGGCACCGGGCCGAAGCATGTGAAGCCTCGGTTAAGCATCCGAGGATGTTGACCGAGTTACTTTTGCTTATATAGTTTTGCCCAACCAAGCGACCCTAAGGGAGACCACCGTGTCCGAGCTCGACGCCGTCAAGTCCGCCAACGAGGCGTACGCCGCCCAGTTCACCAAGGGAGACCTGCCGATGCCTCCCGCCCGCCGGTTCGCAGTGATCACCTGCATGGACGCCCGCATCGACCCGGCGAAGGCGCTCGGCCTCGAGGAGGGCGACGCCCACGTGTTCCGCAACGCCGGCGGGATCGCCACCGACGACGCGCTCCGCTCGCTCGTGATCTCCCGCACGCTGCTCGGCACCCAGGAGGCGTTCGTGATCGGCCACACCGACTGCGGGATGGTCACGTTCACGAACGAGCAGATCCGCGGCATGCTAAGCGACGAGCTCGGCGCCGACGCCACCCACGTCGACTTCCACCCGTTCCCCGAGGTCCACGACAGCGTCGCGGCGAGCGTCCGCCGGCTCCGCGAGTCGAACCTCGTCCCCGACGACTATCCGATCACCGGCTTCGTCTACGACGTCAAGACGGGAAAGATCGACGAAGTAGCGGTCTGATAGCTGCGGGCTCGCGACAGCCGACCACGTCTGCGGCCTGACCGGAGTGCCAGTTGTCAACCGGCCGGTTGACTCGTACCGGCCGCCGCGCTAGCGTCAAGTCCACCAATCGGGAGGCAGCTGAATGACCTCGCGCTGGCGCGCGCGGAGCACTCTGGGTTCGGCGGTGGCGGTGGTCGTCCTCGGTTTCACGGCCATGGCAGCAGCTACGGCGGCCACATCGGCGGTCACGCCGAAGGTGACGCTCAGCGTGGCGGTGGTCGGCGAGGGCCACGTCACCTCTCGGCCGGCGGGTATCAACTGCCCGACGGCCTGCAAGATGCGCGTCAGCCGAGGGTCGAGCGTCGTCCTGACGGCCACGCCGTCTGCCGGTTCCGTCTTCTCACGATGGATCGGCGGCTGCGGCGCAGCTCGTACCTGCAAGACGACCGTCTCAGCGTCACGGCAGGTCAGCGCCGTCTTCAAGACCAAGCCCGCGCCCCCGGCTCCCACGCCGCCCGCCCCGACGCCTGCTCCGCCTCCCGCCCCGGCACCGACCGCCAAGCCGGGGCACTACGCCGGTACCTACATCGACGGGACGCGGTTCGCCCTCGACGTCGACGCCACGTCAGACCTCGTCTCGAACATCTCGTTCGACTTCAACGGCGAGTGTCCGGGCGTCGGGACGTCGTACGGCCAACTCACCGAGCCGGGCCCGTTCCGGCTCCAGGCCGACGGGTCGTTCTCGGTCAACGACACGTTCTCCGACAGCAACCAGACGAAGTACACGGTCACGATCGCCGGGACGATCACGGCCGCGGGCTCCGCCACCGGGAACCTTCGCGTGGATCTCGGCTTCTCCGACGGGACCGCGTGCTCGTCGGCGGGCACATGGTCGGCCACCACGCAGTAGATCGTTCGGGCGAAAGAGGCGCCTAGCAGATTCGAACTGCTGTACGAGGCTTTGCAGGCCTCTGCCTAACCACTCGGCCAAGGCGCCAGTGCGGTCGCATTCTACGGGCGGGGCGCGGTCAGCTCGTTGCGGTCGAACGGGCGCAGCAGCACGCTCTCCAGGAAGGCGGCGGCGCGGGGATACGCGTCGAGCCGGTTCTTCAGCTTCCCGAGCCCGTGCCCCTCGTCCTCGTAGACGACGAGCTCGGACGGGATGCCGCGGGCGGTGAGCTCGCGGTGGAGCTGCTCGGCCTCGGAGAGCGGGACGCGCGGGTCGTTGGCGCCGTGGATGATGAAGAGCGGCGCCTTGATCTCGTCGATGCGCGAGATCGGCGAGATCGACTCGAGCAGCTCGCGGTCGCGCTCGAGCGAGCCGTACTCACGCTCGCGGAAGGCACGCCGGTAGGGCGAGGTGTTCTCGAGGAAGGTGACGAGGCTCGAGATCCCGACGATGTCCACCCCGGCGGCCCACCGCTCCGCGTGGAACGCGAGCCCGGCCAGCACCATGTAGCCGCCGTAGGAGCCGCCGAAGAGGACGGCGCGCGAGGCGTCGATCCCGCGCCGGGCCTCGAGCCAGTCGTGCAGCGCCGCGAGGTCGCGCACCGAGTCCAGCCGCTTCTCGACGTCGTCGAGGTGCTCGTAGCGCTTCCCGTAGCCGGTCGAGCCGCGCACGTTCGGCGCCGCGACCGCGAAGCCGCGCGCGATGAAGTACTGGTGGAGCGCGTTCCAGGCCGGCCGCAGCTGCGACTCGGGGCCGCCGTGGATCCAGATCACGACCGGCACCGGGTAGCCGTCCTCGGGCTCGTAGACGTAGACCGGCACCGACTCGCCGTCGAACGACTCGAAGCGGTGCAGCTCCGGCTCGACGAGGTGCGAGCGCGGCACCTCGCTCGGGCTCGTGGTCAGGCGCCGGGTCACCCCCGTCGCGGTCTCGTGGAGCCAGATGTCGCCCGGCTCGAGAGGCGAGCTGAAGTGGAACGCGAGCAGGCTCCCGTCGCCGGAGAAGACCGTGTCGGTGACGACTCCGCGGCCGGGCAGCGGCACCTCGCGCAGGAGCTCGAGCGTCACGGGGTCGCGCAGCTCGAGGCGCGAGTAGCCGTCCTCGTTCTCGTTCACGAGGAGCTGCGTCCCCGAGTCGTCCACCACCGCGGCGAGGTCCCACGGGCTCTCGAGCACGACCTCCCACGTCCGCGCCTCGACGTCGTAGCGGGCGATCGCGATCGTGTCCCTGCCGGCGTTCGTCGCGAACAGGAACGAGCCGCCGTCCGGGAGCCAGCCCGGCGGGCCGACGTAGGCCACGTCGTCGTGCGGCGCGATCTCGACCGGCTCCATCGTCTCGAGGTCGACGAGCTCGAGCTTGTTGTCGCCCGCGCGAAGGGTGTGACGGATCACGGCGAGAGTCCGGCCGTCCGGCGAGAAGCCGGCCGGGTCGCACCAGCCTCCCGGCGCGTACGCGCTGCGCTCCTCGCCGCTCTCGAGCTCGTGCACGTAGACGTCGAAGTCGACCCCGTCGCGCCGGTTCGAGCAGTACGCGAGCAGCCGGCCGTCGCGGGTGAAGCACGGGTTGCCGTGGATGAAGCGCGGGTCGTGGACGAGCGGCTCGGGCACACCGCCCGGGTCGAGCAGGTAGAGCTGGGCGCGCTCGTCGCCGGCGGTGTCCATCTGCAGCAGCACGCGCTCGCCGCCCGGGACGAACATCCCGGCCACCGGCTCGTCCAGCGCGGTCAGCCGCTCGAGCAGCCCGCCGGAGCTCGACATCCGGTAGAGCTGCATCATCCCGGAGAGGTTCGAGGAGACGAGCACCGTCTCGCCGTCCGCGGAGAGGTCCGCCGGCACCGCGATCCGTGCCTCCAGCAGGTCGCCGAGGGAAAGCACTAAGCGGCGAAGCCCGGGATGATGTCGTCGCCGTACGCCTGCAGCGTCTCTTCCTGCCCGTGCGTCATCAGGTAGATGTTGAACTGGTCGACCCCGACCGCTTCGAGCTCCTGCAGCTTCGCCGTCGCCGCCGCCGAGTCTCCGAGCACGCAGAAGCGGTCGCAGATCTCGTCGGTGACGAACTCGCCGTGCGCGGCGCCGACCCGCGAGTGGTCCTTGTAGTCGTAGAACTTGCGCGCCTTGACGTAGTCGGTGAGCGCGGTCGGGATCTCGCCGCCCTCGCCGTAGCGCTCGATCAGGTCCATCACGTGGTTCGAGACCATCGCCGGGAACCAGCGCACCTGCTCGCGCGCGCCGGCGACGTCGGCGGAGATGTGGCTCGGCGCGGAGACGATGCACTTCAGCTCGTCCGGGTCGCGCCCCGCCTCGACCGCCGCCGTCCGGGCGACGTCCATGATCCACTGGATGATCTGCGGGTCGGCGAGCTGGATGATCACGCCGTCGCCGACGCGCCCCGCGACCCCCAGCGCCTTGGGGCCGTAGCCCGCGACGTACATCGGGATGTCCGGCAGCTCCTTCCGCACCCACTTGAGCTCGAGCTCCTTCTCGTTCCAGTCGACGGCGCGGCCGTTCATGAAGTCCTTGATCATCACGAGACGCCGCTCGAATTCCGCCACGAGCACGGGTTTTTGCCCGATCACCCGGCGCGCGGAATCGCCGCGGCCGATTCCCATCACCATCCGGCCGTTCGAGATGTCGTGCATCGTCGCGTACGCGCTCGCGAGCACCGTCGGGTCGCGCGTGCCCGGATTCGTCACGCAGTGCCCGAGCTTGATCGTCTTGGTCTGCGCGGCGGCGAGCGTCAGCAGCGGCACCGACTCCTGCCAGAGCACGTGGGAGTCGTACGTCCAGCCGTACTCGAACCCGTGCTGCTCGGCCAGCTGCATCAGCTCGATCAGCCGTTGGTAGGGCGGGTCCGGAAGGACGGTTACGCCGAAGCTCAGCATCGTGAAGGGCGGAGCATATAGCGCCTATCGGCCGAGGGAAGAGAGCGGCGGCAGGAGCGCGAGGCCGGTCAGGCCGACCGCTCCGAGCGCGACGAAGCCGAGTCTCCCGTCGCCCGGCAGCGAGAAGGTGAGCCCGACGAGCGGCGTCGCGATCAGGACGAAGAGATTCGGCCCTGCATTGACGAGCCCGACCGCGGTCCCGGCCGCGTCGGGCCGCAGGATCTGGGCGCCCCGGAACACCGCCGCGAAGGGGATCCCGGCCGCGAGCCCGACCACGAGCGCCGCGAAGGCGAGCACGGCGAGCGGCGCCCCGGTCGCGAGCAGCAGGATCCCGAGCGAGGTCGCTGCGACGGCGCCCGCGACGAGCGCTCGGCGCCGCTCGGGGCGGCGCTGGAGCGCGACCCCGCCCGCGGGCCGTGTGACGATCCCGCCGATCAGCGTCAGGGCGCCGGCGAGCGCGGCGACGCGGTGGCTGTAGCCGGAGCGCGTGAGCAGGGTGACGACCCAGTTCCCGGCCACGATGCTGATCCCGAACGAGCACGTGTGGAGGAACGAGAGCCGGTAGAGGCGGCGGTCGGAGAGCACCGGCTTCTGCGAGCGCCGCTGGGGCGGCCGCTTCGTCGACGGGACGAACGGGAGCAGGACCAGCACCGGCAGCACGAGCGCGAGAGCCGTCCAGTACGGCGCGCGCCAACCCGCGAACTGGGGCACGATCGCGACCGCGAGCCCGGTCGCGCCGAAGGTCGCGCCGCCGTAAAATCCCTGCAAACGGGCGCCTCCGCCCGCTGCCCGAACGTAGTCGGCGCCGCTGATGAACCCGGCGCCGGTCCCCAGTCCCATCAGGGCGCGCGCGCCGAGCGCGACCCAGTAGTCGCGAAACGAGAGCGCGATCAGGTTGCCGACCGCGATCGCGACCAGCGAGGCGATCCCGACGCCTCGCGCTCCGTACCGGTCGATCGCGCGGCCCGCCGGGAGCTGCACCGCGGCATGGACGAGGAACACCGCCGATGTGAGAACGCCGATCGCGGCGAGGTGGACGCCGTAGGCGCGCGCCATCCGGTCGGCGACCGACCCGACGTTGGTGAGGCTCCAGCTCGCGGTGAAGCCGACCGCGAACGCTGCGACTAGCCGCGCGCGGCCAGCCAGTCGATCGTCTCCGACGTGAGCCGGTCGAGCACCTCGACGGAGAGCTCGAGGTGCTCGGGCTTCGTGTCCTCCAGCTTCGTGTGCGAGAGGCCGCGCAGGCTCTGGACGAAGACCATCACGGTCGGGATCCCGATTCGCGCCACCTCGGCCGCGTCGTGCAAGGGCCCGCTCGGGAGCCGGTGCGAGGCTCCGGCGACGTCCTCGATCGCCGCGTCCGCGAAGTCGATCAGCTCGGGATCGAACAGGATCGGCTCGATCTGCCAGATCCGCTCCCACTCGACCTCGACGTTCTCCTCGGCGGCGAAGCGCTCGCTCGCGCCCTTCGCCTCCGCCAGCATCTCGGCCAGCGTGCCCGCGTCGAGGTGCCGCTGGTCGAGCAGGATCTCGCACTCCCCCACGACCGCGGTCACGATCCCCGGCTTCGTCACGACGCGGCCGACGGTGCAGACGCCGCCGTGGCGGACGGCGATCGGGCGGATCTCCAGCGCGAGCTTCGCCGCGGCGGCGAGCGCGTCGCGCCGCCGGTCCATCGGCGTCGAGCCCGCGTGCGCCGACTGGCCGGTGAAGCGGACGGCGTGACGCTGGACGCCGTAGGTGCCGAGCACGACGCCGAGCGGCAGGCCGAGGTCCTCGAGCACCGGGCCCTGCTCGATGTGCAGCTCGAGGTAGGCGCCCGCCGTCGCGAGCTGCGCGTGCGCCTCGAGCGCCCGGTCGAGCTCGACGCCGTGGGCGCGAAGCGTGTCGGGAAGCGGGTTTCCGTCCTTGTCGACGAGCTCGCGCAGCTCGTCCTGGTCGGCCATCGTCCCCGACGCGGCCGAGGAGCCGAAGAGGCTGCGGCCGAAGCGCGCGCCCTCCTCGTCGGCCCAGTTCACGAGCCGCACGGTCACCGCCGGCTCGCCCGCCTCCGCGAGCCGCCGCATCACCTCGACCCCGGCGAGGACGTTGAGGCAGCCGTCGAGCCAGCCGCCGTTCGGGACCGAGTCGATGTGCCCGCCGATCAGCAGCGCCGTTGGCAAGCGACCGGGAAGCGTCCACCACTGGTTTCCCGCCGCGTCGACCTCGTACTCGAGCCCGAGCCCGTCGAGCCGCTCGCAGAGCCACTCGCGCGCCGCGACCCACGTGTCGGTCCACGCGACGCGCTGCGCGCCGTCGTCGTCGCCGGTCAGCCGCCGGAGCTCGCGCAGCTCCTCGACGGTGCGGGTGGGCTGCAGGGGCACGGGAGGACGATACAAAACGCAGGTGTGGTAGAGATAGGCGGTGGCGGCAGTCGCGATCCAGCAGCCCGGCCGGTCCCACTCCTGGCTCCGCCGCATCGCGCTCTACCTGATCGTCCCGGCCTTCTTCGTCGTCTTCTACTCGACCTACCGCTGGCTCGGGATCCACTTCCACTGGACGCACCCGTTCGTGGTCGACGACATCACGATGCCGAGCCTCCGCTCGATCGTGAGCGCGCTCTTCGAGCCGTCGCGGGTCAACGGCCCGCTGTTGATCACCGTGCTGGTGAGGGCGGCGCTCTTCACCGCGAAGGAGGCGGTGGCGGGGTTCGTGCTCGGCGCGTCGGTCGGCTTCGTGCTCGGCGCGCTCCTGTTCCAGTCGAAGCTGATCCAGCGCGGCCTGATGCCCTACATCGTCGGCTCGCAGACGGTGCCGATCCTCGCCGTCGCGCCGATGGTCGTCGTCTGGATGCAGGCGGGCTGGCAGTCGGTGGCGGTGATCGCCGCCTACCTGACCTTCTTCCCGGTCACGATCAACACGCTGCGCGGGCTCCAGTCGGCCGACCCGCGCGCGGTCGAGCTGATGCGCTCGTACGCGGCGAGCCAGTGGACGGTGCTCTGGAAGCTGCGCGTGCCGGCGGCGCTCCCGTTCCTCTTCGCCGCGTTCAAGATCTCGGCAACCGCGTGCGTCGTCGGCGCGATCATCGGCGAGCTGCCCTCGTCGATCCAGGACGGCCTCGGCGGCGCGATCCTGAACTACGCGCAGTACTACTCGATCGAGCCGGCCGACCTCTGGGCGACGAACATCATCGCGGCGCTGCTCGGAATCACGTTCTTCCTCGTCGTCGTCGATCGTCGAGCGCCTCGTCGTGCGCCGGGCGCCGGAGCACGTGGCGTGAGCATCTCTGCCGCCGCCGTCTCGATCCACGGGGTCGCGAAGACCTTCCCCGGCGGCACGACCGCGCTGCAGGGGATCGACCTCGAGATCGTCCCCGGTGAGTTCGTCTCGCTGATCGGCCCGTCCGGCTGCGGGAAGTCGACGCTGCTGCGCGTGATCGGCGACCTGATCGCGCCGACCGCGGGCGAGGCGCTCGTGAACGGGAAGCCGTCGCAGCAGGCCCGGCGCGACCGCGACTACGGGATCGTCTTCCAGGACGCCGTCCTCTTCGACTGGCGCACCGTCGCGAAGAACATCGCCCTGCCGCTCGAGCTCGCGGGCTGGAGCCGGGAGAAGCGCCGCGAGCGGGTAACGCAGATGCTCGAGCTCGTCGAGCTGAAGGGCTTCGAGGACCACCACCCGTGGCAGCTCTCGGGCGGGATGCAGCAGCGCGTCTCGATCGCGCGGGCGCTCGCGTTCGATCCCACGCTCCTGCTGATGGACGAGCCCTTCGGCGCGCTCGACGAGATGACGCGCGAGCGGCTCAACATGGAGCTGCTGCGGATCTGGGACGCGTCCGGCTCGACCGTCGTCTTCGTCACGCACTCGATCGCCGAGGCAGTCTTCCTCTCCACCCGCGTCGTCGTGATGTCGCCGCGGCCCGGCCGCGTCTCGGAGCTCGTCACCGTCGACCTGCCCCAGCCGCGCACCGCCGAGACGCGCGAGGAGCCGCGCTTCTTCGAGCTCGTGACCCAGGTCCGCGACGCGCTGCACGCCGGCCACGGCGCGAGGGAGCCCGCGTGAGTGTCTTCGTCGAAGAGCCGGCCCGGTCGAGTCGATCCCCGAGGGGTACCTGCGCGGGTTCTACAACCGGGGCCGCGACTGGGTTCCCGCGCTGATCGTGCTCGTGCTCGCGCTCGTCGCGTGGCAGGAGGGGATCCGCATCTTCCACATCCAGCGCTTCCTGCTGCCGAAGCCGACGGCGATCGCGCACACGCTGTACGCCGAGTGGGGCCAGCTCTGGAGCTCGGGCTGGTACACGTTCCAGGAGGCGCTCGGCGGGTTCGTGATCGGCTCGTCCTTCGCGATCCTGCTCTCCTTCGTGGTCGCCCGCTTCAAGGTGCTCGGCGAGGCGTCGATGCCGTACGCGATCGCGGCGAACGCGATCCCGATCATCGCCTTCGCACCGATCCTCAACGCCTGGTTCGGGATCGGGCAGGAGTCGAAGATGGCGGTCGCGGCGATCCTCTGCTTCTTCCCGGTGCTGATCAACATGGTGCGCGGGCTGACCTCCGTGCCGCCGGCCTCGATCGAGCTGATGCGCTCCTACGCCGCGAGCGAGCTGACGATCTTCCGCCGCGTGCGGCTGCCGAACTCGCTGCCGTATCTGTTCTCGGCCTTGAAGGTGGCGAGCGTACTCGCGATGATCGGCGCAATCGTCGGCGAGTACTTCGGAGGGTCGCAGCAGCAGCTCGGGATCATCATCAAGAACTCGGCCGCGCTGTTCCAGTTCGAGCTTGCGTGGGCCGCGATCGTGGTCGCCTGCTGCATGGGGATCGGCTTCTACCTCGCGGTCTCGCTCGCAGAGCACGTGTTCATGTCCTGGCACCCGTCTTCCAGGAGGGCGACGGGGTAACGACAAGGGAGGGTGGCAATGCGAAGGAAGGTCTTCTGGCTCCTTGCGCTGGCAGCAGTGCTCGGGAGCCTCGCAGTCGCCGGGATCGCGACGAGCGCGACCAAGACGACGAAGCTCGACACCGTGACCCTGCAGCTGAAGTGGGTCACGCAGGCCCAGTTCGCCGGCTACTACGCGGCGGCGGCGCAGGGCTACTACAAGGCCAACGGGCTCGACGTGAAGCTGAAGGTCGGCGGTCCGGACATCACCCCGGAGCAGGTCGTCGCCTCCGGCCAGGCCCAGTTCGGCCTCGACTGGCTGCCGAGCCTGCTCGCCGCGCGCGACCAGGGCGGCAAGCTGCTCAACATCGCCCAGGTGTTCAACAAGTCGGGCATGACCGAGCTGACCTGGAAGAGCTCCGGGCTCACGACGATCAAGTCGCTGGCCAAGAAGAAGGTCGCGCGTGTGGTGCTGCGGGAACCAGTTCGAGCTCTACGCGGCGCTGACGAAGAACGGGATCGACCCGAACAGCTCGAGCGCGGTCACGATCGTCAACCAGCCGTTCGACATGAACCTCTTCCTCCAGAAGAAGGTCGACGCGGCCGCGGCGATGACCTACAACGAGCTCGCGCAGGTGCTCGAGACCAAGAACCCGGCCACGGGCCAGCTCTACAAGCTGAGCGACCTGAACGTGCTGAAGATGCAGGACCAGGGCACGGGCATGCTCGAGGACGGCGTCTTCGTGAACTCGGACTGGATCGGGAACGCGAAGAACCAGGACATCGCCAAGCGGTTCCTCGCGGCGTCGTTCCAGGGCTGGGCCTACTGCCGTGACCACATCGCCTCGTGCGTCAACATCGTGCTCCAGAACGGGCCGACGCTCGGCAAGGGTCACCAGACCTGGCAGATGAACGAGATCAACGCCATCACCTGGCCGAACCCGCAGGGGATCGGCGTGATGAGCGCGGCGGCGTTCAACCGCACGGCGGCGATCGCCAAGACCTACAAGGTGATCAAGAAGCTGCCGTCGGGCGCCTACCGCACCGACCTCGCCAAGGCGGCGGTCGCGATGGACAAGGCCAAGGGCGTCGACGTCTACGGCCTGAAGTACAAGAAGTCAGTCGTCCCCGTCACCCCGGGCGGGAAGTAGGAACCGAGCCGAGAGAGGGAGATCCGCCATGTCAGTTCTGATCAAGAACGGCCGCATCGTCACCGCGGCCGACGACTACGTCGCCGACGTCTTCGTCGACGGCGAGCGGATCTCCCTCATCGGCGCGTCGCTCGACATGCCGGCGGACAAGGTCGTCGACGCGGCCGGCAAGTACGTGCTGCCGGGCTGCGTCGACCCACACACCCATCTCGACATGCCCTTCGGCGGCACGGTCACGATCGACGACGTCGAGTCGGGCCAGACCGCGGCGGCGTTCGGCGGCACGACCTGCCACGTCGACTTCGTGATCCAGGGGAAGGGGCAGAGCTTCGCGTCGGCGCTCGAGGACTGGCACGCGAAGCGCGAGGGCAAGGCCGTGATCGACAACGGCTACCACATGGCCGTCACCGACCTGGCCGAGGGAGGCTCGCTGGAGGAGCTGGCCTCGCTGCCCGACCAGGGCGTGACCTCGTACAAGCTCTTCATGGCCTACAAGGGCGCGCTGATGGTCGACGACGAGACCCTGTTCAAGACGATGGAGGTCGCGGCCGACACCGGCGCGCTCGTGATGGTGCACGCCGAGAACGGCGACGCGATCGACGTGCTCGTGAAGCAGGCGCTCGCGGCCGGCAACACCGCGCCGCACTACCACGCGCTCACCCGCCCGCCCGAGCTCGAGGGCGAAGCGACGAACCGCGCGATCCAGCTCGCCCGCATCGCCGGCTCGCCGCTCTACGTCGTCCATGTCTCGTGCCAGGAGTCCGTCGACCCGATCGCGGTCGCACGGGAGAAGGGCTGGGACGTCCACGGCGAGACGTGCACCCAGTACTTCTTCGTCGACTACACCTTCCTCGAGCGGCCGGACTTCGAGGGCGCGAAGTGGGTCTACACGCCGCCGCCGCGCGACAAGGCGAACCAGGAGGTGCTGTGGGGCGCGGTGCGCAACGACATCCTCTCGGTGATCTCGACCGACCACTGCGCGTTCACCTGGCAGGGCCAGAAGACGATGGGCAAGGACGACTTCTCGAAGATCCCGAACGGCGGCCCGGGGCTCGAGGACCGGCTCCACATGATCCACGAGTTCGGCGTCCGCCGGAAGCGGATCTCCCTGAACCGCATGGTCGAGCTGCTCGCCACCAACCCCGCGAAGCTGTTCGGCCTCTACCCGCGAAAGGGGACCGTGGCGGTCGGCTCCGACGCCGACCTCGTGATCTTCGACCCGGAGAAGCGCCATACGATCTCGGCGGCCACGCAGCACTCGAGGTCGGACTACAACCTGTACGAGGGCACCGAGGTGACGGGCGCGGTCGAGACGGTGTTCCTCCGCGGGCAGGTGCTCGTCGAGGGCGGAGAGCTCGTGGCGAAGCCCGGGATCGGGCAATTCGTGCGCCGTGCGCGCTTCGGCGATCAACTCTGAGGCGTACCTCGCCCGGCTCGGCCTCGCGGCGCCGCCGGAGACGCTCGCCGAGCTCCAGGTCGCGCACCTCCTCGCGGTTCCGTTCGAGAACCTCGACATCGGCGCGGGCGTGCCGATCTCGATGGATCCGGACGCGATCTGGGACAAGGTCGTGCGCCGACGCCGCGGCGGCTTCTGTTACGAGCTGAACGGGCTCTTCGCCCGGCTGCTCGAGGCGCTCGGCTACCGGGTCACGCTGCTCTCGGCGCAGGTGGTGCACGACGACGGCCGCGAGAGTCACGAGTACGACCACCTCACGCTGCGGGTCGACCTCGACGAGCCGTGGCTCGTCGACGTGGGCTACGGCGACTGCTTCCGCGACCCGATGCCGCTCCGTCCCGACTCCGAGTTCGTCGACGCGCTCGGCCGTGCCTACCGGCTCCGCCTCGACGGCGACGTCTGGGAGCTCAGCGACGAGAAGCCGCAGTACCGCTTCACGCTGACGCCGCGCGCGTTCGCCGAGTTCGAGCCGATGTGCCTCTGGCAGCAGACCGAGTCGCCCTGGTTCACCGGGCACCGGATGTGCACGATCGCGACTCCGCGACGGCCGCCGCACGCTGTTCGACGACCGGCTGATCGTGCACTCCGGCGGAGAGCGCACCGAGCGCGAGCTCGACGAGGCCGAGGTGCCCGGGCTGCTCGCGAGCCTCTTCGGGATCGAGTCCGGTCCGTAACCTTGTGTTCACACCGGCGGCCTCCCTAGACTCGCCCATCCGGCAGTCCCACTGGAGGGAGGCACCATGACCGAGCCGCCGCCGCATCATCCCGAGGAGATCGCACACGACGTCGCCGATCTCAGGTCCGACATCGAGTTCGAGCGGCACGAGCTCGACGCCTCGATCAAGCACGACTACTCGACCACCGAGACCGGGATCGTGCCGCTCGAGCACCGGCGTCCGATGTGGCACTTCATGGGCCTCTGGACGACGTTCGTGGCCGGCTTCTCGTACATGTTCCTCGGCTTCGAGATCCGCGACGGCGGCCACAGCCTGGCCTCCACGGTCGGGATCACGCTGCTCGGCTACGGGCTCTACGTCTGCTACGCGATGTTCAGCTCGTACCTCGGCGCCCGCACCGGGCAGACGTTCGGGCTCCTGAGCCGCTCGGTCTTCGGCAGCGGCGGCTCGGTGATCGTGTCGCTGTTCGTCCTGCTCGCCCCGCTCGGCTGGGTCGCGTTCCAGGCGAACCTGCTCGTCACGATCTGGGACGGCTTCTACGGCTGGGGCCACATCTTCTGGCTGACGCTGATCGTGGCCGGGCTGATGATCTTCAACAACCTGCTCGGCTTCACCGGGATCAGCGTGTTCGCGCGCTACCTCGTGACGCCGCTCCTGATCCTCTGGGCGCTCTACATGGTGATCAAGGGCTTCGTCTCGGACAGCGGCTCGTTCCACGGGACGCCCCAGGGCAGCGGGCTGCCGCTCTGGGTCGCGGTCGCGGCCGTGATCGGCTTCTCGATGTGGGGCAACGAGCCCGACTTCTGGCGCTACGGCAAGCCCAAGTTCTGGTGGCCGCTGCCGACGTACGCCTTCGCCGCGCTCTGGTTCACGCTCTTCACGATGGGCGGGTGGATGATGGCCGCGCTGGCCAAGTCCAGCGACTCGGCGACGATCTTCAACTTCACGGTGCACTACTCGCTCTTCGGCGCGTTCTGGCTCGCGTGGATCATCGCGACGGTCAGCCAGGTCGCGATCAACGACGGCAACTACTACGAGTCGGTCAACGCCGGCCAGAACCTCGCCGGCGGCTGGAAGCACTGGCGGCGGCCGTACACCGTGCTCCTCGTCGCCGTCGGCGGCGTGATCGCGGCCGACCTCGTCAACTTCCACTTCCTCAACGGCTGGTTCAAGGTCGCCACGTTCCTCGCGATCTCGGTGCCGTCGGCGAGCGTGATCATGGCCGTCGACCACTTCCTGCTGCCGCGGATCTTCAAGGTCTCGCGGCCGCTGACGAAGGTGCCGACCTGGAACGAGGCCGGGCTGTTCAACTGGCCGGCCGTGATTTCCCTGCTCGTGGCCGTTTTCTACGGCGTCACCGGCTCGGCGAGCTGGCCGAACGGCTGGCTCAACGCGACCCCGTCGAACAACTGGGGCCCGGTGCCGCTCGAGTCGTGGCTGATCGCGGGCGGGCTCTACATCGTGCTCGTCGCGGTCGCGAAGCTGTTCGGTGCGGTGCGCGGGCAGCTCGGGATCGCATCGACGATCCCGGACGACGCGATCCCGAGCAACGCGATCGTGGACATGGCCACGGTGGCCGAGACGAGCTAGTACTCGGGGTAGATCTCCTCGTCGACGACGACGGGCTCCAGCTTCCTGCGGCGGAGCCCGTCGTCGGCGCGTGCACGCTCGGCGACCTCGCCGCAGGTGAGGAACTCGACGTCACCGCGCGCGAGGCCGTGCTCGATCAGCGCGCGCAGGGTCTCGACCCGGCTCGGGCGGCCCGACAGGAACGGGTGGCAGGTGAGGACGAAGAGGCAGCCGTAGCGGACGGCCGCGTCGAGCTCGCTGCGCCAGAGGTCGAGCACCTTCGCCGGCGACTCGATCGAGCTGCGGAAGGCGGGGCGCGGCAGGTAGGCGTACTGCTCCCAGTCGTCGAGCGCCCACTGGACGGGCAGCTCCACGATGTCTCGCCCTTCCCGGTCTCGAGGAGGTACGCGCGGTCGTCGTCGAACAGGCTCGAGTCGTAGGAGAGCCCGTGCTCGGCGACGAGCTGCGGGGTGCGCCAGGTCGGCTCCCAGCTCGGGCAGCGGAAGCCGTCGGGGCGGACACCGCGGCGCTCGAGCGCGGCGAGCGCGCGCTCGAAGTCGCGCCGCTGCTCGTCGTCGGTCTGGTCGACCGGGCTGAAGTGCGCGTAGGAGTGGTGGCCGACCTCGTGCCCGGCCTCGAGGATCCGCTCCACGGTCTCCGGGTAGCGGTCGGCGGTCAGGCCGGGGACGAAGAAGGTGGACCTGATGCCGTAGTCCGCGAGCATCGCGATCAGCCGCGGCCCGCCGACGTTCGGCCCGTACGCCTGGTGGCTCATCGCGCCCGCGTTGTCGGCGTGGCGGCGGCCCTCGACGAGCACGGGTGCCTCGGCGTCGACGTCGAAAGTGACGCAGGCCTGGATCACGGAGCGCCTCCGGCCGCGCGCAGCGCCAGCAGCTCGAAGCCGACGTTCGCCGCGGCGACCGCGGTCTGCTGCCCCGGCCCGTCGTAGGCAGGTGCGACCTCGACGACGTCGGCTCCGGCGAGCTTGATCCCGCGCAGCGAGCGCAGGAACGCGACCGCCTCGGCGGTCGAGAATCCGGCGATCTCCGGTGTCCCGGTCCCGGGCGCATAGGCGGGGTCGAGGAAGTCGACGTCGAAGGTGAGGAAGGCAGGCCTGTCCCCCACGCTCGCGCGCACGAGCCGCCCGTAGGCCTCCGGCCCGAGCGCGCGCAGCTCCTCGCTCTGCAGCACGGTGAACCCGAGCTCCTCGGCTGCCCCGATGTCCCCCGCGCCGTACACCGACCCGCGCATCCCGGCCTGCACGGAACCGCGCGGGTCGAGCAGCCCCTCCTCGACCGCGCGCCTGAACGTCGTCCCGTGGAAGTAGCGCTGGCCGAAGTACTCGTCCCAGGTGTCTCCGTGCGCGTCGAGCTGGACGAGGCAGAGAGGCCCGTGCTTGCGCGCGAGCACGCGCAACTCCGCGAGGGTGATCGAGTGGTCGCCGCCGAGCGCGAGCGGGAAGACGTCGGCCGCCGCGAGCGGGGCCATCGCCTCCTCGACCTGGGCATAGGTGCGCTCCGTGTCGCCGGGCGAGACCGGCAGGTCGCCGTAGTCGACGATCGAGAGCGCGCCCACCACGTCGACGTCCAGCACCGGGTGGTACGGGCGGATCAGCGCCGAGGCCGACCGGATCCCCTCGGGCCCGAAGCGGGCGCCGGTGCGGAAGCTCGTGGCGGTGTCGAAGGGGATCCCGAACACTGCCGCGTCGACGCCGGCGAGGTCGGTGACGTGCGGCGCGCGCATGAACGTGCGGATCCCGGCAAAGCGCGGGATCTCCTGCGCGTCGAGCGGGCGATACGGAGGCTCCGGCACCGGTTTACAGTAACCCGATGGCAGACCTCGTGATCCGCAACGCGCGCCTCGCCGGCCGCGACGGCACGGTCGACCTCGCGGCAGAGGGCGGACGCTGGACGAAGATCGGCCCGGCTCTCGAGCTCGACGCCGCCACGGAGCTCGACGCGGACGGCCGCCTCGTCACCCCGCCGCTCGTCGACTGCCACCTCCACCTCGACGCCTCGCTCACCGCCGGGCAAGCCGCGCTTCAACGAGTCGGGGACGCTGATCGAGGGGATCCACGTCTGGGGCGAGCTGAAGGAGAGCCTCACGCCCGAGGACGTCCTCCTGCGCGCGCGAGAGATCGTGCGCTGGTCGGCGGCTCAGGGGACGCTCTTCATCCGGGCCCACGCGGACGTGTCCGCGAAGAACGAGGCGCCGCTGAAGGGCCTGCTGCGGCTGCGGGACGAGATGGCCGACCTGGTCACGATCCAGGTGACCGCGTTCCCGCAGGACGGGATCTACTCGCACCCCGAGAACGAGGAGCTGTTCGAGCGCGCGCTGCAGCTCGGCGCGGACTGCGTCGGCGGGATCCCCCACTACGAGCCGACCGCGGAGCTCGGCCTGCGCGAGGTGCACCGCGTGTTCGAGCTCGCCAAGGAGTACGGCCGCCGGATCGACGTCCACTGCGACGAGACCGACGACCCGAACTCCCGGTTCCTCGAGGTGATGGCCGACAACACCGTCCAGCACGGCCTCTCCGGCCTCGTCACGGCGAGCCACTGCACGGCGATGGGCTCGTACGAGCCGTACTACTCGTCGAAGCTGCACGGCTTCCTGAAGCGCGCGGGGATCAACATCGTCGTCAACCCGTACGCGAACTCGCTGATCCAGGGGCGCCTCGACGTCTACCCGAAGCGCCGTGGCTTCGCGCAGCTGAAGGAGCTGCTCGCCGCCGGCGTCAACGTCTCGCTCGGCAACGACGTGATCATGGACCCGTGGTACCTGATGGGCCGCGCGGACATGGTCGAGGCGGCCTCGCTCGCGCTCCACTTCACCTACATGAGCGGCCTCGACGAGATCCCCGAGATGCTCGAGTGCGCGACCACGCGCGGCGCGCGGACGCTCGGGATCGAGGACGAGTACGGGCTCGAGGAGGGCAAGCCGGCCGACTGCGTCGTGTTCGACGCGCCGAGCGCGATCGAGGTGCTGCGGCTCCACCCGGCGCGGCGCTGGGTCGTGCGCCGCGGCCGGGTGATCGCCGAGACCGAGCCGTCCCGGACGACGCTGCTCGGCGAGCCGGTGACCTTTGCGCCCTAGCGGGTCTGCGGGAAGCCGAGGTCGACCTTGCTCGTGGCAGGGTCGGGCCAGCGGCTCGTGACCACCTTCCCGCGCGTGTAGAAGTTGATGCTCTCGGGCCCGTAGGCGTGGTTGTCGCCGAACAGCGACGCCTTCCAGCCGCCGAACGAGTAGTAGGCGACCGGGACCGGGATCGGCACGTTGATCCCG
This sequence comes from uncultured Actinomycetes bacterium, assembly GCA_963746005.1. GTDB lineage: Bacteria > Actinomycetota > Thermoleophilia > Gaiellales > Gaiellaceae > CAVQZA01. The sequence goes on along the minus strand of CAVUZM010000018.1, from coordinate 135,033 downwards.
ACCATCCCCGCCTGGACGTCGAACTGGAACTGCCGCGCCACGCCGCCGTCGCGGGTGAAGATCGCGGTGCCGTTGCCGTACGGGTTGTCGTTCACGAGCCGCATCGCCTCGTCGTAGGTGGCGACGCGGGTGACGCCGAGCACCGGCCCGAAGATCTCGTCCTTGTAGCAGTCCATCTCGGTCGTGACGTCGTCGAGCAGCGTGACGCCGAGGAAGAAGCCGTCGCCCTCGGGGGCCGTCTCGCGGCCGTCGGCGACGACGGTCGCTCCCTGCTCGGCGCCCTTCCCGATCGCGGCCGCGACCTTGTCGCGATGCTCCCGCGTGACGAGCGGGCCCATCTCGGAGCTCGGGTCGAAGCCGTCGCCCACCTTCACCTTCGGCAGCCGCTCCTTGATCGCGGCGACGAGCTCGTCGCCGACGCCGCCGACCGCGACCACCATCGAGACCGCCATGCAGCGCTCGCCCGCAGAGCCGTATCCGGCGCTGACCGCCGCGTCCGCGGCCATGTCGATGATCGGCGTCGGGCAGCACGATCATGTGGTTCTTCGCCCCGCCGAGCGCCTGCACGCGCTTGCCGGCCCTGGTGCCGTTCTCGTAGACGTAGCGCGCGATCGGGGTCGAGCCGACGAAGCTGACCGCCTTCAGGTCGGGGTGCTCGAGGATCGCGTCGACCGCGACCTTGTCGCCGTGGATCACGTTGAAGACGCCGTCGGGGACGCCCGCCTCCTTCAGCAGCTCGGCGGTGAGGATCGACGCCGAGGGGTCCTTCTCCGACGGCTTGAGGACGAAGGTGTTCCCGCAGGCGAGCGCGGGCGCCCACATCCACATGGGCACCATCGCGGGGAAGTTGAACGGCGTGATCCCGGCGACGGGGCCGACCGGCTGGCGGATCGAGTAGACGTCGATCCCGGTCGAGGCCTGCTCCGAGAAGCCGCCCTTGAGGAGCGTCGGGATCCCGCAGGCGTACTCGATCACCTCGAGCCCGCGCGCGACCTCGCCCATCGCGTCGGAGAAGACCTTGCCGTGCTCGGCGACGAGGAGCTTCGCGAGGTCCTCGCGGTGCGCGTTCAGGAGCTCGCGGATCGAGAAGAAGAGCTCGGCGCGGCGGCCGAGCGACATCGCGCGCCACTCCGGGAAGGCGTCGCGCGCCGCGGCGACCGCGGCGTCCACCTCTTCGACCGAGGCGAAGTCCACGGAGCCGGTCTGCGCGCCGGTCGCCGGGTTGAACACGGGGCCGCTGCGGCCCGACTGCCCCTCGTAGGAGCGGCCGCCGATCCAGTGGTGGATCAGCTTGACGGCCTCGGGCGCCTGGATCGTCTCGGTCATCTCTTCCCTCCTCGTTGTCCCCGAGAGCGTACCGCGCCGCGGTGTGATGGTTCATGCCACACCTGCCCGCGTCTGGCTGGTGGCCCAGACACGGCGCAGGATCGTCCGGCTCGCCCTTGACCAGGCCCACCGGCCTGGCCTGCGGTCGATCCGAACGCCCTGCTTGGTCTGAGCCATCCCCAGACGCACCCGGGCATGGCATGAACCATCTAGGATCCGACCATGGCGACGACCGAGAGCAGGGCCGCCGAGGGCCGGCGCGTCCAGCAGGAGGCGAAGGACTACGTCCTCCACTCCTGGAGCGTCCAGAGCGCGATCAACCCGCTCCCGGTCGCGGGCGCCGAGGGACGCTACTTCTGGGACTACGACGGGAAGCGCTACCTCGACTTCGCCTCGCAGCTCGTCAACGTCTCGATCGGCCACCAGCACCCGAAGATCGTCGCCGCGATCAAGGAGCAGGCCGACAAGCTGTGCACGATCGGCCCGCCGATGGCGACCGAGCCGCGCTCGACGCTCGCGCGCCTGCTCGCGGAGGTGACCCCGGGCGACCTCTCGATGGCGTTCTTCACGAACGGCGGCGCCGAGGCGAACGAGAACGCGATCAAGCTCGCGCGCTGGGCGACCGGCCGCCACAAGATCGTCGCGCGCTACCGCAGCTATCACGGCGCGACCGGCGGGGCGATCACGCTCACCGGCGACCCGCGCCGCTGGCCCGCCGAGCCGGGGATCCCCGGGTGTCGTGCGGATGTTCGACCCGTACACCTACCGCTGTCCCGCCGGGCACCCGGATCCGTGCCCGGTCTGCACGGGCGGCCCGCACCTCGAGGAGATCCTCCAGTACGAGGGCCCGCAGACCGTCGCCGCGGTGATCCTCGAGACGGTGACCGGGACGAACGGGCTGATCGTGCCGCCGGACGGGTATCTCCAGTCGATCCGCGAGACCTGCAATCGCCACGGGATCCTGCTGATCGCCGACGAGGTGATGGCCGGCTTCGGCCGCACCGGCAAGTGGTTCGCGGTCGAGCACTGGGACGTCGTCCCGGACATCATCACGCTCGCGAAGGGGATCAACTCCGGCTACGTGCCGCTCGGGGCGATGGTGATCTCGCAGGCGCTCGCCGACTGGGTGCGCGACAAGATGTTCGCCGGCGGGCTCACCTACTCCGGCCATCCGCTCGCCTGCGCGGCGGGCGTCGCGTCGATCGAGGCCTTCCGCGAGGAGGGGATCGTCGAGCACGCGGCGGCGATGGACGCGGAGTTCCGCGCCGGCCTCCATGCGCTCGCCGACAGGCATCCGTCGATCGGCGAGGTGCGTGGGCTCGGCTGTTTCTGGGGCCTCGAGCTCGTCAAGAACCGGGAGACCCGTGAGCCGCTCGTGCCGTTCAACGGCTCGGGCGAGGCCGCTGCGCCGGTCGCGCGTCTCGCGAAGGCGGCGCTCGACCGGGGTCTCTACCTGATGACCCACTGGAACGTCGTGATGGTCTGCCCGCCGCTCACGATCACGAGCGAGGAGCTCGCCGAGGGACTTGCGATCCTCGACGACGTCCTTTCGATCGCGGACGAGTACTACGAAGCCTGAGCTGCGCGAGTTCGCGGAGAGTCCCGATGCGTACACCGTCGTCGGGCCGGGCTTCCGCCGCTTCCTCACCGACCGCTACTGCCTGATGCTCGGGCCGACGCGCCTCTTCACCTCGGTGCAGCGGCTGAGGTTCGCGGACGTCGAGGCGGACGTGGAGCAGATCCGCGCCCTGGCCGGCGAGCACGACCACGCCGCTGCGAACTGGTGGCTCGGGCCCTCGACGCAACCGCCCGATCTCCACGAGCGGCTCCTCGAGCTCGGCGCCGGGCCTCCGCGAGACCACACCTCCGAGCTGACGGCGATGGCGATCACGCGGCCGCCGGAGCCCGGTCCCCCGGAGGTCGCCGTCCGGCCGGTCGAGTCGCTCGAGGAGATGGCGGTAGCCGTCCGGATCGGGTGGGAGGCGTTCGAAACGCCGCCGGACAGGCGCGACCCCGACATCGAGCGCCGCTGGCGCGACCGGCGGGCATCCGGCTCGACCGTCGACTTCGTCGCGTTCCTCGACGGCGAGCCCGTCGGCCACGCGCTCGGCGTATACGGCCCGCTCGGCGGCCTCCTGATCGGCGGCGCGACGCTGCCGTCCGTGCGCGGCAGGGGCGCCTATCGCGCGCTCGTCCGCGCGCGCTGGGACGAGGCCGCGCGTCGCGGCACGCCCGCACTCGTGGTGCACGCGGCGCCGACGTCGGAGCCGATCCTGCGCCGGCTCGGCTTCGACGAGGTCTGCGGCCTCAGGCGGCTCGAGGATCCGGCGTGATCGGCGATGAGCTCAGAGAGTTCGCCAGGAGCCCCGACGCGTACGTGACGCTCCCGCCCGGCTTCCGGCGCGTCCAGAACGACCGCTTCTCCCTGCTCCTGGGGCCCGCTCCGGCCTTCACCACCATCCAGCGGCTGCGGATCGAGCCGGACGCGCTCGAAGCGACCCTCCACGAGGTGCGCCGCCTCATTCGCGAGCACGACCACGTCGGCGGAACGTGGTGGCTCTCGGACGAGCGTCTCTGGCAGGGCCTGCGGGAGCTCGGGCTGAAGGAGCCGCGGAACGGCGAGGCCGAGCTGACGGCGATGGCGATAGCCGAGCCGCCGCGGCCCGGACCGGACGGCATGGCCGCAGGCCCCGTCGAGACGGTCGAGGAGTACGTCGAGGCCGCCGAGATCCGCCACGAGGCGCTCGGCGACCCGCTGGCCGACGCTACAGAGCTCGCGGACGACTTCCGGGCCGAGCGGGAGGCCGGGATCGTGGTGACCTTCGTCGCGCGCGTCGACGGCCGCGTCGCCGGCACCGTGTCGGGGGTCTACGGCCCGCTCGGGGGAGTCGGCTTCGGCGCTGCCACGGCGGGATGGGCGCGCGGCCGCGGCGCCTACAGCGCGCTCGTGCGAGCCCGCTGGGACGAGGCGGTGCGTCGCGGCACGCCCGCGTTCGTGACCCAGGGCGGCACGATGTCGAAGCCGATCCTCGCGCGATGCGGGTTCGAAGAGATCTGCGTCCTCCGCCGAGTTCAGGACCGCCCATGATCGATCCGGCAACGCTCTCGCTCGCCGAGAACGCGAACACCCACAGCCCGCTCGGCCCGGCCCACGAGCGCACCGAGAACAAGCGCTTCGTGCTCTGGATGGGGCCCGGCGACCATCCCGCCTACAACGTCGTCCAGAGGTTGCGGCTCACCCCGGAGACGATCGACGCGACGATCGAGGAGGTGCACGCCGTCCTGCGCGAGCGCGGCCGCTACGCCTGCACGTGGGAGATCGGGAGCTCCGCGACCCCGCCCGATCTCCGCGAGCGCCTCTACGCGCGCGGGATGGTGGACAACGACGACCCTGACGTGGCGGCGATGGTGCTCGCCGAGCCGCCCCCTCCTCCGCCTCCGGGGATCGAGGCGAGGCCGGTCCAGAACGTCGACGAGTACATCGAGGCGAAGCGCGTCGCCCACGTCGCGTTCGGGATGCCCGCGGATCCGGACAAGGACGATTGGTGGCGCAAGGGCTACGAGGAGCAGGGCCTGCTCGGCCACGGCCGCACCTTCGTCGCGCTGATCGACGGGCGGATCGTCGCGCACGCCAGCTCGACGTACACCGACCACGGCGTGACGCTGAACGGCGGCGCGACGGCGGCGGACGCGCGCGGCCTCGGCGCGTATCGCGCGCTCGTCTCCGCCCGCTGGGACGACGCCGTGGAGCGCGGCACCCCGGTTCTCGTCACGCAGGCCGGTGCGATGTCGCGCCCGATCCTCGAGCGGGTCGGCTTCGTCGAAGTGGCCCGCATCTGGATCCTCCTGGACGACTTCACGTCCGAGGCGCCTGCGTAAATCGGGGTGTGAGCAACCTCCGCGAGGAAGAGGTCGAGTCACGCTGGGAGGCCGCCCCTGCGGTCGCGATCGTGATCGTGCTCCAGCTCGCGCTCGCGATGACGAGCGAGGAAAAGAGCTGGAAGCTCTGGGGCCTCCCGTGGTGGATCTGGCTCGTCGCGATCATCCCCGAGAGCGTCCTGTTCCTCGCGCTCGCATGGAGCCGCCCGCACCAGGCGCTCGTGCAGCGCGGCATGCGCAGGAAGGTCGCGCTGACGCTGTTCGTCGTGATCAGCGTCACGAACGCGCTCGCGCTCGCCGCCCTGATCGGCTCGCTCCTGAGCGGGCACGAGAAGAGCGGCGCCCAGCTCCTGCTCAAGGCGGTCACGATCTGGGGCACCAACGTGATCATCTTCGGCCTCTGGTACTGGGCCGTCGACCGGGGCGGCCCCGTCCGTAGGGTCCAGCCGGACCCGCCGCCGCACGACTTCCAGTTCCCGCAGGACGAGAACCCGCAGCTCGCCGAGCCGGACTGGCGCGCGCACCTGGTCGACTACATCTACGTCTCGTTCACGAACTCGATCGCGTTCAGCCCCACCGACGCGATGCCGCTCACCCGGCGAGCGAAGCTCCTGATGCTGATCGAGTCCGGAGTGTCGGCGATGACCATCCTCCTCTGCGCGGCGCGCGCCGTGAATATCCTGGCGTGACGAAGAAGCCGGAGCCGACGGTCGAGCGCTGTCTCCGCTGCAGCGCGCCGATGGAGTGGCGCCACCAGACCTGGCAGTGCCCGCGATGCCGCTTCAAGATCGGCTGCTGCGAGGGCGAGACCGCAGAGCACTGTGGCGGACGCTGAGGAGCTCGTCGCGCTCGCGCTGCTCGCCGGGCGCGAGGTGCCGCTGGACGAGGACGAGCTCCGGGGCGCGCTCCGGCGGTCGCTGCTGCTCCTCGCCTCGGGCGGCGATCCGCATCGCGGGCTCGAGCTGGACGGCCGCGCGGTCACCGCCCTCGCGGACGAGCTCGACACGCCCGCGCGGCGCGAGGCGCTGCTCGCGGGTCTGCGGTCGCTCGCCGGCGAGGTGCCCGAGGCGGAGCTCCTCCTCGCGGAGCCCGAGCTCGCATGGCGCCTGTATGCGTGCGGGCTCCTCGCCGAGGAGCTCGCCGAGGACTAGCTCATCTGGATCGCGACCTCGTACGTCCCGACAGAAGTGCGGCGGCCCAGCGCTCCCGTGGGAGGGCTCATCGCCTCGAGCGCCGCGCTCCCGGCGTTCAGGTCATCCTCGGTGTCGAACAGCGTGATCCCGAGCGTCTTCCCGCTCTCGCGGTCGACGAGGAGCAGGAACTCCGCCGCCGGCACCCCTTCGGGCCTGCCGCCCGCCTTCATCTGCTCGACGGTGTCGTCGATCCGGCCGGCATCGCCGCCTTCGAACGTCGCTACGCGGGCAAACATCTCTCCTCCTTGGTCGGGTCGCCGAAAACGCACGACGCGTTTACGAGCTTGACAAGAGTGGACGGCGGGCAGACAGTCAGCACGTGCGGCGGCTCCGCTTCCATGCGCGTCCGGTCACGTGGCTGATCGCCGCAGGCGTCGGCGTGGCGATCACCGCACGACACCTAAGCCCGCGCCGCAGCGAGGCGGAGCACGCGGCCGTCGATCGGCGCGTCCGGCACGACCGCCGCTTCGGCGTCGAGCGCCGCTCCGAGCACGGCTCGCCGCCCGAGGACGAGCGCCGTTCCGGCCAGGATCGCCGTTCAGGCGGCGACCGGCGGGACTTGGCTCGTGGATCCGCGCCGCCCGGCGCATGAGCCGGACGGCGCGAGTCGCGGCTGCGCGCCGCTAGGGAGTGGCGCAGCCGGCCGTGACGTACTGCCGGATCGACCAGCGGCCGGACACGCCGTCCCGCACGCGGAAGTACGCGTTCGGGGGCGTGTTCGCGCCGCCGGCGCAGTCCAGGATCCCGGTCTGGACCGAGAGCCAGCCGCCCGGCTGAGACCCGTACGGAGTGACCGGAACCGACTTCGACCAGATCGGCGTGTCGTCTGAGTTTCGGAACAGAACGACGAGCGCCTCCCCCACGTTGATCCGGTCGGCCCGCACCACATAGCGGGCGTCGAACTGGGACGCGACGGCGCAGACCGCGCCGACGCAGGTCGCCAGCTCCGGGGGGTATGTCCCGAGGCTCACGCGAACCTCGTCGCGGCTGACCGGGAGCTTCGGGCCGTTGCCCTGCGCCGCCGGCGGCGGCATGCAGACGTGACCCGCGAGACACATGCTTGGCGCGTTGCCCGGTCCGGCAACCGCGGTCCCGGCAGACAGCGCGAGCGAGGCAGTCACGGCCAGAACCGTCGCCAACGTACCGATGATCTTCTGCTTGTTCATCCGTCGTCCCCCTTCTCGAAACCAACTGCTGAGGTCCCTAAGACGGGGAACGACGACGCGATCTTCCTGGCGTTGCGGCCGGCCTCAGTCTCCGGCGTCGTACTTGAACGAGATATCGAGTCGAACGCGATAGTCGGCGATCGTCCCGTCCTTGATCGTCACGTCGAACCGGGTCGCCTCGGCGACACGGAGATCGCGGATCGACCGCGCGGCAGTCTCGACCGCATTCCTGGCAGCCGCCTCCCACGAGTCCGGACTCGCCCCGATCACCTCGGTGACGCGATACACGCTGTCGCTCATCGCTCGCTCCTTTCGACTCGGTACCGGGCAAGTCGATTCTCGCTCGTTTGCTCCCCCGGGCAAAGAGAGAGCCTCGCGACGCGGGGCTCTCGGAGAGCGGATGATGGGACTCGAACCCACGACCGATTCTCGCCGTCTTGCAGCGCTTGGCCACGCGACCGACAATCCGGTTGTGGGCCGAGTTGGAATCGCGATGGGATCAGCGCCGGCGATGCGCGCAGTGAGACCTGTACTGATCGCCATCGCAGCTGCGTGCGCACTAGCGGCTGTCACATCTGAGAGGGCCGGCGCGACCATGCCCGCCTCCAAGGGCCACTCCTATCAATGCTCGATCTACCGGGCCTCAATCACGCCGGGGTCGCCGGGCGACGCGATCATCACCTTCCAGAACTGGGTGGCCCCGGCACTTCCTGGTGGCGCGCACGGGGAGCCGCCGTACGACTGCGTCGGGGCTGCAGCCCGTCTAACGGTCGCCAACAAGAGGAGCACCGACGAGTGGTCTACGACCAGGCCACGACGGTTCGAGAAGCTCGCCGTTGCCTGCAAGCTCCACTTCCCATGGTTCGGCGAGTACGTGACCGTCACTGTCCGGTCCGTCTGGGTCGATGACCCGGTCTGTGGCTACCTTCTGAACCACCGAGGCCCATAGCCAGCGGCGCTATGGGTGGCCGGTCGATCCCGCCGACTGGGCCAGCGGGGCTGCTTGTAGAGAGGCTTCGACCGCATCAACGGTTGTCCGTCGATCGCCAACCACTAGGCACGGCTCGGGGAGTCGTCCCTCGATTTGCTTGATCGCGCGTAGGACCGCGTGCAGAGCTTTGTCCTCGGTCACGAAGCAGTCAGCGTCCAGCGAGGCGGAGGCGTGGTCTGCATCGAGGAGGTTGCCTCTCCCGACCTTATGGTCGAGCTGGCCGAGGACGACCGCGAAGTGGATGAAGCCGCGCGGCATGGCCTGTGGCATCGCCTCTTCGAGCCAGAAGGCGGCGAAGTCATCGACTTCGATCGCGCGGCGGTCTAGGTAGCCGCCGAGGTAATCAGCCCAGTCGGTCAGTCCATAGTCGTCCTCGAGGAGCGCGTAGTACCAGTTGCTGAGCGACTGCGCTCTCCACCAGGCGACCGGCTCGTCGAAGGATGCGGCCTCGCCGAGCTCGACTTGGTGAGTCCCTAGAGTAAGCGTGGTTTCGCCCTTCGCTCCGCGCTGCTTCATCTGCCGCAGCCGTTTCTGCACTTCGAGGGCTCCACGGCGGCGAGCTTTCGTCATTTCGCCGAGGACGCGCGTCGCCTCGGCCGCCGTCTCGTGCTCATGCTCGGCGATATGCCAGAGCCGGCGGTGGAAATTGAGATTGACGTCAATCTTGCTCGTGTCCGGTCTGCGACGTAGCCAGCTCGGTCGAGCGCGCTTGATCTCGTCGAGTAGTTCCATCGCCTCCAGGTAGGGCGGATACGTGACGTACCGGCAGGGGACGCTTCGGAGCAGGCGGACACGTTTTTTGCGGGCCAGCTCGTCCGAGATCGTGAGCGCCTCCCAGAGATGGTTGAAGGAGAGCAGAGCGGCGTGTTGGCTCGCGCGGAGCCACCGATCGAAGGCTGCCTCCTCGCCGGACTCGTTCACGTGCGCGAAGACGTTGTTATCGAAGTAGATCAGCGCCACGACCAGAGTGTGCCTGGCGCTTCGTCGACGATCGGATGCCGATTCTCGAGGGGCCGCCTATGCGGCTTTCTTCTATGCCACCTCGCCGAGCTGCTACCCGACCGCTCGTATAGGCACAAGTAGGCACTGACGAGTCATTTCCGACATCGGCGTTCGATACCCAGGCAACAAAAAGCCCCGACTAGCGAGGCTTTTGTAGAGCGGATGATGGGACTCGAACCCACGACCTTCTGCATGGCAAGCAGACGCTCTAGCCAACTGAGCTACATCCGCGTGGGCCGGATTATACCGACGCCTCCTCAGCCCCGAAGGTAGGCGTCCTCGCCGCGCAGCCAGTCCTCGCGAACCGGTGAGAACACGTCCAGCACGACCGAGTCCTCGAGCGCCTCGACCTCGTGAGGGACGTTCGCTGCCAGCGGGATGCTCTCGCCCGCGACGACCTCTTGCTCCTCGCCGGCGACGGTGAACCTGAGCCGCCCCTCGAGCACGGTCGCGATCTGCTCGTTGTCGTGCCGGTGACTCGGGACGACGGCGCCCTTGGCCAGGATGATCCGGGCGAGGGTCATCGTCTCGGTGTGGATCATCTGCCTGCCGATCGACGGGTTGAGCTGGTCGACCGGCTCCTCGTGCCAGCGCTGGATCTCCACGCTAGGCCCCCTCTCGCTCGAATGCCGCCGCCGCCGCCAGCGCCGCCTCGCGCGCCGCCGCGGCCCTGTTCACCGCGTTCAGGATCGCACGCAGCGAGGCCGTGACGATGCTCGGGTGGACGCCGACGCCCCAGATCGCCTCGTCGTCCACGTCCGCCTCGACGTAGGCCGCGGCGGACGCGTCCGCGCTCGCCGCCATCGCGTGCTCGTGGTAGTCGCGGATCCGTACCGAGACGCCGAAGCTGCGCGAGAGCGCGTCGACGAGCGCGTCGATCGGGCCGTTGCCGACACCCTCGATCTCGACCTCCTCGCCGTCGGCGAGGACCTTCGCAGCGATCCGGTCCTCGTCCGCGCTCGAGTGCGTGTAGGAGAGCAGCTCGTAGGGCCGGGTGCAGTCGAGGTAGTTCGCCCGGAACGCCTCCAGGAGCTCGTCTCCCGTCAGCTCTCCTCCGCGCGAGTCGGTCACCTGCTGCACCTTCTGGGCGAAGTCGACCTGCAGCCCGCGCGGCAGCGCGAAGTGGTGCTCGGTCTCCATCAGGTAGGCGACGCCGCCCTTCCCCGACTGCGAGTTGACTCTGATGATCGCCTCGTAGTTCCGGCCCACGTCCATCGGGTCGATCGGCAGGTACGGCACGTCCCACACCTCCGCCTGCTCGCGCTCGCGCGCGTCCATGCCCTTCTTGATCGCGTCCTGGTGCGAGCCGGAGAACGCCGTGTAGACGAGCTCGCCCACGTACGGGTGGCGCGGGTGGACGGGCAGCTCGTTGCACTCCTCGACGATCCGCTTCGCCTCGTCGACCTGCGAGAGGTCGACGCCCGGGTCGACGCCCTGCGCGAGCAGGTTCAGCGCGAGCGTGACGAGGTCGACGTTGCCCGTGCGCTCGCCGTTCCCGAACAGCGTCCCCTCGACGCGCTCCGCACCGGCCATCAGCCCGAGCTCCGCCGTCGCGACCGCCGTGCCGCGGTCGTTGTGCGGATGGACGCTGACGATGATCGAGTCGCGCACAGAGACGTTGCGGCAGAACCATTCGATCCGGTCCGCGTAGACGTTCGGCGGAAACTCCTCGACCGTCGTCGGCAGATTGATGATCATCTTCGCGGCGGGCGTCGGCCCCCACTCCGCGATCACCGCCTCGCAGATCTCGAGCGCGTAGTCGAGCTCGGTGCCGTTGAAGCTCTCGGGCGAGTACTGGTGGACGATCTCGGTGTCGGTCCGCGCGGCGAGCTCCTTGCAGAGCGCGGTGGCTCGCACAGCGAGGTCGGTGATCCCCGCCCGGTCGAGCCGGAACACGACGCGGCGCTGGATCGCCGAGGTCGAGTTGTAGAGGTGGACGATCGCCCGGCGCGCGCCCTCGATCGCCTCGAAGGTCCGCTCGATCAGCTCCGGCCGCGCCTGCGTGAGCACGGCGATCGTGACGTCGTCGGGGATCAGCTCGTCCTCGACCAGGCGCCGGCAGAACTCGAAGTCGGTCGCGGAGGCGGACGGGAACCCGACCTCGATCTCCTTGTAGCCGAGCGCGAGCAGGAGGTCGAACATCTTCCGCTTGCGCTCCGCGTCCATCGGGTTGACGAGCGCCTGGTTCCCGTCGCGCAGGTCGGTAGAGCACCAGATCGGCGCGCGCGTGATCACCCGGTTCGGCCAGGTACGGTCGGGCAGGTCTACGGTCTCGAACTGTCGGTACTTGCGGAACGGCATCGGCATGGTGGTTCCCTTCGACTCGGCACGGAGGGCGCACCGCTCCCTGGGGGTGCGAGGCGCACGGGCACGGGTATGTCGACGACCGATCCCCCTAGCGGGGGAGCAGGAGAAGGGCGAGCGAGGAAAGCTGCAGCCGGGCGGTCATCTGGCGGAAACGATAGCCGTCCTACCGCGCCGCGTCGAGCGCTTCGTTGACGAGGCGGTCGGCGAGCTCGTTGTGCTCGCGGCGGACGGCCGTGTAGCTGACCCTGCCGAGCCGCCGCGCGATCCGGCTCGCGTCGGCGTGGAGCTCCTGCAGCGCCTCGTTCTTGACCCGGTACTCGCCCGTCATCTGCTTCACGAGCAGCTCCGAGTCGGAGACGACCTCGAGCTCGTCGAGGCCGAGCTCGACCGCCCGCTCGAGCCCGGCGATCAGCGCGCTGTACTCGGCGACGTTGTTCGTCGCGATCCCGATCGCCTCGCCCTCGGCGGCGAGCACGGTGCCGTCCGGGGCCTCGATCACGAACCCGTAGGCGGCCGGGCCGGGGTTGCCGCGCGCGCCGCCGTCGGTGAAGAGCCGTGCCTTCACCGCAGCAGCGGATAGAGGTCGAAGGCCGGCTCCTCGTAGGGGTGCGCCGCGACGAGCGCCGCGACCACGGCCTCGACGCGGTCGTCGGGGACGACGGTCTCGACACGGAGCTCCGGCACGCGCTCCTCACGTCCGGCCTCGCCTTCGCCGACCACGGGATGCGCGCCCTCGCCGGCGACGAAGGTCCCCGTCCCCTCCGTGTACCAGGAGCAGCGCTCGTAGTCGCCGATCCTCCCCGCGCCGGCGTCGAAGACCGCGTCCCGCGTCGCGTCGAGCGCCCCGGCAGGGACGAACCACACGAGCTTGACCGTCACTCGACGTCGATCTGGGCGCGCTGGAGCTTGCCCGAGTAGTCCACGTAGATCGCCTTCCACTCGGTGAAGACGTCGAGCGCGGCCTGCCCCGCCTCGCGGTGGCCGTTGCCCGTGTCCTTCGTGCCGCCGAACGGGAGGTGCACCTCCGCGCCCGTCGTGCCGGCGTTGATGTACGTGATCCCGGCCTGCAGGTCGCGCATCGCCCGGAAGGCCCGGTTGACGTCTCGCGTGTATATGGACGAGGAGAGCCCGTAGCGGATCCCGTTCGCGACCTCGACCGCCTCGTCGAACGACGAGACGCGGATCAGCGCCGTCGTCGGGCCGAAGATCTCCTCCTGGGCGATCCGCATCCCCGGCTCGACCTCGCCGAACACCGTCGGCCGGTAGAAGTGGCCCCGCTCGAGCCCCTCGCCGGTCGCGACCTCGCCGCCGGTGAGCAGGCGCGCCCCCTCGTCCTTGCCGATGCCCGTATAGGCGTGGATCTTCTCGAGCGCCTCGCGGTTGATCACCGGGCCGACGTCGGTGGACGGCTCCCAGCCGGGGCCGAGCCGCATCGCCTCGGCGCGCGCGACGAGCTTGCCCTGGAGCGCGTCGTAGACCGCCTCGTGGACGATCACGCGGCTCGCCGCGGTGCAGCGCTGGCCGGTGGTGCCGAACGCGGACCAGAGGATCCCGTCGACGGCGAGGTCGACGTCGGCGTCGTCCATCACGATGATCGCGTTCTTGCCGCCGAGCTCGAGGTGCACGTGCTTGAGGTGGTCGGCCGCGTTCTTCGTGACGAGGACCCCCGTCTCGCGCGAGCCGGTGAACGTGATCACCGGCACGTCGGGGTGGCGCACGAGCGCGTCGCCCGCGGTCTCGCCGTAGCCGTGGACGACGTTGATCACGCCCTTCGGGAGCCCCGCGGCCTCGAGCAGCTCGACGAAGCGCTCCGCCAGCAGCGGGGTGTCCTCGGCCGGCTTGAAGACGATCGTGTTGCCGCAGACGAGCGCGGGCGTGAGCTTCCACGCGGGGATCGCGATCGGGAAGTTCCACGGCGTGATCGCGCCGACGACGCCGATCGGCATCCGCACGCTCATCATGAACTTGTCGCGAAGCTCGGACGGCGTCGTCTGGCCGAACATGCGGCGGCCCTCGCCGGCCATGTAGAGGCTCATGTCGATCGCCTCCTGCACGTCGCCGCCGGCCTCGGCGAGCACCTTGCCCATCTCGCGGCTCATCAGCTCGGCGAGGGAATCCTTCTCGCCCGTCAGCAGGTTCGCGAAGCGGTACAGCACCTCGGCGCGCCTGCGGCGCCGGCACGAGCCGCCAGTCCTCGTAGGCCGCCTTCGCGGCGGCGACGGCGCGGTCGACGTCCTCGGCGCCGGAGGCCGGGAAGGTGCCGAGCACCTCGCCGGTCGCCGGGCTCAGCGACTCGAAGGTCTCGCCGCCGGCTGCGTCGACCCACTCCCCGGCGATGTAGTTCTGAAAGGCCCGCGCCACGGGCTCGACTGTATCGAGAAGCTAGGAGCCGTCGCCGTCGATGTCGGGGAACGTCCCCGGCACCCGGGCGCGGCGGCGGTCGCGGATCAGGCGGTTGCCGCCGGCGATCTTGCCGTGGCGACGGTCGGGGCCCTCGCGGCGGTCGACGATCACCGTCACGTTCGGGTTGTCCTCGTAGTACTCGACCATCTTGGCGTAGAGCTCGGACTCGAGCTCACGGGGAATCACGCAGTAGATCATCTGTTTCTGATTGTAAGGAGGAATCCGGCCAACGCTAGGCCGGGGCCCTCAGACGGGTGACGTCCGCGAGCACGACGAGCGCGACGACGATCGCCGCCCCGCCGCCCCAGGCCTTCGGATGGACCAGGTGGACGGCGGCTGCGAATCCCCAGACGAGGAGATAGGTCCACGCGCCGAGAGCCGCCGCATACACGAGCCCGAGCCCGCGGTCGTGGGAGATCTCGAAGGCACCGAAGAGGCGGAACCCCTCCCTGGGCCGCGCGCCGAAGAGGCCTCCGCCCTCGAGCCCGAGCGCGCCCTCGAGCACTCCCGCGCGGGCGACCGCGGCGTCGTAGAGCTGTGTGTTCCGGAGCTCGTAGACGAGGATCCCGAGCGTCGCCACGAGCCCGACCGTCCCGAGCGACATCAGCTCGGCCGGCCTGGCGCCGCCCTTCGAGACGATCGCGATCGCCGCGGCGGCGATCGGTCGGCACGAGCCCGAGCAGCTTGAAACGCGTGTCCGCGAGCGCGAGGAGCACGCGCACCGTCGTGTCGTAGTCGAGCCGGAGCTTGTCGTCCTCGGTCATCAGAGGCGAGCGATCTCGGGGACGATCCGGCCGTCCTCCTCGATGTGGGCGTTCCAGCCCTTGAAGCTCTCCTCGAGATGCTCGAGATCGTGCCCGCGCTCGGCGAGCCGGATCGGCTGCGCCGAGTCCGGGAGCACGCGGTACTGGTACCAGGAGATGTCCCATGCGACGGTGATCACGAGCTCGCCGGTCACACCGGAGAGCGGCACGATGCTGGCCGTCGGCGGGCCGAGGCTCTTCGCGATCCCGCCGATCGTGCGCCGGTAGTCGCTCGCGTTGAACAGGTCCGACGCCTCCACCATCGCGAGCTCGGGCTCCGAGAGGCGGCGCAGGATCGGCTCGGTCGCGATCGTTTCCTCCACCTGCGAGCGCGGGGAGAGCAGGCCGACGATGCTGAACCGGCCCTTCCGGCGCGCGGCCGCGGGCACCGTCGGCGTGGTCGGGCTCCCCTCCTTCAGCCAGCCGTACTCGAGGGCGACCTCCTGGCAGAGCGGGCAGACGTCGACCCAGCGGTCGTCGCCGTCGGGCGAGAAGCGCGTCGCGCGCTCGCCCATCAGCAACGAGCGCTCGCAGATCGCACAGGTTCGCGTCACCGAGGATCGCGTGATCCGCATGGCGGCCGGACTATAGCCCAGCGCGGAATCCTCCCGAGCTGCTAGTGTCTCGTTACATGTGTGTTTTACACTGTAAGAGGATGCGACGATGAGGGGCGGGCCCCGCTCCCGCCGGCGCCTCCATTCGGGGCGCTGGGGCGTCAATGCGCGCGTCGAGCGGTTCAGCGAGCCGGCCGTGCTCCTGCTCCTGCGCGAGCGCCCGGCCCACGGCTACGAGCTGCTCGAGCAGCTCGGCGACCTGATGGGCGAGACACGCGTGGACATGGGCAATCTCTACCGCGTCCTCCGCGCGCTCGAGCTCGACGGCATCGTCACCTCCGAGTACGCCGACGGAAAGCGCACCTACGAGCTGACCGAGTCCGGGAGCGCGCTCCTCGACCAGTGGGCGTCGTCGCTCCGCGAGGCAAAGGGCGTGATCACACAGTTCCTGACCCGTTACGACGCAGGAAAGGAGGTGACAGATGCACGGACATAGACATGGATACCGCGGCCGCCGCGGCGGCCTCCGCTTCCAGCGGCCCTTCCCGAACAGGCAGGAGCTCCTGGAGCGGCTCGAGGCCTACCAGCGCGACCTCGAACAGGAAGTCGCCGACGTGGCCGACCTGATCGAGCATCTGCGGGACACGAGCCCGCAGCCGCAGCCCCAACCCGAGGTCTAGGGCCTCTGATCGCGGAGGCGGAGGCTCACGCCTTCGCCTCTTCGCGTTCCTTCTTGAAGTCCGCGATCAGCTTCTGGGCGATGTGCGCCGGCACCTCCTCGTAGCGGAGGAAGTGCATCGAGTAGTCGCCGCGGCCCCCGGTCATCGAGGTGAGCGACTGGGAGTACGTGAGGATCTCGGCCATCGGCGCCTCGGCTTTGATCGTCGTCATCCCGCCGCGCGGCTCCATCCCGAGCAGCCGGCCGCGCCGCGAGTTGAGGTCGCCGTTGACGGCGCCGACCGTTTCGTCGGGGACCGTCACCTCGACCTCCATGATCGGCTCGAGCAGCACCGGGTCGGCCTTCTCGTATGCCTGCTTGAACGCCATCGAGCCGGCGATCTTGAACGCCATCTCCGAGGAGTCGACCGTGTGGTAGGAGCCGTCCACGAGCCGGACGCGCACGCCCTGCACCGGCGCGCCCGCGAGCTCGCCGTGCTGCATCGCCTCCTGGATCCCCTTGTCCACCGCCGGGCGGAAGCTCTGCGGGATCACGCCGCCGACGATCTTGTCGACGAACTCGTAGCCGGTGTGGCCGTCGAGCGGCTCGAGCACGACGTGGCAGTCGCCGAACTGGCCGCGGCCGCCCGTCTGCTTCTTGTAGCGGCCCTGCGCGCGTGACTCCTTGCGGATCGTCTCGAGGTACGGCACGCGCGGCGGGTGCAGCTCGACGTCGACGCCGAAGCGGCCGTGGAGCCGGTCGACGGCGACCTCGACGTGCATCTGGCTCATCCCCGAGAGGAGCTGCTCGCCGGTCTGCGGGTCGCGGCGGAGCGAGAGCGTCGGATCCTCCTCGCGGAGGCGGCGCAGGCCGGCGCCCATCTTCTCCTCGTCGCCCTTCGCCTTCGGCGTGATCGCGAAGCTCATCACCGGCTCGGGGAGCCCGAGGTCGGGCAGCTCGACCGGCTTGTCGGAGTCGAGCAGGACGTCGCCCGTGCCGACGTCCTTCAGCTTCGAGGCGGCGCCGATGTCGCCCGCGCCGAACGCGGTCGCGTTCGTGTGCTCCTTGCCCTGGAGCTGGAGCAGCGTGCCCATCCGCTCCTTGCCGTGCGTGCGCGCGTCCGTGAGGGTCGAGTCGGTCGTGATCTCGCCGTGGAGGACGCGGAAGAGGTTGATCCGGCCGGCGAACGGGTCGGCGATCGTCTTGAACACGAAGGCGGCGGTGCCGGCGTCGACGTCGATCGGAGCGCCCTTCTTGGCCGGCGAGGGCACGCCCTCGACGATCAGGTCGAGCATCGACCGCGCGCCGAGGTTCTTCGTGGCGACGCCGCAGGCGACCGGGAAGACCTCGCCGCGCGTGACCGCATCCTTGAGCGCGTGGGCGACCTCCTCGACGGAGAGCTCCTCGCCCTCGAGGTAGCGCTCCATCAGCCCCTCGTCGCTCTGCACGACCTCGTCGAGGAGCTTCTCGCGATACTCCGCGACGACGTCGGCCATGTCCGCAGGGATCGGCTGGGGCTCGCCCTCGCGCCCGCCCTCCGGGCTCGAGTAGGCGCACATGTGCAGGACGTCCACGACGCCGGTCAGCTCGTGCTCGCGGCCGATCGGCAGCTCCACGACGACGCAGCGTTCGGAGAGCTGCTCGCGCATCGCGTCGAGATCCTGGAAGAAGTCGGCCCGCTCGCGGTCGAGCATGTTCACGAAGATCACGCGCGCGAGCCCGAGCTCGTCGGCGCGCTTCCAGAGGCGCTGCGTGCCGACCTCGACGCCCATCACGCCGCTGATCACGAAGATCGCGCCCTCGACCACGTGCAGCGCCGCGAGCGCGTCGCCCTGGAAGCCCGCGTCTCCCGGGGTGTCGATCAGGTTGATCTTGCGCCCCTGCCACTCGGCGGTGGTGAGTGAGGCCTGGAGGGACATCTGGCGCTTCTTCTCGTCGTCGTCCCAGTCGGAGACGGTCGTGCCCGCGTCCACGGTGCCGAGCCGGTTCGTCGATCCGCCCTGGAACAGCATCGCCTCGACCAGCGAGGTCTTGCCGGTGCCGCGGTGGCCGACGACGACGACGTTGCGGAGCTTGCCGGGCTCGAAAGCTGCCATGGGCGTGATTCCTCCTTGCAGGGCCGGGGTCCCACGATCTTATCGGCCGCCCGTTTTACGAGGGGGTGGTAGGAATAGGCGGCGATGCGGACGCTGGCGATCCTCTTCTGCGCGGCCCTGCTCGGTGCGGCCGCCGCCTCTGCCGACACGTGGCAGCCGCCCAAGGAGTGGCTCGCGCAGGCGATGTGCGTCCACGCCAAGGAGGCGCCGTGGAGCGCCAACACGGGGAACGGCTTCTACGGCGGGCTCCAGTTCATGAAGACGACCTGGCTCAACCTCGGCGGCGCGCCCGACCCCGCCTTCAAGCATCCCGGCGACCCGGCGTTCCCGTTCACCGCGTCGAAGCAGGAGCAGCTCTACCGGGCCTGGCGCCTCTGGAAGCACGACGGCGGCACCTGGCGCTCGTGGGGCGCCGTCGGCCTCGCCTGCTCGAAGAAGTAGCTAGGGCTCGCGGACGGCGGCGGGCGAGCCGCCGAGACGGGCCTTGAGCCGGAGGATCGCCTTCGTGTGCAGCTGCGAGACGCGCGACTCGGTGACGCCGAGCACCTCGCCGATCTCGCGGAGCGTCAGCTCCTCGTAGTAGTAGAGCGTGACGACGAGCTTCTCGCGCTCGGGCAGGCGCGCGATCGCGTCGGCCATCGCCTCGCGCAGCTCCGTCTGGGCGAGCGCGGTCTGCGGCTCGGGGCCCTGCGTGTCCTCGATCGTGTCGATCAGGGCGATCTGGTCGCCGCCCGCGGACACGGTCCAGAGCTCGTCGAGTGCAGCGATCGAGGAGCGCGAGATCTCGGTGAGGCTGTCCTCGAGCTCGTCCTCGGTGAGGCCGAGCTTGGTCGCGATCTCGTCGTCGTTCGGCGCGCGGCCGAGCTTCGACTCGAGCTCCGCGACGGCGCGCTCGATGTCGCGGGCGCGGGCGCGCACGGAGCGCGGCACCCAGTCGAGCGCGCGCAACTCGTCGATGATCGACCCCTTGATCCGCGCGATCGCATAGGTCTCGAACTTCACGTCGCGGTCAGGGTCGTAGCGCTCGATCGCGCCGATCAGGCCGAGCAGGCCGTACGAGACGAGGTCGCCCTCCTCGACGTGGGCGGGCAGCCCGCTGCCCAGTCGCCCGGCCACGTACTTGACGAGCGGCGCGTACGTGAGGATCAGCCGGTCGCGCAGCTTCTCGTCGCGATTGCGCCGATATTCCTGCCAGAGACCCTTCGTGTCCTCGACGCTCACGGTGAGACAATACGCTGCGGAGGCGGATATTCCTCAGCGCAGGCGCAGTCCGCGGCGCGCGAGACCGGCGAGCCAGGCGGCGAGCACCCCCGCCGCGAAGACGATCACCCAGCGCCCGTGGAGAGCCGAGGCGACCGCGATCCCGGCCATCGCGAGCGCGATCACGAGGAAGAGCGCGCCGAGTGCGCGGCGCTGCAGGCCGGCCCGCATCGGGTGATCCTAGATGGTCGATGCCACACCTGCCCGCGTCTGGCTGGTGGCCCATACACGGCGCAGGATCGTCCGGCTCGCCCTTGCCCAGGCTATCCAGCCTGGCCTGCGGTCGATCCGAACGCCCTGCTTCGTCCTGAGCCATCCCCAGACGCACCCGGGCATGCATCAACCATCTAACCGCGCTGTACAATCACCGCCGCGAACCGAGGGGCGTAGCTCAATTGGCAGAGCACCGGTCTCCAAAACCGGGGGTTGCAGGTTCGAGTCCTGCCGCCCCTGTGCCGCTCATCTAGGCGGTTTCCGCCTAGCGATGCGGGTTCGTGGCTCTCCCCCGCCCCGCCCGGCTTGCCGCAGTAGACCGCTCAAGACCGCATAAGTCTGGCCCGCAATGGCCCACAACTGGCCCGCACGATCTACGTGGCCCAATGGCCCGGGGCGTTGAGCGGCGCTCTTCGCGGACCACGTGTAAGAGCTCGAATCAGAATGAGTTGCGGAGTCTCCTGAAGCAGACGAGGCAGCAGCCGATCGCGAGGAACGCTTCGTGGATCTCGGCTCGGCGGTCGTAGCGGACGAGGAGCCGTTTGAACTGGTGGAGCCAGGCGAAGGTTCGTTCGACGACCCAGCGGTAGCGGCCAAGCCCCGAGCCGTGTTTGGTTTGGCGTCTGGCGATCTCGGGTTTGATGCCGCGTTGCCGGACGAGCCGGCGGTGCTTGTCGTGGTCGTAGCCGCGGTCGGCGGTCACCCGGTCGGGGCGACGACGCGGCCGACCAACGAGGCCACGCACGGGCGGTACCCGCTCGATCAGCGGGATCAGTTGGGTGACGTCGTTGCGGTTGCCGCCGGTGAGCGTCCAAGCGAGCGGGATCCCGGTCGCGTCTACGAGAAGGTGATGCTTCGACCCGTTTCTGGCTCTATCAACCGGGCTCGGGCCCGTCTCGGAGCCCCCTTTTTCGCCTGCACATGACTGGAGTCGGCAACCGCGCGCGACCATTCGATCTCGCCGGCAGCCCGCAACTCAGCCAGCAACCGCTCGTGCAGCCGCTCCCAGACTCCGGCCCGCTGCCACTCATCCAACCGCCGGTAACAGGTCGAGCCGCCGCCGAAGCCAAGCTCGGCCGGCAGATGCCGCCACGCGATCCCCGTGTGCAGAACGAACAAGATCCCTTGTAGCGCCTGCCGATCGGGCAGCCGCTTACGACCTGGATACCGAAACCGCCGCTCGACCCTCGGCAGGAGCGGCTCGATCCGAGCCCACAACTCGTCCGACACGATCCACGGAGCGACAGCCACCGGCACCCCCTCGATGTTGACGACGGATGCCGACGGCATTCGCCCCCAACCAACGGGTCCCTTCATTCCGGTTCGAGTTCTAAGACACGACACGCCAAGCGTCCACCCTTGACCTACTCCGTTGTGAAGCGCAGGCTGGCTTCTAATGACAAGGAGAGTCCTGGCTATCGCCCTGATCTCCGCAGCGGCAGCCGGAAGTTTCGCTAGGCCCAGCAGCGGCGTTCCGGCAGGTCGTGCGACGAGCGGGATAGCAGTCATACAAAACGGAGCGGCTAGTTCGAAAAACCTGGATTCGTACGGGGCTGTTCTCAAGAACACTTCGAACAAGGACGCCGTCCAAGTATTCATCCAAGGGAATCTTGTTGACTCTCATGGAACGATCATCTCGGGAGTAACCCCAATCATCCCGGTGATCCCGGCGGGCGCGACCTACTACTGGGGAGGCAACGTTCCTCACAAGGCAGGCACGCGCGTCATCAAGTTCGAGGTACACGTGACGATGGCTGACTCCTCAGGACCGGGAGCTCACAGCGCAAGCCATCGACGCTGAGTCGGAGCCGATCGTGGCGTGTTCGAGGGCGGCGACGGTGAGCGCGTCTCCCTACTCTCCCCATTTTCGGGGCTGTTCGGGCCGATCGCGGTCGGCGTCGCGTAGCCGGTGTCCGGCTCGATTTCTTTTCCGGGTGCATGAGATACTCGAGGTCTCATCGGTGGGAGGTTCTGCGGCCCTCTCGGAACTCTCGAGTGAAAGGGGCAAGTGTCATGCCTCCAAGGCCAGTACCTGCAGCACGCGTCCTTGACCCGATTCTTCTGTGGATACTGATCCACGGTGGGGATCCCGCACCGGACGCCCTGACTATTCGCCTGACAGCTGCACTCGCGATTCGCAACCTCGCGTCTAGCCTCAGCGCGGGCGCCCAGAAGGAGATTCAACAGATCGTTGGCAAAGAGATCAGCGCAGCCGCGGGCGGTTTGGCCCGCTGACAGCCACTTTATGCGGGGAGCGGTGGGGGAACCGCTCCCCGCCCGTCGATTGGAGGCGACATGAGTGTTACGGGGAACACCGTTGGCTACGTATTGCTTGGTGCTTCGCTCGTTTCCGGGGTTGGTTGGGTGGGACCTCTCACGGAGAGGGCTCAAAGGGACGGATACCGCAACAGGCGTGGCGACGAACGTCATTTCCAAAGCGCACACGGCGGTCGTGGATGCAAGAACGTTGGTTGCGCAGACCCAACCGCATCTGGCCGCTCTCACCGGATCCGATGCAACGGCGCTCGCGCAAGCTAATCAGGACGTTGCCCAAAGCGCTGCAGCTGTCACAGATGCCTTAGGCGATGTAACTGATGCTTTGAAGGCCTCACGGGAAGGCTCGCCTCGGCCCGCGTCGCGTTCGCGTTCGCGTTGGTTCTCATCACGGGGGCCTTCTTCGCCTTCAACGTCATTACGCTCGGCTGATCCTTCGGCGGGTGCCGATCGGTACGCCAAGACCCGCTGACAGCGGGTCCCTGCTCTCCCCATTCTCCGCGGGGCTGTTCGGGCCGATCCCGGTTAGCCACGACGAGCCTCGCTCGTTCAGTGGGTGAGCATGCCCTCGCTGGGCAAGCGTCCTCTCGCTCGGAGTCTCCTCTCCGGGCGATCAACTGGCCCGTTCTCGCTCCGCGTTCTCCAATCCGCAACGGCGGTCAGCGAAGCCACGCCGATAGGCCTCAAGGAACTGCAGGGACAGACTGCTGCCGTAGAACGCCTCGCCCGCGTCGGTCCAATCTCGCGCAGCGGCCCAGCCCGCTCGATATGCTTCGAGCTGGAGGCCGCCGATGTCCGCAGGAACGATTTCGGGGTCGATGTACTCGATTATCGACCGGCCGACCACATCACCTGAGACCCAGCGCCGGTACTCTCGCTTCAGTTGGAGGCGCTATTCGGGCTGGTCCCGGTCGGCTGAATGAAGCTAGGCCTCGGCGTTTTACGAAGTGGCAACGCCCTTCGCAGATAGGTTGTCTGCGCGGGGAGCGCTGGGGGACTAAACCGCTCCCCGCAACAGACATGCAGTCTCCGCCCGTGCGTCACTGTCCGCCAACTGAGACCGCAATAACGGTACCCACCGACTTACGTCCGGCGCTCTCCCATTCTATGCTGGGCCTGGGCTCGGGCCGATCCCAGTCGCTAAGCGGGGGCGGGCGAGGCTGAAGGAGGAGGCGACCCCCGCTGCCTGTCCACCGTCTAGAAGGGTTCGCAGGGGCCGCCTCTCTATGCGGCGAAAGTCAGCTGGCGAGCAAACAGACTCCGCTAACAGCGTTATTGCCGCACCCAGCGGTATCGTCGACCCCCAGAAGGGGCAGCCGGGGTGAGAAGCCGAGGACGCTACCCCACCCCAACCGAGATCGAAAGGGCCAGTCAAACGTCCCAACGGGGTTACCCTCCCAGGAGCGTGGTGACCTTGCCGATCGATGCCGAGATCCCGCCCGAGAGCGCGGTGAACGCAACGACCGCCGTTACGGCGATCACGGCCAGGACGACGCCGTACTCGGCCATCGTCTGGCCCTCCTGCTTGCGCCAGCTCACCCGAACGTAGTCGAGCAAATCCCTGAAAGTCATGTTGGAAACCCCCCTTCGCGGCACTCGGGAGGTCACACCTGTTCCTCAAGCACATGCCGGGCGAACAGAGAGCGACCTCCAATAACTGGCGGGCCGCACCACCACTTGCATGCACACATGTATCGCTATACGAAGCGACAGGTCGATCCCCCGGCCGGGATAATGCAGCCCGAATAGCGGCGCGCAATGAGTTACGAGCCCCAACCTGCGCGTCTTCCTAGTCTTGACCGGGAGAACGTCGGCACGGTTAGGCTGATCGATCCGTCGCTTCCACCATCCAACCTGATGAGTCACTGCACTGCGCTCGAGCAGCAGATCAGCTGGAACCAGACCGGACAGACAGGCCCGGCAGGCCCGCAGGGGCTAAAGGGCGACACTGGGGCCACCGGAGCGCCGGGCAAGGATGGAACGAACGGCACCAACGGCATCGACGGGGTCAGCCCGACCGTGGCTCAGCTCTCGGCGGGAGACTCAAATTGTCCCAACGGAGGCGCCGCGATCACAGACGCCGCAGGCCACACCGCGTACGCTTGCAACGGGCAAGACGGAACGAACTGGTCGCCGTTCTCGGGCACCTTCACGAGCCCCAGCGGCCAGTTCACACTGAGCGTCACCGACGGCGGCATCAAGATCGTGGGACCGGGGACATCGATCAGCCTGGACACCAGCGGCAACCTGACCGAGACGGTCTCTGGCAACAACACAATCACCGTCGGAGCCAATCGCACCGAGAACGTCACCGGTGACGACACAGTCACGGTCAGCTCGAATCGCACCGAGAAGGTTCTCGGCAACGACAACGTTTTGATCACGGGGAATCGCACCGACAATGTCACCGGCAACGACAACGTCACGATCACCGGGAATCGCACCGACAAGGTCACCGGCGCATTCGACCTGCAAGCCGCCCTCGATCTGAATCTCTCCGCGGGCTTCCTCCGGCTCAACAGCAGCGGGGCCTGCAAGCCGGTCGCCAGGGTCGGCGATCTGGTTGATCCGACCTCGTTGCTCATCGCTCAGGGCTCCCCGGACGTCTGCATCGACTGAACTCAATTGGGTGAGGGGTGAGGGCCCAGCCCTCGCCCCTCACGGCTCGGCGCTCCAGATGCCACCGGACCTCGCGCGCGCGTGAACAGCTGCCCCTCGCGGGAATCAACCTCACCGCGGAGCCGCGCGTTCCACCGAAGCGCCGCCCGCTCAAACAGATCGTCGCGCTGGGCAGCCATCAACTCAACAAGTGAGAGCGCGCCTGGAAAGGCGTTAGGCACACGCGCCAGTCTGGGCGACGAGAGCAGGAGCTTGGGGGCGGTGGTCTACCGCACCGCCCCCAGCACGCTCCCAATACGGTGACAATGGCTCAAGCGGTTCAGGACAGTTGCTCTCCTATCCCACTCTGGACCTCGTCACTCGCTCCACAGACACTAACGACCTAGGCCGGATGTTTGGAACCCAATTTTCGACGCTCGGTTTGGCGTGCGGGACGGCGGACAAGACACACCGTCCCACACGCGCCAGCGATGACATGCGCCCCCTCAAACGGCAGCTAGGAAACGTCCCTTCCAGCCGCCCAGGAACACATCACCGCTGCCCCGGACACTAGCCGCAGCGTGCCCCTCGACTATCCCGTTGGGGGAGGGAGTCAAGGGATAGGGGCGAAATGATGTGACGCGGTGGGGTGTGCTGCGGTGCCCACCGGTGCGACGGATGCGAACCGCATTCATTCGGAGCCCCGGTCGGGAACTCCAAGGCCGTTGGTCGAGGAGCTTGCGTCTACCTAAGCCCCGACCAGCCCCGCCGCCTCTTGCCTTGCGTTGAGACACAGGTTTTGCAGGGATCTTGCACTCGCCAAACGAGCGAGACCTAGCGTGTCGGAGGGACAGCAGGCCCTATCCAGCTTTGCTGTCTCCGTGGCTCGGGGGAAAGACGGCTGATTCTTCCCTTGATCGCCTCTCGACCCCGGGCGACAGCTAGGACAACGCCGAGGTTGGTGAGGGACGTCACCACGTGAACAGCCACGACCACCCAAACGTCAAGCGCACAACCAGCAACCCACAACTAAACCCCGACGAACGGCGGAAAAGCACCGAGTCAAGCGCGGAACGGCGCACCGGGGACCCTGACCCCTCCCAGGTCACATCCCCGATGACCCCAACTCGGAGCATCGGCGGGAGCCGGAATGCGGCCCGGCGCCCGCCCACCGCCGCCAACCCAATACCTAGACCGCCAACAAACAACCTGATACAACCCCGCGGTCAGGGTGCACTGCGGCGCCACACCGACTCCTCTGCCGCTCGCCCAACCCCCGGGAGAGCACGAAGACTCGGCACTGAAGGCGGCAGGCCACGGGACGGACGCTTATGGCCTGCCGTCAGGCGCCGCATAAGACAACCCAGAACTCTCAAGCTCCTAGGCATCCAGAAAGCAAGCGAGCCAGGACCTATGCGCCTGGAAGAGGGGCGGCAGGGGTGGGGGTGTGGCCGGCCGTCTTGGGGCATCCCGGTTTCGGGGTTCCTGGGTCTGTTGAATCGCGTGTTGAGTGACCGTCCCTGGTTGAAGGATGGTCGAGGTGGTCGGCCAGATGGAGTCCCTCCCAGAGGGGATGGTTAAGACGGCAGCGGCGACTTAGTGTTTTGATCAGTGGTGACGTGTCCCAGGCGGCTCTAGGGGACGACTCTCCGGAACCGCTGCGAGAGCGGGCGCGCATGTCGCCGCCGGTGCGTGCGGGGCGGCGTGGGTAGACCGCTTGCCCCGCACGCCGAACAAGGCTGCACCCTGCGGGCGTTTGGGAGACGTGTAGCCTTCACTCTGGGGAGACGGGCTGGTTTGGTGACTGACGGCAATCAGCACACGGTGACACTGAGACGGATCCGGTAATCGGCCCGTCTCCCCTTGTTCAGATAAGCAGCTGCCGCAGTACCACCACGGGCGGGCTGACGCTCTCGTCAATCGCCTCGACCAGGTAGCGCTGCGCCCCGTACAGCTCGACTGTCCCCGAAAGGATCGGCGCATCCCGGTACACGTAATCGGCCAGCGGCGCACCGACGGCGCCGACGAACTCCAAGCGGTAGCGAAGCATGCTCGGAGTGACTCCTAGCCCGTGGTACCGGTTTGCGACCGCGGCGCGCGACGGTGCGGCCGCCGAAGTTCTCACCCTCAGCATCAGTCACATCGAGCTCTGGGGAGCCCTTCCGTGCGTCCGTGAACGTGATGCGAACCGTTGCACCTTTCCCCTCGGGGATCTCAACGCCGCTGATGTCACTGACCCCGAATGGTCTTTCTCGCCATATGCGGTTCCTCCCTCGGTTTGCTCTCCGGGAGGATCGTTTCACGGTGCCCAGTGGTCAGGCAAACGCCTCGGGTCGTGGCGGCGCCATTAAAGGCGAGGACCCCGTGCGGTGCGGGGTCCTCTTTCTAGGCCCCCGATAGCAGAAGAAAAACGGCGGCCTTGCCCTGGTGCTTGAACACCATGAAGAGTGACACGTCGCGGATGCAATTGCTAGAACGGCCAGCGCCGGGAAGCAGCGTGCCGAAGTGAGGGGATCTCGATCCCGATCGAGCAGGAGCGATCAGGGGCGAACTCCGACAGTGCTCCGCGGCGGTGGCCGAGCAAGTTCGACGGCCTCCGCGGCGGAAAGTTGGCGTCTGGTCTCCGGGCCACGCCTCTAGCCGCCCGAGGGGACCGGGTGGCAGAGGCGAGCGGCGGGAGGAACGGGGGTGACGCGCGCGAAAACGGGGGCGCGGGCGTCGGTGTGGACCCCCAAGTTCAACGGCTGCAAGGACTACATCGGCGCCTGCACCACCGTCCTTGAGTCCACTCTGTGGATAAGCACGCGCCTGATGCGGAGTTTCTGCGGATGGCCAGGTGAGGGTCACTTCGTAGGTTTGAGGCCTGTGGTCATCGTCGAAATGGCGATCTCAACGGACTCGGGAGCGTGTCGAGGTTAGGTGCCTGTCCCTGTCCCCTCGGCGCGCTACCAGTCCGTCCTAAGTTGTGACAAGTGGCGCGACGTGGTTAGTACAGGGGGGTCTGGGGGAGACTCGCGCGCGTCGCGCGAAAGTGACCGACCTCTCAGCGACGTGATCGAGGAGGCCCGGCGCAGGAAGCGGACGCGTCGGCGGAACGTCACCGCGCGACCGTCGAGGAGTTCGAGGCGTTGCCGCCGAGCGCCGAACGGGACTTCGCGCTAGAACTCGTGGACACCTTCAAGGCTCCCCTAGAGATAGGGAGGCGGGACTAGTGCGCGTCGATCCCGAAGTGCCCCCGAAGGTTCTCCTGCAACAGGCGAAGCGAACCGGTAAGCGGGGCAGAGCGGGTCGTCTCGATGTCGTTCAGAGCGTCGAGGACAGCGCGGAGTTCAGCCGGACTCAGGCCAGGATCGAACTTCCCCTCCTCGCCACGATGATCAGCGACGACCGCTGCGATCTTTACCGCCGCACGCCGCGCATCCACCTGGCCCGAGATATCCACCTGGCCTGAGAGGCCACCAAGCCAACTGAGTCCAACAACGACCTCCCCAGCCTCATCCTCGTCAAGCGGATGGTCCTCGTTGATCGTCCCGCAGAAGACGAACACACACCGACGATACGCCTCGGAGTCGCGAACGATCAACACCGACCCGAAGGCGGGCAGATTTGAGCGTCACCATCACCGTTACGCTCAACGGCGTCCCCGTCCCCCTCGTCCTGGACACGGACGACCTCGCGACCATCGCCGCCTCGATCCCCACCACGGCCCCACCCTCGTCGCCGTACATGACCGTGACAGAGGCAGCGGAGTTCCTGCGCTGCAAGAGACAGCACGTAGACGACCTCCTCTCGCAACGCCGCCTCCCACGCGTTAAAGACGGCAGCCGAACGCTGATCCCCCGCGAAGCCATCGAGGCCCACCTATGCGAAAGGGGGGACGATGACTCCTGCTCCTCGCTTGGCGAGTGAGGCGCGGGAGGATCGGGGCCTGCCAGAGTGGCAGGCCCCGATCGGTCGATATCGATCAGCAGAAGACGGCCAGGAAGAACGGCGAGTCCTGGGCGGCCCCGGCGCTGTTCGCGGTGAGGACGCGCACACCGGTAGCGATGTTCGCACGCTGCCCGGCGGTGATCTGGCCGATGACCAGGCAGCAGAAGCCCCCAGTAGGGGGTTGACTGATGGCGGAGACCGCGCGCGTAGACCCCGGGGCCCGCTTGCCGCCAAGGGACCACGGCTCGCCGACAGTCCTAGCTGGCCCGAACTGATGCCTTTGGGCCAGACAGACGAGAACCCCACCATGGAGTCCAATCTGGCGGGGTTCTCGACCCAGGAGAGGTACGCCGCAGCGACCTCCGCCCTTCGGGAGGCCAGGGATATTGACACCGAGCGCCACGGTTTACTAGAGGCCAGGCGGGCCGGTGAACCGCATGGCGCCTCAGGTACCTGATAAGGCGAGAACCCCGCCCGGTTCCACCCAGCGGGGTTCTCCTTTCGCCAAGCCGTATAGAGGGAACGCTTTGGCCTTTACCCTGGTCCTGCCGGTCCTGCCGGTCCTGCCGGTCCTGCCGGACCCGCTGGACCTGCAGGGCCCGCCGGGCCCGCTGGCGCGGCGGCCACGGCACTTTGGGCGTCGGTCGACTCCACCGGCACGCTCGTGCGCAACAAGGGCGCGGCGTCGTCTCTGAAGCTCGCGACCGGTGATTATCAGGTGATCTTCAACCAGGACGTGACGGGCTGCATCTACCAGGCAACTCTCGGTGGATCGACCACCGTAACCGATGGGCCGCGGCGATGAACCTTGTAGTCATGCGGCGACTCTTCTGCTTCCTTCAGGGCCACGAGTTTGGCCACTCCACCAGCGTCCTCGGGATTGCGATGCAGCAGTGCTCGCGGTGCGGGAAGCGCGTTCGGCTCCTAGGCCAGTCCAACAACCTCGCAGACATCCACGCTAACGAAGGTCGCCGGCGCATCGGGCATATCGCGAAGCGTGCTGAACGTCGCCTCGGCTACCCGCGCTTTCTCCTCGTTCTCGAAAAGCCAGAAGGAGTGCTGCACGAGGTCGCCCTCATCGAGGCTCCGCGCCCAGTAACCGCCCACCGAGCCCTCCATACCCAGCAGCATTGAGACACCATGCTCACTGAGCATCACAAGTGTCTCTTCCTCCCGTCCTGGCTTGATCTTGACCCGTCCGACGACTGCATGCATTGGTCACTCCTCCCAATCCGCCTGCCGAAGTCGTGCTGGGATGGACGCTACATGGTCGAGGGCGAGAATCCACCCTCGGTGTCTGGCAGCGGGGGTCGCCTCTCTCGTCACCCGTCTAGCCGCTGATCAGCTTCCGGAGCACCGCGACCGGGGGCGCCCGCGTCCACAGCGGAGCCGATACTTGCAGAGCAAGGTGCCCGCCCGGCGGTAGTCGAGAGGCGCACTGAGAGCTAGATCGGAGGACGGATGGAAGCAGTCTGGATCGTGGACGCTGGGTTGGGCGTTCGTGCTCGCCCTCGTCACGCTACTTCTAGCGCTGTTTACCGGCTGGCTCGCCCGGACGACGCGACGCCTCGCGCGAGAAACAGCAGAAGAAGTTCAGGGGCAGACGCGACCAGTCGTCGTACTTGCACGAGATACGGTTGATGCCTCCCCGAAGGGGCCCCATCCTGGCGGGGAGTACTTTCGTGTTTCGCTTCTGCTGAGAAACATCGGCGCTGGCCCAGCCCTCAACTTCAGGCTGAGCATCGGCCCTAACTCGTATGTATGGCGATGTGGTCGCTGCACTGGCGCCCGGCGAGAAGAAGGACGCGGTCATACACGTCCCCCTCATCCCGAATGAACACGCGCACAGCTTCGTGCCCAGGATCAGCCGGATTAGCATCGAGTACCACGACCTCGCTGATCGCCTCTTTACGACAACAATCGGATGGTCATTCAACAGCTTCGGTCAGTCCGCGCCTGTTCGCGGCCCCCTCCTCATCAGTTCGGGCGTGACGCAAGAACCGCCGAGCACAGTCCCGGGTTGGTCGAGAATCCGCTCATGGCCGCGACTTACAGGCGCAGACCGAGCCGCTGGCAGCTTCGTATGGCATGGACTACTTACATCGTTCAGGATCCTGATGCGATTCCGCTGCCCCTGTTACAGCGCTTGCGAGATGCATGGCGCTACCTCTATCCCAAGCGAACTCGAACACGAATGCAGCGGGCCGCTTGGGGTCATCGCGCGTATCGCGCAACTCTCGACAAGCCGATTCCGGCTGGACTCCCGCGCTTTCTCCACCGCGCCTACGTAATCGGACGCGGGTGGAAGTGGGGATATCTCGTCTACCGGCACATTTGACCAGAGCGGAAGCGCCAGGGCTTCTTCTCGGCCTGCAATCCGGCTGGCTTAGTCGTCGTCGAGGCTCGCCATGCGTCGACTCGTGCTCGCGCCCGCAAGGAACGCATCCATCTTCGCGGCCGCCTCATCGCGCCGGTCATCGCGAAGGTGCCGATAGTGCTCCGTCATGTACGCGGAGCTGTGGCCGAGGTAGTCGCCGATCTCCTCCAAGGTGAACCCGGCCTCCCACATCCACGTGACGCAGGAGTGCCTGAGCTCGTGGAGGCCGATGGGAACGACCGGTGCCTTCGGCCGCCGGAGCGCAGCCCGGCTATCTGGGGTGTGCGAACCCCCTCTACAACGGCCAGTCGGCAGTCACCGCAAGTGTCACGGCCGGAACCACCTACTACATTCAGGCGGGCGACTTCCAGTCGGGTGGGGGGCCTCTTAGTGTGAACGTGGAGCTGATCCTGCCGCCAGCGAACGACAATTTCGCCGCGGCGACCCGCATCTCTACGCTTCCGTTCCGGGACAGCGGTCTGGACCTGTCGTCGGCGACGATCGAGCCGGGTGAACCGGCTCTTTGCACACCTCCCGCCTCCGAGAAGACCGCGTGGTATGCCTATACGGCCGAGTGGGACGGGACGGTGTCTGCGCGTGTCACAGACACGCCCGTGCCCATTGCCGTCGGGGCCTACATCGGCGGCTCGCCGACGGGCTTGACGCAACTCGCCTGTCAATACGGCAGCTTCGACTACGGCGGCCAAGGCGAGATCATCGAGGGCGCTAGCGAACAGCTCGTCGGCCTGGCCGCCGCCGTCAAGGGTTTGGGCCCGGGCAAGAGCCTCGCTGCCACGGTGGCCACCGCGCAGTGGCTCGTCGCGCACGGTCAGATCAAGGCAGCATGCCTCACGCTCACGGCGTTCAACCTCGAGGTCAAGGCACAGTCAGGGAAGAAGATCCCGAAGGCGCAGACGACCGCACTCATCGCCGATGCCAACCGGATCAGAGCCGTGCTCGGCTGCTGAGACGCAACCGACCCCACATCCAGCGCTTACAGCGCTAGAGGAGACCTGGGGGCCGCCGAACCAGCGGCCCCCAGCCTTCGCTACTCCTGACGACCTATCCCCTCGGGGAGGGAGTCTCAACGACGGAGCGTAGTGATGCCTGTGCGACGGTGCCCACCGGATGCGTACGACTGCGAACCGCAATCATTCGGCGCCTTCGGTCAGGAACTCCACGGCCGTTGGTCGAGGAGCTTGCGTTTAGCCTGGTTCCCGACCAGCCCCCGGTTTTTGGTTCCCGACCAGCCCCCGGTTTGCGGAATCGTGCACTCGTCAAACGAGCGGCACCTAGCCTCGTCGAGAGACGGGCAGGTCCCATCTAGCCTGCTGTCCCCTTGGCTCGGGGAAAAGGCGGCTGATTCTTGCCTTGATCGCCCTCTCGACCGGTGCGACAGCTAGGACAACGCCAAGGTTTCGGCGCGCAGGGGCGGCGGCCTATCCACACCACCCCGCACGCTCCGGCGGTGACATCGAGGGGGTCTCGCCGCAGCGGTTCCGTTCGTTCCTCTCACATCCCCGACTGGGGCGCGTCACCGCCAGGACGACACTCCTCCCGACAACCGACGCTAGCCAATACAGCCGGCAGAACTACCCGAACGACTATCAACCTTGAACGAGCTCAGCGCGACGCTGTCGATGGCGGGGTGTGCCGAGGTGTCCTTAGTGCGACGGGATGCGGCCGCACGCACTCATCGCCCAGATGGGAACTCCGAAGCCGTTGGCGCGGAGGCTGGCGAAAAAACCAACTTCCCGCCTGCCCCGCCACTGTCCAGGACCGGGAGGCCGGCTCACGCCTGATTGCTGACGGGCGCGCGCGCCCGCCATAGCGACGGACGCGGCCCTTCGCCCCGTTCCGTCCACTGCATGGTTTGTCGCGATCGCTCATAGTGCAAGTGCACAGCGCCACGCCCAGTGTCCCGCCCACCCTCGCCGCCTCTTGCCTCGGGTTGCGCAAGACCGGGCGTTGCAGGCTCGAGTCCTGCCGCCCCTGTACCCGCATCGTTGACTCGGAGCCCGCTCCCTCAGGCGCGTTTCGGTGTCTCCAGACCTCGAATTGCGATTTCAGCAATACCTCAGCGGCTCGTGAAAACCGTTGGAGTCGGGCGGCATTGCGCGCCGGCGTCGAGGCCTGAAGTTCAACGGCTGCAAGGATCGGCGCCAGGCGCGCACCTTCGGCAAATGGGCCTCACGTGGCGGCGGGGAGGTAGCGGTGTCCCCTGCGCTCCCTCCCCGCTGGCGACGCGGCATGTCGGCCGCTCGCAGTCCTTTTCGTGAAGCGAGGCCGATAGGTTTTCGGCGACGTTGCGCGGCGGCCCGGGCGACCGGGGCGCGGAACAACTGCGGTTCGTATCCGTGCGCACCCGGTGGGCACCTAAGCACACCCCACCGCATGCCACCATTTCGCCGCCCCGGCGGCCGACAGTCCCTCCCCGAGGGCATAGTCGCGGCGGCTGTTCGGTTAGTGCCCGGGGAGCGAGTGACGAGGGATAGAGGTTGGGATGGAGAGCAACGTTCCCGCGGACTCAGCCCGGAGTCACCGCGGGGCGCGTGCGGGCGGTGCGGTAGACCGCCGTGCCCCGTCCGCCGGCCATATCGCCCAACCTTCACCGTTCACCGCGGGGTCGACGTCGTCACTGCGCCGTCGCGGTCGTGACTCTCCGGGATCTCATCGCGGGTGAGGGCCAGCGCTCTCGCGAGGACGTCCTGGTCGCAGAGCACGTGCAGCACCCTGAACCCTGTCGCGTACGAGCAGGCCAGGCACGGACGGACGAGGCCTAGCTTCAGGAGGAGATCGGCTTCATCGTCGCTCAGCTCGTTGCCGTACCGCGTGGGAACCGGCTCATGGGGAGTGACGAGGTTCTTCATCGGTGAGCTTCCAGCTGTGGCGGACCGCCTGGACCCGATGTAGTCCGCCCGTTACCGCTTGTCTCTGGCCGTTTGGAGGGACATCACTCCCGGATCAGCACCGGCGTGCCCGCGGGCGCATCGGGGAGGAGCCGACGCATGTCCACGTTGGACAAGCGGACGCAGCCGTGGGAGACGGCTAGCCCGATCGAGGCCGGCTCATTGGTGCCGTGGAGAGCGATCGGGCCCCCCTCCACCCAGTCGCTGAGGACGTTCGAATGAGCGGAGATGCCTAGCGCCGCCACGCCGAACGGGCCGTTCGGGTCGCTGAGGATGAAACGCTCGTTGATGTAGAAGCGGCCGACCGGCGTCGGGGTCTGGGCCGCGCCGACCGCAACGCGCGTACGCAGGACGGGCTTCCCCGCCCGATAGGCGACGAGTTGCCGGCTCGAGAGGTCGACCACCACCCTCGTGGCGACGGCGTACGTGCGAACCGCGCCGGCACGGACCCAGCCCGTGCTTCCGTTCGGCTTCACCGGAAGCTCAACCTGGTACCAGGTCGCCGTGCATCCCCGACCGACCTTCCTTCCGACGACTCCGAGGACCGTCGGGTAGCCGTTCTGATCGACGGCGCCGAAGCTCTGGAGGATCCTCCCACCGCCCGGGCGCGAACGGATCACCGCGCGCGTGCGTACCACGGCCGCATAGGACCGTGCAGCGGTGGAGACCGCCGTCGTGCAGGCAGGTCGTGCCGGCTTCTGGACGCCGAGCGCCGCCGGCCGATAATCCTGGCTCGACCCCTCGGATTGCTGTGCAGCTCCGCAGCCGACCATGAGCGGCGCGGCGACGACGATCGCGATGGCCAACCACAGAACCGGGCTGTTCGAGAGTTTGGTCACTTCTTCACCAAATCGTCGCAGACCCGTGCTTTCCTGCCACTGGCCCTTCGGCTAGGCCGAACGCCAAGCGGTCTGTCCGGTGCGCAGTCCGATCGATGACCTACGGTTTCGCCATGAAATGGGTCTTCGGATTGCTCGCGCTCGCGGTCGTTGCCGGCCTCGGCTCCTGGGCGATCGTCGCGTTCAAGCCGACCCCGGCCAGCGACGCCGCCTCGGTGCCGACTCCGATCCGCGACTACGTGAACTGGCTCGCGCTCAGCGGCTGCGGAGGCGAACTCCCGGGATGTGTCGTCTCCACGGCGCGCAGGTTGACGAGCACCCTCTACGTCGTCCGGTTCGGGACGTCGGCAGGGACCTGCTTCAACGTGGCGCCTGGCGTGCAGAGCGGCAAGTTCGCGGGCTGGAATCACGATGGGCTGACGGTGTTCGGCGTCGGTTACCGCTGCTAGACGGAGCTAGATGACGTGCCTCGACAGGTTGTGGACGGCTGAGTAGGTCATCCGGGCCTCCTTCGAGGCTGTGGGTCTGCGAAGGCTCACAGTCGAAGGAGGGACCCGGATGGGGCTTCACCGTAACGCTCGGCTCGGACTGGCTGGCCGGCGGGCGCTGGTCGCGGATGTCGAGGCTGGTTGTTCGTGTCGTGAGGCGGCGAGACGCCGCGGCGTTTCGCCGACGACCGCGTGCAAGTGGTGGCGTCGCTGGTTGACCGCGACGATCGAGCAACGCTCGTCGCTGAGTTGTCTCGAGGATCGTTCGTCGCGGCCGCACCAGCTGGCGCGGCTCTTGCCCGCGGCCGAGCAGCAGCGGATCTGCGCAGCGAGACACCGGACGGGTTGGGGGCCGCGGCTAATCGCCGGCGAGACCGGGCATGCGCACGCGACGGTCTGGCGGGCGTTGCGCCGGGAGGGGATCTCTCGCGTTCCGAGGCAACCGCGCGAGCCCTCGCGCCGCTACGAGTGGCCCTGTCCGGGCGATCTGCTGCATATCGACAGCAAGCGCTTCGTCCGCTTCACACGGCCTGGGCACGCGGTCACGGGTGATCGTCAGCGCACCGGCGCCGAGAAACGGCAACGCGTCGGCTTCGAGTGGGTGCACTCCCTCGTCGACGACCACTCCCGCTACGCCTACAGCGAGCTTCACCGTGACGAGAAAGCCGAGACAGTGACCGGCTTCGTCGAGCGCGGCCTCGCGCACTTCGCCGAGCAGGGGATCGAGGCGAAGCGGCTGATGAGCGACAACGCCTGCACGTACACCCCCAACAAGGCGCTCGCCCGACTGCTCGTCCGCCACAGCATCCGCCACCTGCTGATCCCCTACCGTCGGCCGCAAGTCAACGGGAAGGTCGAGCGCTACCTACCAGCAGACCCTCAAACGTGAATGGGCACTGGGTCAGATCTACCGCTCGAGCGACCACCGCGCCCAGGCGCTGTCACACTGGCTGCGCTACTACAACGAGCGCAGACCCCACAGCTCACTCGGCGGCCAGTCACCAATCAGCCACGTCCACAACGTCCCGAGGCAGGACAGCTAGAGCGTCAGCTTGTAGGTGGCCGTCGCTCGCGCGCCGGCACGCGTCGTGACGGTGACGGTCACGGTGTACGACCTGTGCGCGGCGAAGACATGCGTGGGCAGGGCCGCCGTCGAGCGGTTCTTCGCTCCCGAAGAGGGATCGCCGAAGCTCCAGGCGTAGCTCTTCAACGGCTGTTTCGAGGTCGCCTTGAACGACACCAGTCTCGTGTCGTTGTCGAGGACCTTCATGCTGCTCACGGCGATCGAGACCTTGGGCTTCGCGGCAGCCGCCGCGACCAGCGGCGCCGCGAGAAGGAGAGCAGCGCCCGCGGTCGCGAGCGCTGCATGTCGTCGAAGGGTCACGGCGTTAGTTTGCCGTAAAGGTGATCGTCGGCTGGTTGCTGGTGGTTCCTTCGCCGTCGACCTGTGTCGCCTGGGCGGTGTAGGTCGCGTGGTTCGTCAGCTGGTTGTTGTTGGTCTGGAACGACCATGTAGCAGTCGGGTTCGTCGCGGTAAACGTCACAACGGCGGTACCGGTTGCCGTGCTGCCGGCGTAGATCTTGACCGTCAGGGTCCCGGTGCTCACGTTCGTGGTGCCGCTGATGACATCCCTGTGGCCCGTGCCCGGTGACTGCGCGATCGTGAGCGTCAGCGTCTTGACGGTGACCGTCACGCTCGTGCTGGCGACGTTGCCGACGTGGTCGATGCCGGTGAGCACGTAGAGGTAGCAGAACCCCGTCACGATCCCCGACGGCTGGGTGGTTCCCGTGATCGTCGTTGGGGAGGTGAACGGGCCGCCGGAGCCCGGAGAGCCGCAGGTGCTCCCGGTCAGGGTCTCGGACTGCAAGGTGAGCACGCTCGAGACGATCCCCGAGCCGACGTCCGTGTAGTCGGTGCGCGTGGTGATCGGGAACGTGGTCTTGGTCGTCGTCGTGCCCGAGCTCGAGCCGTTGACGCTCAGCACGCCACCCGTCGGGTTGGTGCTGTCGTTGACGAACGAGAGCGCGGTGCCGACCGAGACGTTCCCGCCGAGGTCCTGGCTCGTGATCGTGATCCCGTTCGGAGTCGCGGTGCCGGACGTCCAGCTGAAGAGTGCCGAGAACGGGCCGCCGGACGGGCTCGAGACCGTGCCGCCGCCGGTGATCGTCCACTTGTTCGGGCTGCCGATCGTGGTCAGCGTCGTCGGGAAGGTCGCGAAGGCGGGGCCGGAGCCGGTGTCGACCACAGCGTCGTTCAGGTTGAACGAACCCGAGGCCGCGTTCGCCTTGAAGAACAGCGTCGTGCCGGAGAGGTACGCGCCGCTCGCGGAGCCGAGCGAGAGCCCGTCGGTCGGCTTAGTGACGTCGACCTTGATCGTCGCGGTCATGTGCGTCGTCTCGACGTTCCCCGCAGCGTCGGTCGACCAGAAGGAGATCGTGTGCTGGCCCTCGGGCACCGTGACGGTGCCCGAGTAGGGAACCGTCACGCCACCGTCGACCTGGTAGCTGGTGGCGGTCACGCCCGAGCCGGCCGTGTCGGTCGCGGTGAGCGTGAAGGTCGGCGCCGTGGTCTTGTACCACTGGTTCGTGCCGTTCGGAGCGAGCGGGTTGAGGAGGAGCGTCGTCGACGGCTTGACCGTGTCGACCTTGATCGTGGCCGTCGTGTGGGTCGACTCGGTGTTGCCCGCGACATCCACCGACCAGTAACTGATCGTGTGCTGGCCGTCCGGGATCGTCACTGGCGCCGCTGTAGTTCTGGGCGGCGCCGGCGTCGAGCTGGTACTTCGTCGCCGCGACGCCCGACCCCGGCGACGGATCCGAAGCGCTCAGCGTGAACGTCGGCGCGCTACCGGAGTACCAGCCGTTCGAGCCGTTAGGCGACGACGGGTTGACAGCGATAGTCGTCGACGGCTTGGCCGTGTCGACCTTGATCGTCGCCGTGGTGTGGGAGCTCTCGACGTTGGCGGCGTTGTCGACTGCCCAGTACGTGATCGTGTGCTGGCCGTCGGGGATCGCGACCGCGCCGCCGTAGGTCTGCGTCGCGCCGCCGTCGATCTGGTACCTGACCGAGTCGAGGCCCGAGAGGCCGTCGGCTCCGGACAGCGTGAACGTGGGCGTCGTGACGTACCAGCCGCCCGCGCCGTCCGGCGAGGCCGGGAGCACCGCGATCGAGCTCGTCGGAGCGACGGTGTCGGCCTTGACGTTCGCCGCTACCCGCGTTCTCGACGTTGCCGGCGACGTCGACCGACCAGTAGCTGATCGTGTGCACGCCGTCGGGGATCGTGACCGCGCCACTGTAGGCGTGGGCTGAGCCGCCGTCGATCCGGTAGGAAGTCGAGGCCACGCCCGAGGTCGCGTCGGTCGCGCTCAGGGTGAACGTCGGGCTCGAGCCGTCGTACCAGCCGTTGTTCCCATTCGGCGTGGCCGGGTTGAAGGTGAGCGTCGTCGACGGAGCGACCGTGTCCACCTTCAGCGTTCCGCTCGTCTTGTTCGACTCCGTGTTGCCGGCGACGTCCACCGACCAGCGCGTGATCGTGTATGAGCCGTCGGGGAGAGTGAACGGGCCGCTGTAGACCTGGGTCGAGCCGCCGCCGATCGCGTACGAGGTCGCGGCAACACCAGACGTCGCGTCGGTTGGGGTCAGCGTGTAGGTCGGCGCCGTGCTGTACCAGCCGTTCGACCCGTTCGGGATGATCGGCGCGACCGCGGCCCCCGTGGAGGGGCGGGTCTTGTCGTACTTGAAGGCGAGCGAGCCGGAGCCGATGTTGCCAGCGTTGTCGAGGCACTGCAGCGCCTGCAGGCCGGCCGCGGTGTCGGGGCCGCTGTAGACGATGTCCG
Source organism: uncultured Actinomycetes bacterium (assembly GCA_963746005.1). Lineage (GTDB taxonomy): Bacteria > Actinomycetota > Thermoleophilia > Gaiellales > Gaiellaceae > CAVQZA01. Next base: position 95,930 of record CAVUZM010000018.1, on the reverse strand, counting down.
CGTCGCAGCTCTGGATCCCGCTGTTGTCCGTGCTCGTGGCCGCGCTGAACGTCACGGTGTGGTTGAACCAGCCGTTCGAGTCGGGCGCGCGGTCGGCGGTGACGATCACATGAGGCGCGGTCGTGTCGAGGACGAAGCTGCCCGTCGTGTCGCCCGAGTCGTCGCCCTGGGCGCTCGTCACCTTCGCGGTGATGGTGATCGAGCCGTCCGTCAGCGCGCTCGCGTCGATCCCGGTCACGTGGACCGTGCCGGCACCCGCGGTCGCGGCGTGCGAGCCCGAGGCCGTGTGGCCGTGGCCGTCGTCGAGCGTCACGTGCACGGTGTCGCTGGCGAGCGAGGTGGCCGGAAGGGCGACGTCGATCGAGACGGCACCGACGTTCGATGAGCTGACGTACGTGCCTCCCGCGCCGAGGCCGTTCGCGAGAGAAGCGGAGGTCGGAGCGTTCGGACTTACGACGACGAGGGCGCTGCGAGAGCTCTCGGTGCCGTGCCAGCCGTACAGCACGGGCGTCACCGTGTACTTCCAGTGCCCGGTCGACAGCGCAAGCTCGGTGCAGGACAGCGGATCGGCGAAGCCGTCGATCACTGCCGCGCAGTTCGCCGGCGCGTAACGGGGTGCTGCCACCGTCCGCATACCGCGTGACCGTGTAGCCGCCGCCGCTCTCGCCGCCGAGAGGCGAGGAGCCGGGGAATGCGTTCTGCGCCCACGACAGGCCGACGCTTCCTCCCGCGTCAAGGCTCGTCGTGGAAGGCACGGGTGCGTTCCCGTCCGGCATCGTACGCGCCGAGGCGCTCGCGGCCGCGGTCGAGTTGGCGCCCGCGGACCAGAACGACCACGCGCCGACCCCGACCAGCGCGATCGCGATCACGCCGACCAGCAGCAGAGCGCGCCGCGACCAGCCGCCGCCCCGCCTCGGAGGCGTCGCACCGCCGCCGCCGAGCGCGACGGGCGGGACGACCGGGGGCGCGGGCGGCGAGGCGTCCGCCGTCCCGCGCCCCTCGCGCGCGGGCGCCTGCAGATGCGAAGCGACAACGGCGAGCAAGGCGATGGGCAGCAGGATCGCGTTGAAGAAACCGTTGGCAGCGCTGAGGAGCGAAGGACGTGCGGACCGACGGTTCATGAGTGCGCGCTCCCGCTGTAGTTGAGGGTGAAGGTTGCGTTCTTGCAGGGGTTCTGATCCGTCGGCAGGTTCACGAGCTGGATCGTCGGCGCGGTCACGCCGCCGCCCGGCAGTGTGGTCGTCCCGTTGGCCGCCACCGTCGCCGTCGTGGTGGCGGAGACGTTGGACTGGGCGAGCGCGATGTTGTCGCTGTCACAGCCGGGGTTGGTGCTGTGCACGACCACGCTGACGGTGAGCCCCGTGACGTAGATCGGCACGTTGTTCGGGTTGTGGAAGGTGATCGCGATCGGCGTCGGGGCCGCGCCGGGGTACAGCAGCCCCGTCGCGTTGCCCGTGATCGTGAAGGCGATGCCGACGTCCTGGGCCTGGACGACCCACGTGTAGCGGACGAACCCGGAGCGGTTGCCGGCTCCGTCCACGGCGCGGACGTCGAAGCTGTGCGTCCCGGCCGCGATCGTGAACGAGTCGGGAGTCGAGCAGCTCGAGAAGGCGCCCGCGCTGTTGCTGTCGAGCCGGCACTGGAACGCGACGCCCGCCTCGCCGTCGATGAACTTGAAGGTCACCGAGCCGGGCGCGCCCGGATTCGACGGCAGCGGCGGGACGAACGAGGGCGTCGGCGGGGGGACCGTGTCGACGAGCCAAGTGTAGGAGGCCGCATCCGAGGTGTTTCCCGCGCCGTCGCGTGCCTTGACGAAGAAGGTGTGCGATCCCTGCGAGAGGCCGTTGAAGTCACGCGAGTTGCCGCAGGAGCGGTACGCCGCCCCGTCCAGCTTGCAGAGGAAGGCGACGCCGCGCTGGGAGTCCTGGTAGCGGAACGACGCGCTGACCGAGCCCGACGGGCTGGGCGGCGTCGAGCGGAACGTGGGCGCGGGCGGAGCGGCTGTGTCGACCGTCCAGCTCCAGCTATCCGAGCCGCTCTGGGTCGGGCCCTGGACGGCGCGCACGCGGAACCGGTGCTTTCCGTCGGCGAGGCCGGGGTAGAACTTGGGGCTCGAGCACGCGGCGAAGGCGCCGTTGTCGAGGGAGCACTGGAACGAGACGCCGGCTCTCGAGTTCTTGAACATGAAGGTCGCCGTCGAGTAGGCGCTCGGGTCGGTCGGATGCGCGGTGATCTTCGGCGTCGGGACGGACGCCTTCTTCGCGACGGACTGGGCGAGCGCCAGGCCTGAAACGGCGCCGACGAGGCCGAGGACGACCGCTCCGACGACGATCCTCCGGGTGGTGCTGTGCCTGTGGGAGCGCTTCATCGGAGTCACCTAGGAGTTGGAGGCCTGGAGGTAGACGGTGAAGGCGGCGCCCTGACATGCGTCCTCCGCAGAGGTGTGCATGGTGAGCGCGCCGGCGAGTGTCAACGCCGTGTCGCCGGGCGCGAAGACGAAGTCTGAGCCGCCGTTCGTGGCTGGGCCGTTGAACGTCACGCTGCTCGAGCTGCTGCCTGTGTTGCCGCCAGACGAGCAGCCGGGCCTGTCGTTCGTGATCCCGTCGCTCGCCTGCCCGAGGTTGAGTACGAAAGCGTGGACGTGGATCGCATAGTCGTTCGGGTTGTTCACGGTGGCCTCGACGGACGTCGAGCCGCCGGGGACGAGGGTCGGGTCGGGGACGGGGTTCGCGGGCGTCACGGTCAGGTCCTGAGCGTGCACCAGCTGCGCCGACCCGTTCCCCGTGCCGCTCGTCGTGTAGTACGCGAGGCCGGCCGCGGCGAAGGCGAACGCTGCGACCACGAAGGTCACCGCCGCCACCGTCTTCTTTCCGAACCGCTTTTTCATCTCGCTCGCCTCGTCCGTCCTTCCGTTTGGTAGGGGAGGGGCGGGCGGCGCCGCAGGCCGCCCGCCCGTCTTGCGGGGTCTAACTCGTGGTGAAGGTCAGGGTCAGGGTCGCGCCCTGGCACCCGTCCTGGCTCACGGCCGTGTCGGCCATCGAGAGGGTTCCCTGCTCGGTGAGAGCGACATTGCTGACGCTACCGGCGAGGGTGCCGTCGCTTCCAACCGCGACGTCCGGCATCGTGAAGTCGGCCGGGTCGCAGTTCGCCGGACTCTTGTCCACCGAGACGTTCGAGAGCTGGATGCCGGAGAGCTTCTGGCTGAACGACGCGGCGTTGCTCGCCTTGAAGCTCACCGGAACGCTTCCGCCCGGAAGCAGACTCCCGGTGGCCGTGCCGACGACCGTGATCGAGCCGGCCGTCGAGCTCCCGACGGCGGCCGTGCCGGAGCCCGTACCGGTCGTCGAGAAGTACGCGAACCCGCCCACGGCGGCAACGAGAGCCACGCCGAGGACGCCGAGAAGGATCCATGTCCTTCGGGAAAATGAGACTCGGTGCATGTGCTACCTCCGCAGTTGGGATGTCGAAATTCTCTGCGTAATCCGGGCCGGTAATTCCGACGAGCTTTTCCGACACCGAAAACGCTTCTGCGGATTCAACGTAGGAGCCTTCCTAGTGGCCATCCCTTCCCCGAGGTCCAGGTCCACCTAGACCTCGGACCAGACCCCGGAAACGGCTCGCCGGCGCGCAGAAACGCCCGCCTTGCGGGGCAGGCGCTTCTGCCTTGCGCGAATCAGATTCCCGAGGTGCTCAGCGGGCGAATGCCGGGTCGGCGAGCGCTGCTGTGAACTGTGCGATCGTGGTGTCCGTGTGCACCTCGAAGCGGTAGTGGCGGTTGAAGCCGTTCAACGCTCCGACCGTCCCTGATGCGAGCGCGTACTGGACGGGGTTGGTCTGCGTGAAGATGAGCGGGAACTTCGAGGCCATGAAGCCCGGCAGCCACGACTGCAGCGTGCCCGAGGGGTCGTTGTAGAGGTTCGTCCACTGGCCCGCATCGTTGAACGGGAGCGCCCAGCCGGCCATCGACGCCGTCGGCACCTTCGTCTTGAGCTCGGTCATGCCGGCGGTGACCTCGTTGGTGATCCTGGTCTCGGCCTGCGCTGGGGTCTCGGTCGCCGTCGTGGTCTTCTTGTTCTTTCCCGTGCCGGTGGTGGTCGTCAGCGTGCCGAGGCAGCTGTAGAAGTACGGGCAGGTGGTCGGGAACGACTCCGTGACGCCGCTGCCGAGGTTGATCGTCGCGGGCGGCACGTCGGCGTACGAGTCGCCGTGGCCGTACTGGCCGGCGTGGAACGCGACCTGCCAGCGACCGGTCGCAACCAGAGCCTGGATGTTCGCCCAGGTCATGTTGTTGGGATCGGAATCGCCCGGGGTCAGGTTGTCGGCAAAACCCGTGACCACGAACATCACCGCAGTGAAGCCGTACTTCTGCAGAATCGGATCCCAGGCCTGCTCATCCTTGATCGCATCGTCGACCGTGATCAGCACCGGCTTGGGGACACCGATGTTCGCACCCGAGAGCCACTGCTGATACTGCTCGAGCGTGACCGACTGGTAGCCGGCCGACTTCAGATAGGCGAGCTGGGCATCGGCCTCAGCCGGCGTCTGGTCGTAGATCGAGTAGCCGCCTGGGGCGGGTTGATCTCGTGGTAGTTGAGCACCGGCAGATAGTTGATCGTCCCCGTCGTGATCGTGACCGGAGCCGCGGTGCCGACGTTCCCGGCCTGATCGGTCACCGCGGCCGAGATCGAATGCGCCCCCGGCGTCAGCGTCGAGGTATCGAACGTGATCGTGTAGAGGTACTGCTGCCCCGGATCGGGCGCAGTGAGCAGCGCACCGACCGGGATCCCATCCGAAGTGAACTGCACCGACTTCACCCCGTATCCGTCCGAGGCATGCACCTGGAACGTCGTCGGCCCGTTGTTGCGCGAGTTCGCTGCAGTCGGCTGGTAGATCACCGCCGTCGGCGCCGTGTTGTCGACCGTCTGATGCAGCACGAGCGAGGTCCCCGTGAGGTTGTTCGCATCCGTCACCGACGCCTGGATCGTGTGGGTGCCGTCACTCACCTTGGTCGTGTCCCAGGCGAACGTGTAGGTACTCCCCGCGACCGTCGGCACGACGGCCGTCGCGACACCGTCCACCAGCAGCTTCGCCGTGAGCGGCGGCGTGCCACCGGTCACGGTCGCCGTCACCGGCACGGTCTTGCTGGCGAACGTCCAGTCCGGCGGCACCGTCACCACGACAACCGGCGGGCCCGACCCGATCGTGAACGCAACCGGCGCCGACGTCGTCGAATTGCCCGCGTTATCGGTCGCTACGCTCGTCAGAGCGTGAGCGCCGTTCGCAAGCCCGGCCAGGGAGAGCGTCGCGGAGTAGTTAAAGCCGCTACCGCCGTCCGGGACGGTGATCGGCGAGCCGACGGGCGTCCCGTCGATCGCGAACTGGACGCTCTTCGACGCCGTACGCGTCGGACGCGTGGGCGGTCGCCGCGAGGGAGCCGGTGAAGAAGCTATTGGGCGCCGGCGAGGCGATGAACGTCGACGGCCCGGTGTTGTCGACCGTCTGATGGACCGCAGCGGACGTCGCCGTCCGGCTCTGCGCATCGGTGACCTTCACGGTCAGCGTGTGCGTGCCGTCGGCCACCGTCGTGGTGTTCCAGGCGAACGTGTACGGGCTCGAGGTGATCGCCGAGCCGCTTGCCACGCCGTCGACGAAGAGCTGAACGGAGTCGGGCAACGCGCCGCCTGAGACGTTCGCCGTCACGGGGATCGTGTCGCGCGCGTACGTCCAGTCCGGCGGCGCAGTGATCGACACCGCCGGCGGGGTGACCCCGATCGCGAACGGAACAGCCGCGGTGGTCGCGGTGTTGCCTGCGAGATCGGTGGCGATCGCCGTGAGCTGGTGTGAGCCGGAGGCGAGCGCCGAGATGTCGATGGTCGACGAATAGTTGAAGCCGCTCCCGCCGTCGGGACCGAGGACCGGCGAGCCGACGGGCGTCCCGTCGATCGCGAACTGGACGCTTGCGACGCCGTACGCGTCGGACGCGTGGGCGGTCGCCGCGAGTGAGCCGGTGAAGAAGCTATTGGGCGCCGGCGAGGCGATGAACGTCGACGGGGGCGTGTTGTCCACGGTGACCGTCGCCGAGGCGCTGGCGCTCTTGCCGCGCGCATCGACCACCGTGCCGGAGACGACGTGGGAGCCGTCGGGGACCGTCGTCGTGTTCCAGGCCGCGGAGAGGGCTGTCCCGTTGACGGTCGAGGCGAGCGGCGTTCCGTCGACGGCGACCTGCACCGTCGCGGGATTGGCCGCGCTCGTGACCGTCCCCGCGATCGAGGCCTGCGCACGCACGAACGTGAACGAAGAAGGCGAGGAGAGAGAGATCGTCGGATACGCCGGGCCGACGTCGACCGTGATCGCGTCGGACTCCTGAGTCGCTCCTTCGGGGAACGCCTCGGACCAGTCCATCGCCGTCACTGACAGGAGGTGCGTGCCCACAGAGACGCCCGTGGTGTCCCAGTTGATCTGGTACTGGTACTGGCCGGTCGGGGTGCTGTCCCAGGTCGCGTCGTTCGGATAGGGCTGACCGTCGACGTTGAGCTGCACTCCGTAGACGCCGGAGGTCGCCGACGCCGTGATCTGGATCGGCACGACCGAGCCGACGTCGCCCACGTGCGCTGCCGATGCGGGGTTGGTGATCTGGACGTTGATTGCGGCCCCGGCGGGGCCCGCCGCGAACGCGCCGGCCGTCAAGGCGAGCAGAAGGAGGAGCTTTCTCATGTGGACTCTTTCTGTCTGGAAGTCGACTCTGTCCACAAGGTAAGTCGGCTCTGCCACGCTCACCCGTGCCGGTGGTCTAGCTCGCACTAGACCAGTGACCAAGTCGAGCGGCGAGAAGGGCTAGAACACGCGGAAGGTCGTGAGCGTCGTCAGCGTCCTGGCCGCGGCGTTGCCGGCGGCGTCCGTGATCGACGTGGCCGGCGCGAAGGCGAACGCGCCCTGGCCCGCCGTGATGTTGCCGCCGGTGCAGGTGCCCGGTGCACGCGCCGGCTACGGTCGCGGTGACCGTCGCGCCCGTAACCCCGAGCGTGCTCGCCACGAACGCCGCGCTCGTGTTGTTAGTGCTGATGTAGTTGTTGGCGCCGAGCGCACGTGCGCCGTTCGTCAGGTTCGTGATCGTGAGGGTGTCGTTGCCGGCGCCGTTCGGATCCGTCTCGGTGATCGAGGTCGAGCCGGGGACGCTCGAGGCCAGGATCGACTCGCTGAACGTGACCGCGAGCGCGTCGCCGACCTGCATGAGCCCGGCGACTCGAGCCGGATACCGTGGTCGTGATCGAGACCGGCACCGGCGCTGCTCCGTCCGCGGGCGCCGCGGCCGAGAAGCTGGAGAGGTTGCCGGCGGCATCGCGGATCCCGGTCGCGCTCGTCGCGAGTGCGACCGTGAAGCTGCCGACGGAGGTGTCCTGCGCGCCGGCGCCCTCGGTGATCGTCAGCGTGGCCGTCGTCGTGGCGACGGCCACGCTCGCGAGCGTGCCGGCGCTCGGCACGTTGGTGAGCGTCCACGGCGCCGTCCCCGCCGTGTAGGCGGCCAACGTCTCGGAGAACACCGCCGCTACGTGGTCGACCCTGCCGTTCGTGTTCGTGTCCTGCATCGTCATGGTCAGGAGGATCGGCTTGGCTCCGTCGGTCGGCGCCGCGGCGGCGAACGAGGACTGATTGCCCGCAGCGTCGCGGATCCCCGTCGCGCTCGCGGCTAGCGCCACGGTCATCGTCCCGACCGCCGTCGAGGCTGCGCCGGCGCCCTCTGCGATCGTCACCGTCACCACCGCACCCGACGTCGAGACGCCCGAGAGCGTGCCGGCGCTTGGGACGTTCGCGAGCGTCCACGGCGCCGTGTCCGTCGAGGACGCAACGTTCTCGCTGAACGTGACCGAGACCCGGTCGACCTTGCCGTTCGCGTTCGCGTCCTGCATCACCATCGCCGTTCGCACCGGCGCCGCCCCGTCCGAAGGCGCCGTCGCGCCGAAGCTGGAGAGGTTGGCAGCGGCGTCGCGGATCCCGGTGGCGCTCGTCGCGAGCGCGACCGTGAAGCCGCCCACGGAGGTGTCCGCCGGGCCTCCGCCCTCGGTGAGCGTCAGCGTCGCGGTCGTCGTCGCGACTGCCACGCTCGAGATCGTGCCGCCGCTCGGCACGTTGGCGAGCGTCCACGGCGCGGTCCCCGCGGTGTACGCGGCGAGGGTCTCCGAGAACACGGCGACGACGTGGTCGACCCTGCCGTTCGCGTTCGTGTCCTGCATGGTCATGGACACGAGGATGGGCTTGGCGCCGTCGGTCGGCGCCGCCGCGGCGAAGGAGGACAGGTTGTTGGCGGCGTCGCGGATGCCGCGTGGCGCTCGTTGCGAGCGCGACGGTGAGTCTGCCGACCGAGGTGTCTGGCGCGCCGGCGCCCTCGGTGATCGTCGAGCGTCGCGACGGCGCCCGAGGTCGACACGGTCGCCAGCGTGCCGCCGCTCGGCACGTTCGCCAGTGTCCACGGGGCCGTGTCGGTCGAGGACGCGAGCGTTCTCGCTGAATGTGACCTGGACCTGGTCGACCTTCCCGTTCGCATTCACGTCGTTGCATCACCATCGCCGTCCGCACCGGCGCCGCCCCGTCGGCAGGCGCGCTCGCCGCGTAGCTGGAGAGGTTCCCCGCTGCGTCCCGGATCCCCGTCGCGCTCGTCGCGAGTGCGACGGTGAAGCTGCCGACCGCTGTGTTCGCGGCGCCCCCGCCCTCGGTGATCGTCAACGTCGCGGTGTTTGTCGCGACTGCGACGCCCGACAACGTGCCGGCGCTCGGCACGTTTGCGAGCGTCCACGGCGCCGTCCCGGCCGAGTACGCGGCCAGCGTCTCCGAGAACACCGCCGTGACGCGGTCGACCTTGCCGTTCGCGTTGGTGTCGAGCATCGTCATCGACACGAGCGCGGGCTTGGCGCCGTCGGTCGGCGCGGCCGCGGCGAACGACGACTGGTTGCCGGCCGCGTCGCGGATGCCCGTCGCGCTCGTGGCGAGTGCGACGGTGAAGCTGTTGACGGCGGTGTCGGCCGCCCCCGCGCCCTCGGCGATCGTCAGCGTCGCGACCGCACCGGCCGTCGACACGCTCGTGAGCGAGCCCGCGCTGGGCACGCTCGCGAGCGACCACTGCGCCGTGTTCGTCGAGGAGGCGAGCGTCTCGCTGAACGTGACCTGAACCTGGTCGACCTTCCCGTTCCCGTTCACGTCCTGCATCACCATCGCCGTCCGCACCGGGGCGATCCCGTCGGTCGGTGCCGTCGCGGCGAAGGTCGAGAGGTTGCCGGCCGGGTCGCGGATCCCCGTGGCGCTGGTCGCGAGCGCGATCGTGAAGGCGCCGACGGTCGGTGTCGATCGCACCGCCGCCCTCCGTGAAGCTGAGCGTTGCGGTCGACCCGGCCACGGCGACGCTCGAGAGCGTGCCGCCGCTCGGGACGGCGACGGCGGTCCACGGCGCCGTCCCTGCCGAGTACGCCGCGAGCGGCTCCGAGAACGTGACGGTGACGGTGTCGAGCTTGCCCGCGGTCCCGCCGGTGTCGCCGGTGACCATCGTCGAGAGCGCCGGCTTCACCGTGTCCTTGGTCGGCGTGATCGACGTCGTCGCCGCCGCGTCGCCGTACGTGCTCGTCGACCAGGCGCTGACCGTGATCGTGCCGTCGGCGAGCGTCGAGGCGTTGACACCGGTGAACGTCCGGGTGCCGCCGCCGGCGATCCCCGCCTGAGTGGTGGCGTTGACGGTCGTCGAGCCGTCACTGACGGAGAGGTGCACGGTGTCGCTCGCGAGCGAGGTCGCCGGCAGCACGACGCTGAACGAGAGCGAGGCGGCGTTCGCTGCGTTGACGAAGGCGTTGCCCGTGCCGCCGCCGTTCGTCAGCGTGACGGAGGTCGGGGCATCCGGCACCACCGCGACGAACGTGCTCTGCGGGCTCTCGGCGCCCGTCCACAGGTAGTACGTGGGAGTCACGGTGTAGAGCCAGCGGCCGGTCGTGAGCGACGACTCCGAGCAGGAGAGCGGGTCGGCGGCACCCGTGATCGAGCCCGAGCACGAGGCGCCCGGCGTGATCGGCGTCGAGGGGGCGCTTGCCGCGTAGCGGCGCACCGTGTAGCCGCCCGAGGTGAGCGAGCCGAGCCGCGAACCCGCGATGACCGTCTGCGACCAGCTCACGGTGGCGGTGCGGCCGACGAGCGAGACGGACGGCGTCGCACCGGTCCCGAGCGTCCCGATGTCCCCGCGGCCGTTGCCGCCCGTGGACGAGCCGCTCGTCCAGTAGGCGAGGGCGCCCGCGGCGCACGCGCCCGCGACGAGGACGGTGGCCACCGGAACCCAGACGCGGCGGCCTCTGCGCCGGCGCGGTTCGACCGGAGGCGGTACCGCCGCGACGCCTTCCTCCTGTAGCAGGGCGGGCCCGACGACGACCCGTTCCGGTGGGCGAACGCAACGCCGGCGCCGCGACGCGTAGGCGCCCGCGCCGAGCAGACAGATCAACAAGGGCCAGAAGCGACGGCTCATCCGGTCCCCATCGCCGAGTAGGTGAAGCTCAACGTGGCGCCCTTGCAGTCGTCCTGGTTCGTCCCGAGGTCGAGCATCGTCACCACCGGCGCGGTCGCGCCCTGGGCGGGCAGGAGCACCGAGCCTCCGGCCGGGACGACGACCGAGACCGCGCCTCCGGACATGTTCGACTGTGTGACGCTGAGGTTCGTGGCACCGTTGCAGCCCGGCTTGCTGGTCCCGGCCGGGCGTCATGACGAGATCGGTGACCGTGATCGGGAAGGTCTGCGGGTTCGTGATCGTGACCGGAACGGTCGCCGACAGGTCCGGGGCGAGGGTGCCCGGCACGTCACCCGAGATCGTGAACGCGCCCGTGGGCGGCGAAGGCGGGGCCGGCGGCGGCGTCGCGGCGGGCTGGACCGGGCTGTGGATGAACCAGGTCGTGCAGGACGGCAGGCTGGGAACACCTGGCGGCCGAACCGAGCGCACGCAGAAGGTGTGGCTCCCGGTGCCGAGGCCGACGTAGATCGCCGGGTTCGAGCACTGGTGCCAGCCGCTCGTGTCGATCAGGCACTCAAACGTCACCCCGGGCGGCACGTCGAAGGCGAACACCGCCTCGGTCGACGTCGTGTCCGCGTCGGGCTCGCTCGTGAGCACCGGGGGCGCAGGCGGCAGCGCGGCCGCGATCGTCCACGTGAAGCTGTTGACGGTGCTGTGCCGTGAGCCGTCCGCGCCGCGGACGCCGAAGACGTGCTTGCCCAGCGCCAGGGCGCGGTAGGTCTTCGGCGCGACGCACTTGGTCCAGCTCGAGTGGTCGAGCGAGCACTGCGAGGACTGCGCACCCCGGGTCTCCCACGCGAAGGTTGCGTTCCGCGAGATCCAAGGCCTGAGTGGCACCGTCGTCATCACCGGCCGAGGCACAACCCCGGGCGAGGAGGTGGTCACGGGCGGCACGATCTGCCACGTGAACGAGGCCGAGTCGCCGGTGTTGCCCTCGGCGTCTCGCCCCCGCACCCTGAAGGTGTGGGCCTGCCGTCCGAGGCCGGTGTAGGTGACCGGGCTCGTGCACGGCCGGAACGCCGCGCCGTCGAGGCTGCACTCGAAGCTCGCGGCCGCGCCGGTGAAGCCGAAAGTCACGCTCGTCGCGACCGTCGGCCTGATCGGCCCGTCCGTGATCGTCGGCGCGGGAGGCCCGGACGCGGTGCCGAACGCTCCGAGCGCCTGAGCGGTCGCGACTGCCGCCGTGCCGACGAACGCGACGATCACGACGACCCGAAGGAACGCGATCCGGCTCACGGGCCGACCTTCAGGTAGATCGTGACCTGCGCCCCCTGACACGCCGAGACCGCCGCCGTCGACAGCGCGACGGCACCTGTCAGGTCGAGCGTCGCCGTGAAGTTCCCCGAGACCGTCCAACCGGCGCCACCGTTCGTCTGCGTCGTGTACGACAGCGCGGCGAGGTTGCAGCCGGAGTGACCGCCGTCGACCGCGAACCCGCTCGACCCCTGGCTCGCGTCGAGCAGGAGCGACGGGACGAAGATCGCGCCCGGATTGGTGTTGACGATCGAGACGCCGACGTCGGCCGTCCCGGCCGGGTAGAGAGGCGTGATCGTCGAACCGGGATTGAGCGTCACAGGGACGACGGTTCCGGCCTGGCTATTGGTGGTTCCACTCCCGAAAGCGATCCAAAAGGCAGCAGCCCCACCCGCCAGCACGCCCGCGGCGATCACCACGACGATGATCGCCGTCCGCCGTCGTACGCGGCCTAGCATCGCTAACCGTCCGTTTCGAACAGTGCCCTTTCGCGCTTAGTTGCTGGTCAGGTTGAGGGTGAGCGTCGCGCCCTTGCACGCGCTCTGATCCGAGGTGGTGTTGTGGTACACGAGGGTGCCCGTCAGCGTGATCGCGTTGCCGTTGCCGGGCGCGATGTCGGCGTTCACCGGGACGGCAGCCATCGTGAAGTCGGCCGACGTGGTCGGACACGCCGAGTGACCCGAGTCAGGGGTGACGCTCGCGAGCGAGATCGTCCCCAGGCGCACCGGGCCGCTGTTCGGGTTGTCGGCGGTGAACGTCACCGCCTCCGAGCCGCCCGGGAAGATACCGGTCGGGAAGCTCCCGTGCAGCACGAGGTCGGTGGTAGCCGAGGCGGCAGTGCCGGACGCCGTGCCTGAGCCGTTCGCCGTCCAGTACGCATAGCCCCCGATCGCAGCCGCCAGCGCCACCGCGGCGACGACAGCGACGATGATTGCGCGTTTCTTCGTTCTGGTCATGTCTCTTCTCCTTTTTCAGGCGCCAACGGCGCGATCATTCGCAGCGAACTCGCCACCGGTAGCTGCAGGTCCGCTATTCACCGCATCGGCGGACGTTCCTACCGGCTTGAGACGCTCTGTCGAGTGGACCGGCCGCGGTCCCCACACCTGGTCGGTCCGGATACTGTAGCCGAGGGTCCGCGCGCGTGAAGTAAACGGTCCGGCGGCCGCTTACTGCGTGCCGAAGACCCGCTTGTAGAGCGCCTGCCAGTTCGTGGCGATGCCGACCTGGGCGGCATGGAGCGCCATCGCCCCGGAGCAGACGAGGTCGTGCGCCTTGTTCTCGAGCCGGTCCTTGACCCGGTAGCCGGGGCCGGCGTCCAGCTTCTCCGGGTAGAGATTCGCGATCTCGTTCGACCCGCCGAGCTCGAGCGGGACGATGTGGTCGATCTCGAGCGAGCTGCCGTAGTGGCCGGGCGCCATCCCGTACTCGGCCTCGACCGCGAACTTCTCGCTCTCCGGCACGTCCCTGATCGTGCTCGTGCGGAAGCTCGACGAACAGATCACGGCCTTCGTGAGCCCGCTGTAGTAGGCACCCGGCGAGCACGCCCGGTCAGGATTCGGGCCGAGCTTGCAGTGGCTCGTCTTGGCGCGCGGCGAGATCAGCACGGTTCTGCCGAGGCTCACTGTGCCCGGGGCGGCCGCCTGCGCCGGGGCCGCCGCTCCGTCCAGCCACTGTGCGACGCCACCGTGATGCGAGCACGTCCCCGAGTGGGTCCGGGAGAAGCTGTAGGTGCCGTCGTTGCAGCGCGCCGTCGCGCCGGGTGGCGGCGCGGCAGCAGTTGCCACGGCGAGAAGGGCGCCGCAGGCAAGGCCGGCCACGAGGAGCGTCCGCAGAGACATGCCTCATCAGGACGATAGCGGGCCGGAGCCGCGTGTAGTTTCCCGGCTGTGGAGGGCGATCTGAGCAGCGGGCGTTCACGGGGCCGGCTCGCCGGGCTCGTCGTCGCGGGCCTCGTCGTCGTCTCGATCCTCGGCCGGATCCTGCTCGGGCGCGACATCCCGACGCCGTGGATCGCCCCCGACGAGATGATCTACGGCATCCTCGGGCGGACGCTCTACAGCAGCGGCCGGCTCGCGATCGAGAACGCGAACAGCGACTTCTACAGCCTCGTGTACCCCGCGCTGATCGGAGGACCGCTCGCCTGGCTCTCGCCGCACCGCGGCTACGAGGTCGCGAAGGCGCTCGGCGCGGTCAGCATGTCGCTCGCCGCCGTGCCCGCCTACCTCTGGGCGCGCTCGGTCGTCTCGACGCGGTCGGCCGTGCTGGTGGCGGCGCTGACGATCGCCCTTCCCTCGCTCGCGTACAGCGGCCTGCTGATGACGGAGACGGTCTTCTATCCGCTGGTCGTCCTCTTCTGCTGGGTCTCGATGAAGACGCTGGTCACGCCGACACCGCGCAACCAACTCCTCGTCGTGTTCCTCGTCACGGCTCTCGGGCTTACGCGCCTCCAGGGTGGCGTTCTCATCCTGGTCTTCCCGACTGCGGCGCTCCTCGCCGGCGTGGGGGCGCGCGAAGCGCCGCGCCGCTTCGCAGTTACCCTCGTCGGGTTCGGGATCGTCATCGCTCTCTGGCTCGCCTGGAGACTCTCCGCGGGCCACGGCGCGGTGGGCGCGTACACGGTCACGACTTCCGGCGGCTACCACCTGGTCCCGATCGTCCGCTACGTCTTCTACCACGCCGGTGACGTCGTGCTCATGACCGGATTCTTTCCCGCCTGCGCGGCCGCTCTGCTCTGGTTCGAGCGGCGGCGACTGAGCCCGGAGGCGCGTGCGACGCTCGCCGTGGCCACGGCGCTGTCGCTCTGGCTCGTCCTCCAGGTCGGCACATTCGCGTCGCGGTTCGTTGGCCACGTGGCCGAGCGCGACATGATCGGCGTGGCGCCGGCACTGTTCATCTGCCTAGCCGTCTGGCTCGAGCTCGGCGCGCCGAGAACGATCCGGCGAACCGCACTCGTCGGAGGAGTCGCCGTCGTCGCAATTCTCGCCTGGCCTCTGCACACGCTGTTGGCCCTGGAAGCATTTCCCAGCGCTGTAGGGCTGATCCCGTTCCACCGGCTCGGCCACGAGCGACTGCTCCTCGACGGCGGGCTAGTCGTGGCCGCACTAGTGCTGATCCTCGCCCCGCGAAGTGTTCTCCGCGCGGTGCCATACGTGCTGATCGCGTTGCTCGGGGCGGGGTCGGTCATGGCCGAGCAGTACATGGCCACGCAGGCGCGTTACGAGCAGCAGTCGATACTTGGGCCGCGAAAGGAGTGGATCGACCACACCGCAAGAGGGCCGGTTGCGCTCCTGTATGGCGACAAGCTCCAGTGGCCCGCCGTCTGGGAGTCGCTGTTCTGGAACCGCAAGCTCACAGACGCTTACGCGCTCCCAGGAGCGCAGCTGATCGGGCCCGCGCCGGGCGAGGATGTCGCGCTCTCGAACGGCGGGACAGTGCTCGTCGCCGGCAGGCCTGTGCCGCACCGGTACGCCGTCGCCGAGCTGGGGTTGCTCGTCAACGGCACGGCTGTCGCCGACGCGGGTACGAGTCCCGGCGGCGTCGTGGCGCCGTGGCGGCTGTGGCAACTCGTCGGCCCGCTTACCCTCGTCGGCAGGACGAGCGGGATCCAGGCGAACGGTGACATCTACCAGGAGGCGAACGTGCACGCGTTCAGCTGCCCCGCCTCGCTGCACCTGACATTGCTCGCGAAGCAGGATGAGCAGATCTCGCTCTTCCGCCAGCGGCAGCTCTACCGCCGCCTGAACGTGAAAGTCGGCAGCGGGCCGCTCAAAGTGCTCCACCTCGTCGTCCCCTCAGCGCCGTCGGCGCTCGGGCCGTGCGATTTCTCGATCAGGAGCACCGGCCTGCTCGGGAGCACCGTGATTGCGATCGCTCCCGCCGGCACCTGATTGTTGAGATTGCGTTATCTCCTCCGTCCGGGTCTCCAGATCCGGCGGCGGTCCGCCGATAAACGGAGTGCATGTCTGCGGAACCGGCTCGAGTTCAGCTCGGCGAGCTACTGGTGCACAAGGGCGTCCTCACGGACGAGCAGCTCCAGATCGCGCTCGACGAGCAAAGAAACTGCGGCGCGCCGCTCGGAGAGATCCTGGTCCGGCTCGGCTTCTCGCAGGGCCCGACGATCGCGAACGCCCTCGCCGAGCAGCACGGCGGTCCCCTGCGAACGGAGTACGGAATGGCGATCGGGCCCACGCCGACCGGACCCGTCGCAGTCCCGGCAGTCCCGGATACTCGCGCCGAGGAGACAGCGATCATGCGACTGCGCGCAGCTCTCGACGAGAAGACGAAGGAGCTCGCCCGCGTGCAAGCCGAGCTCGTCCGCGCCCGGCAGGCGCTCGACGTCGACCGTGCCGCCGATACGGCCGCGCTCGCCCCGCCCGCCGACCGGCACCTCCTCTTCGTTCCCGGGCCCGAGGGATACACAATGGTCGAGCGGGCCGGGGCGGCGCCCGAACCCGGAGTGATCGTCCAGCACGGCACCGCCGCGTTCACTGTGCGCACGGTCGGTGACTCGATGCTTCTCGGCGTGCCGATGCGCTGCGCTCTGCTAGCCGCGGCGGCGTAGCTCAGGCCGTCGCCGCGAGGAGCTCGCGGATCGCGCGCTTCGGATCGTCGACGATCGGCGACCCGTGATCGAGGCAGAGCACCGAGAACGGCAGCTCCAGCAGCCGCTCGACCGTGCGCCTGGTCTCGGCCCCGTCCTCGTGGTACTCGAACGGCACGAAGCCCAGGGCGCCGTCGGGCCCGCGCATCAGCTGGTCGGGGCAGAAGAGGACGCCGCCGCCGCGCTCGAGCAGGAGCGCGTAGTGCGGCTGCTCCGGCCCCGGGGCGTGCACGGCCTCGAGCCCGCCGGGAAGGCGCGCCCCGGCGCCGTAGTGCCCGTCCGGCTCCTCGTCGGTCTCGCGCGATCCCTCCGGCAGCTGCACGGTGACCCCGAAGCGGGCGCGGTAGCGCCACGACGAGCGCTGGTGCGTCGCAGCCGTGAGGACGATCGCCTCGACCGGCTCGAGCCGCGCCAGCTCGGAGTCGACGAGCGGGAGCGGATCGATCAGCACGAACGAGCCGTCGTCGCCTCGAACGGCGTGCGAGGCGCTCGTGAAGCCGCCGATCCGGTCGTCGGCCACCTGCCAGGAGAAGACGCCCGGGACGACCTCGTCCAGCTCCTGCGCCACTGCCCCGGGCTCGCTCATCGCCGCAGTGTAATTCCTCAGTAGCGGCTGCGGCGCAGCCAGAGCGTCGTCACACCCAGCAGCGCGAGCGCAGTGACGACGGTGAACGTCGCGGCTGCGATCCCCACGTCGACCCAGAGGCGGTCGGGATAGAGCCGCCGCAGCGTGGTCGAGTCGTCGAACCGCCAGGTGTCGTCGGCGAAGAAGAGGCGATGGAAGTCGACGAAGAAGGTGTTCCAGCTCACCGCCATCACCGCGCCGATCGCCGCCGCGACCACGAGGGTCAGCACCGCGCCCCAGCGAAGGCCGCGGGGGAAGAGCGAGCGCGTGCGCCATCGCGGCACGAGCAGGACGCCGGCGAGCGCGATCACGGCGAGCCCCCCGATCTGGAACCACCAGAAACGCCCGATCCAGGCGCGCACGTCCGTCATGTGGCGGATCTCCCGCGCGCCGAACGCGGGCTTGCCGTCGGGGAGCCGGGCCTCCCGGAGGAGCGCGATCCCCTGACCTCCGGGCAGCACCGAGTGGAGACCGACCACCCCCAGGCGGATCCGCTGCGCGGTCGTGAAGCCGTAGGGATCGACCGGGAAGCCGCTGCGGCGGTACTCCGCGCGGACGAGTGTCGGGTGCGCGAGCACGCGGATCCCCGAGACGATGATCACGCCCGGGACGAGCAGGGCGACGAGGACGGCCAACGCCGTGGCCCAGGGGGCGCGCATTCCCGCGAAGGGTAGTACGCTCGGCCGATGGCACGGGAGCGGATGGAGGCGCTCGTCGCGGAGCTGCGCGAGCGGACGGCGCTCGTCGCGAAGGGCGGCGGCGAGGCCTCGATGGAGCGCCACCGCGGGCGCGGCAAGCTGCCCGCACGGGAGCGGATCGACCGCCTCTGCGACGCCGACAGCGCCTTCCTCGAGCTCGGTGCGCTGGCCGCCTGGGACCTGTACGACGGCCAGGCGCCCGGGGCGGGGATCGTGACCGGGATCGGCGTCGTCGAGGGCCGCGAGTGCGTGATCGTCGCGAACGACGCGACCGTGAAGGGCGGCTCGTACTTCCCGCTCACGGTCAAGAAGCACCTGCGCGCCCAGGAAGTCGCGTCCCAAAACAGGCTCCCGTGCATCTACCTCGTGGACTCGGGCGGCGCCTACCTGCCGCTCCAGGACGAGGTCTTCCCGGACCGGGAGCACTTCGGCCGGATCTTCTACAACCAGGCGCGCATGTCGGCGGCCGGGATCCCGCAGATCGCGGTCGTGATGGGGTCGTGCACCGCCGGCGGCGCCTACGTGCCGGCGATGAGCGACGAGACGGTGATCGTGAAGGGCACCGGCACGATCTTCATCGGCGGCCCGCCGCTCGTGAAGGCCGCGACCGGGACAGGACGTGACCGCCGAGGAGCTGGGCGGCGCGGACGTCCACGCGCGACTCTCCGGCGTCGCCGACCACTACGCCGCCTCCGACGAGCACGCGCTCGCGATCGCGCGCGAGATCGTGCGGAACCTGCAGGGCCGCAAGGAGCCGCCGTGGGACGTCCTTTCCGCCGAGTCGCCCGCCGTCGACCCGTCCGACCTCTACGAGCTGATCCCCGAGGACTTCCGCCACCAGGTCGACCCGCGCGAGCTGATCGCGCGCCTCGTCGACGGCAGCCGCTTCCACGAGTTCAAGCAGCTCTACGGCGAGACGCTCGTCTGCGGCTTCGCGCACATCGAGGGCTATCCGGTCGGGATCCTCGCCAACCACGGGATCCTCTTCGCCGAGTCGGCCCAGAAGGGCGCCCACTTCATCGAGCTCGCCTGCAAGCGGCGCGTACCCCTCGTGTTCCTGCAGAACATCACCGGCTTCATGGTCGGGAAGGAGTACGAGGCGGGCGGGATCGCGCGCGACGGCGCCAAGCTCGTGATGGCCGTGGCCTGCGCGGACGTGCCGAAGTTCACGGTGATCACCGGCGGCTCGTTCGGGGCGGGCAACTACGCGATGTGCGGGCGCGCGTACGGGCCGCGCCAGCTCTGGATGTGGCCGAACGCACGCATCTCGGTGATGGGCGGCGAGCAGGCGGCGATCGTGCTCTCGATGGTCGGCGACGCGGACCCCGAGGAGATCAAGGCCCGCTACGAGGTCGAGGGCAGCCCGTACCACTCCACCGCGCGGCTCTGGGACGACGGGATCATCGACCCGCTCGACACCCGGCGCGTGCTCGCGCTCGGGATCTCGGCGGCGCTGAACGCGCCGATCCCGGAGTCCACCTTCGGCGTCTTCCGGATGTGAAAGCCGATCTAGAGTAAAGGCATGCATACACTCGAGTACACCGACGCCGAGCTGAAGATCCTCCGCTCCGCGCTGCACGCATTCCTGGACGACTTCCGTGGCAAGGACGACCAGGACCTCGTCCGCCAGATCACGGAACTGCTCGCGAAGCTCCCTGCGCAGTGATCGTCCGCCTGCTGCTCTGGAGCCTCGCCGACTCGCAGACGACCCTCGACGAGCTGCGCGCCCGGCTGCCCGAGCTCGAGCCGCCGAGCGTCTGGATCTCGAACGAGGCGACCGAGCGGTTCGGCCTCGTCGCGTACGGCGACGTCGACGAGGAGATCCTCGAGCTCGCGGCGGTGCTGATCGGCAAGCAGCCGGAGGCCGGCGAGGAGTTCGACGTCGAGGAGCCGCGCTAGGCCGGGCCGACCGGGACCCGGAAGATCCGGCTCGCGGAGATGCCGGCGAACGGGTTCCCGCCGGGCTTGCGCGCCCGGACGAAGAGCGCCAGCGAGCCGTTCTTCTTCAGGGAC
Organism: uncultured Actinomycetes bacterium; assembly: GCA_963746005.1. Taxonomy (GTDB): domain Bacteria; phylum Actinomycetota; class Thermoleophilia; order Gaiellales; family Gaiellaceae; genus CAVQZA01. The sequence continues at coordinate 76,206 of CAVUZM010000018.1, read as the reverse complement.
AGCTTCGCCGTCGGGCGCAGGCGCAGCGTCAGGGTGCCGTCGAGCGTGGTGCGCCGCTCCGGGCTCGGCTTCAGCCACGAGGCCGGGAACCCGGTGACCGAGACGAGCGCGCCGCGGACCGCGTGGCGCTGGCTGTCGACGATCCGCACCGTGAGCAGCGTTCCCTTCGCGCGCGAGAGGATCCGCTTCGGCTTGAGCGTGATGCCGGCGACGACGAGGCGCTGCGGGAGCTCGACGCTGGTGACGGGGATCGAGATCCGCCCGTCTCGGCAGCTTCACCGCGCCGACGGGCTCCGCTCTGACCACCGTCCCGCTCGGCGGCGTGCTCGTCTCGATCGAGCCGTACGCATTCGTCGCATTCACGAAGGCCTCAACGGTGTGGCCGATGTCGGCGGCGGTCAGCGTGTAGGACTGCTGGGTCGCGCCGGCGATCGGGTCGCACGGACTCGCCCCGCTCGGGCCGCAGCGAACCCAGCGGAACGCGAGTGCGATCGGCTGCGTGCCGCCCCAGGAGCCGCAGCACACGGTCAGGGCCTGGCCCTCCTTCGAGACTCCCGTCAGCGACGGCCTGGCCGTGATCTGCGGCGGGACGCCGGCCGGGACGACGACGCCGCTCGCGGACGAGGTCGCCGAGGTGGAGCCGACGCTGTTCCGCGCGGTCACGGTCGCGCGCAGGCGGTGGCCGACGTCGGCCGAGCTCGCCTTGTAGCTCGAGTGGGTCGCGCCGGAGATCGTCGCGCAGCCGTTCCCCGCCGAGTCGCAGCGGCCCCACCTGTAGGAGTAGCTCAGCGACGAGTCGCTCTTCCAGCTTCCGTTCGACACGGTCAGGGTGTGGCCGTCCTGCGCCGTTCCCGAGAGCGCCGGCAGCGCGGTGTTGGCCGGGGGGCCGGGAGCGGCGATCACCGCCGTCTGGCTCGACACGGCCTGCGCCGAGCCTGCGGAGTTGCTCGCCGTGACCTGGACCCGGAGCGTGTGGCCGACGTCGGAGGAGCCGAGCGTGTAGGTCTGGGTGGTGGCCCCGCCGATCGAGCCGCAATCGCCGCCCGAGGAGGAGCAGCGACGCCACTGGTACGCGAACGAGATCGGAGTCGTCCCGCTCCAGCTGCCGCTCTGCGCCGTCAGCGTCTGGCCTCGCAGCGCCGTCCCGGAGATCGACGGCTGCGACGTGACGGCCGGCGGCGTTCCGGCCACGAGCGTGAGGAGTGCGATCGCCGCGGCGGCGAGAAGATCCCATCGACGTCATGGTTCCCCTGCCAGGTCACGCGTGTGTAAAACGCCCGAACGGCGAAGGTAAGCTCCGCGCATGGCCGCCCTGCGGGTCGAGCGCGACGGCGAGGTCCTGCGGGTCACGCTCGCGCGGCCCGAGCGGCGCAACGCGTTCGACGCGGCGCTGATCGCGGAGCTGGCGGAGGCGTTCGTCGACGTCGGCCGGGCGCGCGCCGTCGTGCTCGCGGGCGACGGCGCGAGCTTCTGCGCCGGCGCCGACGTGGAGTGGATGCGCGCCGCCGCCGACCTCGACTACGAGGGCAACCTCCGCGACGCGAACGCGCTCCGGCACCTGCTCGAGGCGGTCGACCGCTGCCCCGCGCCGGTCGTCTGCCGCGTGCAGGGCCACGCACTCGGCGGCGGAGCGGGACTCGTGGCCTGCGCGGACATCGCCGTCGCGGCCCCCGACGCCGTGTTCGCCTTCTCGGAGGTCAAGCTCGGGATCATCCCCGCCGTCGTCTCGCCGTTCGCGCTCGCGAAGATCGGCCCGGGCGCAGCGCGGCGCTGGTTCGTCACCGGCGAGCGCTTCGACGCGGAGACGGCGCTGCGGATCGGCCTCGTCCACGAGGTCGCCGCCGATCTCGACGGCGCGGTCGCGCAGGTGCTCGGCGAGCTGCTGAGCGCGGGCCCGAAGGCCGCGCGCGCCGCCAAGAAGCTCGTGCTCGAGCGGCCCGACGGCCCCGACACGGCGCGGCGGATCGCCGAGCAGCGGACGAGCGAGGAGGGCCAGGAGGGCCTGCGCGCCTTCCTCGAGAAGCGCAAGCCCTCCTGGCGGCGCTAGCTAGAGCTCGACCCGCTCGCCCGACTCGGCGGAGCGGTACAGCGCGTCGATCGTCCGCGCCTGGCCGAGCGCGTCGGCGCGGCCGAGGAGCGGCGAGGCCTCGCCCCGGATCGCGTCGCTCAGGTTCTCGAGCTCGAGCTGGTAGCTGTCGACCGGCTCGACCGGGATCACCTCGGTCGGCTTTCCGTCCCGCCGGAGCTCGATGCCCGTGTCGTAGCAGTGCCACGGGTCGCGGACGACCAGCGACCCGTCCGGGCCCGGCCGCTTCGAGCGCGCTGCGGTTGCTGGAGTCGAAGCCGCAGTCGAAGTGCCCGAGCGCCCCGCCCGCGAACGTCATCGCTCCCGGCGAAGCGGACGTCCACCCCGGTCGACGACGGGATCTCCTGCGCGACGACCGTCTCCGGCTCGCCGGCGAGCAGCCGCTGGCCGCTCACGCAGTAGCAGCCGACGTCCATCAGCGCGCCGCCCTTGAGCTCGGGCAGCATCCGGACGTTCCGGAGGTCGGTGAGCGTGAACGAGAAGTGGGTGCGGACGACCCGCAGCTCGCCGATCGCCCCGTCCTCGACGAGCCGCTTCAGCTGCAGCGTCTGCGGGTTGTGCCGGTACATGAACGCCTCCATCAGGAAGCGATCGGCCGCCTCGGCGGCGTCGAAGGCGCGCTCGACCTCGGCCGGGCTGCGGCTGAACGGCTTCTCGCAGAGGACGTGCTTGCCCGCCTCGAGCGCCTTGATCGACCACTCCGCGTGGAGCGAGTTCGGCAGCGAGATGTAGATCGCCTCGACGTCGGGATCCTCGAGCAGCGCCTCGTAGCTGCCGTACGCGCGCTCGATCGCCGTGCTCGGCCGCGTACGCCTGGCCCTTCGCCTGGTCACGGCTCCCGACGGCGATCACGTCGACGCGGTCGGACTTCGCCGCGCCGGCGAGCACCTTGCGGTTGATCTCCGCCGTCGAGATGACCCCCCACGCTACCCCCACGACGGCTCTCCGATCGGGCGCAGCGCGGTCTCGAGGATGCGGTGTCCGCGCGCGCGGGTGAGGACGAACATCACGACCTCGGCCACGTCGTCGGCGGACATCATCCCGGCGAGCGCGTCCTGCGTGCGGCCGCGCCCCGGCTCGAGCGCGAACTCGGTCGCGACGCCGCCCGGGCAGACGTTCGTGCAGCGGATGCCCTTCTCGCGCAGCTCGTGGTCGAGCGCGCGCGTGAAGCCGACCTGGCCGAACTTCGACGCGCAGTAGACCGCCTCGTACGGGCAGCCCGCGGCGCCCGGCCTCGGAGGCGAGCGTGACGATGTCCGCCTCGCCGCTCTCGATCAGGTACGGCAGCGCGGCGCGAACCGCGTAGATCGTCCCCTTCAAGTTGACGTCGATCATCTCGTCGAGGAACTCGGGCGAGAGGTCGAGGAAGGGGCCGTACGCCCCCACGCCTGCGTTCGCGACGAGGATGTCGAGCCGGCCGAACCGGTCGACGGTGGCCTCGGTGAGCGCCTCGAGCTGCGCCGGGTCGCGCACGTCGCACGGCATCGCGACGGCGTCGGCGAGGCCGAGATCCGCGCCGCTGCGCGAGGCGAGCCCGAGCTTGACGCCGGCCTCGGCGAGCTGTCGCGCGACCGCGGCGCCGATGCCGCCGCTCGCGCCCGTGACGAGCGCCACCTTGCCTTCCAACGAGATCATGCGGATGCCTCCAGGGGTCGAAGAGCCGGATAGAGAGCCTGGTAGCGGCGGTGCCCCTCCTCGTAGGCCTCGCGCCAGCCGGGCTCGGGCTCAACCGTATCGCGGACGCGCACGCACGCGGCGACCGCCTCGTGCACGTCGGCGAAGACGCCCGCTGCGACGCCGCCGAGCAGCGCGGCCCCGTACGCGGAGCCCTCCTCGCGAGACGGTGCGCTCGAGCGGGATCCCGAGCACCGAGGCGACGATCGCAGAGCCAGAGGTCGCTGCGCGCGCCGCCGCCGGAGACCCGGCCGACCTCGGCCTCGACCCCGAGCGCGCGCAGGAGGTCGAGCGAGTCGCGCAGCCCGTAAGCGACGCCCTCGAGCACCGCGCGGGCGAGCGCGCCCCGGTCGTGGCGCAGCGAGAGCCCGGTGAACGAGCCGCGCGCGCCCGGGTCGGCGTGCGGCGTCCGCTCGCCCTGCAGGTACGGGAGGAACGTGAGCCCCTCCGCGCCGGGCGGCCACTTCGCCGCCTCGGCGGTCGAGCTCGTCGTAGGTGCCGCCGGCCACGTCGCGCAGCCAGGCGAGGGAGCCCGCGGCGGAGAGCATCACGCCCATCGCCTGCCAGCCTCCGGGCACGGCGTGGCAGAACGCGTGCACCCGCGCCTCGGGGTCGGCCTGGAAGCCGGGCAGCGCCGCGAGCACGACCCCCGAGGTGCCGAGCACGACCGAGACCGGCCCGGGCCGGTCGATCCCGACGCCGAGCGCGGCCGCCGACTGGTCGCCCGAGCCCGCCGCGACCGGGATCCCGTTCCAGTGACCGGAGACCTCGGGCGACTCCAGCGCCTCGGGCAGCCACGCCGCGGGCAGCTCGAGCGCGTCGAGCACCTCGCCCGCTCCAGCGGCGGCCGGCGACGTCGAAGAGCAGCGTCCCCGACGCGTCGGCGACGTCGATCGCGCGCGTGCCGGCGAGCCGCAGCCGCACGTAGTCCTTCGGCAGCAGCACGTGCGCGATCCGCGAGTAGACGTCGGGCTCGTGGCGGCGCACCCAGAGGAGCTTCGGCGCGGTGAAGCCGGTCAGCGCGCGGTTGCCCGTCAGCGCGATCAGCCGCTCGAGCCCGACCCGCGCCTCGATCTCCGCGCACTCCTCGCCGGTGCGCTGGTCGTTCCAGAGGATCGCCGGCCGCAGCACCCGCTCGGCTCGAGTCGAGGCAGACGAGCCCGTGCATCTGGCCCGAGAGGCCGATCCCGGTCGGGCTCGACGCCGAGGTCCGCGAGCGCGGCCTCGCTCGCGCGCCACCAGTCCTCGGGGTCCTGCTCCGACCAGCCGGGCCGGGGCGTCGAGAGCGGATAGCCGCGCTCGGCGCGCGCGAGCACCTCGCCCTCGGGCGACAGCGCGAGCGCCTTGACGCCCGTCGTGCCCACGTCGAGCCCGACGAGAACGGTCAAATCACGGCCCGCACGTTCTCCTCGAGGTGCTCCACCGAGGAGGTGCCGGGGATCGGCAGGATCACCGGCGAGCGCTCGAGCAGGAAGCGCAGCGCCTGCGCCCGAGTCGAGTGTCCCCGAGCCGAGCGGCGCCCACGGCAGGAACGGGATCCCGCGCGCCTCGCACGCCTCGAGCACGTCCTCGTCCGAGTCGCGGTCGGCGACGTTGAAGCGGTTCTGCACCGACACGATCGGCACGATCCCCTCGGCCTCCTCGAGCTCGGCGACGCTCACGTTGGAGAGGCCGACGTGGCGGATCTTCCCCTCGTCGCGCAGCTCCTTCAGCGCGCCGACGGACTCGGCGAGCGGCACCGCCGGATCGGGCGTGTGCAGCTGGTAGACGTCGATCCGCTCGAGCCGCAGCCGGCGGAGGCTTCCCTCGCAGGCCTCGCGCAGGTGCTCGGGCCGCCCGTCCGGCGACCATCGTCCGGGGCCGGGCCGCAGGAAGCCGCCCTTCGTCGCGATCACGAGCCCCTCGGGATACGGGTGGAGCGCCTCGGCGATCTGCAGCTCGTTGACCTCGGGGCCGTACGCGTCGGAGGTGTCGATCAGCGCGATCCCGAGCTCGACCGCCCGGCGCAGGACCCGGAGCGCGTTCCCGGGATCCGCGGGCTCGCCCCAGATGCCGGGTCCGCAGAGGCGCATCGCCCCGAAGCCGAGGCGGCCGACCTCGAGGTCGCCGATCCTCATGCGCCGAGCGCGGCGTACACGAGCTCGTACGCCCTCACGGCGTCCTTCTCCTGCTGGGCGGCCTTGAGCGCGGGCTCGTCGATCTTGGCGGCGACGCCGTCGATGAAGTTCCACTGCAGCACGGAGCGCTTCACCGCGCCGACTGCGTCCTCGGTGTACGGATAGAGGTCGAAGCCGAGCCGCTCGCCCTTCGAGCCGTAGCCGGCCCGGCGCAGCTCGAGCGCGAGCTCGAGGGTCTCCATGAACGCCGTCGCGCCGACCATGTTGTCGTCGTCGAACGTCCCCCAGCCGCTGTTCGCATGCTGGTGGCCGAGCAGGCCCTCGGCGTCGAGCATCGCCGCGTACTCGGCCAGGTTCTCGCCGTTCATGATCAGGTGCTGCCAGTCCATGTTGACCGAGATGTTGTCGATCCCCTGGGTGCGCAGCTTGTGGATCACGTGGAGCGTCATCCCCATGTTGCGCATGAAGATCTTCATCGCGGGCTCGGAGTTCTTGTGCTCGAGGAAGATCGTCACGCCCTGGTCGCGCGCATGTTGGGCCGACTCGCCGACGCCGTCGATGAACCGCGCCCACGACTCGCGGTACGGCGTCTGGAACGGATAGTTGTAGCCCTCGATCCCGGGCCAGATGATCATGTGCGCCCCGACCTCGGCGGCGAGGTCGATCGCCTCGAAGGTCAGGCGCAGCGCCTCGGCGCGGGTCGCGTCGTCGGGCGAGGAGAAGCCGCCCTTGCCGAAGCGCGGATCGAGATGGAGCCCGCTCGCGATGCAGTAGATCCCGTGCCCGTCGAGAGCCTCCTGCACCTCGGCGAGGTTCTGCGGGCTCAGCTCCTGCGGGTAGTGGAACTCGTAGTCGTCCATCAGCTCGCCCAGACCCGCCACGGCCGTCCGAACCTTCTCGACCGTGGACGCGCCGGCGAGCTCCGGCTTGTAGCCGCCGGGATTGAAGCGGGTGGCCATGCCGCCGAAGGCCCAGATGCCGAGGCTCGTCTTCATTCTGTCTAGCCTACAACGGATCCGCGTCCCGAGTCCGGCTTGACGGCGGCCTCCGTTTACCCAGTCTTTGCTCCGCGCCGCGCGCTCCGAGCTCCACGCGTTCGGAAGACCGACGCGCAAGACCCCAGATGGCAGGTCATTGCAATGCAAACGAGGAGGAGCACGTGAAGCACGTCTCTCGCAAGGCGATCGCGGCAGTTCTCACGGTCGCAGTTGCCGGGCTCGCCGTGGCTGCCGCCACGGCCGGTATCAATCACAGCGCGACGAAGAAGGCGAGCGTCCAGGTCTGCGTCCTGCTGCCGGACACGAAGTCTTCCGTCCGCTGGGTGCAGTTCGACGCGCCTGCTTTCGCCAAGGCGTTCAAGAAGGCCGGAGTCACCGCGTCGATCAACAACGCGCTGAACGACCCGCAGAAGCAGAAGGCACAGGCGCAGGCGTGCCTGGCCGCCGGTGCGAAGGTGGTCGTCGAGACCGCACTCGACAACGGCTCGGCATCGTCGATCGAGAAGCTGTTCACCGTCGGCCGGCGGGAAGGCGATCGACTACGACCGCCAGGTCATCGGCGGCACGGCGTCGGTCTACGTCACCTTCGACGGCAAGGCCGTCGGCGTGGCGCAGGCCAAGGGCATCATCGCCGCGATGAAGGCGAAGGGCACCTACAACTCCAGCTCGATCGTCGCCGAGCTCTGGGGCGGCCCGACCGACCAGAACGCGTTCTGGTTCAAGAGCGGCAACGACGCCGTCCTGAACCCGCTGTTCGCGTCCGGGAAGCTCAAGAAGGGCCCGCAGCAGTTCGTGCCCGACTGGCTCGCGACCAATGCGGCGCCGATCTTCTCGCAGATGCTCGTCAAGACGAACAACAACATCCAGGCGGCCATCGCGGCGAACGACAACATCGCCGGCGCCGTGATCGCAACTGAGAAGGCCCGGCACCTCAATCCGATCCCGCTCAGCGGCCAGGATGCAACCTCGCAGGGTGTCCAGTACATCCTCGCCGGCTGGCAGACCGGAACGGTCTACAAGTACGTGCCCGACGAGGCGAACGCCACCGCAGCTGCTGCGGTTGCGCTCCTCAACGGCAAGAAGCCGAAGACGACCACGTTCAGGAAGAACGGCAGCAAGAACGAGCCGACCCTGCGCTTCCGGTGATCTGGATCACGAAGGCGAACTACACGCGCCTCTTCACGGACGGGTTCCTGAAGAAGAGCGAGGTCTGCGTCGGCCAGTACAAGCAGTACTGCTAGTCGATAGGCCGAATCTGCGGTGGAGGCGCCCAATCGGGCGCCTCCACCCATTTTCTGGTAGGAAACTCCCTGTGAATTCGACGCCACCGCTCCTCGAGCTCCGCGGGATCACGAAATCGTTCGGCTCCGTGCAGGCGCTGGCCGAGGTCGACTTCGAGGTGCGGCCCGGCGAGATCATGGCTCTCGTGGGCGACAACGGCGCCGGCAAGTCGACGCTGATCAAGTGCATCGCCGGCATCCACGGCTTCGACAGCGGCGAGATCTTCTTCGAGGGCCAGCGAGGCCCACATCCACGGACCGAAGGACGCGGCGAAGCTCGGGATCGAGGTCGTCTACCAGGACCTCGCGCTGTGCGACAACCTCGACGTCGTCCAGAACATGTACCTCGGCCGCGAGACGCACGACTGGTTCCAGCGCCTCAAGGAGCCGGTCATGGAGCAGAAGACGGCCGAGACGCTGAAGTCGCTCGCCGTCACCACGATCAACTCCGTCCGCCAGCCGGTCGCCACGCTCTCCGGCGGCCAGCGCCAGTCGGTCGCGGTCGCGAAGGCGGTGCAGTGGAACTCCAAGCTCGTGATCCTCGACGAGCCGACCGCCGCCCTCGGCGTCGCGCAGACCGAGCAGGTGCTCGCGCTCGTCCGGCGCCTCGGCGAGCAGGGCCTCGCCGTCGTGATCATCTCGCACAACCTCCACGACGTCTTCGAGACGGCCAACCGCATCACCGTCCTGCGGCTCGGCCGCAACGTCGGCATCTTCGAGCGCGAGAAGACGACCCCGGAGGAGGTCGTCCACGCGATCACGGCCGGCGCGCCGACGAAGGTCTCCGGCATCACCCCGGGCACCGCCACCGCCGGAGCGGCGTCGTGAGCACCGCCGAGGTCGTCGGGCAGCAGCCGGCCGCGCCCGTCGAGGAGCAGCCGCGCGGGCTCGCCGGCCTCTACCGGCGCGCGATGGACAACATCAAGTCCGGGAACCTCGGCGTCCTGCCGATCGTGATCGGGCTGATCTTCATCGTCGTCTTCTTCAGCTTCAAGGCGACGAACTTCTTCACCGCCACCAACTTCGTCAACATCATCATCCAGATGGCCGGCACGGCGATGCTGGCCTACGGCGTCGTCTTCGTCCTCCTGCTCGGCGAGATCGACCTCTCGATCAGCTACGTCGCCGGAATCGGCGCCCTCACCGTCGCGGAGCTCCAGCTGCCCGGCAGCGGGCACCAGATCAACGGCCTGCTCGCGATGGTCTGCGCGGTCGCGATCTGCGCCGTGATCGGCCTGGCGCAGGGCTCGATCGTCGCGCAAGGTGGGCGTCCCGTCGTTCGTCGTCACGCTGGCCGGCTTCATGATCTGGCAGGGCGTGATCCTGCAGCGGCTCGAGCAACCGGGCTCGATCATCATCCAGGACCGGTGGATCAACTACACGGCGAGCTACTTCTTCTCGCACGTCGCCGGGCTGGCTGATCGCCGCGATCATCACCGGCGTCTACGCGATCACCGTGTCTCGGCGGGATCGCGGCCAAGCGGCGGGCCGGGGTCGCGATCGGGAACCCGGGCCTCGTGATCGCGAAGCTGCTCGGGGTCGCGCGTCGCCGAGCTTCGGCACCGTCGCGATCTGCAACCACGCCTACGTCCAGGGCACGCCGCTCGGGCTGCCGCTCGCGGGCGTGCATCGTCGTCTTCTTCCTCGTCGTCCTGACGTTCCTCGCCAAGCGGACGACGTTCGGCCGTCACGTCTACGCCGTCGGCGGGAACGCCGAAGCCGCCCGGCGCGCGGGCATCAACGTCCCGCGGATCCGCATCCTCGTCTTCATGATCTCGAGCTCGATGGCCGCGATCGGCGGCATCATCCTCGCCGCCAACGTCAACTCGGTCGACCTCAACTTCGGAGGCGGCACGCTCCTGCTCAACTCGATCGCGGCTGCGGTGATCGGCGGCGTCAGCCTCTTCGGCGGCCGCGGCGAGGTGCGGGCCGCGTTCCTCGGCGCGCTCGTGATCGCCACGGTCTCGAACGGCCTCAACACGGCCGGGTACGCGACCGGGATCATCTACGAGGTCACCGGCGTCATCCTCCTGCTCGCCGTCACGCTCGACACGATCGCGCGGCGCCTGCAGATCCGCTCGGGCCGCTAGCCTCGGCTACGGCGTCACGGTGACGATCCGGTCGGCCGCGACGTCCTGCTGCCGCGTGACCCTGCCGTCCGGCCAGCGGACGATCAGCTCCTTCACCGTCGCCGCCGTTGCCGAGGCCGAAGTGGGCGCGCGGATCCTCGGAGGAGAGGTAGCTGCTCCCCGCCTGCACCTGGTGGACGAGCCGGCGGCCGTCCGGGAGCACCGCCGTCACCAGCGCGCCGGGCGCCTGGGGCGACAGGGAGACCTCGAGCCAGTGGCCCGAGACGCCCGTGTTGTGGAGCAGGATCAGCTTGCCGCCGATCGAGTTGACCGCGATGTCCACCCGCCCGTCGTTGTCGTAGTCCGCCGCGGCGACCCCGCGCCCGTTCACGAGCGGCCCGGGCCGAAGGCCGAGGGCGCTGCTCGCGTCGGCGAAGCGGCCGCCCGAGGTTCCCGATCACCTGGACCGGCCCCGCGTCCCGCTTCAGGTTCGTGACCGGAATGGCGCCGTTCGCGAGCACGAGGTCGAGCCGGCCGTCGTTCGCGAGATCGACCCATGAATCCCCCCAGCCGGTCGCGTCCGGCCCGACCGCGGGCGCGAACGTGGACTGGGCGTTCGAGAACCCCGCCGCCGCGGTCGAGCGGAAGGCCGCGTGCCCCTGGCCACGGGAGTTCGTCACGAAGATGTCCGGACGGCCGTCGCCCGAGTAGTCCTGGGCGGCGACACCCATCCCGGCCTTCCGGTCCGCGACTCCCCGGTAGCGCCCCTCCTCGACGAAGTGGAAGCCGAGCGGCCCGCCGGGCGCGTTGATGTAGAGGCGGTTCGGGTCGAGGTCGTTCGCGACGTAGAGGTCGGGCCGGCCGTCGCCGTTCACGTCGGTGAACGCGGCGCCGAGGCTGTGGTCGACGTGATGCGCCTCGATGCCCGCCTCGCAGAGAGACCTCCTTGAAGCGCGAGTGACCGTGCGAGTCGGTGCCCTCGTTCAGGTAGAGCAGGTCGCGGAAGGCCTGGAAGTTCAGCGGGAAGCCGCCCGAGGAGTTCTGCGAGGGCGCGTTCACGTCGGCGTACCCGGAGACGAAGATGTCGGGGCGGCCGTCGCCGTTGACGTCCGCGACGGTGGCGCCGGTGTGCCAGCCGTAGGTGCCGAAGGCGTCGATCCCGGCCGCGTGCGTCCCGTCGGTGAAGGTGCCGTTGCCGTTGTTCCAGAGCAGCACGTTGTAGGTGTTCGTGGTGACGAGGAGATCGGTGTAGCCGTCGCCGTTGAAGTCGGCGGCGACGCAGCCGTTCCCCTGGACCGCCGGGTCGGCGTGCGAGCGCGCGCTGACGTTCACGAAGTGGCCGTGGACGTTCTCGAACAGGGCGCTCCGCGGCAGGCCACCGTGGGCGTTCCAGGTCTGGGCGTCGGCGTCGGAGTACGAGTTGACGACGAAGAGGTCCATCCAGCCGTCGTTGTTGTAGTCGAGCCAGCAGAGGCCGCCGCCCATCATCGAGTGGACGTCGTACGACGTCCCGAAGCGGAAGTCGTCCTGCCTGAAGTTCAGGCCGACCTGCGACGCGACGTCGGCGAGCCGGACCCCGGCGAACGCCTTCGCGGTGGCGCGCAGCAGCTCGGGGCTCGGCTTCGGCGCGGGCGGCAGCGGCGCCGGAGGCGCGCCCCGGACGTGCGCGACGAGCCAGCGCCCCCGGTCGAGCTGGAGCTCGAGCGTCTGGTGGAACGGCGCCGGCGCGGCGCGGCGCACGACCGCGGCCGCGTCGCGGTAGACGCTGAGCTGCCGCGTGCCGGTGAGGGCCGCGACCGCGATCGCAGCACCCTGCCCGTGGCCCCGCTCGAGCCAGACGCGCATCCGGTCGAGCCGGTACGCGGGAACCTGGACGTCGCCGCCGGCGGCCTCGCCCAGCTGGGCCAGCAGCCCGTTGAGCGCATCGCCGATCGCCGCGCGGGGCAGCACCTGCGGCTTGCGGCTCTGCGAGCGCCGTCGTCTGGAGGCTCAGGTCGGCGACGAGATCGCCGGCGATCCTGCGCGCGGTCTTTCGGTCCAGCACGGTCTCGACGCCCTTCGAGGGCAGGATCGAGAGCTGGGGCAGCCGTCCGGTCTGCGCGAGCGGCGCGGCGAGCGTCTCGGGGCGCGCCCGGATCCCCGCCGCCGCGATCGCGCCCGTGTAGCCGACGACGACGACCGCCGCCACGGCCGCGAGGCGACGCCCCGAGAACCTGATCGACGGCGCGCGCTCGAGCAGCGGCCGCACCCCGCAGACGATCGCGAGCGCGCCCAGCACGGCGACCTTGCTCCAGAACTCGGTCTTCGCAGGCGCGATCAGCAGCGCGGCGAGGAGGCCGACCGAGACCGCGTAGATCAACCGCGCCCGCCTCGCCTTCGGGGTCGTCTTCGGGTCGGTGATCATGAAGAACATGAAGACGAGGATCTCCGGCGAGGTGATGAGCACCCACCAGAAGTAGGGGCCGGTGATCGGGCCGACGTGCCAGCGGGCCGTCATCGCGTGGCCGGTGGCCGCGAGCAGGGCGATGCCCAGCGCGAAGGACACCCAGAAGCCGACCGCGATCAGGAGCAGGTGGAGCCGGGTGAGGATCGCGAGCCCGCCGCCGACGATCACGATCAGCGCGAACGCGAGCCAGGGAGTCATCGGGCCCCACCAGAAGTCGAGCGGCTCGGCGTGCTCGGGCCCGAGGAGCAGGAAGCAGACGACGAGCCCGATGTTCGACGGGTTGAAGATGTGCGAGCCGCCGACCTTGATCAGGTACTTCGACAGCAGCGCGAACGCCGCGGTGCCCATGAAGATGTACCAGCCGTTGAGGCTCCACCAGTCGCCGTGCTGCGTGCCCGGAACGCGGAGGACGAATGCGACTCCGTTGCCCGTTAGCATCGCGCTCGCGGGCCACAGCAGCACCTTCTGCCGGTGGAAGGCGATCCCGACCTCGAGCACCGCGCAGGTCCCGACCGCGATCAGGATCTGCGAGATCGAGAGCCGGAAGTCGAAGGCGACCTGGCCGAGCACCTGCAGCGTGGTGATCACCACGGCGAGGTGCAGCCGAGGGTCGCTCAGCTTCGGCAGGAGCACCGGGTACGACCGGCCCCGGAACGTGAGCCTCAGGCCGCTCGGGGGCGGTGCGGCATGCGCGCTCATCCGCACGATGGTAGTTGCGCCACGCGCGGGTTGCGGCACATGCAAGATGCAGCGGATGTTCCGCAAGCTGCTCGTCGCAAACCGGGGCGAGATCGCCCTTCGCGTCTTCCGCGCCTGCCGGTCGCTCGGGATCGCCACGGTGGCGGTCGTGGCACCCGACGACCGGGGCTCGCTGCACGCCCGCTCCGCCGACGAGACGGTCGAGATCGGGAGCTATCTGGGCGTGGACGAGCACATCCGCGCCGCTCGCGAGACCGGCGCGGAGGCGATCCATCCGGGGTACGGCTTCCTCGCGGAGAGCGCAGAGTTCGCCGCCGCGGTCGCAGGCGCGGGGCTGGTCTTCGTCGGTCCGGGGGCCGAGGCTCTCGCCGCCGGCGGAGACAAGCTGGCCGCGAAGGGCATCGCCCGGGCTGCCGGCGTGCCCGTGCTCGACGAGGGCGCGCCGTCCGAGCTCGGCTTCCCGCTCGTCGTGAAGGCGGCCGCGGGCGGAGGCGGGCGCGGGATGCGCGTCGTGCGCGCGCCCTCCGAGCTCGAGGACGCGCTGGCGGCCGCGCGCCGGGAGGCGCTGGCCGCGTTCGGCGACGACACGGTGTTCTGCGAGCGCTACGTCGAGCGGCCCCGCCACGTCGAGATCCAGGTCCTCGCCGACACGCACGGCACCGTGATCGCGCTCGGCGAGCGCGAGTGCTCGGTGCAGCGCCGCCACCAGAAGGTGCTCGAAGAGTCGCCCTCGCCCGCGCTCGACCCGGAGCTCCGCGCGGCGATGAGCGAGGCCGCCGTCGCGTTCGCGCGGGCGATCGGCTACACGAGTGCGGGCACGGTGGAGTTCATGCTCGACGGACGCGACTTCCGGCTGCTCGAGCTGAACGGGCGGATCCAGGTGGAGCATCCGGTCACCGAGGCCGTCACCGGCGTCGACCTGGTCGCCGAGCAGCTGCGGATCGCCGCGGGCGAGCGCCTCCTGTTCCAGCGTGTTAACATGTTAACACAGGGGCATGCGGTCGAGGTTCGCCTCTACGCGGAGGACCCGCGCAGCTTCCTCCCCCAGGGCGGCCGGATCGAGCGGCTGCGCCTTCCCGGCGGGATCCGCGTCGACGCCGGCGTCGAGGAGGGCGACGAGGTACCGCTCGCCTACGACTCGCTCCTCGCGAAGCTGATCGCGCACGGCGAGACGCGCGACGAGGCGCTCGACCGGCTCGCCGCGGCGCTCGCCGAGACCGAGGTCGGCGGCGTGGTCACGAACCTGCCGTTCCTGCGCTGGCTCGTGGCGCATCCCGTCGTCCGCGCGGGAGAGGCGACCACCGCGTTCCTGACGGAGCATCCGCCGCTCTCCGACCCGCCTTCCCGCCCGCCGGAGCGCCCGTGGCGCGGCGCCTGGCGGCTCAACCTGCCGCCGCCGCCGCCCGCGCCCGCGCCCGACCGCGCCGCCTCGGCGCGCACGCCCGGCGCAGAGCCGGAGTCGAGCTCGCTGGCGGCTCCGATGCCCGGGACGGTGATCCGCGTCCACGTCGCCGCCGGCGACCTCGTCGAGCCGCGGCAGCCGCTCCTCGTGCTCGAGGCGATGAAGATGGAGACGCCGGTCGTGTCGCCGTACGCCGCAGTCGTGCGCGCGGTGCACGTCGCCGAGGGCGACCGCGTCGCCGGCGGGACCCTGCTGGTCGAGCTCGAGGAGTAGCCGCTACGAGAGGATCGACTGGAGCTTCATCGCCGCGCCCATGTCGCCCTTGATCTTGATCTTGCCGGTCATGTAGGCGCTGGTCGCGTTCTGGTCGCCGTTGACGATCTTCAGGAACGTGTCGGCCGAAGCGGCGACGACGCAGTCGGCTTCGCCGTCTCCCTCGCTGACGTGCATGTGGCCGTCGTGGATCTCCACGAGCCACTCGCCCGCCCCGTCGATCTCGAACAGATAGGTCGTGTCGATGCCGGCCAGCTTGCCCGCATCGGACTTGGCCTCGAGGCCGTCGAAGAACTCGTTCACGCTCTCTGCCATGTCGCCTCCCCGGTCGCTGTCTTGGTCGAGCCTACCGCACGGCCGGGCGGGAGCAGCAGGGCAAGGAAGAACCCCGGAATGGGCGCCAGCGCGCAGACGTACAGCGCGGTCTCGAGGCTGACCGAGTCGGCGATCACCCCGAGCGCGACGGCCGCGATCCCGCCGAGGCCGATCGCGAAGCCGACCGAGAGGCCGGAGGCGAGGCCGATCTGCGTCGGCAGGTAGTCCTGCGCCAGCACGATCGTCACGCCGAAGGTGCCGACGGTGCAGGCCCCGACCAGGGCGAGGGCGATCGCCCCCGGAACGCCGCCGACGGCGATGAAGACGAGGATCAGCGGCGGCATCGCGGCGACGCTGCAGCGCAGCACCATCCGGCGGCCGTAGCGGTCGGCGAGCGGGCCGAGCACGAGGGTGCCGATCCCACCGGAGAGGAGCATCAGCGCGAGCAGCCGGCCTCCCGAGGCCTTCGAGTGGCCGAGCGAGACCTCCCAGAGCGGCACGAACACGAGCAGGCCGAACCAGGCGGTCGTCCGGAACGCGACGACGCCGAGCAGGTTCGCCATCGCCCAGGGGCGGTCGACACCCTCGCGCACGGTGCCCGCGACACGCTCGGGGATGAACCCGCGCAGGTACGACTGCTGCCCCAGCAGGACGAAGGCCGCGGCGATCCCCGGGATCATGAGCAGGAGCCCGCCCTCGAGCCCGAGCCAGAGCACGATCGCGGTCGCGACGAGCGGCCCGAGCGCGTAGCCCATGTTGCCGCCGATGTTGAAGTACGACATCCCGCTCGCCCGCTTCTGCCCGCTCACGTACGCCGCGAACTTCGACCCCTCGGGGTGGAAGGCCGCGACGCCGACCCCCGAGATCACGACGAGGCCGAATACGAGCGGGTAGCTCGGCGCGTCGGCCGCGAGCGCGATCCCGACTCCTGCGAGCGCGGCGCCCGCGGGCAGGAGCCACATCGCGCCGTGGCGGTCGGACCAGACCCCGAACAGCGGCTGGATGATCGACGACGCGAACGTCGAGCCGAGCACGAGCGCGGCCGCGAGGGTGTACGAGAGCGAGAACTTGTCGCGGAAGAACGGCAGCAGCGCCGGCAGCGCGCCGCCGGCGAAGTCGGTGGCCATGTGACCGCCCGAGAGCGCGACCATCGCACGCCTGTCGACTCCTGCCCGCATCGACTCAGACTATCCTCCCGCCGTGGATTACGACCTGACCGAGGAGCAGGAACTCGTCCGCCAGACCGTGCGCGAGTTCGCGCGCGAGCGCGTCGCACCGGTCGCCGAGGAGCTCGACCGCGAGTCGCGCTTCCCGTACGAGCTGGTCGCGGAGCTGGCCGAGCTCGGGCTGATGGGGATGCCGTTCCCGGAGGAGCTCGGCGGAGCGGGCACCGACACCGTCTCCTACGCGATCGCCGTCGAGGAGCTGACCCGGGTCGACTCGTCGCTCGCGATCACCCTCGCCGCCCACGTCTCGCTCGGCTCGATGCCGATCTTCCTGTTCGGGACCGAGGAGCAGAAGCAGCGCTGGCTGCCCGAGCTCGCCTCGGGGAGGCGGCTCGCGGCGTTCGGGCTGACCGAGGCGGAGGCCGGCTCCGACGCCGGCGCGACGCGCACGCGGGCCGAGCTGCGCGACGGCCGCTGGGTGATCGACGGCGCGAAGCAGTTCATCACCAACGCGGGCACCGACATCACGGCCTGCGTGACGATCACGGCGCTGACCGGCGAGAACGAGATCTCGAACCTCGTCGTCGAGAACGGCACGCCCGGGTACGAGCTCTCTCCCCCGCTCCGCAAGCTCGGCTGGAAGGCGTCGGACACCCGCGAGCTGTCGTTCCGCGCCTGCGCCGTCCCCGAGGAGAACCTGCTCGGCACGCGCGGCCAGGGCCTCCAGCAGTTCCTCGAGATCCTCGACGGCGGTCGGATCTCGGTCGCGGCGATGGGCGTCGGCCTCGCGCAGGGCGCGTACGACCTCGCCGCCGCGTACGCGAAGGAGCGCCGGCAGTTCGGCAGGCCGATCTCGTCGTTCCAGGCGATCCAGTTCAAGCTCGCCGACATGGCGGTCGAGATCGAGGCGGCCCGCGGCCTCGTCTACAAGGCGGCCTGGCTCAAGGATCAGGGCCGTGACTACGCGCTCCCCGCGGCGATGGCGAAGCTCTACACCGGCGAGCTGTCGAACCGCGCGGTCAACGCCGCGCTCCAGATCCACGGCGGCTACGGCTACATGGACGAATACGCGATCTCGCGCCTCTACCGTGACCAGAAGATCCTCGAGATCGGCGAGGGGACGAACGAGGTGCAGCGGATCGTGATCGCGAAGCAGCTGGGGTTCTAGACCGGTATCTCGTACAGCATCGAGGCGGACGGCACGGCCGCGGGCGGGGTCGGGAGCCGTCCCTCGCGGGCGAAGCCGAAGAGCGCGCTCACGACGGCGGGGTCGTACGACCGGCCCGAGCGGCGCCAGATGTCCGTGAGGGCGCCGGTGACGGACATGGCCGGCCGGTAGGGCCGCTCGGCGGTCATCGAGACGAGGCTGTCGGCGACGGCGATGATGCGGGCCTCGACGGGGATCCGATGGCCGGCCAGGCCGCCGGGGTAGCCGCGCCCGTCCCAGCGCTCGTGGTGGTTGGCGACGACCGACGCGGCGTCGCGCAGCTCGTCGACCCGGGCGAGGAGCGCGGCTCCCTTGAGCGGGTGCCGCGCGACGGTGGCCCACTCGTCGTTCGTGAGCCCGCTCGGCTTTCGCAGCACCCATTCCGGGACCGAGACCTTGCCGACGTCGTGCAGCAGCCCGGCGAAGTAGGTGCGCCCGACGGCCTCCGGGTCGAGGTCGAGCGCGACGGCGAGATCGCGCGACAACGAGGCGATCGTGCGCGAGTGGTCCGGGTCGTCCCCTTCGCGCGCATCCACCTCGCCGACGAGCGCGACGAGCTGGTCGAAGGCCGCATCCGAGCCGGGTCGGGCCGCCCAGACCTGGTTGCCGCCCAGCCGGTGCGCGGTCTCGAGCGCGTCCTCGGCTGCCTCCAGCAGCGACTCGATCCCGCGTGTTCGCTCCCAGGTCGCGACGCCCACGCTCACGGTGACCGGCCGCGTGCCGACGGGATGGCCCGCGACGCGCGCGCGCAACAGCTCCGCCCTCGCAAGCGCCTCGGCCGCCTCCGCGCTCGGCAGGAGAACCGCGAGCCGCGCGTCGCTGAGCTTTGCGACCGCGCCGTCGGCGCCGGCCTGGTCGACGAGCCGCCGGGCGACCTCGACCCCCGCGCGGCGGTCTCCGTCGAGCTCCACGAGCGCCACGGCGAACGGATCGCCGAACGTGCGCGCACCGCCCGCCAGGTGCCGGAGGCGCTGCTGGAACCACTCCGGGCGGAAGGCGCCGGTCTCCGGGTCGGTCACGGACGCCCTGCGGGTAGGGGCGACCGCGACCCAGGCCCGGAGCACGACGAGCACGGCGAGCACCACGGCGACGGCGATCAGGCCGGTGGAGATCCGGTCGCTCGAGCGCGCGGCGACGAGCACGGCGGCCAGGATCGAGAAGACGCCGGCGATCAAGGCCCCGGCGCCCACGCGGGCCGGGGTGCGGGAGCGGGCCCAGTCGGAGCGGCGGTCGAGCCCGCGGATCGCGATGTATGCGGCGAGCGCCACGAGCACGGCCTGGGTCTGTGAGCCGAGGTCGAGCCAGGCGCCGGAGGAATAGCCCCCTACGACGACCGTGCGGGCGTAGATCCCGGCGGTGATCGTCGCGACGGCGAGCCCCAGCCCGGCCACCTTGAGCGCCATCGTCCCCTGACGGGCCGGCAGCAGCCTCGTGGAGACGAGGATCCCGAGCGCGAAGAGGCCGACCACCGGCGGGGCGATCACGGCGAGGGCGTCGAGGTCGCCCGTGATCGGAAGCGGCCTCAGCACCACCCACCACCAGAGGAGAGCGAGCCCTCCGGTCAGCAGGAGCGCGTCGAGGAGCGTCGCCGTTCCGACGAGGCGCAGGGACGGGCGGAAGGCGACCAGGAGCGCGATCGGCATCACCGTGAAGGACGCGAGATAGAGCGCGTCGGTCCACCACGGGAACGGCACCGAGCCGGTGGAGAGCTCCCGGACAGACCAGAGCACCTCCGCCGCGAGCCAGATCGCGACGCTGACCGAGACGAGCGCCCAGAACAGCCGCAGCCCGCGGGCGGCGCGCGTCGCGGCGACCGCGGCGAGCACGACGGCGAGGGCGATCGGGACGAGGTAGACCGTGTCCGAGAAGACGAGCAGGCCGCGCTCGCCGCCGGGCCGCAGCGCGATCACCGCCGCATAGCAGGCAAGCCAGGCCACGCCGACGGCCGAGGCCGTGACGACGCGCCGCAGCTGGAGCGCCTTCTCCACCGCTTCTGACATTCGTCAGCCGGAGGAGGCCGCGAATCCTCCGTCCGGGGGATTCGGACCCGGTCAGCGCGGAGGCCGAATCACGACCTTGCCGTCGTACGACAGGTACTCGTCGTTCATGAAATGCGAGGCGGCGATCATCGAGAACGACCGGAGCCGGCCGGTGCGGCGGTCGATTCGCGCCCGGAACCAAGCCGGCGTCGAGCGATCCATGAAGGCGACCGTCCATCCCGCACTGTCCGCGGCGAGGATCTGGAAGTTGGTGAGCGGCCCCAGCCACGGCAGCGCCGGGATCTCGAGCGGTGTCTGCGGAGAGACGACCCAGCGCGCACCGCGGGAGAAGCGATCCCAGCGGCGGCCGCCGATCGCGATTCCCGCGACACCGTCGTCGATCACGTAGCTCACACGATCCGGCGCCTGCTCCTTCCAGAGCGTGACGATGGTGTGGCCGGGGCCCGACGAGAGGCGGTCGAGGTAGACCGTGCTCGTCGCGGCGCTCAGCTTCCGGGCGGCCGTCTCGACGAGCTCGGCCGCAGGCCCGGTCGTCGTGTGCAGTGGAAACACGACGGTTCCCGTTCCTGCGTCGACGCGGGCGTCGACGGGACGGCCCGGGAGGACTGCGCGGTAGCAGCCCCGGCCGCAGGCGACCGTCCTCAGACCGTTGACCCGCACGGGGAGCCCGTTCACGGCCAGCCCGTCCGGGCCCAACACGCCGACGGTCACCTCGGTCTGCGTCCCGGCGGGCTGCACGGCGATCGTGATTGCCCTACGGACGTCCTGCGCCGCGAGCGCGAGCACGTCCGACGGCGGCAGGGCGATCGGGCCCGAGGCGGCGAGGGGCTGCCGCAAGCCGGGGTGCGAGCCCGTGAGCGCACCGGCGGCGACGAGCAGCACGGCCAGGCCGGCGATCTCGCCGAGCAAGACCGGTCGGCGTCGTGGGCGCCTGTTGACGTAGCCGAGAGCGACGAGCACGGCGAGGACGCCGCTCTGCACGAGCAGCGCGAAGCCGTATCTCGTCCAGAGCCCGTCGACCGAGGAGAGCTCGGTGAACGCGCGCACGAGGCCGATCGCGGCCACGACGAGCACGGCGGCGAGCGCTATGGTCGAGAGCCTCCGCGCGGCCGGCCCGAGCGGGCAGCCACGCACGATCGTCAGCACGGCCGCGAGCACCAGCAAGCCGCCGGCCCAGACAGCCGGCGCGCCGGCCCGGAGCACGTCGGCGACGGGTGCGTAGGAGAGCTGCGCGGAGAGAGTGAGCCTCATGGAAGAAACGGTAGCGACCGCACCGTCGCTTCAAGAAAGCAAGCGGCGCGTGCTGGTACCCTCGACCATCGTGCTGTTCACGCAGTTCGTCGACCCTGATCTCGGCTGCGCGTCCTACCTGATCGGAGACGAGGAGGCGGGCGTCGCCGTCGTCGTCGACCCGTCCTACGCGATCGAGCAGTACCTCGAGGAGGCCGAGCGGAACGGCGTCCGCCTGGCCGCCGTGCTCGAGACCCACACGCACGCCGATCATCTCTCGGGGCACGGACGGCTCGCGCTCGAGCACGGCCTGCCCGTCCACATCCATCCGATCGCCGAGGTCGCGTACCCGAACGAGCCGCTGGCGGACGGCCAGGTGCTCCAGTTCGGCTCGGTCGCGGTCCGCGTGCTGCACACTCCCGGCCACCGGCCCGAGCACTGCTGCTTCCTCGTCGACGAGCGGATCCTCCTCACCGGTGACTCGCTGTTCGTCGGCGACGCAGCCCGCCCCGACCTCGCGGTGGCGGCCCGCGACGGCGCGCGCGACCTCTTCCACAGCCTCCACCGGCTGGCGGAGCTGCCGGACGCCGTCTCGGTGTATCCCGGCCACGTCGCGGGCTCGCTGTGCGGCGGCCACATGAGCGCCGATCCGAGCTCGACGATCGGCGCCGAGCGCGCCGGGAACCACGCGCTCGCGATCCTCGACGTGGAGGGCTTCGTGAACGCGTCCGCGTCGATCTCGACGCCGCGCCCGCCGAACCTCGAGCGCATCGTGGCGTTCAACGCCGGCCCGTTCGTCGGCGCGGTGCCTCCGCTCGGCCCGGCGACCGCCGACGGCGCGACCGTGCTGGACGTCCGGCCCGCGGCGGCCTACGCGGCCGGCCACGTCCCCGGCGCGATCAACGTGCCGGTCTCGGGCTCGAGCTTCGGCACGCGCGCGGCCTTCCTCATCTCCCCGGAGGAGCGGATCGTCCTGCACGGCTCGCCGGAGGAGGTCGTGCTCGCGGCGCAGCGGCTCCACGCGGTCGGCTTCCTCGAGCTGGGCGGCTACCTGGAGCACCCGGAGACACCCGAGCAGATGACGCCCGTCGGCATCGCGGAGCTCGAGTCGATGCTGGCCGACGGCGACGTCGAGGTGATCGACGTGCGCGAGAAGGACGAGCGCGACGCCGGCTACATCGCCGGCAGCCGCCACATCCCCTACCGCATGCTGCGCGCGCTCGCCGACGAGCTGCCCGCCGACAGGCCGCTCGTGACGATCTGCGAGAGCGGCCCGCGCGCGGCGATCGCGGCAAGCGTCCTCGTCGCGGCCGGGCTCGACGCGCACCCGGTGGTCAACGGCGGGGTCGAGACCTGGGAGCAGCGCGGCGGCCGCACGATCGAGTTCCGTCGCTGCGGTTCCTAATGCTCATGAGCACAAGGAGCGGTTCTAGCGGAGCCGCTCGGGGCTATAGCCGGCGCGGCGCATCGACTCGAGCAGGTCGGCGCAGTGGTCCTCGTCGCGCGTGACGAGCGTGAGCGCGACCTCCGTCTCGGCCAGCGAGAGCGACATTCCCTCACGGTGGTGCTCCACGGAGACGACGCTGACGCGCTCCTCGGCGATCAGGTCGAGCAGCTTCGCGAGCGAGCCCGGGCGGTCCGAGATGCGGGTCCGTACGACCAGGTAGCGCCCGGCGACCGTGAGGCCGTGACGCATCACCGTGATCAGGAGCGTCGCGTCGATGTTGCCGCCCGAGAGGATCACCGTCACCGGCCCCTCGCCGCCTCCCACCCTGCCGGCGAGCAGCGCCGCCGCGCCCGCCGCGCCTGCGCCCTCGACCAGCAGCTTCGTCCGCTCGACGAGCAGCACGATCGCCGCCGAGATCTCCTCGTCCGACACGGTGACGATGTCGTCGAGCCGCTCGCGGACGATCGACGAGGTCAGCTCGCCCGGATTCTTGACCGCGATCCCCTCGGCGATCGTGTAGCCGTGCGCCGTACGGCCCGCCAGCGGCGCGCACGCCTCGGCCTGGACGCCGACGAGCCGTAGCTCCGGCCTCAGCGCGCCAAGCGCGATCGCGACCCCCGACGCGAGCCCGCCGCCTCCCACGGGGATCACGACGGTGCCCGTCTCGGGAACCTGCTCGGCCAGCTCGAGCCCGATCGTCCCCTGGCCGGCGATCACGTGCTCGTCCTCGAAGCCGTGGAGGAAGATTGCGCCGGTCGCCTCCGCGAACCCGAGTGCCGCCGCAAACGCCGCATCGAGTGTCTCGGCGTCCGACTCGATCCGCGCCCCGTAGGTGCGCGTCGCCTCGACCTTGGCCATCGGCGTGTCGCGCGGCATGAAGATGGTGGCCGCGATCCGCGCCTCGCGGGCCGCCCAGGCGACGGCCTGGCCGTGGTTGCCGGCGGTCGCGGCGACGACGCCGGCGGCCCGCTCGGCCTCGGAGAGCGAGTGGATCTTGTTGACGGCGCCGCGCACCTTGAACGAGCCGGTGCGCTGGAGGTTCTCGGCCTTCAGCAGCACCGAGCGGCCCGTCATCCGGGAGAGCGTCTCCGACCCGAAGACCGGCGTGACCCTTGCGATCCCGTCGATCCGGGCGCGCGCCGCCTCGATCTCAGCGAGTGTGGGTGCGGTCCTCGTCGCCAACCTTGAACACCTTCTCCATGATCTCGCGCACCGCCGACAGCGGGTCGAGCTCGCGCCTGCGCACCTCGTCGAGCAGCCGGCGCAGCTCCGGGTCGTCGGCGACCGCCTGCTCGAGCAGGGCCTTCGCGCGCAGCGACGCGACCGCGAACACCTCGCCCGCGAGGTGCTCCCCGCGGCGCTCCTCGAGTAGCCCCTCCGTCTCGAGGTGGGCCCGATGCGCCTCGACGTGATCCCACAGTTGCGCGACGTTCTCGCCGCGCAGCGCCTCGATCAGGACGATCGGCGGCTTCCAGGCGCGGTCGCCGTCCAGCGCGAGGATCGAGCGCACCTCGTTCAGCATCGTCTTCGCCGTCGGCAGGTCCATCCGGTTGATCGCGATCACGTCGGGGATCTCCATGATCCCGGCCTTCAGCGCCTGCACGGAGTCGCCCGACCCGGGCATCAGCACGAGCACGACGGTGTCGGCGATCCCGATCACCTCGACCTCGCTCTGCCCGGCGCCGACGGTCTCCAGGAACACGAGATCCTTTCCGGACGCGTCGAGCACGAGCAGGGCCTGGAGCGCGGCCTCGGCGAGCCCGCCGAGGTGCCCGCGCGTCCCCATCGAGCGGATGAAGACGCCCGGGTCGAGGAAATGATCGGAGAGCCTGATCCGGTCGCCGAGCAGCGCGCCCTGCGTGAACGGGCTCGACGGGTCGACCGAGATCACGCCGACCGTCCGCTCCTGCCCTCGCACGTGCCGGACGAGTCCGCTGACGAGCGTGGACTTGCCGACCCCGGGCGGGCCCGTGACCCCGACCGCGTACGCGTTGCCCGTGTCCGGGTAGAGGTCGCGGACGAGCTCGAAGGACAGCGGGTCGCGGTTCTCGACCAGGCTGATCGCACGCGCGAGCGCCCGCGTGTCGCCGGCGCGGACCCCGGCGACGAGCTGGTCCCGCGTCCACTCCTTCCGGGCGCTCACTCGCCGTCGATTCCCCTCGCCCTGCGCACGAGGAGGTAGCCGACGACTGCGGCGACCACGTAGATCAGCGCCGCCAGCGCCCAGACCCACCGCGCGCCGTGGACGTTCGTGAGCGGGCCGGCGACGGCCATCCCGAGCCCGAGGAAGAGGTAGTTGATGCTCATGATCAGGGTGAAGACGCAGCCGCGGACGAGGTCGGGCGCGCCTCGCTGGACGAGCAGCGCATTGCAGACGCCGCTGACCCCGTTGCCCGTCCCCGTCACGAGCACGAACGCGGAGGCGACCCAGACGTTCGGCGAGAGGGCGGCACCGAGCACGCCGACCGCCATCAGCCCGATTCCGGCGCCGTAGACGACCGCCATCCGGAATCGCTCCACCTGCCCGGCTGCGCCGAGGCTCCCGGCCGTGAGCCCGACTCCGCCCGCGGCCGCCATGAAGCCGAAGCCGAACGCGCCCGCGTTGAAGGTCACGGTCGCGAGCACGACCTCGGAGACATTGATCGCCGCGTTCCCGAACATCGCGAGGCTCCAGGCGATCAGCACCGCGAGCAGCGCCCGGGAGCGCAACACCGCGCGGAAGCCGGCTTCGAGATCGTGGAAATGGCCGCGCGAGAGCGCCTGTGCCGACTGCAGCGCCCGCGTCGGGATCTGCGACAACAGGAGCGCGGAGATCCCGAACGTGACGGCGTTCACCCAGTAGGCGAGGTGCGGGCCCGAGATCCCGACGAGCGCTCCGCCGATCAGCGGCCCGATCCCCCACGTGACGTTGTCGGCGGTCTGGAAGAGCGACGTCCCGTACGACAGGTCGGCGTCGTCGATGAGGTTGGGGAGCCCCGCGTAGACGGCGGGACGGAAGAAGCCGTTGGCGACGCCCGTCACGCCCGCGAGCACGACGATCGCGGTCGGGCTCGAGGTGAAAGGGAGCGCCGCGAACACGGCGAGACGCGTGAGATCGGCGCCGATCATCAGGCGCTTTCGCTCCAGTCGGTCGACCAGCGAGCCGAGGAAGAGCCCGATCGCGACGGTCGGCAGGAAGTCCGCGATCAGCAGCGCGCTCACCCACGACGCCGACCCCGTGAGGTCGTAGACGTTGATCGTGAGCGCGATCGCGGCGAGCCAGGTGCCGATCCCGGACGCGAGCGTCGCGAAGAAGAGCAGGCGAAAGCTCGCTGCACGGTGCAACAGGCCGAACTGCCGCCGGAGCGAAGAGGACGCCACGCGCCGCGAGACGCTAACACTTGTCCGCAAGCCGAGGGTAAAGGTGCGACGAAACTAGGACGCGGGCACGAGGCGGCCCAGCGCCTGAGCCAGAAACGCGTTGTCGTCCGGGTCGCCGACCGTGACGCGAATCGCCTCCGGCGCGCCGAAGCCGGCGAGCGGCCGGACGATCACGCCGAGGCGCATCAGCTCCTGGAAGACCTCACCGGAGTCGCGCCCGGTGTCGACGTAGACGAAGTTGGCGACCGCCGGGAGCACCGGCTCCAGGCCGTGCTCGGCGAGGGTTCGCTCGACGATCTCGCGCTGCTCGGCGTTCACGCGGCGGCGGCGCTCGAGCTCGGCCGTCTCGCCGAGGCTCGCGAGCGCGGCCTCCTGCCCCGGCGTCGTCACGTCGAAGGCGCGCTTGAGCTTGTTCACGGCGGTCACGACCTCGCTCGGCCCGACGCCGTAGCCGACGCGCAGGCCAGCGAGCCCGTAGATCTTCGAGAACGTGCGCAGGACGAGCACGCGGCGGCCGGCCTTGACGTGCTCCTCGATCCCGTCCGGGTAGTCCGCCTCGTCGATGTACTCGAAGTAGGCCTCGTCCAGAACGGTCAGGACGTGCTCTGGCACGCGCTCGAAGTACGCGTCGAGCTCTGCGCGGCCCACCATCGTGCCCGTCGGGTTGTTCGGGTTGCAGATCGCGACGATGCGCGTTCGCGCGGTTACGGCCGCGAGCAATGCGGCGAGGTCGTAGCGATGGCCGGCGAGCGGGACGCGCACGGGCGTCGCACCCATCTTGAGCGCGTCGATCACATAGCTCGGGAACGACGGCCAGCCGATCACCAGCTCGTCGCCGGGCCCGAGCGCCGCCTGGACGAGTGAATCGATCACGCCGTCGGCGCCGGCTCCGACCGCGACCTGCTCGAACGGGAGGTCGTGGTGCTCGGCGAGTGCGGCGCGGAGGCGGTAGGCGCCTCCGTCCGGATACCGGTTGAGCTCACCCGCGCAGCGCGCGATCGCCTCCAGCGCCGGCGGGAACGGGCCGAACGGGCCCTCGTTGGAGGCGAGCTTGACGACGCGCTCGAGCCCGAGCTCGCGCTGCACCTCCTCGATCGGCTTCCCCGGCTCGTACGGGACCAGCGCCTCGACGGGAGGGCGGAACGAGAAGGCCGGGCTCACTCTTCCGTGCCCGCGCCCTGATCGCTCTTACGGCGGCGCAGCGCCGCGACGCCGCCGACCGCGACGACGGCTCCAGTCGCGGCAGCGAGCCCCTTGGCGACGTAGTGCTTCTTCGGCTTCTCCTCGGCAGCGGCCGCCTCCTCCGCAGCCTTGCGGCGCCCGACCGCGATCCGCGCAGCTTCCATCACGGCCCAGCCGATGATCGCGTTCTTCTTGTTGAAGACTCCCATGCAGCTCCTTTCCTTCCGGCGAGGCTAGCACTTTGCCCGTGTGTCCTCGGGCGCCGCCAGGGGTGCGGGGCCGGAGGGCACAGTATGGAAATACGGGCCCGTAGAGCACCGTGCCCCTGGCGGCGTCAGGCGTCGGCGGAGCCGGGCTCTGCCCGGCGGGAGCCGACGCCGGTGAGGGCGCACGGAAACGCAACCTCTGCGGCAAGGCTGCGTTTCCTGGGAGAAAGATCCGCCGGGGCCTGCGGGCGGCATGACCCCGGCGTGGGACGAGGGCACGTCCTGCCATGAAAGATGCCGCCGCCCGGCAAAACTTGCGCGGCGTATTTCTCGTTAGGTCTGGGCGGCCGCCTTGCGCTTCGGCGGCAGGTGGACCCAACATGGGGGAACCCATGGTTCCCCCATGAGCCCCCTCCTTCCCGAAGCGCTCGCCCCCGCAAGAGATGGCTGCGCCGGGCCAGGCCCGGCTCCGCCTGACTAGGACGTCGCTGCGGCCTTGCGCTTCGGCGGCAGGTGGATCGCCCGTCCCAGCGCGACCAGCCCGGCCTCCTTGACGGCCTCGGAGAGCGTCGGATGCGCGGCGATCCCGTCGGCGACGGTCTCCACGGTCGCCTCCGCGTCGATCGCGACGACCCCCGCCTCGATCAGGTCGGTCACGTGCGGCCCGACCATCACGAGGCCGAGCAGCTCGCCGTAATGGGTCTCGTGGATCGACTTCACCCAGCCGACCGTCTCGTTCTGCATCACCGCGCGCGCGTTCGCGACCCACGGGAAGACGCCGACCGCGACGTCGTCGCCGTACTGCTCTCGCGCCTGGGCCTCGGTGAGGCCGACGCCGGCGATCTCCGGATCGGTGTAGATCGGCCGCGGCACGGCGCGCGCGTCGACGACGGCGTCGTGGCCCATCGCGTTCTCCGCCGCCACCTCGCCCTCGCGGAACGCCGTGTGCGCGAGCTGCCAGTAGCCCGCGCAGTCGCCGACCGCATAGATGTGCGACACGGTGGTGCGGCGGTGGTCGTCGGTGCCGATCCCGGCGCGCCGGTCGAGCACGACGCCGATCGCCTCGAGCCCGAGCCCCTCGACGAGCGGCGCGCGGCCGACCGAGACGAGCATCAGGTCGGCCTGGACCGTCTCGCCTTCGCCGAAGTGGACGGTGAGCTGCGAGCCGTCGTCCTCGACCTTCGTGCACTGCTTGCCGAGGTTGAGCGCGATCCCGCGCTTCCCGAACTGCTTCGCGAGCTCCTTCGACGCATCGGCGTCCTCCTGCGGGATCAGCGTGTCCAGCATCTCGATCACGGTCACCTCGGAGCCGAACCGGCTCATGATCGAGGCGAACTCGCAGCCGATGATCCCGCCGCCGAGCACCACGAGCCGCCGGGGCACCTCGGTCTGCGCAAGGAGGCCGGTCGAGTCGACGCAGCGGGGCGAGTCGAGCCCGGGGATCGGCGGCCGCATCGGGAACGAGCCGGTGGCGACGATCGCGCTTCGGAACGTGACGTCCTCGCCGCCCTCGACGGCGATCGTGTTCGCGTCCTTGAACGTGCCGGCTCCCTTCACCCACTCGACGCCGTTCGCCTTGAGCAGGCCGGCGACGCCGCCCGTCATCTGCTTGACGACCTTCGCCTTCCACTCGTTGGCGACGGCGAGGTCGAGCTCCGGGGGGCCGACCTTGACACCGAGCAGCGGGAAGGTCTCCTCGGCCTCCTTGAGCGAGAACGCGGTCTGCACCCACGCCTTGGTCGGGATGCACCCGACACGCAGGCAGGTGCCGCCGAGCTCCGGCTCGCGCTCGATGCAGGCCACCTTGCCGCCGAGCTGCGCGGCGCGGATCGCGGCGGTGTATCCGCCCGGCCCGCCGCCGAGCACGGCTACGTCGAAATCCATGGAATCTCCCAGGTAGTTGTCGGGCTCAAGGCTAGCCGAGCGGGGCGACCATCACGCCGGGGCGGACGGTCTCGAAGCCGAACTGCGCGTAGAAGCCCTCCTGCGGTGAGTCTGGCTCGACGCCGAGGCTGATCCGCTCGAAGCCCGCCTCGCGGGCGGTGTCGAGCAGGCCGGCGAGCAGCTCGTGGCCGAGGCCGCGGCCGCGGCGGCTCGGGACGACGGCCACCGTCAGCTCGGGCGTCGCCTCGTCGACGAAGCCGAAGCCCGCCTCCTCCTCCGGGAAGAGCCGGTACCACGCCGCACCGACCGGGCCCGCGGTCTCCGCGACGATCAGGCCCGCGTCGCCGGGGCGCCCCCAACCGGTCACGTAGCGCGCGACCGGCAGGTCGGGGTCCTCGCCGACATGCCAGTAGTAGGCGTGGCGGAGCATGTCGGAGAGGAAGCGGACGTCGTTCGGTCCCGCCGGGCGGATCACAGCGCCAGGCCGGGCTCCTCGAGGAACGCCTTGACCGTTCCGAGGAACTCGGCCGCGGTTGCACCGTCGAGCGAACGGTGGTCGCAGGTGAGCGTGATCTGCATCAGCGGCACGATCTCGAGGTCGCCGTCCCGCACGACGGGCTTCTCCTCGATCGCGCCGACCGCCAGGATCGCGGCCTGCGGCGGGTTGAGCACGGCCACGAACCCCTCGACGCCGTACATGCCGAGGTTCGAGATCGTGAACGTGCCGCCGTCGAGGTCGGCCTGCGTGAGCTTGCCGTCGCGCGCGCGCCCGACCACGTCTGCGCGCGCGTCCGCGAGCTCGGCGATCGTCCTGCGCTCGCACGACGGGATCACCGGCACGACGAGCCCGCCGGGCAGCGCGACCGCGATCCCGATGTTCGCGTTCGGATGGAGCTCGATCGCGTCGCCGGCGAAGAGGGCGTTCACCGCGCGGTGGCGCATCAGCGCGGCGGCGCAGACCTTTGTGAGGACGTCGTTGATGGTCGGCTTCGCGCCCTCGCCGTCGTGCAGCTCCACGAGGCGCGCTCGCAGCTCCTGGGCGCGGGTCATGTCCACCGACATCGAGATCTGGAACGCGGGCGCCTGCCAGGCCTCGGTCATGCGGCGCGCGATCGTCTTGCGAAGCGAGGTGAGCGGCACGACCTCGACGCCTTCGACGGGCGCAGCGGGACGCGCGACGGGAGCCGCGGGAGCCGGAGCGGTCCCGGCGGCGGCGCGCTCGACGTCCTCGGCGACGATCCGGCCGTCGGGGCCGGTGCCGACCAGCCCGTGGAGCTCGATTCCCCGCTCACGCGCGATCCTGCGCGCGAGCGGCGAGGCCTTGACCCGGCCGCCGTTCGCGGTCGGCGCGGCCGGAGCGACCGCCTCGACCGGAGCCGGGGCTGCGGCAACGGGCGCCGGCGTGGGCGCTGCCGGTGCGGTGACCTCGAAGGTCTCTCCCGGCGTGCCGATCACGGCGATCGTCCGCCCGACGGGCACCTCGCCCTCGCGCACCGCGATCGCGAGCAGGACGCCGTCGGCCTCGGCCTCGACCTCCTGGGTCACCTTGTCGGTGTCGAGCTCGTAGAGCGGCTCGCCCTTCTTGACGGCCTCGCCCTCGGCCTTCAGCCACTTGACGATCGTGCCCGACTCCATCCCCTGGCCGAGCCGGGGGAGTTTCACCTCAGTTGCCACGGCCCACCGTTCTCCGGATCGCCTCGAGCACGTCCTGGGCGTGCGGGACGACGTACTCCTCCATCACCGGCGAGAACGGCAGCGGCGAGAACTTCGAGCCCACGCGCTCGACCGGCGCATCGAGGTAGTCGAACGCCTGGTACTGGATCACCGCGGCCACCTCGGCGCCGAAGCCCATCCGGGTCACGGCCTCGTGGGCCACGACCGCGCGGTTCGTCTTCTGCACGGACGCGACGATCGCCGGCTCGTCGAGCGGCAGCAGCGTGCGCGGGTCGAGCACCTCGACCGAGATCCCCTCCGCCTCGGCCTGCTCGGCGGCGGCAAGCGCGTCGTGGACGAGGCGGCCGATCGCGACCACGGTCACGTCCTCGCCCTCGCGGTGGACGCGCGCCTTCCCCAAGGGGATCGGCTCCAAGGTCTCCGGAACCTGGCCCTTGATCGGGTACAGCGTGCGGTGCTCGAAGAACACGACCGGGTTGTCGTCGTAGATCGCCGACCAGAGCAGCCCGCGCACGTCCTCCGGCGTCGAGGCGAACACGACCTTGAGCCCGGGGACGTGGCAGAACCACGCCTCGAGCTGCTGCGCGTGCTGCGCGCCCGGCGACCAGCCGGCGCCGCCCTGGGTGCGGATCGTGACCGGGACGGTCATCTGCCCGCCGGACATGTACCGGTGCTTCGCCGCCTGGTTGACGATCTGCTCGGCCGCGAGCGTGAGGAAGTCCTCGTACATCACCTCGGCGACGGGCCGCATCCCCTGCACCGCGGCGCCGATCGCCGTTCCGACGAGCGCCATCTCCGAGATCGGGGTGTTGCGGACGCGCTCGGGGCCGAACTCGTCGAGCATCCCCACCGTCACGCCCATCGAGCCGCCCATCTCGGCGATGTCCTCGCCCATCACGAACACGTCGTCGTCACGGCGCATCGCCTGGACCAGCGCGTCCCGCACGGCCTCGCGGTAGGAGAGCTCAGGCATAGACGTTCTTGAGCGCGTCCTCGGGGCGCGGATCGGTGCCGTTCTTCGCGAACTCGACCGAGGCGTCGACGACTGCGTGCACCTCGGCGTCCATCGCCGCGAACTCCTCGTCACCGAGCTCGAGCCTGGCGCGCAGGTGCTCGATCGGGTCCTGCGTCTCGCGCAGCAGCTGCACCTCGCCCTTCGGGCGGTAGAGCTGGGCGTCGCCGACGAAGTGGCCCGAGAAGCGGAAGGTCTCGAGGCAGAGGAACACGGGGCCGTTGCCGTCGCGCGCGTGCTCGAGCGCCTCCGTCGCGGCGGCGTAGACGGCCTCGAGATCCTGCCCGTCCGCCTTCAGCGCCTTCATCCCGTAGGCGGCGGCGCGGAGGGTGAGATCCTCGATCGGGAGCTGCTGGCTCGCGGGCGTCGACTCGGCCCAGTGGTTGTTCTCGAGCACGAACACCGCCGGGACGCGCCAGAGCTGGGCGAGGTTCAGCGACTCGTGGAAGGTGCCGATGTTCGTCGCGCCGTCGCCGAAGAAGGCCAGTGCGACGCGCGGCTCGTGGCGCATCTGGAATGCGAGCGCGGCGCCGACGATCCCCGGCAGGCCGCCCCCGATCACGGCGTTCGCGCCGAGGTTCCCGCGCTCGACGTCGTACAGGTGCATCGAGCCGCCGTACCCGTGCGAGCAGCCCTCGAGCTTGCCGTACAGCTCGGCCATCACCTCGTTCGCCGGCGTGCCCTTCGCGAGGGTGTGGCCGTGCGCGCGATGGGTCGAGGCGATCACGTCGCCGTCCTCGAGCGCCGCGCACACGCCGACCGCGCAGGCCTCCTCGCCGATCGCGACATGGAGGAAGCCCGGGAGCTCGCCGGCGCGGAAACGCTCCTCGACCTTCTCCTCGAAACGACGGATCAAGAGCATCTCGCGCAGCAACTCGCGGAGGCGCTCCTTCGAGAGCGTCACTGATTTCTTTTCTACTCGAGCCACCGGCCGGGAAGTTTATGCTGAGAGCGATGCCCCTCGCCGACGAGTTCCGTCGAATGCTGTCCGAGCTGCCTCCCGACTGGCCCAGCGCGGAGCTCGCGCTGACGGTCTCCAACCCCGCGACGGCGGCCCGTGCGGCGGCGTCTGCTCGGCCCTCTCGCCCCCGGGCGGAGCGGCGCGACCATCCGCTTCTCGTGCCCGCGCACCGGCACCGACAACGTCGCGAGACTGCTCGCGAAGCTCGACCGGGAGCGGATCGCCGGCTCGCTCGAGCTCGAGGCGACTGCGGTGCCGGCCGCCGTCGAGGAGGCCGAGGAGGCGCCGCTCGCCGAGGCGTGGGCCGGCGAGCTCGCGGCGCTGCCCGCCGACTGGAGCGACCTCTTCGCCGAGATCGAGTTCGTCTCGAGCGACCACCTGGCCCCCGCCGCCCTCTGCCTCGCGCCGGTCAACCCGCTGCGCGACGGCGAGCGGCTCGCGTTCCGCTTCCGCAGCGCCCGCCGGTTCGGCTACGGCGCCGCCGAGCCGGTCGTGCGGCGCTGCCTGAAGCGACTCGACGAGACGGGGATCCCGGGCACGGTCCGGATCCTCCACGTCTTCTCGGACACGAACCCGGTCGGGACGCAGGGTCCCGTGTGGTTCGTGGCCGGGCACAACGTCTAGGGCAGGTCCGCGGCGAAGCCCTGCCGCCGGCAGGCGGCTGCGATCCTCGAGTCACGGCCCTGCGTGCGGCAGAACGCGTGCGCGTCGGCGCCGCAGACCTTCAGGCTCGCCCCGCCCATCGTCGAGGGCACCTTCACCTCGAGACAGCCGCTCGCCGACGAGGAGCCCGGGCGGGTGAGGAGGAAGACGGCGAAGGCGACCAGGGCGACGACGGCGACCGCGCCGACGCCCGCGAGCAGGCGCCTGTCGCGCGGGCGAAGCGGCGCGTTGGCCCGCTCCCACTGTCTCTCGACAGGCATGCGGAGACTGTACGGCGTTGACGGCCGACCGGTGCGTCGTCTATATTCGCGACCTTCGCCGACGCTGGCGGAGACGAAAGGCGACGACGCCTCGGAGCTTCTGGCTCTGGGGCGTTTTTGTTTGCCGGGCCTATGTGGGCTTGCCGCCGACGATGGTGGCGCCGAGGCGACGCTGCTTCGACTTCTGTGGGTTCCGAAAGGAGAGGGATGTCTTTGCTAGCGGATGCCTGGGCTGCTTACCCGACCTGGCTCAACCCGGGCGACAACGCCTGGCAGCTGACCGCGGCGACGCTCGTCGGCCTGATGAGCGTGCCCGGCCTGGTTGTGCTCTACGGCGGTGTGATGCAGAAGCGCTGGTCGGTGAACAGCATGATGCTCGCGTTCGTCGCCTTCGCGCTCGTCCTGATCGTCTGGGTCTTGTACGCGTTCGACATGGCGTTCGGGAACCCGTGGCACGGGCTCTCGAGCAGCGGCTTCCTCGGCAACTTCATCGGTCAGCCGGGGGCGGTGCTGAACCACACGTCCGAGCAAGGCCAGGCGCTGATCCCGCTGGTCACGACCGGGCCCGCGTTCCACTTCCCGCAGTCGACGCTCGTCTACTTCCAGTTCGTCTTCGCGGCGATCACGCCGATCCTGATGCTGGGCGCGGTGCTCGGCCGGATCAACTTCAAGGCGTGGCTCGTGATCGTGCCGCTCTGGACGACCTGCATCTACACCGTCAACGCCTTCCTGATCTGGGGCGGCGGCTGGTTCTCCCAGCAGGGCGCGATCGACTACTCCGGCGGCTACGTGATCCATCTCTCCGCCGGGATCTCCGGCTTCGTCGCAGCCGCCGTGATCGGGCCGCGCCTGGCGCGCGACCGCGAGATCGACGCGCCGAACAACCTGCTGATGGTCGCGGCCGGCGCCGGGCTCCTCTGGCTCGGCTGGAACGGCTTCAACGGCGGCGACCCGTACTACGCGGGCGCGGACGCCGCGGCCGCCGTGCTGAACACGAACCTCGCCACGGCCGTCGCGTTCCTCGTCTGGGTGATCTGGGACTACTCGACCGGCCGCAAGCCGTCGCTGATCGGCAGCGTCAACGGGATGATCGTCGGGCTCGTGGCGATCACGCCCGCCGCCGGCTTCGTCAACGGCTACGGCGCGATGGCGATCGGCGCGATCGGCGCATCGGTCGTCTACCTCGCCTACAACTACCTGAGCCGCGTCTGGCCGTTCCGCGTCGTCGACGACACCCTCGGCGTGATCTACACGCACGGCTTCGCCGGCCTGGTCGGCGGTCTGCTCGTCGGCGTCTTCGCCGACTCGAACATGATCGTGTACCTCGGGCTCGGCAAGACGCCGAACTTCGCGGCCGCCGGTAGCCTGCACCTCTTGAGGATGCAGGCGGAAGCCGGGCTCTGGGTGATCCTCTTCTCCGGGATCGGGACCTTCGTGCTGCTGAAGGTGATCGGCCTGGTGATCCCGCTCCGGATGAGCGAGAAGGACATGGAGACGGGCGACCTGGCCGTCCACGGCCACGAGGTCTATCCCTCCGACGTCCCGTCGCTCGGATACGCAGGTGCAGTGTCCGCGATCACGCCCCCGCCACCCGCGCCGGAGCCTGCCGGCTGAGCGGGAATCGATGTGGGATCGCCGCCGGCTCCCCCTTTGCCGGCGGCGGTCCCGCGTCCAATCCGAGCACGCGACTGCGACCCCGGAGGAAGCATGGCAATCAAGATCATCGTGTCCTACGACGGCACCGAGAACGACACCGACGCGCTGGCGCTCGGGCAGCTGCTGGCGCGTGCCGGAGGCTCCCTCGCGCTGGCCTACGTCCGCCACGCCGTCGAGCCCGAGGAGGAGCTCGAGAAGCGCGCGCAGGGCGAGGCGGAGGAGCTGCTCGAGAACGGTGCCCGCTGGCTCGGCGAGCCCGACGTGCCCCGCTACGTCGTGATCAGCGCCTCGACGCCCGAAGGCCTCCGCGACCTCGCGGAGCGCGAGGGCGCCGAGCTGATCGTGTTCGGGTCGGAGTACCGAACGACCCCGGGCCACGTCCAGCTCGGCACCTCGGCCCAGCTCCTGATCGAGGGCGGCCCGATCGCGCTCGCGGTCGCCCCGGCCGGCTTCAGAGACCGGCCGGACGCGACCATCGACACGATCGCGGCCGTGAGCGAGAACGGCGACCCGGCGGCCGGCGAGACCGCGACATCGCTCGCGACGGGGCTCGGGGCGACCGTCGTCCCGCGCGCCGACGACGAGGCCGGCCTGGTCGTGATCGGCTCGAAGCCCGGCACCGCCTCGGGCCGCGTCACGCTCAGCGCCGCTGCGCAGTACCTGATCGACCTGATCCTCTGCCCCGTGCTCGTGCTCCCGCACGGGACCGCGCTCCGCTTCAGGGCGGGCGCCTAGCGGGCGCTAGGTCGTCCGGAGCGGCCCGCGGATCTCGCCGGCCGGGTTCTTGGCGGTGTGGACGTTCACATAGGTCCCGCCGCCGAGAACCGCCTTCACCTGTGCCGCGGTCAGCGTCGCCGTTCCCTTCGCGCCGGAGGTGCACGGGCCGCAGAGCGGGACCGCGACCGGGCCCGCCTTGCCTGGCCGGCCGAGGTGGATGTGCGCCGCGGTCGCCGGGCCGGTCAGCTTCCGGAACGAGAGGCTCCAGGCCAGCTTCGTCCCGGTGAGGGTGCCGGTGAACGTCCCCGTCGCCGCGGGCGCCTTGACGACCTGCTTCGGCACCTCCTGCCTCGCGTTCAGGTTGGCGCGGAGGTGGACCGACACGGCCGGCGGCGTCGTGGCGACGATCGTCCCCACCGTGAACGAGCCGTGCATCACGGCGTGCGCGTCGCAGACGTAGTCGACCTTCATCCCGTCCTGGAGGACGATCGTGAAGGTCTTGTCGCCGACGAAGGTGAGGTCGGGCCCGGTCGTCGCGTCGAGCGTCGAGCCCGGCGGGCCGAACAGGTGGAAGTCGTGCTCGTCCGAGAGGTCGTGGACGAGCAGCTGGTAGGTGCCCGGATCGAGATGGGTGACCGGCGAGCCGTCGGCTCCCTTGAGGCTGATCGTGAAGCCCGGGCCGACGGTCCCGATCAGTTGCGGGCTGTCGGCCGAGGACGACCCCGGGAGCACGAGCAGCAGCAGTGTCGCGGCAGCGGCGAGGATGACGACGAGGCGCATCGTCGAGATACTACGACGGACCGGGCCGATCGGTTTTACGCGCGCAGCGAGGCGCCGAAGCGCTCCGCGAGCGCGGCGACGATTCGCTCCCGCATCGCCGCCGCGTCCTCGTCGGTCAGCGTCCGCTCGGGCGACTGGAACTCGACGCGGAACGCGATCGACTTGCGGCCGGGCCCGGCCTGCTCGCCGCGGTAGACGTCGAACACGCGCATCGAGCGCAGCTCGGGCCCGACGGCCTCGCGCGCGGCCGCGACCAGGTCGCCCGCCGCCACGTCCTCGGCGACGACGAAGGCGAGATCCTGCTTGAGGGCCGGGTACGTGATCACGTCCTCGTACAGGACGCGCTCGGGCACGCCTGTGAACAGCTCCGCGAGGTCGAGCTCGAACGCGCCCCACTCGCCGTCGAGCAGCCGCGGATCGAGCTGGGCGACCCAGCCGCCCTGCACCGACGCCGCCGCCGGTGTCCGCATGAACGGATGCTCGGCGCGCTCGAAGCGCGGCTCGAGCTTGAGCGTCTCGAAGAGGAGCTCGACGGCGCCCTTCGCCCGCAGGTAGCCGCCAGCTCACGATCCCGCCGACATGCCAGCGGCTCGTCGGGACGCTCGCGGCCCGACGGCAGGTAGACGTGGGCGATCTCGAACAGCGCGACGTCCTCGTTGCCGACGTCGACGTTGTGGCCCGCGGCGCCCACCAGGCCGTAGAGCAGCGTCGTCCGCAGCACGCGCTGGAACGCCGAGAGCGGCTCGGGCAGCTCGAGCGCGTTCGGATCTGGATCCTCGGCCTGGAGCGAATAGGTGTAGGCCTCGGAGAACCCGGCGCCGACCAGGACCTCCTCGACCACGCGGCGAAGCCGCTGGGCATGGGTGAGCCGCCCGAACATGACCGTGCGCTCAGGCAGGGTCGGGGGCACGTCCTCGAGCTCGAAGCGGACGACCTCCTCGACGACGTCGATCTCGCGACGGATGTCGCGCGCGCGCCAGGTCGGCACCGTCACGCGATCCCCGTCGACGTCGAAGCCTAGGCGCTCGAGTCGCATCCGCCCCTCCTCCGGAGGGATCGGGTGCCCCGCGACGGCCGCCGCCCGCCCGGGCCGAAGCTCGATCGTCGCGCGCTCGGGAAGGCCCGCCTGGACGTCGGTGTGCCCGACCCAGCGCGCACCCGCGAGCGCGACCATCAGCTCGGTTGCCCAGCGCGCCGCCTGCTCGGCGACGTACGGGTCGACGCCCTTCTCCCAGCGGTTGAGACCCTCGGTGCGCAGGTGCAGGCGCTCGGCGCTGCGCGAGACGCCGACCGGCTCGAAGTTCGCAGCCTCGAGCAGCACGACGGAGGTGTCGTCGGCGACCTCGGTCTCCTCCCCGCCCATGATCCCCGCGAGGGCGACCGCGCGCGCGGCGTCGGCGATCACGAGGTCGCGCTCGTCCAGCCGGCGGAGCACGCCGTCGAGCGTCCGCAGCTCCTCGCCCGCGCGCCGCGCGCCGGACGACGATCCGACCGCCCTCGAGCTTCGTGAAGTCGAACGCATGGAGCGGGCTCCCGAGGCCGATCATCACGTAGTTCGTCACGTCCACGACGTTGGAGATCGACCGCATCCCGGCGGCGGTCAGGCGCGCCCGCAGCCACACGGGCGCCGGGCCGATCGCGACGTCGCGGAAGCAGCCGGCCGATGTAGCGCGGGCAGCCCGCGAAGTCGTCGATCCGGACGTCGACCGCCTCGTCTCCGGCCTGCGCCGGGTCGGTTCCCGGCGGCGGTGCCAGCTCGACGTCGAGCAGCGCGGACACCTCGCGCGCGATCCCGTAGATCGAGAGTGAGGTCGGGCCGGTTGAAACCCGTCTCGATCTCGAGCACGTCCTCCGAGAGCGGCAGCACGTCGGCGAGCGGAGTTCCGGGCTCGAGGCCGTCAGCCAGCACCATGATCCCCGAGTGATCGGTGCCGAGCTCGAGCTCGCGCTCGGAGAGAATCATCCCCTCCGAGACCTCGCCGCGGAGCTTGCGCTTCTCGATCACGAGCCCGTCGGGCATCGCCGCCCCGGGCAGCGCGACCGCGACCGTGGCACCCGCGCCGAAGTTCCACGCGCCGCAGACGATCGAGCGCGGCTCTCCGTCCCCGACGTCGACGACGCAGAGCTGCAGCTTGTCCGCGTTCGGATGCTTACCGGCCTCGAGCACGCGCCCGACCCGGAAGTTGCCGAGGTTCCCGTCCACGTCGGGCACGCCGAGCCGGACGATGCGGTCGACCTCGCAGCTCGTGAAGACGAGCCGGCGCGCCACCTCGGCGAGCGGGAGCTCGAACGTGACGTATTCGCGCAGCCAGGAGACCGGGACCTTCATCGATGGCTCTTCCGGTGGCGCTGGTGGATGCGCGGGTCGCGAGCACCAGCGATGCAAGGACGCAGGGAGCGCCGATGGCAGAAGCCATCGGCGCGACTGAGGACGCGGCAGCGCGCCGCGTGATCGCGGGCAGCGCGCCGCCGAGTGTCGCCGGGAGAGCCATCAAAACTGGCCCAGCACGCGGAGGTCGTTCTCCCAGAACAGCCGCAGGTCGGGAATGCCGTGGCGCAGCATCGCGATCCGCTCCAGCCCGAGCCCGAACGCGAAGCCCGACACCTCCTCCGGGTCGTAGCCGACGTTCGCGAACACATCGGGGTCGACGACTCCGGCCCCGCCCATCTCGATCCAGCCGGAGTGCTTGCACACCGCGCAGCCGGCCCCATCGCAGAGGAAGCACGATACGTCGAACTCGACCGACGGCTCCGTGAACGGGAAGTAGCTCGTCCGCATCCGCACGTCGCGCTGCTCGCCGAACAGCGCGCGGGAGAAGTGGAGCACAGTGCCCTTGAGGTCGGCGAGCGTGATGTGCCGGTCGACGACCAGGCACTCGACCTGGTTGAACGTCGGCGAGTGCGTCGCGTCGGGGGTGTCGCGCCGGTAGCAGCGGCCGAGCGAGACCATGTAGATCGGCGGCGTGCGGGACTGCATCACCCGGATCTGGTCGGGTGAGGTGTGCGTCCGCAGGACGGTGTTCTCGTCGAGGTAAAACGTGTCGCCGGGCGAGCGCGAGGGATGTCCCGGCTCGGTGGTGAGGGCGTCGAAGTTCTCGAATACGGTCGCGACCTCGTCGCCGTCGTAGACCTCGTAGCCGAGCCCGAGGAAGATGTCCTCGACCTCGCGGCGGATCTGCGTGATCAGGTGTAGGTGGCCGCGGCTCGGCCGCTCGCCCGGCAGCGTCACGTCCACCGAGGATCCCGTGAAGACGGCCTCGAGCTCGGCCGTCCGGAGGGTGGCCTCGCGCGCCTCGCAGGCTGCCTCGAGCCGTTCGCGGACGGCGTTCAGCGCCATCCCGGTCTCGCGGTCGCGCACCTCGCGCAGCGCCTGCTTCAGCTCGCTCTTGCGGCCGAGGTAGCGGACGCGCGCGTCGTCGAGCTCCACGGGCGACGCGGACGCGTCGATCGCGCTCAGCGCCTCGGTCTCCAGGGCCTGCGGGTCCATCGGAGCGCGACTGTATCGGAGCGGGCAGACTAGCGGGATGAACGTCTACGACCCGATCGCGCGGCTGTACGACCCGTGGAGCCGCAGCGTCGTCGAGGACGTCTCGTTCTACGTCGAGGAGGCGCTCGGCTCGGGCGGGCCGGTGGTCGAGCTCGGGATCGGCACCGGCCGGCTCGGGATCCCCGTCGCGGAGGCCGGCGTGCGCGTGATCGGAGTCGACTCCTCGGAGGGGATGCTGGCGGTCTGCCGCGAGCGCGCCGAGGCCGTGGGCGTGTCCGAGCTGCTCGATCTCCGGCTCGGCGACCTGCGCGAGCCGCCGGTGACGGAGCGCGTCCCGCTCGTCATCTGCCCGTTCCGCGCCTTCCTGCACATGGAGAGCGACGACGACCGGCGCCGTGCGCTCAGGAGCGCGTACGAGCTGCTCGTCCCCGGCGGCCGGCTCGTGTTCGACGTCTTCGAGCCGCTGGACGACGGGATCGAGGAGACGCACGGGCGCTGGCTCGAGCGCGAGCCGGGGATCTGGGAGCGCGCCGACTGGGACCGCGAGGCGCGCACGCTCACGCTGAGCGTCCGCGGGCCCGACGCGGAGTCGATCCTCCGCCTGTCGTGGATCTCGCCTGCCGAGTGGCGCAGGCTGATCGAGGAGGCGGGCTTCGAGGTCGAGGCGCTGTACAGCTGGTTCGACCGGCGCCCCTACGACGGCGGCGAGGACTCGGTGTGGCTCGCGCGGCGTCCGAAATAGCCACCCCTGGGGTCAGGCACCGGGACCGGTCCAGAGCGGCCAGAGCTTGAGTCCAGGAGCCGTCTTGCGCCGCAGCGGCCGGGTCTAGGTAGTTGTCCCGAAGGGCCGTGGCCCGGGGTCAGGCACCGGGACCTGGCTCTTCTAGGCCTGTTGGGATGCTTCGTACAGCGCGATCGTTCCCGCCATCGCGACGTTGAGCGACTCCGCGGGGCCGCTCTGCTCGATCGTCGCGAGGATCTCGCACCGCGCCAGCACGTCCTCGGGCAGGCCTTCGCGCTCGGCGCCGAGGACGTAGGTGGTCGGCACGGACGGCTCCAGGTCCGCGAGCGGGACACCACCGTGTGCGACGAGCGCGACCCGCCGGCCCGGTGTCTCGTCGAAGCCGCAGGACGGCACCCGGAAGGTCGCGCCGGCGGCGGCGCGGAGAGCCTTCGGGCCGGTCGGGTCCGCACAGCCCGCCGAGAGCGCGAGGAAGCCCGGCCCGAGCGCGTCGAGCGCCCGCAGCAGCGTGCCCACGTTGCCCGGGTCGCCGACCCGCCACAGCGCGAGACCGACCGCGGGCGGCGCTGCGAAATCGAGCCGCGGCAGGCTCTCCCGCCGGAATACCGCGATCACGCGCGGCGGGTGCCCGAGCGTCGACACCTCGGCCAGCGGACCGGGCGCGACGAGGTCGGCTGACCGCAGGCGCTCGAGCAGCGCGGGCCGCTCCGCGTCGACGAGCGCCTCGACCGGCTCGAGCCCCGCGCCGAGCGCAGCCTCGACGAGGTCCTCGCCCTCGCAGAGGAACAGGCCGAGCTTGTCGCGCCAGCGGCGCTCGTGGAGCTTCCGCGCCAGCTTCAGCTTGTCGTTGTCGCGCGAAGTGATCGTCACAGGAGCCACTCCAGCCACGCGCCGTGGAAGTCGGCGCGGGCGATCTCCTCGCGCTCGCCTCCGGGCCAGAGCTGCAGAGTCATGCCGTCGTGAGGATTCGAGACGAACGCCAGCGGCCCTTCGGCGCCGGCGGCCGCGAGCGCGTCGTAGACACGCCGACGGCCGGCGGAGTCGAGGTAGCCGAGCAC
Organism: uncultured Actinomycetes bacterium; assembly: GCA_963746005.1. Lineage (GTDB taxonomy): Bacteria > Actinomycetota > Thermoleophilia > Gaiellales > Gaiellaceae > CAVQZA01. The sequence goes on along the minus strand of CAVUZM010000018.1, from coordinate 34,155 downwards.
GGCGGTCTCGAAGACGACCGTGAGCCCGTCCGAGCGGCGCCTCGCCCAGCGCGTCCGGGAGCAGCTCCACGAAGTCGCCCCGCACGAGCCGCGGCGGATCGCGCCGGACCGCCTCGATCGCAGAGTCGAGCAGCTCGAGCCTCCAGTGCTGGTCGGGCCAGACGAACGAACGCAGAAGGCGCGCGCTCTCCTCTGCCGTGACGTCGATCGGCGAGCGGTCGATCCCGACCCGCCCGCGGACACGCGGCGCGAGACGCAGCAGCTCCGCCGGGACGGGCCGGCGCTCCTCGCCGCGCAGCTCGAACGGCGCCCCGGCCGGCCCCCAGACTCCGTGCTCGTAGCCGTAGGCGTACCGGTCCCAGGCGAGGTTCAGCCCTGCGCTCGGCCCGAGCTCGATCAGGTCGAGGGTCTCCGCGCCGCTTCGCCGCGCAGCCTCGAGGAAGCACGGCAGCAGCATCCAGCAGCGCTGCACCTCGTTCGTCTGCACCGGCTGCTCGGCGACGAAGCGGCGCAGGAACTCGCGGTGCTCGACGAGCGCCTCCGCCACCGAGCCCCACGAGGCCTGTCCACCGAGCACGAGGTAGTTCAGCCCGCCCGAGAGCCGCAGCGGCGTGTCCCACGAGTACTCCTCGACGATCGCGTCGACGAGCGGCTCGTCCGCGAGCGAGCGCCAGAGCTCCTCGTACAGCGGCGAGCGGCCGGCGGCCGACTCGGCCTGGTCGAGGAAGACCTGGCGGCGCCCGCTCAGCTCTGCAGCGCGGCCTTCGCCCGCTCGGCGATCTTGCCGAACGCGGCGGGGTCGCTCACGGCGAGGTCGGCGAGCACCTTGCGGTCGAGCTCGATCCCGGCCTTGGTGCAGCCGTGCGACGAACTGGTTGTACGAGAGGCCCTCGGCGCGCGCCGCCGCGTTGATGCGAGTGATCCAGAGCCGCCGGAACGTCCGCTTCTTGTTCTTGCGGTCGCGGTAGGCGTAGACGAGCGAATGCTCGACCTGCTCCTTCGCATAGCGGTAGCTGCGGCTCTTGAGGCCCCAGTAGCCCTTGGCCTGCTCGAGTACCTTGCGGCGCTTCTTGCGCGCGTGGACGGATCGCTTGACGCGCGGCATCTAGCGGCGCCCCAGGAGCCGGTTGATGACCTTCTGGTTGCTCTTCGCGACCGGCTGGTCCTTGCCGAAGCTGCGCTTCTGCTTCTGCGGCTTGTGCTCGAGGTTATGGCTTTTGTTCGCCGAGCGCCGGAGCAGCTTCCCGCTCGCCGTCACCTTGAACCGCTTCGCCGTCGACCTGTGTGTCTTCTGCTTTGGCATCGCTCTTCTGCACTCCCGCATTTTTGGTTGGGCCCAGCACCATCACCATGTTGCGACCGTCGAGAAGCGGCGGAGACTCGACCTGGCCGATCTCCTTGACGTCCTCGGCGAGCCGCATCAGCAGGTCACGTCCCCGCTCCGGGTGCAGGTTCTCGCGCCCCCGGAACATGATCGTGACCTTGACCTTCGCGCGCTGGTTGAGAAAGCGCGCGACATGGCCCTTCTTCGTCTCGTAGTCGTGTATTCCGATCTTCGGCCTGAACTTGATCTCCTTGACGTTGATCGAGACCTGGTGCTTCCGGGCGAGCTTTGCCTTCTGCTCCTGCTCGTACCGGTACTTCCCGTAGTCCATCACCCGGGCCACCGGCGGATCGGCCTCCTTGGCCACCTCGACCAGGTCGAGGTTCTTGCCGAAGGCGTACTTCAGCGCCTCCTCGACGGTCTTGATCCCGAGCTGGCTTCCGTCCTCGTCGATCAGCCTCACCCGCGGTGCCCGGATCGCTTCGTTGATCCGGTCCTGCGGCTGCGGGCGAACGGGCTCGACCCTGCGCCGTGGTCTCAAATGCTCTTCACCAAGTTCAGTTCAATCCTCTCGTCTGACGACAAAACCGCTGCAAGCAGCGGCCCTGATTCCTCGTCCGACGACTCGGTTGAACCCCGCGAAGCGTGGCTCCGGAGGTGAGGAAGCGGGTCCGCCCCTGCTTTGCAGGCTCACAGCGTAGCAAGCTCGGCGAGGAAATCCCCGAGGCTCTGCGTTTTCTGCCCGCCGCCGCGCTCCCGGATCGCCAGCGAGTCGTCCGATTCGCGCTCGCCGTAGACGACGGTGAAGGGCACCTTGTCGAGCTCGGCGTCGCGGATCCGCTTGCCGACGGTGTCGTCCCGGTCGTCCAGCTCGACGCGGTAGCCGGCCTCGCGGAGACGCGCTGCGAGCGACGCGGCGGCGTCGCGGTGCGGGTCGCTGACGGGGACGACGCGGATCTGCACCGGCGCGAGCCAGAACGGGAACGCGCCGCCGTAGTGCTCGATCAGGATCCCGATGAAGCGCTCCAGCGAGCCGAGCAGCGCGCGGTGGATCACGACCGGCGTGGTGCTCGGTCGTTGTCGGCGCCGACGTAGGTGAGGCCGAAGCGCTGCGGCATCTGGTAGTCGAGCTGGATCGTGCCCATCTGCCAGCTGCGGCCGAGCGACGTCGTCCATGTGCAGGTCGATCTTCGGCCCGTAGAACGTGCCCTCGCCCGGCGATCACGACGAACGGGATCGCCGTGGCTGCTCGAGCGCCTGCCGCAGCGCCGCCTCGGCTGTGTCCCACTGCTCGTCGGTGCCGAGGCTGCTTCTCCGGCCGGGTCGAGAGCTCGGCGTGCGGCGTCAGACGCCGAAGAGCGCCGTAGAGGTACGCGGACGAACTCGAGCATCGCGATCGACCTCGTCTGCGATCTGCTCCGGCGGTGCAGAAGATGTGGCGCGTCGTCCTGGGTGATGTGGCGGACGCGGAGGAGCCCGTGCAGCGTGCCGGCGAGCTCGTTGCGGTGCAGCGTCGACGGCCTCCGCGTAGCGGATCGGCAGCTCGCGGTAGCTGCGCATCCGGCTCGCCGAACAGGAGCAGTGGCCGGGGCAGTTCATCGGCTTGAGCGCGAACGTCCGCTCGCCGCTCGGGGACGAAGAACATGTTCTCGCGGTAGTTCTCGCAGTGGCCGGAGGTCTTCCAGACCTCGACGTCGTAGAGCAGCGGCGTCTTCACCTCGGAGTAGCCGCGCTTCAGGTTCTCGCGCCGGCGGAGATCCTCGAGCGCGTTCCAGAGCACCATCCCCTTCGGGATGCCAGAACGGCGAGCCGGGCGAGCTCGTCGGAGAGGTGGAAGAGGTCGAGCTGGGTGCCCGAGCCGGCGGTGGTCGCGCTTCTTCGCCTCCTCGATCCGCTCGAGGTGCGCGTCGAGATCCGCCTGCGAGTAGAAGGCGGTGCCGTAGATCCGGGTCAGCTGCGGGTTGTGCTCGTCGCCGCGCCAGTAGGCGCCCGCGAGCGAGAGCAGCTTGATCGCCTTGATCGGCTCCGAGTTCTGGAGGTGCGGGCCGCGGCAGAGGTCGGTGAAGTCGCCCTGCGTGTAGAGCGTGATCGGCCCCTCGGCGGTGTCGACGAGCTCGACCTTGTACGGCTCGCCCTCGGCCGCGAACCGCTCGCGGGCCTCGTCGGCGGTGATCTCGGTGCGCGTCCACTCGCGCCCCTCGGCGAGCTCGCGGTTGACCTCGTCCTCGATCCGCGCGAGATCCTCCTCGTTGATCGGCTCGGGGAACTCGAAGTCGTAGTAGAAGCCGTTCTCGATCGGCGGGCCGATCGCGATCTTCACGCCCGGGTAGAGGCGGCGCACGGCCTCCGCGAGCAGGTGCGCGGCCGAGTGGCGCAGCACGTAGAGCGCGTCGGGGTCGCCCGTGTCGCGCGTGGTGAGGATCTGGATCGGCTGGCCGTCGCGAAGCGGCGCCCGCAGGTCCTGGACGGAGCCGTTCGAGCGCACGAGCACGGCCTGCTCGGCGAGCTTCGGCCCGATCGCGCGCGCGGCGTCGAGGCCCGTCGCCCCGTCGGGGAGCTCGAGCGTCGAGGCGTCTGGGAGGACGACCTTCATCCTCCCAGGATATCCGGGTCGCGGGCTACGTCGCGTTCAGCGTCAGGGTGTGCGAGAGCTTGCCGCCGCTCGGTGCGTTCATGTCGACGCTGACGCTGTAGCTCTTGCCCTTGACCGGGACGAAGTTGAGCGGGATCGAGATCCAGCCGTCGAAGCGGAGCGCCGGGTTCGGCTGCGCGACCGCGACGAGCTTGCCGCCGGTGTACACCTTGTAGGTGACGCCGATCGGCGTGCCGACCGGGTTCGTCGCCGCGAGCTGGAGCGCCGAGACCGAGACCGTCGGGCTCCTCCCCGAGGGGACCGAGAGGATCGCGTTCCGGGCGTCGAACGGCGGTGAGGCCGACGCGAATGCGTTCCAGCCCGGCTTGCTGCGTGTTCGCGTTGTCGACGATGCCGCTCTTCCAGAGGTTGCCGCTGTCGTCGCGGTACGTGAACCAGACGAACATGTTCACGAACGAGTAGCCCCTCAGGACCGCGAGCACCTGCCTGATGTTGGCCGCCTGCTGGGAGAGCGAGACGCCCTTCGGATTCGCCGGCTTGGTCTGGTAGCCGTACTCGTCGATCCAGATCGGCGTGCTCTTCCGCTTGAACCAGGTGTTGAGGCTCTTCTCGAACTGCGGCAGCGAGGCGACCGACACGTTCGGCCACTTCACCTTCTGCATCACGGGCGCGGTCAGGTCGGTCGGGTACGGGTGGTGCGACCACGCGTCGAACTTGATCAGGGGCTTCTGCTGCGAGACGAGCTGCGCGAAGTTGCCCGGGGAGAGCGTGTCCTGGGTCGAGCTCGAGCCGAGCGGCTTGTCGCGGCCGCGCGGAGAGGTGTCGCCGGCCGCCACGAGCGCGGTCGGGCTCGCGGCCTTGATCCCCGCGTACGCGGCGCGGTAGAGCTTGGCGTAGATCGCCGGGCTCGACGGCTTCCCGTTCGTGAACTGCGGCGCGAGGAACTGGTTCAGGTTCGGCTCGTTCCAGACCGAGTAGAAGCGCACGAACGGATAGCCGGAGTGCTTGCCGTTGTAGCGACTCGCGACGGCCTTGCAGAACGTCTGCCAGTCGGCGTAGTTCTTCGGCGCGTAGTTGGCGCCCTTGCCGCCGTTGGCCCACTTCGGCACGCCCCAGATCGTGAACAGGATCTCCTCGCCGCGCGCCTGGGCGCCGCGGACGAGCTCGTCGAGGTCGTCCATCCGGTAGGCCGGGTCGAACGGGTCGGACGGGTTCGCGGGCCTCGTCGGCGCGATCTGCGGCCAGTACACCCAGGCGCGGATCACGGTCGAGCCGACCTGCGTCGCCCCGTCGAGATTGTCGGAACGATCCGTGCGCCAGCGGAAGCTCGGGTCGTCGTGGAAGCCGATCCACATCCGGGGCGCGGCGTTGGCCGCCGTGGCGGCGAGCAGGACGAATATCGCAGCGGCGAGCGCGAGGCGCGCGAAGCGGATCACAGGATCGAGCTCCCTTCATTGTCTGGACCGACGGGTCAAGCCTACCCACCCGAGTAGACGGCCCAGGGGGTCAAGTGTTGGCCGCGCGCCTGTTTTACCTCCGCAATACAAACCGACATGCACAGGCAATACAAAGCGCGCCTACAAGGAGACCACTGTGGCGAAGCTCCCCGTCTACGCGAAGCAGTTCGGCCCCCTGCAGGCCGAGCGCCTGCTGTGGCGCGCCGGCTTCGGCCCGCGGCCCGGCGAGGCGGCCGAGCTCGCGAAGAACGGGCTCCAGGCGGCCGTCCTCTCGCTCACGCAGCCGCCGGCCGAGCAGCTCACCGGGCCCGCCCCGACCGACCGCGGCGCGCCGATCGCGCCCTACGACGCCTTCGGTCACGACCACCTGTGGTGGCTCGACCGGATGGTGCGGTCGAACCGCCAGCTCGTCGAGCGGATGACGCTCGTCTGGCACGACTGGTTCGCGACCTCGAACCTCGGCGTCGGCTCGCAGAAGCTGATGCTGAACCAGAACCAGACCCTGCGGACCGGCGCCCTCGGCAGCTTCGGCGACATGCTCCTCGCGGTCACCAGGGACCCGGCGATGCTCCTCTGGCTCTCCGGAGTGCAGAACACGGTGCGCGCGCCGAACGAGAACTACGGCCGCGAGATGATGGAGCTCTTCACGCTCGGCGTCGACAACGGCTACACGGAGGACGACGTCCGCGAGCAGGCCCGCGCACTGACCGGCTGGCGCGGCCGGCGGAAGGACGACAACCCGGCCGACTTCGTCTTCGTCCAGCGCCAGCACGACTCCGGCACGAAGACGATCTTCGGCAAGTCCGGCAACTTCGACTGGCAGGACTCCTGCCGGCTCTGCCTCGAGCACCCGAACCACGCCGGCTACTTCGTCACGAAGCTCTGGAGCTACTTCGTCCCGACGGCGCCGTCCAAGGCGACCGTCTCGGGGCTGACGGACCTGTACGGGAGCAGCTACCAGATCCGGCCCGTCGTCGAGGCGATCCTCCAGCACCCCGACGTCTACGACGGCCCCCGGATGGTGAAGCCGCCGGTCGTCTACACCGCAGGCCTCCTGCGGGCGCTCGGCCGCGGGGTCGACACGCTCCTGTGGACGCGGCTCGACGCGGGCGCCGGGCAGCGGCTCTTCTACCCGCCCAACGTGGCCGGCTGGGACGACACCCGCTGGATGGACACCGCGACCTTCCGCGGCCGCTGGTTCCTCGCCGCGCTCGCGTTCGCGACGAAGACGCCGGAGAACGGCTCGACGGATCCCCAGCGGCTCGTCGACCGGGCGCAGGCGGCGCTCGGCAACCCCTCTCTGACCTCCGAGACGAGCAAGGCGCTGCTCGAGTTCGCGAAGACGAACCGCTCGAGCGGAGCCGTGGTCGTCGAGTCCGCCCTGCGCCAGCTGCTGGCCGTGTCCCCCGACCTCCAGACCTGCTGATGGCCTGCGACGACTGCAACCGCACCGATCTCCTCCGCCGCGCGATCGCGGAGGCCGGCAGGGGCCTGCCCGACATCGAGCCGGGGATGCCGCTCCCGGCCGGCACTGGGCTCACGCGGACCCGGTTCGTGGCCCAGGCGGCCGGGCTCGCGCTCGCGATCTACGGCGGCACGCGGCTCAGCTCGCGGTTCCTGGAGGACGGGATCGCCGGCGCGGCCACGCTGCCGCCGCAGCCCGTGCTCGTCTCGGTCTTCCTCGAGGGCGGGATCGACGCCCTCTCGGTGCTCTTCCCGGCCGGCGACCCGCTCTACCGGCAGCTGCGCCCGAACCTGGCACTGCCCTCCTCGTCGGGGCTCCCGTTCGCCGAGGACTCGCGGCTTCTGTGGCACCCGTCGGCCGCGCCGCTCGCGACGCTGCACGCCGAGGGGAAGGTGACGGTGATGCCGACGGTCGGCTACGACCACCCCGACCATTCGCACTTCACCTCGCGCCACTACTGGGAGGTCGGCGCGACCGACCCGCAGCTGCGCACCGGCTGGCTCGGCCGCTACCTCGACGCGACCGGCACCACGGACAACCCGCTGCAGGGGCTCTCGCTCGACACCGGCCTCCAGCCCGCGCTCGCGACCTCGCGCGTGCCCATCGCCTCGCTCGACAGCCCGGACAACTACCGCTTCTCGGCCCCCGGCCTGCCCGCGTTCCCGCTCGAGGACCGGATGCTCGCCTCGGCGGGCGCGCTCGGCGGCGTCCACGCGGGCGGGCGCGACCAGGCGCTGCGCCAGGCCGGCTCGGCGCGCCCAGCAGGCGCAGGTGCTCCGCGGCCAAGCTGGGCCAGTTCGGCTCCGACCTCCACTCCCCCGTCGCCTACCCGCAGTCGACCGACGAGTTCCCGCACCGGCTCGCCGGGCTCGCGGCGATGATCGCCGCCGGCCTGCCGCTGCACTGCGTCGCGATCACCGCGCCGGGCCGCTTCGACACGCACGCGGCCCAGCCGACGGCGCTCTCCGACGGGCTCAAGCTCACCTCCGACTCGCTGCTCGCGTTCCAGCGCGACCTCGAGGCGCGCGGGCTCGCCGACCGCGTGCTCGTCCACGTCTGGTCGGAGTTCGGGCGGCGCGCGAAGGAGAACGGCTCGAACGGCACCGACCACGGCGCGGCCGGCGTCGGCTTCCTGATCGGCTCGCGCGTCAGCGGGCGGGATGATCGGCGAGTACCCGGGGCTCTCCGGCGGGCTCGACGACCTGGGCAACCTGAAGCCGAGCGCCGACTTCCGCGGGGTCTACGCCGCGCTCATCGAGCAGTGGCTCGGAGCCGATGCTGCACAGGTGATTCCGAACGCAGCCCAGTTCCAGCGGCCGCAGCTGCTCCGATGAGGGCCGCGGCGCTCCTCGCCGCCGTGCTCGCGCTCGCCGTCCCCGCCTCGGCGGCGGCGCCGCCGGCCCGCGTGCAGGTCGTGGCCAAGGAGTTCTCGCTCTCGCTCTCGCGCCCGTCGGTCAAGGCCGGCCCGGCGATCGTGGAGCTCGCGAACTTCGGCGAGGACCCTCACGACCTCCGCCTCCAGCGGGTGGGCGGCACGAAGGTCTACGGAACGCCGATCCTCCAGCCGGGCACCGTCTACGACCTCTCGCTGCGGCTCCTGCCCGGCCGCTACCGGCTCTGGTGCTCGCTCGGGAACCACCGCGCGCTCGGCATGACCGCCACGCTCGTGGTCACGAAGTAGCTAGTGCATCGAGACGGGGATCGCGCTCTGCGTCGTCTGGCCGGCCGACGTGGCCTGGAGGACGATCGTGCAGATGCCCTTGTGCACCTTGGCCGCCGGCAGGATCAGGTTGAGCGTCGAGGCACCCGCACCGACCGTGCGCGTCCAGGACTCGCACCATCTCGCCGTGCGGTGAGTAGAGCGTGGCGACGACGCGCGCGGGCCTGGTCATCTGGACAGTCACCGAGATCCGCCGTGCGCCGCCCTGGAGCTGCACGACGCTCCCGCTCACCGACATGGCCAGCTTCGTCGCCTTGGGCGTGAGGACGCCGAAGAACGTGAGGTGCCGCGTGAGCACGTGGACGGCGCCGTTCGAGTCGAGGAAGTAGCCGTCGGCCTGCCCGGCCGGGAGCGTGTCGGAGGTGAGCCTGGGCACCGGTGACCAGGCGACGCCGTCCTCCGAGAAGGAGGGCACACCCGCCGCCGGGCCCGAGGCGAAGACGAGCTCGAGCGGCTGGGCAAAGGTGTCCACGGTCGTGCCGTCCGAGAACCGCGTCACCGTCACGCGGACGACGCGGCTGCCGATGCCGAACGTGCCGCCGATCGACGGCTCGTCGGCGACGTTGACCCGCACGGGCTCGGTGAAGGTGCCGATCCCCCAGTTCACGGTGGTGTCGCCGGTGCTCGACTGGAGGGTGCCGACCTTGCCCGGCATCGCGACGTCGGGCGCGGCGGCGACGACCATGAAATGCGAGGTGATCTGCTGGCGCGGATTCCAGCCGTCGTCCATCGTCGCGGTCAGCGTGTAGGCGCCGGGCTGCGTCGGCGTGAACGGCTGCGAGTACGAGACCCCGAAGCCCGGGGCGATCGTTGTCGTCCCATCGGGCCCCGTGACCGAAATCGCGTACCAGCTGGTCATGTGGTTCGCCGTGAGCGTGACCGAGTCGACCGACGTCAGCACCGCGCCGTCCGCCGGGCTCGCGTTGACGAAGCGGACAGGAGGCGGCGGGGGCGGCGGCATCACGCACGAGTGGCCGTCGGCGGAGAGGCGCATCGGGGACACGCAGGTGACCGGTCCTCCTCCTCCTCCGCCTCCGCCGCCGCCTCCGCCCGTCAAGACGGTCTGGTTGAGGAACGTCGCCGCTGCGTTACCCGCGAGATCCCTCGTCGCCGTACCGACATACGTCACCGTGACGAGGTCGCCGCTCGCGACCGCGTCGGTGAGCGTGAGCACCACCGACGAGCCGCTGACCGACACACCGGTCACGACGTCGGGCGAGAGGCTCTTCGCCACCGAGAAGTCGCCGGGCGCTGGCACGAAGTTCGCGTCCAGCGTCTCGCTGTAGGAGAGGGTAAGCGCGGTCCCCGTCGCGCTCGCGGTGGAGAGCGACGGCGGCGTGGTGTCGTTCGTCGTGAACACGACCGCGGCGGTGGCCGAGATCGGCGTGCCGTTGACTGTGCCGCTCACCGTGCCGCTGCCCACGGAGGAAGCGGTCAGCGTGGCGCTGTAGGTGCCGTCGCCGTTGTCGGTGACCGCGGAGAGCGTTCCGCCGGTCGTCGAGAGCAGGACGGTCGCGCCGCCCGAGGTCAGGTTGTTGCCGTAGGAGTCCTTCAACCGGACGTTGATCGTCGAGGCGCTGACGCCGTCGGCGACGATCGACGAGGGCGATGCAGCGATCGTCGAGGTGCCGCCCGCCCCTGCGCCCGCGCCGACCGTCAGCGAGGCGATGGACGTGTGACCGCTCACCGTCGCCGTGACGGCGTGCAGGCCGGAGACGGTCGCCGAGCAGGACGAGGCCGCGTTGTCGCACGAGCCGTCGGGGACGATCCCGAAGGTCGCGGTCTGCGCGCCGAGGCTGTGACCGTACGCGTCCGAGCCGGTGACCCCGTAGACCTGGCTCACGCCCGCGGCCACCGTCGACGAGGTCGGGCTGATCTGGATCGTCGCGAGCGGGCCCGCGATGAACGAGGCCGAGGGAGTCTGCGGCAACGTGACGGAGTCGGTGGTGTCGGTGGCCGTGAACGTCGACGTCTCGATCGCGGTGTCGGTGACGGAGAACGTCGCGACTCCGGACGAGTTCGTCGCGGAGGCGGCGGAGACCACGGCCGAGCCCGTCGCCGCGACCGACACGGTCTTGCTCGGCTCCGCGTTGCCGTAGGCGTCCTTGAGCGTGACCGTCACGGTCACCGGCGTCGCGCCGTCGGCGAGCACCGAGGCTGGGGCTCCGGTCACCGTGGAGGCCGTGGTGCTGACGGATCCGGGGCTCACGGTCACCGGGCCGCTCGAGCCGGTGCTCGAGCCGTCACCCGCGGACACGGTCTGCGAGCCGGCGGTCTTGAGCGTCGCGGAGAACGCGTATGTCCCGAGGTCGCCAGCGACGTACGCGTGCGAGCCGAGAGCGGCGGCCTGCGGGTCGGTGCTCGTCAGGCTCACGGTGCCCGTGTACCCGGTGGTCGTGTTGCCGTAGGCGTCCTTCGCGGTCACGGTCACGGTCGCCGGAGTGCCGGCGACGGCCGAAGCGGGCGCGCTCACGGCGAGGACGGAGGTCGATGCGGGCGAGACCACGATCGTGCCACTCGTGCCGCTGCTCGAGCCGTCGGACGCGGTGACCGTCCACGAGCCCGCGGTCTTCAGCGTGACAGAGAAGGAGTGGACGCCCAGATCGGCGCCGGTGAACGCGTACGAGCCCGGGGCCGGCACCTGCGGGTCGGCGCTCGACAGGTTGACGGTGCCCGTGTAGGCCGGGGTGGTGTTGCCGTAGGCGTCCTTCGCGGTGACGCCGACGCTCACGCTGCTGCCCGCAGTCTCCGTTCCGGGTGCGCTCACGACGAAGTTCGTGGTCGGCCCGGGCGCGAAGGTGACCGAAGCCGAGGAGGCGAGCAAGGACGCGTTCACCGTGCCCGTGATCGACGCGGTGCTCGCCGTGGTCGAGGAGGTCAGCGTCGCCGTGTAGGTGCCGTTCGCTTGGTCCGTCACCGCCGAGAGCGAGCCCTTCGTGGTCGAGAGCGCGACCGTGCCGCCCGAGGCGCTCAGGTTGTTGCCGAACGCGTCCTTGAGCTGGACCGTGACGGTCGAGGTCGAGGAGCCGTTCGCGGTGATCGAGCCGGGCGACGCGACGATCGTCGAGAGCGCGGTCGACGGCGCGGCGGGATTGACGGTGATCGGGGAGCTCGTGCCCGTGATCGAGCTCGTGGGCGTGTCGGTCACGGTGACGGTCTGCGAGCCCGCAGTCTTCAGCGTGTAGGCGCCCGGGAAAGCGTGCAAGCCTGCGTCCCCGCCGGTGAAGGTGTAGTTCGAGGGCGCGGCCCAGGCGCCGTCGCTCGAGCTGAAGGTCACGGTCCCGGTATAGGCCGGCGTCGTGTTGCCGTACGCGTCCTTCGCGGTGACCGTCACCGAGCCGGTGTTCCCGGCCGTCACGGAGGCAGGCGTGCCAGAGAGCTCGAGTGTCGAGGTGGCGCCCGGGTTGACCGTGATGCTGCCGGTGGTGGCGTTCAGCGTCCCGTCCGAGGCGGACACGGTCCGCGAGCCGCCGGTCTTCAGCGTCACCGGGAGCGCGTGCGAGCCGTAGTCGCCGGCGACGAAGAGGTACGGGCCCGGGAGCAGCGCCTGCGGGTCGGTGCTCGTCAGGCTCACGGTGCCGGTGTAGCCGGTCGCGATGTTCCCGTAGGCGTCCTTCGCGGTCACGGTCACCGAGAGCCCGGTGCCCGCGGTGGCGGGGCTCGGGGCGGTCGCGGTCAGGGTCGCCGCGGGCAGGGCCGAGTTGACCGTGATCCCGGAGCTCGTCCCGGTCACGCCGCCCGAGGTGGCGGTGACGGTGCGGATTCCCGCGGTCTTCAAGGTGTACGAGCCCGGGAAGGAGTGCGTGCCCAGGTCGCCGCCCGCGAATGCATAGTTGCCGGGCAGCACGGCCTGCGGATCGTTCGAGCTGAAGGTGGCGGTGCCGACGAAGCCGGTATCCGTGTTCCCGTATGCGTCGACCGCCGTCACTGTCAGCGAGTTCGTCGACCCGGCGGTGAGCGAGCCGGGCGTGCCGCTGATCACGAACGCGGTGGCCGAGCCGTGATTGACGGTGATCGGGGAGCTGGTGCCGGTGATCGTCCCCGTGCCCGTATCCGTAGTCGTGACCGTTTGGCTGCCCGCGGTCTTCAGCGTGTAGGCGCTGCTGAAGGTCTTCGTGCCGGAGTCACCCGCGACGAAGCCGTAGTTGGCCGGGAGGCTCGCGGCGGGGTCGCTCGAGCTGAAGGCGACCGTCCCCGTGTAACCAGTCGCGGTGTTGCCGAAGGCGTCCATCGCGGTGACGGTGACCGAGCCCGTGTCGCCAGCCGCGACCGAGCCCGGGGTCCCGGAAAGGGTGAGAGTCGTCGCCGCTCCCGGTGCGACTGCGATCGAACTGCTGGGCGCGCTCGTGGTGAGCGCGTCGCCCGAGGTGCGCGCAGCGGTGAGCGTGATCGACTCCGCCTTCGTGTACTGGACCGACGAGAGCGTGACCGAGCTGTTGCCGGCGGTGATCGTGCCCGTGTTCCCCGAGAGCGTGCCGAGGCCGCTCGCCGCGAGCTGGATCCCGGTGTCGGCGACGACGGGCGACGAGTTGCCGTAGAGGTCCTGCGCCTTGACAGTCGCCGAGAAGCTCGTGCCGGCGGTCGCGTTCGCCGGGACCGTCGTGATCGCGAGCTGCGTCGCCGGGTTCGGGGCCACGTCCACGGTCGGCGAGGAGGCGATCGCGACGGACGGGGGCGTGCTGATCGAGTTCTCGACCGTCGAGAACGTGTTGACGCCGGAGATGGTCGGCGCGGTCGCGTGACCGACTCCGGAGCCGTATGTGATCGTGAGCGTGGCGTTCGCCGCGAGCGTGACGTTCGTCGCCCTTATCGTCCACGGCCCCGTGCCGGCGATCGCGAGCGTCCCGGTGCTCACCGTCGTGTAGCCGGGAGTGGCGGCCGTGGCGTTCGGCGCGGTCCAGCCGGCCGGCACGGTCACCTGGACGGAGCCGAGATTCATCCCACCGGTGGCCGCGGTGTATGTGAAGGTGTAGGTGTTGTTGGTCGAGCCGGCGAAGGCGATCGACGGCGAGACGGTCATCGTCCCCGAGCCGTGCGGCGCGTAGACCTGGACCGTGCTCGATCCCGACACTGACGGGTTCGTGGTGTCGTTCACCGTCACTGTCACGGCCCCGGTCGTGTGAACGGTGATCCCTGATCCGGGGAGCACGCCGCTCGAGAGCGACGGCGTCGGATTCGTGAAGGTCGCGGGCGTCGGATCGGTCGACGTGATGGAGAGCACGTCGTTGGACGTGGTCACGGTGTTGCAGTAGGCGTCCATCGCCTTCACCGAGCTGAGGGACGCGTTGAGGTTGACGTTCGCGGCGATCTTGGTCGGTGCCGCTGGCTTCTTGCAGGTCGCGCTCGCCGTGCCGGGGTTGACGGTGGCCTCACCCCCCATTAGGACCTGGAGCACGGCCTCGGGCCCCGGGTTGATCGGGACGTTCGCGTTCGCGGACTGCACGACATCGCCGGCGGCGCTCGTCATCACCGTGAAGCCGCCCTTCGCGATGCCGCCGCCGGCCGTCACGGCAACGACGGGGTTCGTGATCCCCTGGATCGTGACCGAGGTGACCGACCCGCCCGGGAGCGAGCAGGAGGCGCCGGCGAGGGTGATCGTGATCGTAGTGACCGCGGTCACCAACGTGGAGCCCGTCGCCGTGCAGTTGCTGAACCCGGCTCCGAGCCCGATCGTGGGCGTCGCCGGCACGGTGAACGTCACCCCCGGGAAGACCACGGTGATCGTGCTCGTGTTTCCGAGTCCCGTCGCGCTCTGGGTGAAGTTGACCTGCCACGTCGTGGGCGTGTGGCCTGCGTACTGGTCGGTGACGGGGGCGGCGGCGAACGTGACGCTGCCGGCGGTCGGGTCGATCACGTACGGGACCGGCAGTGACGAGTCGTCGAGGCGCAGCTCGAGGAACTGGGCGCCGCCGTGGCGTGCCAGCGACCAGTGGAGGCCCTTGGGCGTGAGGAGCGCGCCCTGCCTCGTCGAGGAGGTCGACGGGCGCGATCTGGAGGCCCGCGCTCGCGCCGTTCGACCGCGCGAACGCGACCGTGCCGCCGGCGGCCAGGCGGGCGGTCAGGGAGGTGTCGAGCCGCCAGCTCCAGGTGTGCAGGCCCTGGTGGCGGTCGACCTGGAGCAGCTCCTCCGCGCCGGTCGGCCCAACGGTGACGAACTCCTGGCCGAAGCGTCGTCGGAACGGGTCGCGCCGGCCGCGTAGCCCGTCCAGCGCGCCGCGACCGGCGGCCGTCGAGGAGAGCGAGACTGACGAGCCGCCGAGGCTGACCCGGAAGCCGGTCCGGGTGACCGCGCTCGACGTACGGTGGCTCGGGTTCGAGACGGCCGGAAGCGCTGCGCTCCGGGAGCCGAGCGGCTCGCGACGAACGCGGGAACCGAAGCGGCCGGCGCGGACGGGGAAGCCGAGGCGACGGGCGAGGAGTGTCCGGCGGCGCCGGGCAGCCCGACGAGGTTCGCCGCGGCGACTAGGGCGCCCAGGAGCGCGGCCGCGAGCCCTCCGAACAGCAGGCCGAAGCGCCGCGCCCGCCCGGTCGGAATGCCTTGCCGCAGATAACCGTGTTCGAGATCCATTGTGTCCACGCGCACCCCTGCGCGCTGACCGTCTTTTCGGCCAAATCAGGCGCGGACGTAAGCCCCAATGGGAGTACCTGCTGAAAAGTTCCCTCGAACGAGGGATCACGCCTCGACCGGCATCTGCCGTCCGCGCGCGCGTGGTTCCTACTTCACGACGACCGTGAGCGTGAGCGTGTTGTCGGGACCGAGGGTCTGCATCCCCATCTCGGCCGAGCTCTGGACGTTCTTCGCCGTGAGCCGGTAGACGCCGGCTTTCGCGAAGACGATCGTCCGCACGGTGCCCGTGTGCGTGCGCGGATCGCCGAGTGCGAGCTTCGGCCCCGCGGTCTGCGTGAAGTCGAAGTCCATCGGGCAGGACACCCTGATCTGCACGCGCGTTCCCCGCTTCACCACGAGCTTCGTGGAGGCGCCGACCTGGCCCTTCGCCGTGCTCCAGACGTGGCAGCCCTGGACGACGTGGACGATCTCGAGCCGGAACGTCGGGGAGGCGGCCGCGGCGCCCCCGATCGGCACCACCGCGAGCACGGCCGCCGCGAGGAGCGCGAGTCCGAGCCGTCTTGCGTTGATGCTCACCTCGTGAGCTTACGTGCGGCGCCTACCATTGAAGGTCGATGAAGGCGCTGATCGCCATCGTGCTGATCGCCACCGGCCTGCTCCCGGCGGGCGGCTCGGCGCGGACGGCGGCGCCCGCGTGCGGCGGCCGCGACCTCGGCGGCACCTTCAGGGTCGTTCCCGGCAGCCCGGGCGCGGGCGGGATCACCTACCGGCTGAGACTGACGAACAGGTCGTCGGCCGCCTGCTGGGTCTCCGGGATCCCGCAGCTCCGCCTCCTCGGCGCGAAGGGCGGCGCGCTGCCGACGCACGTCTCTGCCGCGTACCCCGGGCAGGGAACCGCCGCGAGGATCATGCTTGCGCCGGGGCGCTCCGCGAAGTCCGACGCGCGGTTCTCGCCCGACGTGCCCGGGCCGGGCGAGGGCCATCCCGGACAGTGCGAGCCGACGGCCCACCGCCTCCGGGTCACGGTCGGCGGCAGCAGCCTGACGGTCGCGGTCACCCCGCCGACGCCGGTCTGCGAGCACGGCTCGCTGCGGATGTCGCTGTTGTCCGCGGCCTAGGTCAGTGCGGCAGGCTCTCGGCCCACGAGGCTCCGCCGGCCGCCGCGAATGCCGCAGCGACGAGCAGCAGAGCGCCAAGGCGGCCGGAGGCCTTCCCCCATAGAGCGCTGTTCCTGATTCCGTTCACCCGCCGGGTATCGGCTCGCCGGAACGGCTCGCTCATCCCCTGGGTGGGGCATCAGACGCTCAGCGGCCCGCGACGGTCAGCAGCTGCAGGCCGTACGGGTGGACCCGGTCCCACGGACGGTTCGCGCCGTGCGTGTTGGCTGCGGCGGTGACCTCGACGTAGTAGGTCCCTGCGGGCAACAGCTGGAAGATCTCCTCCGCGCCGAGCCCGCGGACCCGCGGCGCGGCAACGAGCCCACCGTTCGAGTCGAACAGCTGGAGGTCGTAGTCGGCCGGAAGCTGATAGAGCTGCACGCGATAGCGCGAGGTGCCGTTCGCATGGAACGTGAACCAGTCGACGTCGCCGCGCGGATCGAGGAAGCGGAGAACCGGACGGAACGGCAGCAGCGGGTCCGCGAACTCCCGCGTGTTCGGCGCGTCGTCGGCGACGAAGGCGCTCTCGGCGCTCATGTTCCCGGCGGCGTCCATCGCGCGGAACGAGATCGTCGAGAACATCGGCGCCGTGAACGGGCCGGTGTACGTCTCCTCGGCGCCGCTGCCGACGCGGTAGTAGATGTGCGCCACGCCGCTGCCCGGGTCGTCGGCCGTCAGCGTGACCCTGCTCGCGAAGAGCCCTGCGAGGGTCGCGTCCCCGGCGATCGTCGGCGGTGTCGTGTCCGCGGCAGCTGCGCCCGTCGTCACGGCGTCGGGCGAGAGCACCTCGTCCGTCGTGCCGTTGCCGTCGAGGTCCGCGGCGACGCGCGTCGCACCGACGTCCTGCGCGTCGAGGTCGAGCGAGAGTCGCGCACCCTGCGGCAGCGCGGGGATCAGGAACAGCGCCTGTGCCAGCGGACCGTCGAGGCCGAGGCTCCGGACGCGCAGCCTCGCCATCCCCGGCCCGGTCGTCGTGAAGGTGGCGTAGTAGGAGCCGGGGGCCTCGAAGAGGAAGGACTGCGAATCGCCGAGGGCGTTGTAGTCGCTGTCCGGGATCGCGGTGTCGTCGGTATCGCCGTTCGTGGTCCGCCCGGCCGAGTCGGACACGACTCCGTCGAGGCTGCCGTCGACCGCGAGCTCTACTGCCGTCGATGCGGCTGCGCCTTTTCTGAGTGCACTCGGGCCTGCCGTGTTCGGGGGGGTGTCCGGGCCGACGCAGCCGCCGGTCGACGGCGAGGTCGTTTCCTGGAAGTACTCGACCGCGAATTCGAGCGTGCAGCTGCTCGTAGCGATCCCCATGTGGTTGACGCCGTTCGTGCCCACTGTCGGGAACAGCCCACCGGACTCGGCGGATCCGGACGGGACGGTTCCGTCGCCGTCGACGTACCGGAACGTCGCCCAGTCGAGCCGCGGATCACTGGACAGGGCGACGTAGCCCAGCGTCCGCTTTCCGTGCCCGACGACCTGCGTCCACTGCACGTTCGGATCCGCCGGCGCGCGGGTGTCATACGTCGCGTGGTACTGGAACGCGGAGTCGACGAGCACGGGGTCGGACTCGACCGCGACGAACGACTGGTACTGAGTCGGCGTGAAGTCGGTTCCGTCGAGCGAGAGCGGGGCGTGAACGGCGCTGAAGTAGCTCGGGCTCGGTAGGAGATCGTGCGGGCCGGGCATGGTTCGCAGGACCTTCTGGACGCTCGCGCCGCTCAACGGGCAGTACGGGAAGTGCCAGAAGACGAGGTCTATGGGAACGTCTTTGGGTACGCACGGGTTTCCGCTGAGCAGAACCGCGAGCAGCTTGGCGGCGCCGTAGTACGGCGTTGCCATCGTCAGCACGCGCCGGACCTTGCCGATCGTGGCCGGGTCGGTCAGCGCAACCCTGGTCACGAGGCCGCCCTGGGAATGCGCGAGGATGTCGACCTGCGATACATGCGTCTGCGCTCGGACGGAGTCGATCAGCTCTTCCAACCCAAAGGCCGCGGATTGCACGCTCTTTCGCCAGTCGAACGGGTACTTGAACAGCGTGCGGTTCAACACGTAGCCGTTGGCCTCGAGCGCATCGATCGTCGCGCCGTACTCCTCGGAGTTGAACGCGGTGTCGACGATGTCGTTGGCCTTCAGCGCCGCGGGACAGAACGATTCGTCGTTGCCGTGGTTGGTGAGCGCGAGGCGCTCGAACAACAACCCGGTGAAGTCGATGCCGAACCTCGGCCAGAACTCGTCGAGGTTGATTCCGCACGACAGCTTGCTGCCCATGATCCCCGGAACGAAGATGAGCGGCGTCAGCGTGGGGCTGATGGTCACCGTTCCGGTGCCCGAGTAGGTCTGGTCGGTCACGGCAGAAGCGGTCGTCACGTAGTCGCCGCCCGTGAGCGCGGGGTCGATGCTGGCTCCGAAGCCGAACAGCAGGTTGCTGTGCGCGGGAAGCATGAACGGGCCTGTCCACGTCAGGGTCTGGCCGGTGACGGTCGGGTCGCCCGTGACCGCGCCGGCCGTCGACCCCGGCGTGTACCTGAAACCGCCGGGGAGCTCGGCGGCGATCGACGAGACCACGACGTCGTGGTCGTGCACGTTCGAGACCTCGATCGCGAGGCTGTCCGACGTGGTCCCTCCCGGGATGGGCGACTGCTGAGGGAGCACGCTGACATTGACGCTGTTGTCGACGGGAGGAGGCGCGGTGCCCCAGCAGGCGATCCCGAACACGTTCACCGGGCAGAGGACGTCCCACGGCTGGGTGTCCCAGACCTCGACGTCCGTGATCGCCGTGATGTACCGGCTCATCTCGTCGAGGGGAATGAAGCGCGCGAGGCAGGAGCCGCCGCCGTTCAGGGCGACGGCGAACCCGCAGTCGTCGGTCTGCGCGAGCGAGATCCAGGTCCCGGGAACCCCGCTGAGCTCGTCGGTGATCGCCTGCCAGGACTCCTTCGGACAGAGGTAGTTCGACGGGCCTGCGAAACCGCTCATCACGAAGTTGTTCGCACCGCCGCACGTGTTGCTGGTGAAGTACAGGCTCCAGCCGGGGCCGCTCGAGGTGCCGTCGTCGAGGGTGCGGCCGTCCGGCTCGTACGTCCAGGAGAGCGGCTCTGCGACGACGGTCGAGCCCGCGGTGGACAGGATCGCGCCGATCTCGAGCGGCGAGTCGTCGATCGTCACCCAGTTCGGCCCCGAGCCGTCCCGGGCCGGGAACTTCCAGCGAAAGGTCGGATACCCGGCCTGCTGGCCCTCGATCGAGGTGAAGCCGATCGTCGTGATCGCGCCGAGCTGCGGCAGCTCCTGCGACGGCGCGGTGGTCGCGTGGCGCGCGATCGCGCCCGCGGAGCCGCCGCTGAGCACCCCTAAGGCCAGCGTGGCCCCCAGGGCAACCGTCAGCACCCGGCGGCGGCGCATCCCTCGTCCTCGATCCTCCACGATGGCGCCGATGATCCCCGCCGGCCGGCGGTCGGTCAATTGGCGCCGCACGCCGTGGCACCGAACGACATGTCACTGAGCGCCAGGTCGCTTCCGGTTTCTCTACCGGTAGCATCCCGGTCGCGATGGCGCCGCGGGGCGGGACAGCGAACGGAGAACGCGCGACGATGAAGGACATCGCCGACCAGGTCGGCGTCTCCGTCGCGACCGTCTCGCGCGTCCTGAACGGACGGCCGGACGTCTCGAAGAAGACCCGCTCGCTCGTCCTGCAGGCGGTGCGCGAGCGCGGCCCCGTGACCGGCGGCGCGCGCGGCTCCCGCGGGATCGGCGGCACGCGCACGGGCCTCATCGGGGTCACGGTGCCTGTCGTCCAGTACGAGTACTACGGACAGATCCTCGGCGGGATCGGCGACGCGCTCTACGAGCAGGGCCTGCGCCTCGTCCTCTGCGCCACGCGGTACGAGCACGTCCGCGAGCGCACGCTCGTCGAGCTGCTCGTCCACGACCACAGCGACGGCGGCCTGCTCGTGATGCCGACCGAGTCGCCGGACGAGCTGCTCTCGCTCCACCACCAGGGGTATCCCTTCGTCGTGATCGACCCGCGGGAGGAGCTGCCCGCCGGGATCCCGACCGTGTCCGCAGGGAACGTCTCCGGCGCGAAGGAGGCGGTCGACCACCTGGTCGCGCTCGGGCACCGGCGGATCGCCGCGATCACGGGACCGCGCGAGCTCGCCTCGATGGAGGATCGCTTCACCGGCTACTGCGCAGCGCTCGCGGCGGCGGGAATCCTCCCCGACCCGGAGCTGACGCACCGTGGCAACCTCGACGTCCCGAGCGGGCGCGCCGCGGCCGGCGCGCTGCTCGCGGCGGCGGACCCGCCCACGGCGATCTTCGCGTTCAACGACAACATGGCAGTGGGCGCGATCCACGCCGCGCGCGACCGGGGCCTCGAGGTGCCGCGCGACCTCTCCGTGGTCGGCTTCGACGCGCTCGATGCCTCGAGGATCGTGACGCCCCCGCTGACCACGATGCGCCAGCCCCTCGAGGAGATGGGCCGGCTCGCCGTGCGCCTCCTGCTCAGCGTGATCGAAGGGCCTCGGACGGAGGCGATGCGGGTCGAGCTCGCGACGGCGCTGGTCGCCGGCGCCTCGACCGCACCGCCTCCGTGAGCCTCGGCGCTACGGCATGTGCCACACCTGCGCGACCGTGCCGTTGCAGTCCCAGATCTGGAGCTGCGTCCCATTTGCCGTGTTCTGCCCCGGGTCGTCCAGGCAGCGGCCCGACTGCGGGTTGAGCAGCGACCCATCGGAGCGCGACTGCCAGACCTGGGCGCCCGTGCCGTTGCACGTCCAGAGCTGAACCTTCGTCGCGTTCGCCGTGCCGCCGCCCGAGACGTCCATGCACTTCCCGAGCGCACGGATCGTGCCGTCACCCGTGTTCCAGGTCCACCGCTGGGCGTTCGTGCCGTTGCACGTCCACAGCTGGATGTGCGTCCCGTCGGCGGTGTTCGACCCGTTGACGTCGACGCACTTGCCGCCGTTGCCGGTGATCTGGCCCGCGCGCCCGGCGCCGCCGCCGCCCCCGCCGCTTCCGGCCGCCTTGTTGTACACGGCCACGTAGTCGATGTTCATCTGGCCGCCCGAGACGGTCGCAGCCGTCGGGCCGCCGCCGAAGGCACCGGGGAAGCCGCCGCCCATCGCGAGGTCGTAGATGATGAAGAACGGGTGGTCGACCGCGTTCGCCCAGGTCGTGGCGTCGACGGCCGTCGAGTTGAGGGTGAAGTAGTTCGCCCCGTCGAGGTACCAGCGGATCTGCTCCGGTGACACCGAGCGGTCGATCTGCACCCCATAGGTGTGGTACGCCGTCTGGCAGCCCGGACAGGCGCGCTCGCCGCTGCCGAGCCCCGTCGTCTCGTTGCACGGGCCGCCCGGGTCGACGCCACAGTGGAGCGTCCCGAAGACCGAGCTGCGCCCGTTGATGTCCTCGAGGATGTCGACCTCGCCGACGCCCGGCCAGGTGCCGCCGGAGCGCAGGCCGGAGCCGAGCATCCAGAAGGCGGGCCAGTAGCCGAGGCCGTTGCTCGTGTTCACGTTCGGCTGCTGGATCGACGACTGCATCAGGACGACGCCGCCTGCGGGGGCGCCGAAGCTCGAGAGCTGCGTCTCGATCCGGCCCGAGGTCCAGCCCGTCGCCGGGTTGGTGCCGCTGTGGTTCGCCCTGATCACGAGGTGCCCCGCGCCGTCCTGGAAGACGTTCGCCGTGCTGTTCGTCATCGTCTCGATCTCACCGGTGCCGAAGATGCCGGTGCCGGTGTCGTACAGCCAGTTGCCGGTGTTGACGCCGGTGCCGGCCGCACCGCTGAAGTCGTCGCTCCACGTGAGCGTGAAGCCCGCCGGAGGTGCCGGGATCGCGGCGGCGGCAGAGCCGCTCAGGAGCGCGATGCCGGCGAGGCCGACAACGAGAGGAAGCGCGAGCGTCCGTAGACACCGCGCTGTCTGTGCATGCATGGGGTGGCCCTCCCTTGCGTGGGTTGGACAGGCTGACCTCGCCGCAATCGCTTCCGGTTTTTTTCCGGTTGCATTACCGGGCGACCCTAAGGGCTCTCCGGACCCGTGTCAACAGTCAGTCGAGGGCGGGCGCCGCTGCGTACTCCTCATCGGTGACGTGGGCGCCCCAGGTCGCGCTGTTCCCTTCGTCGTCGACCTGGAGCATCGCGAGATGGGTCATGAACCGCGTCGCGGCGGCGCCGTGCCAGTGCTCCTCGCCGGGCTCGAAAAAGACGCGGTCGCCGGGGCGGATCACCTCGACCGGGCCGCCGCGCCGCTGCGCGAGACCGACGCCCTCGAGGACGAAGATCGTCTGGCCGTTCGGGTGGGTGTGCCACGCGGTGCGCGCGCCGGGCGTGAAGTGGACGCTGCTCGCGCTGAGCCGCGACGCACCGGAGGGCGCGGCGACCGCGTCGACGTAGACCGCGCCCGTGAACCAGTCGGCCGGTCCCGCCATCGTCTCGATACCGCTACGCGTGATCTGCATCGACGGTCTCCTGATCGTGGTCGAAGGTCGCCGTCCAGCTCGCGAGGAGGTCCAGCGCCTCCTCGGACGTCGTCCCGGGCTCGGCGGTGTAGGCGAACATCGTCAGGCCCGGGTCGCCGACGAGCTCCATGGTCTCGAAGGTGAGCGTCAGGTCGCCGACGACCGGGTGATGGAAGCGCTTGGTGCCGGTGTCGTGGTACCGGACGTTGTGCGCGGCCCAGTGCGTGCGGAACAGCTCGCTCTGGGTCGACAGCTCCCCGACGAGGTCCGAGAGGTCGCGGTCGTACGGGTTGCGCCCCGCTTCGGAGCGCAGGATCGCGACGGAGTCCCTCGCGACGCGGTCCCAGTCGAGATAGAAGGCGGGTGCGCGCGGGTCGAGGAAGACGAACCGTGCGGTGTTCGCGGGCCGGCGCGGATCGGCGAACAGCTCCGAGTAGAGCGCGTACCCGAGCCGGTTGGCCGCGAGGATGTCCATCCGTCCGTTCCGCACGAACGCCGGCGCTCCGGTCATCGCGTCGAGCATGCGCTGCACGCCCGGCCGCACCCGCTTCGGCGCCGGGCGACGCCGCGTCCGCGACACCGTCTGCGTGGCGCGCGCCAGGTCGAAGAGGTGCGCCCGCTCGGCCTCGTCGAGCTGGAGCGCACGGGCCAGCGCCTCCAGCACGCTCTCGGAGACGCCGCCCGCGTTGCCGCGCTCGAGGCGGGTGTAGTAGTCGACGCTGACCCCGGCGAGGAGCGCGACCTCCTCGCGGCGAAGCCCGGGGACGCGCCGCGTGCCGCCGAAGGTGCGAAGGCCCGCCTGCTCCGGCGTGATCCTGGCCCGCCTCGAGGTCAGGAACTCGCGGATCTCGCTCCTCGTGTCCATGCCGACAAGGCTAACGCTCAGCTCCGTCGCGCTGGGAGGCCCTGCCGGTACCTGGATCGAGAGGGACTCTCACGCGGCGGCCGCGCCGTGATTCAGTACCGGCATGCGCGCAACCGTCATGTTCGGCGCCGGCGACGTTCGTATCGAGACCGTGCCCGACGCCCGCCTGATCGATCCGACCGACGCCCTCGTCGTCGTCACCCGCGCCGCGATCTGCGGCAGCGACCTGTGGCCGTACCAGACGATGGAGCACAGCGAGACCGGCCGTCGCATGGGGCACGAGTTCATCGGCGTCGTCGAGGCCGTCGGGGCCGAGGTCCGCACCGTCAAGGCCGGCGATGTCGTCGTCGCGCCGTTCCTGTACTCCGACGGCACCTGCGTCTTCTGCCGGGAGGGGCTGCACACCTCGTGCATCCACGGAGGCAGGTGGGGCGGCGATGACGTCGACGCCGGACAGGGCGAGGCGGTACGCGTCCCCGAGGCGGACGGGACCCTCGTCGTCCTCCCGGTCGGCGCGGACGACGCGCTGATGCCGTCGCTGCTCACGCTCTCGGACGTGATGGGGACGGGCCACCATGCGGCCCTCGCCGCCAGGGTCGGCCCGGGCAGGACGGCGGCCGTCGTCGGTGACGGCGCCGTCGGCCTGTGCGGCGTGATCGCGGCGCGGCGCCTCGGCGCCGAGCAGATCGTCCTCCTGGGCCGTCATCCCGACCGGATCGCGCTGGCGAGGGAGTTCGGCGCGACCGACATCGTCAGCGAGCGAGGCGACGAGGCGGTCGAGCGCGTCCGCGAGCTCACCGGCGGCTTCGGCGCCCACTCCGTCCTCGAGTGCGTCGGCCACGGGCTGTCGACGGTCACCGCCCTCGACATCGTCCGTCCGGGCGGCGCGGTCGGCCGCGTCGGCCTGCCCCAGGAAGCGTCGATTCCCGAATCGCTGCCGACCTTCTTCAGGAACGTCACGATCAGCGGCGGCCCGGCACCGGCGCGCGCCTACATCGAGGAGCTCCTCCCGGACGTCCTCGAGGGCCGGATCGAGCCGGGCCGCGTCTTCGACCGGGTCACGAACCTCGACGGCGTGCCCGACGGCTACCGCGCGATGAACGACCGCGAAGCGATCAAGGTGATGATCGAGCCGTGAGGCTCGTGCCCTCGACCTGAAAGGACGCAATGCAGAAGCGAACGCTTGGAAACAGCAACCTCGAGGTCTCCGCGATCGGGCTCGGCTGCATGGGAATGAGCCAGAGCTACCTGCCGATTCCCGACAGGGCGGAGATGATCGACCTGACCCGGGCGGCAGTCGAGCGCGGCGTGACGTTCTTCGACACCGCGCAGGTGTACGGCCCGTTCGCGAACGAGGAGCTCGTGGGCGAGGCGCTCGAGCCCGTCCGCGACCGGGTCGTGATCGCGACGAAGTTCGGGTTCGACTTCGACAACCAGGACCGCGGCGGCCTCGACAGCCGCCCGGAGACGATCAAGCGCAGCGTCGAGGGCTCGCTGAAGCGGCTCAGGACGGACCGGATCGACCTGCTCTACCAGCACCGCGTCGACCCGGCGGTCCCGATCGAGGACGTCGCCGGCGCCGTGAAGGAGCTGATCGAGGCGGGCAAGGTCAGGCACTTCGGCCTCTCCGAGGCGGGCGTGCAGACGATCCGCCGCGCCCACGCCGTCCAGCCCGTCACGGCCCTCCAGAGCGAGTACTCGCTCTGGTGGCGCGAGCCCGAGGAGGCGATCCTGCCGACGCTCGAGGAGCTCGGGATCGGCTTCGTGCCCTTCAGCCCGCTCGGCAAGGGCTTCCTCACCGGGAAGATCGACGAGAGCACGACCTTCGACAGCACGGACTTCCGCAGCAGCGTCCCCCGCTTCGACCCCGAGGCGCGCGCCGCGAATCGCGCGTTCGTCGAGCTGCTCGAGCAGGTCGCGGAGCGGAAGGGCGCGACGCCCGCGCAGATCGCGCTCGCCTGGGTTCTCGCCCAGAAGCCGTGGATGGTGCCGATCCCCGGCACGACGAAGCTGCACCGCCTCGAGGAGAACATCGCCGCGGCCGACGTCGAGCTCACCGACGACGACCTGCAGGAGATCGAGGCCGCCGAAGCGCAGATCACGGCGCAGGGCGCCCGCTACAGCGAGGCGAACCAGCGGATGATCGACCGCTGAGCTAGCCGCGGTCCTCAGCTCACCGCTTGCTTCACGAGCGCGCCGATCCTCGCCTCTTCGGCGGCGGTCAGCTTCTTCAGCGCGAAGTCGGTCGGCCACATGGCGCCGTCATCGAGGTTCGCCTTGTCGCTGAAGCCGAGCGTCGCGTACCTCGTCTTGAACTTGTCCGCGCTCTTGAAGAAGCAGACGACCTTGCCGTCCATCGCGTAGGCGGGCATGCCGTACCAGGTTCTCGGCGAGAGGGTCGGCGCGCTGGCCTTGACGATCGCGTGGACCCGTTCGGCCATGGCGCGGTCAGATGCCGGCATCTCGGCGATCTTCGCGAGCACGTCGGCTTCGTCGTTCGCCTTGGTCCCGGCCGCCTTCAGCTCCTTGGCGCGCTCCTTCATCGCGGCTCGTTCCTCGGCCGTGAATCCCTTCGTTGCCGTTTTCCTCTCGGCCATCAGCGCACCTCCTGGATTCGGATCAGGTTGCCCGCGGGATCGCGGACGCTGCAGTCGCGAACCCCGTACGGCTGCTCGGTCGGCTCCTGGACGACCTCGGCACCGGCCTGCAGCCGCTCGAAGGCGCCGTCGAGGTCGGCGGTGGCCAGGTTGATGCTGGCGTAGGTTCCCTTGGCCATCATCTCGGCGATGGTGCGGCGTTCGTCGTCGGTGACGCCGGGGGTCGCGGCCGGCGGGTACAGGACGATGGACGTGCCGGGCTGGTCGGGAGGGCCGACCGTGATCCAGTGCATCCCGCCGTATTCGACGTCGAGGCGGACCTCGAAGCCGAGGGTGTCGCGGTAGAAGGCGATCGATGCGTCCGGGTCGTCGTGCGGGAGGAAGCTCGCGTGAATGGTGATGTTCATGGCGGTCAGGTTAGTCGCGGCGCGGCGACCGGCGCTTCTCGATTCCTGATCGGTCTGGTCACCTGTTTCGCCACGCACGGCGGCATCCCCGCCGTCGAGCGCGCCGCCTGGCGCCGGTAGCTGCTGGGCGGCACCCCGACCAGCTCGGTGAAGCGGCTGCTGAAGGTGCCCAGCGACGAGCAGCCGACCGCGAAGCAGACCTCGGTGACGCTGAGATCGCCACGAAGCAGCAGCGCCATCGCGCGCTCGACGCGCCGGGTCATCAGGTAGCTGTACGGCGACTCGCCGTAGGCGAGCCGGAACCGGCGGCTGAAGTGCCCCGCCGACATGTGCGCGCCGCGGGCGAGCGCCTCGACGTCCAGCGGCTTCGCGTACTCCCGGTCGATCCGGTCGCGGACGCGGCGCAGCAGCGCGAGCTCGCGCAGGTCTTGCGCGGCGGCGGGTCTGCTAGTCACACGCTTCACGCTCGGCGATCAGCTCATCGAGCTCCGGCACGTGCTCGCGGAGGCTCGAGAGGTTGACGACGATGCCTTCCTGTGTACTCCGAGCGAGCACCACGACCGCCTCCTCGTCGAGCGAGGGGTTCTCCTCGCGATGAGGGACGAACGGCGGGACGTAGATGTAGTCGCCCGGCTCGGTCTGGATCCGCCGTTCCTCGTCGTTCTCGAGAAACACGAAGACGGGATGCCCCGAAACCACGTAGATGCCGGTCTCGGCCTCTCCGTGGTGGTGGTCGGCCGAGACGAGACCCGGCCCGACGCGGTTCTTGCCCATCCAGATCTTCCGAGAGCCGTTGCGCTTGCCCGAGATCGCCTCGTAACGGCGCATCCCGGGAGTCTGGGCGGTGTCCTCGCTGAGCTCGTCGTGCCGCGTGTGGTGCAGCATCACGTGCCAGGCCGCCGTTCCGGCGTCGAGTTCCTGCCCGTGCACGTGATCGTTTCCGTGCTCGTGGTCGCTCATTCGCGCTGCCCTTCAGCCCGCCGCGTGCATTATTTTCCAGCCATTGGGTGTGACCGCAAGGCTAGCGGTCACCTGCGAACCCGCCGACTTGCGATTGAGTGGAGCCAGATGTGGGGATGATCCAACATCCCGGCGCCGCGACCGACATGGCGGACGCGACTCGCATACGCGCGCGGAAACCACCCCTAGAACCGATGGCCCGACGGAAGTCGTCATGCTCGCGCGAAGCGCGAGCGGACTTCCGGTCGGAGATGGGCGGTACTGGGCTCGAACCAGTGACCCCCAGCTTGTCGAGCTGGTGCTCTCCCAACTGAGCTAACCGCCCCTGGATCGCAGGAGTCTAGCGACTAAGAGAATGAATCGGGATGCCGATAGAGAACTTGTGCGGCCATGACGCATCCTGCGACCTCTCCGTTGACCCAGCACGAGCGCGAGCTCGCGGCGCAGCTCCTCTCACGCGGCTGGGGCGTCGCTAGCGTCGCCCGCGCGCTGCAGCAGAAGCGCGGCGCGATCTACGGCTTCCGCGCGGCCTAGCCGCTCGGGGCGGCCGGGCCACCCTCCGCCTTCTTCTTCGCCGACCGCCTTCGCAGCAGCCACCAGACGACCGCGCCGCCGATCACGGCGCCTGCCAGGATGCCGAAGGCCACCCAGCCCCACTGCGTGCTGCTGGTCGCCGGCTCGTTGTTGTTGGATGCGGCTGCGGCTCCTGCCGCGGCGGCGGCTCCCGGGCTCACACCGGACGTGATCGTGGCGGGGTCGTGGTCGGAGGCGCTGCGGCGACGGTGACCTGCTGCGTCTCAGTGACCGTGACCGTCGCCGCCGGCGTCGTCTGCGTCACCGTCGTCGCGGGTGCGGTCTGCGTGACGGTCACCGGGGGAGTGGTCTCGGTCACCGTCGGCGACGGGGTCGTCACGGTCACCGTCCCAACAGGGACTCGCTCGGTCTGCGTAGGCGCAGCCTGTGTCGGCGTCGTCTCGGTCGGAGTGGTGAGCGTCTGCGTCGCGACCGTCGGCGCCGTGAGGAGCCGCAGACGTCCGGGTCGTGCCGGCGGCGGTCGTTCCACCGCCGCACGACGAGAGGGCGACTGAGGCGAGCACTCCGAGGCCCGCCACGATCGCGAGCCTTGCGGCAACCGAGACCCGGTCGGCCGAGAGTCATGGGTGAAGTCTCGTGCCTGCGCCGGACATGACGCTCAGAGCCGTTCGAGCGGCGCGTACTCGAGCATCAGCCGCCGCTCGCTGCCGTCCTCCGCGAACCGCACCGTCACGACGCCGCCGGGCTCGATCCTCGTCACGACCCCCTCGCCCATCGTCCCGTGGCGCACCGAGTCGCCGGTCGACAGCTGCGGCACGTCGGTGCGCGGGGCCACGACCGCAGCGCCGGGCGCGTTGTAGTTCGTCCAGGAGGTCGGCCGCAGCCGCTCGCGCTCGATCCGGCCCTCGGGCAGCTCGTCGAGGAACCGCGAGGGCAGGTTGTGCGTCGTCCGCCCCCACAGCATCCGCGAGGCCGCGTGCGTGAGCGTCAGCCGCTCCTGCGCCCGGGTCATCCCGACGTAGAAGAGGCGCCGCTCCTCCTCGATCCCCTGCTCCTCGACCGAGCGCGCCGACGGGAAGATCTCCTCCTCGCAGCCGACGAGGAACACGCCGCGGAACTCGAGGCCCTTCGCGTTGTGCAGCGTCATCAGCGTCACCGCGCCGGTCTCCTCGGCGATCGCGTCCTGGTCGGAGAAGAGCGAGATCTCCTGCAGGAAGCCGGAGAGCGACGCGTCGGCCGCGGTCTCCTGGTACTCGCGGGCCCCGTCCACGAACGCCTCGAGGTTCTCGATCCGGCCGCGCGCCTCGACGGTGCGCTCCGCCTCGTAGGCCTCGATCATCCCGCTGCGCTCGATCACCGAGCCGAGCAGCTCGGGGACGTCGAGCTCCTGCGCGGCCGACTGGAACGAGAGCAGCAGCGTGTGCAGGTGCTGGAGGGCGCGCAGCGGCGCGCCGGCGATCCCCGCGTCCTCGGGACGCGCGAGCGCGGCGAAGAGCGTGAGCCCCATCGCGTCGGCGTGTGCCTGGAGCCGCGCCAGCGAGGCGTCGCCGATCCCGCGGCGCGGCCGGTTCGCGATCCGCAGCAGCGAGATCGCGTCGGCGGGGTTGTCGATCACCTGCAGGTAGGCGATCGCGTCCTTCACCTCGGCGCGCTCGTAGAAGCGCGGGCCGCCGATCACCTGGTAGGCGATCTGCGAGAGCCGCAGCGTCTGCTCGAGCACGCGCGACTGCGCGTTCATCCGGTAGAAGACCGCGAGCTCGCGGCCGGAGAAGCCCTCCTCGACGAGCCGCGCCACCTCGGTCGCGACGAAGCGCGACTCGGCCTGCTCGTCCTCGACCTCGATCACGCGCACCGGCTCGCCCTCGCCGAGCTCCGACCAGAGATCCTTCGGCTTGCGCTCGCGGTTGTTCGCGATCACCGTGTTCGCGGCCTCGAGGATCGAGTTCGTCGAGCGGTAGTTCTGCTCGAGCGCGACCGTCCGCGTCTCGCCGAAGTCGCGCTCGAACTCGAGGATGTTGCGGATGTCGGCGCCGCGGAACGCGTAGATCGACTGGTCGGGATCGCCGACCGCGCAGACGTTGCGGTGCTCCGCCGCAAGGAGCTGCAGCAGCCGGTACTGGGCGCGGTTCGTGTCCTGGTACTCGTCCACGAGCACGTAGCGGAACGCGGTCTGCCACTTCTTGAGCGCGTCGGGGAAGCGCTCGAGCACCTCGACGGTGAGCATCAGCATGTCGTCGAAGTCCATCGCGTTCGAGGCGTGCAGGCGGCGCTGGTAGAGGTCGTAGGTCTCGGCGACGGTCTGGTCGTAGAACGAGGCGACCCGGTCCATCGCCTCCTTCGGGGTCACGAGCTGGTTCTTCAGCGTCGAGATCTGCGCGTGGATCCCGCGCGGGACGAAGCGCTTCGGGTCCTTCTCGAGCTCCTCGAGGCAGAGCTTGGCGAGCCGCACCTGGTCGGCGGAGTCGTAGATCGTGAAGTTGGAGCGGTAGCCGAGCCGCTCGGCCTCGCGGCGCAGGATCCGGCCGCAGGCGGAGTGGAAGGTGAGCGCCCAGACCGCGCGCGCCTGGTTCCCGATCAGCTTCTCGAGCCGCTCGCGCATCTCGTTCGCGGCCTTGTTCGTGAACGTGATCGCGAGGATCTCGTTCGGCTTCACCCCGCACGCGGCGATCAGGTGCGCGATCCGGTGGGTGAGCACGCGGGTCTTGCCCGAGCCGGCGCCCGCGATCACGAGCAGCGGCCCCTCGGTGGTGAGCACGGCCTCCCGCTGGGCGGGATTCAGGTCGGCGAGGTAGGTCTCGGGCGAGGCGACGGGCACCCTTTCGATGCTAGCCGCAACGACGGTCAAGATGGCCGCGATGGACGAGGTGATGTCGAGGAGCCGGCTCGAGGCGTTCAGCGACGGCGTGTTCGCGATCGCGATCACCCTGCTGATCCTCGACGTGACGGTGCCGCCGGGCTCGGGCGCGCACCTCGCGCACGCGCTCGCGAAGGAGTGGCCGTCGTACCTCGCCTACGCGACCAGCTTCCTCACCATCGCCGTGATCTGGGTCAACCACCACGCGATGTTCTCGAAGGTGACCTACGCCGACCGGCGGCTCGTGTTCTCGAACTCGGTGTTCCTGCTCATGGTCGCGTTCATCCCCTTCCCGACGCGACTGCTCGCCGAGTACATCCGGGATCCGAACGGCGCACGGACGGCCGCGGTCTTCTACGGGCTGACGTTCATCGTGCTCTCCGTGATCTTCAACCTGACCTGGCGCGCGATCGCGATCGACCGGCGACTCGTCCGGGACGACGTCCCCCAGGCCGAGCTCTCAAGGCGATCACCCGCAGCTTCCGGCCTGGGATCCCGATGTACATCGCCGCGACGCTGGTCGCGTTCGTGAGCCCGGTCGCGAGCGCGTTCCTCTACCTCGTGATCGCGGTCTTCTACGCCCTCCCGGCGCGACCTCGTCACCCGAGTCCAGCGCTGAGGAACGCGGCGGCGGCCGCGAGCTCGTCCGCGTCGGCCGACTTCAGCACGATCTCGACCCGCGGCCCGGTCGGGTGGAAGCTCGGATAGGAGCCGACGAGGACGTCGGGGTATCGCTCGCCCACCTCGACGAGCAGGTGGACGATCTGGCTCTCCCCCGTCTCGACCGTGCGCCGCCAGGCGCCGATCGGCGCCCGCGGCTCGAGGCCGTCCTCGACCGCGAGCCACATCGCCTCCATCTCGGCGGGCAGGCCGGGCAGCACGTACACGTTCTCCAGCGCGAAGCCGGGCGCGCCGCCGAGCGGGTTGACGAGGGGTCTGCTGCCGACGGGGAGCTCGGCCCAGCGGGCGGCGTAGTCGGGGTTCCGCGTGAAGCGGGCGCGCAGCTCGGCGGCGAGCTCGGGCACCTCGGCCTGGCCGACGCCGAACGCGGCCGCGAGCGCCTCGCGGGTGAGGTCGTCCGGGGTGCCGCCGAGCCCGCCCGTGACGACCATCAGCTCCGCCTCGGCGGAGTGGCGGCGGACGACCTCGGCGACGAGCTCGATCTCGTCCGGCACCGCGAGCAGCAGTCGCACCGGGAAGCCGAGCGCCTCCAGCCGCTTCGCGAGCCACGACGCGTTCGTGTTCGGGACGTCGCCGGAGACGATCTCGTTCCCGATCGTCAGGATCACCGCGAAGCCCATCGGCGGAGTATCGCTCAGCCGGTCGGGAGCGGCAGCGGCTTGCCGGCGAGCGCCGCGAGCACCTGCGCCGTGACCCACACCGGCGTCGTCGCGTAGGCGGAGGAGTAGCGGTAGCTGCCGTCCGGACGCTTCAGCCGCGCGAGATACGCCGTCGCGCCGGGAGGCGCCTTCCGTCCTGCGGCGAGGAAGGCCTGGATCGCCCAGGCGGTGGACTGCGCGTCCGAGCCGCGCCCCGCCGAGAGCGCGAAGCCGCCGTCCTCGCCCTGGAGGCGGCGCAGGTAGGCGAGGGCGCGTGTCGTCGCCGGGCCGGGGCCGAGCGCCTCGACCGCGGCGGCGGTCGTGTTCGAGTCGGGCGCGCCTCCCTCGAGCCACGCGAAGCCGCCGGAGCGGCTCTGGTGCGCGGTGAGGTAGCGCACGCTCGCCGTGGGTGCGCCACTGCCCGCCTGGCGGAGCGCGAGGATCCCCCAGATCGTCGAGTTGAGCGCCGGGCCGATGCGCCCCGAGGGCTGGGCGAGCGCGCGCAGCCGAGCGAGCAGCGCGGGCGAGGCGCCGCCGGTGACCGCCTCCGCCACCACCGCGAGCTCGACGTCGGTCGCGCTCGCGAGCTCCGGCTCGTGCGCGACGAGGTAGTCGTGCGCCTTCCCGGTGGACGCCCCGGCGGCGGCGAGGCCGATCGCCGCCCAGGCCGTCAGGCCGGGAGTCGCCGTCCCGCCCGGCTCGGCGAACCCGCCGTCGGCACCCTGGCGGCCCTGGAGGAACGACGCGGGCGTGGCGAGCGCGAGCGCGGCCGCCGCGACGGCGAGCAGCTTCACGGCCAGTCCTTGGCTCTGAGCATTTGGCTCCCAGACCACCTCGGTGCGCAGGTGCCGGCCCGTGCGCTCGAGCAGCCGTCTCAGCTCCGGCCCGGCGGCGAGCGCGAGCACGAAGTTCCCGCCCGCGTGGGCGAGGTCGAACGCGACGCCGCGGCCGAGCTGCACCGTGAGCGCGGCCCAGGTGTGCGGGTAGAACGAGTACCACTCCCACAGGTCCATCAGCACGCTGAAGGCGAAGCCGAGCACGAAGCAGAGGACCGCGAACGGGATCCGGCGGCGGACGAAGGGCGCGGCGAATGCACCGATCACCCCGCAGCCGCCCCAGGCCAGCATCTGCCACGGCGTCCACGGGCCCTGGCCGAGGAAGAAGTTCGACGCGAGCGCGGCGACGGCGCCGACCGCGAACCCGGCCCGCGCGCCGAGCGCGACCCCGGCGGCGATCACGATCACGGTCACCGGCTGCACCCCCGGCACCGCCGCAAAGAGCACGCGGCCGGCCGCCGCGACGCCGCCGAGCGTGCCGATGATCGCGATCTCCTTCGCCGAGCTCGGCCCGGTCTCGAGCCAGGCCGCGCCTCCGACCACGACCGCGGCGGCCGCGAGCAGGAGCGTGAGCCCCGCGTCGCGCGGCTCGAGCGCGGTCAGGATCGCCGCGACGAACGCCGCGGCCGCGGCGCCGAGGATCACGAGCCTAGGCAAGGACGGCCTCCCTGGCCGGCGCGCCGCCGAGCGAGACCTCGCGGTCGGCGACCGCGGCGGCGAACGCGCGGTCGTGCGTGACGACGAGCGTGGCGCGGCCGGCGGCCTGCTCGCGCAGCAGCCCGGCGAGCTCGGTCTTGCGCTCGGGATCGATCCCGCGGGTCGGCTCGTCGAGCACGAGCAGGTCGGGATCGGTCACGAGGACGGTCGCGAGCGCGAGTCGCTCCCGTTCGCCGCTCGAGAGGTCGCGCGGGTGGCGCGCCTCGAAGCCGGCCAGCCCGACCTCGGCGAGAGCCTGCCGCGCCCGCTCGGGGCCGGCGGAGAGCGCGACCTCCTCGTCGGCGCGCTCGCGGACGAGGTAGCGGCCCGGATCCTGGACGAGGAACGAGGCCCGCCCCTCC
>CAVUZM010000017.1:0-193215 GCA_963746005.1 uncultured Actinomycetes bacterium | reverse complement strand
GCGAACACGGCCTGGACGGCACGCGCCCCGCGCTCGCGCGCACCGCCGCGACCGCGTCCTCGGCAGCGGCTCGATCCCGCCGTCGACCTGCCAGTCGCGCTGGACCGTCAGCCACTCGTCGAGGTCGTCCGCGTCGTAGTTGCCGCCGCCGAACATGTTGTCGTAGCGGGGCATGACCGAGTAGCCCGACGTGACGAAGTCGGTGCCCGGCAGGAACTGGCCCATCAGCTTCGCGGTCTTGCGGATCTCCGAGTGCGACGCGATCGCGTCGTTGCCGGAGGCGACCTCGAGGTCGAGCCAGGCGGCGAGCACGTTCTCGGCGAGCACCTCGCGCGTTCCGCCGGGCACCGCGAGCACCGAGCGCGACGCACGAGATCGACGCCGTTCTGGACGCCCTGCGAGCCTCGCTGCCGCGCACGGAGACGGCAGCGCGCCTCGAGGTACAGCATCGACTTGCCCTCGCGACTCCCCCATCAGCGCCTCGGAGCCGCCGCCCGACGTGAAGCGCACCTTCACCCCGCGCGAGGCGTAGGCCGAGCCGAGGAACGCCTTCGACCACGGCGTGTCGTCGCCGTCCACGAAGACCGGCTCGGTGCCGTAGACGGACAGCGTCTCGGCGTAGGTGACGAGGCCGCGGATCGCGAGCTCGAGGTTGCGGCGCTCCTCGACCGCGCACTGCGTCATCACGCCGGGGCGGCCGGTCTGCGAGCCGACGAGGATCGCGATCGCGTTCAGCGGCGCGTAGCGGGAGACGCCGACGGTCGTCTCGATCTCGGCGAAGCCGCGCGCGGCCGCCTCGGCGGCGTCGGCGGCGAGCAGAGCGCCGGGTTCTCCTTCAGGTTCGTGACGTGCGCCTGGTTCGCCGGGCGCGCGGCGCGCGCGCAGCTTCTTCAGCGCGAACATCAGCTCGACCGGGTCGAGCATCGCCGCGACCGCGCGAGCCGGGCCGGCGTCAGACCGCGCGACAGACGGACGAGCTCGGCGCGCGAGACGTCGACGTCGACGAGCTGGCGCGCGAGCTCGGCGTCGATCAGCGCCTGCGCCTCCGCGGCGACTCGACGTCGATCCCGTAGCGCGCGAGGAAGTGGTCGATCACGTCGAAGTCGGCCGCGGCCGGCCGTCGATCTCGACGACGAGCCGTCCTCGACCACGAGGCCGGCTCCGGGTCGTTCGGCCCGTCCATCGCGACGAGCCCGAGCTCGGGTAGCGGCGAGACGAGCACCTCGCGGCGCAGCTCGCGCTCCTCGCGCGAGCGGCGTAGCGCGCCGACCGCTCTCAGCGGCAAGCAGCCCCCGCCTCGCGTAGACGTGCGGCGCCTCGCGAACGAACGCCGCCGTCAGTGCGGCGTCCCAGTCCGTCGAGCCGCTACGGCCCAGGCCTCGAGCTCGGCGCCGCGACGAGCGGTCCGGCCGCAGCGCCGTGTAGATCTCGAGGACTCGCCGTCGGGGCACCGACGCGAGCTCGGCCGCGCGCTCGAGGTTGTCGGCGAGCTGCGGCCGCCCTGCGGCGTGCGCGACCTCGGCCTGGCGCCGCAGCGTCGCCGGGGTCGCGCGGAGCTCGTCCGCGGTCAGCCCGCCGTCCGGGCCGCCTCGAGCGTCACCTCGTCGAGCGCAGCCGCCCGGGGTCGACGAGGTCGGGCCGCTGCGAGCCGAGCGGGTAGTCGGCGCCGGGTCGAATCCCACGGCCGAAGCTTAAGGTACGAGCAGTCCTTGGCGAACACAGTATCGACTTCTCAGGACGCGTCGCGCTCGTCACCGGCGGTGCGAGCGGCATCGGCGCGGCGCGCCGAGCGCCTGCGCGCCGGAGGCGCGAAGGTCGCCGTGCTCGACCTCCGCGCAGACGGCGCCGACGGGCGCGTCTCGATCCAGGCCGACATCTGCGAGCTCGGCCGACGTGAACGCCGCGGTCGCGCCGCTCGAAGCGGAGCTCGGCCGGCTCGACGTCCTCGTCTGCTGCGCGCGGGCGTCGGCGGCGACTCGCTGCACACCGAGGACGTCTCCGACGAGGAGTGGCGCCGCGTGCATCGCGATCAACGCGACGGCGTCTTCTTCCGCAACCGCGCGGCGATCCCGGAGATGGTCGAGCGCGGCTACGGCCGCATCGTCAACATCGCGTCGATCGCCGGCAAGGAGGGCAACCCGATGGCGGCCGCCTACTCGTCGTCGAAGGCGGCCGTGATCGCGCTGACGAAGGCGATCGGCAAGGACGTCGCGGGCACCGGCATCCTCGTCAACTGCATCGCCCCGGCGGTGATCGACACGCCGATCCTCGGGCAGATCTCCGCAGGAGCACATCGAGTACATGACCGCGCGGATCCCGCTCGGCCGCATCGGCAAGCCGCAGGAGGTCGCCGCCCTGATCTGCTTCCTCGCGAGCGACGAGCTGACGTTCTCGACCGGCGCCTGCTTCGACATCTCGGGCGGGCGGGCGACCTACTGATGCGGCTCGTCCGCGCGCTCGACCGCGGCGACCCGCTGGGGCGTCTGCGCGACGACGAGACGGTGGAGCTGCCGACCACGACGACCCACGCGCCGGCGGCGAGGGCGAGCCGCTCGATGCGGACACGCCGAGCTGCCGCCGCCGTACGAGCTGCTGCTCCCCGATCGAGGCGCCCGAGATGTGGTGCGCCGGCGTGACCTACGAGCGCAGCCGCGACGCCCGGGTCGAGGAGAGCACCGTCAGGGACGTCTACGCGCTCGTCTACGACGCAGACCGGCCCGAGCTGTTCCTGAAGGACGCCGCCTGCGCCGCACGGTCGGCCCGGGGGGGCTGATCGGCGTGCGTCCGACGCGTCCTGGACGTGCCCGAGCCCGAGCTCGGGGTCGTGCTCGGCGAGACGGGGGCGATCGCCGGTTACCGATCGGCAACGACGTCTCGTCCCGCGACATCGAGGGCGCGAACCCGCTCTACCTGCCGCAGGCGAAGATCTTCGCCGGCGCCTGCGCGCTCGGCCCGGCGGTCCTCGTCGCGGACGGCGCCCCCCGACGTTCGAGATCCGGCTGCGCATCACCGGGCCGGCCGGCGAGGAGCTGTTCGCCGGCGAGACGTCGACCGCGCGCATGTGCCGCTCGTTCGACGAGCTGGTCTCCTGGCTCCGGCGCGACAACCCCGTGCCCGCGGGTAGCGTCCTGCTGACGGGCACCGGCCTCGTCCCGCCCGACGACTTCACGCTCGAGGCAGGACAGCGGGTCGAGATCCACGTGCCCGGGATCGGGACGCTCGTGAACCCCGTCGGCCGCGCGGCCGACCTGATGACAGAGGAGCGCTAGCGCGATGACAGACGTCCTTGAAGCACCGGCCCGGCCGGCCTTCGCCAACTTCGTCGGCGGCGAATGGACTGCCGAGTCGCTCCGGCAGCGCCTACGAGAAGCACGGGCCGTGGCGTCCGGCCGAGACGATCGGCGAGTTTCCGGCCTCGGAGGCGGCGGACGTCGACGACGCGGTCGCCGCCGCGTCGGAGGCATTCCCGGCGTGGTCGCGCCTGCCCGGCGCCGCGCGCGGCGAGGTGCTGCGCAAGGCGGCCGACGCCGTCGACCGCCGCGTCGAACAGATCGCGCAGGACATGACGCTCGAGATGGGCAAGCCGATCCGCGAGGCGCGCGTGCGAGGCGGCCCGCATGGCGCAGATCCTCCGCTTCTTCGCCGGCGAGGGGCTGCGCGAGACCGGTCAGCGAGCTACGAGCAGGCGGCGACCGGGAGCGTCGCGTACACACGTGCGGCGGCCGCTCGGCGTCGTCGGGCTGATCACGCCGTGGAACTTTCCGGCCGCGATCCCGGCCTGGAAGACGGCACCGGCGCTCGCCTACGGCAACACCGTCGTGATGAAGCTCGCCCAGGACGCGCCGCTGCACCGGCCTCCACCTCGCCGCGTGCCTCGACGAGGGCGGGCTCCCGGCCGGCGTGCTCAACGTGGTCGTCGGGCGCGGCTCGGCGGTCGGCGACGCCGCTCGTCGAGCACCCGCGGGTGCGCGCCGTCTCGTTCACCGGCTCGGTCGCGGTCGGTCGCTCGGTGCGCGACGAGGCGACCGCGCGCGGCACAGCGCGTCCAGCTCGAGCTCGGCGGGCACAACCCGCTGATCGTCATGGCCGACGCCGACCTCGACCGCGCGGTCGAGGCGGCCTACGCGGGCGCGTTCTGGTCGGCCGGGCAGAAGTGCACGGCGACGCGGCGCATCCTCGTCGAGGACCCGTCTACGACGAGTTCCGCGCGCTGCTGCTCGCCCGGATCGAGCGCGGCCGTCGTCGGCGACCCGTCCGATCCCGCGACGGAGGTCGGGCCGATCGTCAACGAGGCGCAGCTCGACGAGGTGCTCGCCGGCGATCGAGCGCGGCCGCGCGGACGGCGGCACGCTCCTCGCCGGCGGCGAGCGGATCGACGAAGAGGCTATCTGCTCGCCCCGACGCTGTTCGAGGGGCGTCGCGCGACGACGCGTTCCTCTCCTGCCAGGAGGTGTTCGGGCCGGTCACCTCGCTCTACCGGTTCGCGTCGCTCGACGAGGCGCTCCGCGCGCGCGAACGCGGTCGAGTACGGGCTGTCGGCGTCGATCTTCACGCTCGAGTCTCGCCTCGGCGCGGACGTTCGCCAGGAGATCGAGGCCGGTATCATCCGGGTCAACGGCCAGACGGCCGGTGCCGACGTCCATGTCCCCTTCGGCGGCGTGAAGAGCTCGGGCTTCGGCCCGCACGAGCAGGGCCGCGCGGCGATCGAGTTCTACACCGAGCTCGTCACCGTCTACGAGGACGCGTGCCGCCGGCACGCATTTCGAGCAGCGAACGTCCCTCGGATGCGCCGAAGCGCGATCCGACATGGCGAAGGGCGTCCCTGGGCCTGTCGCGGGCGACGCGTCGTGAGCGGCGAACGGTTTCTCGTCACCGGCGCGCTCGGTTGCATCGGGCCTCGGTCGCTGCTGGCCCGCGAGGGCACAACGGCTCGGACGACCTCGGAGACGACGACTGCCGCCTCGCCTGGTCGCGACACGCAGGGTCGAGCTGGTCCGCGGCGACGTGACCGACGTCGACCAACTCGAGCGCACGCGGCCGACGAGCACGGGATCACCCACGTCGTGCACCTCGCCGCTCTCCAGGTGCCCGTTCGTCAAGGCGAACCCGCCGCTCGGCGCGCGCGTCAACGTGGTCGGGACCGTCAACGTCTTCGAGGCCGCGCGCCGACACGCCTGACGACGACCCTCGCCTACGCGAGCACGGCCGCCGTCTACGACGACCTCGCCGCGAGCGCGCGCCCCCGCCGCTGACGCTTACGGCGTCTTCAAGCTCGCGAACGAGGGCACGGCCGGCATCTACTGGGCCGACGAGGGCGTGCCGACGATCGGCTCCGGCCCGTTCGTCGTCTACGGCCCGGGGCGCGACCAGGGCCTCACCTCGAGGCCGACGCTCGCGATGGAGGCGGCGGCCCGCGGCGAGCCTTCGAGATCGCCTTCGGCGGCACCGCCCAGTTCGACTACGCGCCCGACGTCGCGCGCGCGCTCGTGCAGGCGAGCCGCGCGGTGCGCGAAGGCGCGGGTGCGTTCAACTTCCCCGGGTCACCGCCTCGATGGCCGAGGTGGTGGCGGCGATCGAGGCGGCGGCACCCGAGGTCGTCGGCAGGATCACGTGGACTGGACCAGCCGCTGCCGTTCCCGGCCGAGCTCGAGCACGACGGGCCTCGAGGCCGCGATCGGGCCGATCCGCAAGACCCCGCTCGCGGACGGCGTCCGCGAGACCATCGAGGTCTTCAGCCGGCGATAACGGGGTTCGTCAGCTCGCCGAGCCCCTCGATCTCGATCGTGACCGTGTCGCCGGGCTCGAGCAGCCGCTTCGGGTCGCGGAAGATGCCGACGCCCGCGGGAGTGCCGGTGAGGATGAGGTCGCCGGGCTCGAGCGTCGAGGTCTGCGACGCGTAGCTGATGATCTCGTCGATCCCGAAGATCAGGTTCGCGGTCGTCGAGTCCTGGAGCACCTCGCCGCTCACGATCGCGCGGATGCGCAGGTCGTGCGGGTCGGGCACCTCGGAGGCCGGGATCAGCACCGGGCCGACCGGGCAGAACGTGTCGGGCGACTTGCCGCGCGTCCACTGCCCGTCCGCGAACTGCAGGTCGCGCGCCGAGACGTCGTTGGCGCAGATGTAGCCGCGCACGGTCTCGAGCGCGTTCTCCTTCGAGACGTTGCGCACCGAGCGGCCGATCACGACGCCGAGCTCGGCCTCGTAGTCGCACTGCGTGACGAGCGGCGGGATCACGATCGCCTCGCCCGGGCCGATCAGCGAGGTCGTGTACTTCGCGAAGAAGAGCGGCGCCTTCGGTGCCTCGACGCCCTGCTCCTCCGCGTGATCCTTGTAGTTGAGCCCGACGCAGACGATCTTGCCGGGGCCGCTCGATCGGGATCGAGCTCACGCGCCCGCCTTCTGCATCGCCGCGTCGAAGGCGACCGTCGACGGCGCGAAGTCGGTGCGGCGGACGAACGCGAGCGCGTCCTGCGCGCCCCACTCGCGATCCATCCCGGAGTCCTCCCACTCGATCGAGAGCGGCCCCTGCGTAGCCGATCCGGTTCAGCGCGCGGAAGAGCGCCTCGAAGTCGACGTCGCCGTGCCCGGGCGAGACGAAGTCCCAGCCGCGCGCCTCGCTCGCCGAAGTTCAGATGCGAGCCGAGGATCGAGCTGCGTCCGTCGAGGCGCTTGCTTCGAGTCCTTGACGTGGACGTGGTAGATGCGGTCGGCGAACTCGAGCGCGAACTGCGCCGGAGTCGAGGAACTGGTGCGCGAAGTGGCTCGGGTCGAAGTTGATGCCGAACGCCGCGCGGTTGCCGATCGCGTCGAGCGTCTTGCGCGTCGTCACGAAGTCGTAGGCGATCTCGGTCGGGTGCACCTCGAGCCCGAAGCGCACGCCCTCCGCGTCGAACACGTCGAGGATCGGGTCCCAGCGCTCGGCGAAGTCGCTCGTAGCCGCGCTCGATCTCGGCGAAGTCGTTCGGCGGGAACGAGTAGAGCAGGTGCCAGATCGACGAGCCGGTGAAGCCGTTGACCTGCGTCACGCCGAGCCGCGCCGCGGCCCGCGCCGTGTCCTTCATCCGCTCGGCGGCGCGCGCGCGGACGCCCTCCGGCTCGCCGTCGCCCCAGACCTCGGGCGGCAGGATCGCCCGGTGGCGCTCGTCGATCGGGTCGCAGACCGCCTGGCCGACGAGGTGGGCGCCGATCGCGCAGCACGCCAGGCCGTGCCGCTCGAGCAGCTCCCGCCGTCGCGCGCACGTAGCCCGGCGTCGGCGAGCGCCCGGTCGACCTCGAAGTGGTCGCCCCAGCAGGCGAGCTCGAGGCCGTCGAAGCCCCAGTCGCCGCCTTGCGCGGCGAGCTCCTCCAGCGGCAGGTCGGCCCACTGGCCGGTGAACAGCGTGACGGGACGCGCCATCGAGGGCCAATCCTATGCGATCGCAGATCCCGCAATCGAGCGTCGAGGGCGTGCACTACGGTGCCGATGGGTTCGCTGACACGTACGGTCCGACCAAGGAGAAGCTCCGATGCGCGCCATTCGCTCTGCGGCCCTCGCGGGTTGCGTCTTTCGCCCTCGTCCTGGCCGCGGGCGCGTCCGCCGCAGGGCCGCCGGGCAAGGGCGGCGGCGACGCCTCCAAGCTCAAGGCCGCGGCCCAGGCCTGTCAGGCGCAGGGGCTGAAGCCCGGCACCGACGCGTTCAAGCAGTGCCTGAAGAGCCAGGCCGGCGGCAGAGCGGCGGCGCGAAGGGCCGCAGGGCGGCCTGCCAGCGCGGGCTCGCGGCACCGAGCCTTCAAGCAGTGCGTGGCGCGGCCGGTCGGCGGTGGCTCCGGGCGACGCTGCGAAGCTGAAGGCCGCCGCGCAGGCGTGCCGCGAAGGGTGCAGCCGAAGGCCGAGCCCAGGCGTGCCAGGCGCAGGCGGCTCCGGCTCGCGCACGCCCGGCACCGACGCGACTCAAGGGCCGCGCAGGACGAGAGCGCTCACGGCCGGCACCGACGGAAGTGCGGCCGGGCGGCGGCTCCGACGCCGCGAAGCTGAAGGCCGGCGCAGGCCTGCCAGGCGCAGGGCCTGAAGCCGGAGACGGACGCCTTCAAGCAGTGCGTGAAGGGCCAGCTGACCGGCACCCACTGAGCTCCCCCGCGGAGCGCCGCCGTTGCCTGACGGCGGTGCTCCGCGAGACTAGCCCGGTGAGCACGTTCGCCGACGGGTTGCGCTACCGCGTCGAGATCCCGTCCGTCGAGGGGCCGGCGGTGATGCGCGCCGTCCTCGAGGAGGCGGCGCGTCGCGACGTCCCGGTCCGGCGCGTCTCGCAGGGCAGCGGCGTGATGATGCTGACCGACGCGGAGATCGCTCGGGATGGCCGAGCTCGGGGCGCACGAGGGCGTCGAGGTCAGCCTCTTCCTCGGCCCGCGCGGCGCCTGGGACGCGGGCGGGCAGTCGTTCGCGACGGGCGCGGCCGGCGGCGTCGCGCGGGGCGCGGCCGGGATCGACGCGTGCCTCTCGGAGGTGCGCCGCGGGCTCCGGCTCGGGATCCGCTCCTTCCTCGTCGCCGATCTCGGCGTGCTGGCGACGCTCGGTGCGATGCGGACGGCCGGCGAGCTCCCGCCCGAGCTGCTGCTCAAGACCTCGGTGCTGCTCCCGTGCGCGAACCCGGAGACGGCGCGCACGCTCGAGGCGCTCGGCGCGGGCACGATCAACGTCTCGACCGACCTCTCCGTCGCCGAGCTCGGGGAGCTGCGCGCGGCCTGCTCCGTGCCGCTCGACGTCTACGTCGAGGTGCCGGACGACCAGGGCGGCTTCGTCCGCATGTACGAGGTGCCGGAGATGATCCGTGCCGCGGCGCCGATGTACGTGAAGCTCGGGATCCGGAACTCGCCGAACATCTACCCGGTCGGCGCCCACCTGCTCGACCTCGCGGTGACGCTCGGCCGCGAGCGGGTGCGGCGCGCCGAGCTCGTGCTGCGGCTGCTCGCCGAGCGCGCGCCCGAGCTGGTCGAGGGGCGCGGCGCCGACCGCCCGGCCGACCTGGCGGTGCCGGTGCCGTGAGAGAGCGCTTCGAGAAGATCTACACCGCGGCGCTCACCGACATCCTCGACGACCGCGGGCTCCGCAACCAGACGCTGCCGCACGAGCTGCGGCCGATCGTGGCGGGCAGCCGGGTCGCCGGCCCCGCGTTCACGATCGAGGGCCGCCCGGCCGCGGTCGACGACTGGGACGCGGCGCTGCGCAAGGTGCTGGAGATGCTCGGCTCGGTGCCCGCCGGGCGCCGTCGCCGTCTACTCCTGCCACCACGACGTCTCGGCCCACCTCGGCGAGCTCTCCGTCACCTCGCTCCAGGCGCGCGGGGTCGCGGGCGCGGTGATCGACGGCGGCTGCCGCGACTCCGGCTTCATCGCGAAGACGGGCTTCCCCGTGTTCTCGCGCTACGTCACGCCCGAGGACTCGACCTGGCGCTGGACGCTGAGCGCGACGCAGGAGCCCGTGACCATCGGCCGGGTCGAGATCCAGCCCGGCGACTGGATCGTCGCCGACGAAGACGGCGTGATCGCCGTCCCGGCCGGGATCGCCGAGGAGGTGCTGGTCGCGGCGGAGGAGAAGGCCGCGGCGGAGTCGCTGATCCGGGACGCCGTGCGCGACGGGATGACCCCGCTCGAGGCCTACGAGCGCTTCGGCACCTTCTAGCTACACGTCAGGACGAGCTTGCCGAACTTGTCGGCGTCCGAGACGAGGCGCGTGTGCGCGGCCTCGGCCTCGGCGAGCGGGCGCACCGAGTCGATCACCGGGCGCCAGCGGGCCGTCTCGACCAGGCGCAGGAGCGACCGGAAGTCGGCCGGGCTGCCCATCGTCGTCCCGAGCAGCGAGAGCCACTGGAGGTAGAACGGCCGCACGTTGAGCTGCGCCTCGGTGCCGCCGGTGCCGCCGAAGACGACGAGCCGCCCGCCGCGCGCGAGCGCCCGCGCGGAGTCGGGCCAGGTCGAGCCGACCGAGTCGAGCACGAGGTCGACGCCGCGGCCGCCGGTCGCCTCGCGCGCCGCCTCCGCCCAGTCGCCTTCCGTGTAGAGGAAGCCGCCCTTCGCGCCGAGCTCGACCGCGCGGTCGATCTTCTCCTGCGACGAGGAGGTGACGAGCACGCGCGCCCCGAACTCCGACGCGAGCTGGACGGCGAACGCCGAGACGCCGCTGCCGGCGCCGAGCACGAGCACGCACTCCTCCGAGGTCAGCCGCCCGACGCGCGAAGAGCGCGCGGTA
The DNA here is from genome assembly GCA_963746005.1 of uncultured Actinomycetes bacterium. Classification (GTDB taxonomy): domain Bacteria; phylum Actinomycetota; class Thermoleophilia; order Gaiellales; family Gaiellaceae; genus CAVQZA01. The sequence continues at coordinate 182,990 of CAVUZM010000017.1, read as the reverse complement.
GGCGGTGAGCGCCGCGAGCGGGAACGCCGCCGCCTCCTCCCACGAGAGCCGGGCCGGCTTCGGGTACAGGTTCTCGGTGGGGATCGCGATCAGCTCCGCGTAGGTGCCGTCGCGCGGGCCGCCGAGGATCTCGAAGCTCTCGCCCGCCGCGGCCTCGCTCGGCCCCCAGTTCAGCGAGGGCAGGATCACGACCTCCTCGCCGGTGTCGCGCCGGATCCCGGCGCCGTCCGAGCCGGGGATCAGCGGCAGCGGGAACGGATAGACGCCCTGGCGGACGAGCAGGTCGCGCCGGTTCACGGCCGCCGCCTTCAGCTCGACGACGGCCTCGCCGGGCTTCGGCTCGGGATCGGCGACGGTCTCGTAGGAGAGCACCGCGCCCTCCCGGACGAGCACGGCCTGCACTAGATCGCCTTGAAGCGCTTCATGTTCTCGGTCATCGCCACCTCGGTCGGCAGGCGCTCCATCGAGGAGGCGCCGAAGAAGCCGACGACGCCCTCGGTGTGCTCGAGGACGTACGCGGCGTCGTCCGGCTCGGCGATCGGGCCGCCGTGGCAGAGCACGAGGATCTCCGGGTTGACCGCGCTTCGCGGCGTCGTGCATCGCCTGGATCAGCGGCACGCACTCGTCGAGCGTCTTCGCGGTCTGCCGCGCCGATCGCGCCGCCCGTCGTCAGGCCCATGTGCGGCACGAGCACGTCGGCGCCGGCCTCGCGCCATCGCGGTCGCCTCGTCGTCGTCGAAGACGTACGGGCGCGGTGAGCAGGTCGAGCTCGTGCGCCAGCGCGGATCATCTCGACCTCGAGGCCGTAGCCCATCCCGGTCTCCTCGAGGTTCTGCCGGAACGTGCCGTCGATGAGCCCGACGGTCGGGAAGTTCTGGACGCCGGTGAAGCCGATCCGCTTCAGCTCGTCGAGGAAGACCGGCATCAGCCGGAACGGGTCGGTGCCGCAGACGCCGGCGAGCACCGGCGTCTCGTCGCACGACCGGCAGCACCTCGCGCGGCCATGTCGACGACGATCGCGTTCGCGTCGCCGTAGGGCATCAGGCCGGCGAGCGAGCCGCGGCCCGCCATCCGGTAGCGGCCGGAGTTGTAGATGATGATCAGGTCGGCGCCGCCCGCCTCGGCGCACTTCGCCGAGAGCCCGGTGCCGGCGCCCGCGCCGATGATCGGCCTGCCCTGCTGCGACCTGCGCCCGCAGGCGCGCGAGCGCTTCCGCCCGTGTCACTGCGTCGTCCTCGATCATCGCGTGCAGCCGGTCGGCCATCGCGTCGGCGAACGCGGGGTCGTTGATGTCGAGGTCGCAGCTCGTGCACCTCGACCGCCGGCGCCGAGCGTCTCGTGCAGGCCCTGCGAGGAGCGCCGCGTCCGCCTCGGGGTCGTGGAACGGCTGGCCCTCGACCGCGATCATCGAGACGCCCTGAGCGGGACGAAGAGCGCGGTCGGCCCGGTCGCCGCCGAGAGCTTGCGCCCGATCTGCCGGCCGAGCTCGCGGCACTCCTCGGGCGTCGTCCGCATCAGCGTGACCGTCGGGTTGTGGACGTAGAGGTTGCGGTCGGCGAACCGCTCCGGCACCGTCTCCCGCGGGCCGAAGTTGACCATGTCGAGCGCGCCGAGCGAGACGACCTGCGGCAGCCCGAGCTCGCCCGCCGCCTCGAGCCGGTCGGGCCCGGCCGAGAGCACGCCGCCGACGAGCTCGTCGGCGAGCTCGGTCGTCGTCACGTCGAGGACGCCGGCGAGGAAGCCGCCCTTCGCGAGCGCCTCCATCGACTGGCCGCCGGTGCCGGTCGCGTGGAAGACGAGCACCTCGTAGCCGAGCTCCTCGAGCCGCTCGCGCGCGGTCGTCACGCACGGCGTCGTGACGCCGAACATCGTGGCGCCGATCAGCGGGCGATCCGCGCCGAGGTCGGGCACCTTCGACTTCACCATGCCGGCGATCATCCCGGCCGCGTTGGTCATGATCCGCGCGGAGATCCGGTTGACCCCGGCGATGTCGACGACCGAGTACATCATCGTCGATGTCGACCGCGCCGACGTACGGCCGCGTGTCGCCGGAGGCGACCGTCGAGACCATCAGCTTCGGCACGCCGACCGGAAGCGCGCGCATCGCCTGGGTCGACGATCGACGAGTTCCCCGAGCCGCCGAGCGCCGAGGATGCCGTCGAGCCGGCCCTCGGCGTGGAGGCGCGAGACGACCGCCGCCGCGCCCTCGCGCCATCGTCTCGACGGCCGCGCCGCGGTCGCCCGCGGCCGCGAGCGCGTGCGACGTCCGCGCCGGCCGCCCCGGCGACCTCCTCGCGCGTGATGTCGGGCGTCGCCGAGCGGCTCGCCCATGATCCCCGCGTCGACGAGAACGACGTCGACGCCGTGCTCGAGCACGCGGTCGCGGAGGAAGTCGTACTCGTTCCCCTTCGTGTCGAGCGTGCCGAGCAGGACGACGGTGGGCACGGAGCGATCCTAACCGGCTGCGGGAGCGGAGGCCGCTCCAGGCTTCCACGCGGGGCTCGAGTCGTTCCCCTTGCCGTTCGTGAGCGCGTGCACCGTGAAGGCGAGGTCGACCGTGTCGATCGCGCCGTCGCGCGAGAACGCGATCAGCTTGCCGTCGGGCGACCAGGCCGGATCGATGTCCTCGGCCGCGCTCGCGGTCAGGCGCTTCAGGCCGCTGCCGTCGAGATTCGTCTTGTAGAGCTCGTACTGGCCGCGCACGGGCGCGGCGAAGGCGAGCTGCTTGCCGTCGGGCGCCCACGACGGCGAGGAGACCGTGGACGCGAGGCTCGTGACGCGGCGGAGCCCGGTGCCGTCGGGGTGGACCACCCAGAGCTCGGTGATCGGCGTGTTCGGCGCGGTGCGGGAGAACGCGATCAGGTTCCCCTTCGGCGACCACGCGGGGTACGCGACCTTGGCCGAGTCGCGGCCGACCCGGTGCACGTGGCTGCCGTCCGCGTTCATCACGTAGAGGCCCTTGTGGTTCGCCCCGCCGAAGACGATCTGCTTCCCGTCGGGCGACCAGGACGGGTGCGAGGCGCCGGCCGGGCCCGAGGACAGCAGCTTCGCTCCGCTGCCGTCGGCGTTCATCACCCAGATCGCGGCGGTGCCGCTCCGCGTGCTCGCGAACGCGATCTGCTTCCCGTCGGGCGACCACGCGGGGTCGACCTGGTAGAAGAGGTTCTCGGGCGACGAGGCGGCGCTCGGCACCTTCGTGAGCCTGCGCTGCCGGCTCCCGTCGTTGTTCATCGCGTAGAGCGCGTACACGCCCGACCGGGTCGAGACGAACACGAGGTCCGGCCGCGGCTTCGCGGAGCCGCCGCACCCGGCCGCGAAGGCCACGAGGCATGCGGACGCGAGCGCGAAGAGTGACGAGGCGTCGGTTCATGACCCGGAGAGCCTAGCTACGACGCGAGCGGCTCCACTCCGAGAAACCGGCGTTGCGCGTCGGGGTCGGTCGAGAGCACCGCGGCGGTCGTCTCGGTGAAGATCCGGCCGGCGACCATCACGAGCTGCCGCTCCGCGATCGAGGTCGCGACGCCGAGGTTCTGCTCGATCAGCAGGATCGCGAGGCCTTCCTGCTCGAGCGTCTTGAAGATCTCGATCAGGTTCTCGATGATCGCGGGCGCGAGGCCCTCGGACGGCTCGTCCATGATCAGGAGCTTCGGGTTGGTCAGGAGCGCGCGCCCGATCGCGAGCATCTGCTGCTCGCCGCCGGACAGCTGCGCGCCGCCGTGCTTCTTCCGCGTCGCGAGGTGGGGGAACAGCTCGTAGACGCTCTGCACCGTCCAGTTGCGGACGCCCGGCGTCTTCGGCGCGCGGATCATGCGGAGGTGCTCGTCGACGCTCAGGGACGGGAACAGGCGGCGGCCCTGCGGGACGTAGCCGATCCCGAGCCCGGCCACCCGGTAGGACGGCTTGCCGACGAGCTCCTTCCCCTCGAACCTGATCGAGCCCGTCGCGCGCGGCGGCGCGAAGCCCATGATCGCGTTGCAGAGCGTCGTCTTGCCCATCCCGTTTCGGCCGACGACCGCGATCGACTCGTTCGTCATCTCGAACGAGACGTCCTCGAGCGCCTGCGCGCGTCCGTAGAACGCGTTCAGGCCCGAGACGACGAAGAGCGGATCAGGCATGGGCCTGCTCCGCCTTGCCGAGGTAGAGGTCGTGGACGAGCTGGTTGGCGCGGATCTCGTCGGGCGTCCCCTCGACGACCTTCTCGCCCTGGTGGAGCATCGTCACCTGCTCGGCCACGCGCAGCGCGACGTCCATGTCGTGCTCGATCAGGATCAGCGTGATCTCGCGGTCGAGGGCCAGCAGGAGGTCGGTCAGGACGACGCGCTCGCCGCGCGAGAGGCCCGAGGCCGGCTCGTCGAGCATCAGCAGCTTCGGCTTCGACGGCGAGCGCGAGGGCGAGCGCGACCTGCCGGTGCTCGCCGTGGGAGAGCGAGCCGACGAGCTCCTTGAACTTCGGCGCGATCGCCGCCCGGTTCGCGGCCTCGTAGGCGCGCTCGCGCAGCTCGGAGTCCCGCTTGCGGAGCGTGACCGGCCGCATCCGGCCGCCGCCGACGCCGAGGATCGCGAGATAGATGTTGTCCTCGACGGTCAGCCCGCCGAACAGGCGCGACTGCTGGTACGTCCGCGCGAGGCCGAGCTTCGCGCGGTTGCGGGACGGCATGTGGGTGACGTCGTGGCCGAACAGCTCGACCGTCCCGGACGTGGCCGGGAACTCCCCGGCGATCACGTTGAACAGCGTCGTCTTGCCGGCGCCGTTCGGCCCGAGGATCGCGCGGCGCTCGCCGTGCGGGACGTCGAGGTCGACGTCCCGCACGGCGTGAAGGCCGCCGAAGCGCCGGCCGACCCCCCGCAAGCGGAGGGTCGGCGCGGCGCCTTCGGCGCTACCTGACGTACTCGGTGCCTCTGCCGTCACCCGACGATCTTGCCGTTGACGACAGGCTTTTCCTTGCCGGTCCAGGGCAGCGCACCCGCCTTGCAGGTCGGGAACGAGCGCCCCGGAGGCGGCGTGGACGGGCTGAACGTGCCGCCGAACGTCTGGTCGACGTTCGGGATGAACTGGACCGTCTTGACCTCGGTCTTGCCGGGCTGGGCGAAGATCTGGTACGACCACTCGCCCTCGACCGCGTTGCGGTTCTTGTCCAGCGTGACCAGGCCGAACGGCGTGTTCAGCGTCACCTTCGCCAGGGCCGCCTGCAGCGGCTTCTGGTTGGCGATGTTGCCGTGCACGACGTTGAGCCCCTTGACGAGGGCCCAGGCGGCCTTCCAGTAGTTGAAGTAGAAGCCGTTGTAAGCGTTCGCCGTGTTCATCGGACCGAGCGGCGGGATCTGCTTCCAGTACGACATCTGCTTCGCCACGTACGCCTTCGCAGCCGGCGACGCGTAGTCGGTGCCCGGCGTGCCGAAGCCGCCGACGTAGGCACCGCTGATCCGCGGGGCGACCTGCTGGAAGTTCCCCGTCACCTCGAGGAAGAGGTTGCCGGAGATCTGGCTTGCCTTCAGTGGCCCGTACGCCTGCTCGAATGCCTTGAGCGAGGCGACCGTGCCCGAGCCGCCGACGACCCAGAAGTAGCCGTCCACCTTGTTCGGGGCGGGCAGCTGCCTCACGTACGACGAGTAGTCGGTCGTGTTCAGCGGCGGGAAGACCCGCTTCGTGATCTTGCCGCCCGCAGCGCAGAAGTCAGCGATGATGCCTGCGCCCGACGTCCAGGCGAAGCTGTAGTCGTCCATGATGATGGCCGCGGTCTTCCAGCCCTTCTTGTGCATGAGGTCGCCGATGCCGGCGTTCCACTGCGCACCGTCGCCGTTGTAGCGGAAGAAGTTCGGCGCCCGCACCTTGAGCGTCGTGTCCTGCGCGCCCGCGGTGCCGTTGATGAACGTCTTCGTCGGATGCGCCTTCGCGTAGTTCGCCACGGCGATCGACTCGTCGCCCGACAGCGGGCCGATCAGGATGTCCGCGCCGAGCTGCTCCATCAGGCGCTTCGTCTCCTTGATCGCGAGGTCCGCACTGTCGTTCGAGCAGCCGAAGCCGACGATCTGCAGCGGGTGACCGTGCGACCGAGCCGCCGACCATGCCATCGGACGGCTTGTTCGGGTTCTTCGGCTTGGCGCCCGCGAACTGCGAGAGCCCGGCGATCGCGCCGCCGATGTCGGCCTCGTACTGACCTCCGAACGCGCCCTGGCAGTCCGACAGGATGCCGATCTTGATCGGCGTCGCGGCTGCCGTCTTCCCGACCGCGGAGGCCGCGAGGACTCCCGCGAGCACCACGGCGGCGAGAGCACCGATTCCGACCGGGAGCCAGAACGGGCGGCCTCGCCTCTTGACGTACGTCATGAATACCCTCCTTACGGGGAACTCGGCCAGAACTGAACGCCTGCATCACTGAGCACTTCGCGTAGACCAAGCGGTGTCACGCGCGGGCATCCCCCCTTTCACGTCGTTCCCTCCTGAGACGCCGTGGGCGACTCGTCGGTCGGTCCCGCGGCGGCGGCCTGTACCCGCTGGACGAGCTTGTCCCAGATCCCGAGGAGCCCTGCCGGCGAGAGCAGCACGATCACGAGGAAGATCACGCCGATCACGGTGTAGAAGCTCCCGCCCACGAGGGGCACGTTGGTGTCGTGGAGGTAGTTGTTGAGGAGCACGAACGCGAGCGCGCCCACCCAGGCGCCCTCGAGCTTGTAGAGCCCGCCGATCACGCAGACGATCAGGAGGTTGATCACGGCGTCGAGGTCGATCGTCGCGGGGTCGATGTGGTCGTTCCACCACACGAACAGGACGCCGGCGAGCGAGGCGACGAAGGCCGCGAACCCGAACGCGAGCGTCCGGTGGGCGGAGATGTTGTAGCCGAGCGAGCTCATCCGCACCGGGTCGTCGCGGATCCCCTGGAGCGCGATCCCGAACGGCGTCCGCCCGAGGTACCGGATCAGGAAGTAGACGACGATCGCGGTGACCGAGTGCGATGTAGTAGAGCCGGTTGGGGTGGAGGTTCGGGTTGCCGATGATGCCCGGAGTGTGGATCTGGATCCCGCTGATCCCGCTGAACCCCGAGAGGTTCGTCACCTGCCCGAAGAAGTAGTTCGCGAGCACGGCGAAGACGACGGTGAGCATCAGGAAGTAGATCCCGAAGCTCCGGCTCGACGAGCGCGCCGAGCAGGAGGCCGATCACGGTCGCGATCACGATCCCGAGCACGACGCCGAGCCAGGGGTTCCAGCCGAGGTGGAGGCCCTTCGACCTCGCCGGTCGTGACCGTGTTCCCGACCACGAACCCCGCGATCCCGAACATCGAGATCTGGCAGAGCGAGACCATCCCGCCGTAGGCGGAGAGGAAGATGAGGCTGGCGGCGGCGATTCCGAGCCAGAACACCTGCGTGAGCAGCGTGTGCGCGATGTAGTTGCTGAAGATGAAGGGCCCGAGCGCCGCGATCACCAGGGCGCCGATCCCCACCACGCGCGACGGCGTCACCGCGTGGGCGCTCATCCGGCCCTCCCGAGGAGGCCCTGAGGCCGGAACGCGAGCACCAGCGCGAGCAGGGCGAACGTGAAGACGACCGAGTACTCCGTGCAGCAGTTGCCGCTCGTGGTCGGCAGGTAGATCGCCGAGAAGTTGAAGACGAAGGCGTAGAGGATCGCGCCGACCGCGGCGCCCGCCAGGGAGCCCATCCCGCCGATGATCACGACCACGAGGCAGTTGAGCAGCCACTGCCCGCCGACGTCGATCTGGAGGCCGGCGAACGAGCCGCCCATCACGCCGCCGAAGCCCGCGAGCCCCGCGCCCACGAAGAACGCGAGCGCGAACGTGAGCTGGATGTTGACGCCGAGCCCGGAGACCATCTGGCGGTCGTCGACGCCGGCGCGGATCACCATCCCGGTGCGCGTCTTCTGGAGCCAGAGCCAGAGCAGCACCCCGACCACGATCGCGACCGCGAGCATGAACAGGCGCGCGAGCGAGTACTGGATCCCGCCGAAGCCGAGGCTGACGAACCGGTCGAGCGTGCCGGGCCACGAGATGCTCTGCGCGTTCCCCGCGTTGAAGTGCGCGAGCATCTGGTCGGCGAGGATGATCGAGATCGCGATCGTGATCAGCGCCTGGCGCAGGTCCTGGCCCTGGTTCCAGCGGAGGAACGCCTGCTGGATCGCGAGGCCGACGACCGCGACGCAGCCGGCGGCGATCACCGCGGGCAGCACCCACTGCCACAGCGAGACCTGGGAGCTGATCGAGGCCGAACCCGCCGCCGTGCGCGAAGTTCTGCTGCAGCTTGTAGGCGATGAAGCCGCCGAGCAGGAAGAACGAGCCCTGCGCCATGTTCACGACGCGCATCAGGCCGAAGATCAGCGTGAAGCCGCTCGCGACCACGAACAGCAGCCCCGCGAAGGTGATCGAGTCGAGGAAGGTCTTGAAGAAGTCGGTCGGGTCGCTGACAGCCGAGCCGTAGGTCGTCTTCGGCGCCCAGAACAGCACCCACACGAGCACGAAGATCGCGGCGGCGCCGGCGATCCCGCGCGATGTGTACTGCGCCGCCTGCCCGGGCGACAGCCGGGACCCTTGACGGCGTCGATCTGGACGGTGCTGTCGCTCATTTGTGCGCTTTGCCTCTCACGGAGCGACCGAACCTAACAACCCGGAATGACGGATTCAACCGTCGCTTTTTCCTGGAAAACGTGCTACTGGCTCAGCCGCGCTCGAGCGCGAGCCCGGCCGCGAGGACCGTCTCGTCGTGCGGCGCGACCAGCTGCAGGTTCCCGATCGCGAGCCCCGCCCAGCCGGTCAGGTTGACCCAGCGGAGGAACGACGAGAGGGGCAGCCGGATCTCCGTCTCGACCGCGTCCTCGGGCGGCAGCTCGACGGCGTAGCACGGGCTGACGTAGAGGTCGACCTCGGGCTCGTAGCTTCGCCACTCCGCGATCGCCGCGTAGGCGGCCGCGACCTCGTCCGGGTCGACGCGGCTCGCGGTCTCGAGCTTCGCGCGCATCACCTCGCCGTACTCGTCGGCGCGGCTCGGGAACGTCGGAGCGTGCGACTGGCTCGCCTCGTGGAGGAACTGCGGCCAGGTGTTCGCGGTCGCGTCCGGGAAGCGGGCCTCGACCACGCGGGCGCCCAGCCGCTCGAGGTCGGCGACGTGTGCCTCGGCGAGGTCGCTCGTCTCGGTCGGGCGGCCGTCGCCGATCCCCGGGGGCTGCCGGAGCAGCCCGACGGTGAGGCCGTCGAGCCGCGGCTCGGGGACGGGGCGGTCCGCGAGCACCGACCAGAAGAGCGCGACGTCGGCGACCGAGCGGCCCATCGGGCCGACCGTGTCGAGGGTCGGGCAGAGCGGGAAGACGCCGTCCATCGGGATCACGCCCCAGCGCGACTTCAGCCCGACGATCCCGCACGCGGCCGAGGGCAGCCGGATCGAGCAGCCGGTGTCCGAGCCGATCCCGAGGTCGACGAGGCCCGCGGCGAGCGCCGCCGCGTTGCCGGAGCTCGAGCCGCCCGTCGTCTTGCCCGGGTGGAACGGGTTGTGCACCGTGCCGAACCACTCGTTCTGGCCGAGCACGCTCCACGCGAACTCCGGCAGGTTCGCCTTGCCGACCACGACCGCCCCGGCGGCGACCGCCCGGTCGACCACCGTCGCGTTCCGGTCGGGGACGTGGTCGGCGTAGAGGCGCGAGCCGTACGTCGTCCGGATCCCGGCCGTGTCGATCAGGTCCTTGACGAGCAGCGTCCTGCCGGCGAGCGGGCCTTCTCCCGGCGCCTCTGGCTCGACGGCGGTGACGATCGCGTTGTACGGATCGAGGCTCATGCGGGCACCTGCGCGACGCACTCGATCTCGATCCGGGCGCCGGGCACCGCGAGCCGCGGCACCTCGACGAGGGTCGAGGCCGGCCGCGTCCCACCGAACACCTCCCGGCGCACCGTGTTCACGAGCGGCCGCTCGTCCACGTCGGTCAGGAACACGGTCACCTTGACCACGTCCGCGAACGAGCAGCCTCCCGCAGAGAGGATCGCGCCGAGGTTCTCGAACACCTGCCGCGTCTGCGCGACGACGTCGTCACCGCCGACGAGGCGCCCCTCGCCGTCGACCGCGACGACCCCGCTCACGAACAGGAGGCCGCCCGCGAGCACCGCGTCGGTGTAGTGCGAGATCGGCTCGGCGAGGCCGGCGACCCGGATCTCCGTGCGCGAGCTCACTCGCCCCGCATGCGCTTCTTGATCGCCTCGAACCCGTTCTGGAAGATCTCGTTCGCGAAGAAGCCGGTCCAGTGCTCCTGCTGGTCGCGGTCGCAGTCGAAGGTCGTCCACCACTCGACGAACGCCTTGTCCCCGTCGGTGACCGGCGTGACCCGGATCGTCGCGTTGTAGTTGTCGACGTCGAACGGCGTCGTCTGGAAGTCGTAGGTGTACGAGCGCGCCTCGTCGGAGTGGGCGAGCAGCTTCTCGCGGATCTTCACGTCGTCCGCGAGCGTGAGCTCGCGCACCGCACCGACCTCGAGACCGGTCTTGCCGTCCTCGATCACGCTCCCCAGGATCGCCTCCGGATACCAGTCCGAAAGCCCGTTGAAGTCGCGGATCCTCGCCCAGACGGCGTCTGCCGTGGCGTCGATCACCGTGCTCGCGTACGAAAGCGCCATCTCGTCCTCCCGTGTCGTGGTCGTGCCAACCCTAAGACTTCGCGAGCGCGGACTCCCGGATCTCGGTCAGCGTCTGGCGCGGCGTGATCGCCTCCGGATCGATCACGAGGTGGAGCAGGGCCGGCCGCCCGGCCGCGAGCGGCGCGCTCGAAGCGCGGCCGGGAAGTCGGCCGTCCGCTCGACCCGCTCGCCGTACGCGCCGTAGGCCTCCGCGAGCCGGGCGAAGTCCGGGTTGACGAGGTCGGTGCCGCTCACCCGGCCCGGGTAGTGCCGCTCCTGGTGCATGCGGATCGTCCCGAGCATGCCGTTGTCGACCACGAGCACGACGATCGCGGCCTTCTCCTGCACCGCCGTCGCGAGCTCCTGCCCGGTCATCAGGAAGTCGCCGTCGCCCGCGAACGCGACCACGGTGCGCTCGGGCGCGACGAGCTTCGCGGCCACCGCGGCCGGGACGCCGTAGCCCATCGAGCCGCTCGTCGGCGCGAGCTGGCTGCGGAACGAGTGGAACTCGTAGAAGCGGTGCTCCCAGACCGAGAAGTTGCCTGCGCCGTTCGTGAGGATCGCGTCGGCGGGCAGGCGCTCGCGCAGATGCGCCATCACCTCGCCCATGTCGAGGTCGCCGGGCTGCGGGGAGTGCGCGGAGGTTCTCGAGGTACTCGGCGCGGGCCTGCGCGGTCGCCTCGCGCCACGCCGTGCCGTCGAGCGGCGGCACGCGGCGCAGCGCCGCCGCGAACCGCGCGGGGCCTGCGGCGATCGCGAGCTCCGGCTGGTACACGCGGGCCAGCTCGTCCGGGTCCGGGTGGACGTGGATCAGCGCCTGCTTCGGGCGCGGCACGTCCAGGAGCGTGTAGCCGGCGGTGGTGATCTCGCTGAGCCGGTCGCCGACGACCAGAAGCACGTCCGCGTCCCGGACGCGGGCGCCGAGCCTCGGGTCCTGGCCGAGCGTGAGGTGCCCCGCGTAGACGGGCGAGTCGTTGTCGACGTAGTCCTGGCAGCGGAACGAGGCCGCGATCGGGAGCTCGCCCGCCTCGCACCAGGCGGCGAGGTCGTCGTGCGCCTCCGCGCTCCAGGGCGACCCGCCGACGATCACGAGCGGCCGCGCGGCGCCCTGCAGCAGCGCGCGCATCCGCTCGAGCTCGGCGTCGCCGGGGTGCGCCTGTGTCGGCTCGTACGGCGCCGCGTCGGGGACGTCGGCCTCCTCGACGAGCATGTCCTCCGGCAGCGCGAGCACCACAGGCCCCGGCCGGCCCGAGGTCGCCGTGTGGAAGGCGCGCGCGACGAGCTCCGGGATCCGCTCGACCTCGTCGATCTGCGCGACCCACTTCGCCATCGGCCCGAACATCTGCCGGTAGTCGATCTCCTGGAAGGCCTCGCGCCCGAGCATGTCCCGCCCGACCTGGCCGATCAGCAGGATCAGCGGCGTCGAGTCCTGGAACGCGGTGTGGATCCCGCCCGAGGCGTGCGTCGCGCCGGGGCCGCGCGTGACCATGCAGATCCCGGGGCGGCCGGTCAGCTTGCCGTAGGCGTCGGCCATGTTCGCGGCGCCCACCTCGTGCCGGCAGACGACGTAGCGGATCGGCGAGTCGTGGAGCGCGTCCAGCACTGCGAGGTAGCTCTCGCCCGGCACGCCGAAGGCGAGGTCGGCTCCGTGGAGCTCGAGCTGGTCGACGAGGATCCGGCCGCCGGGCCTCGTCATCCGAGCGCCAGCGCGTGGTCGAAGAACACGGTCGGACGCTGGAGCTTCGGCTTCTCCTCGTCGAGCGGGTCGACGTAGCGGATCGTGCGCTTGCCCTCCCACTCGGCCGGGAGCACGAGGACGCGGACGAACGCCGTCTCCACCTCGGGCGAGGCGACCGCGAGGATCGGGTCGCCCGCCTGCTCGAACCAGATCCCGCCCGGCCCGTAGACGGCGACCTTGCCGAGGGTGCGGATCTGCAGCTCGCCGTGGAGCAGGTAGCGGATTCCGGGGCCGGGGTGGGTGTGCATGTACGCGATCCCGCCGGCCGGGAAGTCGATCCGGTCGCAGCGCGCGATCCACGGCGCGGCCGGGTCGAGCTCGATCTCGTGCGAGAAGAGCGCGCCGTTCTCCTCGTCCTCGAGCTCCCAGACGAGCGCGTGCCCGTCGACCTTCGCCGCGCCGAAGTACGCCTCGCCGCTGCCGACGTCGTAGACGACGCGGTTCCCGGCGGCGGTCTCGACCCCGTCCGGATGGTCGTAGAGGGAGAGCCTCAATGGAAGTACTGGCCGCCGTCGATCACGATGGTCTGGCCGGTGACGAAGTCGGAGTACGGCCCTGCCAGATAGACGGTCGCGCCGACGACGTCCTCGGGAACCTGGTCGCGCTGGATCGTCCGCGAGGCGACCGAGGCGTCGCGCAGCTTCTCGATCACCTCCGGGTGGTCCTTCACCCCGTCCGACATCGTGAAGCCGGGCGCGACGCAGTTCACCAGCACGTTGTCCTTGCCGAGCTCGCGCGCGAGCGCGCGCGTGAACGCGACGATCGCGCCCTTGCTCGTGACGTAGTGGAGCAGGAACGGGACGCCGCGAAACGGCGTGCCCGAGGAGATGTTCACGATCTTTCCGCCGCCCTGGGCCCGCATCGCCGGCACGACGGCGCGGCAGGTGAGGAACATCGAGGCGACGTTGACCTCCATCACGCGGTTCCACTCCTCGAGCGGGATCTCGGTGAACGGGCGCATCTCGAGCGAGGCGTAGAGGCCCGCGTTGTTGACGAGCACGTCGATCCGGCCGCAACGCTCGAGCGCCTCGTCCGCGAGGTGCTGCACCGAGGCCTCGTCGGCGACGTCGGCGGTGACTCCGACTCCGTCCGGGAACGCGGCGGCCGCCTCCTCCGCGCCCTTCAGGTCGGCGACGACGATCCGCGCGCCCTCGCGCGCGAGACCCTCGGCGAGCGCCCGGCCGATGCCCTGGGCGGCTCCGGTGACGACCGCGACCTTGCCGTCGAGCGCGCCCATCAGCGAAGCGGCGAGAAGGAGGTGGGGATCAGGATCCGGTTCTGCTGCGTGTGGATCAGCGGCTGGATCTTCGCGAGGAACGCCTTCCAGTCGTCGCGTGCCTGCAGCCGCGCGCGCCGCTCCGCCCGCTCGTCCCAGCTGTCGTAGCTCCAGATGTGCGTGTAGGTCGAGACGGCGCCGACGTCGACGGTGAAGGCGCCGACGAAGCCGCCGAGCTCCTCGACCTGGATCGCGATCCCCTCGGTCTCGTAGAGGCGGACGAGCTCGGGCAGCTTGCCGGTGTAGACGTGGTAGTCGCGCTGCTCGACGATCACTGCACGCCTCCGATCGCGCGGCGTGTCTCGGCGGCACCCCAGTGCCCGTCGACGTAGGCCTGGCGGCGGAGGAGGTCGCTCTCGACGGCGGTCACGAGGACAACGATAATCGTCCGGTGGCAGCGCCGCAGTTCGTCCGCTTCGACGATGTCCGCCGCTTTCTGCTCACGGACGGCGTCGAGGGACGGCCGCTGTTCGGCGACGACGCGATGCTGAACGTGATCGACTTCGCACCCGGCGCGACGGTGCCGCGCCACAGCCATCCGCACGAGCAGCTCGGGATCGTGCTGCGAGGGATGCAGGCGCTGGTGATCGACGGGGTCCCGTACGAGCTCGGCCCGATGGAGGGCTACGTGCTCCCGGGCGGGGTCGAGCACTCCGCGTACTGCGGCCCCGAGGGCGCCCTCGTCCTCGACGTCTTCGCCCCGGTGCGCGAGGACTACCGCGAGCGCTGGGCCGCGGAGGCGTGAAGGTCCCGGAGCGCTTCAACTTCGCCCGCGACGTCGTCGAGCGGCACGCGCGGGACGAGTTCGCGCTCACGTTCGTCGACGCCGCCGGAGCGGTCAGCCGGCTGACCTGGGGCGAGATCGCGGACGGCGCCGCGCGGTGGTCGGGAGTCCTCGCCGAGCGGGGCCTGCGCCGGGGCGACCGCGTCCTCGTGCTCGTCGGGAAGACGCCCGACTGGCACCTGATCCTGCTCGGCGCGCTCCGGCTCGGCGTCGTCACGATCCCGTGCTCCGAGATGCTCCGCGCGAAGGATCTCGAGTTCCGCATGCGCCACTCCGGCGCCTCGCTGCTCGTCGCCCATCGCGGCGCCGAGGCCGAGGTCGCGGGGATGGACGTGCTCTTCCTCGACGAGGCCGGCGAGCCCGTGGCGATCCCGGACTGCGAGGACACGCGCGCCGACGAGCCGGCGTTCATCCTCTACACCTCGGGCACGACGAAGGACCCGAAGGGCGTCACGCACACGCACGCGTACACGTACGCGAAGCGGATGCAGGCCGAGCACTGGCTCGACGCGCGCCCCGGCGACCTCGTCTGGTGCACGGCGGGGACGGGCTGGGCGAAGTCGATCTGGAACGTCTTCCTCGGCCCGTGGAGCCAGGGCGCGGAGATCCTGCTCCACGAGGGCGGCGTTCGACGTCGCGCGAGCGGTTCGAGCTGCTCGAGCGGATGGAGGTGACGGTGCTCTGCCAGGCGCCGACCGAGTACCGGCTGATGGCGAAGCTCGACGACCTCGGCCGCCACGACCTCTCGCGCCTTCGTCACGCCGTCTCCGCGGGCGAGCCGCTCAACCCGGAGGTGATCAAGGCCTTTCGCGACGCGTTCGGGATCACGATCTACGACGGCTACGGCCAGACCGAGAACACGCTGCTCGTCGCGAACACGCCGCGCAACGAGGTCAAGCCCGGCTCGATGGGGCTGCCGACGCCCGGCCACGACGTCGAGGTGGTCGACGAGCGCGGCGAGATCGTGCCGGTCGACGCCGAGGGCGACATCGCCGTGCGCGGCCGCCCGCCGAGCCTGTTCGTCGGCTACTGGGACGCGCCCGAGGAGACGGCGGCCGTGTTCCGCGGCGAGTGGTACATCACCGGCGACCGCGCCACCCGAGACGCCGACGGCTACCTGTGGTTCACGGGCCGCGCCGACGACGTGATCCTCTCGGCCGCCTACCGGATCGGGCCGTTCGAGGTCGAGAGCGCGCTCCTCGAGCACCCGGCCGTCGCCGAGAGCGCGGTCGTCGGCAAGCCGGACCCCGAGCGCGGCCAGATCGTGAAGGCCTTCGTCGTCCTGCGGCCAGGCGCGGAGGCAGGCGACGACCTCGCGGCCGAGCTGCAGGCACACTGCAAGCGCGTGACCGCTCCCTACAAGTACCCGCGCGAGATCGAGTTCGTCGACTCGCTGCCGAAGACGAGGAGCGGAAAGATCCGCCGCGTCGAGCTCCGCCGGCTCGAAGAGCAGCGCGCTTCGTGATGCGCCGGCTGCCTCGCGGCGCGCTGCTCGCCGCGGCCGTGCTCGCGCTCGCGACCGCGTGCGGGTCGAAGTCCACGCCTCCCGCGACGACCACGACGGCCGCCGCCGCCCCTGCCCACTGGACGATCACCGACCTCGGCACCCTCGGTCCCACGTACACGACGAGCATCGCCTCCGCGATCGACGAGCAGGGAGAGGTCGTCGGCGGAAGCGGCACGGCGAACGGCACCCAGCACGCCTTCCTCTGGCGCGACGGCAAGATGACCGACCTCGGCACGCTGGGCGGGCGGGACAGCGGCGCGGCCGCGATCAACGAGCACGGCCAGATCATCGGCGCGAGCCTCACCGCCAAGCCGGCACGGACGCACGGCTTCGTGTGGCAGGCCGGCAAGCTGACCGACCTCGGCACGCTCGGCGGGCGGACCAGCCGGCCCCGCGCGATCAACGACAAGGGCCAGATCGTCGGCGAGAGCCTCACCGCGAGCGGCGAGACGCATCCGTTCCTGTGGCAGAACGGAAAGATGACCGACCTCGGCACCCTCGGCGGGCCGCTCGGCTACGCGCTCGCGATCAACGCGAGCGGACAGGTCGTCGGCGAGAGCAAGACCGCGGCCGGCAAGTTCCACGGCTTCCTCTGGCAGAACGGCAAGATGACCGACCTCGGCACTCTCGGCCCCACCTACACGGACAGCAGCGCCGTCGCGATCAACGATCGAGGCCAGGTCGTCGGGACGAGCTACACCGGTGTCGTCACCCAGAACGGCCAGCAAGGCCATGCCTTCCTCTGGCAGGAGGGCAAGATGCGCGATCTCGGCACGCTCGGCCCCTCCCATCCCGCCACCGACGCCGTCGCGCTCAACGGCGGCGGCGCGGTCGTGGGCTCCGATCTCGCCACGGCCGGCAGCCGGCAGCCGGTGCTGTGGCGGGACGGGAAGATCCTGGACCTCGGCTCGCTCGGCGGGAGCTTCGGCGCGGCCGTCGCGATCGACGAGCAAGGCCAGGTGATCGGAGTGAGCATCCCTGCGTCCGGGGCCTCGGTCCACGCCTTCGTGTGGCAGAACGGCAAGCTGACCGACCTCGGCACGCTCGGCGGGGCGGAGAGCGACCCGTCGGCGATCAACGGGCACGACCAGATCGTCGGGCTCGCCAGCACCGCGGCCGGCAAGGGCCACGCCGTCCTGTGGACGCTCAAGGCGTGACGAGCACGCGGCCGGGCGAGCCGGCGAGGCTCGCCTCGACCGCCTCGTTCACGTCGTCGAGCGAGTAGCTCGTTCCCACGAGCGAGGCGAGGTCGAGCCGGCCCGCGCGGACGTGGTCGATCAGCACCGGCAGCGCGACGGCCGGGTCCTCCGAGCCGTACATCGTCCCGGTCAGGAACTTCTCCCGGCGGGTGAACTGGGCCGGGTCGAGGTCGAGGCGCGAGCCCACCGGCGGCAGGCCGACGATCACGCAGGTGCCGCCGCTCCGCGTCAGCTCGAGCGCGGTGACGCTCGTCGCCGGATAGCCGACCGCATCGAACGCGTAGTCGGCGCCCTCGGGGGCGAGCTTCGCCAGCTCGGCCTGGAGCTCGTCCGGGTCGAACGCGTGCGTCGCGCCGAGCTCGAGCGCCTGCGCGCGGCGCGACTCGATCGGGTCGGCGCAGACGATCGTCGTGGCACCCGCGATCCGCGCGCCCTGCACCAGGAACTGGCCGACTCCGCCGCCGCCGAGCACGAGCACCGACGAGCCCGCCGCTCACGCGGGCCGCGAACAGCACCGAGCCGACCCCGGTCAGCGCCGCGCAGCCGAGGAGCGCCGCCTCGCGCAGCGGGATCGCGCCGCCCGTCGGCAGAGCCGCCTTCGCAGCGACGATCACGCGCTCCGCGAGCGCCCCGGTCGCGGTGCCGCGGTAGACCGTCTCGCCCTCGAACGAGATCCCGGTCGTTCCGTCGACGAGCGTTCCCGCCCCGATCGCCTGGTGCAGCGGCACGCAGGCCGCCGGCCGGCCGCGCAGGCAGTCGCCGCAGACGCCGCACGACGGTGCCCACGAGAGCACGACCTCGTCGCCCGGCGCGAGCCCCGTGACCGCGCTCCCGACCTGCTCGACCACGCCCGCGCCCTCGTGGCCGAGCACCATCGGCGTCGGCCGCCGGAACTCGCCCTTCACCTGGTGGAGGTCGGTGCCGCAGATCCCGACCGCCGTCATCGCGACGACGACCTCGTCCGGGCGCGGCTCGCGCAGGTCGACCTCGACGACGTCGAACGGCTCGCCTACCGCCCGGAAGAGCGCCGCGCGGGTCTTCAGCTCAGCGCGGCTTTCACCGTCGCGCAGTCCGTCACGACGCAGACGTTCGTCAGCGCGTAGTTGATCGACGCGTTGTGCCAGTCGGCGTTCATCGTCGAGCAGCCGTCCTCCGGAACGACCACGTCGTAGCCCATGTCCGCGCCGGTTCTGGCCGAGTGCTCGACGGACATGTTCGTCCAGGCGCCGGTGACGATCACCGTGTCGCGGCCGAGCCCGACGAGGAGGTTCTGGAGGTTCGTCCCCTGCCAGCCGCTCATGCGCGTCTTCTCGACGACGTGGTCGCCCGGCTGCGCCTCGAGGCCGTCCACCGGCGCCGCGCCCCAGGTGCCGCGCACCATCGCGTTCGCCTCCTTGAGGCCCTGGAAGAGCGGCGCGTTGAGCGCGACGCCGGGCGCGCCGGGCTCGACGATGTACCAGACGTGGATCACCGGGACGCCCTTGGCGCGGCACGTCGCGGCGAGGTCGACCGAGGTTCGCGATCACGTTCTGCTCCTTCGCGTGAGCCGGCGAGCCGGACTCGGCGAAGGCGCCGCCCTCGATGACCACGTCGTTCTGCATGTCCTGGATCACGAGCGCTGTGCGCTTCGGATCGAGCTTCAAGTCGGTCATCGTCTCATGCTGTCCTCCTAGCGCATGTACGGCTCGCGGTGCGGGCCGACCTTGGTGCGGATCGAGTAGAGGGACGAGGTGCTCGGGATGTAGAGCGTGTGCCAGTCGTCGCCGCCCCAGGTGAGGTTGCCGACGCCCTCGGGCACCTCGACCGTGCCGAGATGCTCGCCCGTCGGCGCTGATCACCCAGACGCCCTTCGGGCCGGTGACCCAGATGTTCCCGCGCTCGTCGCACTTCATCCCGTCGGGGATGCCCTCCTCGATCACGCCGGTGCCGACGCCTTCGAAGAACATGCCGCCCGTTCGTGAGCGAGCCGTCCGCGTTCACGTCCCAGACCTTGATAGTGCGCTCGCGGCGTGTCGTTGACGTAGAGCAGCGACTCGTCGGGCGAGAAGCAGAGCCCGTTCGGCATCGTCGAACTCGTCCTCGGGCAGCGCCAGCTCGAGCTCGTCCTGGCCGCCGCCGGGCGGGATCCGGAAGACGCCCTGCCAGCCGAGCTCGCGGCTCGCGCTCGACGCCGAAGCCGGGGAAGCGCCCGTACCACGGGTCGCTGAAGTAGATCGAGCCGTCGGAGCGGACGCAGACGTCGTTCGGGCTGTTCAGGTACTTGCCCTCGTAGTGGTAGGCGAGCAGTCTCGCGCGTGCCGTCCGGCCGCTCGCGCATCAGCGAGCTCGTGACGTGCTCGCAGACGAGCAGGTTGAGGTCGGCGTCGTAGGTCATGCCGTTGCACTTGAACGACGGGCGCATCACCTCGACGACCGTGCCGTCGGGCGTGTACCTGCGCCGGACGTCGCCGGGCATGTCGGAGAAGAGCAGGTGATGCTCCGTCGGATGCCAGATCGGCCCCTCGGTGAACGTGAAGCCCGTCGCCAGGCGCTCGACTCCGGAGCCCTCCTCGACGAGGTCGTAGATCGCGTCCGATTTTGCGTCGATTCCCGGCACAGCTGTCCCCTTTCGTGACCGAGTGTCGGCGGAGGCTAACACGCCCTTCGTGGCAAATCACGCGTAGCGTTACGGCGTGCGCGAGATCGTCCAGACGCCCGAGCAGGCCGCCGCCGAGCCGCTTCCGCCGCTGCTCGTGCTCGAGCCGGTCGAAGCCGTGCTGGACGCCGCCGGGCTCGGCTCCGGGCCGATCGAGGCGGAGCGGATCGGCGACGGGCACTCGAACGTCACCTTCCTGATCCGCCGGGGCGACGAGCGCTTCGTGCTGCGGCGACCGCCACGGCCGCCGCTGCCGCCCTCGGCCCACGACGTCCTCCGCGAGGCGAGGCTGCTCGACGCGCTCGCCGGCACGGCCGTCCGCGTGCCGCGCGTGCTGCTCGCCCACGAGGACGAGACCGCGCTCGGCGTCCCGTTCTACGTGATGGACGAGGTCGACGGCGTCGTCTTCCACGACGAGCTGCCCGCCGGGCTCGACACCCCGGCCGAGCGCGCCCGGATCGGCATCGAGCTCGTCGATGCGCTGGCCGAGCTCCACGCCGTCCCGCCGCCCGAGGGCCTCGGCGGGCCGACCGGCTACCTCGAGCGCCAGCTCCGCCGCTTCGCCGGCCTCTGGGAGCTGACGCGCACGCGCGAGCTGCCGGTCGTCGAGGAGGTCCACCGCCGGCTCGCGGCGACGATGCCCGAGTCGCCGCCCTCCACGATCGTCCACGGCGACTACCGGCTCGGCAACACGATGTACGCGAGCGTCCGCGCCCGCCCACCTCCTCGCGATCCTCGACTGGGAGCTCGCGACGGTCGGCGACCCGATCGCCGACGTCGGCTACCTCACCGCGACCTGGACCGAGCCCGGCTCGCCCTCGCCGCTCGGCACCTCGCCCGTCACCGCGCGGCCGGGCTTCGCGACCAGGGACGAGCTCGTCGCCCGCTACGAGGAGGTCGAGCGGCCGCAGGGTCGAGCACCTCGCCTGGTACCAGTCGCTCGCGCTCTGGAAGGCGTCGATCTTCCTCGAGGGCAACTACAAGCGGTTCCTCGCCGGCACGACCGACGACCAGTACTACGCGAAGCTCGACACCGGCGTGCCCGCGCTGGCCGAAGCCGCCTGGGAACTGGCCTCGGCCGAGGGGTAGGGGAATTCCCGCATTGCGCGGCGGCGCGCGGAGGCGCACAATCGTGGTGGCTGGGAGGTGAGCCCGCATGCGCACGACTGTTCAGCCCGATCCGACGATCCAGGCAAAGAAGCATTCGCGCCTGGACGCGCGGCCGCCGGCGCCGCGCACCCATCAGGAGCGCCGCACCACGAGCATCTTCGTCGACCGCCGGCACCAGTCCCGCTAGTCGGCGTCGCCGACCGGCAAGCCGGCGGCGGCCCAGGCACGAAATCCACCATCGAGATCGGTCGCGCGCTCGAAGCCGAGTTCCTGCAGGGTCGCCGCCGCGAGGCTCGACGAGTAGCCGTCGTTGCAGACGACGACCAGCTCGCGGTCGAGCGGGCCGAGCCGCTCGGTGCGCCAGAACAGCACCGAGAGCGGCACGTGCAGCGCGCCCGGGATCACGCCCTCTCTCCGGCGGTCGCCCTCGTCGCGGGTGTCGACGAGGAGAGCGCCCCTCGCCTGGGCCGCGGCCGCTTCCGCGGGTGCGAGCCGTCGCAGTCCCGCGCGCGCTCGGGCGAGCAGCTCCTCGACGGTGATCCGCGCCACAGTCGGCGGGATTGTCGGATATAAGGCGCTGGTGAGCAACCGCGCCGTCACCGGTGTGCTGCCGGCGATCCTGACGCCGTTCACCGACGGCGAGGTCGACCTCGGCCTCCTCGGCGAGCACGTCGACTGGCTCTACGACCGCGGCATCCGCTGCGTCAACCTGATGGGCTCGACGGGGGAGGGGCAGTCGCTCGCGTTCGAGGAGCGGGAGCGGCTGATCCGGTTCCTCTCGGGCTCGAAGCTCGACTTCATCGCGGGCACCGGCTGCACGGCCCTCCCGGAGACGATCGCCCTCTCGCGCTACGCCGTCGAGCACGGGGCGCGCGCGGTGCTCGTGGTGCCGCCGTCGTACTTCGACCCGGGCGACCTGACCGGCTGGTACACGGCGCTGTTCGAGGCCCTGCCCGACCACGCGCGCGTGATGCTCTACCACATCCCGCGGCTCAGCTACCCGATCGAGGACGAGACGATCCGCGTGCTGCTCGACCGGTTCGGGCCGATGCTCGACGGGATGAAGGACTCGAGCGGCGACCTCGACCACGCGCTGCGCTGGCAGGCCGAGTTCCCCGGGCTCACGGTCGCGAACGGCAACGACGCCCACGCAGGCCCGTTCTTCGCCGCGGGCGGCCGGGCGGTGATCACCGCGTGCTCGAACGTCCTTCCCGACGAGCTCGAGGCGCTTCGCGCGGGTGACGAGTCGCCGCAGGCCTACGTCGCGGCGGTGCGCGAGCTCGTGTTCTCCCTCCCGACCCAGGCGGCGCTGAAGCTCCTCCTGCACCTCGTCAGCGGGATCGCGCGCTCGTCGGTGCGGCCGCCGCTCGCGGAGCTGACCCGGGAGCAGGAGACGCTCGTCGCGACGCGCTTCGCGGAGCTCCGGAGCACGCTAGGTGCCGACCGTGCAGCTCTTCGCCACGTGCCTCGGCGACCTCGCGTTCCCGGACGCCGTCGCCGACGCCGAGGCGCTGCTGCGCGAGGCGGGCTTCGAGGTGGAGTTCCCGAGCGCGCAGGTCTGCTGCGGGCAGCCGGCCTTCAACGCGGGGCACCGGGCGGCGGCGCGGCGGGTGGGGCGGACCTTCGCGCGCGCCTTCTCCCGCACGGCGCCGGTCGTGATGCCGTCGGGCTCGTGCGCGGCGATGGTCGCCCACCGCCTGCCCGAGCTCCTCGGCGTGGAGCCGTGGGAGGTCTACGAGCTCTCCGCCTTCCTCGCCGCCTCCGGGTTCGAGCCGCGCCGGCTCAACGAGGGGCGGACGGTCGCCTACCACGACTCGTGCCACATGCTCCGCGACCTGCGGATCTCGGACGAGCCGCGCCGCCTGCTCGAGGCGTCGGGCGCGACGATCGCGCCGCTGCCGCGCCAGGACCTCTGCTGCGGCTTCGGCGGCACCTTCTCGGTGCGCCAGCCCGAGATCTCGCTCGCGATGGCCGACGAGAAGCTCGCCGGGGCCGCCGGCGCCGAGGCGCTCGTCACCGCGGATCCCGGCTGCATCACGCACCTGCGCGGGCGCTCCGAGAAGACGGGCGGCCCGCGCGTCGTCCATCTCGCGACCGTGCTCGCGCGGGGGCTCGGATGAGCCTCGCGCAGCCGCCGGGACGGTTCCGCGAGACCGCGCAGGGCGCTCTCGCCGACGACCACGTCGAGCGCGCGCTCGACGAGGCGACCGCGCGCCTGTACGGGAACCGGCTCGAGGCATGGGCGGGGCTCGACGACGTCCAGGCGCTCCGGGAGCAAGGCCGCGAGATCAGGGTCCGCACCCTCGCCGCGCTCGACTCCCACCTCGCCGACTTCCAGTCGCGCGCTCGAGGCCCGCGGCGGCCGGGTCCACCGCTGCGCCGACGCCGCGGAGGCGCGCGCGAAGATCACCGAGATCTGCACCGCGCGCGGGCGCGAAGCTCGTCGCCAAGTCGAAGTCGATGGCGACCGAGGAGATCGGCCTCAACGAGGCGCTCCAGGGCGCGGGGATGGAGGTCGTCGAGACCGACCTCGGCGAGTGGATCCTCCAGCTCTCGGGCGAGCACCCGGTGCACATCGTCGCGCCTGCGATCGAGAAGACCGCCGCCGACGTGGCCGAGCTCTTCTCGCAGCTCGAGGGGCGCGAGGTCTCGACCGAGCTGTCGGAGCTGACGGGAGTCGCGCGGCGGCGGATGCGCGAGGTGTTCCAGACCGCCGACGTCGGCATCACCGGCGCGAACTTCGCGGTCGCCGAGACCGGCTCGATCTGCCTCGTCGAGAACGAGGGCAACGCGCGGCTCGTCACCTCCCTGCCCGCGCGTCCACGTCGTCCTGCTCGGGATGGAGCGCGTCGTGCCGACCCTCGCCGACCTCTCGGTGCTGCTCCGCCTGCTCGCGCGCAGCGCCACCGGGCAGAAGCTCTCGAGCTACACGACGCTGATCACCGGCCCGCGCCGCCCGGGCGAGCAGGACGGGCCCGAGGAGCTGCACGTGATCGTGCTCGACAACGGCCGCTCGAACCTGCGCGGGACGCAGTACGAGGAGATGCTCAGCTGCATCCGCTGCGGCGCCTGCCTCAACGTCTGCCCGATCTACCGGAAGGCCGGCGGCTCCGCGTACGGCCCGGTCTACTCGGGGCCGATGGGCGCCGTGCTCGTGCCGCTGCTCGTCGGGCTCGAGCAGCGCGCCCGCCCTGCCGCACGCGTCGTCGCTCTGCGGCGCCTGCACCGACGCGTGCCCCGTCAAGATCCCGCTGCACGAGCTGCTGCTCGACCTGCGCAGCGACCTGGTCGAGGGCGGGATCGCCTCGCGCGGCGAGCGGCTCGGGTTCACGCTCTGGTCGTACGCGTGGAGCTCGCCGCTCGGGTACCGGCTCTCGACCGCGCTCGCCCGGATCGGGCTGCCGCTCGCCGGCCTCGGCGGGCCCGGCCGCGTCTGGGCGAAGGGCCGCGCGTTCCCGAAGCTCTCGCGCCGCTACCGGGACCGCCGGTGATCGAGCGCTTCGCCGAGAATGCCCGGGCGGCCGGCTTTGTAGTTCATTTCGGCGCCGCGCCGGAGATCCCGGGAGCCGGTGTCTCGCGCGCCGCCTACGGGCTCGCCGACACGGGGAGCGTCGTCCTCGCCGCCTCGCCTGACGAGCCGCGTGCCCGCTCGCTCCTTCCCGACGTGCACGTCTCGCTGCTGCGCGAGGCCGACGTCCTGCCGGATCTCGCCACGCTGTTCGAGCGGATCGGCGGCGAGCTGCCGAGCGCGCTCGCGATCGTGACCGGGCCGAGCCGCAGCGCCGACATCGAGCAGCGGCTCGCGGTCGGAGTCCACGGCCCCGGCGAGGTCCACGTCGTGATCGAGCCGTGACCGCGCTGCCGAAGATCCTCTCCGCGCCCGCAGTGGCCGACGTCCCCGGCGCGATCGCCCGCTTCCACGCGATCGAGGCGGCGCTCCCCCCGAACGACGGGATCGTCTGGTTCACGCGCCTGTACCGGAGCGTCACCGAGGCGGTGGACGCACAGCTCGGCAAGCAGAAGTTCGCCGACCCCGCGTGCCTGGCGCGCCTCGACGTCGTGTTCGTGAACCTGTACCTCGACGCGCTCCGCGCCTGGGCGGCCGCGCCGTCGAACGCGCCGAAGGCCTGGCTCGCCGCTCTTCGCCGCCCGCTCGACCCCGCGGATCGCGCCGATCCAGTTCGCCCTCGCCGGGATGAACGCTCACATCAACCGCGACCTGCCCGTCGCGATCGTGACGACCTGGCAGGACGCTGAAGCTCGAGCTGCGCGAGCAGAGCCCCGAGCACGACGACTACCTCAAGGTCAACACCCTCCTCGCGCAGACCGAGAAGAAGGTGAAGCACTGGTTCGACACCGGCTTCGTCGGGATCGTCGACGCCTCGCTCGGCAGTGCCGACGACCGGATCGCGATGTGGGACGTCGGGCGCGCGCGTGACGCCGCGTGGGTGCAGGGAGAGGCGCTCTGGGCGCTCCGAGGGTCGGGCTTCCTCGAGCGCCGCTACCTCGAAACCCTCGATCATCTCGTCGGGTTCGCGGGCCGCGGTTTGCTCGTGCCACTCCCCTGAGTCGGCTGCTAGACTCCGGCGAGCGCGGCGGCGTAGCTCAGTTGGTTAGAGCAGCGGAATCATAATCCGCGTGTCGCAGGTTCGAGTCCTGCCGCCGCTACTCTTCAGCGCCCCAGGAACAAGAGAGAGAATTCAACATGGCCACAGGAGTCAGAGTCGCTATCACGCTCGCTTGCACGGAGTGCAAGCGCCGCAACTACCAGACCCAGAAGTCGAAGCGGAACGATCCGGACCGCGTCGAGTTCTCGAAGTTCTGCCGCTGGTGCGGCAAGCACACCCCGCACCGGGAGACCCGCTAGGTGGCCAAGGAGACCCGGTCGGAGCGCCGCGCCAAGCGCGCAGCGCGCGAGCAGTCGTCGTCACAGCAGCGCGCGCAGTCGCGCGCCGCGGCCGTGCGCCCGGCGTCGCAGCCCGTCAAGACCCAGGGCGGCGGCCGCCGCGTCCCCGGAGGCGGCACCAAGCGCTTCATCGTCGAGTCGTGGGGCGAGCTGAAGAAGGTCGACTGGCCGACGCAGCACCAGCTCCTCACCGGCACCGCCGTCGTGATCATCGCCTGCGTGATCGTCGGGACGTACCTGTGGGCGAACGACCTACTCTGGAAGCACGTCTTGAAGGGAGCTCTGCTCAGGTAGCCATGTTCCTCTGGTATGTCATCAACACGTACTCCGGCCACGAGAACAAGGTGAAGGCCAACCTCGAGCACCGGATCCTCTCCATGAACCAGGCGCCGCGCTTCCGCCGCGTCGTCGTCCCGACCGAGCAGGTGATCGAGACGAAGGACGGACAGAAGGTGCAGATCGAGAAGCGCGTCCTGCCGGGCTACGTGCTCGTCAACATGGACCTGAACGACGACGCCTGGTCGGTCGTGAAGAACACGCCCGGCGTGACGGGCTTCGTCGGCGCCGGCTCGAAGCCGGTGCCGCTCTCGCAGCCCGAGGTCGACCGCATCCTGCACACGGGCGCCGCGACCGGGCGACCGGCCGCGCACGACGGTCGAGTTCTCGCTCGGCGAGTCGGTCAAGGTAACCTCAGGGCCGCTCTCCGACTTCGACGGCGAGATCGTCGACGTCAATCCCGACCAGCAGAAGCTCAAGGTTCTGGTGGACATCTTCGAGCGCCAGGTTCCCGTGGAGCTCGGCTTCGACCAAGTCAAGAAACTGGACTGATATGGCAAAGAAAGTACTGACCCTGATCAAGCTGCAGATCCCCGGCGGGCAGGCCAACCCGGCGCCGCCGGTCGGCCCTGCGCTCGGCCAGCACGGGGTCAACATCATGGAGTTCTGCAAGGCGTTCAACGCGCAGACCGCGCAGGAGAACGGCCGGATCACGCCGGTCGAGATCACGGTCTACGAGGACCGCTCGTTCACCTTCATCACGAAGACGCCGCCCGCGGCCGTCCTGATCAAGGAGGCGCTGCGGATCGAGAAGGGGTCGGCGGAGCCGAACCGCGAGAAGGTGGGCAAGATCAGCAAGGCCCAGCTCCGCCAGATCGCCGAGATCAAGCTCGTCGACCTGAACGCGCGCGACGTCGACCAGGCGATGAAGGTGATCGCCGGCACGGCGCGCTCGATGGGTGTGGAGGTGGAGGCATGAGCGCGCACGGCAAGGCATACCGCTCCGCGAGGGCGACGGTCGACCGCGAGCGCGCCTATACGCCGCTCGAGGCGATCCGGCTCCTGAAGGAGCTCGTGACCGCGAAGTTCGACGAGACGATCGAGGCGCACTTCCGGCTCGGCCTCAACGTCCGCCACGCCGACGAGCAGCTGCGCGGCACGCTGATGCTGCCGCACGGCACCGGCCGCGAGGTGCGCGTCGCCGTGTTCGCCGAGGGCGACAAGGCGCGCGAGGCGGAGGAGGCGGGCGCCGACGTCGTCGGCTCGGCCGATCTCGCCGCGAAGGTCGAGGAAGGGTTCACCGAGTTCGACGTCGCGATCGCGACTCCCGACCAGATGGGCACCGTCGGCAAGCTCGGCCGCGTGCTCGGCCCCCGCGGCCTGATGCCGAACCCGAAGACGGGCACGGTGACCTTCGACATCGCCAAGGCGGTCAAGGACGCGAAGGCCGGCAAGCTCGAGTACCGCACCGACAAGACCGCGAACGTCCACGTCGCGATCGGCAAGAAGAGCTTCTCCGAGAAGGACCTGCTCGAGAACTACGCCGCCCTCGTCGACGAGATCATCCGCGCGAAGCCGTCCGCCGCGAAGGGCCGCTACATCGAGCAGATCACGCTCGCGAGCACGATGGGCCCCGGCATCCACGTCGACTCGCAGAAGACCCGCGGGATCGTCGAGGAGCTCGAGGAGGAGAAGGTCCCGGCCTAGCTTTCCGTACCCAAGCCCGTCGCCAGAGACAGCCGGCAGCCCCGCGGGGCGGAAGACCGGCCGAGGCGGACCGGACAGGAGCGCTCTCGCGCCTCTTTCTCCGAGCCCGCCCATGTGCGGGCTCGACCGTTTCAGAAGGAGGTGAGAGATGCACAAGAGCGAGAAGGAACGAGTGATCGCCGAGCTGACCGAGCGTCTGCGCACGTCGCCGACGCTGATCGTGGCCGACTATCGCGGGCTGACGATGCCCGAGATCGACGGCCTGCGCGGCGAGCTGCTCAAGCACGGCGCACGCTTCTCGGTCGTCAAGAACACGCTGACGCGGCGTGCGGCCGAGGCCGCCGGCGCCGACGCGGTGCTCACGATGCTCGAGGGGCCGACCGCGATCGCGTTCCTCGAGTCCGAGGGCGACCCGGTCGCCGTCGCGAAGGCGCTCTCCGACGCGGTGAGGACGACGAAGATCCTCGTGATCCGCGGCGGCGTCCTCGACGGCAAGACGATCACCGCCGACGACGTCGACAACCTCGCGAAGCTGCCGCCGCTCGACCAGCTCCGCGGCCAGGTGCTCGGAGCGATCACATCGCCGCTGACCACCATCATCGGGCTGTTCTCGGCGCCGCTGCAGAACCTGATCGGGCTGATCGACGCCCGCATCGAGCAGCTCCAGGCGCAGGGCGACACGTCCGCCGCCGAGGCCGCCCCGGCCGAGGAGCCGGCTCCGGAGCCGGAGCCCGCCGCGGAGGCAGAGCCCGAGCCCGAGGCGGAGGCCGAGCCCGAGGCGGAGGCACAGACCGAAGAAGAGACAACCACCACTGAAGAACCTCAGGAGGACTGACGAATGGCTGCAACTGGAGTCGACAAGCTCTTCGACGATCTCGGCAAGATGTCCGTGCTCGAGCTCGTCGAGTTGAAGAAGAAGATCGAGGACGAGTGGGGCATCACGGCCGCCGCTCCGGTCGCGGTCGCCGCGGCCCCGGCCGCCGGCGGCGGTGGCGGCGAGGCGGCGGAGGAGAAGAGCACCTTCGACGTGATCCTCACCGGCGCAGGCGACAAGAAGATCCAGGTGATCAAGGTCGTCCGTGCGATCACCGGCCTCGGTCTCAAGGAGGCCAAGGACCTCGTCGACGGCGCCCCCCAGCCCGTCAAGGAGGGCGTGCCCCAGGACGAGGCCGACTCGATCAAGGCGCAGCTCGACGAGGCCGGCGCCGGCGTCGAGATCAAGTAGCTCGCGCGAGAGCGCGGTGAACGGGTGAGGGGCCGCGCGAGCGGCCCCTCACGTCGTTTTGCGTTGCCTTTACGCGAACGAGCGTCGGGCTTTACGTGCGTCGACGATCAAGTGACGACACCGCAACCCGAAAGCAGGCCTGACGTGAAGATGAAGCTGATCCTCGCAGTGCTCGCCCTGGCCGGGCTCGCCTCGGCCTTCGCGATCGCCTCACCGTCGCAGGCGAACGGTGGGCACCACGGCAAGGGCTGGTCGACGACCGGGACCTCGACCGGAACCACGACCGGCACGACCACCGGCGAACACCACCATGGCAACGGGAGCACGTCGTCGTGTCAGCGGGTCGAGCTCCGTGGCACGAACGGCTCCGGGTCGGTCGCGCTCACGGTGACGAACGCGAGCAACGGCGGCTCGTCCCTCGTCGGCAAGCAGGCGACGCTGACCGTGCCCGCAGGCTCGACGGTCGGCGCGACCGCCTGCGTCGACGCGGCGGGCGCTCTCACCCTCCGTAGCCTCGTGGTCAAGCCGCCGGCGGCAGCGCCGACCACGACCACGACGACGACCTCGAACACGACGAAGGCGCCGCGCTCGCACCACAGCTCGCACCACTGATCCACGCGGCCGGAAGTGCGAGAGGCGCCCCGCCGCAGGGCGCCTCTCGCGTTTTCCGGCGGCGCGCGCTATAGTCCGCCCGTCACCCGGCGGTCTCCGCAGGGTTCACCTTGCGGTGGGGCAACCTCTTCAGCTAATCTTCAGGGTTGCGCCGACGTTCCGCCTGTTCGCACGTATAAAGCCGTCCAAGGGAGGCTGTACCACTTGACCAGCAAGGTTGCTGCGCCCCGCCCGCGCGCCAGTTTTTCACGCCTGAAGCACGTTCTTGACCTCCCCAACCTGATCGACATCCAGAAGGCCTCCTTCAAGTGGTTCCTGGAGGAGGGTCTCAGGGAGACGATCGACGACATCTCGCCGATCGAGGACTACACCGGATCGCTCGCCGTCGAGTTCGGCGAGTACGAGTTCGGGAGTCCGCAGTTCTCGATCAAGGAGTGCAGGGAGAAGGACCTGACCTATCAGGCCCCGCTTTCGATGATGGTCCGTTTCGTGAACAAGGAGACGGGCGAGATCCGCGAGCAGCGGGTCTTCATGGGGGACTTCCCGATGATGACCCAGTGGGGGACCTTCATCATCAACGGCACCGAGCGCGTGATCGTCACGCAGCTCGTCCGCTCGCCGGGCGCCTATCTGATGGAGCCGAAGGACCCGACGAAGCAGGTCTTCACCGCCAACCTGATGCCTTCGCGCGGCTCGTGGCTCGAGCTCGAGATCGACAAGAAGGGCATCGTCTACGCCCGCATCGACCGCAAGCGCAAGCTGCCGATCACGACGCTGCTGCGCGCCCTGCCGGCCGAGGACCCGACCACGGGCTACCAGCTCGACACGACCACGAACGAGAAGATCCTCGAGCTGTTCGACAACTCGAACTACATCGTCAACACCCTCGAGAAGGACACCACGACCCGCGAGGAAGAGGCCCTGATCGAGGTGTTCAAGAAGCAGCGCCCCGGCGAGCCGCCGACGCTGGACAACGCGCGCAACCTGCTCCGCGCGCTCTTCTTCGATCCCAAGCGCTACGACCTCACCAAGGTCGGCCGCTACAAGCTGAACCAGCGGCTCGGCGTGGGCGTCCCCGAGGACACCCGCGTGCTCACGACCGAGGACATCATCGCGCTCGTCCGCCGGCTCGTCGCCCTGCCGACGAACCTCGGCGTCCCCGAGGACTCGAAGGACTTCGCCGCCGACGCGATCCAGCTCAACCGGGATCCGATCCGCGGCGAGCTCGACGAGTACGAGGACTTCGGCAACCGCCGACTGCGCACGGTCGGCGAGCTGATCCAGGAGGCGTTCCGGGTCGGCCTCTACCGCATGGAGCGCGTCGTCCGCGAGCGGATGACCACCGAGGACGTCGACACGATCACGCCGCAGACGATCATCAACATCCGGCCGGTCGTGGCGGCGCTGAAGGAGTTCTTCGGCTCTTCGCAGCTCTCGCAGTTCATGGACCAGACGAACTCGCTCGCGGGCCTCACCCACCGCCGCCGCCTCTCGGCGCTCGGCGCGGGCGGCCTCACGCGCGAGCGCGCGCCGATCGAGGTGCGCGACGTCCACCCGACCCACTACGGGCGCATGTGCCCGATCGAGACGCCGGAAGGCCCGAACATCGGCCTGATCGGCGCGCTCGCCTCGATGGCGACCGTCTCGGAGTTCGGCTTCATCCAGACTCCGTACCGCGTCGTCAAGGGCGGCAAGGTCACCGACGAGATCGTCTACCTCGACGCCTCCCAGGAGGCGCAGTACACGATCGCGCAGGCGTCCGAGCGGGTCGACGAGAAGACCGGCAAGTTCGTGCACGACCAGGTGCTCTGCCGCTCCGTGCTCGGCGAGGCCGTGATGGCCTCCCCGAAGGAGATCGAGTTCATGGACGTCACGCCGGCGCAGATCGTCTCGGTCGCGACGGCGCTGATCCCGTTCCTCGAGCACAACGACGCGAACCGCGCGCTGATGGGCGCCAACATGCAGCGGCAGGCAGTGCCGCTGATGATCACGCAGGCGCCGCTCGTCGGCACCGGCCTCGAGTACCGGGCCGCGGTCGACACGGGTGACGTCGTGCTCGCCGAGAAGGCCGGCACCGTCGTCGACGTCGACGCGGAGTCGATCGTCGTCGAGACGAAGGACGGGCGGGACGAGTACCCGCTGACGAAGTTCATGCGCTCGAACCAGGGCACCCTGATCCACCAGAAGCCGATCGTCGCCCTCGGCGACAAGGTCAAGGCAGACCAGGTGCTCGCCGACGGCAGCTCGACCGACGCGGGCGAGCTCGCGCTCGGCGCGAACCTGCTCGTCGCGTTCATGCCGTTCGAGGGCTACAACTTCGAGGACGCGATCGTGATCTCGGAGCGCCTCGTCAAGGACGACGTGCTCAGCTCGATCCACATCCACGAGTACGAGATCGACGCCCGCTCGACGAAGCTCGGCGACGAGGAGATCACCCGCGACATCCCGAACCGCTCCGAGGAGTCGCTCGCGCAGCTCGACGAGCGCGGCATCGTGCGCATCGGCGCCGAGGTCGGCTCGGGCGACCTGCTCGTCGGCAAGGTCACGCCGAAGGGCGAGACCGAGCTGACCGCCGAGGAGAAGCTGATCCGCGCGATCTTCAAGGAGAAGGCGCGCGAGGTCCGCGACACCTCGCTCAAGGTCCCGCACGGCGAGGGCGGCAAGGTGATCGACGTGAAGACGTTCTCGCGCGAGGCCGGCGACGACCTCTCGCCGGGCGTGAACGAGCTCGTCCGCGTCTACGTGGCGAAGAAGCGCAAGATCGCCGAGGGCGACAAGCTCGCCGGCCGCCACGGCAACAAGGGCGTGATCTCGAAGATCGTCCCCGAGGAGGACATGCCGTGCCTCGAGGACGGCCGTCCCGTCGACGTCGTGCTCAACCCGCTCGGCGTGCCGAGCCGGATGAACATCGGCCAGATCCTGGAGACCCACCTCGGCTGGGCGGCGGCGCACGGCGTCTTCGCACCGGAAGGGGAGCGGGGCGCCGGGACGATGAACGGCCAGAAGACCGGTGTGATCAACGCGCCGAACCCGTATCCCGTGGCCACCGCCGTCTTCGACGGCGCGACCACGACCGACGTCGACGACGCGCTGGTCAACTGGACGAAGCAGAACCCCGACTCGCCGATCCACTTCAACGTCGACCCGAAGCGGCCCGAGGGCCGGCTCTGCTCGGGCAAGGTGCGGCTCTTCAACGGCAAGACGGGCGAGCCCTTCGAGCAGAGGGTCACCGTCGGCTACATGTACATCCTGAAGCTGCTCCACCTCGTCGACGACAAGATCCACGCGCGCTCGACCGGCCCGTACTCGCTCGTCACCCAGCAGCCGCTGGGCGGCAAGGCGCAGTTCGGCGGCCAGCGCTTCGGCGAGATGGAGGTGTGGGCGCTCGAGGCGTACGGCGCCGCGTACACCCTCCAGGAGATGCTCACGATCAAGTCCGACGACACGGTCGGGCGCGTGAAGGCCTACGAGGCGATCGTCAAGGGCGAGAACATCGCCGAGCCGTCGATCCCCGAGTCGTTCAAGGTGCTGCTGAAGGAGATGCAGTCACTCGCGCTCGACGTCCACGTGATCTCGGAGGACGGCGGCGAGGTCGAGGTCCGCGAGGAGGAGGACGAGCTGCTGCGCGCCGCGGAGGAGCTCGGCATCGACCTCTCTCCCGGCTCGCTCCGCGCCGCGGCCCGCGAGCCCTCGGCCGAGGAGGTCGAGGAGGGCGGCGAGCGTCCCGACGAGGCCGGTGAGCTCGCGATCCCCGTCGACGAGGACCTCGGCGACCTGGTCGACACCGTGATCGCCGCCGACGACGACGAGGACGACGCTCCGCCGATCGCGCAGATCGCCGAGGAGCTCGACCTCGAGCTTCCCGAATAACGGCAACCGAAGACCCGATTCCGTACCGACCGACTTAGAAAGAAGGCGCGAGAGCACTTGGATATCAACGACTTCGACGCGATTCGAATCGGGCTTGCCTCCAGCAAGCAGATCCGCGACTGGTCGTCGGGCGAGGTAACCAAGCCCGAGACCATCAACTACCGCACGCTCAAGCCCGAGCGCGACGGTCTCTTCTGCGAGCGCATCTTCGGTCCCACGAAGGACTGGGAGTGCTACTGCGGCAAGTACAAGCGCGTCCGCTACAAGGGGATCATCTGCGAGCGCTGCGGCGTCGAGGTGACGCGGCAGAAGGTGCGCCGCGAGCGCATGGGTCACATCGACCTCGCCGCGCCGGTCTCGCACATCTGGTTCTTCAAGGGCGTGCCGAGCCGGATCGGCTACCTGCTCGACATCGCACCGCGCGAGCTCGAGAAGGTGCTCTACTTCGCGGCCTCGATCGTGACGGCCGTGGACGTGGAGAAGCGCGCCGCCGACCTGAACGACCTCGAGGACAAGGTCACCGCCGATGCCGCGCGCATCGACGTCGACCGCGACGAGGCGCTCGCCGCGCTCGAGCAGCGGCTCGCGCGCAGGCGCGCGTACTTCGCGAAGGGCAAGGAGAAGGACTTCGACGAGGACGACGACTTCTGGGCCCGCGGCCTCTCGAACTGGGCCGAGGAGCAGGGGCTGCCGCCGCTCGACGAGGCCCGCTCGCTCGTCGGCGGGATCTTCGCCGACCTCGCGGGCTCGCTCTCGACGGAGGACTCCAAGAAGATCCGCGAGCTCGTCCGCAACGCCGCGATCCGCGACGACCGCAAGCTCACCCCGCGTGAGCTCGAGAACGTCGGGGCCGCCGCGCAGCAGATCCGCGAGGCGCTCGCTCCGCTCCGCGCGGAGCTGGCCGCGGCGACCGGCTCGAAGAAGGGCGCGATCACGAAGCACCTGAACCGCGTGATCGAGGCGCTGCTCGGCGGCGGCGAGCTGACCGAGGAGGACCAGGAGCTCGTCACCGGCGTCGACCTGAAGAACCTCGAGCGCTCGCGCGAGCTCGGCAACGGCCTCCTGCGCGACGTGCTCGACCAGGCGACCGACGAGTCCGACGTGCGCGAGCTGGCGAACGACCTCTGCCTGCGCACCGACGGGAAGATCTCGAAGGAGGACCTCGACGCGATCGTGCAGTGGTCGCTGAAGGTGCGCGAGATGTACCTCGACATGGAGTCGCGGCGCGAGGACGCCCGCGAGGCCGCAGTCGACTCGGTGCGCCGCCTCGAGCAGACGTGGCTGCTGTTCCGCGAGCTCGAGCCGAAGCTGATCGTCAACGACGAGCAGCTCTTCCGCGAGCTCAAGGACCGGTTCGGCTCCCCGTACGGCTTCGGCGTCTACTTCCGGGGCGGCATGGGCGCGGAGTCGATCCGCGAGCTGCTCAAGGACCTCGACCTCACGGCCGAGGCCGCGTCGCTGCGCGAGACGATCCGCACCTCGAAGGGCCAGAAGCAGCAGCGCGCGATCAAGCGCCTGAAGGTGGTCAGCGCGTTCGTCACCTCCGAGAACCGTCCCGAGTGGATGGTGCTCGAGGCGATCCCGGTGATCCCGCCCGAGCTGCGCCCGATGGTCCAGCTCGACGGCGGCCGGTTCGCGACGAGCGACCTGAACGACCTCTACCGGCGCGTGATCAACCGCAACAACCGCCTCAAGCGGCTGCTCGACCTCGGCGCGCCCGAGATCATCGTCAACAACGAGAAGCGCATGCTGCAGGAGGCCGTCGACGCGCTGTTCGACAACGGCCGCCGCGGCCGAGCGGTGACCGGGCCTGGACAATCGCCCGCTGAAGTCGCTCTCCGACATGCTCAAGGGCAAGCAGGGGCGCTTCCGCCAGAACCTGCTCGGCAAGCGCGTCGACTACTCGGGCCGCTCGGTGATCGTCGCGGGCCCGTACCTCAAGCTGCACCAGTGCGGCCTGCCGAAGCTGATGGCGCTCGAGCTGTTCAAGCCGTTCATCATGAGCCGGCTCGTCGAGCTCAAGTCCGTCCAGAACATCAAGGCGGCGAAGAAGTACGTCGACTCGATGACCTCGGAGGTCTGGGACGTGCTCGAGGAGGTGATCGCGGAGCATCCGGTGCTGCTCAACCGCGCACCGACGCTGCACCGCCTCGGGATCCAGGCGTTCGAGCCCGTGCTCGTGGAGGGCAAGGCGATCCAGGTGCACCCGCTCGTCTGCCACGCGTTCAACGCCGACTTCGACGGCGACCAGATGGCCGTCCACCTGCCGCTCTCCGCGGAGGCGCAGGCCGAGGCGCGCATCCTGATGCTGTCGTCGAACAACATCCTCTCGCCGGCGCACGGGCAGCCGCTCACGACGCCGACGCAGGACATGGTGCTCGGCTCGTACTACCTCACCTACTCCGACCTCGACCTCCCGGCGCTGAGCGCCGAGAAGATGGACCCGCGCCCGAAGCGGTTCCAGAACGAGGACGAGGTCGCGTTCGCGGTCGAGTCGAAGCAGATCACGCTCCAGCAGCCGATCGAGTACCGCTGGAACGGCGAGATCGTGCTCACGACCGCGGGCCGCGTGATCTTCAACTCGGAGGTCGAGCGGACGCTCGAGGCGCAGGTCGGCAACGGCTCTGCGGCGAACCTGCACAACTTCATCAACAGGACGCTCTCGAAGAAGGCGCTCGGCGACTTCATCGCGGAGCTCGTCGACCGCTACGGCGCGCACGCGATCGCGAGCGTGCTCGACACGATCAAGACGCTCGGCTTCCGCTACGCCACGATCGCCGGAGTCACGATCTCGAAGAACGACATCGTGATCCCGCCGAACAAGGAGGAGATCCTCACCGGCTACGAGGAGCGCGTCCGCAAGGTGGAGCAGCAGTACGAGCGCGGCCTCATCACCGAGGACGAGCGGCACGAGTCGATCGTCAACATCTGGACCGAGGCGACCGACACCGTCGCCCAGGCGATGGAGGACACGCTCTTCGAGCTGAACCCGATCTTCATGATGGCCAACTCGGGTGCCCGCGGCTCGTTCAAGCAGATCCGCCAGCTCGCCGGCATGCGCGGTCTGATGGCGAATCCGAAGGGCGAGATCATCGAGCGGCCGATCAAGGCCAACTTCATGGAGGGCCTCTCGGTGCTCGAGTACTTCATCTCGACGCACGGCGCGCGCAAGGGCCTCGCCGACACCGCCCTGCGCACCGCCGACTCGGGCTACCTGACGCGGCGTCTCGTCGACGTCTCGCAGGACGTGATCATCCGCGAGCCGGACTGCGGCAGCGAGGACTGCCTCGAGCTGCCGATCCACGTCACCGACGGCCTCAACAAGGCGCTGCTCGGCCGCGTGCTCGCACGCGACGTGCACACGCGCAAGAAGGACGGCAGCGACGGCGCGAAGGTGATCGCGGCGAAGGGCGTCGTGCTCACGAACCCGCTGCTCAAGGAGATCGTCGAGCAGCTCGGCGAGGGCCACGACGACGCGGCGCTGCCCGTCCGCTCGGTGCTCAAGTGCCGCGCGGAGTCGGGCGTGTGCCAGGCCTGCTACGGCATCTTCCTCGCGACCGGCGAGATGTGCGAGATCGGCGACGCGGTCGGCATCATCGCCGCGCAGTCGATCGGCGAGCCGGGCACGCAGCTGACGATGCGGACGTTCCACACCGGCGGCGTCGCCGGCGCGGACATCACGCACGGCCTCCCGCGCGTCGTCGAGATCTTCGAGGCACGCAACCCGAAGGGCGCGGCCAGGCTGGCCGAGATCGGCGGGCGCGTGCACGTCGAGGACACCGAGCGTGGCCCGAAGGTCACCGTCTTCCCCGACGGGGTCGACGAGAACGGCGAGCCGCTGCCGGAGAAGGAGTACCAGCTCCCGCGGCGCATCCGCCTGCTCGTCACGAAGGGCCAGATCGTCGAGCCGGGCGACCCGCTCCACGAGGGCTCGATCGCCCCGGCCGAGCTGCTGGAGCTGCACACCCTGACCGGCAAGGGCTCCACGCCGACCGAGCTCTATCTCGTCGGCGAGGTGCAGAAGGTCTACAAGTCGCAGGGCGTCGAGATCCACGACAAGCACATCGAGCTGATCGTGCGGCAGATGCTGAAGAAGGTGCGGGTCGAGAACCCGGGCGACACCGACCTGCTGCCCGGCCAGCTCGTCGACAAGGTCGTGCTCGAGCGCGAGAACGGCAAGATCACCGCGAAGAAGGAGAAGGCGACGTTCGAGCCGCTGATCCTCGGGATCACGAAGGCATCGCTCGCGACGGAGTCGTTCCTCTCGGCCGCGTCCTTCCAGGAGACGACGAAGGTGCTGACCGACGCCTCGATCGAGGGTAAGGTCGACCGCCTGCTCGGCCTGAAGGAGAACGTGATCATCGGCAAGCTGATCCCGGCGGCGACCGGCCTCAAGCGGTACCGCTCGATCGAGATCGAGCCGTCCGAGAAGGTCCCGGTGTCCGCGTACGCGCGCGCCGAGGCCGAGGCGGAGCTGCTCGCGGCGCTCGAGGAGATCGGCTCGGTCGAAGAGGCGGAGGGCCTCGGCGGCCTCGGCCTCGACTTCCCGGCCGAGCAGGAGCCTGCCGACGAGTAGGAGACGGGCAGGACGTGCGGAATGCGAAGAGGCCGGGCGCAAACCCGGCCTCTTCTCTTTCGTCGTACCTGCCGATGGGCCCGTTATGACCAGAAACAGGCTGCTGTCACTCCTCGGAGCGCTGGCCGTGCTCGCGGTCGTGCTGCCGACCTCGGTCGGGCGTGCGCACGCGGACGCGAACCCATGCGGGATCCCGAGCTACAACACGCTCTGGATCGACTACGCCGACAGCTCGGTGCCGTTCCGGCTCGACGTCTTCGCGCATCCCGGAGTGATCGGCGCCGTCGCGAGCCAGTCGGCGTCCCAGGCGATGACCAACAACGGCGGCCTCTCGGTCTTCTGGGACATGTATCTCAACAACCGGGTGGGGACGCCGAGCGCCCCGGCCGACCCGGCGACGATCCAGGCGAAGGCCAACAAGCTGTTCGACTACGCGTCGGCCGCGACCGGCTGCTCGACGCCGTGGATCGCGGAGAACGAGCTCTTCGGCGCCGGGCTGACGACGCCCTGGTCGCAGACGAACACGACCTACCGCCAGAACGTGCTCGTCTACCTGCAGACGCTGGCGGCCCGCGGCGCGCGGCCCTTCCTGCTCGTCAACAGCACGCCGTACACCGACGGGACGGCCGGCGACTGGTGGCGTCAGGTCGCCCAGGTCTCGGACATCGTCCGCGAGGTGTACTTCCCCGCCCCCGCGATCTCGAAGCAGGGCCCGCTGCTCGGCTCGCGCTTCCTGCGGGTCGCCTTCCGCACGGGGATCACCGACTTCACCTCGATCGGGATCCCGCCGACCGCGCCTCGGGATCATGCTCGGCTTCCAGACCGACCCCGGGACAGGCGGCCGAGAGGGCCTCGAGCTCCCCAAGTGGCTCCAGACGGTCAAGTGGCAGGCGCTCGCGGCCCGCCAGGCGGCCGAGGACCTGCACTTCGCGACGATCTGGTCCTGGGGCTGGGGGACCTTCGGCACCGCGGCGTCGACCCGGACAAGCCCGCCGCGGCTTGCGTCTACCTGTGGACGCGCGCGCCGGCGACGGCACGCGCGGGGTCGACCCGGACAAGCCCGCGGCGGCCTGCGTCTACCTCTGGACACGCTCGCCCGGGCTCTGTGACGGGCCGAAGTGGGCGGGGGCCGGGTTCGACGCCTCCCTCACCGAGGGGCAGATCCGGCTGCCGAGCGGAATCGTCTGCTCGATCGGCGGCTCGCAGATCGCCAGCGGCGAGCTCGGGCCGCTCGTCCAGCTCACCGGCGACCGCGACCTCGCCTTCACCGCGCTGCTCGAGCGGACGGCCGAGCGGCGCGTGGTCCCCGTCTCCACCGCGCAGATCCTCGCGGCCGAGCGGACGGTGATCGCGACCAGGTTCGGCGGCAGCGTGGCGGCCTACCACTCCGCGCTCGCGGCGGCGCACGCGACCGTGCCGGTGGCCCGCCAGATCCTCGCCGACCAGCTTCGCCGCGCCAGGATCGAGGCGACGCTCCCGAAGCCGTCGCCGAGCGAGGCGGAGATCGAGACGTTCTACCTCGGCTACCCGGACCTGCTCGTGCGCCCGGTCGAGGCCTCGCCCGCCGCGCCGTGGCTCGGAGGCAAGACGAAGGGCTACGCGCTCTCCGAGCTGGCCCCCGACGCCCTCTTCGGCCTGCGCTCCGACGGCCGCTCCACGGTGCACACGCTGAACGGGAGCTTCAAGGTGCACGCGCTCGGGACCGCGGTGCCGCTCGGCTCGCTTCCGCTCGCCCAGGTTCGCCCGGCGATCCGCTCGGCGCTGCAGGCCTTCGCCCAGGGCGCCGCGTTCGAGAGCTGGACGGCCGCGCGGCAGGCATCGGCGCTCAACACGGCCACCTGCCTCGGCGACAACCTGCCGGCGCCCGGCTCGGTCGACCTCTCGCTCTTCCTCCCGTTCCTCGGCCCGACCGCCCTCGGCGGCTAGACCAGGGTGCTAGAGGCGGCGACCTGGCCCTTGCCGGCCTCCTTCGCCTGGTAGAGCGCGTCGTCGCCCCGCTGGAAGAAGCGGGTCGCGTCCTCGTTGCTGCGCAGCTCGGCGATCCCGGCCGAGATCTGGAGCCTCCCCGCGCCGCCGATCGGCCGTGAGGAGATCGCCTCGAGCAGGCGGCGGTAGAGCTGGTCGGCGTCGTCGAGCGTCGACTCCGGCAGGATCACCGCGAACTCGTCGCCGCCGACGCGGCAGGCGACGTCGGCCGAGCGGACGACCGAGCGCACACGGTCGGCCGCCTCGGAGAGGACCGCGTCGCCGGCCAGGTGCCCGATGCGGTCGTTGATCGCCTTGAAGTCGTCGAGGTCGAACACGATCAGCGCGAGGCGCCGGCTGTAGCGGTGGCCGCGCGCGACCTCCCGCTGGAGCGTCTCGTGGAAGTAGCGCCGGTTGTGGAGCCCGGTGAGCGCGTCGAGGTCGGCGAGCTGGCGGGCCTCGCGGAAGCGGTGCGCGTTCTCGATCGCCGGGCCTGCGCGGCCGGCGAGCTCCTCGAGCTCGAACACGTCCTCCTCGGCGAAGCTGCGCGCGCGGGAGCGCGAGTAGACGGTGAGGTAGCCGATCTCGCCCGACTCGCCGGAGAGCGGGACGGCGAGGCCTGCGTGGACGGACGTTCCCTCGGTGGGGCCTTCCGCATCCGGGTACTCGTACTGGATGCGCACCGAGCGGACCGGGCGGCCGTCCGGCGGGCCGATCACCTGCGGCTGCTCGGCCTCGTGCTCGGAGAGCCCGATCGTGGCCACGACCGGCTTCGGCCCGAGCGCGTGCAGCGTGACGAGCGCGGCGTCGACCCCGGCGAGCGCGGCCGCGGTGTCGAGCGTGCGGGCGAGCACCTCGTCGAAGTCGATCGTCCCCGAGAGCGTGGACAGGGTCCGCGTGCGGCGGCCCTCCTCCTCGGCGCGCTCGAGCGCGCTCGTGAGGTCGTCGAGCATCGCGTCCATCCGCTGGTTCATCTCGGCGACCGCCTCGGCGACGCGGTCGTCGGCGCCGCGCGCGGAGCGGCGGTTGAGCAGCATCACGCCGAGCACGACGACGCAGACGCCGAGCGCCGCAACTGCAGCGATCAGCGCGATCGTCAGGTCGTTGTCCAAACCGAAGTCATCGCAGTGGGTGGAACCGGGCCTCGCAGCTCACTGTAGTCGGGTGGCGGGCGCCTGGCTATGTTTTGCAACCCATACGGCTTCCGTCCCGGCGGTTTGGCCGTTTCTGGTACCATCGGCGCTCCGGTTGGCAGGGCCAGCGGCCCTGTCGGCTGTCCGCGCGTGAAACGAAACAGTAGGAGCGAAGTGCCGACCGTAAACCAGCTCGTCCGCAAGGGTCGCAAGGCCCCGAAAGGGAAGACGAAGACCCCTGCGCTCCGCGGTGCCCCGCAGAAGCGCGGCGTCTGCACGCGCGTCTACACCACGACCCCCAAGAAGCCGAACTCGGCGCTGCGCAAGGTCGCGCGCGTCCGGCTGACGAACGCGATCGAGGTCGGCGCCTACATCCCCGGCGAGGGCCACAACCTCCAGGAGCACTCGGTCGTCCTGGTCCGCGGCGGCCGCGTCAAGGACCTCCCGGGCTACCGCTACAAGGTGATCCGGGCCGCGCTCGACGCCTCGGGCGTGCCCGACCGCAAGCAGGGCCGCTCCAAGTACGGGGCCAAGAAGGGCTCCTGATGCCACGCCGCGCAGAGATTGCGGTCCGGAAGCTCGAGCCGGATCCCGTATACAGCAGCGTCCTCGTGGCGCAGCTGATCAACCGCGTGATGCTCGACGGCAAGAAGTCCGTGGCCGAGCAGATCGTCTACGACGCGCTCGACCAGGTGGGCTCGAAGACCGGCAAGCCGCCCGTCGAGGCGCTCGAGGCCGCCGTGAAGACGGTCACGCCCGTGCTCGAGGTGAAGAGCCGGCGCGTCGGCGGCGCGAACTACCAGGTGCCCGTCGAGGTGCCGCAGCGCCGTGCCCGCACGCTCGCGGTGCGGTGGATCGTGACCTTTGCGCGCGACCGCCGCGAGAAGCAGATGGGCGAGAAGCTCGCGAACGAGATCATGGACGCGATGAACGGGCAGGGCGGCGCGTTCAAGAAGAAGGACGACATCTACCGGATGGCGCAGGCCAACAAGGCCTTCGCCCACTACCGCTGGTGAGCGCCGTGGCCGTCGCGACGACAACTGCGCTCGACCGGGTCCGCAACATCGGGATCATGGCCCACATCGACGCGGGCAAGACCACGACCACGGAGCGGATCCTGTACTACACCGGTCGCACTCACAAGATGGGCGAGGTGCACGAGGGCGCCGCGACGATGGACTGGATGGCCCAGGAGCAGGAGCGCGGGATCACGATCACCTCGGCGGCGACGACCGCGTCGTGGCGCGACCATCGCATCAACATCATCGATACGCCCGGGCACGTGGACTTTACCGTCGAGGTCGAGCGCAGCCTGCGGGTGTTGGACGGCGCGATCGCCGTCTTCGACGCCG
Source organism: uncultured Actinomycetes bacterium (assembly GCA_963746005.1). Taxonomy (GTDB): domain Bacteria; phylum Actinomycetota; class Thermoleophilia; order Gaiellales; family Gaiellaceae; genus CAVQZA01. The sequence goes on along the minus strand of CAVUZM010000017.1, from coordinate 140,515 downwards.
TTGCAGGCGTCCAGCCCCAGTCCGAGACCGTCTGGCGCCAGGCCGACCGCTACAGCGTCCCCCGCATCGCCTTCATCAACAAGATGGACCGCACCGGCGCGAACTTCCTCGCAGCCGTGCAGTCGATGCGCGACCGGCTCGGCGCCGTCGTGGTGCCGATCCAGCTGCCGATCGGCGAGGAGGAGCACCACAAGGGCGTGGTCGACCTCGTCGAGATGAAGGCGACGACCTACGAGGACGACCTCGGCGAGAAGTTCACGGTGGGCGAGATCCCCGCCGAGCTACGCCGATGCCGCGCACGAGTACCACCACGCCTTGATCGACGCCGTCGGCGAGTTCGACGACGAGCTGATGGAGACCTACCTCGGCGACGGCGAGGAGCAGGTCACCCCCGAGATGATCCGCCGCGCCCTGCGCGCCGGCACGCTCGCCGACGCGTTCACCCCCGTCCTCTGCGGCTCCGCCTTCAAGAACAAGGGCGTGCAGCCGCTGCTCGACGCCGTGATCGACTACCTGCCGAGCCCGCTCGACGTCCCGTCGATCCAGGGCATCGACCCGAAGAGCGAGGCCGAGGAGACGCGCGACGCGTCGCTCGAGGCGCCGTTCTCCGCGCTGGCCTTCAAGGTCATGTCCGATCCGTTCGTCGGCAAGCTCACCTACTTCCGCGTCTACTCCGGCAAGCTCAAGGCCGGCGACCGCGTGCTCAACACGACGACCGGCAAGACCGAGCGCATCGGCCGCATCCTCCAGATGCACGCGAACCACCGCGAGGAGCGCGAGGAGATCGGCGCGGGCGAGATCGCCGCGGGCGTCGGCCTCAAGACGACCACGACCGGCGACACGCTCTCCGACGAGAAGGCGCCGATCGTGCTCGAGTCGATGACGTTCCCCGAGCCCGTGATCTCGGTCGCGATCGAGCCGAAGACGAAGGGCGACCAGGACAAGCTCTCCGCCGGCCTCGCGCGCCTCGCCGAGGAGGATCCGACCTTCCGCGTCGCGGGCGACGAGGAGACGGGGCAGACGCTCATCTCCGGGATGGGCGAGCTGCACCTCGAGATCATCGTCGACCGCCTGATGCGCGAGTTCAAGGTGGACGCGAACGTCGGCCGCCCGCAGGTCGCCTACCGCGAGACGATCGGCAAGCCCGCCGAGAAGATCCAGGGCCGCTTCGTCCGCCAGACCGGCGGCTCGGGCCAGTACGGCGACGCCGTGATCAACCTCGAGCCGTTCCCGGGCGAGGGCTACGAGTTCATCGACAAGATCGTGGGCGGCAAGATCCCGAAGGAGTACATCGGGGCCGTCGACGAGGGGATCCGCGAGGCGATGCAGTCGGGCATCCTCGCCGGGTACCCGGTCGTGGACGTCAAGGTCACGCTGATCGACGGCAGCTACCACGACGTCGACTCGAGCGAGCGCGCGTTCAAGATCGCCGGCTCGATGGCGTTCAAGGAGGCGATGAAGCGGGCCAAGCCCAAGCTGCTCGAGCCCGTGATGGCGGTCGAGGTCGTCACGCCCGAGGACTACCTCGGCGACGTGATCGGCAACCTCAACTCACGCCGCGGCCGCGTCGAGCACCTCGAGCCGATCGGCAACGCGCAGTCCATCCGCGCGAGCGTCCCGCTGTCCGAGATGTTCGGCTACGCGACCGACGTCCGTTCGATGACGCAGGGCCGCGCCACGTTCACCATGCAGTTCGATCGGTACGAGGAAGTACCGCAGTCGATCGCGACCGAGATCATCGGGTCGCAGACCAGCTAAGGAGAAGGAGAGAATGGCCAAGCAGAAGTTCGAGCGCTCGAAGCCGCACCTCAACGTCGGCACGATCGGGCACATCGACCACGGCAAGACGACGCTGACCGCCGCGATCACCAAGGTGCTCAGCGAGAGCGGCACCGGCACCGCGGCGACGTCCTTCGACGACATCGACAAGGCTCCGGAGGAGCGGCAGCGCGGGATCACGATCAACACGGCTCACGTCGAGTACGAGACCGCGAACCGGCACTACGCGCACGTCGACTGCCCGGGCCACGCCGACTACATCAAGAACATGATCACGGGTGCCGCCCAGATGGACGGCGCGATCCTCGTGGTCTCCGCGGCTGACGGCCCGATGCCGCAGACGCGCGAGCACATCCTCCTGGCCCGCCAGGTCGAGGTGCCGTTCATCGTCGTCGCGCTCAACAAGGCCGACATGGTCGACGACCCCGAGCTGCTCGAGCTCGTCGAGCTCGAGGTGCGCGAGCTGCTCACCAAGTACGAGTTCCCCGGCGACGACATCCCGGTGATCCAGGTCTCGGCGCTGAAGGCGCTCGAGGGCGATCCCGAGTGGACGCCGAAGATCCTCGAGCTGATGGAGGCCGTCGACACGTACATCCCGGAGCCCGTCCGCGACGTCGACAAGCCGTTCCTGATGCCGATCGAGGACGTGTTCACGATCACCGGCCGCGGCACCGTCGTGACCGGCCGCATCGAGCAGGGCCAGATCAAGTCCGGCGACGAGGTCGAGATGGTGGGCATCCACCCCGAGATCGCGAAGACCGTCGTCACCGGCCTCGAGATGTTCCAGAAGACGCTCGACTTCGCCCAGGCGGGCGACAACGCGGGCGCGCTCCTGCGCGGGATCAAGCGCGAGGAGGTCGAGCGCGGCCAGGTGCTCGCGAAGCCCGGCTCGATCACCCCGCACACGAACTTCGACGCCGAGATCTACGTCCTCTCGAAGGACGAGGGCGGCCGCCACACGCCGTTCTTCAACGGCTACCGGCCGCAGTTCTACTTCCGCACCACGGACGTGACCGGCTCGATCAAGCTCCCGGAGGGCCAGGAGATGGTCATGCCGGGCGACAACACCCAGATGACGGTCGAGATGATCCAGCCGATCGCCATGGACGAGGGTCTGCGCTTCGCCGTCCGCGAGGGCGGCCGCACCGTCGGCGCAGGCGTCGTCACGAAGATCCACAAGTAGAGAAGAGACGTTGGCACAGAAGATCCGTATCCGCCTCAAGGGCTATGACCACACCCAGCTCGACCGGTCGGCGCAGTCGATCGTCGAGACGGCGCAGCGAACCGGTGCGACCATCACCGGTCCGGTGCCCCTGCCCACCGAGAAGAACGTCTACTGCGTGATCCGGTCCCCGTTCAAGGACAAGGACTCGCGGGAGCACTTCGAGGTGCGCACGCACAAGCGCCTGATCGACATCCACTCGCCGACCCCGAAGACGGTCGACTCGCTCATGCGGCTCGACCTCCCGGCCGGCATCGACATCGAGATCAAGCTGTAGCGATGAAGGGCATCGTCGGCAGAAAGCTGGGTATGACGCGGGTCTTCGATCCGGAGAGCGGCGTGGTCACGCCGGTCACCGTGATCCAGGCCCCGCCGTGCCCGGTCGTCCAGGTCAAGACCGTCGAGACCGACGGCTACGAGGCCGTGCAGATCGCCTACGAGGAGGTCGTGGCGCGGAAGATCAACAAGCCGGAGCTCGGCCACCTCCAGAAGGGCGGTGTCGAGGGGGCGTATCGCCACCTCGTCGAGCTCCGCGGCGGCAACGGGCTCGCGCTCGGCGAGTCCGTCACCGTCGAGGCGTTCCAGCCCGGCGAGAAGGTCAAGGTCTCGGGGATCGGGATCGGCAAGGGCTTCCAGGGCACGATCAAGCGCCACAACTTCAAGCGCGGCCCGAAGAGCCACGGCTCGCACAACGTGCGCGCGCCGGGCTCGATCGGCGCCTCGGCCACGCCCTCGCGCGTGTTCAAGGGGATCAAGATGGCCGGCCGCATGGGCGGCAAGCGCGTGACCCAGGTCGGGCTCGTGATCCACGCGGTGGACGCGGAGCAGAACCTGCTCCTGGTCAAGGGCTCCGTGCCCGGGCCGAAGAACGGGTTCGTCGAGGTGCGGGAGGTGACGCGCTGATGGCCGCGCCGAAGGCCCCGCTGATCGGAGGCTCCGCCAAGAAGGACGTCACGCTCGAGGCCGAGATCTTCGGTGCCGAGGTGAAGCCGCACCTCGTCCACGAGACCGTGCGTGCCGAGCTCAACGCCCACCGCGCGGGAACGCGCGCGGCGAAGAGCCGCGGCATGGTCGCGGGCGGCCGCGCGAAGCCGTGGCGCCAGAAGGGCACCGGCCGCGCCCGCGCCGGCACGATCCGGGCCGCCCAGTTCACGGGCGGCGGCGTCGTCTTCCCGCCGAGCCCTCGCAGCTTCGAGGTCAAGGTCAACCGCAAGGCCCGGCGCTCCGCTCTGCGCGGCGCGCTCTCGAGCCATGCCCAGGCCGGCACGCTCGGCGTGCTCGACGCGTCCTCGTTCGAGGCGCCGTCGACGAAGGTCGCCGAGAAGCTGCTCGCCGACTGGGGCAAGGAGACGCCCGTGCTGGTCGTCGCCACCGAGGACGAGGTCGGCCTGATCAAGTCGTTCCGGAACCTCGACCGCGTGCTCGTCACCCTGCCCTCGGAGCTCGAGGTCGCAGGCGTCGTCTGGGCCCGCTCGGTGCTCGTCACCGAGGCGGCGCTTCCCCTCGTCCAGGGGAGGGCGACGTGAGCCTGCACCCGAACGAGGTCCTGCTCGCGCCGGTCGTGTCGGAGAAGAGCTACTCGCTCATCGCCGACCGCAAGTACAGCTTCAAGGTGCACAAGGACGCCCACAAGACCCAGGTGCGCCAGGCAGTCGAGGAGCTCTTCGGCGTGAAGGTCACCGCCGTGAACATCTCGACCGTCAAGTCGAAGCCGAAGCGGCGCGGCGCCTTCGCGGGCACCCGCCCCGGCTGGAAGAAGGCCGTCGTGCAGGTGCGCGAGGGCGACACCATCGAGATCTTCGAGGGGGCGCAGGTCTAGTGGCGATCCGCCGATACAAGCCGACGAGCCCGGGCCGCCGCTTCATGAGCGTCTCGGCCTTCGACGACGTCACCAAGAGCGAGCCCGAGAAGAGCCTGCTCGAGCCGGTCAAGCGCAAGGGCGGCCGCAACAACTACGGCCGCATCACCACGCGCCACCAGGGCGGCGGGCACAAGCGCATGTACCGCGTGATCGACTTCAAGCGGACGAAGGACGGGGTGCCGGCGAAGGTCCATGCGATCGAGTACGACCCGAACCGCTCCGCGCGGATCGCGCTGCTCCACTACGCCGACGGCGCGAAGGCGTACATCCTCGCGCCCGCGGGGCTGCGTCCCGGCGCCCGCGTCGAGTCCGGCCCGGGTGCCGACATCAAGCCGGGGAACGCGCTGCCGCTCGACGCGATCCCGACCGGCACGATGATCCACAACGTCGAGCTCCAGCCGGGCAAGGGCGGCCAGATGGCCCGTAGCGCCGGCTCCTCGGTCCAGCTCGTCGCGAAGGACGAGGGCTACGGCGTCCTGCGTCTCCCCTCGGGCGAGATGCGGCGCGTCCCGCTCACCTGTCGCGCGACGATCGGCCAGGTCGGCAACGCAGACCACCAGAACATCAACTGGGGCAAGGCCGGCCGCTCGCGCTGGCGCGGCAAGCGCCCGTCCGTCCGCGGCTCGGCGATGAACCCGGTCGACCACCCGCACGGCGGCGGCGAGGGCAAGTCGAAGGGCGGCCGCCATCCGGTCACCCCGTGGGGCGTGCCGACGCTCGGCAAGCGCACCCGCCACAAGCACAAGGCGTCCAACAAGTTGATCGTCCGCAGCCGCAGGCGCGGGAAGGAGAAGCGCTAAGTGAGTAGATCTTCGAAGAAGGGCCCGTTCGTGGAGGCCAGGCTGCTCGGCCGCATCGAGGCGATGAACACCTCGGGCGACAAGCGGATGATCAAGACCTGGTCCCGCACGTCCACGGTCTTCCCCGACATGGTCGGGCACACGATCGCGGTCCACGACGGCCGCAAGCACGTGCCGGTCTTCCTGACCGAGCAGATGGTCGGCCACAAGCTCGGCGAGTTCGCGCCGACGCGGACCTTCCGCGGCCACTCCGGCGACCGCCAGGCGAAGGTGAAGCGTTGAGCACTGTCGAGAAGACGGACGTTCGCGCCACCGCCAAGTGGGTGCGGATCTCGCCGCGCAAGGCGCGCGTCGTCGCGGAGCACATCCGCGGCCGCAGCGTGCCCGAGGCGCGCACCGTGCTCGCGTTCACGCAGCGCGCCGCCGCCGCCGAGATCTCCAAGGTGCTGAAGTCGGCCGTCGCGAACGCGGAGGCGAACCACGGTCTGATCGGCGACGAGTTGCTCGTCTACGCCTGCACGATCGACGAGGGGCCGACGATCAAGCGCTGGCGCGCCCGTGCGCGCGGCCGCGTCGCCCGCATCCGCAAGCGCACCTGTCACATCACGATCCGGCTCGCCGAGAACCCGAAGGCGAACCAGAGGCGCGCCCAGAGCGCGAAGGCGCAGGCCGAGGCCGCGCCGCCCGAGTCCGAGCCCAAGCCCAAGACGAGGCGCCGCTCACCGGCGAAGAAGAAGGAGGCGGCTGCGTAATGGGCCAGAAGATCCACCCCGGAGGGATGCGCGTCGGCGTCATCCACGACTGGAAGTCCAACTGGTACACGGGCAAGAAGGAGTTCCCGGCCTACATCCTCGAGGACATCAAGATCCGCGAGCACATCACCAAGAAGCTGTCGCACGCGGGCCTGTCCGACATCCTGATCCGCAAGGACAAGCAGCGGATCACGGTCGACATCTTCACGGCGCGGCCGGGGATCGTGATCGGGAAGTCCGGTGTCGAGGTGGACGCGCTGCGCAAGGACCTGCACGCGCTCACGCACAAGAACGTCCACATCAACATCAACGAGATCAAGCGCCCGGAGCTCGACGCGAAGCTCGTCGCGCAGTCGATCGCCGAGCAGCTGCAGAACCGCGTCTCGTTCCGCCGCGCGATGAAGCGTGCGCTCGCGTCCGGGATCCGCTCCGGCGCGCAGGGGATCAAGATCGTCTGCGCCGGCCGGCTCGGCGGCGGCGAGATGAGCCGCTCGGAGATGTACTCCGAGGGCCGCGTGCCGCTGCACACGATCCGCGCCGACATCGACTACGGCTTCACCGAGGCGAAGACGACCTACGGCCGGATCGGCGTCAAGGTCTGGATCAACAAGGGCGAGATCATGCCGGAGGGCTACGAAGGCGTCTCGACCGGCGACCAGCGCCTCGGCGACCAGGATCAGGCTCGCCGCCGGCGCGGCGGCCCGCAGGAGGGGCTCGGCGCCTCGCGCGAGAGCGCCCGCGGCCGCAGCCAGGATCGTGAGGGTCTCGGGCCGGTGCGCCAGCGCCGCCGTGGCCCGGGCGGCGGCGGCGGAGCCGGCGGTGGCGGCGGCCGTCCCGGCGGCCAGCGCCGTGGTGGCGGCGGAGGCCGCGACCGCGCGCCGCGCACGCCGGACGCAGACACGCCCACGCCGACCGACGAGGCCGTGATCGAGGCCGTCGTCGAGCCGGTGGTCGAGGTCGTCGAGACCGTCGAGGTCGACACGCCCCCGGCCGCTCCCGAGGAATCGGGGGGTGAGAGCTAGTGCTGCTGCCCAAGAAATCCAAGTACCGCCGCGTCCACCGCGGCCGGCGCCGCGGCCTGGCCAAGGGCCAGTCCGAGGTGCAGTTCGGCGAGTGGGGCCTGAAGGCGATGGACTGCGGCTGGATCACCAACCGCCAGATCGAGGCTGCCCGTATCGCGATGACGCGCAAGATCAAGCGCGGCGGCAAGGTCTGGATCAACGTCTTCCCCGACAAGTCCTTCACCAAGAAGCCCGCCGAGACCCGGATGGGCAAGGGGAAGGGCTCGCCCGAGGGCTGGGTCGCCGTGATCAAGCCCGGTCGCGTGATGTTCGAGCTCGCAGGCGTGCCGGAGCCGCTCGCCAAGGAGGCGCTGCGCCTGGCCGCCCAGAAGCTGTCCGTGAAGAGCAAGATCGTGAAGCGGGAGGCTGATCCCTTTGCGAGCTAGAGACCTGCGGGACCTGACCGACGACGAGTTGGCGCTGAAGCTCCACGAGTCGAGGCAGGAGCTGTTCCACCTGCGCTTCCAGTCGGCGACCGGCGGGCTCGAGGACTCCTCGCGCCTGCGGCTGACCCGGCGCGAGATCGCCCGCATCCTGTCCGTCCGCAACGAGCGCGAAGCGCATCTGGAGACGAAGTAGAGATGGCCGAAGAGAAGCCCAAGAGAGCACCGAGGAAGAAGAAGGAAGACGTGGCCGAGGAGACCCCGATCGTCGAGGAGGAGACCCCCGTGGCCGAGGCTGCGGCGGAGGAGCCTGCCGTCGAGGAGGCGCCCGAGCCCGAGCCCGTGGCCGAGGAGCCCGTCGCCGAGGAGGCGCCTCCGGAGGAGCCGGTCGCCGATGAGGAGCCCGAGCCCGTGGCCGAGGAGCCCGTGGCCGAGGAGCCCGTCGCCGAGGAGCCGCCTGCCGAAGAGCCCGTCGCCGAGGAGGCTCCCGTCGAGGAGCCCGTCGCAGAGGCCGAGCCCGAGCCCGAGCCGGAGGCCGCCGCCGAGGAGGCTCCCGCCGAGGAGCCCGCTGCTGCGCCCGCCGAGCCCGCCCCGCCCGCTCCCCAGAGCCAGCCCAAGCCGAAGCGCAAGCACGTCCCGCGCAGCGAGCGCCGCAAGCGCTCCAAGCCCGCACGGGAGAAGCCGGCGACCCGCAAGCCGATCACCCGCCTGCCGAAGCCGGAGGGCGAGCGCGGCCGCAGCCAGGAGCGCCAGGGCCTCGTCGTCTCGGCCGCGATGGACAAGACCATCGTCGTCAAGGTCGACACCGTGAAGGCGCACCGGATGTACAAGAAGGTGATCCGCCGCTCGACCAAGTTCCACGCCCACGACGAGGGCAACACCGCCAAGGTCGGCGACGTCGTCCGCATCGTCGAGACCCGCCCGCTCTCGAAGACGAAGCGCTGGCGGCTCGCAGAGGTCGTCGAGGTGGCCAAGTGATCCAGCAGGAATCCCGCCTTCGCGTCGCCGACAACACGGGCGCGCGCGAGATCCTCTGCATCCGCGTGATGGGAGGCTCGAAGCGCCGGTACGCCCGCGTGGGCGACGTCATCGTCGGTACCGTGAAGACGGCGACGCCGCAGGGCACGATCAAGAAGGGCGAGGTCGTGAAGGCCGTCGTGGTGCGGACGAAGAAGCCGTTCGGCCGCGACGACGGCACCCTGATCGCGTTCGACGAGAACGCGGCCGTGATCATCGACGCCCAGAACAATCCGCGCGGCACCCGCATCTTCGGGCCCGTCGCGCGCGAGCTGCGCGAGAAGAACTTCATGAAGATCGTCTCGCTCGCACCGGAGGTGCTCTAACCAGTGTCGACAACCATGAAAATCCGGAAGGGCGATCTCGTCCAGATCCTCGCGGGCAAGGACCGCGGCAAGCAGGGACGCGTGCTCGAGGCGCGCCCGCGCGACCGCACCGTGATCGTCGAGAACCTGAACCTCGTCAAGCGCCACACGCGGCCGAAGCCGATCAAGGACTCGAGCCGGATGGGCGGCCCGCAGGTCGTGCCGGGCGGGATCATCGAGAAGCCGTCGCCGGTGAACGTCTCGAACGTGATGATCGTCTGCCCGACCTGCAAGCGCCCGACGCGCGTCGGCACCTCGTCCAAGGAGCACAAGGGCGAGCACGTCTCCGTGCGCAGCTGCAAGCGCGCCGACTGCGGCCAGGAGATCGACAAGTAATGGCGACCACGAAGACAAAGACCAAGCCGAAGGCGGACGCCTACGTGCCGCGCCTCAAGCAGCGCTACGAGGACGAGCTCCGCGAGGCGCTCAAGGCCGAGCTCGGCCTCTCCTCGATCATGGAGGTGCCGCGCATCACCAAGATCACGCTCAACATGGGCGTGGGCGAGGCGAAGACCGAGGCGAAGCAGCTCGACCAGGCGATGGACGAGCTGACGACGATCGCCGGGCAGCGCGCGCAGGTCCGCCGCGCCACGCAAGTCGATCGCGAGCTTCAAGCTCCGCGAGGGCATGGCCGTCGGCACCCGCGTCACCCTCCGGGGCGATCGCATGTGGGAGTTCCTCGACCGGCTCGTCTCGGTCGCGCTGCCCCGCATCCGCGACTTCCGCGGCCTCAGCCCGAGCTCGTTCGACGGGCGCGGCAACTACTCGCTCGGGATCCGGGAGCAGATCATCTTCCCGGAGATCGACTACGACTCGATCAGCCAGGTCCGCGGTCTCGACATCGCGATCACCACGTCCGCGCGGAACGACGACGAGGCCAGGGCACTGCTCCTGGCGCTCGGCATGCCGCTCGCCGGAGAGAGAAGGGAGCAGTAACGCATGGCGAAGAAGTCCCTCGTCGTCAAGGCCGCACGGACGCCGAAGCACCCGACGCAGGCGCACTCGCGCTGCAACAGGTGCGGCCGCCCGCGCGCGGTGTACCGCAAGTTCGGCCTCTGCCGGATCTGCCTGCGCGAGCTCGCCCACGCGGGCGTCATCCCCGGCATGACGAAGAGCTCATGGTAGGAGGAGCGCGATGCTGACCGATCCCGTAGCCGACATGCTCACCCGGATTCGCAACGCGAACCGGGCGATGCACGACAAGGTCGAGATGCCGACCTCCCGCATGAAGGAGGAGATCGCGCGCATCCTCAAGGAGGAGGGCTACATCAAGGACTACTCCGTCAAGAAGGGCGAGTCCTTCGATACCCTGCTGATCGAGCTGAAGTTCGGCAGGAACCGCGAGCGGATCCTGACCGACCTGAAGCGCGTCTCGAAGCCCGGCCGCCGCGTCTATGCCCGCAAGGATCGCCTCCCGCGCGTTCTCGGGGGCCTCGGCACGGCGATTCTGTCCACGTCCTCCGGTCTCGTCACGGGCCGCACCGCGCAGGAGCGGGGCGTCGGCGGCGAGGTCGTCTGCTTCATCTGGTGATCGAGTGAGCCGAATCGGAAGAAAGCCCATCGAAGTGCCCGCCGGCGTCGACGTCGTGGTGGAGCCTGGCCGCGTTCAGGTCAAGGGCCCGCTCGGCGAGCTGAGCCAGGTCGTGCCGCTGCGCATGTCGATCGACCGCGAAGGCGACACGATCACGGTCACGCGGCCGACCGAGCGCGGCGAGGACCGCTCGCTGCACGGCCTCACGCGCACGCTGATCGCGAACATGGTCGAGGGCGTCACCCAGGGCTTCGCGAAGACGCTCGAGATCCAGGGCGTCGGCTACCGCGCCGGGATGCGCGGCTCCGACCTCGAGCTGAACGTCGGCTACTCGCACAGCGTCGATCGTCAAGCCGCGCCCGGGGATCACCTTCGAGGTGCCCGTGCCGACCCAGGTGATCGTCAAGGGCACGAACAAGCAGCAGGTCGGCCAGACGGCGGCCGAGGTGCGCAAGGTGCGCCCGCCCGAGCCCTACAAGGGCAAGGGGATCCGCTACGCGGACGAGGTCGTCCGCAGGAAGGTCGGGAAGCGCGCATGACGACTCTCACGAAGCTCGAGGCGCGCAAGCGCCGCCAGCGCCGCATCCGCGGCAAGGTCGCCGGCACCGCCGAGCGTCCGCGCCTCGCGGTGTTCCGCTCGAATGCGGGGATCTCGGCGCAGCTCGTCGACGACGGCGCCGGCCGCACGCTGGCCGCCGCGTCCTGGCTCAACCTGAAGAAGTTCAAGGGCACCAAGACCGAGCAGGCGACCGAGGTCGGCAAGCTGCTCGCCGCGAACGCGAAGCAGGCGGGCCTCGAGTCCGTCGTCTTCGACCGCGGCGGCTATCTCTACCACGGCCGTGTGAAGGCGCTTGCCGAAGGCGCCCGAGAGGGAGGTTTGAAGTTCTAGATGGGCATTGACGTTCAGGAGACGAGAGAGCTCAAGGAGCGGGTGGTCGAGATCAACCGCGTCGCCAAGGTGGTCAAGGGCGGCCGGCGGTTCTCGTTCACGGCGCTCGTCGTGATCGGCGACGAGGTCGACCGCGTCGGCGTCGGCTACGGCAAGGCGCGCGAGGTCCCGCTCGCGATCACGAAGGCCGTCGACGACGCCCGCAAGAACCTGTTCACCGTGCCGAAGCACGGCACCACGATCACGCACGAGATCCTCGGCCGCTTCGACGCGGCGCGCGTCTTCCTGCGCCCTGCGAGCGAGGGCACCGGCGTGATCGCCGGCGGCGGCGTGCGCGCGGTGCTGGAGCTCGCCGGGATCCGCGACGTGCTCGCGAAGAGCCTGGGCACGACCAACCCGATCAACATGGCGAGGGCGACCGTGGACGGGCTGCGCAACCTGCGCCGCCCCGAGGACGTCGCCCGGGCCCGCGGCAAGACGATCGCAGAGGTGCTGCCGTTGCCGAGGATCCCGAAGGCCGTTCCGGTGGCCGAGATCGTCGAGGTCGTGGAGGTCGTCGAGGCTCCCGAGGTGGCTGATGGCGACGCTTAAGGTCACCCAGATCCGCAGCCAGATCGGCCAGACCCCGCGCCACCGCGGCACGCTCCGCGCGCTCGGGCTCGGCAAGATCGGCCGTAGCGCCGAGCACAAGCCGTCCCCGCAGCTCGACGGGATGCTCCGCAAGGTCCGCCACCTCGTCAAGATCGAGGAGCAGTAATGGCCGACGAGCCGAAGGTCGAGGAGCTCAATCTCCACACGCTGAAGCCGGCGCAGCCGCGGAAGGACCGCAAGCGCGTCGGCCGCGGGCTCGGCTCCGGCAAGGGCCGCTACTCCGGCCGCGGGATCAAGGGCCAGAAGTCGCGCGCGGGCTCGCACATGATGCGCGCGGGCTTCGAGGGCGGCCAGATGCCGCTGTACATGCGGCTCGGCAAGCAGAAGGGCTCGACGTCCAAGGACGCGATGCCGATCGTGCCGTTCATGACGCGCACCGCGCCCGTGAACGTGCGCGACCTCGAGGCGCGCTTCGACGCCGGCGCCGAGGTCACTCCCGAGTCGCTCGTCGCGGCGGGGCTGCTGAAGAACACCAAGATCGACGTGAAGATCCTCGGCAACGGCGAGCTCGCGAAGGCGCTGACCGTGACCGCCCACGGCTTCTCGAAGAGCGCGCGCGAGAAGATCGAGAAGGCCGGCGGCACGATCGTCTGGCTGCGCGGCGAGCCGGTGCCGAAGAAGGTCAAGCACCACAAGGCCGCGAAGCCCGTCGTCGAGGAGCCCGAGGAGGACGAGGCGACTCCCGTCGACGAGGCGCCGGTCGAGGTCGAGGCGGAGCCGGAGCCCGAGGGAGACTCGGAGAGCTAGATGTTCAGCTGGATCACCAACGCGTGGCGCGTCCCCGAGCTCCGCAAGCGCGTCCTCTTCACCGCGATGATCCTCGCGATCTACCGCTTCGGCTCGTGGCTGCCCGCGCCCGGGATCAACTCCCAGCAGATCCAGAACTACTTCAACGGCAACAGCGGCACGATCCTCGGCCTGCTTGAACCTGTTCTCGGGCTCGGCGCTCTCGCGCTTCTCGATCTTCGCGCTCGGGATCATGCCGTACGTCACGGCCTCGATCATCCTCCAGCTCCTGACCGTCGTGATCCCGAAGCTCGAGCAGCTCCAGAAGGAGGGCGAGGCGGGCTACGCGAAGATCAACCAGTACACGCGGTACCTGACCGTGATCCTCGCCGCGGCCCAGTCCACGGGCTACGCGTTCCTGTTCAAGCGCCAGGGCGCGCTGCAGGCGAACACCGGCCGCATGGTGCTGATCATCGTCACGCTCACCGCCGGCACCACGCTGCTGATGTGGATGGGCGAGATGATCACCAAGCGCGGCGTCGGCAACGGGATCTCGATCCTGATCTTCGCCTCGATCCTCTCGACCGCTCCCGCCGGGATCAACGCCTGGATCAACGGCGGCCCGATGGAGAAGCTCTTCTTCCCGATCGTCGCGCTCGCGATCATCGTCGCGGTCGTCTACATGCAGGAGGGCCAGCGCCGGATCCCGATCCAGTACGCCAAGCGCATGGTGGGGAGGCGGATGACCTCGGGCGGCTCGACCTATCTGCCGCTCCGCGTGAACATGGCCGGCGTGATCCCGGTGATCTTCGCGGCCGCCGTGATGGCGTTCCCGCCGACCGTCGCGCAGTTCTTCCCGCAGACGCAGGGCTTCATCAACTCGCACTTCACGCCGTCGAGCCCGTTCTACCTGCTGCTCGAGGCGTTCCTGATCGTGATCTTCACGTACTTCTACACCGCGGTCCAGTTCAACCCCGTCGACCAGGCGGACAACCTGCGCAAGTACGGCGGGTACATCCCGGGGATCCGCCCGGGGCCGCCGACGGCGCAGTACCTCGACCGTGTGCTGACGCGGCTGACGCTGCCCGGCTCGCTGTACCTGGCGGCAGTCGCGGTTCTCCCTGCCATCTTCATCCGCTACGCGGGCTTCTCGCAGGCGACCTCGCGCGCGCTCGGCGGCACCTCGGTGCTGATCGTCGTCGGCGTCGCGCTGGACACGATGCGCCAGATGGAGTCGCAGATGATGATGCGCAGCTACGAGGGCTTCCTCAAGTAGAGGGCGGCCGATGGAGATCCTGATTCTCGGCCCGCAGGGGTCGGGCAAGGGGACGCAGGCCAAGCGCGTCGCGTTCGAGTACGGCTACGTCCACATCGCGACCGGCGACATCCTGCGCGAGGCGGTCGCCCAGGGCACCGAGCTCGGCCTGCGCGTGCAGCCGATCCTCGAGGCCGGGCACCTCGTCGACGACGCGCTGATGATCGAGCTGATCCGCGATCGGCTCGACGAGCCCGACGCGGCCGAGGGGTTCGTGCTCGACGGCTTCCCGCGCACGCTCGTGCAGGCGGAGGCGCTCGACGCGATGCTCGCCGAGATCGGCCGGCCGCTCGTCGTCGTGTTCGAGTTCCAGATCTCCGACGAGGACTGCATCCAGCGCCTGCTCTCGCGCGCCCGGATCGAGGGCCGCACAGACGACACCCCGGAGGCGATCGCGAAGCGCCTCGCGCTCTACCACGAGCTGACCGAGCCGGTGGTGGAGCACTACCGCGCGACCGGGAACCTCGTCGGGATCCACGCCGACCGCAGCGAGGACGAGGTCTTCCTCGAGCTGCAGGCAGCGCTCGAGCGGGCAGGCGTCGCGTGATCATCCGCAAGTCGGCCGCCGAGCTCGACCAGATGGCACGGGCCGGGCGGGTCGTCCAGGAGACGCTCGCGCTCGTCGGCGAGCATGCGCGCGCGGGAGTGACGACGGCCGAGCTCGACGCGCTCGCGGAGGAGTTCATCCGCTCGCAGGGCGGCGTTCCCAGCTTCAAGGGCTACCGCGGCTACCCGGCCTCGATCTGCTCGTCGCCGAACTCGATGATCGTGCACGGGATCCCGGGGCCGTACGCCCTGGCCGACGGCGACATCCTCTCGGTCGACGTCGGGGTCACGCTCGGCGGCTTCGTCGGCGACTCGGCGTACACCTTCGCGATCGGCGAGATCTCCGCCGACGCGCAGCGCCTGCTCGACACCTGCCAGGCCGCTCTCGCCGCGGGGATCGAGCAGTGCCGCGTCGGCAACCGGCTCTCCGACATCGGCCACGCGATCCAGACCGTGACCGAGGCGGAGGGGTTCGGCGTCGTCCGCAGCCTCGTCGGCCACGGGATCGGCCGCCAGATGCACGAGGAGCCGCAGATCCCGAACTACGGCGAGCCCGGGCGCGGCCCGAAGCTCGCGTCGGGGATGGTGTTCGCGATCGAGCCGATGATCACCTTCGGCGCCCCGGAGGTCGTGCTGCACGACGACGAATGGTCGATTTCGACCGCCGACGGCTCGCTCGCGGCGCACTTCGAGCACACGGTCGCAATCACAGACGCAGAGCCGCGGATCCTCACGAGAGCGGCAGCCGGTTTGCTACGATAAGCAGCCGCGCCGCGCTTCAGCGTGCGCTCAAAGACGAAACGAGAATGCCAGTCAAGGAAGAGAAGATCGAGGTAGAAGGCGAGGTCGTGGAGGCGCTTCCAAGCACGATGTTCAGAGTTGCGCTCGACGGCATGCCAGGAACGGTGCTCGCAACCATCTCCGGGAAGATGCGCAAGCACTACATCCGCATCCTCCCCGGCGACCGCGTCAAGGTCGAGCTTTCCCCGTACGACCTGACCCGCGGCCGCATCACCTATCGGCACCGCTAACAAGGATTCCCATGAAAGTGCGCCCGTCCGTAAAGCCCATGTGTGAACGCTGCCGTGTGATCAAGCGGCACGGCACGACCATGGTCATCTGCACCAATCCCCGCCACAAGCAGAGGCAGGGGTAGCTTGGCGCGCATCGCCGGAGTCAACCTGCCGAACCAGAAGCGGCTCGAGATCGGGCTGACGTACATCTACGGGATCGGCCAGCCGACCGCACACAAGATCTGCCTCGCGCTCGGGCTCTCGCCCGATGCGAAGGTGCGCGACCTCACCGACGAGGAAGTGACCGCGCTCCGCAACTACATCGACCAGAACCTCGAGGTCGAGGGCGACCTTCGCCGCGACCGCACACAGGCCATCAAGCGGCTCCAGGAGATCGGGGCCTATCGCGGGCTGCGCCATCGCCGCGGCCTCCCGGTCCGGGGGCAGCGGACGAAGACCAACGCGCGCACGCGCAAGGGGCCGAAGAAGACCGTCGGCCGCGGGAAGAAGGCAAAGTAAATGGCGCCACCTCGTAGAGCCGCGACCAGGGGTCGCACCCGCCGCCGTGTCCGCAAGAACATTGCGATCGGCCAGGCGCACATCAAGACGAGCTTCAACAACACGATCGTCTCCCTGACCGACAAGGAGGGCAACGTGATCGCGTGGGAGTCGGCCGGCTCCGCGGGCTTCAAGGGCTCGCGCAAGTCGACGCCGTTCGCCGCGCAGGTCACCGCCGACGCGTGCGCCCGCAAGGGCATGGAGCACGGCCTCCAGAAGGTCGAGGTGTTCGTGAAGGGCCCCGGCTCCGGCCGCGAGACCGCGATCCGCTCGCTCCAGGCCGCCGGCCTCGAGATCCTCGGCGTCCACGACGTCACCCCGCAGGCGCACAACGGCGTGCGGCCGCGGAAGCGGAGGCGCGTCTAATGGCACGCGACCTCGGCCCGAAGTGCCGCATCTGCCGCCGCGAGGGGATGAAGCTCTTCCTCAAGGGCGAGCGCTGCCTCACCGAGAAGTGCGCGATCGAGCGCCGCAGCTACCCGCCGGGCGAGCACGGCCGCGGCCGCATCAAGCAGAGCGAGTACCTGATGCAGCTCCGCGAGAAGCAGAAGGCGCGCCGCTTCTACGGCCTGCTCGAGAAGCAGTTCCGCAACTACTACACCAAGGCGAGCAAGGGCTCGGGCATCACCGGCGAGACGCTGCTGCGGATGCTCGAGACGCGCCTCGACAACGTCGTCTACCGGCTCGGCTTCGCAGCCTCGCGCTCGCAGTCGCGCCAGCTCGTCCGCCACGGCCATTTCCACGTCAACGGGCGCCGGGTCAACATCCCGAGCTACCAGGTCAAGCCCAACGACATCGTCACCATGAAGCCCGGCTCCTCGGCCGAGCAGGTCATCCGTGACGCGACCGATCTCACCGCCTCCGTCGCGCCCTGGCTCCAGGCCGATCACGACGGACTGACGGGGAAGATCCTCAAGTACCCGGAGCGTGCCGAGATCGACACGCCCGTTCAGGAATCGCTCATCGTCGAGCTCTACTCGAAGTAACGAAAGGACTGCTTTGGCTACCCGCACCAGCCTGATGGATTTCCAGATTCCCAAGATCGTCCACGAGGAGATCAACGAGAACCGGGGTGTCTTCGTGATCGAGCCGCTCGACCGCGGCTTCGGCTACACCTTCGGCAACTCGCTCCGCCGCGTGCTGCTCTCGTCGCTCGAGGGCGCCGCCGTCACGTCGGTGAAGATCGAGGGCGTCGCGCACGAGTTCACGACGCTCCCCGGCGTGCGCGAGGACGTGACCGACCTGATCCTCAACCTCAAGAACCTGATCTGCCGGCTCCACGGCGAGTCGCCCGAGATCGAGGTGCACATCGCCAAGAAGGGCGCGGGCGCCGTCACGGCGGCCGACATCGAGGCGCCGGCCGAGCTCGAGATCCTCAACCCGGAGCTCGAGATCGCCAACCTCTCCGCGAGCGGCAAGCTCGAGGTGACGCTCACGATCGGCCGCGGCCGCGGCTACGTCCCGGCCGAGCTGAACCGCGGCGTCGAGACGACGATCGGCGTGATCCCGGTCGACTCGATCTTCTCGCCGGTCCGGCGCGTCTCGTACGACGTCGAGGCCGCCCGCGTCGGCCAGCGCACCGACTACGACAAGCTCACGCTCGACGTCACGACCGACGGCTCGATCGACCCGCGCGAGGCGATCGGCCAGGCCGCCGAGATCCTGATCCGCCAGCTCGCGATCTTCACGGACATCGAGAAGATCGAGGGCTTCGGCGAGGCGGCTGCGGCTGCCGAGCTCGGCACGCCCGAGGTCTCCCTCGCCCACGGGATGGAGAACTTCCCGATCGAGGAGCTCGAGCTCGGGCGTGCGCTCGTACAACTGCCTCAAGCGCGTCGGCATCGAGACGATCGGCGACCTCGTCACGAAGAGCGAGGGCGAGCTCGCCGCGATCCCGAACTTCGGCAAGAAGTCGATCGAGGAGGTCAAGGAGACGCTCGCGACTCACGGCCTCACGCTGCGGGGGGACGAGGGCTAGTCCCATGCGGCACCAGCGCTCAGGGAAGAAGCTCGGCCGCGACTCGTCGCACCGCAAGGCGCTCTACGCGAACCTGACGGGCGCGCTGATCGAGCACGGCCGGATCAAGACGACCGAGGCGAAGGCGAAGGCGGTCAAGCCGGTGGCCGAGCAGATGATCACGCTCGGCCGGCGGGGCGACCTCCACGCGAGGCGCCAGGCCCTTGCCTTCCTGCGCTCGAACGACGTCGTGCACAAGCTGTTCGCGGACGTCGGGCCGCGCTTCGTCGATCGTCCCGGCGGCTACTCGAGGATCGTCAAGCTCGGCGCGCGCCCGGGCGACGCGGCGGAGATGGTGTACCTCGAGCTCGTCGACTACACGCCGTAGCCGGCGACCGGCCGAATCCGCTGGTTGCACTTCGAGGCGGCGGGGCCGCAGCCCCGCCGCCGGTTCGAGTCGCCTGGATCCCGGCGTGCCCACGCCCGGGTGGGGTCGACGGCCCGTGCCGGTGCGATTTCGCAAACACTCGAATGGGCGATGGTCGAGGCGTGCTGATCGAAAACTAGGTTAGGCGGGCGCGAGCATCGAACCTGCGGAACGAGGGCACCGTGCACAGACGCGAAGCTCCCGCCAGTGAGGCGGGAGACGCTATGCGGATCGAACTGGGCGACACTCGGCTCTATCCAGAGCTGCAGGACTATTTCCTGCGTCTGGGCGCGGATGTGAAGATGGAGGAGAACGCGATCGACATTCGCTTCGCTGAGGATCTCCTGGACAAGGACGAATCGCCGGAGCTGTACTTTCGATCGTGGATGCAGAGTCGGCGCATCGAAAGCCAGTCGACCGAGCGGAGCTCGCCGGAACTGGTGACGGTGGCGATAGACTTTGACTCTTCGTGGAGCAGAACGCCGTGGAACTCGTGGCCTTCAGGTCCGAGCTCGCAGAGTCGAAACGCGCGCGGTTGGAGCTCGCGCGCTTGACACGAGACCGAGCCTGCTGCCGCAGCAGTTCGGAGTAGCACTCGTTCGAGGGATTTCGTTCTCTTCAGATCTGCAAATACTGTGGTTACGCGTTCTAGGGAGGAAGGGACACCTGGGCGTGTAGCAACTGCGGCGAAGGGCACAATGATGCGGCTATTGGTGGCGGACGGGCACGAGCTGACGCGTGCCGGGATTCGGCAGGCGCTCGCGAGCGAGGAAGGATTCGAGGTGGTCGGCGAGGCCGGATGGGGCCCCAAGCTCCTTCCGTGCATCGCCGAGACGCGGCCGGACGTGGTCCTCCTTGACCTCGATCTGCCGGGAATTGACGTGCCGACTTACCTCATGCGGATTCGCGAGCGCAACGCCAGCGTGTGTGTGATCGGAATGGCGGCCTCTGCGAACCTCGAGCAGGTGCACATAGCCTGTTCGAAGGGTGCAAGCGGGGCGATCCTCAAGACGATCGCTCCAAGTGACTTGGCTGGAGCGATCCGGCAAATCGTGAACGGCACGACGTTCACGGCTCTCGGCGGGCCGCCTCTCGCTCACGATTCCCTGGGCGGCGCCGGTTTGACCAAGCGCGAGCAGGTCATCGTCGAGGCGCTCGCGAGAGGGCTTTCGAACAAGCAGATTGCGAAAGAGCTGTTCGTGACCGAACAGACGGTCAAGTACCACCTCACGAACATCTACAGGAAGCTCGACCTGCCGAATCGGATGGCGGCAGTTCGGTGGGCCTACAGCCACGGCCTCGCAAAGGACTTCTCTCCAGCTGTCTGATCCGATCTGAAGTTCCCTCGAACGAGGGTCTACTGGATGCCTCTGACCGCCGAAACAGGGTGCAAGGTCGGAGTCCTCCCTTGGCCCGAGGGGTCGGAGTTCTCCCGGGCCTTGAAGAATCGCCGGGTCGAGCTCTCCCGGGTCCCGGGTTCGGGATCGGAGTCTCTAACAGCCCGTCAGAGAAACGAATACGGAAGCGAGAAGGAGCGTTGTCGGCGCTCCTTCTCGCTTCTCGTTCAGGCAGGCCACCACTGGGCTCTTCCAGTCGAGGAGCGACTGGATTGGCGTCAATACTTCGGCGCGACCGACAGAAAGGTCGACCGCAGCCCGAGGCGTCCCTGGAACGCGGGACCGTCGATCTCGATCGTCGAGCCGTCTTCGCCCAGGAACGTGATAGACGTGGCACGGTCTGCGTCGTTCGTTGCGATACTGACATGAACGACGCCGTCCGGAATCGCCGGGAAGTCGCGGCGAACCGACGACATGCCGATTCGCACGGGTCCCCATCGGCTGGCTGGGCTCCGGGCATCGAACGGATCGGGGCGAACCTGGTAATACGGCAAGGCAGAACCCTGCCAAACGCCACGCGTGGTGCCGGTGAGGCCGCCGTTCGACGCGGAGAAGAGCGCGTTGACGACGGCTCCGCGATAGAGGAGCACCTCGTGTCGAGTCGCCGCGGTCGCGGCGAGCGCTGTCGCGTATTCCTTGCGCAGCCCACCGTAGTTCTGAGAGCGATCATCGGGGTAGAGGTCCCAGGCGGCGCCAGGTTTGAGATTCGCGAGCGCATACGAGCGTGATGCGATCGCTTGCGCCTCGAGTGCCTCCGCCGGCCAGTAGGCCGGATTCTCGAACGAGACGACGTCTCCGACGTACTGCTCGAGGTTGAGAGTGTTGACGGCCTGGACCTTGTCGCCGTCGACCGAGACCTTCAGCGTCCCTCGATAGCGGGTTCCTCCGAGCATTACGGGCGTCCTACCGGGCTCAACAGTGATCGGCATCGCGAGTGGGCGGCCCCCGACCACGCCGGTGGCCGACACGGCATAGTGGCCGGCGGCGAAGGGAATGGTCAGGTTGTCGGCGTCGACGATGGCGAAGTTCGTAGCCGAGCCGACGATCAGCCGGGGGCGTTCGGCCAGAAAGATCCGCACGTCTCGATCCGGAGCCTTGCCGATCGTCGTTCCCGGGTAATAGAACGCCAGAATCGTTCGGTGGCTCTGTCCCGCCGTCGCGCGTTCCTCCGCTCCCCATTGCGACAGGCCGATCCCGTGTCCGAAGCCGCGTCCGGTGATCGTGAGGGAGTTGACGAGCGCTGCGGATGGACGCGCCGAGATCGGAGAAGCGGACAGGAAGATCGTTACAGCGACTGCGAGCCAGATCGCTCGAGCGGTCCGCGTTGCTCTGGGGTTGGAGGCCGCGCCTGGCTTTCTGACTTCGCCCACTACCACCTCCGGGGGGTGAGTACGCCATGCATCCGCTCGCGCAGTTCGACGGATCGCCGATTCCGGCGTTCAGCTGGGCAGAAACCAGCCGATAGCTGGGATTTCGGTCGCATCACGGCTCGCCCAGACCCCTCGAAAGGGTGAGCGGCGATGTCGAGCGAGACTCGAGGAGTAGCTTCCACTACATCCCGTCCGGCCACTGCGTCGAGCGGCTGATGACGGGCTAGGCTCGCGCTGACATGCTGCTTCTAATTGCGGTCTTCTTCATGCGCTGCACGACGAGCGCCAACGCGGGCGAAGCCGTGGTGCGCGCACAGGACGATCTCACCCTCGTCGTCGAGCGTCAGGGCTGAGGTGCTCCTGCGGCTGACGCTCGAGTACGACGGCACCGAATTCCACGGCTGGGCGCGCCAGCCGGGCCTGCGCACCGTTGAGGGAGTGCTCGGCGAGGGTCTCGACCGCGTCTTCCCCGCCTGGAGCAAGCTCAACGTCGCCGGGCGCACGGATGCGGGCGTGCACGCGCTCGCGCAGGTCGCGAGCCTCGAGGCCGAGGGAGGGCCGCCGCTCGAGCACGCGGCCGAGGCGCTCAACGCGGTGCTGCCGCCGGACGTGGCGGTGACAACGGCCGCGGAGGCGCCGCCGGGCTTCCACGCGCGCTTCTCGGCCCGTTCGCGCAGCTACCGCTACCGGATCGACCGCCGCGCGACGCCGTCGCCGTTCGAGGCCCGGCGGAGCTGGTGGCTCCCGCAGCCGCTCGACGAGGAGCGCCTCCGTGCGGCCGCTGCGCTCCTCCCGGGCGAGCACGATTTCCGCGCGTTCACGCCGACCGAGACCCAGCACGACGTGTTCGTCCGCGTCGTCGAGCGGGCGGAGTGGCGGCGCGCCGGCGACGCGCTCGAGTTCGAGATCACCGCCGACAGCTTCCTCCGTCACATGGTGCGCACGCTCGTCGGGACGATGGTCGACCTCGGGCCCGAAGAGCTCGCCGAGCTGCTCGAGGGCGCGCCCGCGCGAGCGCGCCGGCCGCACGGCGCCGCCGCACGGCCTGTACCTCATCGGCGTTGCGTACGATCAGGAGCGGTGAAGCTTCCGGTCATCCTGTTCGATCTCGACGGCACCGTGATCGACTCCGGCGGGATCATCCTCGCCTCGATGCGCCACGCAGCGACCACGGTGCTCGGGCGCGAGTACTCCGACGCGGAGCTGATGGCGGCCGTCGGCGGCCCGGGCCTCGAGCACCAGATGCGCGCGCTCGACCCAGAGCGGGTGGACGAGCTCGTCACGGTCTACCGCGCCCACAACGAGGAGCTGCACGACACCCTGCTGCCGTGCGCCGGCATGGAGACGGCGCTCGAGCGCCTGAAGGAGGAGGGGCGCACGCTCGGGATCGTCACCGCCAAGCGCCGGGAGACCGTCGAGCTCGCGTTCGAGCACGTCCCGTTCGGCCACCTGTTCGACGTCGTCGTCGGCGGCGACGAGACGGAGCGCCACAAGCCCGACCCCGAGCCCGTGCTGCTCGGGCTCGAGCGGCTCGGCGTGGGCCCCGAGGAGGCCGCCTACGTCGGCGACTCGCCGTTCGACATCGCCGCGGGAAACGCGGCGGGCGTCTTCACCGTCGCCGTCACCTGGGGCAGGATCCACCGCCGCGAGCGGCTCGAGGCCGAGCACCCCGACGCCGTCGTCGACACCGCAGAGGAGCTCCTTGCCGTCCTCGCCTGAGGCGCGCGCCGCCGAGTTGCGCGAGCAGCTCACCGACGCGTCGTACCGCTACCACGTGCTCGACGAGCCGACGCTCTCGGATGCCGAGTACGACCGGCTCTACGACGAGCTGGAGGAGCTGGAGACCGCCCATCCCGGGCTCGTGACGCCCGACTCCCCGACCCGGCGCGTCGGCGCCCCGCTCTCCGACCGCTTCCAGAAGGTGCGGCACCTGGCGCCGATGGGCTCGCTCGAGAAGGTCACGACCGGGGAGGCCGTGCTCAAGTGGGGCGAGGACGTGCGGAAGCGGCTCGATTCGGACGAGCCCGTCGCGTACGTGCTCGAGCCGAAGATCGACGGCTCCGCGATCTCGCTCGTCTACGAGAACGGCGTCTTCGTCCGCGGCGCGACACGCGGCGACGGCCAGCAGGGCGAGGACGTCACGCCGAACCTCCGCACGATCCGCGCGATCCCGCTCGCCCTGCGCGACGAGAGCCCGCCCGCGGTGCTGGAGGTCCGCGGCGAGGTCTACATGCCGCTCTCCGGCTTCCACGCCTTCCGGGAACGCGCGGCAGAGACGGGCGAGCGGATCGCGCCGAACCCGCGGAACGCCTCGGCCGGCTCGCTGCGTCAGAAGGACTCCTCGGTCACCGCGCGGCGGCCTCTCTCGATCTGGGTCTACGGCTCCGGCTACCGCGAGGGCGTCGAGTTCGAGTCGCACTGGGAGTCGCTGCAGTGGCTGCGCGAGCGCGGCTTCCCCGTCAACCCGCACATCCAGCGCCTCGAGTCGCTCGAGGAGGTCGTCGAGGCCTGCCTCGCCTGGGAGACGCGGCGACGCGAGCTCGACTACGAGATCGACGGGATCGTGATCAAGGTCGACTCGCTCGCGCAGCAGGCGCGGCTCGGCTCGCTGCACGAGCGGCCCCGCTGGGCGCGCGCCTTCAAGTGGGCGCCGATGACCGCGACGACTCGCCTGGAGAAGATCCACATCCGCGTCGGCCGCACCGGCGCGCTCAACCCGTGGGCCCAGCTTGAGCCGGTGGAGGTCGGCGGCGTCACGGTCTCGCGGGCGACGCTCCACAACGAGGAGGACATCAACCGCAAGGACATCCGCGAGGGCGACATCGTGATCGTCCAGCGCGCGGGCGACGTGATCCCGCAGATCGTCGGCCCGGCCGGCCCGCACGAGAAGGGCACCGTGCCGTTCAAGATGCCTGCGCGGTGCCCGCTCTGCGACACGCCCGTCGTGAAGCCGGAGGGCGAGGTGATGCACCGCTGCCCGAACCCGGCCTGTCCCTCGCGCGGGCTCGAGACGCTGATCAACTGGGTGACCGCGGCGATGGACATCGACGGCGTCGGCGAGCAGTTCGTGCGGCGGCTCTGGTCGCTCGGGCTCCTCCGCTCGATGCCCGACCTCTACCGGCTCACGAAGGAACAGCTGGTCGAGCTCGACGGCTACGGCGAGATCTCCGCGCAGAACGCGCTCGACGCGATCGAGCAGTCGAAGGCGCAGCCCTTCTCGCGAGTCCTCTTCGGCCTCAACATCCCCGACGTCGGCTGGATCACCGCCCAGCGGCTCGCATCGCACTTCGGCACCGTCGACCGGCTCCTCGCCGCGACGCCCGAGGAGCTGGAGGAGGCCGAGGGAATCGGCCCGGATCGCGCCGAGTCGATCGCCGAGTGGTGCGAGGACGAGCAGAACCGCAAGCTCGTCGCCGAGCTGCGCGAGCTCGGGATCCGCCTCGAGGCCGGCGACGAGGAGCGGCCCGTCGAGGGACCGCTCACCGGGAGCCAGTACGTGATCACCGGGCACGCTCGAGAACTACACCCGCGAGGAGGCGAGGGCCGCGCTGGAGGCGCTCGGCGCCAAAGTGTCGGACAACGTCTCGAAGAAGACCACGGGCGTGTTCGTCGGCGAGAGCCCGGGCTCGAAGGCGGCGAAGGCCGAGAAGGCCGGAGTGCCGATCCTCGGGGAGGCCGACCTCGAGGCGCTACTGCGAGGCCAGTAGCGTCGCGAAGCGGTCCTGTGCGGTTCGCGCCCAGGTCGTCGAGACCGGGTGCCCGTTCTCGAGCACGGCGAAGACGTACCGGCCGCGCACGTAGCCGGCGAGGGCGGAGGCCTCGTCGGTCGTCCCGGTCTTCGCGATCACGTTGCCCTTCGCAGGCGCCGTCCGCATCCGCGTCTCGAGCGTGCCGCTCACGCCCGCGACCGGCAGCGCGGCGACGAGCGTGGGCCGGATGTCTGGATCGAGCCACGAGGCCTCGAGGATCGCGACGAGTGCCTGGACGGTGAAGCGGTCGAGCAGCGAGAGCCCGGAGCCGTCCACGATCCGCACCCCGGCGAGCGGCACGCCGATGTTCGCGAGCAGCGCCTGCACGGCTCGCGCGCCGGCCGCGGTGGTGCCGCGATCGCCGTCGAGCGCGCCGAGCTCCTTCAGCAGCAGCTCGGCCGTGAAGTTGTCGCTGTCGCGGTCCATCATCGTGACGATGCGGGCGAGCGGCGGCGAGGCGACGGTCGCGAGCGGCATGTCGGCGGCGGCTGCGATGCCCGTGCGGGGAGCGCCGGCCACCGCGACGCCCGCTGCGCGCAGCGCCTGGCCGAAGAGCCGTGCGGCCGCCAGCGCCGGATCGTTGGCCATCACTCCTCGATACATGCCCCGATCGACCGAGAGGGCCGAGAGCGGCGGCGACTCGTCGCCGTAGAACGACGCCTTCCAGCCGGGCGCGGTCCGAACCGAGTCGAAGAAGCTCTCGTCGCCGACGACCGAGCCCGTGACCCGCGCGATCCCCGCCGCGCGGACCTGAGCCGCGAGCCTCGCGATCCCCGCACTCGAGAGCGTCGGGTCGCCGTAGCCCTTGAGCACGAGGTTCCCGCGCCAGGTCGTCCCGTCGAGCATCCCGTTGCCGAGCACCTGGGTGTCGATGCGGAAGTCCGGCCCGAGCGCCGCCAGCATCGAATAGGTCACCGCGAGCTTCTCGGTCGAGGCCGGAGCGAGCGGAGTGGCCGCGTTCTGCCCGAACACGATCGCGCCCGTGCGGAGGTCGAGGGCGAGGCCGGCGGTCGACGTCGCCGCCACTCCGGGGACGGCGAGCGCCCGCTCGAGGCGAGGTGCGAGCGGTGCCTCGGCGGCCGGGACCGCGGTCGCGGCCACCAGCGCGAGCAGGCAGGCGAGGACGAAGAGGAACACCGGGCGGCGGCGCACGCCGGGCATCGTAGCTAGACGATCCCGGAGCGAACCGCGTACACGGCCGCCTGGATGCGGTTCTCGAGCTGGAGCTTCATCAGGATGTTCGAGATGTGGTTCTTGACCGTCTTCGGGCTGATGTGCAGCCTGCGTGCGATCTCGGCGTTGTCGTGGCCGTTCGCGGCCAGGCGCAGCACCTCGAGCTCGCGCTCCGAGAGCTGCGCGTGGATCGTCTCGGCGATCTCCGGCGAGGTGCTGTTGGCGCGGACGTGCTGGAGCACCTTCGCCGCGACATGGGGCGAGATGAGCGCCTCGCCGATCGCCGCCGCCTCGATCCCGCGCACGAGATCCTGGACGGACGCATCCTTCAGCAGGTAGCCGCACGCGCCCGCGAGGATCGCCTCGATCACGTCCTCGTCGCTGTCCGAGATCGTCAGCACGACCACGCGGGCGAGCGGCGAGACACCGGCGATGCGACGGGTCGCCTCGACGCCCGTGATCCCAGGCATGTTGAGGTCCATCACCACGACGTCGGGCGCGAGCTCGCGTGCGGTGCGAACCGCGTCGAGCCCGTTGGCCGCCTGCCCGACGACGGCGATTCCCTGCTCCGCGAGCAGGTTGGCGAGCCCCGTCCGGAACAGGTCGTGGTCGTCGACGAGCAGCACACGAGTCGGGTCGGCCCCCTCGGGGCGTGCGCGGACCATCATCTAGCGGAAGGTGATCACGACCGTCCGGCGCCCCCACGCCTGCGCCTGGGCAAGCGTCGGGAACCAGATGTCGATCCGGGGACCTATGATCGCCGTGCCGTGGTCGGCGGCCACGGTCTCGCCGTAGCCGGGGACGAAGAAGCGCGTGCCGAACGGGATCAGGCTCGTGTCGACGGCCGCCACGCCCCAGCCGACGGGAAGCCCGCTCGAGGTGAAGCCGGGGAGCGAGTAGGCGGTCACCGAGACCGTCATCGTCTGACCCGGCTGCGGGACGGCACCGGGCGGCCCGAGGCCGCTCGGGGTGAGCGTCGCCGCCTTGGCGTCCGCGCTCTGCGCCTGCTCGTCGAGTGCCGCGATCCGCGCTCTGGTCAGGCCCTGCTGAGCGGCGAGCGAGTGGACGTAGGCGGTGCGCGCGGCGCTCGCCTGTTCGAGCGAGTCGGCGGTTTGCGCCACGGTCGCTTCGAGCCGGGTGAGCTCTGCCTGCTCGGCGGCGAGTGCATGCTGCATGCGCGCGAGCTTGCCGCGAGCCGAGCGCGTCTGCACGATCACGCTGCGGTTCTGCTCGGCCGCCCTGGCGAGGCCGTCGAGGCCGGTCATCATCTCGTCCAGGGAGCTCGAGCCGAGGATCACGGCGATCGGGTCGGTGTCGCCGGCCATGTACAGGTCACGGAGCCGCTCGCCGAGCTGGTGCTCGGAGACGGAGAACGCCCGTTGCGCGATCCTCAGCTGGAGCCGCACCGACGCCCCCTCGCGCCTCACCGTCGACGAGCGCGAGCGCACGCTCGCCAGCTGGTCGCGGGCCCTCGTGAGCTGCGTCTCGAGCGAGAAGAGCGAGAGGACGGCTGCGCGGTGGCGCGCCTCGGTCCGGGCCTCCTGTTTCCGCAGGTCAGCAGCTCCCGGTGGGGAGCCTGCGGCTCCGCCTGCCAGGACGGCAACCGCGAGCAACCCGCCTGCAAAGACCGCCACGAGGGTGCTCGGAGGGCCCGGAGAGCGCACTCGCACGAGGGCCGGACCCTAGCACAGCCCGGGTCGATTTCACGCCGGTACCGGCCAGCTTTGAATAGTTTCACACAGTTTCGTGGCTGTTTCTCGGTTGCGGCCGTCAGGTGCCGTTGGTAGGGTCGAAGTCTGTGACGCCCCGGCACACACCGGCGCGCCTGGAAGCGGACCTCGGAGTGCGGCATTAGATCCGGGAGAAGACAGGCGCCACTGTTGCTCGTCTGCCTAGCGGCCGCTCTCCTGGTCGCAGGCGCAGCGACCGCCGGCCCGTCGGTCGGCTCGAAGCAGTCGGAGGCCCAGTCCGTCCTCGCCCAGATCAACCAGATCGACCAGCAGCTCGGGCAGAAGGTCGAGGCGTACGACTCGGCGCGGTACAAGCTCGGCCAGATCGAGCACGACCAGCAGGTCAACCGCCACGATCTCGCCGTCGCGCGCAGCAACCTCAAGCGCGCGCAGAAGATGCTGGCCACCCGGCTCGTCTCGCTCTACACGGCCGACCAGCAGAACACGACGCTCGACGTGCTCCTCGGCGCGAAGAGCCTCGACGACCTCCTGAGCAACCTCGACACCGTCAACCGCGTCTCCGACCAGGACGCCCAGGTGCTCGCCCAGGTGATCTCGTTCCGCAAGCTCGTGCGGACGCAGGAGCACCAGCTCGCCACACAGCACGCCGAGCAGGGACAGCTCGTCGCGAGCCTCGCCGCCGAGAAGGCCCACATCGAGGGCCAGCTCGCGCAGCGCCGCCAGCTCCTCTCCTCGATCCAGGGCGAGATCGCGCAGCTTCGCGCGCAGGAGCACACACGGCAGCTCGCCCTCGCGACCCAGGCGCGCGCCCGCCTCGCCGCAGGCCCGCCGCCGAGCGCCGGGATCGGGATCGGCGCCCTCACGCCCGACGGCGCGAGCGTCGTCCCGCCGTCCCAGTACACCGGGGTCGTCGGGGTCGCGATGCAGTACCTCGGCACGCCGTACGTCTGGGCCGGCGCGAGCCCGGCCGGCTTCGACTGCTCCGGGTTCACGATGTACGTGTTCGGCCAGGTCGGCGTCTCGCTTCCCCACAGCTCCTACGCGCAGTACGCGATGGGCGTGCCCGTCGCCTACGACCAGCTCGAGCCCGGCGATCTCGTCTTCTTCGACGGGCTCGGCCACGTCGGCATCTACATCGGCGGCGGCGAGTTCATCCACTCGCCGCACACGGGCGACGTCGTCAAGATCTCGAGCCTCTCCGAGGCCTACTACGCCGGCGCCTACGTCGGCGCGCGCCGCATCCTCTAGTTCGAGGCTCGACGTGAACCTCGGCCGGGCCGGATGACGCCCCAGACACGGCGCCGGCTCAGCACGTTCGGCCGCGACGCGTAGCGCTGCTACGCACCACGACCGCCCGCACTGCCCGGCTTGGTCTGGAGCGCCCCCGGCGGCGACCGAGTTTCACGTCAATCCTCTAGCTCCTAGGAGTAGAGGTCGTCGATCTCGGCGGCGAAGTTCTCCTGCACGACCTTGCGCTTGAGCTTCAGGGTCGGCGTGATCTCGCCCTCGTCGGCGGAGAAGTCGCGCGGGAGGATCCGGAAGCGCTTGATCTGCTCGAAGCGCGAGAGCTCGCCGTTCACCTCGTCGACGAGCGCCTGGATCCGCGCCTCGATGTCCGGTAGCCCGCGGGCGCCGTCCTCGAGGGTGATCAACGCGGTGACGTACGGGCGCCGGTCGCCGATCACGACCACGTGCGAGACGTACGGCGAGTTCTTGAGCAGGTTCTCGAGGTTGGCCGGGGCGACGTTCTTGCCGCCCGCCGTGATCAGGATGTCCTTCTTCCGGTCGGTGATCGTGACGAAGCCGTCGGCGTCGATCGCGGCGACGTCGCCGGAGTGGAGCCAGCCGTCGTCGTCGAGCACGGCGCGTGTCGCCTCGGGGTCCTTGAAGTAGCCCTGGAAGACCGTCTCGCTGCGGATCAGCAGCTCGTCGTCCTCGCCGAGGCGGAGCTCCGTGCCGGGAAGCGCCGGGCCGACCGTGCCGAAGCGGTAGTCGTCGAGCCGGTTCACCGTCGCCGCCGACGTGCACTCGGTGAGGCCGTAGCCCTCGAGGATCAGGATGTCGAGCGCGTGGAAGAACTCGGCGACCTCCTTCGCGAGCGGCGCGCCGCCGGAGATGCCGACGCGCAGCTTCCCGCCGAGGCGCGCCTGGACCTTCGAGTAGACGAGCCGTGAGGCGAGCCGGTGCTGCGCGGCGAGCGAGGCCGGGATCGGCCGGTGCGCGACCTTCAGCGCGCTCACCCGGCGCCCGACGCCGAGCGACCAGTCGACCAGCCGCCGTTTGGCTCCCGTGGCCGCGTCGAACTGCGTCTGGACCAGCGTGTGGATCTTCTCGTAGACGCGGGGCACGCTCGGGAAGACGGTCGGCCTCACGGCGAGCAGCGCGTCGCCGACCTCGAGCGGGTCCGGGCAGAACGCGATCGTGAAGCCGATGTAGGGGCCCGAGAGGTGCATCAGCCGCCCGAAGTTGTGGGCGAGTGGAAGGAAGAGCAGCATCAGGTCGCCCTCGACGGTGAAGTCGTGCAGGTCGTCCGCGACGGCCACCATCGCGTAGTAGTTGAGGTGCGAGATCATGCAGGCCTTCGGCGACCCGGTCGTCCCCGAGGTGTAGATGTAGGTGAAGACGTCGTCCTCGCGGATCGCGGCGATCGCCTCGGCGAGTGCCTGCGGGTGCTCGGCGGCGTAGGCCCGCCCCCGCTCGGCGAGCTCGGGGAGGCCCGCGAACGTCAGGACGTGGCGCAGTTGCGGGCCGCCCTCGAGCTTCGCGGCCTGCTCGTCGTCCTCCACGAGGACGCCGATCGCCTCGGAGTGCTCGAGGATGTAGTGGCAGTCCTTCGGCGAGCTGTTCGCGTAGATCGCCGCCGTGATCGCCCCGACGCATGCGGCCGCGTAGTCGAAGAGGGCCCACTCGAGCGTCGTGGAGCCGAGGATCGCGAGCGTGTCGCCCTTGCGGATCCCGAGCGCGAGCAGGCCGTTCGCGAGCGCGTCGACCCGTTCTGCCGCCGCGCTCCACGAGACCTCGCGCCAGGCGTCGCCTTCCTCGACCAGGTAGGCGGGCATCGCGTCGCCGCGTGCGGCGCCCCGGCGCCACAGCTCGGGGATCGTGCGGAGCCCCTCGCGGGCCTGCGGGGACGCTGTCTCGGTGAGCTGCTCGGTCATCACGCTCAAGCTTACGGGAGGCAGGAGCCGAGGCGATGTAGGCGAATTCGTCCGGTCCCCCTAGACTTCGAGGTCACATGCGTACGACGTGGAACGGCGCGATCAGCTTCGGGCTGGTCACAATCCCAATCGGCCTTGCGATCGCGACCGAGCCGCGCGCGAAGGCGTCCGACGTCACCTTCCGGACGCTGCACCGCGAGTGCGGTACGCCGATCAAGCAGAAGCGCTGGTGCCCGTTCCACGACCGCGAGGTCGGCCCGGACGAGCTCGTCAAGGGCTGGGAGGTGGCAAAGGGCGAGTACGTGGTGATCGAGGACGCGGAGCTCGAGGCGATCGAGCTCGAGAGCTCGCCGTCGATCGAGATCGAGCGGTTCGTCCGGCTCGAGGAGGTCGACCCGATCTACTTCGACCGCACCTACTACCTCGCGCCGTCGAGCCAGCCCGCGGCCCGGCGGCCGTACGCGCTCCTGCTCGCGGCGATGCGCGAGACGAACATGGCCGCTCTCGGCCGCTTCGTCCTGCGCGGCGCCGAGAAGATCTGCCTGCTCCGGCCCTACGGCGACGCCCTCGCGCTCGAGACGCTCTTCCTCGCCGAGGACATCCGCTCGAAGGCCGAGATCGAGGAGGCCGTCGAGGGAGTCGAGGTGAAGGACGCCGAGCTCGACCTCGCGCGCCAGATCATCGCGAGCCTCGCCGGATCGTTCGACCCCGAGTCGCTCGAGAGCCACTACCGCCGGAGCCTCCACGACCTGCTGGAGGCGAAGCGGAGCGGCGAGCCGATCGTCCCGGCGCCGCCGGTGCCCGAGGCGACGCCGTCCGCCGATCTGCTCGAGGCCCTGAAGGCGTCGATTGCCGAGGCGAAGAAGCCGCCCGCAAAGAAGCCCGCACCGAAGGCACGGGCTCCCAGGACTTCGAAGAAGAGCTAGGCGGCGGACTGCGAGGGCGCGCTGAGCGCCTGCAGCTGCGCCTGGAACAGGAACTTGTCGATCTTGCCGTGGTAGATCGGCACGCCCTCCTGCATGCACACGCGGATTACCTCGTCGCGGTCGAGGCCGAGCTCCTTGGAGAGCTCTTCGGGCGTGAGGTGATTCGGCATCGGTTCTCCTTCCGATCGGGCACGAAAAAACCCGCCGGCGCAAGGCGCTCAGACGGGCTCGGTCGCTGCTCCTCTGTTGACGGCGCGGCTCAAAGAGCCCGCCCTCCGAAACTGCTCATCTGATCGCACTCTACTATCGAGGGGTGACGGACGCAAAGGCGATCGCCGGGCTCGAGGAGCGCAGGGCCGATGTGGGCGGCGCCTCCCTGCGCTACTACGTCGGCGGTGAGGGGCCGCCGCTCGTGCTCGTGCACGGGCTCGCGGGGGCCGCCTCCAACTGGGTCGAGCTGGCGCCGCTCCTCGTCGGCCGGTATCGCCTCGTCATTCCCGAGCTGCCCGGTCACGGCGGCTCCGAGGCGCTCCCCGCCGCGCCGACGCTCGACCCGTACGCGGACTGCCTCGTCGAGCTGGCCCGGCTCGAGGGGATGGGGCCTGCGGCGTTCGTCGGCCACTCGCTGGGCGGCGCGGTCGCGTTGCGTGCCGCCGAGCGGCACCCGGGCGACGTGACGGCCGTCGTCCTGCTCGCGGGCGCGGGGATCAGCTCGGCGAGGAAGAGCCTCGAAGGGTCGGTCATCCTCGCGATGGTCGGATGGCCCGGCCGCGCGGTGGCTCCGTTTCGGAGGCTGATCGCCGGAGCGCCCTGGGCGCGGTGGCTCGTGTTCGGCCACTGGGAGGTCGACGATCCGCCGGCGCTCTCGGCCGCCGCGACCGAGGGGTTTCTCGCCGGGCCGGGTCTTCACACCGACGTGCGCCAGGCGGCGCACGCCCTTGCGGCCGAGGACGAGCGCTTCGGCCTCGACGGCGTGCGCTGCCCCTGCCTGTGCGTCTGGGGCGCGAACGACCGGATCGTGCCGCTGCCGGACGGCTTCGACTACGCGCGCCGGCTGGGCGCGCCGCTGCGGGTGATCGCGGGCTGCGGCCACCTGCTGATCGGCGAGCGCCCGGCGGCATGCGCCGACGCGATCGAGAGCTTTCTGCTGAGCTACCGGTGATGAGCGGCTCGCCCCGCATAGGCGTCGTCGGCGACTACGGCGAGAAGAGAGAGACGCACAGGGCGACCAACGCCGAGCTGGAGGCCGCCGGCGTCGACTTCGCCTGGATCGCGACCGAGGGCATCGGCGATCCGGCTCGCTCGCTCGGCGGCTTCGACGGCCTGTGGATCTCCCCGGGGAGCCCCTACGAGAGCATGGACGGTGCCCTGGCCGCGATCCGCTTCGCCCGGGAGCGGGGGCTGCCCCTCGTGGGCACCTGCGGGGGCTTCCAGCACGTCGTTGTGGAGATGGCGCGGAACGTGCTCGGGATCGCGGACGCGGACCACGCCGAGACCAATCCCGGCGCCGAGCATCTCGCCGTGACGCCCCTCGCCTGCTCGCTCGAGGGCCAGAGCCACCCGGTGCGGCTCCTGCCCGGGACGCGCGCCGCGGCGATCTACGGCGCCGAGGAGGTGGTCGAGCCCTACTACTGCAGCTACGGCCTCAACCCGGAGCTCGAGCCGCGACTCGAGGCGGCCGGACTACTGGTCAGCGGCCGGGACGAGAACGGCAGCGCGCGCGTCGTCGAGCTCGGGGGTCATCCGTTCTTCGTCGCGACCCTGTACGTCTTCCAGGCGCGCGACGACTACTCGAGCCCGCATCCGCTCACGGCCGCGTTCCTCGCCGCCGCCGCGGGCTAGACGGGATTCGGGATCTCGAGGAACTCCCACTCCAGCCCGAACTCACCGGCCAGGAGCTCTGCGAGCGCCTGCACACCGAGCCGCTCGGTCGCATAGTGCCCGGCGGCGACGAAGGTGATCCCGAGCTCGCGCGCGGTATGGAGTGTCGGCTCCTCGGGCTCGCCGGTCAGGTACAGGTCGTAGCCCTCGCGTGCCGCAAGGATCAGATCGTGTCCCGCGGAGCCGGTCGCGATCGCGACCCGCCGCACCGGGTCGGGCCCCTCGGCGAACACGAGCGGCTCTCGCCCGGTCGCCTCCTGGATCCGCTGGACGAAGTCGGCCAGCGGAAGGGGGCCGGGCAGCCGGCCGCCCACTCCGAAATCGAGGAACGGCCCCTCGACCTCGACGCCGAGCCGTGCGGCGAGCCGGGCGGCGTTGCCGAGCTCGGGATGAGCGTCGAGCGGCAGGTGGTACGCGGCGAGCGTCAGGTCCGCGTCGAACAGCGCCTGGAGGCGGCCGCGCTGGCGCGCGTCGACGACGAGCGGCTCGTTGCGCCACCAGATCCCGTGGTGGACGAGCAGCAGCTGCGCTCCGGCCGCTGCGGCGGCGCGAAACAGCTCGAGCGACGAGGAGACCCCGCAGGCGAGCTTCGTCACCTCCCGCGCGCCGAGCACCTGCGCGCCCGCCGGCCCGAACTCGCGGTAGGAGGCGACGTCGAGCAGTTCGTCGGCGAAGGCGAGGATCTCGTCGCGGCGTGCCACCGGCCCATTCTAGGATGGCGCCCGATGAGCGTTCTCCTACGGCCGCTTCGCGAGGACGAGTACGACGCCTTCTACGAGGAGGCTGTCGAGACGTACGCCTTCGATCTCGAGGAGAACGGCGGCTTCACGCGCGAGCACGCCCGGGCGAAGTCCGTCGCGGACCACGAGCGCGCGCTGAGCCAGGGGCTCGCGACGCCCGACACGTTCCTGCGCGCCGTCGAGGACGCCGACGGTCGCCGGGTGGGCATCGTCTGGTGGGCGATCCAGACGAGCCAGGTCGGTGTCCGGCTTGCGTATCTCTACGCGATCTCGATCGACGAGCCAGAACGGGGCCGCGGCCTCGGCCGTGCCGCGATGCTCGCGCTCGAGGACGAGGTGCGCACGTTCGGTCTCGACCGGATCGAGCTGAACGTCTTCGGCGGCAACGATGTCGCCCGAGGGCTCTACCGCTCGCTCGGATATACGGAGTCTGCCGTCTACATGGTCAAGAACCTCCCCCTGGCCTAGGCGGTCGCGCCCTCGAACGGCACCTCCGCCCCGTCGGGTGCGGAGAGGAACTGGACGCGGTTCGCCACCACCTCGATCGCGCTGCGCCGCTTGCCCTCCTCCTCCCAGGAGCGGCTGCGCAGGCGTCCGTCGACGCCGACTCGCTTGCCCTTGGCGAGGTGGCGCTCGCAGGCCTCGGCCTGCTTGTTCCACACGGCGATCCGCACGAAGTCCGCGCCGCCCGCCGGTGTCGGCCGGTCGACGGCGAGCAGGAAGGTCGCCACCTTCTTCTCGTCGCCGAGGTCCTTGAGTTCGACCTCGCTGGCGAGGTTCCCGATCAGCGTCACCACGTTCACAAGCCCACCTCCGTTGTCGATTGAGACAACGTAGCGCGACAAGTGTGACGGGTCCGTGTCGGAAGTGCGCCGAGTCGCTAACCTATGCCCGCTCGGGGTGTGGCGCAGCCTGGTAGCGCGCTCCGTTCGGGTCGGAGAGGTCCCCAGTTCAAATCTGGGCACCCCGATCGAGCAGGGCCCTGTCCGGCGCGGCCGGCAGGGCCCTCATTCTCAGTCCACGTCCCGTACGCGCGCGCTCACGAGCGGCAGCAGCCAGAGGAGCGCGCCGAGCGTCGCCCCGACGGCGATGATCTCCTGCGGCGCGAACAGACCCGCCAGCCCCGCTGCGACCAGGTAGCCGACGGGCGTCAGCCCGAACGAGCCGAAGAAGTCGAGGCTGACCACCCGCGAGAGGTAGCCCTCCGGCACGAGCTCGGTCACCATCGTCATCCAGAGCCCGATTCCGACGCCGATGAAGAAGCCGCGCACGAGCGAGGCGGCAGCGGCGAGCGGGTACCACGGCGACACCGCGAGCAGGAGCATGAACACGTCGTTGACCGAGAACGCGGTGAAGCAGAGGATCGCGCGCCGCCTCCGCGGGTTCACGTGCGCGAACGTGAACGAGCCGGCCACCATTCCGACCGCCTGCAGGCTGAAGATCAGTCCGTAGGCGCCGATCCCGAGGTGGAAGTGCGAACGGACGAGCCGCGGCAGCAGCGACTGGTAGGGCGCCATCGCGACCATCAGGATCAGCGTCGTCACGAGGATCCCGCTCCAGAGCCACGGCACCCTCGCGACGTAGCGGAAGCCCGCGGCGAGGTCGCGCCACGGCCCCTCGGTCGGCTCCGCGTCGAGGCGGCGCGGCCTCGCGCGCCAGAGGAGCGCGGCCGAGAAGACGAAGGACGCCGCGTCGAGCGCGAAGACCGTGGTCGAGCCGGCCGTGCCGTAGATCAGCGCGGCGAGCGCCGGCCCGGCGATCGCGGCCGTCTGCCGCGCGACGTTCAGCATCGAGTTGGCCGAGGCGAGGAAGGGCTGCTCGACGACGAGCGGCACGATCCCGCCGAACGCAGGCTGGAAGAAGCCGTCGGCGAGGCCGATCAGCGCCACGAGCACGAGGATCGCCGCGAACGAGAGGTGCCCCGTCGCGTCGAGCGCCGCGAGGATGCCGACCAGCACCGCGCGGGCGAGGTCGGAGCCGATCATCAGCCGCCGCCTCGGATACCGGTCGGCGATCACGCCCCCGATCAGGAGCGTCGTCAGCAGTGCCGCCGACTGGAGGGCGAGCACGAGGCCGAGCGAGCCCGCCGAGCCGGTCAGCGTCGTCACGTACCACCCGATCGCGACGAGGAACGCCGTGTCGCCCGCGAACGAGACGGTCTGGCCGCCCCAGAGCAGGCGGAAGTCGCGGCTCCGAAACGCCGATAGGGCGCGGGTGCGCGTGGCCGCCTCCACGAGGGTCGAGGCTATCCTCTCCGCCGTGCCGGATCGGACCCTGGAAGCCGTGCTCTTCGACGTCGACTTCACCCTCGTGCGGCCCGGCCCCGACCTCGGCCCCGACGGCTACGTGCGCCTCGGCGAGCGCCACGGGCTCCGGCTCGACGTCTCGCGTCACGACGAGGCGCGGCTCGCCGCCTTCGCGGAGCTGAAGCGCCATCCCGAGCTCGAGCACGACGACGAGGTCTGGATCGCGTTCACCGAGCGCATCATCCGCGGGATGGGCGGCGACGAGGCCGGCGCCTACGAGTGCGCGGCCGAGATGGTGGCCGCCTGGGAGCAGCACGACAACTTCGAGCTGTACGAGGACGCGCTGCCGGTGCTCGACGAGCTGCGCAGCCGCGGGCTCAGGCTCGGGCTCGTCTCGAACACGAGCCGCGACCTCGAGGCGTTCGTCGTGCACCACCGGCTCGACGTGGACGTCGCGATCGGCTCGCGCTCGTTCGGCAAGACGAAGCCCGATCCGGCGATCTTCCGCGCCGCGCTCGACCGGCTCGGCGTCGAGCCCGTCGCGGCGGCGATGGTCGGCGACTCGGTCGAGGACGACATCGAGGGTGCGCTCGGGCTCGGGATGCGCGCGATCCTGCTCGACCGCGAGGGCCGCTATCCGGAGCTCGAGCCGCGGATCGCCGGCCTCGGCGAGCTGCTGCCGGCTCTCGGCCTCTAGAGCCCGAGCTCGGTGCGCCAGGCGGCGGTGTGCTCGCCGAGCGCGGGCGCGCGGCCCCCGGAGGGCGAGCCGAACTCGGCCGCGGCCTCCTCGAGCGTCGCGACCGGCCCGACGCAGACCTCCTCGCCGTCGAACAGCTCGAGCCACGCGGCGAGCGGGCGGGACGCGAGCAGCGCGGCGAGCTCCGGGAGCTCGGGCTCGAACGCCCGACCGGTCCACTCCTCGTGTCCGAGCACCTCGCAGAGGCGCTGCCAGAAGCGCGGCTCGAGCGCGGCCACCGTGAGGAAGCGGCCGTCGGCGCACGGGTAGGTCCGGTAGCACGCGACACCGCCCGTG
Organism: uncultured Actinomycetes bacterium; assembly: GCA_963746005.1. Classification (GTDB taxonomy): domain Bacteria; phylum Actinomycetota; class Thermoleophilia; order Gaiellales; family Gaiellaceae; genus CAVQZA01. Next base: position 102,298 of record CAVUZM010000017.1, on the reverse strand, counting down.
AGGAAGCGGGGCACGGGATCGCCGCCGAGGCGGTGGGCGACGAGGCGGTGGGAGCCGTGGGTCATCGACACGACGACGTGGCGGCCGACCCCGGTGCGCTCCCGCTCGAGCAGCGCGGCCAGGATCTCGGCGACCGCGGACAGCGCGCCCGCGGCGAGGTCGGCGACCTGGACCGGCGGCGTCGCCGGGGCCGTATCGGCGAGCGCCCCCGCCCAGCCGAGATAGTTGAGGTCGTGGCCGACGCGCTGCTCGTGGCGGCCGCCGAGCCCGAAGCCGGTGAGCGAGCACCAGACGGTCCGCTCGGCCCGCTCGAGCCCGAGCCGAGCCGTGACTCCGGGCCGGAAGCTCTCCACGACGACGTCGGCGCGCGCGACCAGAGCCCGGCCGAGCTCCGGCTCGGCCTTGAGGTCGCACACGACCGACTCCTTCCCCGCGTTCAGCGCCGCCTCCCACGCGGGCGCCGCGAAGCGCAGCGCGTCGCCCTCCGGCGGCTCCAGCCGCACGACGCGAGCCCCCAGCCCCAGGAGCTCGCGCGTCGCGTACGGCCCGGGCAGGAGCCGGGTGAGGTCGACCACGAGGAGCCCCGCGAGCGGTTGCACCGCCGCCGATTGTGTCACTACACTCGGAGCACGTTGACTGACCGGTCAATCGCCCAGGAAGAGAAGCGCCGGCTGATCCTCGCCGCCGCGGTCAAGGTGTTCGCCCGCAAGGGCTACCACACGTGCCGCGTCGGCGACATCGCCGAGGAGGCGGGGGTCGCCCACGGGCTGCTCTACCACTACTTCTCCTCGAAGGACGAGCTGCTCGAGACGATCTTCCGCGAGACCTGGGCCGAGCTGCTCGAGGCGATGCGCTCGGTCGGGGAGTCGGACGCGACCGCAGCCGAGCAGCTGCGCCGGGTGGGCGCGATCCTGCTGCGCTCCTGGCGGCGCGACCCTGAGCTCGTCACCGTCCTCGTGCGCGAGGTCGTCCGCAGCGGCGACCTCGGCAGCCGCGTGGTCGAGCGAGACGAGGCGCTGGAGGCGATCGAGAGGATCGTCGCGCAGGGACAGGCGCGGGGCGAGTTCCGCGAGGAGCTCGATCCGCGGCTCGTCAGCCTGATCGTCTACGGCGCGCTGAAGGAGATCCTCACCGGCTGGGTGCTCGGCCGGCTCCCGGACGGCGACGAGGAGATCACGCGCGCCGAGCTGACCTTCACCGAGATGTTCGTGGGCGGGTTGGCGCAGCGGCAGGCGCCTGTGCAAATCTGACGCGGTGACGACGGCGACCCCGAAGGCGGCGGGCGTCCCGGCGACCTTCGGGTGGCGGTTGCCGTGGGTGCTCGGGCTCGGGGCGTTCGGGCTCGCGTTCTCGATCACGACCACCGCCGCGTACCTGCCGCCGCTGCTCGGGCAGTTCACCGACTCTCGTACGATGATCGCCGCCGTGCTCGCCGCGGAAGGCGTGTTCGCGCTGACCTTGCCGGTGGTGATCGGGCCCTGGAGCGACACCTTCCACACGCCCCTCGGCCGCCGGCGCCCGTTCATGCTCGCCGCGCTCGGTCCGATGGGCTTCTGCCTCGCGCTGATGGCGTTCATGCCGAGCCTCTGGACGACGACCCTGATCGTGCTCGCGTTCTTCTTCGCGTACTACGTCTACGAGCCGCCGTACCGCGGTCTCTACCCGGACGTGCTGCCCGCGTCGGCCTACGGGCGCTCGCAGGGGATCCAGCACGTCCTGCGCGGGCTGGCGCTCGGGCTCGCGCTCGTCGGCGGCGGCCTCCTCTTCCACGTCTGGCACGCCGCGCCGTTCCTGATCGCCGCGTTCGTGACCACGATCGCCTGCGGCGCGACGATCGTCTTCGTCGTCGAGGACGGAGGCCACGGCCGCGTCTTCGAGGGCGTCCGCGCCTACGTGGCGCACAGCTGGCGGATCATGCGCGGCAACACCGACGTGCGGCGCTGGCTGGGCGCCAACGCGGCCTGGGAGGGCGCCTTCGCGGCTGAGCGCACCTTCGTCGTCCTCTACATCACGCGAGGGCTCCACCAGCCGCTCTCGACCTCCTCGGCGGTGCTCGGGACGGTGGCGGCCGGGTACATGATCGCGGCGGTGCTCTCCGGGCCTCTCGGCGACCGCGTCGGCCTGGCGCGCGTGATCTTCGTCGCCTCGTTCGTCTACGGCGGCGGGCTCGTCCTCGCCGGCTTCGCGAGCTCGTGGAGCAACTGGTACTACGCGCTCGTGTTCCCCGTCGCGATCGCGGGCGGCGCGGTGATGACGCTCGCGTGGGGCCTGCTCTTCATCCTGATGCCGGAGGGGCAGCGCGGCGCGATCTCCGGCCTTGCGACCTGGACGAAGGGCTTCGGGCTGATCGCCGGGCCGCTGATCGCGGGCGCGCTGATCGACGCGCTCTCTCCGTACCTGCCCGCAACGGACGGGTACCAGATCCTGTGGCCGATCTGCGCGGTGCCGATCCTCGGAGTGATCCCGCTCGTCTGGGCGCTGATGCGGGCGGAGGCTAGACGCAGGGCGAGCGCCCGTACTGCATGAGCCCGAAGCCGTAGACCTTCGTGTCGACGACGTAGAAGGCGGTCAGCGTCGCGCCGCGCCTCAGGATCAGTGCCTGGTAGCCGAGGCACTGCTCGAGCGGCATCGGCCCGTACAGGAGGGTGATCTTCGCGGCCGGGTCGCCGACCGTGAGCCGCTTCGGCGTCCGCCAGCCGGGCGGCGCCCAGAGCGTGTACAGCGCGGCGACGCGGCCCTTCCGAAACGTGACCCCCGCGCCCTGCTGGGTGAACGGGCGGTACGTGAAGTACCAGGTCGTCGTCGCGCAGCCGCGGCAGAGCCCGTAGCCCGAGCCCCAGGCGGCGCGAACCTCCGCCGGGGTCATCCCGAGCCGGAGGCCGCCCAGGCTGACACCGGGGACCACGACTCCGTGGCTCGGCGGGGAGAGCAGGAACGCCGAGACGGCGGTTGCGGCGAGGACGCGCACGCTCACATACTTGCGGACGTGGCCGACTTCAACCTGCTCCACGGTCCGCTCGCAGACGAGCCAAATCGCCCCGGGTTCAGCACGCGTGGCGTCCGCGTCGCCGACGAGATCGGCGCGGAGCGGCTGGGAGCGAGCCTCTACGAGCTCGGGCCGGGCGAGCGGATCTGCCCGTACCATTTCCACTACGCGAACGAGGAGTGGCTCCTCGTCGTCTCCGGCGCTCCGACGCTGCGCTCGCCGGAGGGTGAGCGGGTGCTCCGGGCGGGCGACGTCGTCTGCTTCCCGACCGGGCCTGCGGGCGCCCATGACGTGCGAAACGACGGCGGGGAGCCGGCGCGCGTGCTGATGCTCTCGACGCTGATCTATCCCGAGGTGCCCGTCTATCCCGAAAGCGACAAGATCGGGACACGCCCGGTCGAGGTCGGCGGCGAAGACAGACTGAACTTCATCCGCTCGACTGCGGTCGACTACTGGGAGGGCGAGTAGTGGAGGTCTTCAACCTCTATGACGGCGAGCTCGACGAGGAGCGCAACGAGCCGGAAAGGTTCCGCTGGCGTGCGGCGATCCTCGGGCCGAAGCTCGGCGCCACGCTGCTCGGGGCCACGCTCTACGAGCTCCAGCCGGGCGAGCGCAGTTTCCCGTACCACTACGAGTGGGGCTGCGAAGAGTGGCTGATCGTCGTCGCGGGCACGCCGACGCTCCGCACGCCCGAGGGCGAGCGCGAGCTGGCCCGGAGACACGGTCTGCTTCGGAGGGCCCGGACGCGCATCTGGTCTCGAACCGGAGCGACCGCGCCGTCCGCGTCCTGATCCTCTCCAACAAGGCGCGGCCCGCGATCGCGGTCTATCCCGACAGCGACAAGATCGGGGTCTGGGGGATCGGCGAGGACAGCGCGATGTTCCGGAGCGGCTCGGCCGTGAGCTACTGGGACGGCGAGCGCTGAGCCGCGAGCGAGCGACCCTCAACTCTCCTAAAAGTGCCAGGCACCTTTCTGAGGGTTGGGAGATTCGAGCAGGTTCGGTTGTCCGGGTTGGACGGGTCGACCGGGCTCGATCTCGCTCGACCTCGGGTCGAGAGTTCTAGGCGGTCGCCAGCGCTGGGCCCCACGACACGATCGGCGACATCTCGCCCGTGTGCCCGTTCAGCCGCCGGTACCCGAGCGCGTGCTCGGCCTGCAGCATCTTGTGGATCTGCGTCGTGCCCTCGTAGATGATCGGCGCCCGCGCGTTGCGGAAGTAGCGCTCGATCCCGTACTCGGCGGAGTAGCCGTACGAGCCGAACACCTGGATCGCCATGTGCGCCGCCTCGAACGCCGACTCGGTCGCGTGCCACTTCGCGAGGCCGGTCTCGCGCGTGTTGCGCTTGCCCTGGTCCTTCATCCACGCGGCCTGCAAGACGAGCAGCTTCGAGGTCTCGTAGCCGAGCACCATCTTCGCGATCATGTCCTGGACGAGCTGGTAGCGGCCGATCTCCTGGCCGAAGGTCTCGCGCTCGCGCGCGTAGGCCGTCGAGCGCTCGAGGCACGCGCGGATCACGCCGACCGCGCCGGCGGCGACCGTGAACCGGCCCTGGTCGAGCGAGTGCATCGCGATCTCGAAGCCCTGCCCCTCCTCGCCGAGCATGTTCTCGGCCGGGATCTCGACGTTCTCGAAGAAGAGCTCGCCTGTCGACCCGGCCCAGACGCCGAGCTTGTGCTCGGTGTCGGCCGTCGTCACCCCGGGCCAGGTGCGCTCGACGATGAACGCGGACATGCCCTTGTGGCCCGCCGAGGGGTCGGTCTTCGCGACCACGAGCTGGTGGTCGGCGACCGAGGCGTACGAGATCCAGTTCTTCTGCCCGTTGAGGACCCAGGTGTCGCCCTCGCGCCGCGCGCTCGTCCGCATCGCGGCGACGTCCGACCCCGCGCCCGGCTCGGTGAGCCCGAAGCAGCCGAGCTTCTCGCCCTTCGCCTGCGGCACGAGGTAGCGCTGCTTCAGGTCCTCGCTGCCGTAGCGGAGCAGCGACGAGGAGTTGAGGCCGACATGGACCGAGATCAGCGTCCGGAAGGCCGCCTCGCCGCGCTCGATCTCCTCGCACGCGAGCGCCTCGGAGACGTAGTCGAGCCCGGCGCCGCCGTACTCCTCGGGGATCACGATCCCGAGGATCCCGAGCTCGGCCATGCCCTCGATCAGCGACATGTCGAGCTTGTGGTGGATGTCGTTCTCGACGGCGACCGGGAGCACTCGCTCGTCGACGAAGTCGCGGACGGTCTCCTGGATCAGCCGCTGCTCGGCGGTGAGCTCGAGATCCACGGCTGTGAGTCTAACCGGGACTCAGCCGGCGCCGGTGTGGAGCGGCTGGGGCGCGAGCCCGAGCGAGACGTCGACGGCGTAGCGGTTCCTGAGCTTGCGCGCGAGCTGCTCGGTGCCGCCGAGGAGGAGCAGGTCGTACGGATAGGCGCGCTCGGCCCGGAAGCCGCGCTCGGTCTCGATCACGCGCCCCCACAGCGAGACGCGGCCGAGCGCGAGCACGTCCTGGGGGTCGACCTTCTCGCGCGCGAGCAGCTCGGCGTCCTCGCGCCGCTTGAACGCGTAGACGCCGCAGTCGCAGCTGCGTTCGGGCGAGCGGTGCGCCGAGGGGGCGGCATCCGGCTCGGTGAACGGCGAGGGGCGGTCGTGGCACTCCGCCTCGAAGCGCGCCAGCGGCGGCCACTCCGTCGGCCAGACCGTCGCGCGGAGGGTGTCGCCGACCACGCGCCAGATCCGCCAGCCGACGAGCGGCTCGGCTCGGTGGTCGAGGCTCAAGCGGGTTCCGGCTCGAGCGCGGGCTCGACGGCCGGGGCAGGCGTCGGCACGGGCTCCTCGTGCGGTTCGACTTCGATCTCGCGGATGGGTGCGCCGATGTCTGCCATTGCTCCCTTTAGACGTTGATACGGACCGGTTGACAGTCTTGAATCGGCAAAGGGAGGCGTATAGCTTTAGTCCAAGTTACGCATCCATCGGCGGCGCTAGGCTGCCGATCGTTCCCGGGGTGATGCGGCCTCCTTGGGTGAAAGGAGTGCTTGATGCCCAAGCCACGTGCTCTCCGGGCAGGCGATCTCCGCAAGAACCTGGCGACTGAGAAGCTCGAGTGGACCGTTGCCGAGCATCTCGCAGACACCGCGGCGGTGCCGATCTACGGCATCGGCGCGGAGACGACGGGTCTCGTCCCGGCGGCCAAGGCCAAGGCGGTCAACTTCAAGGCCATCCTCAAGGTGCCGCCGATCAACCCGTTCCTGATCGAGCGGGCGGTCGTGCACAAGTTCATCCCGCAGCCGAAGATCCCGGTGTCCCCGGACCTGCCGCATCCGATCGGCAAGCCCGACATCGGGCCGCTGCCGGTTCCGAAGCCGGTAGGCGCACCGCTCGCCGGCGGCCCGGCCGCGTCGGTCGACTGGCGCAACCGCTGGGGCTGGCCGTGGATCACGAGCGTCCGCGACCAGAACGGGTGCGAGTCGTGCTGGGCGTTCGCCGCGACCGCGCTGACCGAGGCGATGGTCCGGATCGAGCACTGCTTCTGGCCCCACTACTCGGAGGGTGACGTCCACAAGGGGATGGGCGCCAAGTGCGCGAACGGCGGCAGCTGCGACGCCGCCGTCGACTGGATCCACCAGCACGGGCTCTGCGACCCGCAGTGCTTCCCGTGGACGACGGCCGACATCGCGTACAACCCGACCTCGGACCGCGACGGCCGCACCGTCCGCGGCACGCTCACGAAGACCGACGTCGGCAGCATCGCCGACCAGAAGACGTGGATCGACACGATCGGCCCGCTCGCGACGTGGTTCGACGTGTGGCACGACTTCGACGGCTACGGCTCGGGCGTCTACAAGCGCTCGACCGCCTCGTGGAACTACGAGCGCGGCGGCCACTTCATGCTCGTCGTCGGCTACAACGACGCGCTCGGAGCGTGGCTCTGCAAGAACTCGTGGAGCACGAGCTTCGGGATGAACGGCTACGTGTGGGTCGGCTACGGCCAGTCGGGGATCGACGACTACGCGAAGATCGGCATCCGCGGGATGAACCCCGATCCGTGGACGAAGCGCCGCATCCACAGCGGGAACATGATCGAGAGCGGGAACGGCGCCCACTACCGCAACTTCGAGATGCTCGCGACGGTGGGCGGCGGCCCGCACATCCAGCACTGGTGGCGGGACAACGACGCCGGCAGCTTCGCGTGGCACACGGCCTACGCCCCGTTCGGCGGGGACGCGGCCGTCTGCCCGACGCTGACCGGGACGACGTACAACCGCAACTTCGAGTGCGTCTTCCTCACGACCGGGAGCCGCCTGCACCACTGGTGGTTCGACGAGGTGTCGAAGACGTGGAACGACGGCGGCGTGTTCGGGCCGACCGACGCCTGGGGCGTGCCCGGCTTCATCCAGGGCAACTACGGGGCGCCGGGCAACTTCGAGGTCGTCGTCCGCACGAAGGACGGCCGCCTGAACCACTGGTGGCGGATGAACGGCGCGCCGTGGACGTGGTCGGACGGCGGCAGGTTCGGCGCGAACGTCGAGTTCAGCGGGCCGTCGCTGATCCAGACCCACTACGGCACGCAGGGCAACCTCGAGCTCGTCTGCGTGCTCAACACCGGCCAGATGCAGCACTTCTGGCGCGACGACGATCACGGCGGGGTCTGGAACGCGGGCGTGATCTTCGGCGCCGGCTGCACCAGCGGCCCCTGCATGATCGAGGGGCAGTTCGGAGCGATGTCGGAGGAGGACATCGGGAACTTCGAGCTGTGCGTCGCCGTCGGCGGGAAGGTGCAGCACTGGTGGCGCGACAACCACGGCGACGGGCAGTGGCACGAGAGCGCCACGTTCGGCCACGACGTCCAGGCGGTCGCCTCGCTCGTCGAGGGGAGCTTCGGCTTCAACCTCGAGGTGATCGTGCTTCGCACCGACCGCAAGCTCCAGCACTACTGGCGCGACGGGGCCGGCTGGCACGAGGGAGTCGTCATCGGGAGTGCCTGACCTCGAGCTGAGAGTCGGCGAGCTGCACCAGCTCGAGCTGAGGGGGCTCGGGAGCGCCGGCTACTCGTGGGAGCCGAGGGTGGAGGGCCCGGAGGGGGTCGTCGAGGTCAGACGAGCCCCCTCCGGGGTCTTGGAGCGGCCGCCGCCGGGCGGGCCGCCGCCTGCCAGCGGGTCGCTCCCGGAGGCCTTCGAGATCGAGGCGATCGGGCCTGGGCGGGTCAGCGTGCGGTTCGCGCTGGCCCGTGCCTGGGAGCCGGCCGAGCCGCCGCTCGAGCACGAAAGCCTCGACGTTCTCGTCACCGCGTAGTACGCTTGACTGACCGGTCAATCGAACGCGGAGCGGAGACACCATGGCCACAGTCGAGCAGGGCGTCGGAGGCGGGATCTCGTTCGGCCTCAGCGACGAGCAGAAGGCGCTGCGCGAGCTCGCGCGCGAGTTCGCGGAGAAGGAGATCCGGCCGAAGGAGGCCGAGTACGACGAGCACGAGACCCATCCGGCCGACGTGATCGCGAAGGCGCACGAGGTGGGCCTGATGAACCTCCACATCCCCGAGGCCTTCGGCGGCCCCGGGCTCGGCTGCTTCGACGGGCTGCTCGTCGGCGAGGAGCTCTACTGGGGCTGCTCCGGGATCGGCACCTCGATCACCTGCAACGGCCTCGGCGCCGGCCCGGTCGTCGCGTTCGGCACCGACGAGCAGAAGCGCCGGTGGCTGTCGCCGCTGCTCGAGGAGCCGCTGCTCTGCTCGTTCGGGCTCTCCGAGCCGAACGCGGGCTCCGACGTCTCCGGGATCCAGACCACCGCGGTCCGCAAGGGCGACGAGTACGTGATCAACGGCTCGAAGATGTTCATCACGAACGCGGGGCACGCGGCCTGGGTCGTCGTCTTCGCCTCGACCGACAAGAGCAAGGGCCACAAGGGCCTGACCGCGTTCGTCGTCCCGACCGACCTCGAGGGCGTCGTCGTCGAGAAGCACCTCGTCAAGATGGGGCAGCGCTCGACCGACACCTCGGCGATCGCGTTCAACGACGTCGTCGTTCCCGCCGCGAACCGCCTCGGCGAGGAGGGCGAGGGCTTCAAGATCGCGATGACGGTGCTCGACTTCACGCGCCCCGGCACTGCGATCGGCGCCGTCGGCGTCGCCCGTGCGGCGTTCGAGCACGCGTGCGAGTACTCGAAGGAGCGCATCGCGTTCGGCCAGCCGATCGCGATGAACCAGGGGATCAACTTCCTGATCGCGGACATGGCGACGAAGATCGAGGCGGCGCGGCTGCTCTGCTGGCAGGCCGGCTGGCTGATCGACCAGGGCCAGCGCGCGACGCTGCAGTCCTCGCACGCGAAGCGCTTCTCCGCGGACATCGGGATGGAGGTCACCACCGACGCCGTGCAGATCTTCGGCGGCTACGGCTACATGAAGGAGTACCCGGTCGAGAAGCTGATGCGCGACGCGAAGCTGTTCCAGATCTACGAGGGCACCTCGCAGATCCAGCGCCTCGTGATCGCGCGCGAGCTGCTCATGCCGAAGTGATCGAGTTCGAGCCGAGCGACGAGCAGCGGGAGCTGCAGGCGCTCGCGCACGAGTTCGCCGAGCGGGAGCTGCGGCCGATCGCCGCGGAGTGGGACGAGCGGGACGAGTTCCCGCCCGACCTGCTCGCGAAGGCCGCGGGCCTCGGGCTCACCTCGTACGCCGTCCCCGCCGAGTACGGGGGCGGCGGCGTCGGCGCGGTCACGGGGACGCTGATCGCCGAGGAGCTGTCGTGGGGCTGCGCGGGGCTCGCCTCGACGATCCAGGCGACGATGTTCCTCGTTCGCCCGCTCGTCCGCTACGGCACGCAGGAGCAGCGCGACCGCTACCTGCCGCGGCTCGCCTCCGAGGACGGCTGCCTCTCGGCGATCGCGTTCACGGAGGCGCACGCGGGCTCGGACGTGGCCTCGATCAGCGCCTCCGCGCGCCGCGACGGCGACGGCTACGTGCTCTCGGGCGAGAAGGTCTACATCACGAACGGCGGGATCGCGGAGCTGACGATCGTGTTCGCGAAGCTCGACGGCGCGATCACCGCGTTCGTCGTGGAGCGGGACGATCCGGGCGTCTCGGCCGGCCGCAAGGAGCGCAAGCTCGGCCTCCGCGCCTCCTACACCGGCTCGCTCGTGCTCGACGAGGCCCGGCTCCCGGCCGACAGGCTGCTCGGCGAGGAGGGGCAGGGCTTCGTGGTCGCGATGGACTTCTTCGAGCACTCGCGCCCGCAGGTGGCGGCGGCGGCGGTCGGTGTCGCCCGGGCGGCGTTCGAGGCGGCGACGGCGTACGCGCGCGAGCGCGAGGCGTTCGGGAGGCCGCTGATCGCGAAGCAGGGTGTCTCCTTCAAGCTCGCGGAGATGGCGATGGAGGTCGAGGCCGCGCGCCTGCTCGTCTGGCGGGCGGCGGCGGCGGTCGACGCGGGCCGCGACGCGGGCCTGCTCGGCTCGTTCGCGAAGGCGTTCGCCGCGGATACGGCGATGCGGGTCGCGACCGACGCCGTGCAGGTGCACGGCGGCGCGGGGATCATGCGCGACCACCCGGTCGAGAAGTGGCTCCGCGACGCGAAGGTGTTCCAGATTGTCGAGGGAACGTCCGAGATCCAGCGGCAGATCGTCGCGACCTACCTGAGCCACGGCTGGACGGAGCGCCCGAGGGAATAGAGCTCGCGGGGGACCGGCTAGTATCGATCGTCCGGTGCAGGTCGACGCGAGAACGTCTCCGCTTCAGATTGGGCGCTCCCGGCCGCGGCGCAGGCGAGTCCTGCTCACGCGCGGGCTGCTCGTCGTCGGCATGCTCGCGGCCGTGGCGCTCGTCGTCGGCTTCGCCTTCGCCGGCTCCCAGAGCCGGATCGCCGCGGGGGTCACGGTCGCAGGCGTCGACGTCGGCGGGATGACCTCCGCGCAGGCGCGCGCCACCCTGGAGCGTCGCTTCTCCTCGGTGCAGCCGCAGCCGGTCACCTTCACCGCCGCGGGCCACGCGTTCCGGATCAGCCCCGCGGAGCTCGGCGTGCAGCCCGACTGGGACGCGGCGATCGCCCAGGCGCAGCGCGCCGGCAGCGGCTCGGGGCCGGTGCGCGGCTTCAAGCGCCTCGAGCTTCGCTTCTTCGGCAGCGACGTCAGGCTGCAGCCGCGGGTGTTCCAGGCGGCCCTCGTGTACGAGCTGTCCCGTCTCGCGCGCGTCGTCGACGTCTCGCACAGGGACGCTGCGCTGGCGCTCCGCGGCGGGCGGCCGGTCGTCGTCCCGGGCCGGGCCGGCGCCACGCTCGACACCAAGGCGGCCGGGCCGCTGATCCTCGACCAGCTCGTCGGCTTCCAGCAGGGCGACGTCGCGCTCCCGGTGCGCATCGACCCGGTGCGGGTGACCGCGGCTCAGCTCGCGCCCGTGCAGGCGCAGGCGCGCACGGCGCTCTCGGCCCCGGTGACGGTCACGATCGGGCTCGCGCGGTGGCGGCTCACGCCGGCCCAGCTCGCGCCGCTCCTCGAGCTCCCGCACGACGGGAGCACCGCACTCCGCATCGCCGGTCCCGCGGCCGACGCCTACTTCGCGCAGCTGAGCCGGAAGGTCGAGCACGCGCCCGTCGACGCGAGCTTCGCCGTGTCTGGCTCCGGCGTCCGTGTCGTCCCCGCCAGGCCGGGGACCGCCCTCGACGTCGTCGCCTCGGCGAAGGCGCTGCTCGCCGCCGCGCTCTCGCCCGTGAACCGCGTCGCCAGGCTCTCGGTGGTCGAGCAGCAGGCGAAGCGGACGACGGCCGCGGCGCGCGCGATGGGGATCAAGGGCGTCGTCTCGAGCTACGAGACGTTCTTCGGCGGCGTGCCGAACCGGATCCACAACGTCGAGACCGTCGCGCACCTCGTCGACGAGCAGCTGATCAAGCCGGGCGAGAACTGGTCGTTCAACGGCGCCACCGGCGAGCGCACGGCTGCGAAGGGCTTCCTCGTCGCGCCGGTGATCATCAACGGCGAGGTCTCGACCGGGCTCGGCGGCGGCGTCTGCCAGGTCTCGACGACGGTGTTCAACGCCGCCTTCGAGGCGGGGCTGCCGATCACCGAGCGCACGAACCACGCGCTCTACATCAGCCACTACCCGCTCGGCCGCGACGCGACCGTCAACTATCCGGACGTCGACCTGCGCTTCACCAACGACACGGGCCACTGGCTCTACCTGCGGACCTTCGTCACCTACGACTCGCTGGTGGTGACGCTCTACGGGACGCCCGTCCACCGCAAGGTCGAGTCCACGGCCTCGCCGCTCGTGAACACCGGGCCGATCCCGGTGAAGAAGGTGAAGGACCCGACGCTGCTCAAGGGCCAGACGAAGGTGCAGACGCAGGGCGTGCCGCCGCAGGCGACGAGCGTCGAGCGCAAGGTCTACGCGCCGAGCGGGAAGCTGCTCTACGACAACGTGTGGCACTCGTCGTACCGCTCCTCGCCGACCATCCTGCTCGTCGGCACCAAGCGAAGCCGAAGCCCAAGCCGGGCGCCGGCGGGCATCAGCCCGTCTCGACGGTGCCTACGACGACTCTGCCGTAGCGATCGCCTCGGCGAACCAGTCCGGCACGCGCTTGGGCCGGAAGGTGACCGCGTCGACGGTCGCGTGGCGCGTCCAGCCGTCCGCGAGCAGCTCGCCGTCCCGCTCGATCGCGTACTCGTAGCGGAAGCGCGCGCCCTTGATCTCGGCGCAGCGCGCGTGGATCGAGACGAGGTCGTCGAACCGCGCGGGCGAGTGGTAGTCGATGTGCGTCGTCGTCACGAGCGCCTCGATCCCGCGGTCGCGGATCGCCTGGTAGCCGCCCGCGTAGCGCGAGAGGTAGTCGACGCGCGCGACCTCGAACCAGACGATGTAGGCCGTGTTGTGGGCGACGCCCTGCGCGTCGGTCTCCGCGAAGCGGACGCGCACCTCGGTCGAGAAGTGGAAGCCCTCCATCGCGCTCAACTCTAGAATCGATCCGTGACCGATGTCGCGCGCCTTGCCGCGCTGATCCGCGAGCGGGGGCCGTGCGTCGTCCTGACGGGAGCCGGCGTCTCGACCGAGAGCGGGATCCCGGACTTCCGCTCGGCGACCGGGCTCTGGGCGCAGTTCGACCCGTACGACTACGGCTCGATCGAGTCGTTCCGCGCGAATCCGGCGCGGATCTGGGAGTTCTACGGGCCTCGGCTCGGGATGCTCGCCTCTGCGGAGCCGAACGCGGCGCACCTCGCGCTCGCGGAGCTCGAGCGGCTCGGGCTCGTCGACGCGGTCGTGACGCAGAACATCGACCTGCTCCACGAGCGGGCCGGGAGCCGGAACCTCGTGGAGGTGCACGGCTCGATCCGCACCTCGTCCTGCCGGCGCTGCGGCGAGGTGTACCCGCTGGAGCGCGTGCTCGAGCTCCTGCCCGTGCCGCGCTGCGAGGTGTGCGAGTCGGTGCTGAAGCCCGACGTCGTGATGTTCGGCGAGCTGCTGCCCGAGGCGGCGATCGAGCGGGCGTTCGCGCTGGCGGGCGGGGCGGGGCTCATGCTCGTCGTCGGCTCGTCGCTCGAGGTCTACCCGGTCGCCGGCCTGCCGCTCGAGACTCTCGCCGCGGGAGGCGCCTTCGCGATCGTGAACCGGGGCCCGACCGGGCTCGACGCGCGCGCGACCCTGAAGCTCGACGCGCCCCGCCGGCGAGACGCTGGCCGCGGTGGTCGAGGAGCTCCGGTGAGGGAGTTCGACGTCGTCGTCGTGGGCAGCGGCTTCGGCGGCAGCGTCGCCGCGCTGCGGGCCGCCGAGAAGGGCTACTCGGTGTGCGTGCTCGAGGCCGGGCGCCGCTTTCGGCCCGCCGACTTCCCGCGCACGAGCTGGGACCTGCGCCGCTACCTCTACGCGCCTCGGTTCGGCCTCCACGGGATCCAGCGCCTGACCCTGCTCCACGACGTGCTCGTCCTCTCGGGCGCCGGGGTCGGCGGCGGCTCGCTCGTCTACGCGAACACGCTCTACGAGCCGCTCGAGGACGCCTGGAGCGACCCGCGCTGGAAGGCGGAGCTCGCGCCCTACTACACGCTCGCGCGGAGGATGCTCGGCGCCACGCCCGTGCCGTTCGAGACTCCGGCCGACCTCGTGATGCGCCGGGTCGCCGGGCGGATGGGCGTCGCGGAGACCTACCACCAGCCCGAGGTCGCCGTCTTCTTCGGCGAGCCCGGGAAGGAGGTGGACGACCCGTACTTCGGCGGGGACGGGCCGCGGCGCACCGGCTGCATCCGCTGCGGCGGGTGCATGGTGGGCTGCCGGCACGGCGCCAAGAACACGCTCGACCGCAACTACCTCCATCTCGCCGAGCGGCTCGGCGCGGTCGTGCTGCCGGAGCGCGAGGTGACGCTGCTGACCCGCACCGGCGGAGGCTGGGAGGTGCGGGCCGAGCGGCCGGGACGGCGGCGCGGCGAGCCCGAGCTCTTCCGCGCGGGCCAGGTCGTGCTCGCGGCCGGCGTGCTCGGCACCGTCGCGCTGCTCCTCCGCTCCGGGCTCGGCGGCCCGCTCGTGGGCGAGCGCGTCCGCACGAACTCCGAGGCGATCGTCGGCGCGACCGCGGGCACCGGGAAGGTCGACTACTCGACCGGCGTCGCGATCACCTCGTCGATCCACCCCGACGCGCAGACGCACATCGAGCCGGTGCGCTACCCGCGCGGATCGAACGCGATGGGGCTCCTCGCCACGGTGCTCGTGGACGGCGGCGCCGGCGCTCCGCGCCAGCTCCGCTTCCTCGGCCAGGTCGCGCGCCATCCGCTCGCCTTCCTGCGCAGCCTCTCGGTGCGCCGCTGGTCCGAGCGCACGATCATCCTGCTCGTGATGCAGTCGCACGACAACGCCCTGCGCTTGCGCCTGCGCCGCGGCCGGCTCGTCAGCTCGCAGGGCGACGGCGAGCCGAGCCCGAGCTACATCCCGGCCGCGAACGAGGCCGCGCGCCTGACCGCCGAGGAGATCGGCGGCCGCGCGGGCAGCTCGCTGAACGAGGTGCTGCTCGACGTGCCGACGACGGCGCACATCCTCGGCGGCGCCTGTGTCGGCGACTCGCCAGAGACCGGTGTCGTCGACGAGTACCACCGCGTCTTCTCGGATCCCGGCCTCCACGTCGTGGACGGCTCCGCGGTGAGCGCGAACCTCGGCGTCAACCCGTCGCTGACGATCACCGCCCAGGCCGAGCGCGCGCTGGCGCACTGGCCCAGAAGGGGCGAGCCGGACGAGAGGCC
This sequence comes from uncultured Actinomycetes bacterium, assembly GCA_963746005.1. Classification (GTDB taxonomy): domain Bacteria; phylum Actinomycetota; class Thermoleophilia; order Gaiellales; family Gaiellaceae; genus CAVQZA01. Next base: position 87,124 of record CAVUZM010000017.1, on the reverse strand, counting down.
GCAGCTGTGGTGAAGCTCGCCGCCCTCATCGCGCTGCTGGCTGCGGCCGCCGGGGCCGCGGCCGCCAACGGGCCGAACCCGATCACGCAGCCGCCGCTCGACGGCTGCGCCCGCGATCCGGCGGCGCTCGCGCAGGGGCTCGCGCCTCCGTTCGTGTACGTGAACAAGGCGCCTGCGCCGCAGGCGCTCGCGGGGGTCGTCGGCTCCGTCTCACCGGGCGCGGAGCTCGACATCGGCGTCACCCCCGACTCCGCCTCCTCGTTTCTGCTCGCCGCAGGCGCTTCGAGCCTCGTGGTCGCCCGCGACGCGGCCTCGTTCCCGGCTTTCGCGTGGCCGGAGCCCGGCGACCGCGTTCAGCTGTCCGGCTCCTGGGTCTGGAACTGCACGAAATGGAAGCCTGCCGGCGAGCGGACGGAGCTCGATCCGTTTCGGAGCCTGTGGGTGCAGCGCTCGCTCGCGGCAGAGAGCCCGTGGGGCGAGACCGAGGGCGACCTCTTCGTCTCGACCGACTCGACGCAGGCGGGCGTCGCGGCGGACTGTGCGCTCCAGCCGGACTACGCCTCCTGTCTGCCGAGCCAGGTGCAATGGCACGACGTCAGCGGCCTCTACAGCTTCGTTCTCCCGGCACCGCCGAAGCCGCCGGGCGCGGGCAAGCTCTTCGCACGCATTGTCGATCGCGGAGGCCCGGCGCCGACCGTCACGCTGCGCAACGGCGCGGCCACGGTGACGATGAGGCTCGCCTCGGCTCCGGGCGTGCCGCTCGTCGTTGCGAAGCAGGTCTTCCTCGGCTGGACGAAGGTGCCCGCGACGGAGCTTCCGCAGCACCTGCACATCTCGTTCCGCAGTCCGCTCGATCCGTCGACCTGCGACGTTGCGGGCTCCTGGGGAACCTGCTCTGCGAGCCGGGCGACCGACGTGTATCTGCCGCGCGGGACGCCCTGGCGGCTGGCGGTCTACGCGCCGACGGGCACGATCGTGCGCCGCTTCGCCTCACCGGTCGCCTCGCTCGGCCTCCACCAGGACCGGTCGAAGGGCTTCGCGCTGACCTATGTCGTCACCCGCGTCAACGACGCGCTGAAGCGTGCCGCCTCACAGCCGCGCTAAGGTCCAGGTCGAACCGCGACGGAAGGAGTGTCATGGCCACCACCACCAAGAAGGACAAGGACCTGCTGGCGCGGCTCGCCGACGCGGGCGAGGACGCGATCGTCCAGCTCACCAAGACCGCGGCCGGCAAGGCGCTCGCCGAGGCCGCGAACCAGACCCGTACCCGCATCGACGAGCTGTCGAAGCGCGTCCGCGGCGTCGAGTCGCTCGAGGCCCGCGTCGCTGCCCTCGAGAAGCAGGTCGCCGCGCTGAAGAAGAAGCCCGCGGCACGCAAGACGGCGGCGCGTAAGCCCGCGGCGCCGAAGGCCTAGGGCACGCGCAGCCGCAGCGCGCCCGGCACCACCTCGAAGCGCACCGGCGTCGTCCCGGGCTGCTCGCCGTCCAGCTCGACGGGGAGCGGCTCCGCCGCGTCCACGGTCACGACGGCGCCGCGCAGCAGCTCGGCCTTCGGGTGCGGGAGATGCCGGCCGCTGTAGGCCTTCGGCAGCGTGAAGAGGAGGTCGCGCTTGGTCAGGTCGCCGAGCAGGAGCACGTCGAAGAGGCCGTCGTCTGGCACCGCCCCGGGGCAGATCTTCATCCCGCCGCCGAAGTAGCGGCAGTTCGCGACGATCACGTCGTGCATCGTCGCCTCGCGCGACTCGCCGTCGACCATCACGGTGACGGAGTCCGCGTGCCAGCGGGAGAAGACGGCGAGGGTCGACCACAGGTACGAGGCCTTCCCGCCCATCGCCTTCGACGACTCGTTCGTGCGTTTCGCGATCGCCCCGCTCATCCCGGCGCTCGCCACGTTCGCGAACCAGCCGACGTCATCGCCTCCGGCCCAGGCGCGGTACGTGACGCGGCCGAGGTCGAGCGCGCGCACTCGGCCGCCCAAGGCGACCGCCGCGGCCTCCGTCGTGTCCGAGGGAATCCCGAACTCGCGCACGAAGTCGGTGCCGGTTCCGCGCGGGCAGCACCGCGAGGTCGACGCCCTCGCGGCCCGCGAGCGCCTGCGCGGCCTCGTTGACCGAGCCGTCGCCGCCGACCACGACCAGCAGGGTCGCCCCCGCGTCCGCAGCGTCTCGCGCCAGCTCGGTCAGATGCCCCCGGCGCTCCGAGAAGAGCGCGTCGCCGGCGAGGCCGGCCTGAGCCAGCTCATGGGCCAGCTCCGGCCAGCGCCTGCCCGTGGCCCCGTTGTCGGAGGCCGGATTGATGAGGAATACGACGCGGTCGCTAATGGCTTGCGGCGGCGAGGGCCACGCGCGTCATGCGGTCGACCGCGGCGCGCAGCTCGTCGTCGGAGATCCGCTTGAACTCGCCCTCGACGACGATGTCGCTCACGGTGAGCAGGCAGCCCGCCTGGACGCCGCGGAGCGCGCCGACGGTGAAGAGCGCCGCGGCCTCCATCTCGACTGCGAGCACGCCTCGCTTCGACCACCGCTCGTACTGCCCCTCGTCCGGGTTGTAGAAGAGGTCGCTGGAGACGACCGGGCCGACGTGCATCGGCTGGCCCATCTCCTTCGCCGCGTGCACGGCGCCGTGGATCAGCTCCCAGCTCGCGGTCGGGCAGTGCGGCTCGTTGCCGACGAGGTGCATCGCGGTCGAGTCGGCGGGCACGGCCGAGAGCGCGACGATCAGGTCGCCGAGCGTGTGACTGGGCTGGAGCCCGCCGCAGGTGCCGACGCGCAGCAGCTTCTTCACGCCGAGCTGGGTCAGCTCCTCGAACACGATCGTGGCGCCCGGGCAGCCCATTCCGGTGCCCTGCACCGAGACGCGAGCGCCCTCGTAGGTGCCCGTGTAGCCGAGCAGGCCGCGCTCGCCGTTCACCTGCGTGACGTCGGTGAAGTACGTGTCGGCGATGTACTTGGCCCGGAGCGGATCGCCGGGGAGAAGGCAGGCGTCGGCGTAGTCGCCGGGCTCTGCTCGCAGGTGGATGGGCATGGGGCAACCCTAACCGTTAGCGTGACGCGGGTGCTCGCCGTGCCGCGGATCGAGCAGGTCCTCGCGTTCTGCGCGGAGGATCCTGTCGAGCGGGTCTTCCTCGAGGACGTCGCACGCCGCGGGCTCGGGCGATTCGTCGCGGTCGAGCGTGAGGACGGCTCCCTCGCATCCCTGTGTCACACGGGCGCGAACGTCGTTCCCGCGGGCGAGGGCTGCGGTGTCTTCGGGCAGGCGGCGGGGCGCGCGCGGGCGCGGATGATCATCGGCGACGAGCGCGCGGTCGGCGAGCTCTGGGAGACGGCACGCGACCTCCTTCCGGAGCCGGTCGACGACCGGCCCGGCCAGCCCGTCTACGTCCTGCGCGAGCCGCCCGAGCCCGGCGACACGGGCCTCCGGCCCGCCGTCGCCGCGGATCTCGCCAGGCTCGTCCCCGCCTGCGCCGCCGCGTATCTCGAGGAGCTCGGCATCGATCCGCTCGCGCGCGACCCGGAGAGCTTCCGCTGGCGGACGCGCGTCCAGATCGACGAGGGCCGCTCTTGGCTCTGGGAGGAGGACGGCAGGATCCTCTTCAAGGCCGAGGCCTCGGCCTGGACGCCCGCCGCCGTGCAGCTGCAGCAGGTGTGGGCCGACGTCGAGACCCGGGGCCACGGCTACGCGCGGCGAGGCCTGCAGGATCTCTGCCGGCTGCTCCTCCGCGACACGCCGTCCGTCTGTCTCTTCGTGCGGCCCGAGAACGTGCGCGCGATCCGGCTCTACGACGCGATCGGGATGCGGCGCTACGGGGCGTTCCGCAGCCTCGTCTTTAGGACCCGTCCCACGACGAAGCGCTGTGCCGTCATCGCGGGACGGGTCTTCCTGACAGAGCCTTTACCTCCGGCTGGCGCACGGCTTACGCGCCGTGCCGATGGCTCTTTCCATGCGGGCGCCTGCGGCAGCCTTCCTCATCCTCCTCGTGCTCGCCCGACCGGCGGCGGCCGGCACGGGCCTGCTCGTGGGCGTGGACGACGACAACGCGAAGTGGACCGCGCGGAACGCTGCGTACTTCTCCGTCTACCGCGACCTCGGCCTGAAGGCGCTCCGGATCACGGTGCCGTGGCACGCGGGCGAGTGGGCGCCGACCTCCACCGACGTGACCACGCTCGGGCGGGTGATCCCGGCCGCCTTCGGCATCCGCGTCGTCGTGGCCGTGAGCGGCGGGCCGGCCGACACGCCGCTCGACGTGCTCTCGCGCACCCGCTTCTGCGGCTTCACCGCCTCGCTGCTGCGGCGCTATCCGACGCTCGACGACGTGGTCGTGTGGACGGAGCCGAACTCGAGCCGGTTCTGGAGCGGGAGCCCGGCCGCCTACGAGGCACTGCTCGCGCAGTGCTGGGACGCTCTCCACGCGGTGCGGCCGCAGGTGAACGTGATCGCCGCGAGCGCGCCCCACCAGAAGCCGGCCGCCTGGTACCAGGCCCTCGGCGACGCGCTCCGGGCGAGCGGACGCACCTCGCCGATCTTCGACACCGTCGGCCACAACGTCTATCCGAACCGCTCCGACGAGGCGCCGGACACCGTCCACAAGGGCGGCTCGCTGGACGAGGGCGACTACCCGAGGCTGATGCAGGCGCTGCACGCCGCCTTCGACGGCACCGCGCAGCCCGTCCCGGGCGAGCGCGGTGTCACGATCTGGTACATGGAGGACGGCTTCCAGACAGCCGTCGACCCGGGCCACGCCGGCTCCTACCGCGGCACCGAGACCGACCGGCACCTGACCGACGACCAGGGCGCGCAGCTCGCGGCGGCCGTGCGCCTCGCGTACTGCCAGCCGGCCGTCGGCGCGTTCTTCAACTTCCAGCTCGCGGACGAACGTGATCTCGGTGGATGGCAATCGGGTGTGCTCTGGGCCGACGGGACGCCGAAGCCCTCCTACACGGCCTTCAAGCAGGCGGTGTGGGACGTCGACCGGGGCGCGGTCTCCTGCTCCGGCTAGTACGGTTGACGCCGTGGCGGAGCGGCACATCCTGGCGGTGGGAGGCGGCTGGCTCGATCCCGAGCGGCGCGCGCTCGACGGGCTGATCGCGGGCCTGACGGGCAAGGAGCGGCCGCGCATCTGCTACCTGCCGACCGCGAGCCGCGATTCGGAGGTGGTGACGCTCGACTTCTACGCAGGCCTCGGCGGCCGCGCCGAGACGAGCCACCTCAATCTGTTCGAGCGGGAGGTCGCCGACCTGCGCGCGTTCCTCCTCTCCCAGGACGCGATCTACGTCGCGGGCGGCAACACGGCGAACGCGCTCGCCGTCTGGCGCGTGCACGGCGTCGACGCGATCCTGCGCGAGGCCTGGGAGGCAGGGATCGTGCTCGCGGGCGCGAGCGCCGGGATGATCTGCTGGTTCGAGTGCAGCGTGACCGACTCGTTCGGGCCGCTCGCGCCGCTCCAGGACGGGCTCGGGTTCCTGGCCGGCAGCGCCTGCCCGCACTACGACAGCGAGCCGGAGCGGCGCCCGACCTACACGCGGCTCGTCGCCGACGGGTTCCCGCCCGGCCTGGCAGCGGACGACGGCGTCGCCCTCCACTTCAACGGCACCGAGCTCGAGGAGGTCGTCTCGTGGCGGCCGGGGGTGCGTGCCTACAGCGTGTCGGCTGGACGGCGAGACGCCGCTCGAGCCGCGGCTCCTCGTCCTGATGGAGCGGCTCTTCCTCGCGCGCCACGCCGAGAGCGAGTCCGGCGTGCTCGGCCGGGTCAACGGCGATCTCCGCTTCCCGTCCCGCCTCACCGAGGAGGGCCGTGCCCAGGCCCGCACGCTCGGGCGCTCGCTCGCGGGCGAGGAGATCGACCTCTGCGCGACGAGCGAGTTCCCGCGCACGATCGAGACGGCGGACCTCGCCCTCGAGGGCCGGAGCGTGCCCAGGCTCGTCGTCCCCGACCTGAACGAGATCGGCTTCGGCGCGTTCGAGGGCGGCCCGCTCGCGGACTACCGCGTCTGGGCCTTCGCGCACGGGTCGGCGGAGGACGGGCCGGGCGGAGCCGAGAGCCGCCTCGGCACCGCGCGCCGCTTCGCCCGCGCCTTCGGCGCAGCTGCTCGCGCGGGAGGAGCGGACGATCCTCGTCGTCTCGCACGCGCTCGCGATCCGCTACCTCCTGAGCGGCCCGGCCGCGTTCGTCGAGTCGGTGCCCCTGGCCGAGGCGCACGTCGTCTCGCACGAGGAGGCCGCCGCCCTCCTGGACCGGCTCGTGGCCTGGACGGACGCGCCGACGTGGTGAGGCGGCTCTCCCCGAACGAGTGATCCAGGGCTTTCGCCCGCGCGGCCGATAGACGCGGCGAATGCGTTTTCGTGGCCTTCCTGCGGCGGGCTGCGTCCTCCTCTGCGGTATCGCGCTGCTGGGGTCGGCGTGCTCCGACAATGCGCCCCTGGCGCACACGTGCTCGGCGACCGATCGCCAGTTCATCGACACCGCACAGATGTCGATGACCGGGCTCGGCCTGACGTCGGACCAGTTCCAGGAGGGGATGAGCTCGCCGAAGGACGTCGCCTCGGCCGCGACGCTCGCCGCGCGCAACGTCAAGGCGACCGACCCGAGCGACTACTCGCTCCGCCGGATCCAGGCGCTGATGGGCGCGATGTTCAGCGAGTACTCGCGGGCGATGACGGCGGAGGCGAAGCACAAGGACGCCGGCCCGCACATCCAGCGCTCCTACGGGCTCGCGAACTTCGCGCACGACGTGCTCGTCCAGGCCGAGCCGGGGCTCAAGGCCCGCGGCTGCGACGTGTCGCCGCTCCTCTAGACGTTGCGCCATGCCCGGGTGCGTCTGGGGATGGCTCAGCCAAGCCGGGCGTTCGGATCGACCGCAGGCCAGGCCGGTGGCCTGGTCAAGGGCGAGCCGGGCGATCCTGCGCCGTGTCTGGGCCACCAGCCAGGCGCGGGCAGGTGTGGCATCGACCGTCTAGGCTGGCGCACATGGAGGTCCGCGCAGGCGGAGGCGTGCTCGTCGAGGACGGCCGGGTGCTCGTCGTGCACCGGCCCCGCTACGACGACTGGAGCCTGCCGAAGGGCAAGGCGAAGCCGGGCGAGAGCTACCTCGACTGCGCCCTGCGCGAGGTCGAGGAGGAGACCGGCTTCCGCTGCGAGCCGCTCCGCGAGCTCGGCGACACGAACTACGAGGTCGAGGACGGCCCGAAGACCGTGCGCTACTGGTTGATGGAGCGCCTCGAGGGCGAGTTCGAGCCGAACGACGAGGTCGACGAGATCCGCTGGCTCCCGCTCGCCGAGGCCGCCGAGCTCCTCACCCAGGAGCACGACCGGGAGCTGCTCGCGCTGCTGTCAGAATGAGGGTGTGGAGACGCTCGCCCGGATCGAGGAGCACGTCCGCCTGCACGAGCTGATCCCGCCCGGCGGCGAGGTGACGTGTCTCGTCTCGGGCGGCGCCGACTCGACCTGCCTCTGGCACGCGCTCGGCGCGCTCGGCTACCGGGTCGCCGCCCTCCACGTGAATCACGGCCTGCGCGGCGGCGAGTCCGACGAGGACGCACGCTTCTGCCGGGAGCTGATGGGGGCCGAGGTCGTCGAGCTCCCGCCGGCGCGCACCGAGGCCGAGCTGCGCGACCTGCGCTACGCGGTCGCGACCGACCGCCTGCGCGCCACCGGCCACACCGCCTCCGACCAGGTCGAGACGGTGCTCTACCGCCTCGCGACGAGCGGGACGACCCGCGGGATCAAGGCGAAGCGCGAGGACGGCGTCGTGCGGCCGCTGCTGCCGCTCTGGCGCGAGGAGACCGAGGGATACTGCCGCGCCGCCGGACTGCCGTGGCGCACCGACTCGACGAACCCCGACACCGTGCGCGGCCTGATCCGCGCCGAGCTGCTTCCGGTCCTGCGGCGCATCCACCCGGCCGCGGACGCCAACATCCTGCGCGCCGCCGACGAGCGGCGCCCGCTCCCGCCCGAGCTCGCGGAGCTGCTCGACTCCCCGGTCGGCTCGAAGCGGCTCGACCTCGGCGGCGGCGTGCAGGCGGTGCGCGAGTACGACCGCCTCTGGCTCGAGCGGAGCCCGGTCGCGCTCGACGGCGAGGTGGAGTGGGGGCCCTGGCGGATCGCCTCCGAGCTGCCCGGCCTTCGGGTACGGTCCTGGCGACCGGGCGACCGCCTTGCCGGACGCTCGAAGAAGATTCAGGATGTATTCGTCGACGCGAAGATCCCCCGTTCCGAGCGCGAGGCCTGGCCGCTCGTCGTCCGCGGCGAGGACGTCGTGGCCGTGCCCGGGATCGTCGAGGCGCCCGGGGTGAGCGCGGTGAGGAGATGAGCAGCGTGGAGCTGACTCACGGCGTCGGCGAGATCCTGATCGAGGAGGACGCGCTCCGGAACAGGATCCGCGAGCTCGGCGAGGAGATCTCCGCCGACTACGCCGGCCGCGACCTGCTCCTGATCGGCGTGCTCAAGGGAGCCGTGTTCTTCATGGCCGACCTGATGCGCCGACTCACGATCGCGTGCGAGGTCGACTTCATGGCGATCTCGAGCTACGGCGCCTCGACCGACTCGTCGGGCGTCGTCCGCATCCTCAAGGACCTCGACATCAACATCGAGGGCCGCGACGTGCTCGTCGTCGAGGACATCATCGACTCGGGCCTGACCCTCTCGTACCTGATCCGCAACCTCGAGGCCAGGGACCCGGCGAGCCTCGAGGTGTGCGCCCTCCTCACCAAGCCGGACCGTCGCGAGATCGACGTGCCGGTGCGCTACGTCGGCTTCGAGATCCCGAACCGCTTCGTGATCGGCTACGGGCTCGACTTCGCCGAGCGGTACCGAAACCTGCCGTACGTGGCCGTTCTCCACCCCGACCTGATCCCCGAGGGCGCTTAAATCATCCGGTTGGGGCGACGGCAGCCCAGGATTGGGCTGCTACCCTCCGAATCAGGATTCCCGTGAGTCGTTTCTTCCGCAGCGCGCTGTTCCCCCTGATCGTGATCGCCGCGATCGTGTGGCTTGCCACGCAGACGCTCGTCACGACCGGCAAGAAGACCACGAAGACGACGTTCTCGGCCGTGATCCAGCAGGCCAAGACCGACCCCGCCTCGATGAAGGAGGTCGTCTTCGACCCGAGCAAGCGCCAGATCACGGTCTACGCCGCCGACGGGACGAAGCAGACCGTCCACTACCCGAGCGACCAGGCGCAGGTCCAGTTCCAGGACACGCTGCAGAGGAACAAGATCGTCTTCGACTCGAAGGGCACCGGCTCGTCGCCCTGGTGGTCGATCCTCACCTCGCTGCTGCCGTTCGTGCTCCTGTTCGGCTTCTGGATCTTCCTGATGAACCAGGTGCAGGGCGGCGGCTCGAAGGTGATGAGCTTCGGCAAGAGCCGCGCCAAGCGGATGGCGCCCGACTCGCCCAAGACGACCTTCAAGGACGTGGCCGGCGCGGACGAGGCGGTCGAGGAGCTGCAGGAGATCAAGGAGTTCCTCGAGAACCCGAAGAAGTTCCAGGCGCTCGGCGCCCGGATCCCGAAGGGCGTGCTCCTCTACGGCCCGCCGGGCACCGGCAAGACGCTGCTCGCGCGCGCGGTCGCCGGCGAGGCGGGCGTGCCGTTCTTCTCGATCTCCGGCTCGGACTTCGTCGAGATGTTCGTCGGCGTCGGCGCGAGCCGTGTCCGCGACCTGTTCGAGCAGGCCAAGCAGTCGAGCCCCTGCATCATCTTCATGGACGAGATCGACGCCGTCGGCCGCCACCGCGGCGCCGGCCTCGGCGGCGGCCACGACGAGCGCGAGCAGACGCTGAACCAGCTCCTCGTCGAGATGGACGGCTTCGAGATGAAGGACAACATCATCCTGATCGCCGCCACGAACCGCCCCGACATCCTCGATCCCGCCCTGCTCCGCCCGGGCCGCTTCGACCGCCAGATCGTGGTCGACCGCCCGGACCGCGTCGGCCGCCGCAAGATCCTCGAGGTGCACTCGCGCGGCAAGCCGCTGGCGCCGGAGATCGACCTCGACTCGCTCGCGGCGGGTACGCCGGGCTTCACCGGCGCCGACCTCGCGAACCTCGTCAACGAGGCCGCGCTGCTCGCCGCCCGCTGGGGCAAGAAGGTGATCGAGCAGTCGGAGCTGGAGGAAGGGATCATGCGCGTGATCGCGGGCCCGGAGAAGAAGGCCCGCCTGCTCTCCGAGAAGGAGCGCAAGATCACCGCCTACCACGAGATGGGCCACGCGATCGTCGGCCACTACCTCGAGGGCACGAACCCCATCCACAAGATCACGATCGTCAGCCGCGGCCAGGCGCTCGGGCTCACGGTCTCGCTGCCGCTCGAGGACAGGTACCTGACCACGAAGTCGGCGCTGATGGACGAGATGGCGATGACGCTCGGCGGCCGCGCGGCGGAGGAGATCGTCTTCCACGAGATCACCACCGGCGCCGCGAACGACCTCGAGAAGGTCACCGCGACGGCGAAGGCGATGATCATGCGCTACGGCATGAGCGAGAAGCTCGGCCCGCGCGTGCTCGGGCGCAACCACGACATGCCGTTCCTCGGCCGCGACATGGGCAACGAGCCCGACTACTCCGACGAGATCGCGCGCGAGATCGACGACGAGATCCGCCGCGTGATCGAGGAGGCGCACGAGGCCGCGCACCGGGTGCTCCGCGAGCACATCGACGGACCTGCACCGGATCTCGGCGGTGCTGATCGAGCACGAGACGATCGACGCCGACCAGTTCGAGCGGCTGCTCGCCGGCGAGTCCGAGCAGGCGGTCTTCCCGGACGAGCCGCAGGAGACGCCGCCCGAGGCGCCCGCCGAGGAGAAGAAGCGCGCGCCGAGCCAGCCGAAGACCCGTCCGTTCCCGCTCCCGGGCGCGACGATGCAGGGCCCGGACCCCGAGCCCTCCGCCTGACCTCGCGCCCGCCGATCGAGCTGCGGTTCCCCCGTCCCTCGGTGATGGGGATCCTCAACGTCACGCCCGACTCGTTCTCGGACGGCGGCGTCCACTTCGGCGACCCCGACGCGGCTGCGGCCTCGGCGCGGGGGATGGTCGAGGCGGGCGCCGCGATCGTCGACCTCGGCGGCGAGTCGACGCGGCCCGGCGCGGACGGCGTCCCGCTCGACGAGGAGCTGCGGCGCGTCGTGCCCGTGCTCGAGCGGCTCGAAGGGGTCCCCGTCTCGATCGACACCGCGAAGGCGGAGGTGGCGCGCCGGGCCGTCGCCCTGGGGGCGGAGATGGTCAACGACGTCACCGCGCTACGCGGCGATCCCGAGCTCGCCGGGGTGGTCGCGGACTCCGGCGCCTACCTCTGCCTGATGCACATGCTGGGCGAGCCGCGCACGATGCAGCGGGACCCGGTCTACGGAGACGTGGCTTCGGAGGTCACGGCCTTCCTCGAGGAGCGCCTGCGGGCCGCGGTGGACGCGGGCGTGCCCGAGGAGCGGATCTGCCTCGACCCGGGGATCGGGTTCGGCAAGACGGTCGACCACAACCTCGAGCTGCTGCGGCACCTCGACGTGGTCGCGCGGCTCGGCCGGCCGATCCTCGTCGGCGTCTCGCGCAAGAGCTCGCTCGGGCGCCTGCTCGGCGACCCCGCAGCGACGCGCGGCACGCTCGCCGCGAGCCTCGGTGCCGCGGTCAGCGCGTTCGCGCACGGCGCCACGATCTTCCGGGTCCACGACGTCCGCGAGCACGTCGAGGCGCTCACGATCGCCGCGGCGGTGGAGGGATGATCACCGTCGAGGTGATCGGGCTCGAGCTGCACGGCTTCCACGGCGTCCACGAGGACGAGCGCCGGGACGGCCAGCGCTTCCTGTTCGACCTCTGGCTCGAGGTCCCGGACACCGCCGGCCGCGAGCGACCGGATCGAGGACGCGGTCGACTACCGCGAGGTGGTCGCGTGCGTGCGCGAGGTATCCGACGGCCGCACGTTCCGGCTGCTCGAGGCGCTCTCGGCCGCGGTCGCCGATGCGGTGCTCGCGCGGTTCCCGGTCGCGCGCGTCCGGGTGCGCGTCCGCAAGCCCGACGTGCGGCTCGACGCGCCCGTCGAGCACACGGCCGCTACGGCCGAGCGCGCGCGGTCTTGACCGTCATCGTGTAGTCCGCGTCGAGCGCGGTGCTCCCCGTCGGGAAGTAGACGTCCGCGTAGGCGACGACGGAGCTGCGGGCGCGGTTCGTCCACTTGATCGTCTCGGCCTGCTTGCCGGGCCGGCTGCTGAAGCCGAGCAGGTCGCGCTGCCGCGCGGCGCCGGTCTCGAAGACGGTCGTCGTGCGCGGCCCCCAGAGCTCGAGGCTGACGTCGTCGTTCGGCGTCATCGTCACCGTGACCGTGCTGCGCGCCGGGACGGAGACCCGGTAGACATCCTCGGGATCCTCGGTGAGGTCGACGCGGGCGCCGAACGTCCCTTTCACGAGCGGCTTCGCGGTCGAGAAGATCCCTCCCGCCTTCACCTGGTCGATGTCGTCGTTCGGCTCCAGCGGGTCGACCGGCGGCGGGCTCTGGGTCAGCGCGTTCGGGATGTTCAGGAGCCCGAAGCCCGTGTCCTTGTCCCAGCCGGTGTCCCAGATGTCCTTCGCCGACCAGCGCATCAGGTCGTAGACCTGCGTCTTCTCGAGCGTGGGCCGCTGCGTCCAGACCCAGGCCGTCGCGCCGGAGACGATCGGCGCGGAGAAGCTCGTGCCGTCGGCGCTGTCGTAGCCGGCCGGGTCGTCAGGAAGTACGGCACCGCCACGGGGATGTCGACGCCTGGCGCGGAGAGGTCGACGGCGGCGGAGGAGCTCGAGAACTCGGCCGGGGTGTTGTCCTGCTTCGTGGCGGCGACCGTCAGCACGTGGGGATAGCTAGCCGGGTACGTCCGCGGGTTGCCCTGGTCGAACGAGTTGCCCGACGAGGCGACGACGATCGAGCCGCGGCCGAAGGCGAGCACGATCACACGCGCCAACAGCGGGTCGGGCTGGTCGCTGCCGAGGCTCAGGTTGATCACCCCGCGCCCGATCCTGGAGGCCGTGTCGATCCCGGCGATTACCACCGAGTCCGGGATGTCGGCGCCCGGGCTGGCGTCCCAGAACCGCAGCACCGCCTGCGGGTAGACGCCGACGAGGCCGATCCCGTTCGCGGGCGCGGCGGCGACCGAGCTCGTCGCGGTGCCGTGCGCGTCGTCGGGAGTGTTGATCGTCTGCTGGTTCAGCAGCGTCGTGTCAGGCCGGTTCGCGAACTCGGGGTGGGTCATGTCGAGACCCGAGTCGATCATCGTCAGCGGCACGCCCGGGCCGGGCGGCTGCACCTGGTCGGCGCCGACCGCCGGGATCCACCACTCCTGCGGGATCAGCGGGTCCCCCTGGTCGATGTTCCCGAAGCGGTGGACCGTGTAGTCGGGCTCGACGACGTCGGCGGCGCCGGCGGCGACGAGCTGCGGGCCGAGCCGGGCCGCGGTCTTCCCCGGCAGCCTCCAGATCCGGAGCGCAGGGGAGACGAGCGTGCCGCCGGCCGCGCGGACGGCAAACTCGCCCGAGCCGCCCCTCAGGGCCACGAGCGCGTAGGCATGGGCGTCGAGGGCGCGGATCGCACGCGGGCCGAGGGCCGCAGCGTGCACCGGAACGGCGGCTGCCGCCCCGAGGGCCAGGAAGGCCGCGACGACGGCGATGCGGCGCACGATCCGCAGGATAGCCTCACGCCGTGGCACGCGCCTACATCGGACTCGGCTCGAACCTCGGCGACCGGGAGGCCGCGCTGCGAAGTGCGCTCGAGCTGCTCGGGGACGACCTCGTCGCGCTCCTCCTCCTTCCGCGAGACCGATCCGGTCGGCTACCTCGACCAGCCGCGGTTCCTCAACGCCGCCGCCGCGCTCGAGACCGGGCTCGAGCCTCGCGCGCTGCTCGACCGCCTGCTCGAGGTCGAGCGCGAGCTCGGGCGCACGAGGGACGGCCCGCGCTTCGGCCCGCGCACGATCGACCTCGACCTGCTCCTCTACGGCGACCGGGTGATCGACGAGCCCGGCCTCGTCGTCCCGCACCCGCGCCTGGCCGAGCGGCGCTTCGTGCTCGAGCCGCTCGCGGAGCTCGATCCCGACCTCGTCGTTCCCGGGCTGGGACGAGTCTCGGACCTTCTCGCCCGGCTACTATGAGCGCATGTCGCACATCGACGAACTCGACGAGTTCGAGGCCGAGCTCGAGCTCCGGCTGAAGAAGGAGTACACCGCCGTCTTCGGCCTCTTCCGCTACTGCGTGCTCACGCAGGACGCGACCTACCTCTGCAACAAGCTCGACCTCAAGTACGTCCCCCAGCCGAGCTATCCGTTCTTCCAGCTCAAGATGGAGGACGTCTGGGTCTGGGACAAGAACCGGCCGACGCGGATGATCCCGCGGGCAGAGGTCTACAGCTCGAGCGACGTCACCGTCGAGGAGCTGCGCGGCGAGGGCGACGAGCCCAAGCTGACCGCCGAGGCGCTCGCGGAGCGGATCGGCGAGTCGCTCGGCACCGACGACGACGCGGCCTAGCCCAGCTCGCCGACGGCCTCCTGGTAGGTCGCCATCTGGCCGCCGATCGCGTCGCCGGTGAAGCCGCCCACGACGCCGAAGCCGTCGACCGTGAGCGAGGCGCGCGTGTTGAGACGGTTGAACGCGTCGCTCGTGCGCACCGCGCCGAGCTTCTCCGCGTCTCCGCGCAGCAGGAAGAAGCCGCCGAGATCGCCGCCGTGCGGCTCGAGGAAGACGATCTCGAAGCTCTCGATCTCTCCCTGCCCCTGGAGCGCCGTGTAGTAGGCGACCGCCTCGCCGAAGACGTCGACCGCGGCGTTCTCGCGTCCGCGTGAGGGCTGGTGCCACCCGATGAACAGGACCGAATCGGCCATCTCTCCTCCTTCGCTCGGCAACGTTGGCAGGATACGCCCCATGCTGCTTGCCGTCGACGTGGGCAACACCCAGACCGTGTTCGGTCTCTACGACGGCGCGACGCTCGCCGGGCACTGGCGTGTCGCGACCGAGGAGCACCGCACCGGCGACGAGCTCGGGATCATGCTCGACCGGCTGCTCGACGTGAAGGCGGTCACGGGGATCTGCCTCTCCTCGACGGTGCCCGCGCTGATCCGCGCCTACGAGGAGTGGGCGGAGCGCTGGACCGGGGCGCGGCTGCTCGTGCTCGGCCCGGGCACGAAGACGGGGATCCCGATCCGCTACGACGACCCGCGCGAGGTCGGGCCGGACCGGATCGCGAACTCGGTCGCCGCGCTCGAGCTGTACGGGGCGCCGTGCATCGTGGTCGACTTCGGCACCTCGACGAACTTCGACGTCGTCTCGCCGGCCGGGCGAGTACGTCGGCGGCGTGCTCGCGCCGGGGATCGAGATCTCGATGGACGCGCTCTTCGCCCGCGCGGCGCGGCTCGTGAAGGTCGACTTCGCCGAGCCGCCGACGGTGATCGGCAAGACGACGGCGGCCGCGCTCCAGTCGGGACTCGTCTACGGCTTCGCGGGGCAGGTCGACCGGATCGTCGAGCAGATCCGCGGCGAGCTGGGCGCCGAGGCGCGCTGCATCGCCACGGGCGGCCTCGCCGAGCTGATCGCCCCGCACGCGCGCACGGTCGAGAAGGTCGACCCGTGGCTCACGCTCGAGGGCCTGCGCCTCGTCTGGGCCCGGAACGCCTAATGCTCATGAGCACAAGGTTCCTAGCCGCCGCCGTACACCGAGATCGGCAGGTCGAGCAGGACGTCGTCGCCGCTCGGGAGCGTCTCCTCGAGCCGCTCGAGCACGGCTGCGGCGCCCGGCGCGGCGGCGAGCAGGCGCGCTTCGACCTCCTCGGTCGAGTCGATCTGGGTGAGCTCGCTCTTGAACCGCCGCGGGAAGCGGCCGTGGCCGAGGTACCAGCCGTAGAACTTCTTCAGGAAGCCGGAGGCGCGCCGCTCGCCGAGCTCGCGCACGGTCTCGCGGATGAAGAGGATCAGCTCGGCGGCGACCTCCTCGCGGCTCGGCTCGCCGTCGTCCTCGCCGAGCAGCTCGCGCAGCGCCCAGGGGTTGCCCTGCGCGGCGCGCCCGACCATCACCGCGGCGGCGCCGGTCGTGGCCAGGACGGCCTGGGCCCGGGCGCGCGAGGTGATGTCGCCCGAGGCGACGACGGGGACGTCGACGAGCGAGACGAGCTCGCCCGTGAGCGAGTGGTCGGCCCAGCCCGTGTACATCTGCTTCGCCGAGCGCGGATGGAGCGTGAGGCTCGCGGCGCCGGCCTCGACCAGCGCCGGCCCGACCTCGAGGCACGTGCGGGAGCCGTTCTCGAGCCCGCGGCGCATCTTCACGGAGACCGGGACGGAGACCGCGCCCGCGACCGCCTCGACGATCGCGCAGGCGCGCGCCGGGTCGTCGAGCAGCGTGGCGCCCGCGCCCGTCTTCGTCACCTTCCGCACCGGGCAGCCGTAGTTGATGTCGACGATGTCCGCGCCGGCCGCCTCCACCATGCGCGCGGCCTCGGCCATCGCACGCGGCTCCGAGCCGAAGATCTGGATCGCGAGGGGATGCTCGTCGGAGGCGACGCGGAGATAGCCGAGCGTCCGCTCGTTGCGGTGCTCGATCCCCGCGCAGCTCACCATCTCCGAGCAGACGAGGCCCGCGCCGAAGCGTCGCCCCTGGCGGCGGAACGCCTGCACGCTCACACCTGCCATCGGCGCGAGCACGAGCCGCGTCGGGATCTCGACCGGCCCGATCGTCCAGGGCTCCCTGAGATCGATCTGCATGGGCGGATGGTAGCCGTACCGGCTTGACGGCGATCCAGGGCCGCAGGTACTCTACCCGGCCGCTTGGCCGCTCAGGAAAGGCCGGGCGATCGACTTCAGGGAGGCCCGTTGAAGGAAGTGATCCTCACTCCCGAGGGGTACAAGAAGCTCACGAAGGAGATCGAGTACCTCTCCACCGAGAAGCGCCGCGAGGTGGCCGAGCGGATCAAGGTCGCGCGCGAGTTCGGTGACATCGCGGAGAACGCGGAGTACGACGACGCGAAGAACGAGCAGGCCTACGTCGAGGCCCGGATCGCCATGCTCGAGGAGCGGCTCGTGAGCGCCCGGGTCATCCAGAAGAAGGACATCGCGAAGGACGTCGTCTCGGTCGGCTCGACGGTGCGCCTGAAGGACATGGACGCGAACGAGACGATCGAGTACCACATCGTCGGCTCCGCCGAGGCGAATCCGGCCGAGCAGAAGCTCTCGAACGAGTCGCCGGTCGGCAGGGCGATCCTGGGCAAGAAGAAGGGCGAGACCGTCGAGGTGACGGCCCCGCGCGGTTCACTCAAGTTCAAGATCCTGGACATCAAGGCAGCGTAGGCCTCCTTCCGCCGCGCGACTTCGCTGCGGCCGGGAGGATGCTGGCGCGCGCCTACGTGCACGATCCGCAGTTCGTCTACGTGCTCCCGGACGAGGCGGAGCGGCTACGGCGCAGCCCCTGGTTCTTCTCCGCGGTGCTGCGGTACACGGCGGCCGTCGGCACGCTGCTCGCCGCCGACGGGGGCGTGGCGATCCTGATCCCTCCCGGCGGGCACGTCGCCTCGTTCACCCGGATGCTCCGGAGCGGCCTGATCGCCGCGCCGCTGCGGCTCGGCCCTTCCGCGCTGGGCCGGCTCACGGCGTTCGCGACGGCCTCGCGCGACCTTCGCGCGGCGTCGATCCAGGGCTCGTTCTGGTACGTCGGCGGGATCGGCGTCGAGCCGGAGCGGCAGGGCGAGGGGATCGGCACCGCGCTGATGGAGGAGCTCGGCGCCCTCGCAGGGGATCCGCTCTGCCTGGAGACGGCGAGCGAGCGGAACGTCGCATGGTACGAGCGGCTCGGCTTCACGGTGATCGCAGAGGGCCGCGTCCCCGACGGCCCTCGGATCTGGTCGATGAAGCGCCAAGTAGGCTCCAGGGTCTGATGTTGGCGAAGCGCTTCCCCGACCGGGACGAGATCGCGGCCGTTCGCGCCGAGGCCGAGCAGCTCGGCCCGGGCGAGGAGGCCGAGTCGAAGCACCGCATCGCCGGGCGGGTGCTCGCCCGCCGCGAGATGGGGAAGCTCGTCTTCCTCGACCTCGTCGACCGCAGCGGCCGCATCCAGCTCCTCTGCCCGGTCGAGCGGACGGGCGAGGTCGACGTGCACCTCGGCGACATCGTCGGCGCGACCGGCTCCCCGGCCCAGTCCAGGCGCGGCGAGCCGTCGCTGGCGGTCGACTCGCTCGAGGTGCTCGCGAAGATCCGCGCGCCGCTTCCCGACACCTTCCACGGCCTCACCGACGTGGAGCAGCGCCACCGCAAGCGCTACCTCGACCTGCTGATGAACGAGGACACCCGCCGCCTCTTCCTCACTCGCACGAAGATCGTCAGCGCCGTGCGGCGCGCGCTCGACGAGGACGGCTTCGTCGAGGTCGAGACGCCGACCCTGCAGCCGCGCTACGGCGGGGCCTTCGCGCTTCCGTTCGTGACCCACAGCAACGAGCTCGACCGGGACATGTACCTGCGGATCGCGTCCGAGCTGTACCTCAAGCGCCTGATCGTCGGCGGGCTCGAGCGCGTCTACGAGATCGGCAAGGACTTCCGCAACGAGAGCATCTCGTTCAAGCACAACCCCGAGTTCACGATGCTCGAGTGGTACGAGGCATTTGCCGATTACCGGGACACGATGCTGCGGATCGAGAACCTCGTCGAGCGCGTCACCCGTGAGGTGACCGGCGGTACCACCGTCACCTTCAGGGGCCACGACGTCGACGTGAAGGCGCCGTGGCAGCGCGTCAGCTTCGTCGAGGCGCTCGCAGAGCCAGGGCGTCTGGTCGCGCGACGCCGACGAGCTGCGCGCCCTCTTGCAGGCCCGTGACGTCGACACGTCGAATGATCCGACCTGGGCGAAGCTCGTCGATCACGCCCTCACCCGCTTCGTGGAGCCGAACCTGATCCCACCGACGATCGTCTACGACTATCCGATCGAGCTGTCGCCGTTCGCGCGCGCCACCGATGCGGACCCGACGATCGTCGAGCGGTTCGAGTACTACATCGGCGGGATGGAGCTCGGGAACGCGTTCACCGAGATCAACGACGCGGAGGAGCAGGCTGAGAGATTTGCGCTACAGCAGGCCGAGCGGGCGGCGGGTGACGTCGAAGCGGAAGAGGGAGATCCGGATTACGTCGAGGCACTCTCGTACGGGATGCCGCCCACGGGCGGCCTCGGGCTGGGGATCGACCGGCTCGCGATGGTCCTGACGGGGGGCGACTCGATTCGCGACGTGATCCTGTTCCCCGCACTCCGCGACCGCGAATGATCGACCTCCATTCGCACATCCTGCCGGGGGTCGACGACGGGGTGGCGACGCTCGAGGAGGCGCGGGCGCTGGCCCGTGCGGTCATGGCCGACGGAGCCACGGCGATCGCGGCCACGCCGCATGTCCGCGAGGACTGGCCGACCTCGGCCGACCGGATGGAGGAGAGCGTGGCCGCGCTGCGGATGGACTTCGCCGAGCAGGGGATCGCGCTCGAGGTGCTCACGGGCGGCGAGATCTCGCTCGAGCAGCTCGAGACGCTCGGCCGTGAAGAGCTCCGCCGGTTCACGCTCGCCGGCTCGATGCGCTACCTGCTGGTCGAGTTCCCCTACACGGGCTGGCCGCTCGGGCTGGAGAGCGCGATCCACGACCTCGGCGCCGACGGGCTCATCGCCCTGCTCGCGCATCCCGAGCGGAACAAGTCGGTCCAGGAGCAGCCGGAGCGGCTCGAGCGCGTAGTCGGCGCCGGAGCCCTCGTCCAGCTCACTGCGTCCTCGGTGGACGGGCGGGGCGGGACGGCCGCACGAACCGCGGCGCGGCGGCTGCTCGAGCTCGGCTTCGCCCATGTGATCGCCAGCGACGCCCACCATCCCGCGGTGCGGGAGTCCGGCCTCTCGGCGGCCGTCGCCGCGATCGGCGACCCGGCGCTGGCCGCGCACCTCGTCCAGGAGGTCCCGGCCGCGATCGTCGCGGGCACCCCGGTACCGGCTCTGCCGCGCATGCGCCGTCGGGCGCGCCTGGCATCGTTCTTCGGATCGAAATGAGAGCTCGCCCGTGAAGAGGCGTGGACTCCGCTACGGCGTCGCGGCGGTCGTCTTCGTCGCGGTCGTCACCGGTGCGGTCGCCGCGTGGGTGCTGACGGCGCCGACGCACTACGTCGCGCGGGCCCAGGTCCTGCTGACCCCCGTCGCAGCGGGCGATCACACCTTCGACGGCTTCAGCGTGCTGCGCGAGTCGGCGGACCCGGGCCGTGCCGCGCGCACCGCTGCGCTCCTGTTCGCGACGCCGCAGGTCGCGGACGGAGTCCGTGTCCAGCTCGGCCTCGACCAGAGCGCCGCCTCGCTCCTGCGCAGCGTGAAGGTCACCGCCACGCCCGGCCGGAACCTCGTCACCGTCGCGGCGTCCGCGGCGGGACCCCAGCGCGCGGCCGATCTCGCGAACGCGTTCACGAAGCAGGCGATCGCGGCCAGCACCGCCCACTTCCAGAGCGAGCTCCAGACGGCGATCGCCCGCACGACGTCACGGCTCGCGGCGATCCCGCCGGTGCAGCGCGTGCTTCCCGCCTCGCGCGCGCTCCAGGCGCGGCTCGCGACGCTGAACGGACTCATCGGCACCTCCGACCCGACCCTCGAGGTCGGCAGCTCGGCGACGCCGCCCGGCTCGCCCGAGCGGTCGCGCCCGCTCTACTGGATCCCCGTCGCCTTCGGAGGCGCGATGCTCCTGGCGCTGCTCGTCCTGGCCGTGGCCCTGCTGGGCGGCCGCCGCAGGGGCAGCCGAGGCGCCGAGGCGAAGCAGTTCACCGAGACCATCGACGCGCGCATGGGCGAGCTGCTCGCCGAGCAGGAGCGGGTGGTGCAGGCGCGCGAGGAGCTGGGCGACCTCGAGGCGCGCGGCAAGAGAGTCGCGGCGCGAGAGCGCGAGCTCGACCGGCGGGTCTCGGCGGTGACGGCGCGCGAGCTCGTGCTGGGGAAGCGCGCCGGTGAGCTGGGGGCGCGCGGACGCGAGCTCGAGCAGACCGGCGCGGCACTCGACACGACGGCCGCCGAGCTCGAGACGCAGGCGGCCGAGCTCGAGGCCTTCGCCGGCGAGCTCGACGCGCGCGAGGCCGACCTCGAGCAGCGCGAGCGCGAGCTCACCGCGCCGCCGCGTCAGGCGCTCGCCTCGGTCCCGACCCCGGTGGCGGAGCCGGAGCCTACCCCTGCCCCAATGCCCACGCCGCTCCCGATCCCGGCCCCGAGACCTGGGCCTGGTCCCGTACCCGCGCCGATGCCCGAGCCCGAGCTGCCCCCGGCGGCCGTCGCGGAGGTCGTCCACCCCCGGTTCGGCGCCGGCTTCAACCTGATCGAGCTCGAGCGCCTCGTCTCCGCCCGCGGCAAGGAGTTCCCGGACCGCGAGGTCGAGTGGACGTCGTACCTCTTCTTCCTCCGCGACTACGCGGACGTCGACGGCGCGCTGCCGGAGACCTTCGACTACCTCGTCGAGGACGTGTTCGCCGACCTGCTCTAGGACTCGACGAGCACGGGCTTCGAGCGCTCGTACGCGATCACGTCGGCGAGGATCCCGTCGAGGTCGATCGTCGGCCCCCAGCCGATCGCGGCGTTGATCTTCTCGAGCGCCGGCTTGCGGTGGAGCATGTCCTCGATCCCCTGCCCGTAGGCCTCCTCGAACGGGACGTTCACGAGCTCGGAGCGCGACCTCGTCGCCGCCAGCACGCGCTCGGCGAGGCCGAGGATCGAGATGCTCTCCTGGGAGCCGACGTTGTAGATCTCGCCGGAGAGCTCGGTCGCGGCCATCAGCCCCGAGAGCGCGCGGATCGTGTCCTGCACGTGGCAGAAGCAGCGCGTCTGGTTCCCGTCGCCGAAGATCTCGAGCCGGCGGCCGCCGAGCGCGGCGCCGACGAAGCGCGGGATCACCATCCCGTAGCGGCCGCTCTGCCGGGGGCCGACCGTGTTGAAGAGCCGCGTGATCACGCAGTCGAGCCCGCGCTCCTGGTGGTAGGCGAGCGCGAGGAACTCGTCCATCGCCTTCGAGTCGGCGTAGGCCCAGCGGCGCTGTGTCGTCGGGCCGTAGATGCGGCGGGCGCCCTCCTCGAGCGGCGCCTCGTCCTGGTGGTCGCCGTAGACCTCGGAGGTCGAGGCGATCAGGACGCGCTTGCCGAAGCGGTTGCACTCGTCGAGGACGTTCTCCGTCCCCTGCACGTTCGTGACGAGCGTCCGCACCGGCTCCTCGACGATCAGGCGCACGCCGACCGCCGCGGCGAGGTGGTAGACGACGTCGCACTTGTGGACGAGCTCGTTCACGACGGCCCGCGAGAGCACCGAGTCCACGGTGAGGTGGAAGTCGCGGTTCTCCATCAGATGCTCGACGTTCCGGCGCGAGCCGGTGGAGAGGTCGTCGAGGACGAAGACTTCCTGCCCGTCGGCGAGCAGCACCTCGGCGAGGTGCGAGCCGATGAACCCGGCCCCGCCCGTGATCAGCGCCTTCACGAGGGCGGAGCCTACCGGCAAGCCGGTAAAGCTTCTGTGAAAGCTTAACCAGGCCCGCCGAGCGCCCTTAACCCAGGGTCTGGTCGCTGGGCTACTATTGGTCTACCTCGACCCGAGGGCGATTCGCGTTCTCCGGTCCAGGGAAAGGGGTGTTGAGGTCTTGTTCGAGCGATTCACGGAGCGCGCACGCCAGGTCGTCGTCCTCGCCCAGGACGAGGCGAGGGCCCTGAAGCACAACTACATCGGCACGGAGCACCTGCTGCTCGGCCTGCTGCGCGAGGAGGAGGGCCTCGCCGCGCGCGTGCTCGAGTCGCTCGACATCACCGTCGAGGAGGTGCGCGCCCAGGTCGCCCGCATCGTCGGCCAGGGCGACGAGGTCACCACCGGCCAGATCCCGTTCACGCCGCGCGCGAAGAAGGTGCTGGAGCTCGCGCTGCGCGAGGCGCTGTCGCTCGGCCACAACTACATCGGCACCGAGCACATCCTGCTCGGGCTCGTGCGCGAGAACGAGGGCGTCGCCGCCCGGATCCTGCTCGACTTCGACGCCGACGCCGAGAAGATCCGCAACGAGATCATCCGCATGCTCTCCGGCCCCGGCCGGCGCCAGCAGGGCCAGGGCGGCCCCGCGGGCGAGAAGGCGAAGAGCTCGAAGCTGCTCGACCAGTTCGGCCGCAACCTCACCAAGCTCGCCGCCGAGGGCAAGCTCGACCCCGTCGTCGGCCGCCAGACCGAGATCGAGCGCGTGATGCAGATCCTCTCGCGCCGCACGAAGAACAACCCGGTGCTGATCGGCGAGCCGGGCGTCGGCAAGACCGCCGTCGTCGAGGGCCTCGCCGCCCGCATCAGCAACAACCAGGTGCCCGAGCTGCTGAAGGGCAAGCAGATCTACACGCTCGACCTCGCAGCCCTCGTCGCCGGCTCGAAGTACCGCGGCGAGTTCGAGGAGCGCCTCAAGAAGGTGATGAAGGAGATCACCCAGCGCGGCGACATCATCCTCTTCATCGACGAGCTCCATAACCTCGTCGGCGCGGGCGCGGCCGAGGGCGCGATCGACGCGGCCTCGATCCTCAAGCCGGCGCTGGCCCGCGGCGAGCTGCAGACGATCGGCGCGACCACGCTCGACGAGTACCGCAAGTACCTCGAGCGCGACGCCGCGCTCGAGCGGCGCTTCCAGCAGATCCGCGTCGAGGAGCCGTCGGTCGACGACACCGTGCAGATCCTGCGCGGCCTGCGCGACCGCTACGAGGCGCACCACCGCTGCAAGATCTCCGACGACGCGCTGTACGCGTCCGCGTCGCTCGCCGACCGCTACATCCAGGACCGGCACCTGCCCGACAAGGCGATCGACCTGATCGACGAGGCCGCCTCGCGGCTGCGCATCAAGTCGATGACCGCCCCGCCGCGCTACCGCGAGCTCGAGGACGAGATCGAGAAGGTCCGCAAGGACAAGGAAGCCGCGATCGAGGCCCAGGAGTTCGAGAAGGCCGCGTCGCCTCCGCGACAAGGAGCGCAAGCTCACGCAGAAGAAGCGGGAGCTCGAGGAGAACTGGCGCAGCGCCGAGGGCGAGGAGGAGCAGCCCGAGGTCGGCGAGGAGGAGATCGCGGACATCGTCTCGATGTGGACCGGGATCCCCGTCTTCAAGCTCACCGAGGCCGAGTCCGAGAAGCTGATCAAGATGGAGGACGAGCTCCACAAGCGCGTGATCGGCCAGGACCAGGCGATCGTCGCCGTCTCCAAGGCGATCCGCCGCGCGCGCGCCGGGATCAAGGACCCGAAGCGCCCGACCGGCTCGTTCATCTTCCTCGGCCCCTCCGGCGTCGGCAAGACCGAGCTCGCCCGCACGCTCGCCGAGTTCCTGTTCGGCGACGAGGACATGATGATCCAGGTCGACATGTCCGAGTACATGGAGAAGCACTCCGTGTCCCGGCTCGTCGGCTCGCCTCCCGGCTACATCGGCTACGACGAGGGCGGCCAGCTCACCGAGGCCGTGCGCCGCAAGCCGTACTCCGTGATCCTGCTCGACGAGGTCGAGAAGGCGCATCCGGACGTGTTCAACATCCTGCTCCAGATCCTGGAGGAGGGGAAGCTGACCGACAGCCAGGGCCGCCGCGTCGACTTCCGGAACACGATCGTGATCATGACGTCGAACATCGGCGCCGCGCAGATCTCGAAGAACCAGTCGCTCGGGTTCACGATCGGCGACGAGTCGGGCCTGTCGTACGACGACATGAAGAGCCGCGTGATGAGCGAGCTCAAGAAGGTCTTCCGGCCCGAGCTCCTGAACCGGATCGAGGAGATCATCGTCTTCCACAAGCTCGAGAAGGACGAGATCAAGATCATCGTCGAGCTGATGCTGAAGCGGCTGCGCGAGCAGATGGCGCTTCACGAGGTGACGATCGAGCTCACCGACGAGGCGCGCGACCTGCTCGTCGACGAAGGGCTACGACCCGGCGATGGGCGCCCGGCCGCTGCGCCGCGCGATCCAGCAGCTGATCGAGGACCCGCTCGCCGACTTCGTGCTCGGCCGCACGCTCGAGCCGGGCTCGACGATCCTGATCGGGCGCAAGGCCGACGAGGAGGAGGTGGACATCACCGTCCTCCCGGCCGACATCAAGCCCGAGCAGGTGACCGTCCCGCCCGACGAGCCGCCCGCCGAGCCGGACGAGACCCCCGAAGTCGTCGAGTAGGCTCTAGCTCAGCTGCCAGACGTCGCCGCGGAGCAGCGGCGTCGCGGTTCCGTCCGCGTCGAGCCCGTCGACGTCGACCTCGGGGCCGCCGATCATGAAGTCGGTGTGGATAGTCGCGTGGTTTACGCCGCGGGCCAGGCGCTCCTCCGTGCTCCAGCCCTCGCCGCCGTCCACGTTCTGGACGATCCCGGCGCCGTAGGCGATGTGGCAGGTCGCGTTCTCGTCGAAGAGCGTGTCGAAGAAGACGAGCCCCGTCTGGCCGACGCGGCTCGTGCCGTCGACGAGCGCGATCTCGCCGAGGAACGGCGCCTGCTCGTCGCCGTCGAGCTGCGCGCGGACGGCCTCCGCGCCGCTCGAGGCGTTCACCTCGACGATCCGGCCGGCCTCGAAGCGGACCTCGAGGTCGCGCACGATCGTGCCGACGAGCCCGAGCGGCTTCGTCGAGCGGACGACGCCCTCGGTGCGCCGGTAGTCCGGGGTCGTGTAGACCTCCTCGGTCGGCATGTTCGGGATGTGGCGGCGGCCCCAGGAGGTCTCGAACGACGCCGCCTTCCAGATCGAGCTCGGGTAGGAGGCCGACGGTGAGGTCGGTGCCCGGGCCGCTGAAGTGGATCGCGTCGAAGCCGCCGCGCGTTCAGCGCCGTCGGCGCGGGCGACGAGGCGGTCCATGTGGTCGCGCCAGGCCGCGACCGGGTCGGCCTCGTCGAGCCGGACGGCCGTGGCGAGCGCGTCCCAGAGCCGCTCCACGTCGGGCTCGCCGAACACGGTCCGCGCCCAGCCCTCGTTCGGGAACGCGACGATCGACCAGTTGACCAGCCGCTCGTTCAGCTGCCGCAGGTTCTCCTCGGCGAGCGCGGCCATGCGCGCCTTGCCGACGCGGGCGCCGTCGAGGTCGCTCAGGAGCTCCGGCTCGGGGTCGCCGGTGATCGCGATCATCGCGCCGTGCGCGTCGCCGAGCGCCCTCGTGCGCTCGAGCACCCACGGCGGCGTCCACGTGAGGATCTCCTCGTCGGCGTTGCGCGATCATCTCGCGGCGGACGTGCTGGTCGACGTAGAAGACGTCCACGTACCGCGGCTTCCGCCGCATACGCCGCGCGTGCGATCGCGCGGGCCAGCGGCGCGTGCTCGACCGCGCACCAGACGTTGAGCGTCTGCCCCGGCGCGACGTTCGAGCCCACCCTTACGGCGAGCTCCGCGTAGCGCTCGAGTCGCTCGTCCGGAATCATGTTTCGGACCCTACCCCGTTTTGTCACAGAGCTGTCGGGACCCGGCCCTAGACTGGCTCCATGGCGAAGGCTGCGGTCACATACGCGTGCACGGAGTGCGGCTACTCTGCCGGCCGCTGGTTCGGGAAGTGCCCGGGGTGCGCCGAGTTCGGCACGCTCGTCGAGGAGCGCGCCGCCCCGGTCGAGGCGCCCCGGCGCGGCTCCGGCGCACAGCCTCGCCCGCTGCTCAGGCTCGTCGACGTCGAGGTGGAGGAGGCCGCGCGGATCCCGACCGGGGTGCCCGAGCTCGACCGGGTGCTCGGCGGCGGGCTCGTCCCGGCCTCGCTCGTCCTGGTCGGAGGCGAGCCCGGCGTCGGCAAGTCGACGCTGCTCCTGAGCGCGCTCGCCGCGATCTCGCAGGAACGGCGCGCGCTGCTCGTCACCGGCGAGGAGTCGACGGCGCAGGTGAAGCTGCGCGCGCAGCGGCTCGGCGGCGCGGAGCGGGTCGAGATCCTCGCCGAGACCGAGCTCGACGCGATCTGTGCCACGCTCGAGACCGAGCTGCCCGACGTCTGCGTGATCGACTCGGTGCAGACCCTGTATGCCCGCGAGGTCGGCTCGGCGCCGGGATCCGTCGCGCAGGTGCGCGAGGCGGCCGGGCGCCTGCTCCGCGTCGCGAAGGAGTGCGGCGTCGCGACGATCCTCGTCGGCCATGTCACGAAGGACGGCTCGGTCGCCGGCCCGCGCGTGCTCGAGCACCTCGTCGACTGCGTGCTGCAGTTCGAGGGCGACCGCTACCACGCCCACCGCGTGCTCCGGGCGACGAAGAACCGCTTCGGCTCGACCAACGAGATCGGCGTGTTCGAGATGACCGGCGCCGGGCTCGTCGGCGTGCCCGACCCGTCGGAGCTGTTCGGCCGCTCCGTCGCGGGCGAGATCGGTGCCGCCGTCGCCTGCGCGCTCGAGGGCTCGCGGCCGATCCTGCTCGAGATCCAGGCGCTCGTCGCGCCGACCGACCTCGCGATGCCGCGCCGGGTCGGCACCGGAGTCGACCCGAAGCGGCTGGCGATGATCGTCGCCGTCCTCTCCCGCCACGCCGGGATCGCGCTGGGCTCCGCCGACGTGTTCGTGAACGTCGCCGGCGGGGTCCGGATCGACGAGCCGGGCGCCGACCTCGCGATCGGTCTCGCGATCGCCTCCGCGGCCCGCAGCAGGCCGTTGCGCGAGGCGACCGCCGTGTTCGGCGAGGTCGGTCTCACCGGACGCCTCCGCGGCGCGTCCCAGGCCGACCGCCGGCTCGAGGAATGCGCGAAGCTCGGGCTCGAGGCCGTGGTCGCGCCGACCGGCACCTCCGCGCATGGCAAGATGGAGGTCCTTGCCGTAGACACGCTCAGAAGGGCGATCGCCGTTGGGCTCAGCGCAGAGGGATCCGAAGCAGCCGACACCCGAGCGTAGCCCGCATCCGCTCGGTTTCATGCGGATGCCGTCGGGCCACGACCCGCGCCGCGATCCGCACCTGCTCGAGTCGATCGCCCGCATCGCTCCCGGCACCGAGCTCCGCCAGGGCATCGACGACATCATCCGCTCGCACGAGGGTGCGCTGATCGTGATCGGCCATCCCGACGAGCTCGCCTTCATGTTCTCCGGCGGGATCAAGATCGGTCTCTCGTTCACGCCGCAGCTCCTCTTCGAGCTGGCGAAGATGGACGGGGCGATCATCGTCAGCGACGACGTGGGCCGCCTCTCTCACGCGAACGTGCAGCTGATGCCCGACCCGACGATCCCCTCGAACGAGACGGGCACGCGCCACCGCACCGCCGAGCGCGTCGCCAAGCAGACCGACTCGCTCGTCGTCTCCATCTCCCAGCAGCGGGAGACCGTGACGATCTTCGTCGGCCAGCAGCGCTACCAGCTCGACCCGATCGCCGACGTGCTGGCCAAGACCAACCAGGGGGTCGCGACGCTCGAGACCTACCGGCAGCGCCTGTACCAGGTGATGACGAGGCTGACGGCGCTCGAGTTCCAGAGCGCGGTCGTGCTCGACGACGTGCTCGTCGTCGTGCAGCGCGCAGAGATGACGACCCGCGTCGCCGAGGAGGTCGAGCGCGACTGCGTCGAGCTCGGCTCGGAGGGACGGCTGATCCGGATGCAGCTCTCCGAGCTGATCGGCGAGGTGCCGAGCGAGAAGGCCGCCGTCGTGCGCGACTACTGCGTCGACGACGCCGACCGGGCGCTCGCCGCGCTCTCGCAGCTCCCGTACGACGAGCTCGTCGACATGGAGGTGCTGCAGGAGGTGCTCGGCTACCCGCGCAGCGTCAACCCGCTCGACCACTCGGTCGCGCCGCTCGGCTACCGGACGCTCTCCCACATCCCGCGGCTGCCCGAGTCCGTGATCCTCCAGATCGTCGCCGACATGGACGGCCTCGAGTCGATCGTGCGGGCGAGCCAGCGCGAGCTGGAGGAGGTCGAAGGCGTCGGCGCGGTGCGGGCGCGCGAGATCCGCGAGGGCCTGCGCCGGCTGCAGGAGCACAACCTCGTCGACCGCTACCTGCAGCTGTAACAACTCCGAGACTTTGCCCCTGAGCAGGGCTTTTCCAAAACGCCCTAAAACAGTGCGTTTTCCAGCGATTTCGGCTATACTAACGGGGTTCCTGGCCGGCGGGTTCCCCCCGTCGGCCTTTCTTGGCATAAAGCGGCGAAGAAGGGGAGGTCGGGCTTTGTTCGATGTCGGCGACAAGGTGGTGTACCCGCACCACGGGGCAGGCACGGTCGTGAAGAAGGAGATGCGCGACGTCCTGGGTGACAAGCGCGAGTACCTGACGATCCAGATCCTTCACAACGACATGACCGTGAACGTGCCGACCGAGAACGCGGAGCGCGTCGGCCTCCGTTGGGTGATCGACGAAGAGATGGTCGAAGTGGTCGTCAAGGCGCTGTCCGGCGGAAGCACGGACATGCCGAAGAACTGGAACCGCCGCTTCAAGCACAACCGCGACAAGATGAAGACCGGCGACATCCTCGAGCTGGCCGAGGTGGTGCGGAACCTCTCCCTGCGCGACCACGAGAAGGGTCTCTCCACCGGCGAGAAGCAGATGTTCGTGAAGGCGAAGAAGATCCTCGCGAGCGAGCTGATGTACGCCAAGGGCATGGACGAGGAGCAGGCCGCCGAGTGGCTCGAGGAAGTGCTCGCCGACGTCGGCCCGGCCAAGAAGAAGTCCTCGAAGGCCAAGGCGACGGCGGCGACAGCCTCGGTCTGACCTGACGACCTGGGCGATCGTGGCGGCCGCGGGAAGCGGCGATCGGCTCGGGGCGGAGCATCCGAAGGCCTTCGTGCGTCTGGGCGAGCTGCCCATGCTCGCGGAGAGCCTGCGACGTCTCGACGACTCGGACTGGGTCGACGCGATCGTCGTCGCGGTGCCGCCCGGCTGGGAGGAGCCTGCGATTCTGCTCGCCGAGGAGGTCGGCTGCGGGAAGGTGAGCGCCTGCGTGACGGGCGGAGCGACCCGCGCCGAGTCGGTCCGGATCGCGCTGGCCGAGGTGCCCGACGACGCGGTCGCGGTGGTCGTCCACGACGCCGCGCGGCCGTTTCTGCCGGAAGACGTGCTCGAGCGGGTGCTGACGGCGCTCGGCGAGGGATGGGACGGGGCCGTGCCGGCGCTCGAGATCCCGGACACGGTGAAGCGGGTCGAGGAGGGGCTCGTCGTCGAGACGCTCGACCGAGGCGGCCTCGTGGCCGTCCAGACGCCGCAGGCCTTTCTCGCGCCCGTGCTGCGGCGCGCGGTCGAGCTCGGTGAGGGGACGGACTGCGCGTCGCTCGTCGAGCGCTCGGGCGGCCGCGTCACATGGGTGCCGGGCGACCGGCGGCTGCTCAAGGTCACCACGAAAGCCGACCTCGAGCTCGTCGAGTCGTGGCTCTGAAGGCCGTCTTCTTCGACGTCGGCGAGACGCTCGTCGACGAGGAGCGCTACTGGGGGAGGATCGCGGAGGCGATCGGGGTGCGGCCGCACGTGTTGTGGGCCGCGCTCGGCGCGACGATCGCGCGCGGCGAGGAGCACCGACGCGTGTTCGACTACCTCGGCGTCGAGGCGGTGCCGGCCGCTCCCGCCTACTACGAGCCCGACGACCTCTACCCGGATGCGCTGCCCGCGATCGCCGGCCTCCGCGACCGCGGCCTGTTCGTCGGCGTCGCCGGGAACCAGTCGGCGCAGCTCGAGGAGTGGTTCGCCCGGGAGGGGTGGACCGTCGACCACGTTGCGTCGTCGCAGCGGCTCGGAGTGAGCAAGCCGGATCCGGCGTTCTTCGAGGCGCTCGTCACGGCGGCCGGATGCGAGCCCGGCGAGGCCGCGTACGTCGGCGATCGCGTCGACCTCGACGTGATCCCCGCGAAGGCCGCCGGGATGGTGGCCGTGCATGTCCGCCGTGGCCCGTGGGGCTACCTCCAGGACGCCTCGGCGGCGGATCTCAGGGTTGACTCGCTGGCCGGGCTGCCGGAGGCTCTGGGGCTGTGAGCGAGCTCAGGGTCGGGATCGGGGTCGACGCGCACGCTTTCGCGGCGGGAGCGCCGCTCGTGCTCGGCGGGGTGCGGATCGACCACCCCCGCGGGCTCGCGGGCCACTCCGACGGGGACGTGCTCGCGCACGCGCTCACCGACGCGGTGCTCGGCGCGGCCGGGCTCGGCGACATCGGCTCGCTGTTCCCGTCCGGCGAACCCTCGCTCGCCGGCGCCGACTCCGTGGGCCTGCTCGCCCGGGCCTGGGCGGAGGTCGAGGAGGCCGGCTGGCACCTCGTCAATGCGCAGGTAGTGCTGATCGGCCAGGAGCCGCGCCTGGCTCCGCACCGCGACCAGATGCGGGAGCGGCTGGCGAGCGCGCTCGGTGTCGAGCCGGAGCGGATCTCGGTGCAGGCGACGACGACCGACCTGCTGGGCTTCACCGGCCGCGGCGAAGGCCTCGCCGCCGAGGCCGTGGCTCTGCTCCAGCGCTAGGAGCGCCGAGGCGAATAGGCACGGAGTCGGCACAGACTCGTGCGACGCGCGCGGGTAGCGTTTGCCGTGGGAGCTGTTCCCCACCCTGGGTGGGGTGTTGGCGCGCGTGAGACTAGGTTGGGAGTGCGACGAGCCCGGCCTCGATTCGCACGAGCCCGTCGCGCGAGAGGGCGGTGACCGCGTCTCCGTCCAGCTCGTCCAGCCGCCGCGGTGCCTCCGCCACGAGGCGCAACACGGCCGCGCGCCGCTGGCGGAACGAGCCTTCGAACGGCGACTGCTTGCGCAACGGCTCGTAGCGCCGCCCGCGGGAAGGACACTCGTCCGCGAGGGGGCACACGCCGCACCGCGGCACTCGCGCGAGGCAGATCGTCGCGCCGAGATCCATCAAAGCAGCGGCGTGCTCGGGCCCAAACCCGTACCCGGTGCGCTCCTGCACGCGGCGCACGTTCACGTCCTCGGGGAGCACGGCCTCGCCGAAGGCGAAGTTCCGCACCGCGTCGGCGGTGTAGCGGCCGACCCCGGGCAACTCCGTGAGGTCGGCCGGCCAGCCGTGCTCCGCGACGATGCGGGCGGCGCGATGCAACGCGAGCGCGCGCCGGTTGTAGCCGAGCCCCTGCCACTCGCGGATCGCGTCCGCCGGTGACGCCGAGGCCAGCGCCTCCACGGTCGGCCACCGCTCGAGCCACGTGAGCCAGCGCGGAATCACGCGCTCGACCTGGGTCTGTTGCAGCATCAGCTCCGAGACGAGAACCGCGTAGGGATCTCGCGTCCGCCGCCACGGCAGATCCCGCCCGTTCTCCCGGAACCAGGCGGAGAGGGCCTCGTCCATGCGCCGCACTCTAGACAGGTCGCAGGTACCATCGTCTACGAACGTCGAGCGACCTGACTGTAGGAAGGATCCAGGTATGGAGATTCGTGTCCCGCAGAAGGTGTCGTTCGACAACGGCGGCGAGTTCATCCGCGAGACGCGCCGCGAGGTCGAGCTCTACCTGCAGTCCCGGTGGACGCGGGTGAGCGGATACCTCCAGCTGTACGCGAAGACGGTCGTCGCGTTCGGGCTGATGGTCGCCTCCTGGACGACCCTGATCTTCCTGAGCCCGGGCGTCTGGCTCGGTCTGCTCTGCCTCGTGGGGCTCGCTGCCGGCGCGACGCTCACCGCCTTCTGCGTGCAGCACGACGCGAACCACGGCGCCTACTTCACGAAGCGCCGCTACAACCACCTGATGGGCTGGACGGCCGACGCCCTCCTCGGCTTCTCGAGCTACGCGTGGCGCGTCAAGCACAACGTCGCCCACCACACCTACACCAACGTCGACGACTACGACGACGACATCAGCCAGGTCCCGTTCGCCCGGTTCATGCCCCAGCAGAAGGCGCGGCCCTGGTACCGGCTGCAGCACTACTACATCTGGCCGATGTACACGCTGATGGTGCTGCGCTGGCAGACGGCCGGCGACGTCGCCGCGTTCGCCCGCGGCAGCATCGGCCGCAGCCCGCTCCGCGCGCCGAAGCGCTGGGACCTCGTCGGCCTCGTTGCCGGGAAGGCGTTCTTCATCGGCTGGGCGCTCGTGGTGCCGATGCTCGTCTACCCCTGGTGGGGCGTGCTCGGCGCCTACGTCCTCTTCGCGATGATCATGGGGCTGATCACCGCCACGACCTTCCAGCTCGCACACTGCGTCGAGGAGGCCGACTTCGCCTCCGTCGAGGAGCTGAGCGGCCCGAAGCGCGTCTGGGCCGTCCACGAGGTCGAGACGACGGTCGACTTCTGCCCGCGCAACCCGGTGCTCACGTGGGTGCTCGGCGGGCTCAACTACCAGATCGAGCACCACCTCTTCCCGCGGGTTCCGCACACGCATTACGCGCGGATCGCCGAGATCGTGAAGCGGAACTCCGAGAAGTACGGCGTCCGGTACACGACTCAGCCCACGCTCTGGTTCGCTCTGCGGTCGCACTTCCGGCACCTGCGCACGATGGGGCGCATGGGGCTACCGGTCGAGATCGAGATGGGCTAGCAGGCTTTCACAGCAGAAACTTAAGCGGACCTGCTTCTCTGTGTGGCTCAAGCCCGCGCAAGAGGAGGAGCGCAGACGTGACCAGCCAGACCGAAGGAGCTTCGGGCCCGACCCCGGAGGAGGCGAAGGAGCGGCTCGAGCAGGCGCTGTTCGAGATCAGGCGCGTGATCGCCGGGCAGGACGCGATGCTCGAGCGCGTGCTGGTGTGCCTGCTCGCGCAGGGGCACCTGCTGATCGAGGGCGTCCCGGGTCTCGCGAAGACGCTCACGATCAAGACGACCGCAGGGGTGCTCGGCGGCTCGTTCGCACGGATCCAGTTCACGCCGGACCTCGTCCCGTCGGATCTCGTCGGGACGCGCATCTACCGCCCGGGTGAGGGCTCGTTCGACACCGAGCTCGGGCCCGTCTTCTGCAACTTCCTGCTCGCCGACGAGATCAACCGCGCGCCGGCGAAGGTGCAGTCGGCGCTGCTCGAGGTGATGCAGGAGCGCCAGGTGACGATCGGCCACACGACCCATCCGGTGCCCGCGCCGTTCCTCGTGATGGCGACCCAGAATCCGATCGAGTCCGAGGGCACGTACCCGTTGCCGGAGGCCCAGATCGACCGCTTCATGCTCAAGGTCCTGATCGGCTACCCGGAGCACGACGAGGAGCTGACGATCGTCCAGCGCCAGCTCGTCGCGGCGCCGGAGCTGCGCGAGGCGCTCACGCTCGACGAGCTCCAGGCGCTGCAGGCCGCGGTCTTCGGGATCTACGTCGACCCGTCGCTCGTCAGCTACGCGGTCACGCTCGCGGACGCGACCAGGCAGCCGGCCGCGCACGGGATTCCCGAGGTGGCCGAGTACATCGCCTACGGTGCGAGCCCCCGCGGCCCGATCAGCCTCGTCCAGGCGTCGAGAGCGCTCGCCCTCGTCCGCGGCCGCGACTACGTGCTCGCCGAGGACCTCCACGCGCTCGCGAAGGACGCGATGCGCCACCGGCTCGTCCTCACCTACCAGGCGCTCGCCGAGGAGGTGAGCCCCGACAGCATCCTCGACTCGGTCCTCGCGGCCGTTCCCGCTCCCCAGGTCGACCTCGCCCGGACGAGCGCTGCATGAGCTCCACGCAGTCCCTGGCGCACGCTCCGACGCCCGATCGGCCCGGCCCCGGCGCGATGCCCGTCGCGCTCCTGCGCGCGCTCGACGTCCACATCGGCCGCAAGATGCAGGGCCTGCTCGCGGGCGACTACCGCTCGGCGCTTCAGGGCGACGGCACCGAGCTCGCTCAGATCCGGCCGTACGCCGACGGTGACGACGTCCGCCGGATCGACTGGAACGTCACCGCGCGCACCGGCGAGCCCCACGTCCGTGTGCACGTGGCCGAGCGGGTGCTCGCCACCTGGCTCGTCCTCGACACGTCGCCGTCGATGCGGTTCGGCACCGCCGACCGCCGGAAGGCGGACGTCGCCGAGGGAGTCGCGATCGCGATCGGCCACGTCGCGACGCGCAGGGGCAACCGGCTCGGCGTCGTCTCGTTCGGCGACGCCGACCCGAGGACGATCCCGCCGCGGCAGGGACGCGTCGGCCTCGTCGGCCTGCTCGCCGCGCTTCGCGCGCGAGGAGGAGGCCGAGGCCCGTCCGGTCGGGGCGACCTCGCTCGGCGAGGCGCTGGCCAGGGCCGGTTCGGTCGCGCGTCAGCGGGCGCTCGTCGTCGTCGTCTCCGACTTCCGCGGCTCCTTCGACTGGCGGCGCCCGATGCTCGAGCTCGCCGGAGGCCACGACGTCCTGGCCGTCGAGATCCGCGACCCGCGCGAGCAGGAGCTGCCGAATGCCGGTGAGCTCTGGCTCGTCGACCCGGAGACCGGCAGGCAGCTGCGGGTCGACACGCGCGACGCGAAGCTCCGCGCCAGGTTCGCCGCCGCCGCCGCGGAGGAGCGGAGCGGCCTCGCCCGCACGCTCGGCTCGATCGGCGTGCGCCACGTCGTGCTCTCCACCTCGGGCGACTGGCTCCGCGCGCTCGCGGTCTTCCTCAAGAGGACGAGCCGGTGAGCTTCTCCTCGCCGCTCTGGCTGCTCGCGCTGCTGATCGTGCCGGCGCTCGTCGTCGGGTACGTCCTGCGCGAGCGGCGGCGCGCGGCGGACGCGGCGCGCTTCGCGAGCCCCGCGCTGCTCCCGAACGTCGTCGACCACCAGCCGGGGGTCCGGCGCCACCTGCCCGTCGCCGTGCTGCTGCTGGCCTTCGTCGCTGCTGATCGTCGGCGTCGCGCGCCCGCACGCGTCGGTCAAGGTCCCGCGCGAGGAGGCGACCGTGATCCTCGCAGTCGACGTCTCCAACTCGATGGGAGCGAACGACGTGAAGCCGACGCGGCTCGCCGCCGCGCAGGCCGCCGCCGAGGCGTTCGCGAACGAGGTGCCGAAGAAGTTCCAGGTCGGCGTCGTCACCTTCGCGAGCCGCGCCACCGTCGCGCTCCCGCCGACGACCGACCGCTCGCTCGTCCACACGGCTCTCACCTCGCTGCACTCGAGCGGAGGCACCGCGCTCGGCGACGCCGTCGCGCTCTCGACCGCAGCTCGTGCAGCGCCAGCGCACCGTCGACGGGACGGTGCCGCCCGCGGCGGTGCTCCTGATCTCCGACGGGAAGCAGGACGGCGGCCGCACGACCGCCGCGGCTGCCGCCGCGAAGGCGAAGGCGGCGCACATCCCGGTCTACACGGTCGTCGTCGGCACCCCGGACGGCGCAGTTCCAGCAGAAGCTCACGGGCGGCTACACCGTGACGGTCAAGGTGCCGGTCGACCCCACCGACCTCCAGGCGCTCGCGCAGGCGACCGGCGGCCAGTTCTACAGCGCCCCGACCGACACGCGCGTGAGCGCGGTCTACAAGCATCTCGGCTCCCGGCTCGGGCATCGCACGATCAACCGGGAGATGACCGACGTGGTCGGCGGCGTCGCCGCGCTGCTGCTGCTGATCGGCGGCGGGATGTCGGCGTTCTGGTTCAGGCGGGTGATCCCGTGAGGCGCGCGGCCGTCGTGCTCGGGCTCGTCCTCTCGGCGCTCGCAGTCGGAGTCGCTCCCGCGGGCGCGACGAACGAGTGCAAGGGCCTGCAGGTCTGCGTGCCGGTCGCCGGGCCGTGGGTGGTCGTGCCGACGGGCCAGGGAGTGCCGAGGCCGCAGGTGCAGTACCAGCTCTCCTGTCCCAAGGGCTACATCGCGGGCGGGCTCGACGCGGAGCTCACCGACCGCGCGATCGACGTCGGCTTCCTCGGGGCGATCGGGGCGCCCGTCAACCCCGGGGTCACGACCTCGCGCGACGTCGTCTTCGTCGCCTCGTACGTCGGCGTCTCCCCGCACGCGCCGACCTTCCGGCCCCACCTCGGCTGCATGCCGGCCACCGGAGGAGGCGGACGGATCCCGACAGCCGCGGTCGTGCCGCCCGGCAAGCCCGACCGTCCGGCGCGTCCGGAACGTCGTGCTGCATTCGGGCGGCGTCCAGCGCGTGTCGCAGGGCTGCGCCGCGGGCGAGCGGCTCGTAGGCGCCACGCACGCCGTCGGCTTCTACACCGACCAGCCGCCGAACGCCGCGCTCGTGGCGAGCGTGACCGCGTCGCAGGCCGTGCGCGGCGGGCGGGTCGTCGTCACCGTCCGCTCCGGCACGGGTGTGATCGGCGTGCGCGCGGTCGTCCAGGCCGAAGCCGTCTGCGCGGGTGGCAAGTGAGCTTCGACAGCCCGTATCTCCTGCTCTCACTGCTCGCAGTCCCCGCGGCGATCGGGATCTGGCTGCTCGCCGAGCGCCGCCGGATGCGCTACGCGGTCAGGTTCACGAACCTCGACGTGCTCGCCGGGATCGTGCCCCGCCGCGCCTGGCGCCGGTACGTCCCGCCGGTCCTCCTCCTGCTCGCGCTCACCTCGCTCTGCCTCGCGCTCGCGCGCCCGCACGTGAGCTCGGCGGTGCTGAAGAATCAAGCCACTGTCATCCTCGTCATCGACGTCTCGGGCTCGATGCAGTCGACCGACGTCAAGCCGACGCGGCTCCAGGCCGCCCAGGAGGCGGCGCGCTCGTTCCTCGAGCACGCGCCGAAGGGCCTGCGTGTCGGCCTGATCGCGTTCGCCGGGGAGCCCGAGGTGGCGACCCCGCCGACGACCGACCACAAGCTGGTGCTCCAGGGGCTCGAAGACATCGGGGCGTTCCCCGGCTTCGGCGGCACGGCGATCGGCGACGCGCTCGCCGCCGCGGTACAGCTCGGACAGCAGGCGGTCCAGGCTCCGCCGAAGCCGCCCGGCCAGACCATCGCCTACGTGATCCCCGCCGCGGTACAGACCAAGTCGCCCGTCTCGATCCTCTTCCTCTCGGACGGCTCGCAGACCCGCGGCACGTTGCAGCCGCTCGAGGGGGCCAACCGCGCGAAGGAGGCCGGGATTCCCGTCTACACCTTCGCGCTCGGGACCCCGGGAGGGACGCTCACGCGCGGCTTCGGTCCCTTCGCCCGCACGATCCCGGTGCCGCCCGGACCCGGCGACGCTGAAGGCGATCGCCGACGCGACCGGCGGCCAGTTCCTCGCGGCGACGAAGGCGGCGTTGCTCAAGGACGCGTACACGAAGCTCGGCGCGAAGCTCGGCACCGTCCCCGGCCGCACCGAGGTGACCTACAAGTTCCTCGGTGCCGCAGCGCTGCTCCTGCTCGCCGCGGGCCTGCTGTCTGCGTTCTGGGCTCCCCGACTGCCCTAGCCCAGCCGGGCCATGCACTCCTTCACGGCCGCCGCGATCGCGGCAGCTCGTGCCCTGTAGCCGTCGGCGGTCGCGTGGACGCCGTCGGCGCGGAGCCAGGCGGGGTGGTGCCGGACGAGCGCCTGCCAGTCGACGACGACCAGGTTCCGGTGGGTCGCCGCGGCGGTCGAGAGCACCCGGTTGAGGCCGTCGTAGCTTGCGCCGGCAGCGGGCGGGCGGACGATGTTCGTCCAGACGACACACCGGGCCGGGCCGGCGATCGAGAGGATCTCGCAGCATTGCCGAGTGGAAGTCCGCGACGCGGCGGGGATCGTCGTTCGTTCCGAGTGAGACGACGACGACCTGCTCGAGCGGCTTCTCGGCGCGGAGGAGCGCGATGCCCTCGTTGACGCGGCGGCCCACGTGGTAGGACTGGCGCACCGACCAGTGCGGCAGGAGCGCCGGCAGGTACGGGGCCGTCCCTTCGGCTAGCGAGTCGCCGTCGACGTAGACGCTCCGTGTGAGGGCCGCGCCGCCGCCGGCCGCCGTCGCGCAGAGGACGAGAGCCAGCGCGAGCACCACGCGCATCAGGACCGCCCCTGCGCCTGGCTCGGCGGCTGCTGCTGCGGGGCCGGAGCCGGGGTGCGCCGCCAGCCGGTGAGGTCGAACGCCTGCTCGAGCCGCGCGATCACCTGCTGCGCGATCAGGTCGCCGCCCGCGCCGGCGTAGTGGATCCCGTCGAGCGCCCGCACGCGGACGAGCGTGCCGCTCGAGTCGGGAAGGAAGTCGGCGTACCGGCCGTGCGAGTCCTGGAGCAGCGTGTACGTGTCGACGAAGGCGACCCGGCCGGGCCGTTTCTCGGCCTCCGAGCGGTAGATCGAGTTCAGGAGCTCGAAGCGCCTGCTCTCCGCGGCGTCGCGGACGATCGGCGCGCCGAGCCAGACGAGGAACCGGCCCTGCGCGGTGATCTCGTCCATCAGCCCGCCCACCCGGCGCCGGTACTCGTCGATCCACGTGCTCGAGCCGAAGGGGCCGATCGTGACCCCCGGCGGGATCCCGGTCATGTAGTCGTGGTCGTCGTTGGCGCCGAAGCTGACCACGACCGCCCGCGGCTCGAGCCGGACGAGCGCGTCGCGGATGTAGGTGAACCAGTTGAAGACGTCCGGGCGCTCGAGCCCGGTCGCGAGGCGCCCGTCGACCCGTGCGACCGGCATCACCGCGCCGGTGTCGACGCCGGCCCGGTAGACGGCCTCCCCGGCCGCGATCGCGAGCGAGTCTCCGGCCGCCCAGATGCGGAGCTGGTGTGCGGGGCTGAACGACTCGCGTCCGGGCGGAACGGCGGCCGCCTTCTGCGTCCCCGCAGTGAAGACGACGCGTGTGTCGATCCGGTCGTCGCCGCCGCGTCCGAGCGCCGACTTCAGCTCCTGCCTCGGCCGGTCGATCAGCAGCGCGTGGCTCACGGCGGCGAGCGGTGTCGTCAGCGCGATCCCGACGCTCCGCTGCCACCCCTGCTGCTGGATGTGAGCCGTCTTGCGCAGCCCCTGCGCGTTCAGCAGCGTGCCGACGGCGAGCGCGACGACGAGGATCACGACCGCGTAGCCGGCGGGAAGCAGGCGCCGCCCGTTCTCCTCGACGGGAACGGTGCGGTGGGGTGTGGTCGGCTCGGTCACGGCTCAGAAGCGGAAGTAGATGAAGGGGGCGACGCCCTCGGGGCCCATCGCCCCGACGACCATCAGCCCGACACCGAGCGCGACGCCCTGGAGCACCGGCGAGAGGCGCGAGAAGCTGCCCATCGCCCGCTCGCCGAGGCGCGCGGGGACGTACTGGATCCCGATCCCGAGCGCGATCGCGGCCAGCACGCCGGTCGTGACGAGCGGCGAGGGCTGGCCCCAGGCCGTGAAGAGCCGCCGGAGCACCGCGCCCGCGTCCGAGAACGACGACGGCGCGGAAGAAGACCCACGCGAGGCAGACGACGTTGAAGGTCACGATCCTCCGCATCCAGATCCGCAGCTGAGTGTCGGGCGGCTCGGGCAGCCCGAGCGCGGTGCGCCGGTCCCGTCGCCAGTGCTCGAAGACGAGCCCGGTGCCGTGGATCCCGCCCCACACGACGAACGTCCACGAGGCGCCGTGCCAGAGCCCGCCGAGCAGCATCGTCAGCATCAGGTTCAGGTACGTGCGCGGCTTGCCCTTCCGGTTCCCGCCGAGCGGGATGTAGAGGTAGTCGCGCAGCCAGCGCGAGAGCGTCATGTGCCAGCGGCGCCAGAAGTCCTGGATCGAGACCGCGGCGTACGGGCTAGTCGAAGTTCTGCGGGAACTGGAAGCCGAGCAGCAGCGCGACCCCGATCGCGATGTTCGTGTAGCCGGAGAAGTCGGCGAAGATCTGGACGGCGTAGGCGTAGATCGCCGACGAGCACCTCGAGCGACGAGTGGCGGTCGGGCGCCGCGAACACCTGGTCGACGATCCGCGAGGCGAGGTAGTTCGCGATCACGACCTTCATGAACAGGCCGTCGCCGATCAGCGCAGAACGCGCGGCTGGTGTCGACGCGCCGCGGGTCGCGCGGCGTCGCCATCTGCGGGATCAGCTCGCCCGGTCGCACGATCGGGCCCGCGACGAGGTGCGGGAAGAACGAGAGGTAGGCGGCGAAGGTCGAGAAGCCGACCGGCTCGAAGTCGCCGCGGTAGATGTCGATCAGGTACGAGAGCGCCATGAACGTGAAGAAGGAGATCCCCACGGGCAGCGTCACGCCGACGATGTGCGGCACCCACGCGACGCCGAGGCGCTCCATCGTCTGCGCCGCCGAGCTGACGAAGAAGTCGGAGTACTTGAAGTAGCCGAGCACGCCGAGGTTGGCCGCGACCGCGACCGCGAGCACGCGTCTTCCGCGCGCGCCGGTCGGGCGCCTTGTGGATCAGCAGGCCGGCGATCTGGTTGCCGACGATCGAGCCCGCGAGCAGCGCGACGAAGTGCCAGTCCCACCACGCGTAGAAGACGAAGCTGGCCGCGATGATGAACACGCGCCAGCGCCGCAGCGTCGGCATCAGCGAGCCAGCTCAGCGGGAGCACGAGCAGGAAGAAGATCGCGAAGGTTGCTGTGGGGAAGAGCAGGCGGCGTCTCCTTCTAGACTCCGGGGCAATGGTACGCGTCCGCTTCGCGCCGAGCCCCACCGGCACGCTGCACCTCGGCAGCGCGCTCTCGGCTGCCGCGAACCGCAGCTTCGCCGACGAGCACGACGGCACGATGCTCCTGCGGATCGACGACACGGACCCCGCGCGGGTGGTCGAGGGCGGGGAGGAGGCGATCCTCGGCGACCTCGAGTGGCTCGGGATCGGCTGGGACGAGGGGCCTGCGCGCCAGAGCGACCGCGCCGCGCGCCACCGCGAGGCGGCCGCGCAGGTCGCGGGCGCTAAGCAGGACGACGAAGGCGCCCTCCGCTTCGGCCGGACGACGCTGCTCCGCGCCGACGGCTCTCCGACCTACCAGCTCGCGAGCGTCGTCGACGACCTCGACTTCGGGATCACCCATGTGATTCGCGGCTCCGACCACCGCGACAACGCGCCGCTGCAGGCCGAGCTCTTCCGCGCGCTCGGCGCCGAGCCGCCGGAGTTCATCCATCACGGGCTCCTGCTCGGCCCCGACGGGCACAAGCTCTCGAAGCGCCACGGCGCGACCTCGGTCGCCGACCTCCGCGAGGAGGGGATCCCGGCCGAGGCGGTGCGCGCCTACCTCGACGAGCTCGGGCTGCCGCGCCACGACGTCCACCTCGACCTCGCGCGGGTGCGGCGGCTCGCGGTCGAGGCGATCGCGGCGATGAGCGACGAGTCGCTGGCCGAGCGGGCCGGCGCGCCGGTCGAGCTCGCGCCCGCGCTGCGCGGCGCGCGCGACCTCGCCGAGGCGCGCGAGTGGGCGGGCACGATCCTCGCGCCCGAGCCCGCGACGCTGCCGGAGGGCTCGGCCGCGACGCTCGAGCGCTTCCGCGAGCTGCGCGAGGCGGCGAACGGCTCGCTCGACCCCGAGGCCGCGCGCGCGCTCGTGCGCGAGCTGAAGGCGGTCGGCGGCAACCTGCGCGCGCTCCGCCTCGCGCTCACCGGCCGGGAGCACGGCCCCGAGCTCGCGACCGTGATCGCCGCGCTCCCCCGCGACGAAGCCCTGCGGCGGGTCGATGCGGCTCTATAGCACCCTGCAGCGCGACGAAGGTCGACCTCCCCGAGCCGCCCGGCCCGGTCGGGATCTACACGTGCGGCCCGACCGTCTACCAGCGCATCCACATCGGCAACGCGCGGCCGTTCGTGCTCTCGATGTGGCTGAAGCGCTGGCTCGAGCACCGCGGCTACGAGGTGAAGCTCGTCGAGAACATCACCGACATCAACGACAAGATCTACGCCGCGGCGCCGGGGCACAGCGCGGAGCTCGCCGCGGACGCCGCCCGCTGGTACGTCGAGGACACCGACCTGCTCGGGCTCGGCCGCCCCGACTTCGAGCCGAAGGCGACCGAGAGCATCGAGCCGATCGAGACGCTGATCGGAGAGCTGATCTCGCGCGGGCTCGCCTACCCGGCCGGAGGAGACGTGTACTTCCGTGTCGGCGGCTTCCCCGAGTACGGCACGCTCTCCGGCCAGCGGCC
Source organism: uncultured Actinomycetes bacterium (assembly GCA_963746005.1). Lineage (GTDB taxonomy): Bacteria > Actinomycetota > Thermoleophilia > Gaiellales > Gaiellaceae > CAVQZA01. The sequence continues at coordinate 44,494 of CAVUZM010000017.1, read as the reverse complement.
CGACCGGGTGCAGGAGCAGGAGGGCGAGGCGAGCCCGCTCAAGGAGGACCCGCGCGACTTCGCGCTCTGGAAGGCGCACAAGGAGGGCGAGGACACCGTCTGGCCCTCGCCGTGGGGGCCGGGCCGCCCGGGCTGGCACATCGAGTGCTCGGCGATGGCGGAGCAGTTCCTCGGCCCGAAGTTCGACATCCACCTCGGCGGCCTCGACCTCGTCTTCCCCCACCACGAGAACGAGCTGGCGCAGTCCCGCGGCGCGGGCCGCGAGTTCGCGCACATCTGGATGCACAACGGGATGCTCGAGCTGACCGGCGAGAAGATGTCGAAGTCGCTCGGGAACATCGCGACGCTTCGCGACGTGGTCGAGGAATGGGGGCGCGAGACGGTGCTCCTCTACTTCCTGACGGGCCACTGGCGCAAGCCGATCGACTTCTCCGACGAGACGATGGCGCAGGCGGCGCGCGCAGGTCGAGACGCTTCCGTAACGCCTTCCGCGGCGAGGAGCGCCCCGGCGGCGACTGGGCGCCGTTCGAGGCGGCGCTCGACGACGACTTCGACACGCCTGCCGCGCTCGCGGTGATGCACGAGTGGCGGCGGGTCGGGCAACTCGCGCCGCTGCGCGACGCGCTCGCGATCTTCGGTCTCGGCTCTCTGGCCGAGGACGAGCCGCCGCCTGCCGAGGCGGTCGAGCTCGCCCGGCGCCGCCAGGAGGCCCGCGAATCGGGCGACTACGCCGAGTCCGACCGGCTGCGGGCCGAGATCGAGGAGTCCGGCTGGGAGGTGCGCGACGAGCCCGGCGGCTTCCGGCTCGTGCCCGAAGTGAGCCGCGACCTCGTCTACGGGCGCCGCGCGGTCCACGAGGCGCTGCGCGGGCCCCGTGAGGTGCTCGAGCTCTGGGCGACCGAGCGGGCCGAGAAGAGCGAGCCGTGGCTCGCCGAGGCGCCGCTACGCCTTCAGGTGAAGCCCGATCGGGCCCTGTCCGAAGCGGCCGAGACGCGTGACCACCAGGGCGTCGTCGCCTGGTGCTCGCCGTACCGGTACGCCGACGCGTACGAGCTCGCCGCGGCCGAGCGGCCGCTGATCGCCTGCCTCGACCAGGTCTCCGATCCTCGCAACCTCGGCGCCGTCTGCCGCAGCGCGGAGGGCGCGGGCGCGACCGGCATCGTACTCCCGGCGCACGGCTCGGCGACCGTGACCGCCGCCGTCTGCAAGGCGTCCGCGGGCGCGGTCGAGCACCTGCCGGTCGCCGTCGTCACGAACCTCGCCCGCTGGCTCGGCGAGGTGAAGCGCGGCGACCTCTGGGTCTACGCCGCCTCGGGCGACGCGGAGACGGCGATGTGGGACGCGGACCTCACCGGCGGCTCGATCCTCGTCTTCGGCGCCGAGGGCAAGGGCATCCGCCCGCTCGTGCGCCGCACCTGCGACGCCGCGATCTCGATCCCGCTGCTCGGCCGGGTCGAGTCGCTCAACGTCAGCGTCGCTGCGGCCCTCCTGCTCTACGAGGCGAGGCGCCAGCGCGGTGCCTGACCCGACGCTCTACCTCTTCGACGGCTACAACCTGCTCCACGCCGGCGAGCTTCGCCGACCCGCGCGAGCTGCGCGACCTGCTCGCGAGCTTCGTCGCCACCCAGGGCGCCGACGGCGTGCTCGTCTACGACGGCGTGGGGCGCGACGAGACGATCGGCCCGCTCGAGGTGCGCTACGCCGAGCACGCCGACCAGCTGCTCGAGAAGCTCGCGGCGGAGAACCGCGCCACGCGCCACGTCTGCGTCGTCTCGACCGACTCCGCGGTGCGCGGAACCGCGGGACGGCAGGTGCAGACGCTGACCTCGCAGACCTTCCTGCACGACCTCGACCCGGTGCAGCTCGCCGCCGAGCGGCCCGGGCAGCTGCGCGACCGGCTCGACCCCGAGACGCTCGCGCGCCTCGAGCGCATGCGCCGCGGCCAGTAGCGAACACACGTTCGTAGCAGGTTGGGTCCAGTGCAAAGGACTTGTAAACGGTTGGACCGACTGCTATGTTCTGCCTCAACCTCAGGGTGAGGCTTGGGCGGACGCACGAGACGGCCGTCTCGATAATCACCCGCAAACACACGGGAGACGCAGATGTCTGCTCGCACGGCCACAGCAGCGCAGACCGCTCAAAAGGCTCAACGAGAGCTTGAGGATTTGCAGCTCGTGCTCCGTGCCCGCAACGGCGACGGCGCCGCTCTCGACGCCCTGATGCGCCGGTACGCAGGCTTCGTCCGTCTCAAGGCGAGCAGCTACTTCCTCGCCGGCGGCGACTCGGACGACCTGATCCAGGAGGGGATGATCGGCCTCTACAAGGCGATGCGGGACTTCCGCACCGACAAGGAGACCTCGTTCCGCAGCTTCGCCGAGCTCTGCGTCACGCGCCAGATCATCACCGCGATCAAGACCGCGACCCGCTACAAGCACTCCCCGCTCAACACGTACGTCTCGTTCAGCCACACCCCGGCGGGCCAGGAGTCCGAGAGCGAGTGCACGCTCGGCGACGCGCTCCCTGGCCCGGGCGTCGACGAGCCGTCGGTGTGCGTGATCTCGACCGAGGAGCTGCAGAGCCTCGTGTTCGCGCTCGGCAGCGGGCTCTCGCACCTCGAGTCGGACGCGCTCCGCCTGTACCTCGAAGGCTCGTCCTACGAGGAGATGGCCGAGGAGCTCGGCTGCGACACGAAGACGATCGACAACGCGCTCCAGCGCGTGAAGCGGAAGGTGCTGATGCACCAGAAGTCCCGCGAAGTCCTGGCCTAGGGCTACCCTCCGCTCGTAAGCCGGAGTAGCTCAGCTGGCAGAGCAACCGCCTTGTAAGCGGTAGGTCGTGGGTTCGAATCCCGCCTCCGGCTTCACCGCGCTCCGTTCACGTTCAGCATCAGCGAGTAGAGCGAGGTCGACGCCGTGACGAAGAGCCGGTTCCGCTTGAGCCCTCCGAAGACGAGGTTCGACGCCGGCTCGGGAAGGCGGAGCTTGCCGATCAGCGTCCCGTCCGGGTCGAGGCAGTGGACGCCGTCTCCCGCCGCGCCCCAGACCCGGCCCTGCGTGTCGAGCCGGATCCCGTCGAACACGCCGGCCGTGCACTCGGCGAAGACCCGGCCGTCGCTCGAGCCCGCCCTCCGCGGTCACGGCGAAGACCCGGATGTTGCCGACCTCGGTGTCGGTCACGTAGAGCGCCGTCTCGTCCAGCGAGAAGGCGAGCCCGTTCGGCCGGGCGAAGTCGTCCGCGACGATCCGGCACTCGCCGGTCACCGGATCGACGCGGTAGACGTTGCACGAGCCGATCTCGCTCTCGGCCCGATGGCCCTCGTAGTCGCTGTCGATCCCGTACGACGGGTCGGTGAACCAGATCGACCCGTCCGAGCGCGACGACGACGTCGTTCGGGCTGTTGAGCCGCTTGCCGTCGATCCGGTCGGCGATCGTGCTGATCGAGCCGTCGTGCTCGGTTCGCGAGACGCGCCTCCCTCCGTGCTCGCACGTCACCAGTCGGCCCTGCGCGTCGAGCGTGTTCCCGTTCGTGTAGCCGCAGGGGTGGCGGAAGGTGCCGACGACGCCGGTCGTCTCGTCCCAGCGGAGCATCCGGTCGTTCGGGATGTCGCTCCAGACGAGGTAGCGCCCGGCGGGCACGTAGACCGGGCCCTCGGCCCAGCGGCAGCCTGCGTACAGCCTCTCGACGCTGGGATCGCCCCGGATCACCGCGGAACCGATCGTCCAGGACCTCGAACTCCGTGGGGATGCTCTCGATCATCGTGTTCCTCTCTCCGTCGGGTCTAACGCCTCGCGGCCGTTCTGCCGATGACACGAGTCACCATGGCGTATGCGGGCATGGGGCGGCGATTCGTTGCGGTGTTCGTAGACGGCATCCTCCTCTACGGCGTCGTCTTGGTGCTCACTGGTCGTGGTCGGCCACGACCCGCCGTCGGGTGGTATCGGCGGCTCGTCGATCGGCCCGGGGCACCCGCGGGCCGACCTCTGGATCCTCTTCGCCTGGCTCTACGAGGCCGGCTGCGTGAGCTCCGCGTGGCAGGCGACCCTGGGCAAGAAGATGATGGGCATCGCGGTCGTCGACGTGTACGGCCAGCGGCTCTCCTTCGCGCGTTCGACCACGCGCTACTTCGCGAAGATCCCGTCCGCGCTCCTGCTCGGGCTCGGCTACCTGATGGCGTTCTTCACGGCCGAGAGCCAGGCGCTGCACGACAAGATCGCAAGCACCGTCGTCGTCGAACGCGTCCGAGTTGCCGGCCGACGCGGAGCCTGTCGAGAGCGTTCGCGTCGTCTCGCTCCTGCTCGTGCTCGCAATGGTCGGGATCTTCGGCGGGCTCGCCGTGATGCCCGGGCCGCGCACCGCCGACGTCTACCTCGTTCCCGTCAACCTCCTCGGCACGAAGAGCACGAAGGATCTCGCGGCGGACGTCGCGCAGGAGTCCCACCTGCGCACGGCGTCGCTCTCCGGCCTCGATCTCTCGGCGAGCATGCTCGACCTCGACCGCATGCAGTACAGCGCGCAGGCGATCGAGGACGAGGTCAGGCTCCGCTACCCCGGCCTGCTGAAAGGGAACAACGTCGTGATCGCGGTCACGAGCGCCAACATGTACACGGAGGAGGTTCCCGAGGCGCAGTTCGCGTTCTCGAGCCGCGACGGCGCGCACGTCGCCGTCGTCTCCATCGCGCAGCTGGGCGACCCCGATCCTGGAATCCTCCGGAGCCGTGAGGACAAGATGCTGATGCGCCAGGTGGACGCGCTCCACTACCACCTCGCGCTCACGAACGATCCCGCGAGCGTTCTCTACTCGAGCGTGACCAGCATCTCGGACATCGACCGGATGGCGATGCCCTCCCCCGCGGCCTGAGCCGGGGCGCCTTCCGGATTGATTGTTGGGCCTTCCGGCCCGCATAATCGCTGCAGTGTCCCTGCAGGAGGAAACCGCTCACGCCCGCGTTCTCGCGGAGCGCGCGCGCTACGTGGCGCGCGGGGTCTCGACCCCGAAGCTCGTCGTCGCGCGCGCGTTCGGCGCGCGGATCGAGGATCTCGACGGGCGCAGCTACATCGACTTCGCCGGCGGGATCGGCTGCCACAACCTCGGCCACAACAACCCGGCCGCGGTCGCCGCGATCCACGAGCAGGTCGACCTCTTCCTGCACCAGTGCTTCATGGTCGGCACCTACGAGCCGTACGTCGAGGTCTGCCGCCGGCTCGCCGAGCTCTCGCCGTGCGGCAAGGGCGAGCAGCGCTCGATCCTCGTCAACTCCGGCGCCGAGGCGATCGAGAACGCGGTCAAGATCGCGCGCACCGCGACCGGCCGCCCCGCGGTCGTCGTGTTCGACAACGGCTTCCACGGCCGCACGCTCCTGACGATGACGATGACCTCGAAGGTCGTCCCCTACAAGAAGGGGTTCGGCCCGTTCGCGCCCGAGGTCTATCGCGCGCGCGCGCCGTACCCGTACCGCGGCATCGACTCCGACGAGGCGATCCACGATCTCGAGCTGCTGTTCAAGGTGGGCGTCGACCCCGAGTCCGTCGCCTGCGTCGTGCTCGAGCCGGTGCAGGGCGAGGGCGGCTTCATCCCGATGCCGCCGGACTACCCGGCGCGCCTGCAGGCGCTGTGCCGCGAGCACGGGATCCTCTACGTGGACGACGAGATCCAGGCCGGATGCGCCCGGACCGGGCCGATGTGGGCGATCGAGCACTACGAGGGCGTCGAGCCCGACCTGCTCGTCTCGGGCAAGTCGCTCGGCGGCGGGATGCCGCTCGCGGCGGTGACCGGCCGCGCCGAGGTGATGGACAGCGTCGACCCCGGCGGGCTCGGCGGCACCTTCGGCGGCAACCCCGTCGCGTGCGCCGCGGCGGTTGCGGTGCTCGGGGAGATCTCGACTCCCGAGTTCCGGGACCGCGCGATCGAGCTCGGCGAGCGCATGCGCGGCCGGCTCGAGGCGCTCGCCGGGCGGACGCCGCACATCGGCGAGGTGCGCGGGCTCGGGCCGATGCTCGGCGTCGAGCTCGTCGCCGATCGCGACTCGAAGACTCCGGCGCCGGAGATCGCCAAGGCGGTCGTCGACGCCGCGTTCGAGCGCGGCCTGCTGCTGCTCTCGTGCGGGACCTACGGCAACGTGCTGCGGACGCTCGTGCCGCTCGTCGTCACCGACGAGGAGCTCGAGCAGGGCCTTGGGATCCTGGAGGAGTCGCTTGCTGACGCAGGCGCCGGCGCCGCCTGAGACCGGCGCCGAGCTCGACGTCCGCGTCCTGGGCGTCCGCAAGACGTACGGCGAGGTCGTGGCCGTCGACCATCTCGACCTCGACGTGCGCCGCGGCGAGTTCTTCACGATGCTCGGCCCGTCCGGCTCGGGCAAGACGACCACGCTGCGCCTGATCGCCGGCTTCGAGCGGCCGGACACCGGGCGGATCGAGCTGCGCGGAGTCGACGTGGCGCAGAAGCCGCCGTACGAGCGCCCGGTCAACACCGTGTTCCAGGACTACGCCCTCTTCCCGCACATGACCGTCGGCGAGAACGTCGAGTACGGGCTGCGCGTCCGGCGCGTCGGCAGGCGCGAACGGCGCGCGCAGGCGGCGTCCGCGCTGGAGATGGTGCAGCTCGAGGCGTTCGACAAGCGCAAGCCGGTGCAGCTCTCCGGCGGCCAGCGCCAGCGCGTCGCGCTCGCGCGCGCGATCGTGAACCAGCCCGAGGTGCTCCTGCTCGACGAGCCGCTCGGCGCGCTCGACCTCAAGCTCAGGCAGGAGATGCAGATCGAGCTGAAGCGCATCCAGCAGGAAGTGGGGATCACCTTCATCTACGTGACGCACGACCAGGAGGAGGCGTTGACGATGAGCGACCGCATCGCCGTCTTCAACGCCGGCAGGATCGAGCAGATCGGCACGCCCGCCGAGGTCTACGAGCACCCGGCGACGGTGTTCGTGGCCGGCTTCGTGGGCGTCTCGAACGTGCTCGAGCGGGACGGGCGCCGCTTCACGGTCCGCCCCGAGAAGATCCGGATCGCGACCGGCGACGAAGGGGAGCCGGGCACGATCCGCGATGCGGTCTACATGGGCCCGGTGACCCGCTACATCGTCGAGCTCGACGCGGGCGGTGAGCTGTCGGTCCTGCACCAGAACCTCGAGACGTCGCACTCGGACGTCGCGGCAGCGCAAGGTCGAAGAGTCCGGCTCGCATGGAGCCCGGACGCCATGTTCGAGATCAAGGAGGAGCAGTGAAGGTACGCATCCGCAAGCGGCACGCGGTGTTCGCAGCGCTCGTCGTCGCCCTCTCGATTCCGGCGGCCGGCAGCACTCGCACGACCGCCGGGCCGCCGACGACGATCGGCAAGGGTGAAGGCAAGCTGACCATGATCGCCTGGCAGGGCTACACCCAGCCGCAGTGGGTGACGCCGTTCGAGAAGCAGACCGGCTGCCAGGTCGAGTCGAAGTACGCGAGCACCTCGGACGAGATGGTCGCGCTCATGCGCTCCGGCGGCGGCGGCCAGTACGACATGGTCTCCGCGTCCGGCGACGCGAGCCTCCGCCTCATCTACGGCGGCGACGTCGCCCCGGTGAACGTCAACCTCGTCCCGTCGTGGAAGGACTTCTTCAAGGCGTTCCAGTCGCCGCCCAACAACACGGTCAAGGGCGTGCACTACGGGATCTCGCTCCAGTTCGGCCCGAACATCCTGATGTACAACACGAAGCTGGAGAAGAAGCCGACCAGCTGGAGCGTGATCTACAACCCGGCGAACAAGGGCAAGATCACGATCCCGGACAACCCGATCCAGATCGCCGACGCGGCGCTCTACCTGGCCTCGACCCAGCCGTCGCTCGGGATCAAGGACCCGTACGAGCTGAACTCGACCCAGTTCAACGCGGCGGTCAACCTGCTCAAGAAGCAGAAGCCGCTCGTGAAGAAGTACTGGGCGACCGTCTCCGACCAGGTCGACCTGTTCAAGAGCGGCGGCTCGACGCTCGGCGCGTCGTGGCCGGTGATGCTGAGCACGCTGCTCGCCTCGAAGGCTCCCGTCGCCTCGGTGATCCCGAAGGAGGGCGCCACGGGCTGGCTCGACACGTGGATGGTCTCGGCGAAGGCCAAGCATCCGAACTGCGCCTACAAGTGGCTGGCGTACATCTCCACGCCCAAGGTGCAGGCGATGCAGGCCACGAACTACGGCGAGACGCCGGTGAACTCGAAGGCCTGCGGGTACATGAACAAGATCGTGGCCGGCTCGTGCAAGCAGTACTTCGCGAACGCGCCCGAGTCGTACTACCGCTCGATCAAGTTCTGGAAGACGCCGCTGGCGGACTGCGGCAACGGCCAGAAGAACTGCATGGACTACACGAAGTGGGTTCAGGCCTGGACGAACATCAAGGGCTAGCCCCGCTTGAGCGTTGAAGCAGCACCGGCGAAGGGCCCTCCGCGGCGGGGGGCCCTTCGCTCGCTCTCCCGGCTTTCGTGGCGGCGGCCGTGGCTGAAGGACCTGAGCGAGCTCGGCGTCCCGCTCGCCGCGTTCCTCTTCGTCTACGTCGCCGCGCTCGTCGCGCTGTTCGTCTCGGCGTTCTGGTCGGTCGACCCGTTCACGAGCGAGGTCGTCCACAAGTTCACGCTCTCGAACTTCAGCCTGATCATCCACGACCCGACCTACCGGCGGATCGCGTTCCGCACGGTCGGGATCGCCGCCGCGGTCACGGTCACCTGCGCCGTGCTCGCGTTCCCGTACGCGTTCTTCATGGTGCGGGTCGCCGGGCCGCGCCTGCGCATCGCGATGCTCGTGCTGACCGTGCTGCCGCTCTGGGTCAGCTACCTCGTGCGCGTCTACTCGTGGCGGCTGATCCTGAACCAGGACGGCGCGCTCAACTGGTGGCTCAACAAGCTCGGGCTGCCGGACCAGAACATCGCCTTCACGAACTGGGCGATGTGGCTCGTCTACACCTACATCTGGTTCCCGTTCATGGTGCTGCCGGTGTACGCCGCGCTCGAGCGGATCCCGGACTCCTACCTCGAGGCGTCCGCCGACCTCGGCGCGCGCGGCCGGACGACGCTGCGGCGCGTGATCCTGCCGCTCGCGGTCCCCGGGATCGCGGCCGGCTCGATCTTCACCTTCTCGCTCACCCTCGGCGACTACATCGCGCCGTCGCTGATCGGCGGGCCGAACTCGCAGCTGATCGGCAACGTCGTGTTCGCGAACGTCGGGATCGCGAACAACGTCCCCTTCGCGGCGGCGTTCGCGACCGTGCCGCTGATGATCATGGGCGTCTACCTCCTCCTGATGAAGCGCCTCGGGGCGTTCGAGAACCTGTGATCGAGACGCGCGCATCGAGGATCGGCCTCTGGATCTGGGCGGTCGCTCGTGTTCCTGTTCCTCTGGATCCCGATCGTGATCATGGGCGTGTACGCGTTCAACTCCTCGAACGTGCAGAGCTGGCCGATCGCCGGCTTCTCGACGAAGTGGTTCTCGGTCGCCTGGCACGACCCGGACGTGCGCAGCGCGCTCGAGCTCTCGATCAAGTGCGGGCTGATCGCGACGGCGACAGCGCTCGTGCTGGGCTCGCTGGCCGCCTTCGGGCTCTCGCGCGCGCGGTTCTTCGGGCGCAACGCGGTCTCGTTCATCTTCGTGCTGCCGATCGCGCTGCCGGGGATCATCACCGGGATGGCGCTGAACTCGTTCTTCCTCTACTGGGGGATCGGGCTCTCGATCTGGACGATCGTGATCGGGCACGCGACCTTCTGCGTGATCATCGTCTTCAACAACCTGCTCGCGCGGCTGCGACGGACGTCCGGCTCGTTCTTCGAGGCGTCGGCCGACCTCGGCGCGGACGGCTGGCAGACCTTCCGCTACGTCACCTTCCCCGTCGTGCGGACGGCGCTCGTCGCGGGCGGCCTGCTCGCGTTCGCGCTCTCGTTCGACGAGGTCGTCGTGACCTACTTCACCGCGGGGGCGCAGAACACGCTGCCGCTCCTGATCTACGGCTACATCCGCGAGGGGCAGCGGCTCCCGGTCGTGAACGCGATCGCGCTCGCGGTGATCGTGGTGACGGTGATCCCGGTGATCATCGCGCAGCGCCTCACGTCCGACGCCGGCGTCGGGCGGCGCTAGAGCAGCGGCTCGAGGTCGGCCCAGAGCTCGTCCGGGTCCTCGAGCCCGACGCTGAGCCGCAGCAGGCCCTCCGGCACGCGGTCGCCCTCCCAGCGGGCCCGCGCCTCGATCAGGGAGCGCGTGCCGCCGAGGCTCGTCGCGTTCGTGATCACCTTCACGCCGGTCTCGACCCGGCGCGCCGCCGCGGCGTCGGCGACGTCGAACGAGAGCAGGCCGCCGAAGCCCGCGTAGCGGACGACGCTCACGGCGGGATGGCTCTCGAGCCGCGGCACGAGCTCGCGCGCGCTCTCGGTCTGCCGCTCGACGCGGAGGCGCAGGGTCTCGAGCCCGCGCAGGAGCAGCCAGGCCGGGTCGGGCGCCGCGACGATCCCGGTCACGGTGCGGAAGCCGTGGAGCTTCGTCGCCGCCTGCGGGTCGCGGCAGACGACGGCGCCGAGCAGCGCGTCGTCGTGGCCCGCGAGGTACTTCGTCGCGGAGTGGAGCGCGAAGTCGGCGCCGTGCTCGAGCGGGCGCAGGTGGATCGGCGTCGCCGCGGTCGAGTCGACGACGACCGGAGCCGGATGCGCGGCGGCCGCCTCGAGGTCGGGCATCGTCAGGAACGGGTTCGACGGCGCCTCGAGCCAGACGAGCTGGACGCCCTCGGGCGGTGACTGGGTTTGGTCGAACTCGACCACGCGGATCCCCCAGCGCTCGAGCGTCTTGAAGAGGACGCCGGTGCCGAAGTAGCAGCCCTCGGCGAGCGCGATCGTGTCCCCGGGCGAGAGCTGCGAGAGGACGAGCGCCGTCGTCGCGCCCGCGCCCGAGGGGAACAGGAGCGCAGTGCCGTTCTCGAGCTCGCCGAGCGCGCGCTCGGCCTCGGCGCCCGTCGGGTGGCCGTAGCGCTGGTAGTAGAACGCGCCCGGCTCACCGTCCTCGTACGGCCAGATCGTGGAGCGGTCGAGACGGGTCATGAAGCGAATTTACATGCGAGCGGGGGCTTAACGAACGCGCCACGGCCGCTTAATCCCGCCCGGATACAAGTTCGAGCATGAACAAGTCATCCCGAATCCTCAGTTTGCTCGTCGTCGCGTCCTTGGGACTGCTCGTGCTCGGCGCCGCGTACGCAGCCACCAAGCACAAGGCCGCGCCGAAGGCGCAGGCCTCGACTGCAACGACCTCGACGTCCTCGGTCGCCGAGCAGCTCCAGCAGGAGTACGAAGGCGTCGTCAACGCCGTCGAGCCCTCCGTCGTCCAGATCCAGACCTCCGAGGGGCTGGGCTCCGGCATCGTCTTCGACGCCAAGGGCGACATCGTCACGAACAACCACGTCGTCGGCACCTCGAAGACCTTCAAGGTCACCCTCGCCAGCGGCAAGCAGATCAGCGGCACCCTCGTCGGCACCTTCGCGGCGGACGACCTCGCGGTCATCCACGTCGACGCGCCCGGCCTCAAGGCCGCCAAGTTCGCCGACTCCTCCAAGCTCCAGGTCGGCCAGATCGCGCTCGCGGTCGGCAACCCGCTCGGCTTCCGCTCGAGCGTCACCGACGGCATCGTCAGCGCCCTCGGCCGCACCGTGTCGGAGCCCGGCGGCGCCACGCTCCCGAACGCGATCCAGACCAGCGCGGCGATCAACCCCGGCAACAGCGGCGGCGCGCTCGTCGACCTCGACGGCGCCGTGATCGGGATCCCGACCCTCGGCGTCAGCGACCCGCAGATGGGCGGCGCGGCGTCGGGCATCGGCTTCGCGATCCCGAGCAGCACGGTCAGCGACATCGCCGGCCAGCTCGTGAGCAACGGCAAGGTCACCAACTCGCACCGCGCGTACCTCGGCGTCCGCGTCGGCGACACCACCGGCGGCAAGGGCGCCCTCGTGGGCTCGGTCACCGCGGGTGGCCCGGCCGCGACCGCCGGCATCGTCGCCGGCGAGTCGATCGTCAGCGTCGACGGTCAGCCGACCGCGACGACCTCCGACCTCGGCGACGTCCTGGCCGGCCTCAAGCCCGGGCAGAAGGTGTCGATCGAGCTCGTCCGCCAGGACGGCACGCACGTCACCGTCTCCGCGACGCTGGGCGAGTACCCCGGCTAGGGAATAGGCTCTGGCGGCCGATGGCTGCGCAGGGCGATAGCACCGAAGCGAAGCTGGCGCAGCTCGAGGAGCTGCGCCAGCAGGCGCTTCACGCCGGGAACGAGAAGGCGGTCGCACGGCACCGCGCCGAGGGCAAGCTCCTCGCGCGCGAGCGGGCCGAGCGGCTCTGCGACCCCGGCTCGTTCGTCGAGCTCGACCGCTACGTCCGCCACCGCGAGTCGAACTTCGGGATGATGGCGCGCCGCCCGTACGGCGACGCCGTCGTCACCGGCTACGGCACGGTCTTCGGGCGCAAGGTCTTCGTCTTCTCGCAGGACTTCACCGTGTTCGGCGGCAGCCTCTCGGAGGTCTTCGCCGAGAAGATCTGCAAGGTGATGGACATGGCCGTTCGCTACGGCTGCCCGGTGATCGGGATCAACGACTCGGGCGGCGCTCGGATCCAGGAGGGCGTGGTCTCGCTCGCCGGCTACGCGGAGATCTTCTGGCGCAACGTCCAGGCCTCCGGGGTGATCCCGCAGCTCTCGCTCGTGGTCGGCCCGTGCGCCGGCGGCGCGGTCTACTCGCCGGCGATGACCGACTTCGTGTTCATGGTCGAGGGCTCCTCGTACATGTTCATCACGGGCCCCGACGTCGTGAAGACCGTCACCGGCGAGGAGGTCTCGTTCGAGGAGCTCGGCGGCGCGGCGGCCCATGCCGCGAAGTCCGGGGTCGCGCACTTCGTCTCGCCCGACGAGGAGGCGTGCCTCGACGACGCGCGCTACCTGCTCTCGTTCCTGCCCCAGAACAACGTCGACCCGGTGCCGTTCACGGCGCCGACCGACCCGGCCGACCGCGAGGACGCCGAGCTCGACACGCTGATCCCGGACAGCGCCCACAAGCCCTACGACATGCACGACGTGATCAGGCGGGTGGTCGACGACGGCGAGTTCCTCGAGGTGCAGGAGCGCTTCGCGGAGAACATCCTCTGCGGCTTCGCCCGGCTCGGCGGCCACCCGGTCGGGGTCGTCGGCAACCAGCCGAAGGCGCTCGCGGGCGTGCTCGACATCGACTCCTCGACGAAGGCGGCGCGGTTCGTGCGCACCTGCGACGCGTTCAACATCCCGCTCGTGACCTTCGTCGACGTGCCCGGCTTCCTGCCCGGCACCGACCAGGAGTGGGGCGGGATCATCCGCCACGGCGCGAAGCTCCTCTACGCCTACTCGGAGGCGACCGTGCCGAAGCTGACCGTGATCACGCGCAAGGCCTACGGCGGCGCCTACGACGTCATGAGCTCCAAGCACATCCGCGCCGACTTCAACTTCGCCTGGCCGACGGCGGAGATCGCGGTGATGGGCGCAGAGGGCGCGGTCAACATCATCTTCCGCAAGGAGCTCGACGAGGCCGAGGACGGCGCCGCCCGCCGGGCCGAGCTGATCGACGAGTACACGGAGCAGTTCGCGAACCCCTACAGCGCCGCCGAGCGGGGCTACGTCGACGACGTGATCGAGCCGCGGCGCACGCGCCCGGTGCTGATCGGGGCGCTCGAGACCGCGCGCACCAAGCGCGAGCCGCGCCCCGCGCGGAAGCACGGCAACATCCCGCTTTGACGGTCAGGCCGGTCCGGGACTCCGACCTCGGGGCGGTCGTCGCGCTCGTCCGTGAGATCGATGCGACGGCGGTGATGACGCCGGCCTCGCTCGCGACCCACCTCGCGATCTCCCCCGGCGATCGGTTCGTCGCCGAGGTCGACGGCGAGGTCGTGGGCTGGGCGCCGGCGTTCCATCGCGCGGACGGCGCCGTCTCGTTCTGGGTCGGCGTCCTGCCCGACTTCCGTCGCAGGGGGCTCGGCGGCGCGCTGTTCTCGGCGCTGGCCGAACAGCTCGACGGCGCGAGCTCCCGCTCCTACGCGGCCGGAGACGACGGGTGCCGGTTCCTCCAGGCTCGCGGCTACGCTCCTGCCGGGAAGCTCCACCTCCAGTCCCTCGACCTCGCCGTCGCCGTGCCCGATGCGGCCGCGGTACCCGGCTTCCGCGCCGTTCCGCTCGCCGCATTGCTCGATCGCCTCGGCGACGTCCATCGCCTCTACGCGGCCGTGCGGGCCGATGTGCCCCGCGGCCATGTCTCACCGACGCCGTTCGAGGAGTTCCGCTCGGAGATCGAGGGCGCGCTCCTGGACCGGGAGGCGAGCGTCGTCGTGCTCGAGGGGAACGAGCCGGTCGCGCTCTCGCTCGTGCTCGCCGACCGCGAGAGCGGCCGCGCCGACACCGATCTCACCGGCACCCTCGCCGCGTATCGCGGCCGCGGGCTCGCCCGTTTGGCGAAGACCGATTCGCTGCGCCGGCTGAGCGAGCTCGGGGTTCACACGGTCTCGACGGCCAACGACGACCGGAACGAGCCGATGCGGGCGCTCAACGAGAGCCTCGGCTTTCGCGAAGCGGCCGTCTGGACCCGGTACGCCCGCTAGGCGACCGAGATGGAGACGTCCAGCTCGGCGCCGAGGTCGGCAGCGAACGCCGCGACGACCTCGGGGTCGAACTGCGTGCCGGCGCAGCGGGTGAGCTCCCGGAGCGCCTCGATGTTCGAGAGGCGCCGCTGGTAGACGCGCTCCGAGGTCATCGCGTCGTAGGCGTCGGCGACGAAGATGATGCGTGCGCCGAGCGGGATCGAGTCGCCGTGGAGCCCGTCGGGGTAGCCGGTGCCGTCCCAGCGCTCGTGGTGGTGCAGCACCCACTCGGCGACCGGATCGACGCCGAGGCTCTCGAGCATCCTGAAGCCGATCTGGGGATGGCGCTCGAGCACCATCCGCTCGGGATCGGTGAGGGGCCCGGGCTTGCGCAGGATCTCCTCGGGGACGGCGAGCTTGCCGAGGTCGTGCAGGCTTGCCGCGAGTCGCGTCAGCTCGACGAGCTCGGCGTCGGCGCCGAGCTGGATCGCGATCCGGGCCGCGAGCTCGCTGACCCGCTGCGAGTGGCTCCCCGTGTAGGCGTCGCGCGCGTCGACGGCCTTCGCGAGGCTCGCGGCAGCGCGATAGCGGGCCGCGCGGTCCGGCCCCGCGGCGAGGCGCTTGAGCTCGGCCAGCTCGACGACGTCGGGCCGGTAGAGGCGGACGCGGTTCTTCCCGCGCTCCTTCGCCCAGTAGAGCGCGGAGTCGGCGAGGCGGATCAGCTCGTCGCGGCCGACCCCGTGCGCGGGATAGGTGGCGATTCCGGCGCTGACCGTGACCGAGCCGACGTGCTCGAGCTTCATGCCCGCGATCCGGTCGACGATCGAGTTGCCCGCCGCGAGCGCGGCCTCCTCGCCGTGGCCGGGCAGGAGGACGGCGAACTCGTCGCCGCCGAGGCGGAAGGCCTCACCGCCCTGGCGAAGGCGGCTCGAGACCTGCGCCAGCACGCGGTCGCCCGAGGGGTGGCCGAAGCGGTCGTTGATCCGCTTGAAGTCGTCGATGTCCACGAGGCAGACGGTGACGGGAGCCTTCTGCTCCTCGGCCTCGACCAGCGCCTGCTGCAGCCGCTCGTGGAAGTGGCGGTGGTTGCCGAGACCCGTCAGCGGGTCGGTGAGTGCGAGCCGCATCGCCTTCAGCGCGTGGAAGGTCGAGCGCTGGTAGAGCGCGATCGCGAGCAGCGGGCCTGCGAGGGCGATCGAGAGTGCCGGCGCGCGCTCCCACAGGACGACCAGCGTGAGCGAGCCGGAGGCCATCAGCGTGAACGGCAGCATCGTCCAGCGGACGTTCTTCCTCACCGTCGCCAGGTAGGACTCCCCGTGGCTGAGCGCGAGGAAGCTGCTCACGAGCAGCATGTTCACGGCGTAGAAGACGAACGCGCACACCGCGATCCGCAGCACGAGCATCCAGTCGCCACCGTGTCGGAGCGGCTCGATCGCCATCCCGGCGGCAAACGCCGACAGCGCGAACGCCGCCGCGTTGGAGCAGATGCGGATCGGCGGGCGGTGCTCGATGATCTGCATCGCGAGCGGGGCCGTGAACGCGATCAGCACCCCGGCGGCCCAGCCGAAGAGGTCGATCGAGGCGACTGCGAACACGAACGTGAGCGAGACGCCGTTGGCCTCGACGCCGTCGAGCGGCACCGGGAAGCGCTCGGCGATCGTCGAGGCGAGCAGGAACGCGACGATCCCGATCCAGGTCGAGGCGCTCTCGGGGGTCCGGGCCAGGGTGAGCGCGGCGGCCAGGACCACAGCAAAGCCCCCTAAGCACACGGGGGCGATTACTGCGAGGAGCCGCGGCGGGATTCCCGCCCGAACGCTCACTCCGCGAGGCTTACCAGGTGAAGCCCGAGGTGTCGAAGCTGTCCAGGCTGATCAGGCCGAAAGCCGCAAAGGCCGCGATCAGTCCGAGAACAACGACGAGAGCAACGAGCTTGGGGTGCCACTGCAACATTCCGTATTCCTCCTTGGACGCCAGTCGGGTCGATTCTCAACCTTTGCCCGGGGCATGTAATCCCCCGATGGAGGGATTTGGCCTCAGAAGGCGGTCGTAGCCGAATCGAGGGGTCTGCGACCCCACGCGAAATGCGTCTGATACCAGTCTGTGAGCGGCACGAGGGCCACTCCGGTGCTTCCGGCCTGAACGAGCCAGCCGTTTCCGAGATAGATCCCGACGTGGTCGACCTGGGCGGGCTTCGAGCTCGCTCCCTTTGTGCCGAAGAACACGATGTCGGCCGGCTGCAGGTCGGCGAGCGCGATCCGGTCGGCGGGAGCCGTCTCCGCCGCCATCTGGGCCGTGGTGCGGCCCATGATCGTGTCGGAGAGCCCGGGGAGGTCGGCGTAGGCCTGCAGCTTGTAGACGCGCCAGACGAGGCCCGAGCAGTCGAAGCCGGCCTTCTCGCTCGTGCCGCCCCAGACGTAGGGGAAGCCGACGAACGAAAGCGCCGTGTGCAGGATCTCGGTCTGCGGCGCGGTCAGCGTCGGCAGGACGAAGGTGGCGGCGGCGGCTCGCGCGTAGGCCTGCTGCGCGCCGGTCCAGGCGAGCATGCGCGCGGCCGAGTAGGCGGCCTCGGCGCGGGACGCGGGGCCGTTCGGCAGCGGCTCGAGGTAGTCCAGCGCGGTCGGGTGGTTCGTCCGCAGGCCGAGGAGCCGGGCGACGGCCTCCGTGCCGAGGCGGCTCGGCGGCGCGAGCCCGGCGGCTGCGTGCGCCCGCCTGGAAGCGCGACGCGGCGCCGGTGAGGCCCGCGGCGCGGACGAGCCGCGCGTCGAGCGTCGTGATCGTGACGGGCGAGGTGCTCGCGGTCGCGAGCACGGGCTGCCCGGTGAGCCCGCCGACGAGCGTGTCCAGATCCTGCGCGGTGAGCGGATCGTCGGGCCGGAACGAGGCGACGTCGGGCGCGAGCAGGCCGTGGGCGACCACGGTGACGATCTGCGGCTGGGCCCACGACACCGGCGGCGCGGCCGCGTGGACCGCGGCCGGGCACGGCGGCGAGCAGCGCAGAGCGCGAGGATGACGGTGCGGCGGCGCATCCCGGTCCCCATCGGCTGAGCCTCGCCGGGTCCTTAGGCTCTACCGCATGGAGCTTGAGATCACGCCCGAGCCGACGCCCGAGGAGCGCCGCGCGATCGAGCTCGCGCTGGCGGCCGGCGAGGACGAGCCGAGCGCGTGGGCCTCGTCGCTAGACGGTGGCGCGGCCGCGCAGCAGCCCGGGCGCGAGCCTGGCGTAGTCGAGCCCTGAGACCCAGGTCAGCACGAGGGCGACGAGTAGCGCCCACCACGCGACCCGGTCGCTCCACGCGCCCGCGGCCGCGAAGCCGCCGACCGCCGCGGCGATCGCCTGCGCCCAGGTCTTCAGCTTGCCGAGGTCCCGCACCTCGAGCGTGACGCCGCGCTCCATCGCCGCGAGCCGGAGCCCCGAGACGAAGAACTCCCGCGCGATGATCAGCGCCACCATCCAGCCGGGGAACGCGCCCTCGCCCACGAGCACGACGAGCACCGACATCACGAGGACCTTGTCGGCGATCGGGTCGAGCAGCGAGCCGAGCGCCGAGGTCTGGCCGCTGCGGCGGGCGATCCGCCCGTCGAACCAGTCGGTCGCCATCGCCACGCCGAAGACGACCGTCGCCCAGTAGTCGTGGTTCGGGAAGTTCCAGACGTAGAGGACGATCACGACCGGCACGGCGAGCATGCGCGCGATGGTCAGCTGATCGGCGAGGCCCACGGCGATAGAGAATATGCGCCGGTGCCCCTTTTCTCGAAAGTGCTGGTCGCAAACCGGGGCGAGATCGCGATTCGCGTCTTCCGGACGCTGCGCGAGCTCGGGATCGGCTCGGTCGCCGTCTACTCCGACGCGGACCGTGCGGCGCGGCACGCGGCCTACGCCGACGAGGCCTATTCGGTGGGCGGGTACCTCGATCCGGAGGAGCTCGCCGCGGTCGCCGTCCGCGCCTCGGCCGAGGCGGTGCACCCGGGCTACGGCTTCCTCGCCGAGAACGCGGGCTTCGCGCGCGCGTGCGAGGCGGCGGGGCTCGTCTGGGTCGGCCCGCCCGCGGACGCGATCGAGCTGATGGGGACGAAGACGGTCGCGCGCGAGACGATGCGGGCGGCCGGGGTGCCGATCGTGCCGGGCACGACCGACCCGGTCGGCTCGGCGGAGGAGGTCGTGCGGCTGGGGGAGGAGCTGGGCTATCCGCTGATCGTCAAGGCGGTCGCGGGCGGGGGCGGCAAGGGGATGAAGCTCGTCCACTCGGCGGAGGAGGCCGAGCGGGCCTTCGAGTCGGCCGGCCGCGAGGGACAGGCCTTCTTCGCCAACGCGGAGGTCTACGTCGAGCGCTACCTCGTCGACCCGCGCCACGTCGAGGTGCAGGTGCTCGCCGACGGTCACGGCAACGTCGTCCACCTCGGCGAGCGCGACTGCACGATCCAGCGCCGCCACCAGAAGCTGGTCGAGGAGACGCCGTCGCCCGCGGTCGACGACGAGCTGCGGGCGCGGATCGGCCGGATCGCGGTGGACGCGGCGCGCGCCGCCGGCTACCGCTCGGCCGGGACGATCGAGGGGCTGCTCTCGGCGGAGGGCGACTACTACTTCATGGAGATGAACACCCGGATCCAGGTCGAGCACACGGTCACCGAGGCCGTGACCGGGATCGACCTGGTGCGCGAGCAGCTGCGGATCGCGGCCGGCGAGCCGCTGTCGGTGACGCAGGAGGAGATCCGCTTCAGCGGGCACGCGATCGAGTGCCGGATCAACGCCGAGGACGTGGCCGCCGGATTCATGCCCGCGCCGGGGACGATCACCGTCTACCGCGAGCCGTCGGGGCCGGGCGTACGGGTCGACTCGGGCGTCGCGGCCGGCTCCGAGATCTCGCCGCTCTACGACCCGATGATCGCGAAGCTGATCGTGCACGACGTCGACCGCGAGAGCGCCCGCCGGCGGATGCTGCGGGCGCTCGACGAGTTCGAGCTCGGCGGCGTGAAGACGCTGCTCGGCTTCCACCGCGCGCTGCTCCGGCACCCGTGCTTCGTGGAGGGCGGCACCTGCCACGGGCTCGTCGAGTCGGACGAGCTGGCCGCCGCGGCCGCCGAGCTCGAGCGGGCGCCGGTGGGTGAGGCCGCGACGCTCGACGGCCGGGTGCGCGAGCGGGTGACCCAGGTCGAGGTGGACGGGCGCCGCTTCGACGTGAAGGTGCTCGAGCCGGAGCCGCCGTGGGTCGAGCTCGCGCACCGCCGGGCCGAGCGGCGGCGGACGGCGCGCGGCGCCGCCGACGAGGAGGTCGTGAGCCCGATGCAGGGCACGGTGATCGCGGTGAAGGTCGCCGTCGGCGACGAGGTGCGCGCGGGGCAGGTCGTCTGCGTCGTCGAGGCGATGAAGATGGAGAACGAGATCGTCTCCCACAGGGACGGCGTCGTCTCGGCGCTGGGAGTCGCGGCCGGCCAGCCGGTCCGGAACGGCGACCTGATCTGCGTCGTCGGCTAGGGACAGGTCCCGAGGCCTGGCACCGGGACATGTCCAGGGGTCTGACCCGAGCACGGGCGTAACGGCCATTGGCCCGTGCTCGGAGCCCAGTCGTGGAGCCGCCGAGTGTCCGTCAGGACAGGTCCCGGTGCCTGACCCCGGGGGATGTTCCGCGGGGGCCTGTCTAGAGCGTGCGCCGGTAGGCGCGGAACGTCCACGTCGCGAACGCGGCCATCACCAGGGTGAGCGCGGCGAGCGCGAGGCCGCGCGTCGCGACCACCGTCCAGTCCGTGCCGGGCAGGATCGCCTCGCGGGCCATCACGACGCCCCAGTTCACCGGGTTGAACTTCGCCAGGGTCTGCATCCACTGCGGCATCTGCTTCGCCGCGAGCAGCGTCGAGGAGAGGAAGAGCAGCGGCAGCCCGATGAAGTTCGCGACCGCGATCATCGTCGCCTCCTTGCGCGTCAGCAGCGCGATCCCCTGGGACATCCCGGCGAAGGCGCTGTTCACGAGCACCCCCGCGAGGATCACGATCAGCACACCGAGGAGCCCCTGGCTCGAGCGCACGCCGAGGACGTAGGAGACCGCGATGATGATCGTCGCCTGGATCGCCGCGGTGATCGCCGAGCGCACGATCTGCGAGGTGACGATCGACGAGCGGCGCACCGGCGTCGTCAGGAAGCGCTCGATGATGTCGCGGTCGAGATCCTGGATCATCGACATCCCGCTCCACGTCGCCCCGAAGAACGCGTTCATCACCACGATCGCGGGCGCGAGGAACGTGATGTACGAGCTCGTCCCGAACCCGCCGAGGTGGGTGACGTTCTTGAACAGCTGCCCGTAGAGGAGCAGCCAGACGAGCGGCTGGATCAGGAGCAGGGCGATCCAGATCGGCTCTCGCATCAGGTTGCGGGCCTGCCGCCCGACCATGAACCAGGTGTCGCGGAACGAGTTCACGCGCTCTTCCCGTTGGCGGCGCGGTCGTCCTCGTCGAACTCGTAGCCCGTGTAGTGGAGGTAGACGTCGTCGAGCGAGGGCCGGTGCGAGGCGACCGCCTCGACCGCGATCCCGTTCGACTCGAGCGCGGAGAGGATCGAGGGGATCGCGCGGGCGCCGCTGTCGACGCGCATCCGCAGCACCTCGCCGTCGACCGTCGTCTCGTGCACGCCGTCGAGTAGGTCGACGATCGCCTCGGCGCGCACCCGGTCGCTGTCGGCGAGCCGGACGGAGACGGCCTCGCCGCGCAGCCCCCGCTTGAGCTCCTCGGGCGTGCCCTCGACCACGATCTTGCCGCGGCTCACGATCGCGACCCGGTCGGCGAGCTGGTCGGCCTCCTCGAGATAGTGCGTGGTGAGGAGGATCGTGAGCGACTCACGGTGGGCGAGCGTCCCGAGCTCCTCCCACATCGCGGTGCGCGCCTCGGGGTCGAGGCCGGTCGTCGGCTCGTCGAGGAACAGCACGCTGGGCCGGTGCACGAGCCCGAGCGCGATGTCGAGGCGTCGCTTCATCCCGCCCGAGTACGTGCGCGCGAGCCGGTCGGCGGCGTCGGCGAGGCCGACGAGGTCGAGCAGCTCGTCGACGCGGAGCTTGAGGTTGTTGCCGCGGAGCCGCTGGATTCGGCCCTGGAGCATGAGGTTCTCGCGGCCGGTCGCGTCGCGGTCGACGCCGGAGCTCTGCGGCACGTAGCCGATCGAGCGGCGCACCGCGTTGGGGTCGCGCACGACGTCGTTCCCCGCGACGACCGCGCTGCCGCTGTCCGGCCTGGTCAGGGTCGCGAGCACGCGGACGGTGGTCGACTTGCCGGCGCCGTTCGGCCCGAGCAGGCTGAAGACCTCACCCTCCCGCACGACGAAGCCGACGCCGTCGAGCGCCTGGACCTCCCCGTAGCGCTTGCGCAGCTCCGTGACGACGATCGCGTCCACGAGCCGAGTCTAGCCGGGCACAAGTAGAGTCCTCGGCCGGATGGATCTCTACGAGTACCAGGGCAAGGAGCTCTTCCGCCGCTTCGGGATCCCGGTCTCCGACGGCCGGCTCGCGCTCACCCCGGACGAGGCGCGGCTGGCGGCCGAGGGCCTCGGCGGCCCGGTCGTCGTCAAGGCCCAGGTGCTCACCGGCGGCCGCGGCAAGGCGGGCGGGGTCAAGCTCGCGGAGAGCGCGAAGGACGCCGAGGAGAAGGCCCGCGCGATCCTCGGCCTCGACATCAACGGCCACGTCGTCCACAAGCTCTGGATCGAGCGGGCCTCCGAGATCGCGAAGGAGTACTACCTCTCGATCACGTTCGACCGCGGCGTGAAGCGGCCGCTCTTCATGCTGACGAAGCAGGGCGGCGTCGAGATCGAGGAGGTCGCGCGCACGAGCCCGGACGCGCTCTCGCGTCTGCACGTCGACGCGCTCGAGGGCTACCAGCCCTACCAGGGCCGCCGGCTCGTGTACGCCGCCGGGATCGACGATCCCGACGAGCAGAAGCAGATCCTCCAGATCGTCGGCCGGCTCTACAGCGCCTTCGTCGGCTGCGACGCGATGCTCTGCGAGATCAACCCGCTGATCGTGACCCCGAACGGCGAGGTGAAGGCGCTCGACTCGAAGTTCACGGTCGACGACAACGCCCTCTACAAGCACCCCGACATCGCGGCGATGCGCGACACCGCCGCGGCCGACCCGCTGGAGACGTTCGCGCGCGAGAAGGGCGTCACCTACGTGAAGCTCGACGGCGACGTGGGGATCCTGGGGAACGGCGCCGGGCTCTCGATGTCGACCGTCGACGTCGTCGCCCACGTCGGCGGCCGGCCGGCGAACTTCTGCGACCTCGGCGGCGGCGGGAGCGCGCAGGGTGTCGTGGACGCGCTCGAGGTGATCACGCGCGACGAGCAGGTCAAGTCGATCTTCTTCAACATCTTCGGCGGGATCACGCGCTGCGACGAGGTCGCGCGGGGGATCCTGCAGGCGCTCGACGAGATGGACATGAGCGCCTACCCGCTCGTCGTCCGGCTCGACGGCACGAACGCGGAGGAGGGCCGGCGGCTGCTCGCCGAGGCGGCGCGGCCGAACGTCCATCCCGAGGCGACGATGCTCGACGGCGCGCGGCGCGCGGTGGAGCTCGCGAGATGAGTCATTGGGATGAGCGCGCCGAGCAGTACCGGACGAGCGACGCACACCGCGAGGGGCCCGACCTCGACCGGCTCGTGGAGTGGGCCGAGGCGGGGCCGGGCGTGACCGCGCTCGACGTCGCGACCGGCGGCGGCCACGTCGCGCGGCGGCTGCGCGAGGCAGGCTGCACCGTCGTCTCGTGCGATCCCGCGCCCGGGATGCAACCGGACGTGATCTGCCGCGCCGAGCACCTGCCCTTCGACGACTCGAGCTTCGACGTCGTCGCCTGCCGCGTGGCCGCGCACCACTTCGAGGACGTCGGCCTCGCGGTGCAGGAGATGGCGCGCGTCGCGGGCAGGCGCGTGATCGTCGTCGACACCACCTTCATGGGCGAGGACGTCGAGCAGGCCGAGGCGATCCGCGATCCGAGCCACGTCCGCAACTACGACGAGGCCGAATGGCGCGGCTTCTTCGAGGCCGCCGGCCTCGAGGTCGAGGAGGTCGAGTTCTTCGACAAGTCGTTCGAGCTGCAGGCCTGGCTCGACCGGACGGGCTGCGAGGGCGAGGACGCCGAGCGCGCGACCGCGCTGCTGGGCGGCCGCGTCGAGGACGGGAAGATGCGCCTCGACCGGATCGCGCTGAAGGGAGTGCCCGCGCTAGTGGCGATCATCGTCGACAACGACACGAGGCTCGTCGTCCAGGGCCTGACCGGCTCCGAAGGCCGCTTCCACGGCGTCCGCAACCGCGACTACGGCACCAAGGTCGTCGCCGGCGTCACCCCCGGCAAGGGCGGCCAGGACGTCGAGGGGATCCCCGTCTTCAACACCGTCTCCGAGGCGGTCGCCGAGACCGGCGCGAACACCTCGATGATCTTCGTCCCCGCACGCTTCGCCGCCGACGCGATCTACGAGGGCGTCGACGCGGGGATCGAGACCGTCGTCTGCATCGCCGAGGGCCTGCCCGCCCACGAGATGCTGCGCGTCTACACCTACATCCGGCCGAAGGGGATCACGATGATCGGCCCGAACTGCCCCGGCGCGCTCTCGCCGGGGAAGTCGAACGTCGGCATCATCCCCGCCGAGATCTTCCGCGAGGGCGCCGTCGGGCTCGTCTCGCGCTCCGGCACGCTGACCTACCAGATCGGCCACGAGCTGACCCAGCTCGGGCTCGGCAACTCGACGATCGTCGGGATCGGCGGCGACCCGGTGGTCGGCTCCTCCTT
Organism: uncultured Actinomycetes bacterium; assembly: GCA_963746005.1. Lineage (GTDB taxonomy): Bacteria > Actinomycetota > Thermoleophilia > Gaiellales > Gaiellaceae > CAVQZA01. The sequence goes on along the minus strand of CAVUZM010000017.1, from coordinate 20,162 downwards.
CATCGACATCCTGGAGCGGTTCGAGGCCGATCCCGAGACCGAGCTCGTGGTGATGGTCGGTGAGATCGGCGGCGACGAGGAGGAGAAGGCCGCCCGCTTCATCCAGGAGTCGATGACCAAGCCGGTGCTCGCCTACATCGCCGGGCTTCTCCGCGCCGCCGGGAAAGACCATGGGCCACGCGGGCGCGATCATCTCGGGCTCGTCCGGGACGGCGCAGGCCAAGAAGGAGGCGCTCGAGGCCTGCGGCGTGCAGGTCGGGACGACGCCGACCGAGGTCGCGCAGATGGTGGCCGACCGGAAGTGACCTTCAGGGCGCTGCACGAGCGGGAGCAGCTGTTCGTGATGCCGAACCCGTGGGACGTGGGCTCCGCGAAGCTGCTCGCCTCGCTCGGCTTCGAGGCGCTCGCGACGACGAGCGCCGGGTTCGCCTGGTCGCTCGGGAAGATGGACCAGCAGGTGACCCGCGACGAGCTCGTGGCGCACGTCGCGTCCCTCGCGGCCGCCACGGACCTGCCGCTCAACGTCGACAGCGAGCGCTGCTACCCGGACGACCCGGGCGGCGTCGCCGAGACCGTGCGGCTCCTCGCCGGGGCGGGCGCCGCGGGCTTCTCCGTCGAGGACTGGGATCCGGCGACCGGCACGATCGACCCGGTCGAGGTCGCGGCGGCGCGGGTCGCCGAGGCCGCGGGCGCGGCGAACGGCCTCGTCCTCACCGGCCGGGCCGAGAACCACATCCACGGCGTCGACGACCTCGACGACACGATCGCCCGCCTGCTCGCCTACCGCGACGCGGGCGCGGACGTCGTGTACGCGCCGGGCCTCTCGACCCTCGACCAGGTCGCCGCGGTGGTGGAGGCGGTCGGGATCCCGGTCAACGTGCTCGCACTGCCGAACGGCCCGACCGTCGCCGAGCTGGCCTCGGCCGGCGTGCGGCGGGTCTCCACCGGCGGCGCACTGGCCCGGGCGTCCTACGGCGCCCTGGTCGCGGGAGCGCGCGAGCTGCTGGACGGCGGCACCTCGAGCTACCTCGCCGGCGCGGTCTCGAACGACGAGCTGAAGGCCGCGTTCGCATGAAGATCGCGAACCGCGACCGCGACTGCCCGCCCTTCACGACGGCCGACGGCTCCACGATCCGCGAGTTCCTCCACACCGGGAACCAGAGCCTCGCCGAGGCGACGCTCGAGCCGGGGCAGGAGACGCAGCGCCACTACCACCGCGTCTCCGAGGAGCTCTACTACGTCGAGGAGGGCACGGGTGAGATGGAGCTCGACGGCGAGCTCGCGTCCGTCGGCCCCGGCGACGCGATCCTGATCCCGCCCGGCGCATGGCACCAGATCCGCGCCACCGGCGGCACGCTCCGCTTCCTCTGCTGCTGCGCGCCGCCCTACACGCACAGTGACACCTACTTCGGTCCGTAGACTGAGGGCCATGACGATCGCCTTCGCCCGGGGCGCGCCCGCTCCCGAGTGCCTGCCCGTGCAGGAGCTCGCCGACTGCGCGCGCTCGGCGATCGAGCAGGACGGCGTCACCGTCCTCTCCTACGGCGCGGGCGGCGGCTACGGCCCGCTGCGCGAGTGGATCGCGGCCCAGCACGGGGTCGAGCCCGGCCGCGTCCTGCTCACGAGCGGCTCGCTCCAGGGCTTCGTCTTCTTCGCCCAGCACCTCGTCGGCACCGGCCGCCGCGTCCTCGTCGAGGCGCCGACCTACGACAGGCCGCTCCTGATCCTCTCGCGCCTCGGTGCGGAGATCGTGCCGCTGCCGATGGACGACGAGGGGCTCGACCCCGACGGGCTGGAGCGCGAGCTCGCCCACGGCGAGCAGCCCGCGTTCCTCTACACGATCCCGACCTTCCAGAACCCGAGCGGGCGCACCCTCACGGCCGAGCGGCGCCGGCGCGTCGCCGAGCTCGCGGCCGAGCACGAGCTGCTCGTGCTCGAGGACGACCCCTACGGCCTCGTCCGCTTCGAGGGCGAGGCGCCGCCCAGCCTGTTCGAGCTCGAGGCCGGCGTGAACGTCGCCTACTCGTCGTCGTTCTCGAAGACCGTCTCGCCCGGGATGCGCGTGGGCTACTTCGTCGTGCCCGCGGACCTCGCGCCGGTGCTCGAGGCGATCGCGAACGCGACCTACATCTCGCCGCCGCTGATGACCCAGGCCACCGTGCTCGAGTTCATCCGGCGCGGGAACTTCGAGCCGAACCTCGTCCGCGTCCGCGGCCTGCTCGCCGCGCGCCGTGACGCGATGCTCGAGGCGCTCGAGCGGGACTTCCCCGCAGGCACGCGCTGGAGCCGGCCGGAGGGCGGCTACTTCCTCTGGCTCGACCTGCCGGGCGGAGCCGACGCGGGCGAGCTGCTCGAGCGCGCGACCGCCGCAGGGGTCACGTTCGTCAAGGGCGCGGACTTCTTCCCCCGCGAGGGCGGCGAGAGCGCCGTGCGTCTCGCCTACAGCTTCGCGTCGATCGAGGAGATCGGCGAGGGCATCGCGATCCTCGCCGAGCTGCTGGCGCCTGCGCTGACGGACTAGGCGGCCGCGTGCTGCGGCACGGCGAGCGTGCCGAGCGGCCGTGGCACGAGGCGCGGCTGCCGGGGCGGCACCAGCGACCCCATGCTGCTCGCGCGGAAGGTCGGGCAGGGAGTGTCTCCGGGGAGGGCGCAGAGGCCCGCGCAGCGGAAATAGCAATCCTTGCAGCTCAAATCAACGCGTTTGCTCATTCTCCCCTTTTGCTAGGCCACCAGCGGCCCCGCCAGACTTGTCCAGATCATACGGAGAGCCTGCCCGGATGCAAGGGTAAGCGGCGGGACAAACCGTGCATTTTGCGGGAGTTTTATTTCGGCGTCAGGTGCACTTCACGGGCAGTGTTGCCAGCGCATGCAACGCCTGTTGAAAACTGCTGACAGGGATAACGCGCACCCGTCCCGCGAAGCGCTTCGCCTCCGTGGCGTTATCCCCAGCCGGGACGAGGAAGACGTCGATGCCGGTGCGCCTGACCCCGATCATCTTCTGCTTGATGCCTCCGATCGGCAGCACGTCGCCCGCGAGATCGACCTCGCCGGTCGCGGCGATGCGGCAGCCGTGGTCGACGTTTCGCCCGAGCTTCTCCAGCACGTCGAGGGCGAACGCGAGCCCGGCCGACGGCCCGCCGACGCCGCCCGCGTCGATCGTCACCTTGCGCGGGAGATGGATGTCGGCGGCCTGGCTGACGATCACCCCGATCATCCCGCGCTTCGGATCCTGGGGGTCGGGCGCGAGCTTGACCTTCACGGTCTTGCTCTGGGCGCCGCGCTTGAGGCCGAGCGTCACGGTGTCGCCCGGCCCGTACGCGCCGAGCAGCCGGCGGAGGTCGGTGAGCTGGCGGACGGGCTTGCCGTCGACCGAGACGATCACGTCGGTCGGCTGGATGAGCCCGGCCGCGGGCACGTTCGGGCTCACGTCGTCGACGAGCGCGCCCGTCGGCTTCGCGACGACCTTGTAGCCGGCCGCCTTCAGCGCGAGCGCCGCGGCGATCTGCTGGGAGCGGGTCATCTCGAGCTGGTCCTGCTGGGCGCGCGCGGCGTCCGAGGCGCCGGGCGCGAGCAGGGCCGAGGCGGGAACGATCTCCGCGCCCTCGCGCAGCCACGGGAAGAGCTTCTCCGCCAGCGTCGCCTTGCGGACGAAGATGTCCACGAAGTAGATCGCGCCCGGGTCCGACCCGCGCGTCGCTCCCTGGATGGTCACGAGCGGCGCGACCGGGTGCGCCTTGTCGGGCAGGAAGATGTAGCTCCCGGACGGCGCGAACCAGAGAACCGCGGCCACGACCGCGAGCACGAGGAGCAGGGCGGCCGCAACTTGGGCCGGGCGGCGGAGGTGGCGCACTCTACGAAGCTTAGAGAAGGCCGCGGGTGCGGCCGCCGTCTACCCGCACCACGGCGCCCGTCACGTAGCTCGCGCGGTCGGACGCGAGGAAGCAGACGACGTCGCCGATCTCCTCCGGGCGGCCGAGCCGGCGGAGCGGGATGTCGGGCCACTCGGTCGGGAGATCGCGGCCGGCCAGACGCGACCGGGTGAGCGCGGTGAGGATGCCGCCGGTCGCGATCGAGTTGACGGTGATCCCCTTGGGCCCGAGCTCGTCGGCCAGCGTCTTGGCCCAGCCGATCACCCCGGGCCGCACGGCGTTCGAGGTCGCGAGCCACGGGATCGGCTCCGAGACCGAGATCGACTCGAGGTTGACGATCCGGCCCGCCTCGCTGCGCTCGAGCCAGGGCAGGCAGTGGTTGGTCAGGTCGACCGTGGAGAGGAGGAAGGCCTCGAACGCCGCCCGCAGCGAGTCGGGGGTGAGCTCGGTCGCCGAGCCGGGCGGCGTGCTCGGCCCGTTGTTGACGAGGATGTCGATCTTGCCGAAGCGCTCGATCGTCTCGGTCACGATCCGCTCGCGCGCCTCGGCGATGGTGAGGTCGGCGACGATCGGCAGCCCGCCGAGCCGCTCGGCCTCGAGCACGAGCCGGTCGCGGCCGCGCGCCACCATCGCGACCTGCACCCCCTCGGCGGCGAGCGACTCGGCGCAGGCGAGCCCGAGCCCCGAGGAGGCGCCGCAGACGACGGCGACGCGGCCGGTGAGCCCGAGCTCCACCGCTACTTCCGCTTCAGGACGCCCACGACGTCGGCGACCGCGGCGGCCGAGTCCTTGACCATGCGCTTCTCCTCGGCGCTCAGCTTCAGCTTCACGACCTCCTCCACGCCGCCCGCGCCGAGCTTGGCCGGGACGCCCATGTAGAGGCCGTTGATGCCGTACTCGCCCTGGAGGTAGACGGTGCACGGGAGGACGCGCTTCTCGTCGAGCATGATCGCGTCGACCATCTGCGCGGCCGCCGCGCCCGGCGCGTACCAGGCGGAGGTGCCGAGCAGGTTGACGAGCTCGCCGCCGCCCTTGCGGGTGCGCTCGACCATCTTCGCGATCTTCGCCTTCGGCACGAGCTGCTCGAGCGGGACGCCGCCGACGGTGGTCGCCGAGACGACGGGGACCATCTGGTCGCCGTGGCCGCCGAGCACCATCGCGGTCACGTCCTTCACCGAGGTGCCGGTCTCCCAGGCGATGAACGCCGAGAAGCGCGCGGTGTCGAGGATCCCGGCCATGCCGACGACGCGCTTCGTCGGGAACCGCGAGACCGCCTTCGCGACGTGGCACATCGCGTCGAGCGGGTTCGAGACGACGACGATCGTGCACTTGGGCGAGTGCTTGACGACCTCCTTCGTCACGGCGCCGACGATCGCCTCGTTCGTGGTGACGAGATCGTCGCGGCTCATCCCCGGCGAGCGGGGCTTGCCGGCGGTGATCACGACGACCTCCGAGCCGGCCGTCTCCTCGTAGCCGTTCGTGCCGATCACGTTCGGCTCGAAGCCGAGCACGGAGCCGGCCTGGTTCATGTCGAGCGCCTTCCCCTGTGGGAAGTTCGGGATGATGTCGACGAGCACGACGTCCGCGTAGTCGCGGCGCGCGAGCTCGAGCGCACAGGTGGCGCCCACGTTGCCGGCGCCGACGACTGTCACTTTGCGTCTCATTACGTCTCCAGTTTCTCGATGATCGCGTCGGCGTACTCCGCCGTGCCGACCGCAGTCGGGTCGTCGCGATTCGGCTTCAGGTCGTAGGTCACGTTCTTGCCCTCGGCGATCACGTCCGCGACCGCCTGCTCCAGGCGCACTGCCGCGTCGGCCTCGCCGAGGTGCTCCAGCATCAGCTTGCCGGAGAGGATCATCGCGGTCGGGTTCACGCGGTTCAGGCCCTTGTACTTCGGGGCCGAGCCGTGCGTCGCCTCGAACACCGCCGCCTCGACGCCGATGTTGGCGCCCGGTGCGACCCCGAGCCCGCCGACGAGGCCGGCGGTGAGGTCGGAGACGATGTCGCCGTAGAGGTTCGGCAGCAAGAGCACGTCGAACTCCTCCGGCCGCTGCACGAGGCCCATGCAGACGGCGTCGACGAGGTTCTCCCACGGCTCGATCTCCGGGTAGTCCTTCGCGACCTCGCGGAAGACCGAGAGGAAGAGGCCGTCCGTGAACTTCATGATGTTCGCCTTCGTCACGCACGAGACGCGCCTGCGGCCGTGCTCGCGCGCGTACTCGAAGCCGAAGCGGGCGATGCGCTCCGAGGCCTCGGGCGAGATCGGCTTGACCGAGATCCCCGAGCTGTCGGCGATCTGTCGCGGCTGCATCGTGTTGAGCGTCGAGATCACCGTGCGCGCCGCGTCGGTGCCGGCCTCGTACTCGATCCCGGCGTAGAGGTCCTCCGTGTTCTCGCGCACGATCACGACGTCGACGTTCTCGTAGCGCGAGCGCACGCCCTGTGTAGCTCTTGCACGGGCGCAGGCAGGCGTACAGCTGCAGCTCGTGCCGGAGCGCGACGTTCACCGAGCGGAAGCCGGTGCCGATCGGCGTCGTGATCGGGCCCTTGAGCGCGACGCGGTTCTCCCGGACCGAGGCGAGCGTCGACTCGGGAAGCGGCGTGCCCTCGGCCTCCATCACGTCCACGCCTGCGTGCCGCACGTCCCAGTCGAACGGGACGCCGGTCGCCTCGAGCACCCGCCGGGTCGCCTCGGTCAGCTCGGGGCCGGTGCCGTCACCGGGGATCAGCGTCACGCGGTGGGCCACGCGGGCGATCATACGTAGAGTTCGGGCGATGACGCTCGCGGAGGCAGCAGCCCAGGCGGACGAGCTCGCGGCGAAGGGGGCCGAGCGGGAGCTCGCCGACCTGCGCAAGCAGTGGGACGAGGAGGTCGAGGCCTCGGCGCGCTCGGCCGACTACCGCGTCCGGGCCCAGGCGTACCGCGCGATCGGGCAGTTCCGCTTCAAGCAGAAGCTCGAGCTCCTGAAGCGCGGGCTCGAGGACGAGAGCCCGGCCTGCCGCGGCTCGGCGCTGATCTCGCTCGAGCTGCTCTCGCGCGAGCAGCCGAGCGTCGTCAACAAGGAGCGCCCGCTCCTGCACCATCTCGTGGCCGCCGACCCGAACAACGCGATCAGGCGGCTGGCCGTCGTCTGCCTGAAGAACGGCTCGCCGCAGGCCGACACGATCGTCCTGCTCGAGGGGATCGCCGGCGACGACGAGGCCGACCAGGACCTGCGCACGAGCGCGCGCAAGGTGGCGGAGCTGCTGCGCCGCCGCGCGAAGGCCCGCTAACCAGCGGGCCGCCGGCGCTTCGCGTGCGGGTGGGCCTGGAAGTACAGGTCTCGGCGCCGCCGGTCCGAGACGTGCGTGTACAGCTCGGTCGTGGCGAGGTCGGCGTGGCCGAGCATCTCCTGCACGCTGCGGAGGTCGGCGCCGCCCTCGAGCAGGTGGGTCGCGAACGAGTGGCGCAGCAGGTGCGGGTGGACGCGGCCCGGCTCGAGCCCGGCCTTCTCCGCGAGCCGGCGCAGGATCAGGAAGGCGCCCGCCCGGGTGAGCGCTCCGCCCTGGGCGTTGAGGAACAGCTCGGGCCGGTGGCGGCGGTCGAGGTAGGGGCGGCCGTGGGCGAGGTAGCGGCGGAGCGCCTCGGTCGCCTCGCGGCCGATCGGGACGACGCGCTCCTTCTGGCCCTTGCCGACCGCGCGCACGAGCCGGCCGTCGAGGTCGACGCCGCCGCGCTCGAGCCCGACCGCCTCGCTCACGCGCAGGCCGGCGCCGTACAGCAGCTCGACGAGAGCGGCGTCGCGGATCGCGCGCGGCGTCGTGCCGGCCGCGGCGTCGATCAGCCGCTCGGCCTCGCCGGGCGAGAGGGTGCGTGGCAGCGTGCGGCGACGCCGCGGCAGGTCGAGCTCCGCGGCCGGGTTGTCGGGCCGTGCGCCGAGCAGCTGCTGGTGGCGGTAGAAGGAGCGCGCGGACGCGGCGCGGCGGGCGATGGTCGTCGCGGCGAGGCCCTCGGCGCGCAGCTCGGCGAGGTACGACTCGATCTCCTCGGTCGTCGCCGAGCCGGGCCCGTGCCCGAGGAAGGCCGTGAGCGCGGCGAGGTCGCGGCGGTACGCCTCGACCGTCTTCGGCGCCCGGCGCGCGGCGAGCAGGGCGAGGAACCCCTCGACGTCAGGATCGCGGGTGGGAACGGTCATAGACCTTCCTCAGTCGGCGGCCGTCGACGTGGGAGTAGACCTGCGTGGTCGAGAGCGAGCTGTGGCCGAGCAGCTCCTGGATCGTCCGCAGGTCGGCGCCGCCCTCGAGCAGGTGGGTGGCGAACGCGTGGCGGAGGCGGTGCGGGTGGGGGAGGGTGCGGCGGAGCGTCGAGGTGTCGAGGCGGCGGCCGCGCACTGAAAGGAAGAAGGCATCGCATGCGTCCCGGGCAAGCGTGGGCCGGGCCTCGCGCAGGTAGCGCGCCGCCCAGTAGGCCGCCTCCTCGCCGAGCGGCACCACCCGCTCCTTCCCGCCCTTGCCGCGCACGTGGACGTGCTCCTGCTCGAAGTCGACGTCGGCGAGGTCGAGCCCGACCGCCTCGGCGCTGCGGAGGCCGGCGGAGTAGACGAGCTCGACGAGCGCGCGGTCGCGCAGGCCGCGCGGGCCCTTCCTCCTCGAGTGCCGCGAGGAGCTCCTCGACCTCCTCCGGCTTGGGCGCGTCGGGCAGGCGCCGCGCCCGGCGAGGCGCGAGCGCGACGTCCGGGACGTTCGCGGGGCCGAGGGTGAAGCGGAGGAACGAGCGGACCGCCGCGAGCTTCCGGGCCACGGTCGCGGGCGAGCGCTTCGGCCTGCCCCGGCCCAGCTCGGCCGCGTACTCGGTCAGCGCGCGGACGTCCACCCCGTCGACCGGGGTGCCGCGCCGCTCGAGCCAGCCGGCGAACTCCCCGAGGTCGCCGCGGTAGGCGCGCCGCGTCGCCTCGGCGAGCGAGGGGCTCTGCAGGAAGCGGTCGACCTTGGCGCCGGTGTCCACCCGGCCGGAGTTCGCCGTCAGGCCTGGATTTCCCCCGGTAGGGCCGAGTAGAGGACGAAGTCCATCCGCCGTCCGAGACGCGGGTTGTAGCGCGACGAGCGGATCACGCCCTCCCGCCGATAGCCCGCCTTCTCGGCGACGCGGCACGAGGCGACGTTCTCGGCCTCGGCCCGCACCTGGATCCGCTCGAGCCCGAGCGCCTCGAAGCCCCAGAGCGTCACGAGCCGGAGCGCCCGCGTCGTCAGCCCGCGCCCGCGGGCGCCCGCGCTCAGCCAGTAGCCGATCTCGCCCGAGGCGCTCTCGGCGTCGAGCGAGTTGAAGCCGAGGCCCCCGACGACCTCGCCGGTCTTCGCGTCGAGCACGGCGAACGGCAGGAACAGCCCCGTGCGCCAGGCCTCCGTCGCCCGCGCCACCCACTCGCGCGCGTCCTTCCTCGTGTACGGGCTCGGCATCAGCTCGAGCCAGCGCTCGATCTCGGGGTCGCCGTTGATCAGCCCGGGGAGCACGGCCACGTCGTCCCTGCGCCACGGCCGCAGCTCGACGACGCCGTCGCTGAGTGGAGGGTCGGGCGGGCGGATCATGGGCGATCGTACCCACGGCGCGGCGACGGGCGTTTCGTATAGCTTCCTCGGACGTGGAGGCGACGCACGACGTTCTCGTGGTCGGGGCCGGCTGTGCCGGGATGCGCGCCGCTATCGAGGCGCACGACGCGGGCGCCGACGTCGCGATCGTCTCCAAGCTCCACCCGACCCGCAGCCACTCCGGCGCGGCGGAGGGCGGGATCAACGCGGCGCTCGGCAACGCGGGCGAGGACAGCCCCGAGTCGCACGCCTTCGACACGGTCAAGGGCTCCGACTACCTCGGCGACCAGGACGCGATCGAGATCCTCACGAGCGAGGCGCCCGGCGACATCTACCAGCTCGAGCACTGGGGCGCGGTCTTCTCGCGCCGCGAGGACGGCAAGCTCGCCCAGCGCCCGTTCGGCGCCGCCGGCTCGCCGCGCACGATCTACGCGGCCGACATCACCGGCCACGTCCTGATCCAGGTGCTCTACGAGCAGCTCGTCAAGCGCGACGATCACCGTCTACGAGGAGTACTTCGCCTGGAAGCTCGTCGTCGACGGCGGCCGCTGCACCGGCGTGATCTCCTGGGACCTCCTCAACGGCGGCCTGAAGACGATCGGCGCGGGCACGGTCGTGCTCGCCACCGGCGGCGCGGGCCGGCTCTACCGCGCGACCACGAACGCGTACGCCTGCACCGGCGACGGGATGGCGATCGCGCTGCGCGCGGGCCTGCCCCTGAAGGACATGGAGTTCATGCAGTTCCACCCGACGACGCTCTACCCGTCCGGGATCCTGATCACCGAGGGCTGCCGCGGCGAGGGCGGCTTCCTGATCAACAAGGACGGCGAGCGCTTCATGAAGAAGTACGCGCCGAACGCGCTCGAGCTCGCCTCGCGCGACGTCGTCTCCCGCTCGGAGCAGACCGAGATCGACGCCGACCGCGGGATCAACGGCTCGATCTTCCTCGACCTGCGCCACCTCGGCGCCGAGCGGATCATCGAGCGCCTGCCCGGCTCGCGCGAGCTGGCGATGACCTACGCGAACGTCGACCCGATCTACGACCCGATCCCGGTGCGGCCGGGCGCCCACTACCACATGGGCGGCGTCGAGACCGACAACGACGGCGCCACGGAGCATGCCCGGCCTCTACGCGGCCGGCGAGGTCGCCTGCGTCTCGGTCCACGGCTCGAACCGCCTCGGCGGCAACTCGCTGATGGAGACGATCACCTTCGGCCGCCGGGCCGGCCGCGCCGCCGCCGAGGCCGCGCTCGCCGCCGGGCCTCCGACTCCGGTGCCCGACTCCGCCGCGCGCGACGCCGAGCGCGAGATCCAGGCGCTCGTCAGCCGCAAGGGCACCGAGCGGCCCTGGCAGGTGCGCGACGAGCTCGGCTCCTCGATGCTCGAGAACTTCGGCGTCTTCCGCGCAGGGCGCGAAGATGGAGGCCCAGCTCGAGATCATCGCCGGCCTGCGCGAGCGCTACGAGAGCGTGTACATCGAGGACAAGGGCGAGATCTTCAACAGCGACCTCACCCAGATGATCGAGCTCGGCTACCTGCTCGACCTCGCCTCCGTGCATGCTCACCGCCGGCGTCGCCCGCACCGAGAGCCGCGGCGCCCACTCGCGCCCGTACGACTACCCTGACCGGGACGACGAGAACTTCCTCAAGCACTCGATCTCGCGCTGGCGCGACGGCGGGCCCGAGCTGACGTACAAGGAGGTCCGGATGACGAAGTGGAAGCCGGAGGCGCGGAGCTACTGATGAAGGTCGCCCTGAAGATCTGGCGCTACGAGTCCTCGACGGGCCAGAAGGCGCTGAAGGAGTACGAGTTCGACGCGCCCGAGGAGGCGACGCTCCTCGACTGCCTCGACATCGTCAAGGACCGCCACGACGGGACGCTCGCCTACCGCAAGAGCTGCCGGATGATGATCTGCGGCTCGTGCGGGATGCGGATGGACGGCGCGGCCGTGCTCGCATGCAGCACGCCGATGTACGAGATCGCGCAGGCAGGCCGCGTGCCGGTGATCTCGGCGATGGGCAACCTGCCGGTCGTCAAGGACCTCGTCGTGGACATGGAGCCCTTCTGGACGAAGTTCAAGGCGATGAAGCCGTACCTCCAGCCGGGCTACGCCGAGCCGCCGGATGGCAAGGAGTATCTCGTCACCCAGCCGGAGATGAACCCGATCCACAAGGAGTCGCTCTGCATCAACTGCGGCTGCTGCGTGTCGGAGTGCAACGCGATGGACTCCGACCCCGAGTTCCTCGGCCCGCAGGCGCTCGCGAAGGGGATGCGCTTCGTCGGCGACCCGCGCGACCACGCGACGGTGGAGCGGCTCGAGGAGTACAGCGGCCAGCACGGGATCTGGGAGTGCACGCGCTGCTACTTCTGCAACGAGCGCTGCCCGAAGGGCGTCGACCCGCGCGACGCGATCGCGAAGCTCGGCGCCGAGGCCGTCAAGCTCGGGGTCGACCGCGACATGGGCGCGAGGCACGCGAAGTGGTTCGTCACCTCCGCGAAGACGACGGGCTGGCTGCGCGAGACCGAGCTCGTGCCGAAGACGCAGGGCATCGTCCGCTCGCTCAAGGACACCGGCTTCGCGATCGGCCTCGCGAGGAAGGGCAAGGTGCCCTCGCCGTTCCCGCCGCACGTGGCGAAGGACGTCGAGCGAGTCGCGCGCGCTCTACGACCTCGTCAAGGCACAGGGTCGCGACGGCGCGACCGGGATCGTGCAGGGCGAGAAGGCGCTGGCGGCGCTCGACCACGGCGTCCACGGCGAGGATCGCGATCCGTACGGGCCCGGCTCGTTCCCGCGGCCGTACCTGCCCGGCGAGGAGGAGGCGGCACAGTGAAGAAGGTCGCGTACTACAAGGGCTGTCTCGCCTCGCTGTCGGCGAAGGAGCTCGACTCGGCGACCCAGGCGCTCGCGCCGAAGGTCGGGCTCGAGCTCGAGGAGCTCGAGTCGGTCACCTGCTGCGGCGCCGGCGACATCCACGAGGCGGAGCCCGACTACTACCTCCACCTCAACGCGCGGATCCTCTCCTATGCGGAGGCGACCGGAGCCGACACGCTGCTCACGATCTGCAACGTCTGCACGCTCAACCTCCGCCAGGCGAACTGGCAGCTCAAGAACGACGAGGAGCTGCGCGGCCGGATCAACGAGAACCTGCAGTCGGTCGGCGTCCCGGCCTACAACGCGACCGTCGACGTGCGCCACCTGCTCTGGGAGATCTCGGAGGGGCCCGGCTACGAGCTGCTGCAGCAGGCCGCGCACAAGGGGCTGAAGGGGCTGAAGATCGCGCCGTTCTACGGCTGCCAGATCCTGCGCCCGTCGAAGCTGCTCGGGTTCGAGGACCCGGACAACCCGTCGTCGCTCGAGCGGATCATCGAGGCGTGCGGCGGCACCGCGGTCGACTACCCGGCGAAGAAGACCTGCTGCGGCTTCCCGATCATCCAGGCGCGCGAGGAGACCGCGCTCGGCGAGCTGATCAAGCCGATCGAGCAGGCGAAGGAGGCCGGCGCCGACGCGATCGTGACGCCGTGCCCGCTCTGCCACCTCTCGCTCGACGCGTGGCAGTCGAAGCTGAAGAAGCAGACCGGCAAGGACTTCCAGATGCCGATCCTGCACCTCTCCCAGCTCGTCGGCGTCGCCGCCGGGATCCCGGACTCGGAGCTGAAGTTCAAGCGCCACGTGGTCTCGGTCGCCCCGGTGCTCGAGAAGCTCGAAGCGTAAGTAGATGGTTGATGCCACACCTGCCCGCGTCTGGCTGGTGGCCCAGACACGGCGCAGGATCGTCCGGCTCGCCCTTGTCCAGGCCCACCGGCCTGGCCTGCGGTCGATCCGAACGCCCTGCTTGGTCTGAGCCATCCCCAGACGCACCCGGGCATGGCATCAACCATCTCCGCGCAAGTTTTCCCCGGCACGAGCGTCTTCCCAACCGGAGGGGCGGATTCCGGCGCGGTGAACCTTCGGGAACGCCGCGCCGGAGCTCTATCTAGGGTCCGTTCCGTGTGGTTCGCCCTCGCAGTCGTCGTCATCGCCGCCGCAGCGGTCGCCTGGGGCTGGTTCGAGGCCGGCTGGGTGCGCTACCGGGTGCTCGACGTCGACATCCCCGGGCTCCCGCCCGAGCTCGACGGGGTGCGGCTCGTCCACCTCTCCGACTTTCACCTCGGCGTTCCCTCGCGCGGCCAGGGCGCGGTCGCCCGCGCGGTCGACTGGACCGCGGCGCGCGATCCCGACCTCGTGCTCGTGACCGGCGACCTGCTCTCCCGGCCGGGCGGGGAGGAGCGGCTGCGCGAGCTCGTGGCGCGGCTCCCGCGCTGCTACGCGATCCTCGGGAACCACGACCTCGCGGTGAGCCGCGACCCGTTCTCGGTGCCGGCCCGGGTGGACGAGCTCGGCTCGGCGACGCTGCTCTCGGACGAGGGCCGCCTGGTCGAGCTGCGCGGCCGGCGCGTCTGGATCGCCGGGGTCGACCCGGCCTCGCGCGGGGACGAGCAGGGCCTCTCGGCGGACGCCGACCTGCGGATCCTGCTCACGCACTTCCCGAACGCGGTCGACCGGGTCGAGCCCGGCGCCTTCGACCTCGTGCTCGCGGGCCACATGCACGACGGCCAGATCTGCGTCCCGTACCCCGGCGGCAAGCTGCGCCTCGCCCACCTCCGCGCCCGCTACACCCGGGGCCTCTACCGCCGGCCGGCCGGGCTCCTGCACGTCTCGCCCGGGCTCGGCACGACCTTCGTCCCGTTCCGCTTCTGCGCCCGCCCCGAGGCGACGGAGCTGCGCTTACACTCACGGTGATGGAAGGCCACGCGTCCATCTCGAGCGACATCCTCGCGAGCTACGCGGCGGACGCGGCGCGCGAGGTCGGCGGTGTCAGCGGGCTCGTCGAGAGCACGCTGTACCGGCACCGCGGCGTCAAGGTGCTGAACGAGGACGGCGTCGTCCGGGTCGAGCTGCATCTCGCCGTCGACTGGGGCGCGCCGATCCCCGAGCTCGGCCGGGCGGTGCAGGAGCGCGTCGCCAGCTACCTCGCCCGGATGGCCGACGTCCGGCCGGAGGCGGTCGACGTCGTCGTCGACGAGATCGGCCCCCCGGAGTAGCGGTGGCCACGCAGGTTCAGGCGCTCAGCCGCGGCACCCTCGCGAGTGCGCCCGCCGTCTGCCGCGACTGCGTCTGGTGGCAGTCCCGGTCGGCGCGCACGGCCGACAAGGAGAAGTGGATCGAGCGGGTCGAGGACGGCCCCGGCGCCTGGGGCACCGTCTACCAGGACGGAGAGGGCCGGCTGCTCGGCGTGATGCAGTACGGGCCGGCGCAGCTGTTCCCGCGCGCGGCCGAGCTGCCCGCGGGCCCGCCGTCGCTCGACGCGGTGCTCGTCACCTGCGCCTACCTCGTCGACCGCTCGAGCCCGTGGGTGATGCAGTCGCTCTTCCTCGCCGCGATCGGCGAGGCGCGCGACCAGGGCGCCGCGGCGGTCGAGGCGTTCGCCTACCGCTATCCGGAGGGCGAGTCGGCCTACGAGCGCTTCCAGGTCCACAAGACGGTGTTCCCGCGCGACTTCCTCTCGGACTTCGGCTTCCACACCGTGCGGAGCCAGGGACGCGTGGAGCTCGCGCGGCTCGACCTCGGCGGCCTGCAGCCGGTCACCGAGGGGCGCCGCTCCCACGTCCTGCGCGTCGTGCGCGAGGCGTTCTTCCCGCAGCCGGTGCCGGCGCCGCGGCCATAACGGCCACTTGTTCGCTGTGCGTCCACGCGGCAGAGTTCGGCGGTGTTTCGTCGCGCCAATCTCGACGGAATCGAGAGCGATCTGAATGTCGCGCTAGTCTGGCTCATGCGGCTCGACGCTAAGCTGGACGACATCCGTCATCTGCTGTTGGAGGACGACGATGAACAGGAAGAGCCACCACGATCCTGAGTTTCAAGCGCCGTGGGCCGAGCTGGGGCTCGAGGCGTGGACGCGAAAGCGCATCTCCGACGGGTTTGAACGGATCCATGCCGCGAAAGAACGCGAAGAGCGCCGCCGCGCGCGGCTGCGACGTCTGACCTTCGGGCTGCTCGGGCGATGAACGCACAGCCGAGGGCCAACGTCCTCTGCCTGATCGGGACGCGGCCCGAGGCGATCAAGATGCTCCCGGTCGTGCTGGCGCTGCGTGCGAGCGCGAACTTCGTCCCGGTCGTGGTCACGACGGGCCAGCACCGCGACCTCGTCGACCCGATCCTGGCCCTCGCGGACATCACGCCCGACTTCGACCTCGAGGTCGGCCGGCCCGGGCTCACCCTCAACGAGCTCGTCTCGACGGTGATCTCCAGGCTGGACGGCTTCCTTCGCGAGCGCTTCGACGCGACCGGCGCCGCGATCGCGACCCGTGAGGCGATCCTCGACGACGGCTTCCCCGTCGTGACGCTCGTCCACGGCGACACCTCGTCGGCTCTCGCGGCGGCGATCGCGTCGTTCAACCTGCGGATCCCGGTCACGCACGTCGAGGCCGGCCTGCGCACGCGGCTGACGCTCAGCCCGTTCCCCGAGGAGCTGAACCGCCAGGCGATCTCGCGCATCGCGTCGTTCCATCTCGCGCCCACCTCCACGAACGAGGAGAACCTCGTCCGCGAGCGGGTCCCGTACGAGCAGATCTTCGTCACCGGCAACACGGGCATCGACGCGCTCCGTTTCGCGTCCACCCTCGACGTCGTGTTCGACGACCCGGCGGTCGCCGAGGCCGTCGCCTCGGACGACCCGGTCGTGACCGTGACCGCGCACCGCCGCGAGAACTGGGAGGGAGGGCTGGCCCGGATCGCCGAGGCGATCGGCCGCCTCGCCGTCGCGCATCCCGGCACCCGCTTCGTCGTGCCCGCAGCACCCGAACCCGCTCGTCCGCGAGCAGCTCGGCAAGCCGCTCTCCGTGTACGCGAACGTCGTCCTGACCGAGCCGCTCTCGTACGCGCCGTTCGCCAAGCTGATGGCCCGGTCGAAGGTGATCGTCACCGACTCGGGCGGGATCCAGGAGGAGGCGCCCGCGCTCGACGTCCCCGTGCTCGTCACGCGCGACACCACGGAGCGCGGCGAGGGGGTCGAGGCCGGCACGCTGCGCCTCGTCGGCACCGACCCGGACCGGATCGTCGAGGCCGCGACCCTGCTGCTGACCGATCCGGCCGAGCACGCGGCGATGGCGGCCGCGGCCAACCCGTACGGGGACGGGCGCGCGTCGG
Source organism: uncultured Actinomycetes bacterium (assembly GCA_963746005.1). GTDB lineage: Bacteria > Actinomycetota > Thermoleophilia > Gaiellales > Gaiellaceae > CAVQZA01. Next base: position 3,541 of record CAVUZM010000017.1, on the reverse strand, counting down.
AGCGGATCGTCGCCGCGCTGGAGTACCTTGCGGGCTTCGGCCCGACTCCCGTCCGTTTCGGCCCGGGCTTCTCGCGGAAGGCGGTGCTGATCGCCGCCGGCTACCCCGGCGGCACGGACACCGCGTCCGGCGTGCCACGCGGCCTCGCGCCGGACCGGAGCGAGGAGCTCGATCGGTGGGTGGGACGCTGATCGCGTTCATCGGGCCCGTTCGCCGGGCTCCCGACCTGGGCTCAGTCGCTGTTCGTCGTCGTCTTCGTGATCATCATCATGGTCTGGGTCTGGACGCTCGCGCTCTTCATCGCGTCGCGCCGCGCGCTGCGGAAGGCGCCGCCTGAGGCCGGCTCGACCGACGAGCTGCTCTGGGTGTTCCTCGTCCCCGCCCTGAACGAGGAGGTGACGATCGCCGACAGCGTCGACCGGCTGCTCGGAGTCGAGGCGAAGAACCGGGCGATCCTGGTGATCGACGACGGCTCGACCGACGGCACCGGCGCCGTGCTCGCCGGGATCGAGCACCCTGATCTCGAGGTGCTGACGCGGACGCCGCCCGACGCGAAGAAGGGCAAGGCCGCGGCGCTGAACGCGGCGTGGCGCCATCTCGACGAGCTGCTCGCGACCGGCCGCTGGGCCGGATGGCCGCGGGACCGGGTGGTGATCGTCGTGGTCGACGCCGACGGGCGGCTCGACCCGGCCACGCCGGGGTTCGTCGCCGGGCGCTTCGCGAATCCGCGGGTCGGCGGGGTGCAGTTGCTGGTGCGGATCTACAACCGCTCGAGCCTGCTCACCTGGTTCCAGGACGTCGAGTTCTCCGTCTACGGGTTCCTCTACCAGCTCGGGCGCTCGCCGGCCGGCATCGCCGGGATGGGCGGGAACGGCCAGTGCAACCGCCTCGCCGCGCTGGACTCGATCGCGGACCCGGAGGTCGGCGGGCCCTGGCGCGACCGGCTCACCGAGGATCAGGATCTCGGGCTCCGGCTGATCGAGGCCGGCTGGCTCTGCGAGCAGGAGCCGCGCGCGAGCGTGAACCAGCAGGGCCTGCCCGGGCTGCGGAAGCTGTTCCGGCAGCGCACGCGCTGGGCGCAGGGGAACCTCCAGGCGATGGGCCACCTCGGCGCGGATGTGGCGGCTCGACCGGCCGTGGTACGTGCGGTTCGACCTCGTCGCCTACCTGCTGCTGCCTGCGATCCACGCGGTGGTCGGCGTGGCATTCGTCGCGAGCATCGTGCTCGCGGTCACCGGCGTCGCGAACTTCTGGGGCGACCAGGACTGGTGGGTGCTGATCTTCTTCTTCCTGCTCGGCTACGGCGGCGTCCTGATGGGCTGCATCTCGCGGGGCGCCCAGTGGGGGTTCTTCGGGATCCTTCGCGGCATCCTCCTCGCGCCGATCTACGCGGCCTACACCTGGCTGCTGTGGCCCGTGCTGGCGCGCGCCGCCGTGCGCCAGCTCACGCACCGGAGCGACTGGGCGAAGACGGCCCGCGAGCCGCTGGGCGGTGTCAAGGCCTAGGCGGGGACGCCGACCAGGAGGTCGGCGATCTGGAGCGCGTTCAGCGCGGCGCCCTTGCGCAGGTTGTCGCAGGAGACGAAGAGCGCGAGCCCGTTCTCGATCGTGGTGTCGGTGCGGATCCGGCTCACGTGCACCTCGTCGCCGCCGGCGGCCTCGCCCGGAGTGGGGATCTCGTCGACGCGCACGCTCGGCGCCGCGGCGAGGAGCGTCTGCGCGGCCTCGGGCGACAGCGGCTCCACGGTCTCGATCCAGACGGCCTCGGAGTGGCCGACCATCACCGGCACGCGCACGCACGTCGCGCTGATCGGCAGCTCCGGCAGCTCCATGATCTTGCGCGTCTCGGCGCGGAGCTTCGACTCCTCGTCGAACTCGACGCCGTCGAAGTCCCAGTCCATCCGCACCGCGTGCTGCTCGGCGGTCTCGCCCCGCAGCCGCTCCATCGCCTCGGCGCCCGCGCCCGAGACCGACTGGTAGGTCGCGATCCGCACGCGCGCGAGCCCGGCGGCGTCGTGCAGCGGCTTCAGCGCGCAGGTGAGCGGGATCGTGCAGCAGTTCGGGTTGGCCACGATCCCGTCGTTCTCCCGCACGCGGGCGCCGTTCACCTCGGGCACCACGAGCGGGATCCCCGGCTCGAGGCGGTAGGCCGACGACTTGTCGACGCACAGCGCGCCGCCGCGGACGGCGTGTGGGACGAGCTCGAGGCTCTGGGAGGTGCCGACCGAGAAGAGGCAGACGTCGAGGTCGCCGGCCGCGAGCACCTCGGGCGTCGCCTCCTCGACGACGAGCGCGATCCCGCCGAAGGGCACCGAGGAGCCGGCGGAGCGCGACGACCCGAACGCGCGAACGTTGTCGTAGCCGCGGCCTGCGAGCAGCTCGAGCGTGACCGCGCCGACGGCGCCCGTCGCGCCGACCACGCCGATGCGCGCCTCGCGGAGAGTCTTCTGTGCCACGGCCATGCCTCGATTGTACGGATGCCGTACGGGTACAACTCCAGGGATGGAAAGCGATCAGTTGCAGCCCGAGCCCGTGAGCGGCTGGGTCCGGCGCTGGGCCGCCCCGATCTTCCTGATGGTCGCGCTCTTCCTGCTGCCGTGGACGGTCTGGCTCACGTGGGTTCTCCCGTCCCGGCACGTCACCAACGATTGGGACCTCACCTGGGTCGGCTTCGACATCGCTCTGACGGTTGCCGTCGCCCTGACGGGAATCGGCATCCTCCGGCGAGCGCCGTGGCTGCAGGGAGCGGCGGCCGCAGCCGGCACGATGCTGCTCGCGGACGCCTGGTTCGACATCACGCTCTCGTCGGGCAACGCGAGCCGGATGGGAGCCGTCGCCGAGGCCCTCGTGAGCGAGATTCCGCTGGCGCTGCTCGCGTTCTGGATCGCCGCCGACACCGCCCGCTTCTTCGGGCGGTGGCAGCAGCTCACATCTCGCGCCGGCCGGCCAGCGCCCGGCCCAGAGTGACCTCGTCGGCGTACTCGAGATCGCCGCCCACCGGCAGCCCGCTCGCGAGGCGGGTCACGCGGACGCGGTCGCGGAGCCGGTCGGCGATGTAGGCCGCCGTCGCCTCTCCGGTCATGTTCGGGTTGGTCGCGAGCACGACCTCGACGACGCCGTTCCGCTCGACCCGGGCGAGCAGCTCGTCGATGCGCAGGTGCTCGGGCTCGACGCCGTCGAGCGGCGAGAGCGCGCCGCCGAGCACGTGGTAGAGGCCGCGGAACTCGTGGGTGCGCTCGAGCGAGACGAGGTCGGCCGGCTGCTCGACCACGCAGATCAGCGTGCGGTCGCGCCGCTCGTCGAGGCAGATCGCGCAGACGGGGTCCTCGGTCAGGTTGCCGCACTCGTCGCAGAAGCGGACGCGCTCCTTCACGTCGGCGATCGCCTCGGCGAGCGCGAGCGCCTCCGGCTTCGGCACCTGGAGCAGGTGGAACGCGAGCCGCTGGGCCGTGCGCTGGCCGACGCCGGGCAGGCGCGTCAGCTGCGCGACGAGATTCTCGACCGACGGCGAAAACACGCCGTCACACTAACTACCGGGTCA
>CAVUZM010000016.1:0-240724 GCA_963746005.1 uncultured Actinomycetes bacterium | reverse complement strand
ATGCCATGCCCGGGTGCGTCTGGGGATGGCTCAGACCAAGCAGGGCGTTCGGGTCGCCCGCAGGCCAAGCCGGTGCGCCTGGTCAAGGGCGAGCCGGACGATCGTGCGCCGTGTCTGGGCCACCAGCCAGACGCGCGCAGGTGTGGCGTCGACCATCTCTACCATGGCGTCAGAGGCCGAGGCCCAATCCGCCCATCAGCGGGCCCATCTTCTGCTGCATCGCAGCCTCGGCCGCGTGCAGCGCGTTGTTGACCGCGGCGAGCACGAGGTCCTCGAGCATCTCGGGGTCGTCCGGGTCGATCGCGTCCTTCGCGATCTTGACCTCGATCACCTCGCCCGCGGCGGTCGCCTTCACGGTCACCATCCCGCCGGCGGAGCCCTCGACGACGATCGACGCGGCCTCCTCCTGCGCCTTCTGCATCTGCTCCTGCATCTGCTGGGCCTGCTTCATCAGCTTGTTCATGTCCATGCCCATTACGGCTCCTCCACTTCTCGCGCGTCGAACGTCTCCTTCATCAGCTCGTAGATCTCGTCCTCGCCCATCGGCCGCTCGTGGTGCTCGACGGGCTCCTCGCCCTCGCCGGTCGCGAACGCGAGCGCGAGCCGGCGCCCGGTCACCTCGTAGAGCGCGTCCTGGAGCAGGACGGCGTTCTTCGGGTCCTCGGCGAGCTGACGGTGGAACGACGCGCTCTCGGGGAACTCGACGGTGAGCGTCTCGCCCGAGAGCCCGGCCGGATGGGCGAGCCGCAGCACGGCGGCGGTCGGCATCGACTTCTGCTCGACGGCGGAGACGATCGTCCGCTGCCACGCCTCCTGGAGCTGCTCGAGCTCGAGCGGCGGCCCGTCCGGGGCCCGGCGCCTCGGCGACGGTCTCGACCGGCTCTGCGGGCCGGCTCCGGCGCCGGAGCGGGAGCCGAGGGCCGCCCGTGCTCGAGCTGCTCGAGCCGGTAGGCCATCGACTCGCGGGAGAGGTCGGCCGCCGGCCGCGTCACCTTGACGAGCGCGAGCTCGAGCGGCAGGCGCGGGTCGCCGCCCTGGCGCAGGTCGTCGACGGCGACCGCGAGCAGGTCGCAGAGCCGGACGACGGTCGCCTCGCCGAGCTGGTTCGCCTGTGCGCGCAGGCGCTCGCGCGTCTCCTCGGTGACGGGCAGCGAGTCGGGCACCTCGCCCATGTGCTGGACGAGCATCAGGTGCCGCAGGTGCTCGAGCAGGTCGATCACGAGCCGGCCGAGATCCTGCCCCTGCTCGGAGAGCTCCTCGACGAACATCAGCGCGCCGGCGGTGTCGTGGTCGACGATCAGGTCGCAGATCCGATAGAGGGCGTCTTCTTCGACTGCGCCGAGCAGCTGCAGCACCGCCTGCACGTTGACCTGCCCCTCGGTCGCGGCCGCGAGCTGGTCGAGGGTCGAGACGGCGTCGCGGAACGAGCCGCGCGCGGAGCGGGCGATCAGCGCGAGCGACTGGTCGGGCGCCTCGATCCCCTCGCCGTCGGCGACGCGGCGCAGCACCTTCACGAGGTCGGGCAGGCGCGGACGGGCGAACACGAAGGTCTGGCACCGCGAGCGGACGGTCGGCAGCACCTTGCCGAGCTCGGTCGTGCAGAAGACGAAGAGGAGGTGGGGCGGCGGCTCCTCGACCACCTTCAGCAGCGCGTTCCACGCGGCGTCGGTGAGCTGGTGCGCCTCGTCGAGGATGTAGACCTTCTTCTGGCCCTCGACCGGCTGCAGCACGACGCGCTCGCGGATCTCACGGATGTCGTCGATCCCGCGCTGCGAGGCCGCGTCCATCTCGATCACGTCGAGCGAGGTGCCGTTCGCGATCGACACGCATGCGTGGCAGGTCTTGTCGGGCGTGACCGTCGGGCCCTGCGCGCAGTTGAGCGCCTTCGCGAGGATCCGCGCCATCGACGTCTTCCCCGTGCCGCGCGGCCCGGCGAAGATGTAGGCCTGGCGCACGTCGCCGGAGCGGATCGCGTTCGTCAGCGTGCGGACGACCGCCTCCTGCCCGACCACCTCGTCGAAGTCCTGCGGCCGGTACTTGCGGTAGAGCGCGGTCACCGAAGCGATTCAAGCAGAGAAGGCCCGGTCGCGCGCTCCGGCCTTCGAAGGGATCCCCCGGGAGGAACCTGCGTCGCTCGCTCGGGTAAGGCAGAACCGCGGCACCTGGGAGGGAATCCTTAGCGCTGCTTCCTTCCGGACCTGACGCGGTTCAGATGCTCCCAGTGCGCGGAACCTCGACCGTCAACGCTGCGTGCGCCGGCCCAGCTCCGTTGAATCCGCCCCTCGGGCGGTGTTCGGTCCCGCTAGAGCGGGTTGCGGGTTCAGGGAACCGCTAGCTCCCCACCTAGCGCGACCGGGCCCGCGTATCGTATCATCGGAGTTCGTGTCAATCCGTACTTAGGGGGAACGGAAGATGACAGTCGCGGACGTGATGACGGTTCGGGTCGTTCAGGCCGCACCCGAGGAGACGGCGCGGGAGGCGATCAAGAAGATGCTCGCGGCGAACGTGGGCTCGATCGCGATCTGCGAGGGGCCGAGGCTCGTGGGCATCTTCACCGAGCGCGACGTCCTCCGCCTCGCCGGCGAGGCCCTCGATCTCGACGCGCTGGCGGTGCGCGACGTGATGACGGCCGACCCGATCACGATCCAGTCCGAGGGAGACGTCCTGGCGGCCGCGCGCATCATGAGCGAGCGGCGGATCCGCCACCTCCCGGTGATGCAGGGCGAGAACATCCTCGGCGTCGTCGGGATCCGCGACGTGATGGGCGCGCTGGTCGAGCGCCTCTGGCGCGAGGGCGACCCCGACGCGCGCGAGACGGCGCGCGAGCTCCTGCGCCGCGACGCCGTCGAAAGTCCGGCGCCGTCGGCGCCATGACGACTTTCGGCGGGCCAACAGTCCTCGGGGTGGTCTCCGCGAGCGGTCGTGAGCCGCGCTCGCCATGTCGGTCGCGGCGGCGGATGTTGCATCACGAGTCCAGGCCCGCTGCGGTAACCTGAGCCGCTCGGGGCGTATAGCTCAGCGGGAGAGCGCCCGCTTCACACGCGGGAGGTCCCTGGTTCGATCCCAGGTACGCCCATCCTCGCCCCGATCGTCTTCGCGATTCCGACCACAGGCCAGTTCGGCCAGCCGACTCCGCTCAAGTACACGCTCTCCGATGACAGCGGCCGAAGCAGCGTCGTCCTGCGAGTGCTCGCCGGCCGAGCGCACGTGCTCGCGACACTGAAAGAGCCGCTTCGCGACGCGCAGGCCGGGAACATCTACTCCGTGACGTGGCGGCTGCCACTCCATCCGCCGGCGGGAGCGCTCAGGTTCTGCCTGACCGCAACCGATCCGAGCGGCAACCGCAGCCGACAGAGCTGCGCCTCGCTCAAGGCCGGCCGCTAGGAGCCCGGCGGGCTTCCGGAGCGCCTCGGCCGACATGCGCCCGAGGCGATGGCCTGGTGAGCCGTCTCTAGCCGGGCAGCGGCAGCGTGTTCCTCGGCTCGACGGTGCCCGGCCTCGTGGTCAGTGCGAAGACCCCCTGCTGCGGCACCGTGAAGGTCGCGGTTCCGGCCGGCATCCGTAGTGACCGCGGTGGCCGGGCCGTCGAGGCCGTCGCCCACGTCGTTCCACACCACGAGCCTGAACGTCTGCGAGGGCGGCAGGCCGCCGATGCTGTACGGCACCTGGACCGTCGAGGATCCGTTCAGCTGCGCGCCGGCCGTGTCGAGGCCGACGAGCGTCCAGTCCCAGCCCCCGGTGTAGGCCGTCACCAGGCGCGTCGTTCCCGGCACCGCGTCGAGCTCGACGGCGTGCCAGCCGGGCTTGACCGTGGCCGTGAGGAGGTAGAACAGGTTGAACATCGGGTGCCTCGGCCAGCCCCGGTCAGGGCTGCCGATCATGTAGTAGGCCTGCACGCCCTTGTCGTAGCGGCCGAAGAAGGTGTCCCACTTGCTCGTGCCGGCGTACCCGAGCCGGGACGAGAGGATGTCGAACCAAGCGTGCTCGAAGGCGCTGACGTTCGTCTCCGTGATCGGCGTCCCGTCCGTCCAGACACCGGGATCGCCCGCCGCGGCGCCGTTGAAGGTGCGGAGGCCCCGGACGCCGTACTCGCTGACGTAGAGCGGCTTGCGCTGCGCGACCGGCAGCCCGTCGACGATCGCGCGGACCTCGGTGAGCCTGTCCTGCAGCTTCTGCACGTCCCAGTAGTCCCAGAAGACGTGGATCGAGTAGGCGTCCAGGATGTCCGTCATGTGGGCGCCCAGGTACTCGAACCAGGCGCGCTGGTTCGTCTGCACGAGGTCGCCGCCCATGAAGCGCACCTGGCCGCGGATGTTCGCGAGGTACGCGTCGAGCTCGCGGTACTGGTTCTCGTACTGCGGCAGCGTCATCTTCGTGGAGTTGGGCTCGTTCTGGATCGTGACCCAGTGGAGGTGGGTGACGTGCCACTTCACCACGAGCTTCACGAGGACCTCGGCGAACTTCTGGACCGACCCGCTCTTGACGTCGAGCGTGCCGCCCTGCCAGGTGACGTTGATCGTCGTACCGGTGCGCTGCGCGAGCAGCACTGTGCGCACGAACGACGCCATCATGTCGGGATCGTTGAAGGCGGCCTGCGCGAAGAAGATCCGCGAGAACTGCGGCCGTAGCGCCATCACCGACTCCTCCATCCATCTGAGGTTGTCGTCGGCGACTCCGGCCGAGCGGCTGATCGACGCGTAGACGTTCTCGTTGAACTGGCCGCCGTAGCCGGCGAGGCTCGGGCCGACCGCGTTGGAGGGGACGACCTGGAAGTCCGTCACGTCGATCGTCGCGGAGCGGACGTTGTTCGCGAGCGCCGTCTCTGCCGGATCGGTGGCGGTGATCGCGACGTCGATCCGAACCGGCCCTGCCGTCTGCAGAGTCACGGGCAGGCTCGTGACGACGCTGATGCCGGCCGGCACCACGACCGGGACGGATGCGAGGACGACTCCGTTAGCCGACGCGGTCAGCGTCGCGCTCGCGCCGGTGCCTTCGCTCAGCTCGGTTGTCGTCGCGTCGACTGTGAACGCTCGCCCGGTCAGGACCTGGACCGGAGCCGACACCGCGGTGAGCGCGAGGTCGGGGCCGAGCGGCGTGCCCGCCGGGGCTGCGTTCGCGCCGGCCCGGGTCCGAGGAGTAGGAAGAGCGATCCGGCTGCGGCGGCTGCGAGCCACACGAGCAGCCTCCGAATCGTCACGGGAACCACCTCCAGACGGCACCCTGCGAAGGGTGCGTGGCAGGAGACAACCCTCCACGCTCAACGATCGCCTATCTGTCGACAGATGGCATCCGTAGAACCTACGACGGCGTGCTGAGCTTCGTGATCGTCGCGAGATCCTCCGCCGCGTAGCGGAGCTGCTCCTTGACGACCTTCGGGTCGGTCGCAGCCTGGGCCGCCGCGACCCGCGCCTCGGCCCGCGCGGCCGCCGCACGGATCGCGCTCAGGTCGGGTGCTGCCGGCTTCGTCGGTTGCTTGACGGGCGCGGGCCCCACTGTCGGCGGCGCGATCGCGTTCGTGTAGTCGAAGCAGTCGCCCATGTCGTCGGCGGCCGCGGTGCGCGGGGTCACCGCCGGGAGCCCGAAGGTCACCTCGCAGAAGCGGATCAGGCTCACGTGAGAGCGGAGGGTCGTCGAGACGTGCCCGGCCTTCGCGCACGGGCTGACGACGAGGCAGGGGACGCGGTTCCCGTAGCGGAACTGGCTGCCGTCGCTCCAGGTCTCGACCTCCGGCGGGACGACGTGGTCGGCCCAGCCGCCCCAGTCGTCCCACGTGATGAAGACCGCGACCTTCGGCCACAGCCCGCCGGCGACGATCGCCTGGACCTGCGCGACGGTCCAGTTCATCCCGGCGGTGACGTTGCCGACTCCGGCCGTCTTGTCGGCCGCGCTGTCCGGCGGGTGCTCGCTCAGCGCGTGATCGGCGTACACCCACGAGACGGTGGGGAGCTTGCCCGCCGCCGCGTCCACGGCGAACTGGTCCGAGGTGAACGTGTTCCGGCCCGAGAGCGCCTTCACGTTGGCGAAGGCGTAGCCGCCGTAGTTCCGCCAGGTCAGCCCGGCGGCTTCGAGCTGCGCCGGCAGCGAGGGCAGGTCGTAGGTGTCGGCGGGAGTGACCCGGTAGCCGCCGGACGGGTTCTCGATGATCGGCGAGTCGCCCGTGATCAGCATCAGGTGGTTCGGCGTCGAGGGCCCTGCGACGTCCGTGAAGTAGTTGTCGCAGAGCGTGAACTGCCGCGCGTAGGCCCAGTAGGCCGGGATGTCCGCCTCGGCGTACTGCTCGCGTACCGCGCCGGTCGCGCGCTTGAGCCAGGCCTTGTGGGTGTGGCTCGGGTCGACTGTCGGCGGATTGGCCGCGGCCGCAAGGGTCGGGTCGCCGGCCGCGCCGGGGAACTTGCCGAAGTAGGTGTCGAAGCCGTGGTTCTCCTTGACGATGATCACCACGTGCTCGATCGGGCTGGCAGGCATGACGGCTCCCGTCGTCGATAGGCCGCCCGCCTTGCATCGGAGTGTGGTGTTTCCCCGCTCAGAGATTCAAGCGCGCTAGCGGCCGATCGAGACGACGCGCGCCTTCCACGAGTGCTTCGGCGCCTCGATCTCGACCACGTCGCCGACCTTCGCGCCGAGGAGCGCGCTCCCGAGCGGCGAGTCGGGCGAGACCGCGCCGGCGCCGCCGACGCTCGAGATCTCGACCTGCAGCTGCTCGCCGTCCTCGTCCTCGATCGTGACGAGGGAGCCGACCGCGACCTCGCCGCTCTCGGCCGCCGCGTCCTCGTCGATCAGCACGGCGTTGTGGAGCCGCTCGCGCAGGATCAGGATCCGCCGCTCGAGCAGGCCCTGCTCGTTCTTCGCCGCGTGGTACTCGAAGTTCTCGGAGAGGTCGCCGAAGCTCCGCGCCGTCGCGATCGCCTGCACCATCTCGGCGCGCTTCGGACCCTCGAGCTCGGCGAGCTCGGCCTCCAGCGCGGCCTTCTGCGCGGCGGTCAGGTGGTCGGACTTCCGTTCGCTCACGCGCGGAGCCTAGATGATCGATGCCGCACCTGCCCATGCCCTGAGGCTCTGTCCTCCGTCTCCGAGCCGTGGTAGGTTCCCGCGGATGCTGGTTGCCTCGGGCCTTTCCACGAACGCGAAGATCGTGCTCGGCGTCGTCGCGTTCGCGTTCATCGCCTTCGCGCTCATCTCGTCCTTCGTGCTGCCGAGGCGCAACCCGAACTTCCCGGGCGAGAAGGGGGCTCAAGGCCTACATCCTGGTCGCCTTCGGGTTCTTCGTCGCGATGATCCTGACGGTGATCCTCGTCGCCAAGGAGCCGAAGGAGAGCTCGGCCGCGTCTTCGCCGGCGACCACGGCGGCGACGAGCACGACTCCCGCGGCCCCGAGCGCGGCGGATCTCGCGGCCGGGAAGAAGGTCTTCACGACAGCGGGCTGCGTGAGCTGCCACACGCTCAAGGACGCGAACGCGACCGGCAAGGTCGGGCCGGACCTCGACCAGCTCAAGCCCGCACAGGCGAGCGTCGTGAAGCAGGTGACGAACGGCGGCAAGATCATGCCGTCCTTCAAGAGCACGCTCAGCCCGGCGCAGATCCAGGCCGTGGCGACCTACGTCTCGTCGGTCGCCGGCAAGTCCTAGACCCCGTACGCGTTCAGCAGGTTGAGCCACACCTCGCTGCGCGTCGGGAACGACGGCACCGCGTGGTAGAGGCGCTCGAGCGGCACCTCGCCGATCACCGCGATCGTCGCCGCGTGGAGGAAGTCGGCGACCTCCGAGCCGGTGATGGTGGCGCCGACGATCACGCCGCGGTCCTCGTCGACCACGAGCCGTGAGGTGCCGACGGTGCCGCGGCCGTAGAAGCTGCCGCCCGCGTTGCCCGACGTCTCCTGCTCGACCACGCGCACGTTGATCCCCGCCTCGCGCGCCGAGGCCTCGGTGTGGCCGACCGCGCACACCTGCGGGTCGGTGAAGATCACCCGCGGCGAGCGCAGGCCGTCCGAGACGATCGCGCGCTCCTTGCCGAGGATCGTGTCCGCCACGATCCGGGCCTGGTACTTGCCCATGTGCGTGAGCAGCGCGCGCCCGTTGACGTCGCCGATCGCGTAGAGCCAGCCGGAGCCGGCCGCGCGGCAGCGGTCGTCGACGGGGATCGTCTTGCCCGGCTCGAGCCCGACGGTCTCCAGGCCGAGCTCCTCGGTCGGCGGCCGCCGGCCGATCGCGACGAGGAGCTCGTCTCCGGTCACGCTCTCGCCGCCCTCGAGCTCCACCGTGACGCCGTCCGCGTCGCGGCGCACCGCGACCGCCTTCGTCCCGACCCGCACGTCGACTCCCGCGCGCTCGAGCGCCTCGGTCACCTGCGCGGCGGCGAAGGGCTCCTCGCGCGCGAGCAGCCGCGGGCCGCCCTCGAGCACCGTCACGTGCGAGCCGAACGACGAGAACGCCTGCGCCATCTCGACGCCGACCACGCCGCCGCCGAGGATCACGAGCCGTGCCGGGACGTCCTCGGCGACCGTTGCATCGCGGTTCGTCCAGGGGGCCGCCTCCGCGAGGCCGGGAATCGGCGGCATCGCCGGGTCGCTGCCGACCGCGACGACGACGGCGGTGCGCGCGACGAGCGCCTCGTCGCCGACGAGCACGCGGCGCTCGCCGTCGAGCCGCGCGTCGCCGCGCACGACGGTGACGCCGCGGGTCTCGAGCCACGGCAGCTGCGAGGAGTCGTCGAGGTGGTGGACGACCTCGTCGCGGCGGTCGAGCACCGCCCTGACGTCGAGCTCGCCGGTGACCGCCTCGGCCGCGCCGGGCACCCGCTCGACCTCGGCCAGCGCCTCCGCGGGCCGGAGCAGCGCCTTCGAGGGCATGCAGGCGAAGAACGAGCACTCGCCGCCGACGAGACGGCGCTCCACGATCGCGACCTCGAGCCCGGCCTCGCCGAGCCGTCCGGCGCAGACCTCGCCCGCCGGGCCGGCTCCGATCACGATCACGTCGAAGGTCCGCTCGCTCATCGGGCTCTCCTCTCGCCGAACGGAGGGGCCGCCCCGGCGGCGGCCCCGGAAAGCGGAGAGGGCGGGATTTGAACCCGCGATCCACCTTTCGGCAGATACGCGATTTCCAGTCGCGCTCCTTAGGCCACTCGGACACCTCTCCGGGCGGGGCGACTCTAGCGCAACGGCGACGGCCTCGGATCCCAGGAACCGGTCGAGCTCGGCTCGCCAGCCGTTCCGGTGCAGCTCACGGCCTCGATCGTGCGGGTCGCCTGGGTAGAGCCTCCGAGATCGGCTTACGATCGCCGGCAGGCGGGCCTCGCCTGCAACGTGCGCGATTCGCACGCGGCGTGGCTGACTCCGATTCCGGCCCGCCACGCGCGGGGAGGAGGTTGGTCATGTTCCAGCTCAGGCTCTTCACCCTGACGCTGCTCGTCGGCGGCGATCGCGCTCGTGCTCGCCGCGGGCGCCGCGCCCGCAGGCGGCGACCTCGATCCGAGCTTCGGTGCCGGCGGGGTCGTGACGACGGATCTCGGCGGCACCGACGGCGCGAACGCCGTCGCGGTACAGGCCGACGGGAGGATCGTCGCCGCCGGCTTCTCCGCAGGTGGCTTCTCGCTCGTTCGCTACCTCGCCGGCGGGGCTCTCGACCCGAGCTTCGGGAGCGGCGGGATCGTGACGACGTTGTTCCGCGGATTCGACGGCGTACAGGCGCTCGTGATCCAGCCGGACGGCAAGCTCGTCGCCGGTGGCAGCGCCGGCGGCTTCGGCGACTTCGCCCTCGCCCGCTACAACCCGGACGGGTCCCTAGACGCGAGCTTCGGCGTCGGCGGGAAGGTGACCACCGCTTTCACGGGCAGGAGCTCGATCTTCGGCCTCGCACTGCAGCCCGACCAGAAGATCGTCGCAGCCGGGCAGGGCGAGAACGGCTTCTTCGACCTCGCCCGCTACAACCCGGACGGCAGCCTCGACTCGACCTTCGGCACGGGCGGGCTCGTGATGACCGCCTTCAGCGGCAGCGCCACCTCCGTCGTGCTCCAGCCCGACGGGAAGATCGTCGCCGCCGGGATCACCAGCCCGGGCGGCTTCACGACCGGAGACTTCGCCCTCGTCCGCTACAACGCCGACGGCAGTCTCGACGCGACCTTCGGCGTCGGAGGAAAGGTGTTGACCGACTTCGGCCTCCGCGAGTCCGCGATCGATGCGGCCGGGAATGTCGGCAAGGCGTCGTTCGACGTGACGGTGAGCGACACGACGGCGCCCAGCTGAGCCTGCCTGCGCCGATCACCGTCGACGCGACGAGCCCGGGAGGTGCGGTAGTCTCGTACACGGCGTCCGCGACGGATCTCGTCGACGGGCGGTGCCCGTCACGTGCGACGTCGGCGTCCGGCTCGCCGTTCCCGGCCGGGACGACGACAGTTCACTGCTCGGCCGTCGACGCGCACGGCAAGCCGGCGGCCGGCAGCTTCACGGTCCACGCCCGGGGCGCTCGTCGAGCTGCTCGACGCGCTCGTCGCCGCGTCGCACGGTGTCGGGCCGGGCAGGAGCCTCGAGGTTCTCGCGACACTCGCGCGAGCCGAGGCGAAGTCTGGGGCCGGACCCGGCTGAGCTGCACGACGCTTGCCGTCTACATAGGGGAGGTGAAGGTGCTGCGCGGCGAAGACGATCCCGGCGCGCAGGCGGACGCCCTGATCGCCGAGGCGCGGGCCGCGCGGGCCGTGCTCGGCTGCTGAGCAGGGCGGGCGCCGCCGGCAGTGACGGCTAGCGCTTCCGCATCGCGCCGAGCGCGTACCCGCCCTCGAGCATCGCGGGCGCCCGCATCTGCAGCCGCTCCCACTGGGGCACGTCCCAGCCGAGGGAGTCTGCGAGGCGCGTGATCATGCTGAAGAGCGAGCAGACGGTCGCCGCGTCCCGGAGCGCCTGAGGCGAGACTCCCGCCGCGTAGACCGCCTCGGCGTCCGCGCGCGTGAGCTCGTCGGGGCGGAGCGTCAGGATCTCGAGGAAGACGAGCGTCGCCATGAGCTCGGGCCGGAGCGGCGCCGTGCGCCAGTCGGCGACGACCGCGTCCCAGACCTCCTCACCGAGCGCGAACGACGCGACCGCGCCGTGGGAGCCAGCTCAGAAGGGGCACTGGAGGAGCAGCGACGTGAAGCCGGCGAAGAGCTCGCGCTCGCCCGGGCTCCAGTCGGAGGGCCCGCGCATGACGACGTCGAGCTCGTCCGAGAACGGCGTGCCGAACAGGTCCGGCCGGTACAGGAGCGTCTTCACGACGCCGAGCGGCTCGACGCCCGAGCGCTCGCGGATCTCCTGCAGGATCGCGGCCTCCTCCGGCGCGTGCCCCCGGTCGACGACGTCGAGTCTCACGCGAGCACCTCGTTCGCGCGGTCGAGCCGGCGCAGCCCCTCGGCGATCGCCGCGGCGACCGTCTGCTCGAAGATCTCGTCCTCGGTGAACCCCTCCGCCTTCAGGGCCTCGACGTCGGCGTCGACCACCGTGTAGGCGCGCTCGTGCACCTTCTGGAGGTAGGCGGCCATCGCGGCGGGGGCCGGCGGGGCCCCGGCGACGGTCGCGCGCAGCCGGTCGATGTGCTCGCTCACGCTGCATAGAGTACGGGCTGCGATGAGGATCTCGGCCGAAGAGCTGCAGGAGCGCCGCGAGCGGCTCCTCGAGCACGTCCGGCGCGAGGGGCTCTCCGGCTACGTCCTCTTCGGCGCCGACTACATCCAGTACTTCACCGGCTTCTGGTTCCTCTCGAACGAGCGGCCCGGTGATCTACGCGGAGAGCGTCGGCGGCGAGTCGGCCGTGTTCGTGCCGGAGTTCGAGGTCGAGCGCACGCGCGCAGAGGCCGACTTCGCGCGGGTCGAGTCCTATCCGGAGTACCCGGGGCTCGAGCACCCGATGGCGATCTTCGCGCGCGTCGTGGCCGACCTCGGGATCAGGGGCGCGATCGGCGCCGACAACGACGGCTATCCCGGCATCCTCGGCTACCAGGGGCCTGCCCTCAGCGCCGTGACGGGCGCCTCGGTCGCCCCGCTCGGCGACGTGATCGAGGGGATGATGCGGCGCAAGAGCGCGGGCGAGCTCGCGCTGATCCGCGAGAGCGGGCGCTGGTGCGCGCATGCCCACCGGCTGCTGCAGGAGTACTCCCGCCCCGGCGCGACCGAGGCCGAGGCCAGCCTCCGGGCGAGCCAGGAGGCGACGCTCGCGATGCTGGCCGAGCTGGGCGAGGTCGGCGGGCTCTCGTCCTCTGCAGGCGCGTCGGCCGGCTACCGCGGCCAGATCGGCCTCCGCAGCTCGTGGGCGCACGCGGTCGCGCACGACATCGAGTTCAAGGCGGGCGACGTGCTCGTGACCGAGACGAGCGCGCCGATCTGGGGCTACAACGCGGAGCTCGAGCGGGCGATGATCATCGGCCCGCCGACCGACGAGATGCGGCGGCTCTTCGACCACACCGTCGCCTCGCAGCAGGCCGCCTTCGCCGCGATCCGGCCCGGGGCGACCTGCGCCGACGTCGACGGCGCGGTGATGCGCTACCTCGAGGAGAACGACCTGCTCCGCTACTGGCGCCAGCACACCGGCCACGGGATCGGCCTGCGAAACCACGAGGCGCCGTTCCTCGACGTCGGCGACCCGACGCCGCTCGAGCCGGGGATGGTGTTCACGATCGAGCCGGGTCTCTACGACGGCGCGATCGGCGGCTTCCGCCACTCGGACACCGTCGTCGTCACCGAGGACGGGATGGACGTCCTCACCGACTACCCGAGCGACATCGAGAGCCTCACGCTCCCGATCTGAACCGGTCGAGCTCGGCCAGCGTGGGCGGGGTCGCACCGGCGCGCGAGCACTGGAGCGCCCCGACGGCAGCGGCGAGCCCGATCGCCTCCTCCAGCTCGTCACTCCCGAGGGCGCCGACCGACCCGGCGTCGAGGCGGCCGTTCGACCAGAGCCAGCGGAGCAGGCCCGCGATGAAGGCGTCGCCGGCGCCGACGGTGTCGACGACCTCGACGGCCGGCGAGGCGACCTCGGCCGCGTGCGGAGGCCGTCTTCGCGAGCGCGCCGTCCGCGCCGCGGGTGAGCACCACGAGCCGGGTGCCGCGCGCCAGGATCGCGTCCAGGAGCGCCTCGGTCGCCAGCCCGGGATAGAGCCACTCCGCGTCGGCGTCGCTCAGCTTGATCACGTGGGCGAAGGCCGCCCAGCGCTCGAAGCGGCGGAGGTAGTCGTCGCGGTCCCCGAACACCGCCGGTCGCACGTTGGGGTCGACGACGATCAGCCGTCGCCCGGACTCCCGCTCGAGCAGGGTCTCGATCGCGCCCGCGGGCGGATCCGTCGCGAGCGCGAGCGTGCCCGCGCACACCGCGAGCACCTCGGGCCCGAGCTCGGGGAGGTCGGCGGGCGCGAGATCCGCGTAGGACGTCCCCTCGAGGTAGAACACGAACTCGTGGCCGCCGTCGTCGGTCGGCTGGACGACCGAGAGCGTCGTCGGCGCAGGCCCGTGCAGGAGGTAGCGGCCGTCGACGCCGCTCTCCGACGAGTCGCTCCTCGAGCAGCTTCCCGAACCGGTCGTGCGACAGGCGCCCGAGGAACGCGACCGGAACGCCGAGGCGCCCGAGGGCGACCGCCGAGTTGAACGGGCCGCCGCCGGGAATCGGCCGCAGCACCCCGTCCTCCTCGATCAGGTCGATCAGCGCCTCGCCCACGGTGACGATCATGGGCCCATCTTGACAGAGGCCGGGCGGGAGGTTCATACTCGCCGAGCGAAATGACAACGCTGTCTTTGTGACGAAATGGCCGATTCACCGCCACTTCTGCTAGAGGCCCGAGGAATCCAGAAGCACTTCGGGCGCGTCGTCGCACTCCGGGACGGGAACTTCGGGCTGCGGCCGAGCGAGGTGCACGCGATCGTCGGCGACAACGGCGCCGGCAAGTCCACGCTGATCAAGATCATCTCGGGCGTGTACTCGGCCGACGGGGGCGACCTGCTCCTCGACGGCGACAAGGTCACGATCGGGAACCCGCGCGAGGCGCGCACGTTCGGGATCGAGACCGTCTACCAGGACCTCGCCCTCGCCGACGACCTCGACGCCGCCGCCAACCTCTTCCTCGGCCGTGAGGAGCTGCGGCCGCCGCCGCTCTCGTGGTTCGGCTTCCTCGACAGGAAGACGATGCGCCTGCGCGCCGAGGAGGCGATGAAGCGCCTCAGGATCGACATCCCGTCGGTCGAGACTCCGGTGCTGAGCCTCTCGGGCGGCCAGCGGCAGGCGGTCGCCGTGGCGCGCGCGATCGCCTGGGGCACGCGGATCGTGATCATGGACGAGCCGACCGCGGCGCTCGGCGTGCGCGAGTCGGGCCAGGTGCTCGAGCTGATCAAGGAGGTCCGCTGCCCAGGGGCTGGCCGTGATCATGATCAGCCACAACCTTCCCGAGGTGTTCATGGTCGCCGACCGGATCACCGTGCTGCGGCTCGGCCGGACGATCACGACCCTCGAGACCGCGAAGACGAGCCTCGAGGCGATCGTCGGGATGATGACCGGGGCCGTGGAGGTCGCCGCGTAGGCGGCCGGGGCGGATGACAACGATGTCGCTGCAGCCGCCCCGCCCGACCATGAGCGACGTCGCCGTCGAGGCCGGCGTCAGCCTGAAGACGGTCTCCCGCGTGGTCAACGGCGAGTCGGGTGTCCGCCCGGAGACCGCGGCGGCCGTGAACGAGGCGATCGCCCAGCTCGGCTTCCGCCGCAACTACATCGCGCGGGCGCTCCGGCCCGGGCAGCGCTCGCACATGCTCGGGCTCGTGATCGAGGACGTGTCCAACCCGTTCTACTCCGCGATCTTCAGGGGCGTCGAGGAGGTCGCGCGGAGCGCGGGCTACCTCGTGATCACCGCCAGCTCGGACGAGGACCCCGAGCGCGAGCAGGCGCTCGTCCACCTGTTCTGCGAGCGGCGGGTGGAGGGGTTGATCGTCGTGCCCGCCGGCGACGACCACCGCTACGTGCTTCCCGAGGTCCGCGCCGGCACCGGCATCGTGTTCGTCGACCGGCCGCCTCGGCTGATCGACGCCGACGCCGTGCTGCTCGACAACGTGGGCGGGGCTCGAAGCGCCGTCCGCCACCTGCTCGGTCTCGGGCACCGGCGGATCGCAATGCTCGGCGACGAGGCGCGCATCTTCACCGCCGGGGAGCGCCTCCGCGGCTACCACGAGGAGCTGTCGGCGGCCGGGCTCGGCTTCGACCCTGCGCTGATCCATCTCGGTGCGCACGACGCCGATGCGGCCGAGGCCGCGACCCGTGAGTTCATGGCTCTCGCCGACCCGCCGACCGCGATCTTCACGGCGAACAACCGGATCACGGTCGGCGCGATCCGCGTGCTGTGGCAGAACGGCTTCCGGACTGCCCTCGTCGGCTTCGACGACCTCGAGCTCGCCGAATCCCTCGCGGTGCCGGCAACCGTCGTCGCCTACGACGCAGCCGAGCTCGGACGAGAGGCGGCGAGGCTGCTCCTGCTGCGCCTGGCCGGAGACACCGGCCCGCCACGGCGCGTCGTGCTGCCGACATGGCTGGTCGAGCGCGGGTCCGGGGAGGTGCGGCCGTGAAGCCGATCCGGCTGGACGCCAACCAGCTCCACCACTTCTACCGCGGCGGCGAGCGGATCGCGCGCTTCCGGGGGATCCCCTCGGACGATCCCTACGCGCCGGAGGACTGGGTCGGCTCGACGACGTCGCGCTTCGGCGAGGGCGACCGCGGGCTGACCGTGCTCGCGGACGGCGGCACGCTCCGCGACGCGATCGCCGCCGCGCCCGAGCCGTACCTCGGCCCGGCCCACGTGAGTCGGTTCGGGCCTGATCCGGCGCTGCTCGTCAAGCTCCTCGACGCGGGACAGCGGCTGCCCGTCCACTGCCACCCCGACCGAGAGTTCGCCCGGGAGCACCTCGGGCTCGCGACCGGCAAGACCGAGACCTGGCTGATCGTCGAGTCGGAGGACGCGTCGGTGCACCTCGGCTTCCGCGAGGACGTCCCGGCCGACGTCGTCGCCGGCTGGGTCGAGCGCCAGGACCGCGACGCGATGCTGGGCGCGCTCCACGAGCTGCCGGTCGTGTCCGGCGACCGGGTGTACGTGCCCGCCGGCCTCCCGCACGCGATCGGCGAGGGCATCCTCCTCGTCGAGCTCCAGGAGCCGGCCGATCTCTCCGTGCTGCTCGAGTACGACGGGTTCCAGCTGGACGGGCCGCGCGACGGGCACCTCGGCCTCGGCTTCGACGTCGCCCTGCGCTGCCTCGACCGCAGCGCGCTCGACGGCCGTGACCTCGCACACCTGAAGCGCGCTGCGGACGACCTGCCCGAGACGCGCCCGGGCGCGACGACCCTCCTCCCGCCCGAGGCGGACGGCTTCTTCCGCGCCGAGCGGCTGCGCCCGGCCCCGGCCGCCACGCTCGAGCCCGGGTTCTCGATCCTCGTCGCCGTCGCGGGGCACGGCCGGCTGGAGACCGAGCAGGGCGGCGAGCTCGAGCTGGCCCGCGGCGACACGGTGCTGGTGCCCTACGCCGCCGGTGCGGCCGAGCTCACCGGCGAGATCGACGTGTTGCGTTGCCTCCCCCCGAGCGCGGAGGCGTGACGGTGGCCGTGACCGGAGACGCAGGCCAGGCCCCGCAGTTCGAGCCGAGGACCAACACACGCCGCGACCGGATCCTCGGCGCCCTCGGGCGCTCGTGGCTCTTCTTCTTCCTGCTCGGGCTGGTCGGGTTCTTCTGGCTGACCACGCCGTCGGGCACCTTCCTCACGTGGAGCAACCTCGAGCAGATCGCCCTCAGCACCTCGGAGGTGATCCTGCTCGCGATCGGCGAGACGTTCGTGATCGTCACGGCCGGGATCGACCTCTCGATCGGCGGGATCCTGTTCTTCGCGGGCGTCTGCGGGGGCGAGGTCATGCTCCGCCTCTCCGGGACGAGCGCCCAGACCATCAACGGGGAGTACCCGCACGCCTCGTATGCCGTCCCGGTAGGGATCGTCGTGTGCATCGCCGCCGGCACCTTCTGGGGGCTCGTCAACGGGACCCTGATCACGCGGCTTCGCCTGCCGCCGTTCATCGTCACCCTCGGCACGCTTGCGATCACCCTCGGCCTCGGCGACCTGATCGACGGCGGCTCCTACCTGCCCGCGCCCGTCCCGCCGGGACTCTCGAACCACTTCGGCAGCGGCAAGATCTTCGGCCTCTACGCCCCGATCTACGTGGCTGCGGCGTTCCTGCTCATCGCGCACCTGATCTTCCGCTACGCGCGCTTCGGCCGGTACACCGCCGCGGTCGGCTCGAACGAGGAGGCCACGCGGCGCACCGGGATCAACGTCGACCGGCACATCGTCAAGGTCTACGCGCTCGCGGGCTTCTGCGCCGGCTCCGCCGCGGTCCTCGACCTCGCGATCTACACCAACACGACGTCCGTCTCACACCAGACCGACAACCTGAACGCGATCGGCGCCGTCGTGATCGGCGGCACGAGCCTGTTCGGGGGCGTCGGCACGATCATCGGCAGCGCGATCGGCGCGTTCATCCCGACCGTGCTCCAGAACGGGCTCGTGATCAAGGACGTCTCGCCGTTCTGGCAGGAGGTCGTCGTCGGGGCGACCATCATCCTCGCCGTGTACCTCGACCAGCTGCGCCGGCGGCGCAGCAACAACTGAGAGGAGGTGCCGGTCGCCCCGACGCGTTCCGCAATCGCATTCCCCAGCAAAGGAGAAGTGCACCATGTCACGCCGCTTGATTGTCCTGCTCGTCGCGTTGACCGTCGTCGGCGCGGCTCTAGCTTCGACAGCGGCTCTCGGCGCGAGCACCGCGAAGGCGCCGCAGGCACAGAAGGCCAACTACACCATCTACCTCGTCGCCGGAATCGCCTCGGACGCCTTCTACCTGACGATGAACAAGGGGGCCCAGGCAGAGGCGAAGAAGCTCGGCAACGTCAAGGTGATCTACACGGGTTCGCCAGCGGCGTTCTCGCCGAACACGCAGATCCCGTACCTCAACGGCGCGATCGCGCGCAAGCCCTCCGCGATCCTGATCGCACCCACTGACAAGACGGCGTTGATCGCGCCGATCCAGCGGGCGATCTCCGCCGGGATCCCGGTGGCCACGGTCGACACGTTCATCACCAAGCCGATCGCGTTCACCAACATCTCGACCGACAACCTCGCAGGCGGCAGGGCCGCCGCGGACGCGCTCGTCAAGGCGATCGGCAAGTCGGGCGACGTCGCTGCGATCAGCGTCAACCCGGGCATCAGCACGACCGACCAGCGTGCCCAGGGCTTCGCCCAGGAGCTGAAGAAGTACCCGAACGTCCACTACCTCGGGATCCAGTACTGCAACGACGACCAGACCAAGGCGTCGAACCAGACGTCTGCGCTCATCGCGGCGCACCCGAACCTCAAGGGGATCTTCGCGATGAACGTCGTCTCCGGAAACGGCGTCACGCAGGCCGTGAAGGCCAAGGGGATGTCGGGCAAGATCAAGCTCGTCGAGTTCGACGCAGGCCCGCCGCAGGTGCAGGCGCTCAAGGCCGGCACGATCGACGCGCTCATCGCCCAGTATCCGTACGGGATCGGGCAGCAGGGCGTCTTCGAGGCCTACCAGTACCTCACCGGGCACAAGGTCGGAATCGCGAAGCACTACGGCACGGGCTCGGCCATCATCACCCGCGCGAACGTGAACAATCCCGCCTACAAGAAGTACCTCTACACGCCGTAGGCCGGCCGCAGGACGAACGGTGGGCGCCCTAGCGGCGCTCACCGGGTCCTGCGACGCAGCCGGGTTAGAGTAGCCCCGTGGGCCCTCGCCTCAATCGCCTGTTCGCCGCAGACGGCCGCTGCTTCGACGTCGCCGTCGACCACGGCTTCTTCGGGGAGGGGCGGTTTCTCGCCGGGATCGAGGACGCGGGCGCGGCGATCGCGACGCTCGTGGACGCGGCGCCCGATGCGATCCAGCTCTCGTCGGGGCTCGCGCCACTGCTCCAGCGGATCCCCGGCCCGAAGCCGGCGCTCGTGATGCGCACCGACGTCGCCAACGTCTACGGCCCGGTGCTGCCGCGCCACATCTTCAGCGAGGTCGTACCGGCCGCGGTCGAGCGAGCGGTCCGGCTCGACGCCGCGTGCGTCGTCGTGAACCTCCTCGAGCTCCCCGACCAGCCCGAGCTGCTCGCGATGTGCATCCGCAACGTGGCGGCCCTGCGCGCCGCGTGCGATCTCGCCGGGATGCCGCTGATGGTGGAGCCGCTGGTGATGAAGCCGGGCGGAGAGGGCTACGCGGTCGACGGCGACGTCGAGAAGATCGTGCCGCTGGTGCGGCAGGCGGCCGAGCTGGGTGCCGACGTGATCAAGGCCGACCCGACCGACGATCTCGGCGAGTACGGTCGCGTGATCGAGGCCGCGTGCGGCGCGCCCGTGCTGACGCGCGGCGGCGGCCGCGCGCCCGACGACGAGCTCATGCGCCGCACCGAGCTCCTGATGGACGCCGGCGCCGCGGGGATCGTCTACGGCCGCAACGTGATCCAGCACGACCGCCCGGCCGCGATGACCGCCGCGCTGATGGCGATCGTCCACGACCGCGTGCCCGCCTCCGACGCGCTCGCGATCCTCGCTTCGTGAGCGAACGGGTCGTCGGCGTCGGCATCGTCGGCGGCGGCCTGATGGGCCGCGAGCTCGCGAGCGCCGCCGCTCGCTGGATCCATCTCGCCGGGATCGGCGTCCGGCCGGAGATCGTCTCCGTCTGCGACACGAGCCCCGACGTGCTCGCGTGGTACGAGCGCCTCGAGCCCGCCCCGAGCCGCGTCTCCGACTACCGCGAGCTGCTCGCGGACGAGCGTGTCGAGGTCGTCTACGGCGCCGTCCCGCACCACCTCCACGAGGAGATCTTCACCGCCGCGCTGCGCGCCGGCAAGCACCTGCTCGGCGAGAAGCCGTTCGGCATCGACCTCGCCGCGAACGAGGCGATCAGCGCCGAGATCGCACGCCACCCGGAGCTGCTCGTCCGCTGCTCGTCCGAGCTGCCCTTCTACCCGGGTGGCCAGGAGGTGGCCCGGTGGATCCGAGAGCGGCGCTACGGCCGCGTGATCGAGGTACGCTCGCTGTTCCTGCACTCGTCCGACCTCGATCCGGGCAAGCCGATCAACTGGAAGCGGATCGCGCGCTTCAACGGTGAGTACGGCTGCATGGGCGACCTCGGCATGCACGCGCTCCACCTGCCGCTGCGGGCCGGCTGGGCGCCGCGCGACGTGCGGGCGATCCTCTCCAACGTCGTCACCGAACGGCCCGACGGAAAGGGCGGCATCGTGCCGTGCGACACCTGGGACAACGCGGTTCTGCTCTGCAACGCGGAGGGCGCCGACGGCCCGTTCCCGCTGCGGATCGAGACGAAGCGCATCGCGCCGGGCGAGACGAACACCTGGACCATCGAGATCGACGGCACCGAGGGCTCGATCGCGTACACCACGAAGCAGCCGAAGACCCTGCGCGTGATGGACTACGAGCCCGGCGGCCTGCAGGCATGGCAGACGAGCGACCTCGGCTCGGTCTCCGCGTACCCGACGATCACAGGCGCGATCTTCGAAGCCGGCTTCTCCGACGCGATCCTCCAGATGTGGGCCGCGTACCTCGACGAGCTCGAGCGCGGCGCGGACGGGATGCGCCAGCCGTTCCACTGCGCGACCCCGGAAGAGGCGGCCACGACCCACCGGCTGTTCACGGCCGCGCTCGAGTCGCAGCGCACCGGCTCCGTGGTTCCCGTCTGAGCTAGCTCAGCGGACGAGCTTGGCGCCGCATGTGGGGCACTCGATCGTCGTCGGGGACGGCGTGTCCCGCTTGAGCTCGATCGCCGTTCCGCACGAGGGACAGGGGATGAAGACGCGGGCCGGCCGGTCAGGCTTCTTCTGTCTCCGCTCGCTCAGTTGGATGACTCCGGTCATCGGTCCCCGAAATCATGACGAGCGCGTAGGACGTTGCGGTCAGAGCTTCCAGACGTTTTCCGCGGCGCCGCTCCCGTTCGTGGCGTTGCGGAGGTCGACCACGACCGGGGCCCGGTCGACGACCTCTGCGTAGTCGATCCCGGAGTGCGCCGTGACGATGACCACGCAGTCGTGTGCCGCCGGGTCGAGCGGAGTGGAGCTCAGCCCGAGCTCGGGAAGCTCGGCGACGTACGGGTCGTGGTAGGCGACGTCGGAGCCGGCGGCGCGGAGGAGCTTGATCAGCTTCAGGGCCGGAGACTCGCGCATGTCCTGGATGTCGGCCTTGTAGGCCACGCCGAGGATCAGGACGCGCGAGGTCGATAGCGCCTTGCCGGAGCCGTGGTTGAGTGCCTGAGAGACGAGCGAGCGGCAGTAGTACGGCATCGTCTCGTTGACCTTGCCGGCCAACTCGATGAACTCCGTCGTGAAGCCGAACTCGCGCGCCTTCCACGTCAGGTAGAAGGGATCGATCGGGATGCAGTGGCCGCCGAGGCCCGGGCCCGGCTCGAAGCGCATGAACCCGAAGGGCTTCGTCGAAGCCGCGTCGATCACCTCCCAGATGTCGATCCCCATCCGTGCGCAGAGCTGCGCGAGCTCGTTGACGAGCGCGATGTTGACCGAGCGGAAGATGTTCTCGAGCAGCTTCGTCAACTCCGCCGCCTCGGGGCTCGTCACGGGGTGTACGGCGGAGATCACGGCGGAGTAAAGCGCTGCGGCGCGCTCAGTGCACGCGGGCGTGATCCCGCCGACGACCTTGGGCACGTCCTTCGTGGTCACGCCCTTGCGGCCCGGGTCGACGCGTTCGGGCGAGAACGCGAGGTTGAAGTCCTCGCCGACGGTGAGACCGCTCTCTCGCTCAAGCACCGGGAGCAGCTGCTCGCGCGTCGTGCCGGGATACGTGGTCGATTCGAGCACGACGAGCTGCCCCTTCCGGAGCCGCTTACCGATCTGCTCAACGGCGCCGATTACGATCGTGAGGTCGGGCTCCCGCTGCTCGGAGAGCGGCGTGGGCAGAGCGATCAGGATCGCGTCGACCTCGCGGAGGATGTCGTAGTCGGTGGTCGCCTCGAGCCCGCCGGCCAGGAGTGCCGAAAGCGTCTCGGATGAGATGTCGTCGATGTAGCTCTCGCCGCGGCGGATCATCTCGACCCGCTCGGCGGAGACGTCGACGACGATCACGCTCGTGCCGCCGAGGACGAATGCCTCGGCGAGGGGGAGACCGACGTAGCCTGCGCCGACGATCGCGACGCGCTCAGGAGACATTCTTGAACTCCTGTGCCTCGACCTGGAGGCCTTTGCCGAGTGCCCAGCGGGCGGCCTCGGTGCGGTTGGAGACGCCGATCTTGCGGTAGATGTTGGTGAGGTGGAACTTCACCGTTTGCTCGGTGACCCACAGCTTCTGGGCGATCGCCTTGTTGCTGAGGCCCGCGCTGACGGCACGCATGATCTCGAGTTCGCGCTCCGAGAGGCCGGCGGCGCGCCCGATCGAGCTGTCGTCCATCGACGGCAGGCCGAGTGCGTGATAGGCGGTGCCGTCGACGGCCTGGCGGATCGCCGAGGCGAAGTCCCTCTCATCGACGCTCTTGACGATGTAGCCCGAGGCACCGTGGTTGAACGCCGCCTGGATCTGGTCCGGGTCGGCCTCGCTCGAGCAGGCGACGATCTTCACGTCCGGATGCCGGCCGCGGATGAGGTCGATGCACGCGAGCCCGTCGATTCCGGGCATGTGCATGTCGAGGAGGACGACCTGGGGGTTGAGCTGGCCGACGAGCGGCAGGATCTTCGGCCCCGAAACCGCCTCGCCGACCACCTCGAAGCCGCCGTCGGCTTGGAGGGCGTGGCGCACGCCGATGAGCCAGAGGGGATGGTCGTCGGTGATCAGGATCTTCATTTCGCTCGTAGCCTGCTCGTCGAGTGTTGGAGCGTTCGTTGCGTCCGGTATGAAATTCGCAGGACGGCGTGCCATTACCGTGCGAAGGTCGTGTCGATGGGCGCTCCGAACTGGCGGATCGTCGTGCCCGTGGGCGCGTCGAGCCATCGGCTTGCTCTCGAACCAGGAAGCCATGCGTCCACCTGTCCTATCGGATCGTTGCTGGGGTCTGTACGCCGCCGACGTCTCATGCCCAGGACGCCACCTTGACCGCGTTCTCCGCGACGACGTCGTCGAGGATGTCCTCGAGTGTGTGCTTCGGCGACCAGCCGATTGCCTCTCGCACCTTGTCGGTGCACGGGACGCGGTGGAGCATGTCCTCGATCCCGGTCCCGTAGACCTCGTCGAACGGAACGTAGCGGAGCTCGGAGTCCGAGCCGGTGAGCTCCTTGATCTTCGAGGCGAGCGCGAGAATCGAGATCTGGTTGTTGGCGCCGACGTTGTAGACCTGGCCGGCGGTGCGGTTGATGTCGGTCATCAGGTCGCGGAGCGCGACGACCGTGTCCCTGACGTGGCAGAAGCAGCGAGTCTGCTCGCCGTCGCCGTAGATCTCGATCTGCTCGCCGCGCATGGCGCGGTCGACGAAGCGGGGGATCACCATCCCGTACATGCCGGTCTGGCGCGGGCCGACGGTGTTGAAGAGCCGGACGATCACGGCCTCGAGGCCGAACTCCTCGTGGTAGGCGAGCGCGAGGAACTCGTCCATCGCCTTCGAGTCGGCGTAGGCCCAGCGCTTCTGGGTGGTCGCGCCGTAGATCCGGCGGGCCGTCTCGTTGAGGGGCGTCTCGGAACGGTGGTCGCCGTAGACCTCGGAGGTCGAGGCGACGAGCACCTTCTTGCCGAATTGCATGCAGGCGTCGAGGACGGTCTCGGTGCCCTCGAGGTTCACTCGCAGCGTGCGGACAGGCTGCTCGACGATGGTCTTCACGCCTACGGCCGCCGCGAGGTGGTAGACGACGTCGACCTTGTTGACGAGCTCCTTGACGACAGCAGGGTGCAGCACGCTGTCGATCACGAGGTGGAAGTGCGGGTTGTCGGCCAGGTGCGCGACGTTCTCGAGGCATCCGGTCGAGATATCGTCCAGCGCGTAGACCTCGTCGCCGTCGGCGAGCAGGAGGTCGGCGAGATGCGAGCCGATGAAGCCGGCACCGCCTGTGATCAGTACTTTCATGATGGCGTATCTCCTGTCGTGGAGGGGGTGGTCACAAAGCGAGTGGGCGAGTCCCACTTGCAGGTCTCGATCCGGGGCTGGCGGATCGCCTTGATCACCGCGTGGAACATCGTCGCCCGGTACACGAGGTCCAGGACGAGGATCGCGGGGGCCAGGACGAACAGCCGCGGCTTGCGCAGAGCCACGGCCGCAGCCGTGACCCACGCCATGCTGGTGGCGAGGTAGAAGACGCCGAACCAGATAGGGTCGATCCAGGCGCCGAAGAGCAGCATCGCCGGCACGATTAGCAGCGGCTCCAGCATGTAGGGCGCCCAGTCGAGGAGGAGCAGCAGGTACGCGAAGTCGAACCAGGAGAAGCGGACGCGGAGCGCGCGCCGCCCGTCCGGCACGAGTGGCATCCCGAGCCGGTGGCCGCGCACCGACTGGAACTGGCCCCACGACCAGCGAACCGTCTGTGTGTACCAGTCCTTGAACGTGTGGGGGTCGATCGTCCAGGAGTGCGCGCGGTGGACGTACGCGATGCGGCCGAGCTGGCGCCGGGCGATCTCGGCAAGCCAGTACATGTCGTCGATCGCGTAGGGCGCATCGTCGAGGATCAGCTCTCCGAAGATCCGCGCGCGGAAGATGGTGTTCGCGCCGCAGATCACGTTCACGACCTTCAGCGCGTTCTGCCCGCGCTTGATCGTCGCCTGGTACGACCAGTACATGAACGCGCGCATCGCGATGAAGGGGTTCCAGCGGCGCTCGTAGTCCCAGACCGAGGCGATGTGACCCGACGCGGCCGCGATCCCGTCGTCGGCGTCCATGTCGGCGACGATCTTCTCGACATAGTCCGGCTCGAGGATCGTGTCGTCGTCGAGGACGGCGACGTAGTCGTAGCGCTGTGCGAGCCCGAACGCCTTGTTACCCGCGCGCAGCGCGTCTGGCTTGCCCCCGCTTGTCGTGCGTTCGAGCACCCGGGCGCCCGCCTCGGTCGCGACGCGTGCAGTGGCGTCGGTCGAGCCGTCGGAGATCACGAAGACGTCCGCCTGGCTTGCGGCCGAGCGGACCGCATTGCCGATCGTCCCCTCGCCGTTCTTGCACGCGATGAGGACCGCTGTTCGTTGCCGCAGTAGCTCGTCCATCCAATGGCAAGCTAGGCCGCCCTCGTAGCAGCGTCGGCAGGCCGAGGTAGGGTCCTGGCTAGACCTCGGTCGAGGTCCCTCGATCCTGCTGGCGCTAGGGCGCGGTTAGGCTCGACCATCGGCGAGCGCGCGGCCAGGATGGCGCTTCTACGGTCGACGGGAGATGTGCGGCATCATCGGATACGTAGGGCGGCGCGCCTGCACCCCCCTGATCCTGGACGGCCTCGCTAAGCTCGAGTACCGCGGCTACGACTCCGCCGGGATCGCGCTCCACGAGAATGACGGGATTGCCCGCGTTCGTGCGGTGGGGCCTCTTTCGAGCCTGCGTGACGCGGTCGGCTGTGAGCTGTCCGACTCGTGCAGCGGCCTGGGCCACACGCGCTGGGCGACGCACGGCGGGGTCACCGAGGACAATGCCCATCCGCTCGGCGGCTGCGACGACGGCGAGCTCACGCTCGTGCTCAACGGGATCGTCGAGAACCACGACGCGCTCCGTGTCGAGCTCGGCGCAGAGGGCCACGCCTTCAGCTCCGAGACCGATGCCGAAGTCGTGGCGCACCTGGTCGAGCGCTGCTACGAAGGAGACCTCGTCGCCGCCGTTCGCGCCGTAACGCCGCTGCTCGAGGGCCATTTCGCTTTCGTCGTGATGCACCGCGAGCATCCGGAGCTCCTCGTCGCGACCCGCAACGAGTGCCCGCTCGTGGTCGGGCTCGGCGAGGGCGAGGCGTTCGTCGCCTCGAACCCGGCCGCCTTTGCCGCGGAGACCAAGCTCGTCCAGTTCCCGGCCGACGGCGACGTGGTCGTCCTCTCCGCGGCGGGAGCGGAGATCGTTCGGCCCGACGGCGTCGCGGTCGAGCGCGACCCTGTGCTGCTCGACTGGGACGACCAGGCAATCGGCAAGGGCACCCACGACACCTTCATGCTCAAGGAGATCCACGAGCAGCCGGAGGCGATCGCGGCCACGCTCCGCGGCGCCGCGGCCGACCTAACCTCGTCCTTGCCACCGGACGTCGACCGGGTCCTGATCCTCTCCGCGGGCACCTCGTACCACGCCGGGCTCGTCGCACGCCACGCGCTCGAGGAGTGGGCCGGCCTGGACGTTAGCGTCGACATCGCGAGCGAATGGCTCTATCGCCGGTCGAGGCTCGACCCGAAGACGCTCGTGATCGGGATCTCGCAGTCCGGCGAGACGCGTGACACGCTCTCGGCCTTGCAACTCGCGCGCAAGGCGGGGGCCCGCGTGCTCGCCGTCACCAACATGGCCGACTCGCAGATCACCCGCGAGGCCGACGCGGTCCTGCTCACGCGCGCCGGTCTCGAGGTGTCGGTCGCCGCGTCCAAGACCTTCACGGCGCAGCTCGGCCTCCTCTACCTGCTCGCGCTCAGGCTCGGCCAGGCGCGGGGTACGCTCCTTCCCCGGCGGGCCGCTGCGCTCCTCGCCGAGATCCAGGCCCTACCGTCGAAGGTCGAGGATTTCCTCGCCCAGGACCACCCGATCGACGAGATCGCGGCAAATCACTTCGATCAGCAGTTCTTCCTCTACCTCGGCCGCCACGTGAGCCTTCCCGTCGCGCTGGAGGGCGCGCTCAAGCTGAAGGAGATCGCGTACGTGCCGTCGGACGCCTATGCGGCCGGCGAGATGAAGCACGGGCCGATCGCGCTGATCGGCGAGGGCACGCCGGTCGTCGTCGTCGCGACCGACTCGCACGTCTATCCGAAGGTGCTCTCGAACGTCCAGGAAGTGCGGGCGCGCGGCGCGCACGTGATCGCGATCGCGACGAGCGGCAACGAGGAGATTCAGCACATCGCCGACGACGTCGTCTACGTTCCCCGCACCGACCCGCTGCTACAGCCCGTGGTCGCCGTCCTTCCGCTCCAGCTCCTCGCCCACCGGATCGCGGAGCTGCGGGGGGTCAACGTGGATCAGCCGCGGAACCTCGCGAAGACTGTGACTGTCGAGTAGTCACGGCGGCCTTGTACACCTCGAGGGCCTGTCCGACCAGACGGAGCTCGGTGGTGAGGTCGTTGAGGAGCCCTGTCGACGAGGCCACCGTCCCGGCACGGGCCATGGTCTCGAGCTCGGCCGCCAACCTTGCAGCTTTCGCCGCCCCGAATACCGCGCTCGTCGACTTGAGCACGTGCGTGACTGCGAAGGCGCCCTCCGCGTCGTCCTGCTCGACCGCGACCTGAAGCGACTCGATCCGCTCGTCGAGCACGTCGAGCCAGAGCCGGCTCAGCTCGAGCACGGTGGCTTCGCCGACCTCTTCGACGAGCCGCTGGAGCTCGGCGGCGCGAAGGGGCTCGGAGGCCGGCTTCGGGTCGTCGAGCCAGTGGGAGAGACACTTGCCGAGCGCTTCCAGGGTCAGGGGCTTCACGAGATAGTCGTCCATCCCCGCCTCGATGCAACGATCGCGGTCCTGCGGCTGTGCGTCGGCGGTGATCGCGATGATCGGGACGTGTCGACCGGTCCCGACCTCACGGCCGCGGATCGCCTGGGTCGTCGCGAACCCGTCCATGCCCGGCATGCGACAATCCATCAGCACGGCGGCGTAGTTGCCTCGAGCGAGCGCCGCCAGCGCCTCGCCGCCGGACCCGACCACACGCGCTGGGATCCCGAGTCGTGCCAGCTGGCGAGCTGCCAGCTGCCGATTGATGTCGTTGTCCTCGACGACGAGAACCGTCCCGGCTGCGACGTGGGTGACCTCGTCCGGGCGAGGATCCGGAGCGTCGTGGGCATTGCCCCTGGCGGCGAGGACGTCGTCGACGAGCGCAAGGAGCCGCTTCCGCGCGACCGGGAGGACGACTTCGCGTGCCGCGTTTCCATCAGAGGCGTCGCGTCGCGTCGCGAGTACGATCGCGGGCGGCGAGGCGGGAGGAGCGGCGCTTGGTCGGGCTCGCACAGGATCACGTGAGCGGCGGCAAGCCACGGCGAGGCCTCCTCGACCGACCGGGCTCGCCTGATCTTCATGCCGTAGCCCTCGAGTGTCGACTCCAGGGCGTCGAACGTGAGCGCGTGACTGCCGATGAGGAGCCCCCGACGGCCCGCGAGCGGCTTCTCGGCTTCGACGTCCGGCGCAGCGGCGCGCTTCAGGGAGACGAACGCCTGCATGACGGTGCCCCGGCCGACGTCGCTCTCGCAGGTGATGGTGCCGCCCATCAGCTCGGTGATGCGAGAGCAGATCGCGAGCCCGAGGCCCGTACCGGACTGGGTGCGGTTCGTCGAGGTGTCGAACTGCGTGAACGGCTGGAAGAGCTGGGACTGAGCTTTGGCCGGAATCCCGATTCCCGTGTCGCTGACCGTGAGGCGGATCCCGACGCGCGCCTCGTCGGCGCTCTCGAGCTCCGCGCGTACCGCGACCTCGCCGGTCGGCGTGAACTTGACGGCGTTGCCGACGAGGTTCACCAGCACCTGGCGCAGGCGCGAGGAGTCGCCGATCAGGCCTGACGGGATCTCCGGCGACACGAACGACGAGAGCCAGAGCCCCTTCTGCCTCGCGTCGACCGAGAGGATGTCGACCGCGCCCTCGACGACGCTCCCGAGCTCCAGGTCCTCGTCGAGCAGTGTCAGCTTGTGCGCCTCGATCTTGGAGAAGTCCAGGATCTCGTTGAGCAGGCTGAGCAGCCCCTCGGCCGAGTCGTGGAGGACGTCCGTCAGCTCCCGCTGCTCATCGTTGAGCACGGTCTCGTCGAGCAGGTCGATCGCGCCGATCACGCCGTACATCGGCGTGCGGATCTCGTGACTCATCACCGCGAGGAACTCGGACTTCAGCCGGGTCGCCTCGAGCGCCTGGTCGCGCGCCTCCTCGAGCTCGAGCTCCGCGTGCTTCTGGTCGGTGATCTCGAGGTAGTGCCACAGGCTTCCCTCGTAGATCCCGTCGCGGAACACGGGGATGTAGTCGCGGAGGAAGGAGCGGCCGTCGACCAGCACGACCTCTTCGCCCCGGCGGAGACGCCTCCGGCCTGCGAGCCGCTTCACGTGCCGCCGGAACGGCCCGGGCTCGGCGACGAGCTTCGCGATCGCCTCGCCCGTGTGCGGCGTCATCGTGCCGATGAGCTGGTCGGGCGACTCCGGAAGGTCGAAGATCCGGCAGAAGGCCTGGTTCGCGAGGACGACGCGCCGCTCGGGGTCCTCGAGTAGGACGCCGCCCTGGAGGCTGCCGATCAGCGCGGCGAACTGGTTGCGGGTCCGCTCGGCACGGCGCCGCGCGTCGAGCTCGTCCGTCTGGGCGCTCACGACCGAGCTCACGAGGTCGGAGACGCGGATCAGGACGAGCACGACCAGGAGCAGACCTCCGGCCGCGAGCACGGCGTGCATGGTGCGGCTGCCGTCGCTCGAGTCGATGAGCAGGAGCACCGGCAGGGTCGCGAGTGCGAACCCGAGCGAGACCAGACGCGCCACCGGCAACCCGACCGCGGCGCTGCGTGACCCGGTGATGTTCCGGATCGACGGCATCAGCGCGGCAGTGCCGAAGAAGACGTACGAGAGGAGCCACCCGGCATCCGGCCACGAGCCGACGGTGTAGTGCGGCGCGAGCGCGTACGACTCGTCGCCGACGAGCAGCGCGACGACCCCCACGAAGACCAGGAGCGAGGCGGGCGCGCGCTTGATCGTCACCACGAGGATGTGCTCCGCCGAGGCGAGGAGGAGCCCGTCGGCGAACGCGTAGACGAAGACCGTCGCGAAGCCGACCGTCAGGCCGATGTGGAAGGAGGTGCTGAACGTCTCGGCGACGACCCACTCGACGAGGGTGAGGGCGATCGCCATGATCCCGATCTCGATCAGCGCGAAGCGCGTCCAGCCGCCGCTCGCGGACTTCACGAGCAGAAGGAGCCCCGCGATCAGCAGCGGGTAGCCGATCGTGTAGGTCATGCCGGCGACAGAGCCGGAGCGGGAGTGGGCGAGATGCTGGATGTTGAACGCTGCGTCCGAGAGGGCGAACACCGTGAGTCCGGCTGCGATCAGGTACCAGGGAGCGCGGCCGCGTTCGAGGTTGCGGGATGCCCCGAAGAGCACGGCCACCGGCGCCGCGAAAGCGATGAGGCCGTAGAACGCCGCCTGGACAGGCTGCGGCACGAAACCGTAGGCTGCGAGGAGGGCGATTCCAGCGACGAGGTACGCGGCGGCGATCGCCGCCATCCGCGAGGGCCGCGTCACGGGCGTCCGCACATGACGCCAAGGTAGGGCGGTCATTCCGACCCTCCCCTAACAGACACTTGGCATGATGACCGCAGTGGCATCACGTGACTCGAAAACACCTGTCCGTGTACTCGTCATAGACGACGATAAACTTGAGCGCGAACTGGCGACGGCTCGCCTGGAGCGGGAGGGGTATCTCGTCCTGACCGCGGCGAGCGGCCGCGAGGGCATGCGCCGCCTCTTCAGCAGCAGACCCGACATCGTGGTGCTCGACGTCGTCATGCCGGGGATGGACGGTTGGAAGACCCTGGAGGAGATCAGGGCCGTGACCGACACGCCGGTGATCATGCTCACCGGCCAGGACTCCGAGCTCGAGCGGGTCCGGGGGCTCCGCGCCGGTGCCGACGACTATCTCGGCAAGCCCTACGGCGGCGCAGAGCTCGTTGCTCGGATCAAGGCCGTCCTCCGTCGCACGAAGGCGACGACAGTGAGAGAAGTGATCGACGACGGGGTCGTGCGGATGGACTTCTCGGCCTCCGAGGTGACCGTGCGTGGCACGTCCGTCTCGCTGACGCCGCTCGAGAGCAAACTCCTGGTGGCATTCGTCGAACACCCAGGGCAGACTCTCTCACAAGATCAGCTGATCGAGCTCGTCTGGGGTGGAGCAGCGACCGGCTCGAGCGAGGTGCGCCTCTACGTGCGCTATCTCCGGCAGAAGATCGAGGAGGATCCGAGCAGCCCGAAGCTAATCGAGACCGTCCGCGGCTTCGGCTACCGATATCGCAAGGTGTGACTCGCCGAAGGAGAGGCCGGCCGGCCCTGGAAACAGGGAGGATGGGTTTCCGCGTGCTTGTTCGCCTCGTCAGCTCCACGGCGCTCGTTCTGACCGCCGCGGCGGTGCTCGTACCGGCGCTCGCGGGGCGGCCTGCGGCGTCGCTGTCGTCGCTCACGATCACCGGCCGCGGGTTCGGCCACGGGATGGGCCTCTCCCAGTGGGGCGCCGAGGAGCGCGCGCGGGCCGGGCAGAGCTACGCCGAGATCCTCGCCTTCTACTACCCGGGAACGACGCTCGGGACCATCGCCGACCGCCAGGTGCGCGTGCTCGTTCGGGAGGCCGCTAAGGTCAGCGTCGGCTCGCGGGCTCCGTTCACTGTGCGCGATGCGAGGGGCCGCACGGCATCGCTCCCGGCCGGGCTCTACCCGGTCACGACCGCTTTCCGCCTCGCAGGGCACGACGTCCTGGCGCCGCTCACGCTCCTACCCGGCCGCCGGCCGCTCCTCGCAGGAGGCGCCGGGTATCGCGGAACCCTCACACTCGTCGCGCGCGGGAGGCGCGTCATGGTCGTCGACCGGCTCGCCCTCGAAGACTACGTGCGCGACGTCGTCTCGGTCGAGGCCGTCGGCTCGTGGCCGCAGGACGCCCTCCGCGCCCAAGCCGTCGCGTCGCGCACGTACGCCGTCGCGAGCCTGCGCCCGCGCGCCGCGTTCGACTTCTATTCGGACGACCGCTCGCAGAACTACCGGGGCCTGCGCCGCGAGTTCACCTCGGCCTCCAGAGCGACCGCGGCCACACGCGGGCAAATCCTCCTCTACCGGGGCGCCGTCGCCTACACCGTGTTCTCGGCCTCGAACGGCGGGATGACGAACGACACCACCGGCCAGTGGCCCGTCCCGACGCTGCCGTACCTCGTCTCGCGCCCGGATCCATTCGACGCGCGCGGCCCGGACTCGACGTGGGGGCCGGTCGGGATCGACACCACCCGGCTCTACGCCGCGTTTCCCAAGCTGCCGCCGAACCTCACGAGCTTTTCCCTCGCGACGAGCCACTCCGGCCGCGCGTCCACGATCACCTTCGTCGGCCAGGACGGGTCGTCGGTCACGATCGACGCCTACACCTTCCAGCAGCGCCTCGGCCTTCGTTCGACCTACTTCACGACGATCGAGGGCTCCTAGGGCCAGAAGACCCGGCGGGTCGTGACGACGAGGCGCCACCGCCCCGGCGGCACGGAGGCCGCGCTCGACGAACTGCCAGCTGACCGGGGTGCGGTCGTCGTTGAGTCCGGGGAAGCGCAGGCAGTCGCGGATCGCCGGGCTCACGTCCAGTCCCGCGCCGTTCGCACGCGTGCTCCGCGGCCTCTGACGGGAGCTGCCGAACACGTAGGCGGCATCGTCGTAGGCGTACGGCCCCGCGTCCTCGATCTGCCCGTAGCAGACGAGGGTGCGGCTTCCGACGCGACGCGAGAGCTTCACCCATCGGTTCTTCATCAGCGAAAACGGGCGACCCGACCGCTTGGACGCGGCGAGCGCCGTCAAGTAGTCCGAAGCCCACGGCACGATCGCTGTCCGGCCCGGGCGTGGTTCCCCGCCGTTGGTGAAATCGTCGTAGGGCAGGTCGAGGTAGAACGGGTTCTCGGCCGGCCGGAACCTCGGGAAGTACGGATACGCGCGCCGGATTCGCGGGTCGTCGAAGCCGCCGTAGTGCTCGAGCCAGCGGTCGTCCCACGCCGAGATCGAGTTGTCCTCGGTCGACCCGTTCCCGACAGGCTCTCCCACCCAGAACACGGTCGCCGTGACGTTTCGGTGGACCGGAAAGCGAAGGGGAGTCGCGCTGGCAACCGAGCAGCTACCGGCGCCGGCTGCCAGCGCGACGGAGAGCAACTTGCGGGTTTGCACTTGTGCACGATAGGCGGGACGTTCCGCTGAGGAACGCCGCGAGGGTCCAGGTTCGACTGGACCTGGGGCTAGCGCAGTCCCCGACATCCGCCTGAACAATGCGCTTGAGATCGTCAAACCCCTCGATGAGAGCATGTCCCCTGCGGCTCTTGGATCGGAGAAAGACATGAGTGGACAGATTGGTGGACAGAGCAAGGCTCTGCCGTTCACCGGGCTGGCGACCCTCCCCTTCGCCGTGATCGGTCTGGTGCTCACCCTCGGCGGCTTCCTGCTGACGCGGATTCGTCCCGGTCGGACGACGAGCTAGACCCCGACCCGGGCCGATGCGGCGCAAGCTGGGATACGCGCTGCTCGCAGCAGGCATCTGCCTGCTGGCCTGGGTCGGCACGACGTTGTACTGGGGCGACCCGGTCACCTCGGTTTACACGAGCTACGAGCAGCGTGGGCTCTCGTCGCGTCTGACGGCATTGGAGCGGGTCTGGGCCGCCAATGCGCAGGAGGCGGCGAGTTCCGCGCGGCTGCGCGCGCGCGTGGTCGCCTTCCGCAGGACCCTGCGCGAGGGGCAGCCGATCGGCCGGATCAAGATCCCCCGGATCGGCCTGAGCATCGTCGTCGTCCAGGGAACGAGCGAGGGGGACCTCGCGAAGGGGCCCGGCCACTACGACGCAGCCTCCGGCATCAACACCTCGCTGCCCGGTCTCGGCGGCGTGATCGCGATCGCGGGCCACCGCACGACCTACCTTCACCCGTTCAGGCACATCGACGACCTGCGCGTCGGGGACCGGATCGAACTGGTGATGCCGTACGGCATCTACGATTACACCGTCTACGCACACCGGATCGTGACCGACCACGACTGGTCGATCCTCCGCCCGCGGTCGTTCGAGAAGCTCGTGCTGTCGGCCTGCCATCCGCTCTACTCGGCGACGCATCGCTGGGTCGTATTCGCCCGTCTGACCGGCTCGCCGCGGCCGACAGCGTCCAGCGCGCTCGCCGCGGCTCACGCCTGAGCGGCCAGCCAGGCCCGCACCGCGGCGGCGACCGCGCCGGAGTCCGCCCGCAGGCTGTGGTCGCCCGGCACCTGCACGACGGCTCGCAGCAGGCCTGGGGGTGGCATGCCGAACGCGTCGTTCACGCCCTGCACGACGAGCGTCGGAACCTCGACCGCGTCAAGCTCCGGTAGGCGGCTCTGGGCGGAGCGCCGCGGAGGGAGAAGCGGGAACGCGAGGCAGAGCACCGCGACGGCTCCGGTCGCCTCGGCGGTACGGCAGGCGACCCGAGCGCCCGAGGAGCGGCCGCCGGTCACGAGCGGCAGTCCGTGGAGCTCGCTTGCGCGGAGGTGGTCGACCACGGCAATCCAGGCCGCGTCGAGCTGTCGTGCGGGAGCGGGGGAGCGCCGCCCGACGACACGGTATGGCTGCTCGACGAGTGCGACGCTCACCCCGACGGAGAGCGCGGCGTCGGCCGCGGCGACGAGGTCCCGCGACCGCCACGCCTCCGCCTGCGCCGTGACCGAGCACGAGCGCGGCCACCGGCTTGTCCGCAGGGTGGAGGTGGACGTTCGCGGGCCGTGGGGTGTCTCCACTTTGAGCATCCCGTGGATGATCGCCTAGTCGGGCAGCAGCGGCATCGTCAGCCCCGGGTCGCGGCCGAGCAGGACGGCCCGGGTGATCGCCGCGGTGCCGAACCGGCTTCGCACCGCGTCGAGTGCGGCGTCGAGCTCGGATCCGTCGTGGCGATCGATCGGCAGCACGAGCTGGACGACGTCGTCGTTGTCGAGGTTGGCGACCGCGACTCCGACGAGCGTGAGGCCCCGGCGCTCGATCATGGGCGTGCGCCGCCGCGAGCAGCCCACGCGCCGCGGCGAGGATCGCCTCGGTCTGCGCGGTTGCGCGCGGGCAGCGTGTGCGACCGGGTCGCGCGCGAGAAGTCGGCGAAGCGCAACCGGAGCACGACCGTGCGGCCGACCCGTCCGGCGGCGCGCATCCGCCGGGTGACGCGATCGACGAGGGCGACGACGGTGGCGTCGATCTCGGCGGCGGAT
The DNA here is from genome assembly GCA_963746005.1 of uncultured Actinomycetes bacterium. Classification (GTDB taxonomy): domain Bacteria; phylum Actinomycetota; class Thermoleophilia; order Gaiellales; family Gaiellaceae; genus CAVQZA01. The sequence continues at coordinate 205,698 of CAVUZM010000016.1, read as the reverse complement.
CTCGGCGACGCGCCCGAGCGCACGCTGCGAGCCGATCGAGCCGCGGCGGCGGCCCGCCTGCACCGGTCGCGGATCGCGGTTGTGGGCGAGTGCGTGGAGGTGCCGGCCGGAGCCGCGCCCGAGCATCGAGCACGAGGGCCTCCTCCGGGAGCTGCGCGACCTCGCCGACCGTCTCGATCCCCACGCGCGTGGAGCTTGTCGGCGGTCACCGGCCCGACGCCCCAGAGCCGCTCGACCGGGAGTGGGTGGAGGAACGCGAGCTCGCCGTCCGGCGGCACCAGGAGCAGGCCGTCCGGCTTGGCGACGCCGCTCGCCACCTTGGCGAGGAACTTCGTCCGCGCGACGCCGACCGTGATCGGCAGGCCGACGCGCTCGCGGACGTCGTGCCGCAGCCGTGCCGCGATCTCCGCAGGCGTGCCCGCGATCCGCTCCATCCCGCGCACGTCGAGAAACGCCTCGTCGATCGAGAGCCCCTCGACGAACGGCGACGTGTCGTCGAACACGCGGAACATCGCCTTGCTCGCCTCGGCAGTAGGCCGACATGCGCGGCGAGACCACCGTCGCCTGCGGGCACAGCCGCCGCGCCTGCGCGCCGCCCATCGCGGTGCGCACGCCGTACGCCTTCGCCTCGTAGCTGGCCGCGAGCACGACCCCGCCGCCGACGATCACCGGGCGCCCGCGCAGGCGAGGATCGTCGCGCTGCTCGACGGACGCGAAGAACGAGTCGACGTCGGCGTGCAGGATCGTCGCCTTCTCCATACGAACGTATGTTCGCACACGATTCGCGGCGCGCGCGAACCGTGCAATGCTGACGCGGATGATCGAGGTCGGCGTCTATCCCACGCGAACCGAGGCGGAGATCGCCCAGTCGGCGCTCACGGCGGCGGGGATCGAATCCGTGCTCTCGGCCGACGATGCCGGAGGCGCCTACCCGTTCGACCTCGGCGGCGGCGCGCGTCTCCTCGTCGAAGAAGTGGACGCCCGACTCGCGGCGGCTGTCCTGGCGACCGACGAGTCCTGAGCCGAACCCCGCATCGCTACGGGGATCCGGCTCCGAGGAGCGGAGGGGGAGGGATTTGAACCCTCGACGAGCCTAACGACCCGTAACGGTTTTCGAGACCGCCGCATTCGACCGCTCTGCCACCCCTCCAGCGGAGAAGGAGGGATTCGAACCCTCGAAGGAGGTTAGAACCCCCTTAACGCCTTAGCAGGGCGCCGCCTTCAGCCACTCGGCCACTTCTCCGAACGCGCGGGGGCAGGATAGCGCACGGCGCCCTCCGAAAATCCCCCTTCGTAGGGACGCATCCGCCGGCGCGCGGTGGCAGAGTCTCGTTTGCCGGATCCCCTCCAGAACCCCCCTCCCCGGCAACTGCGGCGAATGCCCGTCCCCCCCGACGGGCTTCGCGCTTTCTAGGGCCCGTTTTGTTGTGGAACTCGTCGCAGAACGAAGCGCTATGCCGCCGGGCCGCGCCGCGCGGCGCGATGCGTCGTCCTCAGTCGCCCCAATAGCGCCGCTATTGGGGCTCCCTGCGTCCTAGCCTCGCACTCGCCCATCGCACCCCGTCGGCGAGCCGTCATTCTGCAACGAGTTCTCAGTCGTGGACGCGGGCGATCAGCTCGCCGCGGCGCAGCACCTTCAGCGAGGCGCCGGCCAGGCGCACGTCGAAGCCCGCGTGCTTGGGGAAGAGCACCTTGTCCCCGGGCTCGATCCCGCCGACGCTGTCGCCGACCGCGGTCACGATCCCGCTGCGGGCGCCCGCGTCCTCGCTCGCCGGGATGATCAGTCCGTGCCGGGTCTCGGTCTCCTCGTCGGAGGGCTGGATCACGACGTAGTCGTCGAGCGGCTCGAGCGTGAGATCGGTGCGCTGCGGTTCCTCGATCATGGCCGACAAACGATACTGCCAGCACCGTGCCGTCGCCTTTCGTCGAGCTGGAGGTCGGTGAGCGCCTCGTCAAGGTCACCAACCCGGACAAGGTGTACTTCTCGACGCGCGGCGAGACGAAGCTCGACCTCGCGCGCTACTACCTGTCCGTGGGCGACGGGATCGTCCGGGCCCTCTACGAGCGCCCGACCCAGCTCAAGCGGCACCCCGACGGGGCCGAGGGCGAGGCGATCTACCAGAAGCGCGTGCCGGAGAAGCGGCCCGAGTGGATCGAGACCGCCCGCGTCACCTTTCCCTCGGGGCGGCACGCCGACGAGCTCTGCGTCACCGAGCTCGCGCACGTGATCTGGGCGGCGAACCTCGGCACGCTCGACTTCCACCCGTGGCCCTCGCGCCGGGCCGACGTCGAGCACCCCGACGAGCTCCGCATCGACATCGACCCGCAGCCGGGCACGACCTTCGCGGACGCGAAGCGAGTCGCCCTCGTCGTGCAGGAGGTGCTCGACGAGCTCGGCTTCACCGGCTGGCCCAAGACGTCCGGGAACCGCGGGATCCACATCGCCTGCCGGATCGAGCCGCTCCGCCCGTTCACCGAGGTGCGCCGCTGCGCGCTCGCGTTCGCGCGGGAGGTCGAGCGGCGCGCGCCCGACCTCGTCACGACGGCGTGGTGGAAGGAGGAGCGCGGCGAGAAGGTCTTCATCGACTACAACCAGAACGCGCGCGACCGGACGATCGCCTCGGGCTACTCGGTGCGCGCGCGGGCGGACGGGACGGTCTCGGCGCCCGTGACCTGGGACGAGCTGCAGGAGGTCGAGACCGAGGACTTCACGATCGCGACGATGCCGGCCCGGTTCGCGGAGCTCGGCGACCTGCACGCGGGCATCGACGAGGCCGTGTGCGACCTGGCGCGGCTCGTCGAATGGGTCGAGCGCGACGAGCGCGAGGGCGTGGGCGAGGCGCCGTACCCGCCGAACTTCCCGAAGATGCCCGGCGAGCCGAAGCGCGTCCAGCCCTCGCGCGCGAAGCGTGAGCCGGAGTCGTAGCGCCGCTACTTGCGCGGCTTGATCAGGATTCCGCCGTTGGCCGCAACCTTGACCGTGTAGTTCCCGCTGACGTACGAGCCCTTCACGGTGCAGTTGAAGCGCAGGTACGTGATGCCTGCAGGTTTACTCGCACCGACGCAGTGGATCGTCGCGCCGGCGGCCTGCGTGCCGAGCGCGGCCGACAGGAACGCCTCGGCCTGGGGGACGGTGATGCCCTTCGGGGCCTTGGCCGGTGCTGCGCCCGCGCCGGCGGCGGTCGCGGCGAGGATCGCCACGACGACCGGAAGCAGCTTTCTCATGAGGGCCTCCCCTCTATCTGCTGCTACCGAGTGTCCGTCCGCCTACTTCCTTTTGTCTATACCCCCGAGCAGTGTCTCGAACGTCGGATCGCCCGGGCGCCGCGGCGGGCGCACCTCGCGCCAGGTGCAGTCGGCCGGCTCCTTGTCGGTGCGGAAGCGGAGCAGGCGCGTGCCGTGGCGGAAGCGGTGACCCTGCACCTTGTCGTAGCGCACCTCGACGACGAGCTCGGGGCGGAGCGGCGCCTCCTCGAGGCCGCCCGAGCCCCAGCGGCTCAGCTCGGCGAAGCCGCGCTCGGGGGCGTCCTCGAGCAGCGGCGTCACGAGCGCGGCGATCTCCTTCTCCAGCTTCGCCGCGACGGCGGCCGAGCCGACGTAGTCGAGCCGGCCCTCGTCGTCGTAGAGGCCGAGCAGGAGCGTCGCGAGCTTCCGGGTGCCCTTCTTCCAGCGGACACCGGCCACCACGCAGTCCGCGGTCTTGTGCTCCTTCACCTTCGCGACCGCGTCGCGCGCCCCGGACCGGTAGGCCGCGTCGAGCCGCTTCGCGATCACGCCGTCGAGCCCGGCCGCCTCGAGGGTCGAGAGCCATTCGCGGGCAACCGCCTCGTCGCGCGTCACGGGCGAGAGGCGGAAGCCCTCGGCCAGGCCCTCGAGCCTCGCCCGCCGTTCCTCGAGCGGCAGGCGCCAGAGCTCCTCACCGTTCCAGAGCAGCACGTCGAAGACGACGTACTCGGCGGGGATCTCGCCCGACAGCTTGCGGATCCTGCTTTCTGCGGGATGGAGCCGCGTCTGCATCGCGTCGAAGTCGAGCCGGCCGTCGCGGGCGATCACGATCTCGCCGTCGAGCGCCGAGTGGGGTGGGAGCAGGTCGCCGAGCGGCGCGAGCTCCGGGAAGTACCGCAGCAGCGGCCTGCCGTTGCGCGACCAGAGCGCGAGCTCGCCGCCGTCGTTCTCGAGCACGCCCCTGAAGCCGTCCCACTTGGGCTCGTACTGCCAGCCCGGCTGGGCCGGGAGGTCGGCCAGCAGCTCGGCCTCCATCGGCGGGAACGGGACTCGCGGGCCGGGCTCCATCCGTGGCAGGCTAACGCGATGGGCGCACTCGACGGCGACTGGGACGTGAAGCCGCTGCCGCTCGTGCACAAGCGGATCGCCGGGGCGCGCGGCGAGACGCGGCTCGGCCCGCTCCGCGCCGGGTTCGACGTCGTCGGCCTCGAGCTCCGCTACCGCGGCGTGTTCACGGGCATCGTCGACGTGCTCGAGCCGGACGGCGACGGCTTCCGGCTCCGGGGCACCTACCGGGGCCGCACGTTCGGGCACTTCCGGCTCGTCCGTCCCGAGTGACTACGATCGGCCTGTGAGACGAGTCGCAGTCACCGGTCTCGGCGCGGTCACCCCGCTCGGCCTCGACGCGCCCTCGACGTGGGACGCCGCGGTCTCGGGCCGGAGCGGGATCGACTTCATCCAGGCGTTCGACGCGTCGGACTTCCCGGTGCGGATCGCGGCCGAGATCAAGGGCTTCGACCCGTCTGCCGTCGCCGGGCCGAAGGACGCGCGCCGGCTCGAGCGCAACGTGCTGATCGCGCTGGGTGCGGCCCAGGAGGCGATGGCGGACTCCGGCCTCGAGGTCGACCGACCCGTCGCGCGTCGGCGTCGTGTTCGGCTCGGCGATCGGCGGCGTCATCGGGATCGTCGAGCAGTACGCGATCCTGACCGAGCGCGGCCACGACCGCGTCGCGCCGCACTTCCTTCCCAACGTGCTCGTCGACACCGCCTCGGGCCAGCTCGCGATCTCGCTCGGCGTGCGCGGCACGAACTACGCGCCGGTCTCGGCCTGCGCGACCGGCTCGCACGCGGTCGGCGAGGGCGCCGAGATCATCCGCCGCGGCGACGCCGACGCGATCGTCGCCGGCGGCACCGAGGCGTGCATCCACCCGCTGATCCTGGCCGGCTTCTGCGCGATGCGCGGGCTCGCCGTCGAGGACGAGTACCCGCCGCGCGCCTCGCGCCCGTTCGACGCGACGCGCGCCGGCTTCGTGATGGGCGAGGGCGCGTGCGCGCTCCTGCTCGAGGAGATGGAGAGCGCGAAGGCCCGCGGCGCGCGGATCTACGCCGAGGTGCTCGGCTACGGCGCCTCCAACGACGCGCACAACCTCGCGCAGCCCGAGCCCGAGGCGATCGGCGTCTCGGAGATGATCCGCGCGGCGCTGACCCGCAGCGGCGTCGAGCCCGAGCAGGTCGGCTACATCAACGCGCACGGCACCTCGACCCCGCTCGGCGACGCGGCCGAGACGAAGGCGATCAAGGACGTCTTCGGCGCGCACGCCTACGAGCTCGCGGTCTCGTCGACGAAGTCGATGACCGGCCACTGCTTCGGGGCGGCGGGCGCGATCGAGGCGATGATGTGCGTGCTCGCGCTGCACCACGGCGTGCTGCCGCCGACGATCAACTACGAGACGCCGGACCCCGCCTGCGACCTCGACTACGTCCCGAACGAGGCCCGTCACACCCAGGTCGAGGTCGCGCTCTCGAACGCGATGGGGCTCGGCGGTCACAACGGCTGCGTCCTGCTCGGGCGAGTAGATTAGGAAGCGATGGAAGACTCGACGATCCACCCGCACATCGAGGAGCTCGTCGCCGAGGAGCACCGCCTCCTCGAGCTCGCCGAGGAGGGGTCCGGGCTCGACAAGGACCAGCACATCCGGCTCGCGGCGGTCAGGATCGAGCTCGACCGCTACTGGGATCTGCTCCGCCAGCGGCGCGCGCTCCGCGAGGCCGGGCTCGACCCGGACGAGGCGCAGCTGCGCTCGGCCGACACGGTCGAGCATTACGAGCAGTGAGACCGACCCTCAGTAGTTTCACCTAGCGCATCCGCAGCCGCCCCGATGCGTGCGTGGCGTGCGAGTGGGAGCGTCGGATCAGAAGCTCGTGCGACCGGGGCGAGTCCCCGTGTACGAGACCCGCTTGCGAGGAGGTCATCCATGGCCGTCGTTGAGGAGGCCGCGCGAATCTCCACCACCGTGCCTCTCGACTGGAACGAGGTGTGGTTCACGAACTGCCCGATGGTGTCCGCGAACAACGTGGACCAGGAGCTCGGGTGGTGCCGTGAGGAGTTCAAGAAGATCGGCGTCGAGTACGCCTACTTCCGCCATTCACCCGAGAACAACTGGTACCCGCACTACATCCACAATCTCGACAACCTCGTGCGCTTCGGCGGCCTGTATCCGCCGATCCACGTGCACGCGGACATCCGCCGGACCGTCCTGCTGGGGGCGACTTGGGTCTACGAGGGCGGCTGCATGGCCGTACGGGCACGGGACCCGTTCTTCCGGATGGAGGATCTCAAGGGCAAGAAGATCGGGATCTCCAAGAGCCTCAACACGATCAAGTGCGACTGGTGGCGGATCCAGGAGCACATGGGGATCGAGAACATGCTCCGGCTGCACGACATGACGCTGGACGACGTCGAGCTCGTCGAGTTCCCGTATCCGGACGACTGGTACGACAAGCCCGAGATGCTCACCCCGCTGAACAACCCGTCCGAGGTGTGGATGAAGCGCGACCACAAGCACGACCTGGCGTTCCGTCCGCTCGAGACTTCGCTCCTGAACGGTACCGTCGATGCCATCTACACCCAGAGCAAGGTGCTCCAGCACCTCCAGGAAGCGACGGGCAAGATCAAGATGATCGAGGATCTGTCCCACTACCCGGACTGGACGATCCAGGTCGCCAACACGCCGGCCGTGATCACCTGCACCGACGTGATGGCCGACGAGCACCCCGAGCTCGTGATCGCCTACATGAAGGCGATGATCAAGGCCGGGCGCTGGTCGAACGACAACAAGCACGCGGCCGGGTACATCCTCAACCGGCAGACCTACTACCTCGATGCCGAGGACACCTACCAGGGCATCAAGGACGTCGACATGGTGCCGAGCCTCAGCGCACAGAACATGGAGTGCATCAAGATCGGCAAGGACTTCATGTTCAGCCACGGCTACATCAAGAACGACTTCGACGTGGACGAGTGGGCGCGCCCGGAGTTCCTGGAGAAGGCCGCGATCGAGGTGCTCGAGGAGGAGTGGGAGCGCAGGAGCTGGACCAAGCTGCCCGCGGGCGGCGGACTCGAGGTCGAAGGCACGCGCATCGGGTAGCCACTTCCACCTTCGAGAGACAAGGAGAACGACCATGACGAAGACAGCCGCGCCAATGAAGACGGCGGCCGAGATGGTGCAGGAGGCACGCGCGCAGGTCGAGAGCGTTGCTCCGAAGGACGCGTACGAGGAGCTCTCGACCGGCGAGGCCGTCGCGCTCGACATCCGTGAGCCGGTGGAGTGGGAGCACCATGTCGGAGGTGCCGTGCAGGTGCCGCGCGGGATCCTCGAGTTCGTCGCAGACCCCACCAGCCCGCGCCACAACGCCGAGCTGGACCCGAGCCGCCGCGTGATCGTGTACTGCAGGTCGGGAGGGCGTGGGGCCCTCGCCGCCCAGACCCTGAAGACGATGGGGTTCGAGAACGTGGCGAACCTCGACGGCGGATTCGGTGCGTGGACGGAGGCAGGGCTGCCCACCGAGGAGCACCACTCCGACCTCTGAAAACCAGTCGTAGGAGCTAGAGCGGCTCGATCGCCGGGACGGTGAGCCCGGCGATCGAGTCGAGCACGAGGTCGGCCTCGCCGAGGGCGTCGTCGCCGGGCGGGTAGCTCGCGTTGGGGATCGCGACGACGCGCATCCCGGCCGCATGCGCCGCGGCGATGCCGCTGTGGGAGTCCTCGATCGCGGCGCACGACTCCGGGAAGATGCCGAGCCGGCGCGCGGCCTCGAGGTAGACGTCGGGCGCCGGCTTTCCCCGCGCGACCTCCTCGGAGGAGACGGTGACCCGGAAGCTCGCGGTCAGGCCGGCGAGCTCGAGCACGGTGTCGATCAGCGGCCGGTTCGACGACGAGGCGAGCCCGAGCGGCCAGCGAGCCTCGAGCCGCCGCACGGCCTCGACCGCGCCGTCGATCAGCGGCAGCTCGTCCCGATAGGCGTCGAGCATGCGCCGCACGACCTCGGCGTTGATCTCCTCGGGGGAGTCGGGCACGCCCGCGTGCTCGTGCAGGTAGCGCGACCACTCGGCCGAGCTCATGCCCATCATCGCCCGCTGCACCTCCTCGTCGTAGCGGCCGCCGCGCTCGCGGACGAAGCGCTCGCGCACGGCGTCCCAGACCTCCTCCGAGTGGATGAGGATCCCGTCCAGGTCGAAGACGACCCCTTCGATCATCCGTCCCCGTGGTGGATCAGCGGCGCACCGGCGGCGCCGAGCTCGGTCGAGAGGACCTCGCCGACGAAGAGCGTGTGATCGCCGGCCGGGTGCTCGGCGGCGAGGCGGCACTCGAGCCAGCCGAGCGCGCCGTCGAGCAGCGGCGCTCCCGTGGCCGGGCCGGGACGGGTCGCGATCCCGTGCCAGAGCGCGATCGGAGGGACGCCGCGTGCGAAGTGCTGCGCGAGCCCGTCCTGCGCGGCGCCGAGCAGGCTCGCGGCGAAGGCGCCGCCCGCGCGCAGGAGCTCGTGCAGCGCGGCCTGCCGCGAGATCGCGACCCCGACGAGGGGCGGCTCGAGCGAGAGAGAGACGAGCGAGCCGACGGTGAGGCCGAGCTGCTCGCCCTCCACATCCACGGTCACGACCGCGACGCCGGTCGGGAACCGGCGCATCAGCGCCCTCAGGTCATCGCCGCCGGCCACGGGCCGATGCTAGCGTCGTCCCGTGCGCAGGCGGGAGCGGGTCGAGATCGGGATCGTGGCCGTGCTGGTTGCACTGGCCGGGATCGCGCATTACACCGGCGCGAACGAGGTGCTCGCGTTCTTCGTCGCGGCGCTCGCGATCGCGGGGCTCGCGCGCCTCGTCGGCTCGGCGACGGAGCAGCTCGGCGGCCGCGTCGGGACCGGGACCGCCGGCATCGTCCAGTCGGGCCTCGGGAACCTGCCCGAGCTCTTCATCGCCCTCTTCGCGCTCAACGACGGCCTGCTCGTCGTCGTGCAGTCGGCGCTCGTCGGCTCGATCCTCGCCAACAGCGTCTTCGTCCTCGGGCTCGCGTTCCTCGTCGGCGGCCGGCGGAACGGCCCGCAGCGGTTTCACTCGCGCACCGCGCGCACGATCGCGACGCTCACCGTGTTGGCCGCGTCGATCATGGCGGTGCCGAGCTTCACGCACGCCTGGGGCACCGCCGCGGCCGCGCACGAGACGGCGCTGAGCATCGTCGCGGCCGTCGTCCTGATCGTGCTCTTCGCCTGCACGCTGCCGGCGCTGATGCACGCCGCGGACGAAAAGGAGCGCGAGCCGCCGCACTGGTCGCTCGCGACGACGGTCGTCGTCCTCGGCGCCGCGGGGGTCGGAGCCGCGTTCGCGAGCGACTGGTTCGTCGCCGCGCTCACGCCGGCGACCCAGGCGATGCACATGAGTCAGGCGTTCGCGGGTCTCGTCGTGGTCGCGATCGCGGGGAACGCCGTGGAGAACGTGGTGGGTGTTCAGCTGGCGGCGGCGAACCGGCCCGACTTCGCGATCTCGGTGATCCTGAACTCCTCGCTCCAGGTCGCGCTGCTGCTCACTCCGTTGCTCGTCTTCGTGAGTCTCTTCATGACGACGACGCTGACGCTCGTCTTCGCGCCGCTGCTCGCGCTCGTGCTGATCCTCGCTGCGATCCTCAGCGCGCTCGTCGTCTACGACGGGGAGAGCACGTGGTACGAGGGCGCGATCCTGATCGGGTTCTACGTGGTGGTGGCGGCGAGCTTCTGGTGGGGCTAGCCCGTTGACGTGACGGTGACGGCCGCGTGACGCGCGCCGCCGACAATTGGCCCGTCTGACAATCGCGACGAGAGGAAGCCGCCATGCCCCCGGTCCCACGCAACGCATTCCAGTACATCATCGTCGGAGGAGGAACCGACGGTGGCGGGTTCAAGATCGTGCCGGACGGCAAGGGAGGCTGGAAGATCGTGCCGATCCCGCCCTGGAACCCGGAGGCCGTGAGCCAGTTCGCCTCCCTGGTCACGATCGTCGCCGAGGCCGGCCGCCTCAGGTCGCCCGAGGCCTCGCAGGCGATCCTCAAAGTCGCGACCCAGCTCGTCGCGACCGAGCTCGCCCCGGTGCTCGACAAGGGCGCCGCCGGGGGGACGCTCGTGATCGCAGTCGGAGGCTAGCTCCGATTTCCGCGCCGGCGGTGCCCGACCCCGAGTACGGGAGCAGGATGGCGGGCATCGTCGGCTACGACGACGTCCGCGGCCTGCTCGGCTCGGGCGACTGGTTCGGGCACCGCGCGGCGCTCTGGAACGGCGGGGTCGGCGCGACGGGTGAGCTCGTCGAGGCGTGGGCTGCCGACGGCGGCCCGAAACGCGCCGGCAAGGAGTACACCGCGTACTTCTTCGAGCTCGACGCGTGGTCCGAGTACTGGGACATCTACAAGCCGGAGACGCGGGGCCTCTACCACTTCGGCGACGGCTCGACTCCCGGCTATCTGAGCGCCTTCCTGCCCGGGCCGGGACGGCCGCGAGCACCGGTCTTCGACGCGTGGAAGGCCTACGCGCTCTCCTCTCGCATTCCCGAGCGCGACCCCGCCGCGCGGCTTCATTTCGAGGAGCTCGCCCGGCAGCCGGAGGTCAAAGAGGCGGTCCTCGCAGTCGACCTCCTCGTCGCCGGGCTCCTCGTGGAGCACTTCGGCGACGGCAACGGCGGGTTCGACGTCGACGCGTACTTCGACGCGCTCGAGCGCTTCGCCCTCGACACGCTTCCGGGCTGCCCCGAACGCTACGCGCTGATCCCCGACGACGACGGTCGCAAGGCGTCCTCGCCGACCCATCAGATCGCGGGCGACGTGATGTGGTTCGCGTGGGCGACACAGCTCGAATGCGCCGAGCTCGCCGCGGAGGAGCCGTCCTCCGCCCGGGCGTTGCTCATGGCCGGAATCGCGTTCGGCTGCTCGATGGACTACGCGTTCCGCGGGCGCGGCCGGACCCGCACCGAGTACCGGTCTCGCGACGGCGCGGCCTGGTCGCGCATCTGGGAGCGCGGCCGCGAGACCGCCGGTGACTTCGAGCGCGCGGCGGCCGACGTCCGCGAGCTCTTCTTCATCCGCACCTACGACGACTGAGCTCTAGAGGCCGGCCGCGTGGCCGTCGCCGCGGCCGTCCGAGCCTGCGACCAGCGAGTCGCCGAGGGTGAGGATCACCTGGCCGACGCCGAAGCCGTGCGGATCGGTGGAGAGGACGGGCTCGTGGCCCGCGGCGCGTAGCGCGTCGGCTTCCGGCGAGAGCCCCGGCTCGAGCTCGACCGTCCGTCCCGCGACGATCCGGAAGCGCGCCGCGTCGAGCGCGGCCTGCGGGTCGGCGCCGGCGGCGAGGTTGCGGACGACCTGGAAGTGGCCCTGCGCCTGCATCGAGCCGCCCATCACGCCGAACGGGCCGAGCAGCCGACCGCCCTCGAGCAGCATTCCGGGGATGATCGTGTGGAACGGGCGCTTCCCGGGCCCGAGCTCGTTCGGGTGACCGGGCTCGGCCGTGAAGCACGCGCCGCGGTTCTGCAGGACGACTCCGGTGTTCCCTGCGAGCACGCCCGAGCCGAAGTGGTCGTACGTGCTCTGGATCAGCGACACCGCGTTTCGGTCGCCGTCCACGCAACAGAGGTAGGTGGTCGCGCCCGCGCGCGAGGGCTGGGCGTCGAGCGCGCGGTCTGCGCTGATCAGGGCACGGCGCTTCGCGAGGTGCGCCGGGTCGAGCAGGAACCGGGGCAGGGGAGCGTCGCCGATGTGGCCGTACGCGTCGGCGAGCGCGAGCTTCATCGCTTCGATCTCTCCGTGGAGCCCGAGCTCGAGCCCCTCGGAGAGCGCGAGCGCGATCAGCGCCGCCGCGCCCTGGCCGTTCGGCGGCAGCTCGCACACCTCGATCCCTCGGTAGGCGAGCCGGAGGGGCTCGACCCACTCCGAGCTGTGCGCGGCGAGGTCGGCCTCGGCGAGCCAGCTCGCCCCGGCGATCGCCTCGGCGACCGGGCCGAGGTAGAAGCCGTCCCTGCCGTGCTCCGCGATTCGGCGCAGGGTCGCGGCGAGCCCGGGCACGACGTACCGCTGGCCGATCGCGGGCGCCGGCCAGGGCGCATGCCCGGCCGCGAGACGCCAGTGCTCTGCGACCCGTGCCGTCGCGACCGTCCCGCGCTCGGCGAGGTCGATCGCCGGCGCGAGCGCGGCGTCGAGGCCGAGCCGCCCGAACCGCGTCGCGAGATCCTCCCACGCGGCGACCGCGCCCGGGACGGTGACGGAGCGAGGCCCGACCCGGTCGACGACGTGCGCGTCGAGCTCGGCCGGCGAGCGGCCGGAGCCGTTGAGGCCGACGAGCCCTCCGTCCCACCAGAGGATCGCGAAGAGATCGCCGCCGGGACCGTTGTGGCCGGGCTCGCACACGGTCAGCGTCGCCGCCGCCGCGAGCGCCGCGTCGACCGCGTTTCCGCCCGCCTCGAGCGCGCGCACCCCGGCCCGCGTCGCGAGCGGATGGCTCGTCGCGACGGCGGCCTCGCCGAGCACCGCCGGCAGCCGCGGCCACCCCGATGCGCCCCGGGCCGGCGCGAACAGACGGGCAGGGTCGAAGCGCACGCTCCGATTCTCCCGCATCCGCTAGCGTGAGGCCGTGGCTCTCGTCGTCCAGAAGTTCGGCGGCACCTCCGTCGGCGATCCCCAGAAGCTGACCGCGGTCGCGCGCCGCCTCGTCGCCGCGCGCGAGGCGGGCTCCCAGGTCGTCGGCGTGCTCTCGGCGATGGGCCGGGTCACCGACGAGCTGCTCGCGCTCTCGCACGAGGTCTCGCCGCTGCCCGAGCCGCGCGAGCTGGACATGCTGCTCTCGGTCGGCGAGCGGATCTCGTGCGCGCTTGCGGCGATGGCGATCAACGATCTCGGCCACAAGGCGATCTCGCTCACCGGCTCGCAGGCGGGGATCGTGACCGACACCTCGCACGGCAAGGCGAAGATCGTCGACATCCGGGCCCACCGGATCCACGAGGCGCTCGAGGCCGACCAGATCGTGCTCGTCGCCGGCTTCCAGGGCGTCTCGACCGACTTCGAGGTCACGACCCTGGGCCGCGGCGGCTCGGACCTGACCGCGGTCGCGCTCGCCGCCGCGCTCGATGCCGACGTCTGCGAGATCTTCACCGACGTCGAGGGAGTCTTCACCGCCGACCCGCGCATCGTTCCCGCGGCCCGCAAGCTGAAGGTCGTCTCCTACGAGGAGATGCTCGAGCTGTCGGCCAGCGGCGGGAAGGTGCTGATGCTGCGGTCGGTCGAGTTCGCGAGAAACCACGGAGTCCGCATTCACGTCCGCTCGTCGTTCGCAGACACGGAGGGGACGCTCGTCACCAGTCAGGAGGAGTTGATGGAGCAGCCGATCATCTCGGGGATCGCGCACGACACCTCGGAGGCCGAGATCACGATCCTCGGCGTCCCCGACCGTCCCGGCATCGCGGCCGCGCTCTTCCGCAAGCTCGCCGACGAGACGGTGAACGTGGACATGATCGTGCAGAACGTGTCGGCCGAGGGGCACACCGACATCTCCTTCACGGTGCCGAAGAGCGAGCTCCTGCGGATCGGCCCGGTGATCGACGCGGTCGCCGCCGAGGTGGGCGCGCGCGGCGTGGCCCAGGACTCGGAGATCGCGAAGATCTCGCTGATCGGCGCCGGGATGAAGTCGAACCCGGGCGTCGCCGCGGACATGTTCGACGCGCTCGCGGAGGCGGGAATCAACATCGGGATCATCTCGACCTCCTCGATCCGGATCTCGTGCGTCGTCCCCGCGGGCGACGTCGAGCGCGCCGTCCGGGTCGTGCACGACAAGTTCCGGCTCTCGGAATCGGTCGTGCTCGCCGAGGAGGGCTAGTAAAGCATCGCCCTCCGTGGTTACCTCCTCGCACTGTCAAGCGAGGGGGAGGGCAACATGAAGGGTTTCTCGGGCCGCGTGCTGCGGCTTGCGCTGATCGTCGGCGTCACGCTCGGAGCGGCGGCCGGCGCTGCGTATGCGGTGTCGGCGAATCAGCCGTCAACGACCACGATCAACGCCTGCAGGGGGCCGCTCGGCCTGCTCCGGGTCGTCAACGACCCGAACGACTGCCGCCACGGCGAGCAGGCGATCTCCTGGAACGTCCAGGGGCCGAAGGGCGATCCCGGCCCGGCCGGGCCCGCAGGGCCTGCAGGCGCCAAGGGTGCGAAGGGCGACACCGGGGCGACCGGGCCGAAGGGCGACACCGGTGCCACCGGGCCGATGGGCGTCGCGGGTCCGATCGGCCCGATCGGGCCGGCCGGTCTCGACGGGGTGGCCGGAGCCGTGGGGCCGCCGGGTCCGGCGGGCGCTGACGGCGCTCCGGGACCGGCTGGTCCGCAGGGGCCGGCCGGGCCGACGGGTCCGGCAGGTCCGGCGGGTGCCCAGGGACCGCAGGGTCCTCAGGGGCCGGCGGGCACGTCGGGTCCCGACTCGCGCTTCGGCAACAACACGAATCAGGCGCGAGACGGGCATGGTGAGACGTGCACCCTGGGCGAGATCCTGCTCACGGCGAGCCCCGTCGCGAACGGCCTCGTCGCAGACGGTCGGCTCCTCCTGATCAGCCAGAACCAGGCGCTGTTCGCGCTGTACGGCACGACCTACGGCGGGAATGGATTCCAGACGTTCGCGATCCCCAACCTGAGCGGCGTGGCGCCGAACGGCCTCACGTACTCGGTCTGCATCGCGGGGGTCTTCCCCTCGAGCTAGCAAGGGAAGCCGGGGCCGGGCACTGTGCCCGGCCCCGGCGCTCCTTCAGGTTCCGAGCTTCTTGAACTCGCCGCGGCCCCAGGTCGCGCGGAAGCCGCCGCGCTCGTGCTCCTTCACGACCATCTTCAGGAACGAGTTCCAGAGCCCGACGTCCTCGGTCGGATCGGTGTGCCCGCCGCCCGCCATCCCGAGGTCGTAGTGGCGGACGATCCCCGGCTTGTGCAACGGGTCCTTCGACCACACGGGCGGGATCCCGGTCTGCTCGCAGATGAAGGCGAAGATCCGTGCCGCGGTCGCGAGCGCGCCCGGGTCGGTGCCGTCCCACGCGTTGTCGTCGACCTCGATGCTGTAGGAGGCGCTGTTGAAGGTCGCACAGGCCCAGGCCTTCTTGTCCCACGGCACGAGCTGCGTCGCGACGTCGACCCCGGTGCCGTTGCCCTCGGTGAGGACGTGTGCGCTCGCCTGGGCCTTCGGCTCGCACAGCCACTGGGCCGAGCCGTGGTACGAGCCGACGGGACGGTGCGCGACGATCAGGTACGGGGTGATCCCCGGGCTGCGCTCGCTGAAGTTCGGCGACGGCATCCAGTCGAGCTCCGGCAGCACGACGGCGGTGGCGCTCATCTTCGATCCTTTCGATTCGACGTTGCGCCGCAGGAGTAGCGGGATGGTTGCACCGCACGCTCGCAGCTACAAGAGTGAGCGGCGATGAACGAGGAGAAGAAGAAGCGCTCGGGCTGGTGGCGGATCGGGGGCACCGGTCTCGCGATCGTGGTGATCGCGGTCGTCTTCGCGTTCTTCCTGCCGAAGATCGCGAGCTACGCCTCCGTCTGGGACGTCGTCAAGGGCTTCTCGTGGCAGGAGTGGGCGGTGCTCGGCGGCGCGACGGTGCTCAACCTCGCGACGTTCGCGCCGCCCTGGATGGCGGCGCTGCCGGGGCTGCATTTCCGCCAGGCGTTCGTGGTCACGCAGGCGTCGACCGCGCTCACGGTGGTCGCGCCCGGCGGGCCGGCGGTGGGGATGGCCCTGTCGTTCGGGATGCTCAGGAAGTGGGGGTTCAACGCCGCGGCGGTCACGCTCGCGGTGGCGGTGACCGGCGTCTGGAACCAGTTCGCGATCCTCGGGTTCCCGGTGGTCGCGCTCGCGCTGCTCACCGTCCAGGGCGGCAAGAACCCGCTCCTGCAGACGGTGGCGCTGATCGGGCTCGCGGTGTTCGTCGCGGCGGTCGCGGGGTTCGCGGCCGCGCTCCGGAGCGACCGAGAGGCGAAGTGGGTCGGCGACCGCGCCGCCGAGATCTCGAGCTGGGGGCTGAAGCTGATCCGGCGCAAGCCGGTCACGTGGAACGGACACGGGCTCGTCCGCTTCCGCCACCAGACGGTCGGGCTCCTGAAGCGCCGCTGGCACGTGCTCACCCTCGCGACGCTTGCGGGTCACCTGACGGTGTTCCTCGTCCTCATCGTCTCGCTGCGAGTGACAGGTGTCTCGTCCGCGCAGGTGACGGCGATCGAGGCGTTCGCGGCGTGGTCGATCATGCGCATCGTCGGCTCCGTCCCGATCACGCCCGGCGGCGTCGGCGTGATCGAGCTCGGCCTCACCTCGCTCCTCGTCGGCTTCGGCGGCAAGAACGCGGAGGTCGTCGCCGCGGTGCTCGTCTACCGGGCGCTCACCGTGCTGCCGACGCTCGCTCTCGGCACGCTCTCCGCCGCGACCTGGAAGCTCCACGACCCGGAGCGCGCCTGAGGTGGACGCCCCCCGGCGAGAGAGCCTCCGCGCGACCTTCGAGGAGGTGCCGGAGCTCTACGACCGGGTCCGGCCCACGTATCCGCCCGAGCTGTTCGACGACCTGGCCGAGCTGGCGGGGCTGCCGGAGGGCGCGCGCCTCCTCGAGATCGGCACCGGGCCCGGCAAGGCGAGCGTGCCGCTGGCGGAGCGGGGCTACGAGATCGTCGGGATCGAGCTCGGCGAGAGGCTCGCGGCGCTCGCGCGTCGGAACCTCGCCGGATTCCCGAACGTCGAGATCGTGAACGCGGACTTCGAGAGCTGGGAGCCGGCGGCCGCCGGGTTCGACGCGGTGGTCTCCTTCACCGCCTTCCACTGGATCGATCCCGGGGTGCGCTACGAGAAGACGGCCCGGCTCCTGCGCGAGGGCGGCGCGCTCGCGATCGTCGAGACGAGCCACGTGCTCCCGGAGGGCGGCGACCCCTTCTGGATCGAGGTCGAGGACGACTACCGAGAGGTGTTTTCCGACGACGACACCTTCCATCCGCCTGCGCCCGGGGACGTCGCCGGGATGAGCGGGGAGCTCGAGGCGAGCGGCCGCTACGGCCACACGGAGGTCCGCCGCTACGTCTGGGACGTGACCTACTCGGCCGAGGACTACATCGGCGTCCTCGAGACCTACTCCGGCCACCGCGCGACCGAGCTCGAGCTGCGGGAGCGGCTCTACAAGCTCATCCGGCGCCGCATCGAAGCGCGGCCCGGGCGCGAGGTGCGGAAGTCCTACCTCGCGCTGATGAGCGTCGCGCGCCGGACCTAGGAGCTGCAGAGGGCGGCGGCCGCCGCCACCCTCCGCGACGCGTGCCTCAGTGCTTGCCCGGCCTGGGCAGGGTGATCGTCCCTTCGAGGATGACGATCCCTCCCGCGGCGGTGGCACGTCCGGTCACCGGGCCGCCGCCGGTCGAGCCCGCGAAGCGGCCGGTGCCGCCGTCGATCGTCCAGTGCGCGTCCGGCCTGAACTCGTCGGTGCCGGGGATCGGCACGAAGCGGCCTGCGTAGGTGCCGTAGATCGTGTCGCCGTCCTTGCCGGTGAAGACGTACTGGCCGCCGGTGAACGCGAGCGGGCCGGCCGCGGTCGAGCAGTGGTGCTGAACCGTGTCGAACATGCCGAGGTAGGTCGCGACACCGGTTCCGACCACGTTGAATCGCAGCTCCGCGCACGGTGCCGGGGTCGCGGCGAGCGTCGAGGTGAACCGAAACGCCGCGAAGAACGGCGCTCCGCTGCCGCCGCTCGCCGGCGTCACGAGCATCACGCCTGCGACGGCGACCACCGCGGCCGCCAGCGCGAGCACGGATAGACGGATCTTCATGGCTCCTCCTCCGTCGTCATCGGGACGTGGTGAGCGCCGGCCTTCACGTTCGCCGCAGCAGCGCCGTCAGGCCACGTCCTCCGACCACGAAGGGAAGCACGCCGCCGGCGACGATTCATCCGAAGAAAACGCTGAGCCGCGTTACGGGCTGCCGGGCGGGCAGGCGGCGCCGGCCACGAACTTCGGCACCTTGTACACCGGCGCGCCGAGGCTCGGGTTACGGAAGTCGAGCGCGGCGGCGAGGTTGGTCGCGGCGGCGTCCCGCGGCGTCAGCGGGTCGAGCCCGAAGCGCCACTCGATCAGCTTCAGCACCGAGGTGTGGTCGTAGACGCCGTGCGCGACGTGCTTGCGCTTGGCGAACGGCGAGATCAGCAGAGTCGGCACCCGGAAGCCGCGCTGCGCGTGCGTCGGGTCGTTGTCGGGCGCGACGGCCGGCGGGACGTGGTCGAAGAAGCCGCCCCACTCGTCGAACGTGATCACGAGCAGCGTCCTCTTCCAGGCCGGGCTCGTGGTGACGGCGTGGTAGATCCGGTTCAGGAAGTACTCGCCCGCGCGGATGTCCGCGTGCGGGTGGTCGTCGGCCATCGTGCCCTCGTCGGTGCCGGTGAAGATCGGGTCGACGTAGGAGACGGCCGGCAGGCGCCCCGTGCGGCAGTCGGCGAAGAACTGCGCGTAGGTGCGCTCGAGCGCCTCGTACTTGTCGCGCCAGAGCAGCAGGAAGGGGATGTTGCCGTAGTAGTACGCGGCGCTGACGCCCTTCGCGGCCAGGCCGTCCCAGATCGTCGGCAGTGTGGACTCGGCGAACGAGTTCTCGATCCGGTCGGTCTGGCCGGTGTGCTGGTAGAGGCGGTTCGGGAACGTCGGCCCGAGGATCGCGGCGAAGTAGCGGTCGCACACCGTCCAGTCCGGCGCGGCCTTGCCGAGGAACGGCAGATCCTTCTGCGTGTAGTAGCCGATCGCGAACACGTCGTTGGCGGCGCGGAGGAAGCCGTCGCAGGCGCCGCCCGCGAACTCGATCCGGGCGCCGTCGTAGCTGTGGTCCGGGTCGAGGTAGGCGCAGCCCTGGAAGTCGGGCGCCAGGGGATGCGTCGGGTGCGAGACCCCGTTGTTGTCCGTGTAGCTGAGCCCGGCCTGCTTGCCGTCGGCCCCGGGCAGCCAGCCCATGAAGTGGTCGAACGACCGGTTCTCCATCGTCACGAGGATGATGTGGTCGAGGCCCGACTTGGCCGGGGCCGGCAGCGCGGCCGGCCCGAACGATGCGGCCGACGCGGCGACGGCGCGGGCGAGCGGGCTCGCGGCCACGACGGCGCCGCCTGCGGCCAGGAGAAGCTCCCGCCTCGACAGTCCCGTCACCGGCCTGAGTCTAGTGCGCGTACCCACTCGCGGAGAGAGGCCGAAAAGACCATCGCGTCGTTGAAGGCGAGCATGGTGAAGCCCTTCCCGGCCAGGGCGAGCGCGTCCGCGGCGTCGTTCGCCATGCTGGCGACCGCCTTGCCGTGGCGCCGGCACGCCGCGAAGACCCTGTCGACGGCGGCGGTGTGCCCGGCGTTCCAGAACTCGCCCGGTGTGCCGAGCGAGGTGGTCAGGTCGAAGTGGCCGATCCAGAGGACGTCGATCCCGTCCACGGCTGCGATCTCCTCGACGTGCTCGACACCCGCGACCGTCTCGATCTGCGCGATCAGGAGCAGCTCCTCGTTGGCCTTCCCGAGCGTCGCCGCGAGGCCGGCCGGCTCGACGTCGTCCGCGTAGTAGACGCCGACGCCGCGACCGCCGAGCGGCGGGTACTTCGCCGAGGCGACGATCGCTCCCGCCTGCTCGGCGCTCTCGACCATCGGCACCATCAGCCCGAGCGCGCCCGCGTCGAGCGGCTGCGAGATCAGGTGGTATCCCGTCGAGGGCGTGCGCACGAGCGGCACGGCCCCGCATGAACGGGCCGCGGCAAGCGCGTTCTTCGTCGCGCCGATGTCGATCCCGCCGTGCTCCATGTCGAACATCACGAACTCGGCGCCGGCGCCCGCGGCGATCCGCGCGATTCCCGTCGTCGCGAACTCGGCGACGATCAGCCCGACGCTCGTCTCGCCGGCGGCCAGCTTCCGTTTGACGGGGTTCTCGCGGATGACGCGCATCATCCCCAATCCGCGCGCGTCCCTGCCCCGTACGTGAGTGAGCAGGAACGAAAACGGGGGAAGGGGGAAGCAGATGCACATGTCTTTCACACGGGTCGCGGTCGCGCTCGCAGCCGCAGCGCTCGTGCTTGCAGCGGTGGCGGGAGCCGCCGCGGCCGCCGGGGGGAACAGCTTCGTGGTGACGCCGCTCGTCTCGAACAACGGGG
This sequence comes from uncultured Actinomycetes bacterium, assembly GCA_963746005.1. Classification (GTDB taxonomy): domain Bacteria; phylum Actinomycetota; class Thermoleophilia; order Gaiellales; family Gaiellaceae; genus CAVQZA01. The sequence goes on along the minus strand of CAVUZM010000016.1, from coordinate 185,310 downwards.
TGACCGGCACGACGCCGGACACGAACCTCGTCAACGCGTGGGGGCTCGTCGCCGGGCCGGCCACTCCGTGGTGGGTCTCCGATAACGGCACGGGAGTCTCGACGCTCTACACCGGCGCCGGAGCGAAGCTGGCCCGGGTCGTCACCGTCGGCGCCGACCCGACAGGCGTCGTCTTCAACGGGACGACCGGCTTCGCGATCAAGGGCGGGAACGCGGGCGCGAGCCTGTTCCTGTTCGACAGCGAGGCGGGCGTGATCAGCGCCTGGAACGGCTCGCTCGGCAACACGGCCGAGACCGAGATCGACATGTCGCCGCAGGGTGCGGTGTTCAAGGGGCTCGCGATCGCCCAGACGACCGCGGGGCCGCGTCTGTACGCGACCGACTTCCACAACCGCCGGGTCGACGTGTTCGACGGCTCGTGGCAGCCGGTCAACGCGCCGTTCGCGTTCTTCGATCCGACGATCCCGCGCAACTACGCGCCGTTCGGAATCCAGGCGATCGGCTCGAAGGTCTACGTCACCTACGCCAAGACCCAGCCGGGCAGCGCGGACGAGGTCGACGGGCCGGGTCTCGGCTTCGTCGATGCGTTCGACGCGGCGACGGGCAGGCTCGCGGGGAAGGTGGCCTTCCTCGGGCCGCTGAACGCGCCGTGGGGCATCGCGATGGCGCCGGACGGCTTCGGCCGGTTCGGCGGCGACCTGCTCGTCGGGAACTTCGGCGACGGGCGGATCGACGCCTACAGGCCGATCTTCGGAGGCCTCCTCTACCTGCCGGACGGCACGCTGCGCACGGCGGACGGATCGCCGGTCTCGATCGACGGCCTCTGGGCCCTCCAGTTCGGCAACGGCGCCGCAGCCGGGCCGACCGGCACGCTGTTCTTCACCGCCGGGCCGGACGACGAGAGCAACGGCCTGTTCGGCTCGATCGCTCCGGGCTAGGAACGCTTATCGAACTCACAGGGCTCTCTTAGACACGACCTGTTGAATGGGGTGCTTCAGCTGCACGGAGGAGGAGGTGACGAATCCATGAGTGCACGAGCTCGAGCCGGGATCGCGTGCCTGGCGGTCGCCGGAATCCTGGCCGGTGGCGCCGGGGCCTACGCCGCCACGGGCGGAACGAAGACGAAGCCGCCCGCGAAGTCACACACGATGAACGGGAAGAAGTCCTCCGCCAACTGCCCGAACATGTGATGGCCACGGACGCCGGTGTGGTTCCCTGCAGCCGTTGAACTTGGGGAACCACGCCGGCGTCCGCGACTCCGTACGGTCAGGCTGTCATCGCGGTCGACACGATGCATCGGTGGAATCCCCGATAGGCCGGCTAACCGGCCCGCCTGACCGTGGCCACGGCCTGGCGGGGCCGATCCGGGTCGAACCGGACCGAGACCACCTCGTATGAGCGGCCCTGCCAGGTGAAACGGTCGCCCGCGCGAAGGCTCCTCGGTTGGCGCATCTCGAAGCTGGCTTCCGTGCTCGCCTGGACGCGCACCTGATAGCGAATCAGCTCGTCCATCGTCGCCTGGTTGTACCGCGGACCCCTGACGTCAGAACTCGAAACTGGCGGCGGGAGTGGGATTCGAACCCACGAGACGCTCGCGCGCCCAGCGGTTTTCAAGACCCGCCCTGCTTGGCTCTACGAAGCGGGTTGCGCCGCCTGCGGGACAGCTTGCGGGACAGTCTGCCGCTCCAAGTAGGCGTCGAGGAGCGCCGCGGCCTCTTCCTCGTTGCCCAGCATCAGGTGCCCGTAGCGGTCGAACGTGATCGCCACGGCGGCGTGTCCCATGTAGGTCGAGAGCGCCTTTGCGTTCACGCCCGCGGCGATCATCAGCGACGCGAACGTGTGCCTGCACTCGTGGAGGGTGATCGTCGGGAGCTCGGCCGCGTCCCACTTCTTCTTCGTCCGGTCGTGGAGTGCCGAGTCGCTGAACGGGGAACCGTCCGCGCGGGGGAACACGAGCCCGGTCGAGGGACGGCCGCTCTTGATGTGGTGCTCGAGCAGGATGCCCCTGAGCGCGGAGGCGATCGGCACCGAGCGGGTGCCTTTGCGTGACTTCGGCGTGACCATCTCGTGGGCTTTCGGGTCGTAGTTCCGCTCGACACGAATCAGGCCCGCCTGAAAGTCGACGTGCGACCAGTCCAGGCCCATCAGTTCGCCGCGCCGAAGGCCTGCGTACAGTGCGGCCGCCCAAAGCGCCTTGTCGTCAGCGTCGAGGACTGCAAGCAGCTGGCCGGCTTCCGTCGGGCTGACGATCCGATCGCGTGTCCCTTCGACCGCGGGAAGCTCGAGGTTCGCTGTCGGGTTGAGCGTCAGCTCGTGCCGCTGCAGCGCACGACGGAAGATCGCCCGCAACGGCATGAGGTGATTGCGGACGGTGCTCGGGTCGAGTCCTTCGGCCAGCCACTTGTCCGCGAGGTCCTGAACGTCGATCTGTTGGACGTCCGCGAGCCTGGCGGCACCGAGCTTCGGCACGATCCGCTTGTTCAGCGAGGCCTAGTAGCCGCGGATCGCTGAGGGCTTGTAGACGTGCCCCGATTTGGTTCGGATCGTCCCCGCTTTCGCTCCCGCGATCCACGCCTCGGCCGCCTCCTGCAACGTGACCGGCTTCGGCGCCCGGAGGATACCGCGACGGACAGGGCCGCTCGCGTCCGCCCGCCAGTTCTTCGCCTCGGCGAGGTTGTGGAAGCTCTTACGGATCTTCTTCTTGTCGCGCCGGCTGTAGACCTCGGCGCGGTAGGTGGGCTCGCACTTGCAGCTACCCGCATCCGTGGCGGGACACGTGCGCGAGTGCCTGACCTTGATGCCCGTAGGTGGTCTAGATCGGTCTAGCCATCGTCGTCCTCCTTCCTGACGCGCTAGCCGCGCGCCTTTCGCATTTCGGTCTTCGGGAGCAATCCGCTGCGACGTGCGAGCCCTACCAGACGGCCTGCGCTAGCTCGTGAGTAGTTGAGCTCGGACGCAACGGCTTTGGTCGGGGCGCCGGTGGCGAGGTTCTCGCGGTAGATGCGCGCGACGTCTTCAAGAAGGACGTCGGAAACCTCACCGTGTTCACGTGGACTCCGCTTGAGCCGCGCGTACCGCTTAGCGACCTTGACGCGCTCGCGCTTGACGGCGTCGGTGTTGGGCCAGAGGCCGTAACGCTTGGGGATCTCGTCCCATGGTCTCGATGCCAGGAGCACGCCCTCCTGCACTAGTCTGCCGAGCGGCAATCGACGAAGGCTGTCTGCGGTGATCGGCTTCGCGGTCCCACGCCCCGTGAGAGCCACGCATTCCGGCTTTCCGTCGACGACGTGAATCCAGATCGCCCAGTCGAAGGGTCCACTGCCGCTGTACTCAAATCCGGCGGGGATCTCCCATCCCTCGCCGAACGGAACCCACCACCCGTACCCCTGAAGTTGCCCGGCGGTATCGAGTGAGGGCAGTCCGCGAGCGCTTGGGTCGACCGGCCACCGCTCCGGCGTCCAAGCCGGGCCGAGCATGACCGACGGGTCGTTGCGGGCGATGAGATCGGCGAGGGTGGTTTCGGCCATGACTTCGATGGTAACAGGACGTCAGGCCTTTGTCGCGGAGTCCGTCAAGGCTGTATCGCTTGTAGTCGCACGATGAGCCAGATAGCTGCTGACACAGGCTTGACGCGCTGCTACTTCTATAGGAGATGGCGACGACCGCAACGCAGCCCGGCCTCGATCGCGTACGTGCGATCGTGGCCGGCCGCGCGATTGTCCGCGACCACGGACTGCGCGACCTCCGTGTCGCCGCGGGCCTGTCGCAGCGCGAGCTTGCTGACGCGGTGGGCGTTACGGGCGCTTGTGTCTCCCGGTGGGAAAGCGGTGGGCGCATCCCGCGCGGCATCGCAGCGGCACGGCTCGGAGAGGTCGTCCTCGAGCTAGGGGATGCAGCGTGATCTTCCCTCTCAACAGATTCGCCGGCTTCGCCGGCAACAAGCCTCGGCGTTCTTTGCGGCGGCGGCCGAGTGGTGGGGTGGTGACCCCGCGTGTCGTCGGGAAGGGATTGAGGGGGTCGGGCTTCCCGGCTCCCTCGTCCGTTCCCGCCTTCGCGTCGCACCGCCTCACATCACCAGCGGCTACCCGACGACACGGCCAGGGAGCCCCTCATGCCTGATAACGATGCTCGCGACGAAGTAACTCCGCTCCGCTCTGGCGCACGGCAAGCAGCCGGGCTCTCTCGTGAACTGACGGACTGGCCTAGATGCGAGTGCGGCGCCAGGTTCCCGAGTGACTCGCATCTCGAGCGGCATCGTCTGCGGTTCGGCTGCCTCGGACAACTCGAACTTCGCCCACTGGTTCTGCGGACGGCAGCGTGAAGCTGGGCGACGTTCAGACGGTTGAGGTTCCGACCGCGGGGCGGCCAGAAGTTGCGTTCGCGTCGATCGCCTCACGTTGGGCAGCGCCAGGGGAGACCTACAAGGTGACCGTCGCCCACGACCACGGCTGCCCGTGCGGGGCCGGCCAACCGCTCGCCCAGTGTGACTGCGAGGTAATCCATGTCGTCGCGAGGCGGCTCCAGTGAGCTGGGAGCCGATCAATCTCGCAACGGTTGAGCAGCGACCAGCCGTCCGACCGACGCTGGGCTCGCTTGGACTCGCGTATCCGGGGCGCCGCCACATCTTCTCCGGGCCGCCTGAGTCGCTCAAGACGCTCGTCGCACAGATCGAGACGCTCGAGGTGATTCGCGCCGGTGGGCGGGTCGTTCTCGTCGACCTCGAAACCGGACCATGGGACACACGCGACAGGCTCCGCGACCTCGGCGCAACCGACGACGAGCTCGCCGCCGTCCTCTACATCGAACCCGACACCCCACCGACCGAGGAAACGATCGCCGTCCTCGTCGCGCTAGGCCCTGACCTCGTCGTCATCGATGCCGCGGCCGGCGCCTATGACATCGCAGGCCTTGATGACAACAAGCGCCAGGATGTCGAACGGTTCGCAACCCTCTACGTTCGCGGCTTCTGGAAAGCCGGCATCGCCACCATCCTCCTCGACCACGTCGTCAAGAGCGCCGAAGGCCGCGGCCGCTACGCAATCGGCAGCGAACGCAAACTCGGCGGCTGCGACGTCCACCTCGGCTTTGAAGCCGTGACGCCACTCAGCCGCGGCCACCGAGGCGTCGTGAAAGTCACCGTTCACAAGGACCGCTTCGGCCACCTCAGTCGTCCCGTCGCAGCGACCCTGCAAGTCACCTCCGACCCGAACACCCACCACATCACCTGGGCGCTAGAAGCCGACATGCAAGCATCCGATTGGCGGCCAACCATCCTCATGGCGAGAGTCGTCTCGTTCCTCGAGACACAGACGGACTCCGTCAACCGCCGCACCATCGAACAGAACGTCACGGGAAGAGCCGAGTACGTCCGGAAGGCGATCGACCTCCTCGTGCGGGACGACGACATCACGGAAATACCCGGCCCCGGCTCGTCCCGCCTCTACGCCCTAACCAAGCGGGTTCGTCCCGCCGTCCCTGATTCGTCCCAGCTCGTCCCGGACGACCACGAAGGCGGTTCGTCCCGTTCGTCCCACCCCTTACAGGGGGGACGAAGGGACGAGGACGAAGTCGACACACTCCCAGGCCTCACTTCGACCAACCGCGGCGCCACGGACGGAGCGGACGCCTCCCACGCGCGCGAGGAGCCGGCGTCGCCGTGAACTCACTCGCTCATCAGCTTGCTCTTCAGACCGTTGTCGCGAGCGTTCCGCGGCTGGCGCTGTCGAAGCTCGAGTCGGCGCAGGCGATCGGCGTCAGCGTGGACTTCCTCGAAGAGCATGTCCTGGCGGAGCTTCGTGTCGTGCGGCGTGGCCGGCGGCGGCTGATTCCGGTGAAGGAGCTCGAGCGGTGGTTGGAGCGGAGCGCTTCGTCGATAGAGGAGGACTTGTCGTGACGGTTAGTGCAACCGCTAGCGGCCACAAAAGCGCTGCAAACAATGGGGCTGCGGGACAGTGTGGGACAGTGTTGACGGTTGCGCCGATTCGTCGTCGTCAATTGGGACGGTCTTTGGGCACTGGTGTGGTTCTGCTGCGCATTCGGGGCTCATCAAGGAAGTGCGTGGCGTGACGCGCTTGCCTTCACAGCGTCGGCGTTCGCCGATCACCGAGAAGGATCGGCTTGCGTTCCTGGAAGCGCTTGAGGCCGGCTGGTCGGTGAAGAACGCTGCTGGGCGAACGACGCACGGACGGCAGCGGTTCTACGAGTTCCGCGAGTCGGACGAGGCATTCGCGTCAGCGTGGGCTGAGGCGTTCGACGCTGGCACCCAGGCACTCGAAGATGAGGCACGCCGCCGTGCGGTCGACGGCTACGACGAGTCGACGTACGGCAGCGACGGGAATCTGATTCGCCGCGTGCATCGCTACTCGGATGCGCTGATGCACCGACTGCTCGCGGCCCGTGATCCGGAGCGGTACGGGAACACCCGGGTTGAGGTGACCGGCCCGCAAGGCAAGCCGATCGTGGTGGATCACCGGGCCGGACTGACGCTCGAGCATCTAGCCACGTTCGCGGAGACCCTTCGCGGTGAGCAGCGACCTGACCGGCTCCCAGGCCCGGTGATCGAGCAGATAGCCAGGCCGGCGCTCAGCCCGGGATCGCCCGCCCCCGCCCAGACCCACCAGAGGGGAGAGGTACACGCCAAGGCAGAACCACCCCGACGCGATGGGACCTTGTCTGGAGAGTGACCGTGATGGTGTTACGCGGCCGCATCGGCATCGCCGACCACTAACTCCTCGGCCTCGAGCTCTCCCTACCGCCGAGAGAGGAACCGAGCCTGGCGGCGCGGCGCAGGCGGGGCCTGCCCGCTCCGGCCAACCGTCGCACATTCTTCGGCCTGACCAAACTGATCCGGGTACCTCCAACGAACTATGGCTGGCCGGGTGGGGATGACTGTTGGCGCAGCGTCGGCCGCCCGGCCCCAAGCGGGCGGGGCCTGCCCGTGACAGGATCGTCCTCGTGAAGCGCGCCGCTCTCGCCATGATGCTCCTCGGAGTAGTCGTTGTTGCAGCCTCCGCTATCGCGGTGGCGTGGCCGCAGCCTGGAGGAGGTGGCTAGACGAAGCTGGCTGCCACGAGACAGGCCGTTTCGGCTATTAGAAACCCGGCTCCATGGGGTCGCTGTTCAGTCGCCGAGCGTGAACCTACTCCCGTCGGCATCCAAGATCGCAAGGGAGATCCCTCGTTCGAGGGATTCGCCTTGTAACACCGATCGACCCAGTCGTAGGGTGGCCTCGAGGCCGAGGATGGTCAATCCCTTCAACATCACATCGGTGTACATGGCAGGGATCGTCTGGGTGCTGATGCTGATGTACTGGATCTGCGTCTGCTTCTACGTCTTTGTCGGTTTCAAGCTCTTCATCTAAGAGCTAGACCCCCTGGGGCGGGTTCTGCACGTATGGCGGAAGCCAGACACCCACGCCCTGTCCAAATCCCTCCCCGAGCCAAACCGTTTCGACGAGTGCGGTAGTCTCGGCTAATGCAAGCTGGCGACGGACTGGATGCGGAGAAACTCGGTGTCTTGCGGGGTTGGGGTGAGGGCCTTGAGCGCGACCAGCGGGACGAGGTTGCCGCGGCGGGTCGCGCGATCCTCATGCTGGTCGACGAGATCGAGCGGCTGCACGTGCTCATGTGGGGTCGGCATTTGTACCCGGAGCAGATGCCGGTGGGGCCTTTAGCTGAGCGGCTTCAGGTGCGGGAGCGCGGAGACGATCTTGGCGAGACGTCGGACTTCGAAGCTGCTGAAGAGTCGCTCTTGAGGCGCGTGAAGGCACAGTTCACACGTCACGCCCACCACACCACGTAGTCCACAGTTAGTGGGGTTGAGGAAAGCGGTTTTCCACAGCTAACTCCACATCGGTCGTCCCCTTTCGATACGGGAATTCGCCGATGCCTCAGTCAGACGTGCGTGGCTACGGTCGAGTGGGTCGGGGCCAGGAGCTTTCCTCGGGCCTCTAGCCTCAGAGAGGTCAGGATCCTCCCGCACCTCGCGCCCCCGTCCTTAGATCATCGCAGCGATTCGGTGCTCCCGAGAGATGGTCGAAACCGTCGTCGGGTAGTTGCTCGTATGGATAGGCAACGGACGGCACCGGTCCGCACCGGATGCCGTTTCGGTGGCCCCGGCGACGTCCGGTCGAGTCTCTTCCCTTCTGCTCCCGTTCGTTGCCGGGGCCACGCCCGATGCGGTAAGAGGCCAGAGAACCGATGATGGGCGGGGTCGCCTTCCGTCTCAATGGTTCCCGTCGTGCTGATTGCCGTCAGTCACACACCACCGCCTCCGGCGGTCGGGCAGCGCGCGGCGCGAGTGGACACCGCAACCCACTCGCTGCCACACCAGGGCCGGATCGCGATGTTCGCCCGGATGGGCCGGGGCGACCCGTCCGGGCAAGGGACGGTACGCCACCCGCCCCGGCTACGTCCATGGTTGCGCTGGCCGTCCGGGGACGCAAGGGGCCCGTAGCCTGTATCCCGGCACACGATCGTTACGCGGCGACAATTCGCGGTGGCCGAAGACCATGTCGACGCAGAAGCGCGTCGAGGGCCTCCTCAGCGGTCCCATCATCGGGAGCTCGGCGCAACGCAAGGAGCGCGCGCGGTACGCGTGAACAACACCCGGCGCAACGTGCAGATCCCCGGGTCGACGAAGAACGCTACCGCAAGGGCGGTTCGGTGACGACGCGGATGTTCGGGAGTGAGCTCTGATGGCGAAGTGGCGGAAGTTCATAGCGTCACGGCACCGGCGCCTTCGGCCTCGGCACGACCCGGTGAGCCGGTCTCACGCCGACGCCCGCGGGACGAGCGCGATGACCGTGCTGCCGAGCAGGCCGGTGCTCTTGATCGTGAAGTCGCACGGCCCCTGCGCCGAGGGCACCGAGGGGACGAGAAGGTGGAGCACCTTGAGCGGCTGGCCGTCCGCCAGCGTTACGCTCAGCCGGCGGTACAGCTGCCCCTGGCGGTACACGACGATCTGCTCGTCCTGCTTGGCGAGGAGCGTCAGCTGGAGCGAGACGGGGCAGTCGAAGGCGTGGATGTTGGCGCTCTGGTAGATGTCGCCGTTCACCTGGATCCCGGCCGTCTTCCCGATTAGGGTCATCGGCGGGCCGAGCCGCCAGAGCCGCCAGGGCACGACGTTGCCGCCGAGCGTCCCGGCGCCGGCGAGCGGCGTGCCGTCGGCGAGTAGGCCGAGGTCGGCGACCGCGTAGCGCTGCGGCAGCGGGCGGCCGGCGAGGATCACCTGCCCGCGGTTCGAGAGAGCGACGTAGCCGCCCGGCGCCGGGCCGATCACCTGGGCTCCCGGTAGCGCGTAGGCGCCGTCCACCTTGCGGTTCCAGAACAGCGTCTCCCAAACCGCCGGCCACTGGAGCTTGTCGCCGTAGACGAAGGCGACCGGCCCGCCTGTGGCGCGGTCGACCCAGTCCTTCGTCGCCCCGAGCATCGTTTCCTGGGTCGCCCGGGCCTGCGTCGAGACGTACTGCTCGGCCATGACCGAACCCGCGCCGAGGAGCGCGATCAACACGTACGGCACCGCGCGGAGGACGGGTCGCGGTGCGAGGATCAGCACGAGCGAGGCAAGCACCAGGCCGCCGTCCAGGAGCAGACGCGCATGGCCGAGACGGTCGAACGGGACCAGCCCGAGCGCGCTGGGATACGCGGCCGCACCCAGCATCGTATGGAGCGGCCAGGCTAGCACCGTGACGAGGACCACCGCCGAGACGAGCAGGGTGCGCCGGATCGTCCGAGGTGCTCCGAGCTCGAGCCAGACCGCGAGGCAGATGAACAGCGGCGGGGCTGCGGCGATCATGTCGCGCTCCGCCAAGTGCCGTACGTAGAGGGACGCGAAGGTGCCGACCTGGAGCACGAGCCAGAGCGAGAGCGCCGTCGCGACGGCGAGAGTCGCCCGCGCCTCGGCGCTCAGCCGACGGCGTTCGAACCACAGGAGCGCGGCCGCGCACGCGGGGAAGAATCCGGTCAGGACCGCGAGATCTCCGGCGTGGTAGAAGACGTAGCGGACGATCGGGAACGGTCGGTAGCCGCCGGACGCGGTGACCGTGTAGGCGCCGAGGGCGCCGCCGCCCTGGAAAAGCCTCCAGACGAGCCAGACGCCGATGATGGCGCCGAACCCGAGGAACGCGACACCGAAGCGCCGCGGCGCCGTGCGCGCGCCGACCCCGGCGAGGAGGGCCGCCGTCGGGAAGACGACGATCAGGATGCCCGCCTGGACTCGCGTGAGCATCGCGGCCGTGACGAGGGCCACCAGGAGTATCTGGTTGCGCGTGGTCGGCCCGACGATCACGCGCGCTGCCACCCAGGAGACGACGACGAGTAGCGGGTAGAAGACGGTCTCCGTCATCAGGAGGCCGGTGTAGGCGAGCGACGGCAGCGCGATCGTCAGCGCCGCGACGAGCACAGCCGCGCGCCTCGACACGACCCAGCGTGCCCAGAAGTAGGCGGGCACGGCCGCCAGGGACATGCTGACCGCGCCCAGCGCCTTCGCGACCTGGTAGCCGGTCTGGGGCGAGAGCCAGGCGAGCGGCCCGCCGATCAGCGCGGGGTAGACGAGGCTGTAGAAGTCGCTGTGCGCGTTCCCGACCGCGAGCCGGCCGGTGCTGTACAGCGTGCGGCCGAGGATCCCGTAGATCATCTCGTCCGGCGCGATCCACGGTGTCGGCACGTCCAGTGCGAGCAGGATCCGGCCGACGATCGAAACCGCCACCAGCGCGGCGACGATCAGTCCCGCGAGCCTGCGCCGCTCACCCCCGACGCTCTGCTCCCCCTCCACCACCGGGAATCTACCGGGGTGGCCGGGGCGTGCGCCCAGGGGTCAACTTGGACGCTGCCCTACTCGCCCCGGCCGAATTGGATGGTCGCCCCGAGCGCGACTCAGCGCAAGCGGGGGAAGAGTGAGGGGCAGGAGTGGTTTACCGCCCCCCACCGCTCCCCCGGATAGCAGCGACAACGCTATGCGACGTCGATGCACGAACGTCTAGGCGTACCGGACTGGCGTCCCGGCCGCTTGAGGCGCGTCGCCGCAGAGGAACGATGGTAGTCCGATGTGTCTGTTGTGCCAAGCGACTGCGCCTCGCAACTCGCGCACGATTTCCGCCGAACGTCGAGGCTAATCCCCGTCATGAGTCTAGGGTGACCAAACTCGTGATCGACCATCTTGAGTCGGCGGTTGAGATCCGAGGCAAGTCCGTCGAACACCTCCCAGCCACAAGCGGACTCCAGCACTCCGATCCAAATATGCGGGGAGCCACGGGCGGCGCGGCTCCCCGTAACCGCGCCATCTCCCGACGGTTTGGCCGCGTTCTGACTACGCGGCGATGATCTGTGGCGGCCGGAGACCATGTCGTCGCAGCACCGCGTCGAGTGCCTCCTCTGCTGTTCCATCCGCTGGAACTCGCCCCCGCCGGGCGGGGCTTCTCAGCAGGAAGGAGAGGTCAACTGCCCAGCCGACCTCGCCCTGACTTGGAGGCCCGAAAGTGTGACAGGTCGTCGCCCGGTTTACGAGCCGACCGCACGTAGAGACGCACCGCGAGACCCCTCGCCTCAAGCTGGCCCGGAGCCTCCTCATGGAGTTCTCATCGAGGGAACCGATAGTTCGGGTGAACCACACCATGAGGCGGTTCCTTTGCATCCTGTTGGGCCACCGGCGGCTCCGCACGCCGACAGTGATTCTCGGCTTCGAGGTCAACGAGTGCTCGCGCTGCGGCGCAGCCAGAGTCGCGAGACCGTCGTAAGAAGTAACACCGTGAACCCACCCTGGGGGGTGAGGTGAAGCGACCGCCGCAGCCGACCTGATGAGAGAGATGCGCCGCCTCCTCTGCCTACTGCTGGGCCACAAGTTCGGCCCGTCCGAGCCCGTCATCGGGATCGACGTTCGTCAGTGCGCGCGCTGCGGGCAGACCCGCTCCGCGAACGACCCGTAGATCAAGCTGGTTCTGGCACCCTCTCTTGGGGAAAAGGCGTAACCGAACCCAGCTATAGAAAAGAACCCCAGCTATAGAAAAGCTAGTCGCGACCTGTCACAGTCGATGACCTCCAAGTAGGGGAGGTCGCGATGCGGCGAACCTCTCCTCTCCTGGTCGAGAGCCCCGCCATCGGGAACCAGGCGGGGTTCTCGGCTGATTAAGGCTCGCTTCGAACGAGCAGCCAAGTGGAGACGCCGATACCGGCGGGTTGGGACCAGGTTTACACACCCTGTGGAAGGGGCTGTGAAGAAGCACATCTAGGCCGCCGTTCCCTCCAGATGCGGCGAGACGGCATGCTACGTGTCTTCGGACAGGCCGATCAAGACCGCCCGCGGCGAAACTCTTCGCTAAGAGCGCGAGTTTCGCCATCCCCACGGTGACGGTGTCTAGCGGCCATCTCCACGCGCAGCGTTCACGGCACCACGACCAAGACCAACGCCAAGGCCCGGCATGGGCCACCCTCCAACGTCGAAGGGCCTCGCACTTGGGCGAGACCCTTCGACTGAATGACATATCGAAGCGGGCCGACGGCGACCCACGCCGCCGCGAACTCGCTTAGCTGACCTTGACCTGGCCCTTTGGGACGTCAGCCTGGAACAGGGCCGGGTGGCCGGTGGCGCTGGCGCAGTCCCAGGTGAGCGGCACTGCGTACGAGTATGAGATCGTGTCCGGCGGATCCTGCATCGAGGTGCCGTTGTCGACACGAGGGTTGGGCGACAAGGGTCGGAGCTTGGGGGCGGTGGTCTACCGCACCGCCCCCAGCACGCTCCTAATACGGTGACAACGGCTAAAGCGGTTCAGGACAGTTGCTCTCCTATCCCACTCTCGACCCTCGTCACTCGCTCCCCACACACTATCGACCTAGGTCGGATGTTTGGAACCCAATTTCGATGCTCGGATTTGGCGTGCGGGACGGAGGTCAAGACACACCGTCCCGCACGCGACAGCGGTGACATGCCCCCCCTCAACGGCAGCTAGGAAACGTCCCTTCCAGCCGCCTAGGAACACATCACCGCTGCCCTGGACTACCCGTCAACGGCAGCTAGGAAACGTCTCTGCCAGCCGCCTAGGACACATCACCGCTGGGCTCTGACGCTAGCCGCGGACACGAGCCGCAGAGTCCCCCTTAACTATCCCGTTGGGGGAGGGAGTTAAGGGATAGGGGCGAAATGATGTGACGCGGTGGGGTGTGCTGCGGTGCCCACCGGGTGCGACGGATGTGAACCGCATTCATTCGGAGCCCCGGTCGGGAACTCCAAGGCCGTTGGTCGAGGAGCTTGCGTCTACCTTAGTTCCCGGCCAGCCCCGCCGCCTTGCGCCTGGCATTGACGCGCCGCTTTGCAGCGTGTCGGAGGGGACGGCTGGTTGTCGAGCGCAGCCCGCAGCAAGGCGTTGCGAACTCGATCAGCGACCTGCTTAGCCTGTCGAGCTGGCGGCGACGAGGCCGTCGCGGCGCATCGCTTGTAACTAATCCCACGATCTGTGAAAGTCCGGCGCATTCGCGCCAGGGCAGGCGCTCCATGTGAGAGGAGGAGGGAGATGCTGAGCAGCAAGCGACGGCTGACGCTGGCCGTGGCGGTGGTTGCGGCGTCGTGCGTGGCTGTGGGTATCGCGTACGCGGCGGGTGGCATCCCAGGGGCAGACGGGGTGATCCAGGGCTGTTACGACAGCGGTGGCAACGTCAAGGTCGTGGCGAGTCTCCCGTGCCCGAAGGGCTACACGTCGCTTCCCTGGAGTCAGGCAGGGACGAAGGGAGACAAGGGAGACAAGGGAGACACCGGGCCGCAGGGTCTTCCCGGGCCGCAGGGTCTTCCCGGACCGCAGGGTCTTCCCGGACCGCAGGGACTTCCCGGCAAGGACGGGGCTCCGGGAGCGAAGGGCGACAAAGGCGACCCCTGTCTTTCGAGCGACCCGACCTGCATCGGCCCCAAAGGCGATAAGGGTGACCAGGGACTGCCCGGGTTGCCTGGCCAGGACGGGGCACCAGGCGCCCCCGGCCAGCCCGGCGCGGACGTCACGAGCGCGGTCGAGCCTGCCGGGGCGAACTGCGCTAACGGTGGCTCCCAGTTCACGTCTGTGAGCGGCACCACGTACGCCTGTAACGGCGATGACGGAACCGGCGGCGGCCCAACCGGACAAGACGCCGTCACCGCCTACGGGACGGCACCCCTGATGGTGACCACCTTCACGTTCGCCGACGTCCCCGGCCTGACGACAACCATCAAAGTCCCGGCCAACTCCGTCCTCTACATCTCAACTGACGGGGGCGTCACACTGGCGAACACGGCCACCGTCGCCAGCGCCAGCGTGGTAGTGGACATCGCGCTTCTAATCGACGGGAGCATCGTGCCTCACAGTGGCGTTCGCCGGCTCTCCGTGTTCGACAACGCCGCCGTCTGGCAAGGCCCGACTGAGAACTGGAGCATCGCCATCACGGCACCACTCGCTCCGGGAAACCACACCATCAAGGTCGAGGCCCGGCTCGCCGGCAGCTTCAACTCCCCTGGAGGCGCCACCGTCAGCGCGGGTGACGGCACGTTCCTTCAGGGCAGCCTGAACGTCATCACCATCGCCAAGTAGCAATCACGAACATCCGTCCCGGCGAGGGCAGACCGTGAAGCACGGTTCGCTCTCGCCGGGACGACGGCATTCACCTCGCGCCATGAGTCGAGGCCGATCTATGCCTGCGCGAGTTTGGCCAGGCGGCATCATGTCGGTTGAGAGCCATGGAGCGCCTTCCAGCTGATAGGAGCTTAGGTGTTGAGCCGCGCCCGCTTATGTGCCTCGAGTGTCGGGAAGTATCGGCCGGCGAGGCGTTGGCCTGGCGGATGTATCTCGCCATTGACGGCGAGCTCGGCGCGTACTGCCCTGACTGTGCAAGGCGCGAGTTTGGGGATCCGTACTAGCGTCTCGCCCTCGGGGGACGGGCTGATCTCCTGAACCGAAGGAAGAGGAGAGTCGATAAAGCGGTCGAGGTCGTGCTGGGCCTTCTCGGCGATAGCGAGCTGGCTGGGCTGGCGGGGTGTCAGTGTCCGAGCGGTGTGATGTGGGCGCGGTAGCTGGCGAGTGAGTGGGGTTTGTTGGCGAGGTCGAAGATGGAGCCTGGTTGGCCGCTGTAGTAGACCGCGAGGATGGTTCGCGGGTGGGTTTGCAGGAAGGCTGCCATCTGGTCGATAAAGCCGGGATCGTCGATGTTCCAGAGGCCCCACTCGGGAAACGAAAACGGCTTGCCCGGGTGAGCAGCGTAGAGCTGGTCGGTGGCGGCCCATTGGGGTCTGCCGCCGATGTCGTAGAGATCGTCACCGACGATGTCTGTATAAGCGTCGCCTGGGTAGTAGGCCTGGGCGGTGTTTCCCGGCAGGTCGGGGCTCCCGTAGCCCTGCGGGTTCCAGATCACCCGCACAAGAGGGTTCGCCGCGAGCTGCGCGTGAACGGGTGGAAGGCCAAGCCGGGCCAGCCGAGCGTTGACACCCGGGCCGCCATGCAGGATCAGGTAGATGCGTGCGAAGGCCTTCCGGAACCAGGCGGTGGAGTGGTCGGGGTTGCGGGCTGAGCCGTCAGCGTTGTAGGCGCTGTAGGCGTTCCAATGCCCGTTCATCTCCCCCAACGGACGCACATAGACCGGCTTACCCCACTGCGACACGGCCTGGTTGATCGCTTCCAGGTAGGAATCGCCAGCCCCGCGGGCGATCTGGCCTGGTGTGATCGTTTCCGCGCCCCCACTGGTCGTGTTCAGACCAAGGATCGGCTCCTTGCCCATCGTCGCGAACAGGCTTAGGAAGTACTGAGGGGTTCCCCCCTGTCCCCAACCGACGATCAACAACCGCGACCGCGAACGCTGCCCCGTCAACCGTTCAAACCGAACGGGATCACCGAGCACACCCAACCCAACACGCGAGACGCCCGCCGCCTGCCGGCCAGCAGCGCCAAACACACAGCCGGCGAACAGCAAACCGCCCGCCACAGCTACCGACACCATAACCACTCGAACCCTGATGCTCAGGCCCCAGCTCCTGTTCGTGCTCGACGCAACCCGGCTAGCTTTGAACCTTCAGTGGTCTCCCCGCGTCTTGACTGCTTGCGACCCCTGGCCCGCCAACTCCCGCTACATCCGAAGCGTTCACGTCGAGGACAACCCGGCCACGGCGGCCATCCGAAAGATACCGCCCTATCGACTATAGGTCGCCCTCTGGAGTCGAGATCGGGCCTTCGCGCTGAGCGCGCTGCTGACCCTACGCGGAGCTCCCGCCGAGGGAACGGTCGCCGCCTGACGCGCGAGCACATCGTCAGGCACGTCGGTCCACCGCTCCCACTGTCGAAGATCCATTACGGCGGGCTGCTCCGAGTCGTCCGGCAGCCCCCCTACTCTAGGGATGTGGCGAAGCTGAGCCACACCTTCTCGGACGGCACTCGGATCGAAGCCTCGTTCTGCGACATCGAGACCGGCCAAGCCATTGATAACCCTCTGGACGCCAACGGCGTCTCCGTCTTGGTCTACGACAAGGACGGGGCAGTAGTGGTGGAGACGGAGGAGCGGAAGATCAAGGGCAAGATGCCCGACTGGTACTGGGGGAAGGCTGGCCGCGCGGCGCGATGAACTCGCCCTGTTCCCACTGGGCCTCGATGCAGGGACGCCTGAGCGTCTACGACCCCTCTAGCCCAGTGAGTAGAGCGTTGCGGAGTTCAGTCAACTCGGCGCTGCGCGGGACCGCGTCGAGCAGGGCTACGAGTTCCGCCGCGCCGTTGCGGTCCCACGCACCGACAAGCTTCCCCGTGTCGCCTGTCGCGATCAGGACGGCGCGCGGCCTCGCCGGGTTGGCCCCATGCTCGTCGAGTCGGCTCAGGAGGTCGCGAAGGTCACGCTCGTTCGTGTCGCTGAACTCCCGCAACTCCGGGTCGCCGCTGGCGGTCCAGAGTCTCCTGAGTTCGAGCGTGATACCCGTGCGCTGAGCGGTAATGGGACGCGGAGGCCGTGGCTCGCTAACGGGCGCGGGGATCGTGCGAGGTCGCCTGGCGACCTCCTCGCCGCTCGGGACCCGGCCCAGGGTGCGCGCGGGATCGTCGTGCGAAGTTGCCGCGACGCGCTCGGGGGGCAGTTGCCCGAGCGCGTCGTCGTGCAACGGTTCTTCTTCCGTGTCGACTTTCTCGACCGGAATCTCGTTGCCAAGAAGCCAGCGTTTGGCTCGCCGCGCCCCAAACGCCAGCCCAAGCACACACATCGGGGCAAATAGGATTACAAGGAGGACAAACAACACCCACGTTGCGAGGTCCACGTCGCCAATGCCTCATCTAGGGGCGTACACCCGGTCGAGCCCGCAAGAGAACCCCTCCCGTATCCACAACAGCGCCTCCTCCGGCGTCGACGTCGTGAATTCGTTAACCGTCACAGCCTCCGCGAGCAGTCTCTCATGTCCTCCTCTCCGCCCGGATCTCTCGCGTGGTCCAGCCGCGCCGAACTTCGTACCGACCTCAGCGCGCTTGAGAGGGCGTAGACCCGCACCTGTGGGAGCCTTCGCCGCGTGCCAGTTGTGGGCTAGGGCGCGGGACAGTGCGGGACAGTCTCCCCCTGGTTCGAGCGGTTTTCAGCCGTTTCCAGCGGCACAGGAGCAAAGCGCTAGGAAGCCGTCTAGCAGAGCCAGAAACCGCCTGTTGGTGCGGAATCTGGCTCTGCTAGTGGGACGGCGGGAATGGGATTTGAACCCATGAACCCTTTCGAGTTAGCGGTTTTCAAGACCGCCCCGTTCGACCGCTCCGGCATCCCGCCGGGGACGATCCTACGCGGCGGGGTATCTTGCGCCGTATGGCGCTTGATCAACAGGTCGACCTGCGGGCGCTCGTCGAGGCAGAGGCCGCCGAGGCGGGGCGGGCGCTCGCCGCGCTCACCGACGACGCCGTGACCGCCGCGCTCGAGCGGGCGGCCTCGCTCGTTCGCGAGCGTCGCGCCGAGATCCTGCTCGCGAACGAGGCGGACTGCGCCGCCGCAGAAGGGAAGCTCGACGAGGGGACGCTCGACCGGCTCCGGCTCGACGAGCGCCGGGTCGAGGCGCTCGCCGCGCAGGCCCAGGCGATGGCCGGGCTGCCGCCGCTCGAGCGGGAGATCGGCTCGCGAACGCTCGAGAACGGGCTCGTGGTGAGTGAGCGCCGGATCCCGATCGGCACCGTCGGCGCGAACTTCGAGGCGCGCCCGAACGTCGCGCTCGACGTCGCCGGCCAGCTGCTCAAGAGCCTGAACACCGCCGTTCTCCGCACCGGCGGCGCCGCGCTCCGGACGGTGACCGTGCATCGTCGACGACGTGCTGCGGCCCGCGCTCGAGGACGCGGGGCTCCCCGGCGGTGCGGTCGGGCTCGTGCGCTCGCCCGACCGTGAGGGCGCGCGCGTGCTCGTCTCGCTGCCGAAGGTGCTCCCGCTCGTGATCCTCCGCGGCAGCGGCGAGACGACGGCGCAGCTCTCCAGGCTCGCGGCCGAGAACGGCGTCCGCGCGCTCGCCCACGCGGAAGGCGGCGGCGTCCTCTACGTCCACCCGGCCGCGTCGCGCGAGAAGGCGCTTGCGATCACTGAGGCGAGCCTCGACCGGCTCGGCGTCTGCAACCGGCTCAACCTGCTGCTCGTCGACCGCGCCGCGCGCGGGCTCCTGCCGGAGCTCCTGACGCTGCTCGACCGGCTCGGGCTCGAGGTGCGCGGGACGCCGCGCGCTGCGGCCGTCGCAGAGGTCGTGCCGCTCGACGTCCGCCTCGGCCACGAGTGGGCGAACGACGCCGACCGCGTCTCGACCGTGACGCTCGACGTCGTCGACGACCTCGACGAGGCGGTGCGGCTCGCGAACGAGGAGACCTCGGGGCTCGCGGCCGGGATCGTGACCGAGGACGCCGACGCGGCGCAGGCGGTTCCTCGACGGCTACCGCGGCACGGCCGCCTACTGGCACGCGCCGACCCGGTACACCGACGGCTTCGAGCTGACCGGCGCGCCCGAGACCGGGATCAACGTCGACTGGGCGCCCGGCCCGCGCGGCCCCGTCACCTACCGGGACCTCTGGCTGCGCCAGTACCGGATCGTCGGTGACGGAACGCAGAGCCGCTAGATGGCCGGCGGCGCCCGGTCGTCGTCAAGTTCGGCACGAGCCTGATCGCCGGCCCCGGCGGGCGGGTCAGGCGCACGGTGCTGCGGCGCCGCGCCCGCGAGATCGCCGAGCTCGTCGGCGCGGGGACGCCGGTCTGCGTCGTCTCGTCGGGCGCGATCGCGCTCGGGCTGCCGCGGCTCGGCCTCGAGCGGCGGCCGCGCTCGATGCCGCAGATGCAGGCGGCCTCCGCCCTCGGCCAGGCGCGGCTGCAGGCGGCATGGGACGACGCCCTCGGCCGCGAGGGGCTCGCCGCGGCGCAGGTCCTCCTCACCGGACGGGAGATCGCCGACCGCGGCGCGTACGTGAACGCGCGCAACGTGATCGCCGCGCTGCACGCGCTCGGCGCCGTGCCGGTCGTGAACGAGAACGACGCGACCGCGACGGACGAGATCTCGCTCGGCGACAACGACGCGCTCGCGGCCCAGGTCGCGATCCTCGCGCGCGCGCGCCTGCTCGTGCTCCTGACCGAGGCCGAAGGCGTCTTCACGCGTGCGCCGGGCGAGCCGGGCGCCGAGCCGATCGGCGACGGGGCCGCGGTCGAGAGCGCGGTCTTCGGCAAGGGGACGGCGCTCGGCACCGGCGGGATGGAGAGCAAGGTCGCCGCCGCGCACATGGCCGTCGCGGCCGGGATCACCACCGTGATCGCGGGCGGCACCGGCGAGTCCGTGCTCGGGCCGATCGTCGCCGGCGAGCCGCGCGGCACCCGCTTCGCCGCGGAGGAGGGCACCCAGCCGGCGTTCAAGCTCTGGCTCCGCTTCGGGACGCCCGTCGTCGGCCGGCTCCACGTCGACGAGGGAGCCCGGCGCGCGGTGTCGGAGGAGGGGAGGAGCCTGCTCGCGGTCGGCGTCCTCGCCTGCGACGGCCGCTTCGAGGCCGGGGACGGCGTCGAGCTCGTCTGCGACGGCGTCGCCTTCGCGAAGGGCCTCAGCGCGGGCAGCGCCGCCGAGCTCGCCGGGCGGCCGCGCGGGGTCGAAGCCGTCCACCGCGACAGGCTGGTCCTGTACTAGCTAAAGCGAAAAGCCTCGTATGCCGATCTTTCCGCGCATGGGTGGCAAGTCGGTGATCGGTCTCTGCGCGGGCTTCGGCTCGATCGTGGGCGGGTACCTGCCCGAGCTCTGGGGCGCGTCGGGCTTCGGCCTCTCGTCGCTGCTCTTCTCGGTGGTCGGCGGCGTCGCCGGGATCTGGCTCGCGCTGCGAATCGTCGACGTCTGAGACGCTCTAGCAGTGCTGTCCGACACCGAACCGCAACGTCGCGCGGCGGCCGCCTACGGCGAAGGAGAGCGGAACGCAAGCCGAGTGCGAGCGCAGGAAGAACCCTCCTGCGTAGCCGTTCCAGGCGCGTGGTGACGGGCAGGCCGCGAACCTGACCACGCTCGCGGGCGAGGCAGGATTGCCCCAGCCGATGCGAACGCGGCGACGCCACGCCTTCGGCACGCTGACCGTCACCGGCTCCCGTGCCGGCGCGGATCACCAGTCCGGCCTTCCGCCAGTACGGGAAGGGGGAGAACCCGGGAACGTGCACGACGCCGGGAAGAGCCGCCGGAGGGGCAGAGACGACGCCGAGGACGACTCGGTAACCGGCGTCGTGGCCGGTCTTGGCCGTGCCGACGATCTGATCGCACCCCACCGTGACCACACCGGCTGGACGTGTCGCAGCGGAGACACCTTGCCCGCCGGCCGCCAGCGCTGCGGTCGCCAACACGAGGAGGATTGCGCGCTTCATCACGACACCGTCCGGAAGTCTTGCAAAGAGCTCTGGAGACTACGGCGCCGTGTAGGCCTCGAGCGGCTTGCCGAGCTGCTTCGACCACCAGTCGGCCTCGCGCCGGTCGAACTCGTCCTGCACCTGCGAGACGTAGGTCGAGAGGTCGCCTTCCTTGCGGCGCAGCTTCTCCTCGAGGGCGGCGAGCGCGGCCTCGCGCACCGCGAGCTTCTGATCGGCGATGTCCTCGTCGGCGTCGAGCCGCGCCTCGCGCAGGTCGAGCTCGCGCTCGCGCCGGTCGAGGTCCTCGAGCTGGGCGACCACGGTCTCCTCGCCGACGCCGAAGCGCTTCTGCTTCGTCTCGAGCTGCTCCTTGAGCGTGATCACGAGCTTCTCGGCCTTCTGGAGCTCCGCCTCGCGCTTCTGCATCGAGCGCTCGCGCTCGTCGAGCTTCAGCTGCGCGGCGGCGATGTTGTCCTCGGTGGGCGCGTTCGCCTCGGCGCGGCGCACGTTGGCCTCGGCCCGGCGCACCTCGGCCTCGCGGGCGGCGAGGTCGAGCTCGCGCTGGTCGAGCTCGGCGGAGAGCGAGCCGGGGTCGGGCACCGCGACGAGGTGCTTGTGCGAGAGCTGCTCGCGCGCGAGGAGTTCGGCCTCGCGCGCCGCCAGCTCGACCTCGCGCTGCTGGATCTCGGCCAGGCGGCTGAGCCCGGCGCTCTGCTGGGCGAGGCTCGCCTTCGCCCGCTCCTCGAGCGCGCGCAGGTCGGCCTCGCGCTGCTCGAGCGCGGTGACCTTCTCGGAGGCGACCGCGAGCGCGGCCTCGCGCTTCTCGAAGTCGAGCTTGAGCTTGGCCTCGCGCTTGTCGAACTCGGCGCTCAGCGCGGTCTCGCGCTTCTCGACGTCCGCCTGTGCCTGCTTGACCGCGAGCTCGCGCTCGGCGACCTCCGCGAGCCGCTCGGCCTCGCGCTTCTCGAGCCCGGCGGCGAGGTCGGCCTCGGCCTTCTTCAGCTCCGCCGCGAGCTTCGCCTCGCGCTTCTCGAGCTCGGCCTCCGCGCTCGCGAGCGCGAGCTCGCGCTCGGCGGACGCGGCCGACCGCTCGGCCACCTCCTGCAGCGCGCCGGAGCGCGCCTCGTCGGCGGCCTTCAGAGCCTCGGTCTTCAGCTCGATCTCCTTCTCGCGCTGGGCCGCTCGCGCCTGCGCCTCCTCGAGGGCGGCGTGGGTCGCAGCGACCTGCTCGCGCACGGCCTCGGCCTCCGCGAGCTGCTCGGCGGCCGCACGCTCGCGGGCCGCGACAGTCGCCTCGGCGGCGGCGAGCTGGGCGACGCGCTCGTCGAGCTCCTCCGCGCGGTGCGCCGCCTCCTGCTGGATCTGGAGCTCGCGGTCGTTTGCGGCGTCCTGCGCGTTCATCGATTCGCGCAGCGCGCGCTCACGGTCGAGCGAGGCCTCGAGCTCGGCGCGGAGCTGGTCGGCGCCCGCGTTCGACGGCGGGGGCTCGGCGACGGCGATCGCCTCGGAGACGGAGCGGGGCTCGACCTCCTCGGGCGGCGTCTCGTCGCCGCCGCGCTTCCGGTTCACATGAGCGCGAAGCCCGCTGCCGAAACCCTGTTCCGTCGCAGGAGGCATCGTCGTCACCACCCGAACATCTGCTTGAGGCTCATGAAGGCCGGCCCGAGGATCACGATGAACATCGCCGGGAAGACGAAGATCACCGTCGGGAACAGCATCTTGATCGGCGCCTTCATCGCCTTCTCCTCGGCGGCTGCCTGGCGCTTGAGCCGGCTGTCGGTCGCCTGGACGCGGAGGATCTTGCCGAGCGAGATGCCGAGCTGGTCGGCCTGGATGATCGCGCGGACGAACGACGAGACCTCGGGCGTGTCGACGCGCCCCGCGAACTTCTTCAGGGCCTCGGTGCGCGACTCGCCGACCCGCATCTCGCCGAGCGCGAGCGACAGCTCGTCGACGAGCGATCCCTCCATGTGCTCGGTCAGCTTCGCGATCGCGCCGTCGAAGCCGAGGCCGGCCTCGACGCTGACCGCGAGCAGGTCGAGTGCGTCGGGCAGCTCCCGCCCGATCTGCTCCCGGCGGCGCGTCGCGCGGCTGCCGACGATGAAGCCCGGCGCGATCCAGCCGCACGCCACGAACGCGAGCGTGAGCAGGAGGCCGGTCTGGGCGCTCGATGACCGCCATCAGGAAGAGCCCGAGCAGGAGGCCGGCGCCGGCGAGGATCGCCTTCGCGGCGAGGAAGCCGCTCGGCGTGACGTCGTGCATCCCCGCCGCGAGCAGCCGCTGCTGCACCGTGTCGAGGCTCTCGCGCGGGTTCAGGCGGAGCATCAGGCGTGCGATCCGCCCCGAGGCGGGGACGAGCATCCGCTCTCGCAGCGACGCGCGTTCGCGGTCGGTCGGCTGTGCGCGGACGGCCCCGTAGTGCGCGGCGCGGCGGACGAGCGTGCGGCGCTGGCGCTCGGGCAGGGAGACGACCTCCGAGACGAGGAACCCGGAGAGGGCGAGGAGGCTGACGGCTGCGATCAGAAGCATCATCTGCTCACCCCTTGAAGGAGACGATTTTGTTGAGGATCAGCGCGCCGATGCCCATCATCAGCAGGCCTCCGGCGATCAGCATGTGGCCCGCTCCCGTGTGGTAGAGCGGGGACATGTACCCGGGATTCGTGACCGTGATCGCCAGCGCGATGAAGAACGGAAGGCCGACCAGGACGTAGGCCGACATCCGGCCCATCGCGGTCAGCCCGCGGATCTTGCGCGCGAACTGCTGCCGCTGGCGCACCGTGTCGGCGACCATGTCGAACAGCCCGGCGAGCGAGCCGCCGACCTGCCGCTGGATCGTCACCGCGGTGATCGCGAACGAGAAGTTCTCCGAGCCGGTGCGCTCGGCCATGTCCTCGAGCGCGTCGTCCATCGGCCGTCCGAGGCCGGTCTCGGCGAGGACGCGCTTGAGCTCCTCGCTCGCCGGCGGATGGGCCTCGTCGACGACGGCCTGCATCCCCTGCTTGAACGAGTGCCCCGCCTTCAGCGTGGCCGCGATCGTGGTGAGGATCTCCGGCAGCTGATCCTCGAACGCGCGGGCACGGCGGCGCACGCGGAACGAGACGACCATGTGCGGGATCGCGCCGCCGAGCACGAGCAGGCCGAGGATCAGGAGGGCCGACATGCCGACGATCGCGGCGATGATGCCGAAGGCCAGGCCCAGGCCGACGCTCGCCCAGATGAACTCGGCCGGGCGAAGCGGGACGTCGGCCCGTTCGAGCTTCTTCTCGAGCGACGCCCAGCGCCGCCAGCCTCCGAACGCGGCCTCGGTCGCCTTGTACAGCGAGGCGAGCAGCGAGAGGCGCTCCTTCCGGCGCATGAGGCGGCGCTCGCGCTCGCCGATGTGCGGGGCGAGCCGGGTCTTCACCCAGCTGCCGCGGGCGCCGACCATCACGAACAGGCCTGCCAGGAGCACGATCAGCCCGATCAGCACCGCGAACGCGATCGTGCCGCCGGTCGAGTAGAGCGGCGAGGGCAGGAGCGCCGACGGGCTCGCCTGCGGGCCGCTGCCGTAGCCGGCCGGGATCGCGAGCGAGGTGCGGGCCGTGCCCGCCGGGGTGGTCGCGACGAGCGCGACCTGGTCACCCGGCCGGGCGGCGGTGACGTAGCTGACCTGCCAGGTGCGGGCGAGCTCGTCGGCGATCGAGGCGTACACGGAGCGCAGGGCGGCGCTCGAGGTGGCGCGGTGGTACGTCCCGTTCGTTTGCAGCGCGAGCTGCTGGAGGGGAACAGGGTCGAAGTCGTGCGAGGCGATCGCGATCGGGTAGACGGCCGCGTGTGCCGCGCGGGCGGCGGCGACCGCGTCGGCGAGCGTCGCCGAGCTGGAGACGTCGTGCCCGTCGGTGAGCAGGATGATCACGCGCCCCGCAGGGCCGCTCTTGCCGAGCAGGCCCGCGGCCGCGACGACGCCGTCGTAGAGCGCGGTTCCGGACACGGAGTCGACCTTGACCCCGCGGAGAGCCGCGTCGGCGTCGGCGGCGGCGGGCGAGAAGCCGCCGAGCGCCACGGCGTGGCTCCCGAACGCGACCACCGCGATCCGGTCTGCGCGCGGCTTCTGGTCGACGAACGCCTGGGCGGCCGCCGTCGCGTTCCGGAGCGAGGCCCCGGCCATCGACTCGGAGCGGTCGACCGCGAGCACGACGCTCGCTCCGTTGCTGAGGTTGACCCCCGTGAGATCGGTGACGGGCTGCCCGTTTTCCGTCAGGGTCGGGAGCGTCGACACGGGCTGCGAGGCGACCACGCTCAGGCGCACCTGCGGGTAGGCGCTCGTGTCGAGGCTCGAAATCTGCACCGCGCCCGCCGCCGGAGCGGCGAACGCGAGTGCGACGAGGGCGGCGAGGGAGAGCCGCCTCACGAGAATGCTCCATCGAAGCTCGTCGCCGCGAAGGAGGAGCGCGGCACGGCGCCCGCCTCCTCTTCGCCGAAGAAGCTCGGCGGCAGGATCGCGCCGTTGCGGGCCAGCTTCTCGAGGAAGTGCGGCTTGAGCCCGGTGCACTGGAGCGGCGAGAGCAGCCGCGCGTGCCCGGAGCCTGGGTTTCGCTCTTCGTCGGGCGGTTTCGCGACGAAGATGTCCTGAAGGGCGATCACGTCGGCTTCCATCCGCAGCACCTCGGTCACGTGGGTGACACGGCGCGAGCCGTCCACGAGGCGCGAGATCTGGATCAGGACGTCGAAGGCGGACGAGATCTGCTCGCGGATCGCGCGCAGCGGCAGGTCGACGCCGCCGGTGAGGACGAGCGTCTCGAGACGGGAGAGCGCGTCGCGGGGCGAGTTGGCGTGGATCGTGGTCAGCGAGCCCTCGTGGCCCGTGTTCATGGCCTGGAGCATGTCGAGCGTCTCGCCGCCGCGGACCTCGCCGACGATGATCCGGTCGGGGCGCATGCGCAGTGCGTTCCGGACGAGCTCGCGGATCCGCACCTCGCCCTGGCCCTCGATGTTCGGCGGCCGCGACTCGAGCACGATCACGTGCTCCTGCTGGAGCTGGAGCTCGGCGGCGTCCTCGATCGTGACGATCCGCTCGTCGCCCGGCACGAACGCCGAGAGCGCGTTGAGCGTCGTCGTCTTGCCGGTGCCGGTACCGCCGGAGATCAGGATGTTGAGCTTCCCGCGGACGCAGGCGGACATGAACTGCGCCGCCTTGCCCGTGATCGTGCCGAAGCCGATCAGGTCGCTCATCGTGTACGGGTCGCGGGCGAACTTCCGGATCGTCAGCGTCGGCCCGCGGAGCGCGAGCGGCGGGATGATCGCGTTGACACGGCTGCCGTCCGGGAGGCGGGCGTCGACCATCGGCGACGACTCGTCGACGCGGCGTCCGACCTGCGACACGATCTTGTCGATGATCCGGAGCACGTGCGCGTTGTCGGCGAACGCGGCCGGAGCCCGCTCGAGCTTGCCGTTGCGCTCCACGTAGATCCGGTCGTGCGCGTTGACCATGACCTCGGTCACGCTGTCGTCGCGGAGGAACGGCTCGAGCGGCCCGTAGCCGAGGATGTCGTCGGTGATCTCGCGGACGAGCTGCCGGCGCTCCTCGCGCGTCAGCGGCGTGCGGTCGAGCGCGAGCTGCTCGGTGACCGTGCGCAGGACACGCTCGGTGATGTCCTCGTTCGCCTCCTGCTTGAAGAGCTCGACGCCGAGCGCGGCGATGCACGCGTGGTGGATGCGCGTCTTCAGCTCCGCGTACGGGTCGGTCGGCGGTGCCTCGACGGGCTGGGAGCCGCCGGCGCCGGAGACCGGCAGGTCGTAGACGGCGCCGTTGTCGGAGCGGTTGAGACGGTCGTGGAGGCCCATGGCTTACGCCTTCGCCAGTGTCGGCATCAGCCGGCGGGTCTTCTTCTCCTGCTCCACCGGCAGGACGCCCTTCGCCATCTCGCGGACGGCCTTCGCGAAGTCGGACCCCGAGTCCGAGATCACGACCGGCGCGCCGCGGTTCACGGCGACCGGGACCGAGCGGTCCGAGGGGACCTCCCAGCGCACCTTCTGCTCGAGCGCGGCCTCGACCTCGCGCGGCTTCATCCCGACCTTCGAGTTGGCCCTGTTCAGAACGACGCGGATCCGCGCCTGCGGGAACGAGAGCAGCTGGAGCGTTCCCAGGGCGAGGCGCACGTTCTTCAGCGTCGGCACGTCGAGCCCGCACAGGAGCAGCAGCTCGTCGGTGCGGTCGAGCGTCGACAGCATCGGCCCGTGGAAGAAGGGCGAGGTGTCGACGACGATCACGTCGTACGAGGCGCGTGCGACCTCGAGCAGGCGCGCGACCTTCGCCTCGGTGACGAGCTCTGCGTCCTCCGGGTGAAGCGGAGCGGGGAGGATGTCGAGCCCGCACGGGTGCGTCGTGATGTAGCCCGTGAGCTTCTCCGGGTCGAGCTCGCCCGGCGCGGTGACGAGGTCGAAGATCGTCTTCTCCGGCTCGATCCCGAGCATGATCGCCGCGTCCCCGAACTGCAGGTCGAGGTCGATCAGGAGCGTCTTCCGCTTCTCGTCCTTCGCGAACGCGCAGGCGAGGTTCGTGGCGAGCACGGTCTTGCCGGTGCCGCCCTTCGGCGAGAAGACGGTGACGATGCGCCCGTCGTGCGTGCCGGCCGCCGCGGCCCGGCGGCCCGCGTGGGTCGCCTTGCGGATCGCGAAGACGACGTTCTCCGTCAGCGCGGGCAGGAGCACGACGTCTGCGATGTCGGCCCCGAGCGACTCGTCGAGCAGGACCGAGGCCTCGCCGGAGGCGACGAGCAGCACCGGCACCCGCGTGTGCTCGCGGATCAGCGCCAGGTCGTGCACCGGCAGGGACGAGGAGCGCGTCGCGTGCAGGACACAGTCGAGGTGGCCGCCCGCGAGCGCGGACGCGCCGTCCTGGATCTGCTCGCTCGCACCGACGAGCTGGAGGTCGGGCTGCTGCGCGAGCGCCTCGCGCAGCGTGTCGAACCCGTCGCACGAGCCGGTGAGGTAGACCCGCGTGCCGGCGGCCTGGACCTCGCCGTTTCTGGTGTTCTGTGCGTCGCTCATCACTGACCCCCTGCCGTGATGCCGAGCGACCGGGCGTCGTTCAGCGCGTCGGCCTTGTTGGCGCCGAGCTCTGTGATTGCGGTCTCCAGGTTCTTGCCCGGGTCGGCCGAGTGGATCGTCGGACGCAGCGCGAACATCCAGTTGCCGTTCTGCACCATCCAGTAGAGCTTCGGCGCCTGCGAGTCGGTGACCTGGAGCTGGACCGAGAGCGGCGTGTTCGGACCCGTCGAGACGTGCGAGTCGATGCCCGTCGCGTCGGGCGCGCGCAGCACGAGGAGATTCCGGAGGATGACCCGGCTCACGTGATGGGTCGTTCCCTCGGGGACCTCCCACGAGGCGACCACGTCGATGTGGTCGCCTGCCTTGAGCGTTCCGGAGAGCAACTGGTTCGCGTCGCCCGGGATCTGCACGGCGCGCTCCGGGCCGGTGATCGACGCGCGGATGCCCCCGGAGGCCTGCGAAGCGAAGCGCCGGGCGCTCACCTGCTCGCCGGCGAACGTCGTCTGAACGGCGACGAGGCTCGCGACCTCCGAGCCGTTCGAGATCGCGCCCGGAACGACGGCGTCGCGGGTCACGCTGATCGCGCGCAGCATGTGGCCGCTGACCACCTCGGCGCCGGACGTGCCGAGCGGGATGTCCTTGGTGGCCACGAGGACGCTGACGTCGCTGGCCCCGTGCTGGACGTGACGTTTGTAGTTCGTCACGTAGTAGCTGATCATGAGCGCCGCCAAGACTGCGAGTGCGACGGCGATCCCAATATTGCGGACTCGGTACGTCATCGTCCTGTTCTCCCTCGTGTTTGATTCGTCGTTGAGGACTTAGCTGGAGCTAGAGCGGTGGGTCGTCGGTCATTCGACGCGTTCCGTGGTGCTGCTCGTGAGGTTTCCCGCCTGCACGATCACGCCGAAGAGGTCGATCGAATACGGATAGGTCGCGGTCACGGTCACGTCGTCGCCGTGCTGCCAGCCCGAGGTGACGGTGACGCCGAGCTTCGACTGGTCGAGGTCGCCGGTCGCGGACTGGACGCGCGCGATCGTGGCGCCGACCGGGTCGGCTGCGGTTCTCGAGACGGCGGCGGTGCGTGCGCCGGCTCGAACCGCGTCGGTCAATGCGACAAAGTTGTTGAACAGAATCCCGAACTGGATGATCGCGAAGACGATGAGCATCAGGACCGGAAGGACGATCGCGAACTCGACCATCGTCTGGCCCCGTTCGGTTCTCAACTCGATTCGCTTTTTCATTTCCCCTCAACTCCCCCCGAGGTGCTCGGGGTGGGCCCGGGCGGCGGACCCACCCCTTTGCTCGGACTGCTACGGAAGCAGGCCGGTCACCTTGTCGATCATTCCGGCGATGCCACCCGACAGCGCCGCGAAGACAGAGACGGTCGCAACACAGATCACAGTGAGCGTGACGCCGTACTCGACCATCGTCTGTCCCTCTTCGCGCCTGCGGATCGCGCGAAGGAACTCGGCTATCTCGGTGAACCTGAGACATCGCTTCCTTCCCCTTCCCTCCTACGTGCCTGCTGCTTACTTCAACAGGTTGGTCACCTTGCCGATGGAACCGGAGATCCCCGTCGACAGTGCGGTGAAGGCGACGACGGCGGTGACCGCGATCACGGCCAGAACGACGCCGTACTCGGCCATGGTCTGCCCCTCCTGCTTGCGCCACATGTCACGCGCAAAGCCATACCACTCAGAAATCGTCATGTAAGCTCACCTCCTCCCCAGAGATAGCGGGCACTGAAGGCGAAGCGGAAATGCCGAGACGCCTTTGGAGGCGGATATTCCGAGTGTGATACCGAATCATCTCGCGAAAGCGATTGATGCGGCCACCCCTCAGTTTCCTCCAACAACACCTCGGCGGCCGCAACGCCTTCGGGTATTCGTGTGGGCCAATCATCGTTCGATCGGCCTCTCCGGCCAATCCCTCTTTCTGATGATTCGCCCTCGGGATCACCGTTTAGGGGGAGGGGGAAACGGGGCAGTCAGGGCGATAACCCGGTCACTGCAATTCGCGTCGATGTTTGCGGCCCCGGCGCACAGAGGGAAGGAAGGACCGGGATGCCGAGAAGAGGACGCAACCGACGCCGCAGGTTGATCGAGCTCGTGTTCGGCCCGCGCATCGTGCTCGGGTGGTGAGCGTGGAGATCCGGCTACAGCACGTGGACGGCAGGCCGGTGTGCGAGCGGTGCGTCGTCGCGCGCTCGTCGCTCCAGAAGATGCGCGGCCTGCTCGGCCGCAAGGGCCTGGAGGAGGGGGAGGGACTGCTGCTCGAGAAGGCCTCGTCGATTCACACGGCCTTCATGCGCTTCCCGATCGACGCCGTGTTCCTGGACTCCGACCAGGTGGTGGTGAAGGTGGCAGCGGACGTGCGCCCGTGGCGGGCGTCCGCCCGTCTGAGGGCCCGCGCCGTGCTCGAGCTTCCCGCCGGGGAAGCAGCACGGCGCGGACTCTCGCCCGGGACGGCGCTGCGCGCCGCGACCTAGGAGGATGAGGTCGCGATGCGCAGGTGGAGGGATGCCGTCGGGAAGTTCCGCAGTTTGCGCCTGAGCTCTGCCGCAGCCATCTGGTTCCTTTCGCGTCGGTCTTCTTTCTGTGCCCTCGTCCGACGCCGCACCCACCGTGGCACGCGCGCCGCCGGTTCACTCTTCCCCCGGGAGGTGGTTCATCGGCGCGGTTCACGTGGCGGCCGCGGCCGCGTGCGTGCTGGCCCTCCAGGGCGGCGCCGCGAACGCCTCGGCCTGCACGATCACGGGCACCCCGGGCCCCGATCTCCTCGTCGGCACCGAGGGGCGCGACGTGATCTGCGGGCTCGGCGGCGACGACACGATCGTCGGCAACGGCGGAAACGACGTGCTGATCGGCGGCGACGGCAACGACCTGATCTCCGGCGGCGCCGGCAACGACCTGATCGAGGGCGGCCCCGGGAACGACAAGCTCGAGGGCTCGAGCGGCCACGACACGATCCTCGGCGGGCCCGGCAACGACACGATCTTCGCCTACGACGGGCAGAAGGACGTCGTCGACGGCGGGCCCGGGGTGGACCACGCCTGGTGGGACTTCACCCTCGACAAGGTGCGCAACGTCGAGCTGAACAACTAGCGCGAGATCCGCGCGGGCGCGCCGTAGGCCAGCAGCACCTCGGGCACCTCGCCCTGGAAGTTCTCGAGGATCGCGAGCGCGGCCCGGTCGGTGACCGCGGTGCCGTTCAGCGTGTGCGACGGTCTCGAGCCCGCCGCTCTCCGACCGGTAGCGGATCCCGAGCCTGCGGGCCTGGAAGTCGGTCGTGTTCGAGCAGGACGTGATCTCGCGGTAGCGCTCCTGCGACGGGAACCACGCCTCGATGTCGTACTTCTTCACCGCCGGATCGCCGAGGTCGCCGGCCGCGACGTTGACGACGCGGTAGGGCAGCCCGAGCGCCTGCACGATCTCCTCCTCGATCCCGAGCAGCCGCTCGTGCTCGGCGCCGGAGTCCGCCGGCTTCGTGAACACGAACATCTCCACCTTGTTGAACTGGTGGACGCGGAACATCCCGCGCGTGTCCCGGCCCGCGGAGCCGGACTCGCGCCGGAAGCAGGTCGAGAAGGCGGTGTACCGGAGCGGCAGCTCGGGCTCCTCGAGGATCTCGCCCATGTGCAGGCCTGCGAGGGCCACTTCGGACGTGCCGGTCAGGTACAGGTCGTCGCCCTCGAGCGCGTAGATGTTCGAGCGCTCCGTGGGGAAGAAGCCGGTGCCGTACATCGCCTCCTCGCGGACGAGCACCGGCGGCAGCATCGGCGTGAAGCCGGCGGAGACGAGCCGGTCGAGCGCGAAGCGGTACAGCGCGAAGGCGAGCAGCGCCGTGTCGCCGAGCAGGTAGCCGAAGCGGGAGCCGGAGAGCCGCGCGGCGCGCTCCATGTCGAAGCGGCCCACCTCCGTGTGCTCCTTCGGCTCCGCGAGCTGCGGCAGCTCGCCCCAGCGCCGGATCTCGACGGCGTCCTCGTCGGTCGTCCCGTCGGGCGCCGAGGGATCCGGCGGGTTCGGGACCCGGGCGAGCGCCTCGTCCCGGACGGCCTCCGCGGCGGCGAGCTCCTCCTCGGCCGCCTTCAGCTCGTCCTTCAGCGCGGCGAGCTCCTCGAGCTGCTCCGGGGTCGGCTTGCCCTTCAGCTTCTGGCGGCCGCGCAGGTCGTCGACGCGGGGTACGAGCGCGCGCCAGCGCTCGTCGGCCGCGAGCAGCTCGTCGAAGGCCTCCGCGGCACCCTTGCGCGCGAGCGCGGCGCGAAAGCCGTCCGGGTCGCTGCGGGCCGCCTTGAGGTCGATCACAGCGAGTGAGTCTAGGACAGGTAGCTCTCGATCATCTGCGCCACCCCGTCGTCCTCGGGGCCGGGGATCACGAGGTCGGCGCGCCCGAAGAGCGACGGGTGCGAGTCCTCGACGCAGACGGCGTAACCGGCCCAGTCGAGCAGCTCACGGTCGTTCTCCCCGTCGCCGACCGCGACCGTCCGAGCGGCCGCGAACCCGAGCCGCTCCGCGAGGAAGCCGAGCCCCGACCCCTTCGACACCTCCGGGCTCGCGAACTCGAGGAAGTACGGCAGCGACTTCGAGATGTACAGCCGGTCGCCGAAGCGCTCCCGCATCTCGACCTGGAGCACGTCGATCGCCTCCGGGTCGCCGACGGCGACGAGCTTCGTCGGCGGCGCGGTCAGCCAGCCCCGCAGGTCGCCGACCGCCTCGATCGGCAGGTTCTGGAAGTCGGCGTACGCCCGCGCCCACTCGGTCACCTCGGCCACGTAGAGGTTGTCGTCGACGTAGCAGTTGAGGCCGAAGCCGGCCGCCTCGACGGCGGCGATCGTCTCCTGCGCCAGCTCGAGCGGGATCGGGATGTGCAGGAGGAACTCGCCGCTTCCGGGGTCGGCGACGACGGCGCCCTGGTAGCAGATCACCGGCTCGTCGAGGCCGGCCTCCTGCACGTAGGGCCGCACGGAGCGGAACATCCGCCCGGTGACGACGATCACGTGGATCCCGCGCGCGCGCGCCGCGGCGAACGCTGCGATCGTGCGGGGATGGAGCAGCGCATCCTGGCCGACGAGGGTGCGATCGAGGTCGCAGGCGAAGGCCTGGACGTCGCGGGGGAAGTCGTCCGGGAGGATCAGCCCGAGGTCGCCTGGACGACGTAGGCGGCCACGTCGGCGATCTGCTGCGGGGTCAGCTGGCCCTTGAACGAGGGCATCGGCGACTTTCCGTAGGTGACGCGCAGGAGCGCCTTGGCGAGCGGCGGCTTCTTCTCGTCGAGGTTCGGCCCGACGGTGCCGGTCGTGCCCGCGTCCTTGAGCGTGTGGCAGCCTCCGCAGCCCGCGCTCATGAACACCGTCTTGCCCGCGACCGGGTCGCCCTTGAGGTTCGTGACCGGCTGAGCCGGGGGCGCCGCGACCTTGCCGATCACCGTCTGCGGCGTCGCGCTCACCGTCCCCTCGTAGCCGCAACCGGCGGCGAGGAGCAGAAGCGGGAGGGCGATCAGGAGGCCGGCGCGCTTCATCGCTGGGCGAGTCTACCCCACGTCCAGACGACGGCGCACCCCAGCGCACCGAAGCCGAAGACGTCGACGGCGGAGTCGTTCACGAGCAGCGAGACCACCAGCGCGACGAGCAGCGCGTCGAGCGCGGCGACGCGCGGGCGGAGGAAGGCGAACATCACGCACGCGGCCCCGGTGAGCCCTGCGATCAGCGCCGAGTACCACGTCCTCGAGACTCCGTCCCAGTTGGCGCGCACGCGATGGCCGAGCACGCCGAGCACGTGGACCGGGCCGCCTCCGACCGCGCGGTCGACGTGGCTCGAGCCCCCGAGTGCGGCGTCGATGCCCACGAGCGCGAGCCCGAGCGCGACCGCGAAGACGACGACTGCGGCGACGCGGCGCACGGTCAGCTCGCGCCCCGCGAGCCGCAGCCGCAGCGTCGCGAGGCCGACCGCGAAGACCAGGATCCCGCCGCCGTCCGCGCCGGCCTTGCTCCAGGCCACGTTCGCGAGCGCGAGCGCGGCGACCGGCCAGAACCAGGCGGTCGCCGCGACGAGCACCGGTGCGAGCATCAGCGTCTCGACCTCGTTCGTGATCCCGTAGTAGCGCCCGCCGCCGTCGGGGTGCGGGCCGACGATCGCGAGCGCGTTCACCTCGGGCCAGACCGCGAGCACGACCAGGTAGAGCGCGAGGAAGCCGGTCACCACGGCGGGCAGGGGAAGCCGCGCGAGCCCGAGCGCGGCGGCCACGGTCAGCACCGCGAGCGCCGTGATCGTGGCCGCCGGCCGGGAGCCGCCGAGCGCCGAGATCAGCAGCGCCGCAGAGAGCGACGCGGGGATCGAGAGCACCCCGGCCCGAGCGAGCCACGCGGAGCGGAACAGCAGCGCGAGCCCCGCGAGCACGAGCCCCGAGAACATCACGACGAGGATCCCGCCGTTTCGCGCGTCGTGGGCCTGGTGGAGCCGCCGGTCGAGCCGCTCGAGGGTGGCGCGCGGGTGCGAGTCCGGCTGCGAGGAGAGGCGGTCGAGGTCGCGGATCGAGACGAGCCCCGGGATCCGCGTCGCGCTCGACGTCAGCAGGCCCGAGTACCCGGCCCCGACGACGGCGATCGGGTAACGGCGGATGTTGTGCGTCCGGCCCGGCGGCGGCAGCGCGACGTAGATCTCGACTCCGGCCGGTGGGCGCTGCTTCGCGATCACGGCGAGCGCTCCGGCTCGCGTCACGGTGACGCCGTCGCCGGGGACGAGCAGCCCGAGCGCGCCTCCGTGCGCCCAGGGGTCGGCGACGACGTGCACCTTGCGCCGGCCGCGGGCGCAACCACCAGCGCGGCGATCGCCATCGCCGTAGCTACCATGAGTCTGTCCCTCGACGCCTCCAAGGAGGCTTGATTCTCGATGAAACGCAAGTCCTACGGTCGGGATGCCGGGCTCACCAGCAGGATGCTCTTCACCACGTTCCTGCTCGGCCTGCTCTACGTCGTCTTCGCCGTCGTGCTCCTGCAGGTCCTCAACGTGGCCCTGATCCCGATGATCCTGATCGTCGTCGGCCTCGCCTTCTTCCAGTACTACACCTCGGACAAGCTCGCCCTCGCCGCCTCCGGCGCGAAGGTCGTGACCCCCGAGCAGGCCCCCGAGCTGCACGCGATGGTCGAGCGGCTCTGCGCGATGACCGACCTGCCCAAGCCGAAGGTGGCGATCATCGACACCGACATGCCGAACGCCTTCGCGACCGGCCGCAACCCCAAGCACGCCGCGGTCGCGGTCACGAGCGGGCTGATGCGCCGGCTGGAGCCCGAGGAGATCGAGGGCGTGCTCGCACACGAGCTCTCGCACGTCGCTCAACCGCGACGTGCTCGTGATGACCTTCGCGAGCTTCTTCGCGATGCTCGCCGGGCTCCTGACCCGGTTCGGCCTGTACGCGGGCATGTTCGGCGGCGGCTTCGGCAGCAACCGCTCGAGCAACAACAACCAGAACGGCGTCCCGGTCTGGCTGGCCGTGCTCGTGATCTCGATCGTGGTCTACGCGATCAGCTGGGTGCTGATCCGCACGCTCTCCCGCTACCGCGAGTACGCGGCCGACCGCGGCTCGGCGCTGATCACCGGCGCGCCGGAGCACCTGATGAGCGCGCTGCAGAAGATCACGGGCCAGATCGCCGTGATCCCGCAAAAGGACCTGCGCGACGTCGCGGCGATGAACGCGTTCTTCATCATCCCGACCACCGTCAGGCAGAAGACCGCGGAGCTGTTCATGGACCACCCGCCGCTCGAGAAGCGTCTCGCGAAGCTGGCGGAGATCGCGCGCGAGATGGGCCGGCCCGTTTCGCCTAGTGGGCCTGTTCGGCAATTCGAAGCTGAAGCAGCCGGCCGACGAGCGCCTGTTCGCGCTCACCACGGCGGCGGTCACGCTCCAGGTCGACCTCGGCCTCGTCTTCGCGGGCAAGGCCGCACTCGTCTTCAAGCCACTCTCGGCGAGCGCGTTCGACGACGTGGTGAAGGCCGCCGACGAGCTGCTCGACTCGGTCGCGCAGGACTCGGGCTCGAAGGTCACCCGCGAGACCGACAGCTTCGGCTACGAGTGGGTGATCGTCGGCGACCCGGAGCTCGAGGACGCGGTCGCGGGCATCCACCTGCTCGCCTCGGAGCTCGAGCAGCAGGGCTTCGGCGACCGGCTGCTCGCGGCGCTGTTCCGCTTCAAGGGCGACGAGCATCCCGTCTACTGGGTGTACGGCTACAAGGGCGGCGTGTTCTGGCCCTTCGTGCCCACGGGCGGCCAGGAGCGCGACAACGCGAAGGAGCTCGAGCTGAAGGCGAAGCTCGAGCAGGAGCTGCCGATCGAGAGCGACCTCTCGAAGTGGTTCGGCATGTTCGACGCGCCGGTCTAGCGGCCGGGCAACAGCGGGCCGCGCCGCAGCGCAGCGCCGGCGCGGCGCCGGACGGCGTGGCTCATCCGGCCGAGCCGCCGCCTGTTCAGGGCGGTCGCCCTGACCACGGCGAACGGTACCGTCGCCCACGCCCACGCCAGGCCCCGTAGGCCGCGGCACGGGCACCTTCTCGTAGCCCAGCTCGTCCATCATCCCGCCGCAGCAGCGCTGGATCACCGAGATCTCGCTCGCCGAGAGCGTGGTCCGCCAGCGCTCGACCGGCTCGCTCGAGACGCCGCCTGCCTCGCCCGACGACGCGTAGGAGCTGTTGACGACGGGGATCGCCAGCATCGCGGGCTCGTACTCGAGCCCGAGCCACGCGCACAGGGCGCGCGTCTCGCCCTCCGGGTCGGTGGCGATCCGCTCGAAGCGCTGCACGTAGACGCGGTCGGCGCCGTGGAGCCGGAGCGCCTCGTAGGAGGCCTGCACGACCCCGCGCCAGAGGTAGCTCATCAGGACGATGTTGTACGAGCGCCGCGTTCGCTCCCGGTCGGCCGCGAGCGCGTCGTCGTCGTTCCACTCGCCCTCCTTCGCGCCGGCCGTGTGCCAGTCGCGGTAGGAGGCGATCACCGCGCGCGGGTCGCGCACGAGGCAGACGACCTTCGCGCCGGGAAAGGCCTCGAGCATCTCCGTGATCCGGTACACGTGGCGCGGCGTCTTCTCGCCCCAGCGGGGTCTCGCATGGAGCCGGGCCCGGATCAGGCAGAGCGCCTCGAAGTACGCGTCGCCGCTGCCGCCGAGCTCGGCGGCGAGCGCCCTGAGCTCGTCGCGGTCGACCCGGGCGGCGGCGGGATCGCCTTCCTGCCCGTAGGCGCGGTGCGCGAGCGCGAGGAAGTAGCTCTCGCACCGCTCCCGCTCCCCGGGCTCGAGCGCGGCCGTGCCGCCGCTCGCCAGGCGCGGGCGCAGGTCGTCGAAGTAGTGGGTCTCGGGCGAGATCCACACCTCGTCGTGCGCGTTGAGCAGAGCGCGGAGCAGGTTCGTCCCGGACCGCGAGGCGCCGACGACGAAGATCGGCGCGGCCTCCATGCGCTAGCCGGGCAGGTCGGGGATCAGGCCCTCCCCGGTGAGCAGCTCCTGCGCCTCCTCGAGCGTGAGGTCGGACGGCGGCACGATCACGTCGGAGCCGGGAGTCAGCTCGTTCGCCGGCAGCGGGTCGCCGTTCGCGCGCACGAGCTCCCACATCTCGTCGATGCTCGCGTTGAGCGCCTCGACGTCGCCGTTCGCGAGCGCCGTGAGCGCACGGTCGTCGGCCGCGTTCAGCTCGTCGCGCAGCGAGTCGGGAACCTCGTACTGCCCCTCGTGCATCAGGCGGACGATCACGAGGAGAGCTCCTTCGGCTTGTCGTCGCCGGTCCCGACCTCGGCCTTGATCTTCGCCAGCTCGTCGTCGACCTGGCTCTTGGACGAGAGCGCCGCGAGCTGCCGGTCGATGTCGTCGCCGGTAGGCGGTGACGTCCTCGAGCGCGCCGGAGTCGATCAGCTCGTCCATCGCGCCGGCGCGGGCCTGCATCTGCTCGGTCTTGTCCTTCGCGCGCTGGATCGCGAGCCCGGTGTCGGCCATCTGCTCGCCGATCCCGGTCGCCGCCTCGCCGATCTTCACCTGGGCCTCGGCGGCGGAGTACTGCGCCTTGATCACTTCCTTCTGCGAGCGGAACGCCTCGACCTTCGCCTGGAGCTGCTGCTCGGAGGCGACGAGCTTGTCCTGCTGGGCCTGGAGCTGCTGCACCTGGGCGTCGAGCCCCTGGAGCTGCTGCTGGATCGCCGACTTGCGCTCGAGCGCCGTGCGGGCGAGATCCTCGCTGCCGGCGGCGACCGCCTCGTGGGCCTGCCCGTCGAGCTTGACGACGCTCTGCTCGAGCTGGGCCTGCTGGAGCTGGAGGCGCTTCTTCGCGGTGACGACGTCGGCGAGGCCGCGCTTCACGTTCTGGAGCAGCTCGAGCTGCTTCTCGTACGAGTAGTCGAGAGTCTCGCCGGGATCCTCCGCCCGGTCGAGCAGCTTCGAGACCTTCGCCTTGGTGATCGCCGAGGCGCGCGAGATCAAGCCCGTCATCCTTCCTCCTTCTCGGTTTCGGGAGTAGCGTACCGCTCGTGCTGATCGTGCGGAGCATGGATCCGGGCTGGCTCTCGAACGCCTATCTCGTCGCCGACGAGCCGGGCGGGACGGCGGTGTTCGTCGACTCGGGCGCGCCGCTCGCGCCGCTCTTCGCGGCGGTGGAGGAGGAGGGGCTGAACGTCACGCACCTGCTCACCACGCACGGCCACGGCGACCACGTCGCGGGCGACGACGAGCTCGTCGCGCGGTACGGCGTCACGATCGTCAAGGGCCCGCTCGAGACGGGCGGCCTCGTCTTCGAGGCGCTCGAGACACCGGGCCACTCGCCCGACGGGCTCGCGTTCCTCTGTAACGGCATCGCCTGCTTCACGGGCGACACGCTCTTCCGCGACGCGGTCGGCGGCGGCGCCGACGTGGCCGCGATCCGCCGCTCGGTGATGGACGTGCTGATGACGCTCCCGCCCGAGACGCGCGTCCTGCCCGGCCACACCGACGAGACGACGATCGGCCGCGAGTGGGAGGAGAACCCGTTCGTCCGTGTCTGGCGCGGCGTCGAGCCCGAGGGCACGGAGGCCGTGCACGTCGGCGGCGAGGCGGCGACCCTCGTCGTCTGGTCGCCCGACTACGACGGCAAGGGCAAGGCGCTCGTCCGCTTCGCCGGCGGCCGCGAGGCGATCGTCGGCGGCTCGCGCGTCGAGCGCGGGTAGAACCTTGTGCTCATGAGCATTTGGCGTTCTAGTCGGGCGTGATCCTCAGCACGACGGGCTTCGTCTGCGCCTGGCGCTTGCCGCGCAGGCGCTGTACGGCGCGGTAGAGCGGCAGCACGAGCACGCGGTCGACCCGGTACTTCCGGGCCATCAGGCCCTCGACCCGCTCGCGCTCGCTCTCGGGGAGGAACTCAGCATGGGCCGCCACCGGCCCGCTGCGCAGCTTCCCGGACGCTGTGCACGGGGCGACGAGCACCGCCGGGTTGCGCCGGATGCGCCTCGCCTTGTACGAGTCGCCGTCGGTCTCGACGAGCAGGCCGCCGTTCTCGGCCACGAACCAGACCGGGGTCGCGACCGCCGTGCCGTCCTTCCTGAAGCTCGTCACGCTGAGGTATTTGCCTGTGATCGCAGCGGACATGACGACAGCGTGGTCCGATTCGGACGGTGCGGCATCGGGGCCTCACCGGATCCGCGGCGCGGCCTTCCCACTGTCCGAAAGAGACGGTAGTCTCCGCGACCGTGCGCCTGCTCGTCGCCCGCTGCGAGGTCCGTTACACCGGCCGCCTGACCGCGGTCCTGCCGGAGTCGACGCGGCTGCTGATGCTCAAGGACGACGGCTCGGTGCTCGTCCACGCCGACGCGGGCGGCTACAAGCCGCTGAACTGGATGACGCCTCCGACGGTCGTGGAGGAGGGCGACGGCGTGATCGTCGTGCGCAAGCGCGCCGGGAAGACCGAGGACCGGCTCGAGATCCGCCTTGTCGAGGTGCTGAGCGACGTCGTCCACGACATGGGCGAGGCGGCGCCGCTCGAGAAGGACGGCGTCGAGCGCGACCTGCAGGAGGCGCTGGCCGAGCAGCCCGAGGCGCTCGGCCGCCGGGCTCCGGCTCGTGCGCCGCGAGTGGCCCACCGACCTCGGCCCGGTCGACCTGATGTGCCGGGACGCCGACGACGGCTGGGTCGCGGTCGAGATCAAGCGCCTCGGCACGATCGACGCCGTCGAGCAGCTCGCGCGCTACCTCGAGCGGATCCGCCTCGACCCGGCGAAGGCGGAGTGCCGCGGCATCCTCGCCGCGCAGCGCTTCAAGCCGCAGGCGGTCACCCTCGCCGAGGCGCGCGGGATCGAGTGCGTCGAGGTCGACCTCGAGCTGCTGCGCGGCGACCGCGAGCCCGACCTGACGCTGTTCGGCTAGCCCGCTACGGGATCCGCCTGAAGCGGAGCTGCCACGCGGCGGTCAGCGTGGCGTGGTAGCCGAGCTCGGGGTAGTCGATCGGCTGCGTGAGCGTTCCGTTCAGGACGGTCAGAGGCCGGCTCTCGAGCCGTGCGAGCGTGACGGTGGAGTCCACCGACAGCTGGGACGGATAGAAGGCCGGGGACAGGGGGAAGCAGGGAAACGCGTACGGCTTCGTGTTCAGGTGCACCTCGAAGTTGAGGTCGTTCCCGTTCAGGAGCTTGAGGTAGAACCGCGCGCCGTTCCCGGTCATGTCGTAGTCCCAGGTCCCGCATCCGCCCAGGTCGGCCGGCGCGCCGGTGGAGCAGGTGGCGGTGCCGCTTCGCGTGGTCTCGCCGTGCATCGCCTCCGACGGGTCGGGCGTCCTTCCCGCGAGCTCGAGCGGGCCGATCGCGAACGGCGACGGGGTCCAGTACGTGCTCGATTCGGTGCCGCTGCCGTTCTCCGCGCCGCACGCCGAGAACTGCGTGTCGCCCGTCAGCGTCCACGGGACCTGAACCGTGGCCCTGATCGAGACGGCGAAGTGGGCCGGCTTCGGCGAAGCGGCGCTTGCGGAGGCGGCGAGCAGGAGGGTGGTCGCCGCGACGAGGGTGAGGAGTCCGAGGCGCATGTCCCACCGGACGGCCCGCCGCCGACCGATCTTCCACGCCGGCTAGGGCCGGACGGCCGCCTTCAGGTATTCGGCCGGCGGGTCGGCGAGCAGCCCGGCCACTCCTTCCAGCCCGACCTCGTGCGTCACGAGCTCGGCCCACGGGTACGCGCCGCTCGCCAGGAACGCGAGTGCGGCCCGAACCGTGCGCGGCGTGTGGTGGAACGCGCCCCTGAGGGTCAGCTCCTCGTAGTGGAGGCGGTAGGCGTCGAGCGGAGGCATGGTCTGGCGGGGCAGCCCTCCGAACAGGACCGCGGTTCCGCCCGGACGGACGAGCCGCATCGC
Source organism: uncultured Actinomycetes bacterium (assembly GCA_963746005.1). Classification (GTDB taxonomy): domain Bacteria; phylum Actinomycetota; class Thermoleophilia; order Gaiellales; family Gaiellaceae; genus CAVQZA01. The sequence goes on along the minus strand of CAVUZM010000016.1, from coordinate 144,155 downwards.
TTCGAGCCAGGCCTCCTCGCTGCCGACGGCCTCGATCACGACGTCGGCGCCCCTGCCGTCGCCGGGCTGCGCGCCGAACGCGGGCGCCAGGTTGCGCCGCTCGGGGCGCCCGCCGACCGAGACCGGCGTGCCGCCCGCGTCGGCGACGCACGCGCAGAGCATCAGGCCGATCGGGCCGGGCCCGAGGATCGCGACAGTGTCCCCCGCCCGGATGCCCGCCGCCTCGACGCCGTGGAGGCAGCACGCGAGCGGCTCGACCAGCGCCGCCGTCTCGGGCGCGAGCGTCGGCGGCACGGGGAGGAGGTTCGTGCGCGCGATCCGCTCGGGCACGAGCAGGAACTCGGCGTAGGCGCCGTTCAGCAGCGGAAAGAGGTTCTCGCAGAGGGTCTCCTGTCCCCGCCGGCACGGCGCGCACTCGCCGCACGGGGCCGAGTTCGACGCCACGACGCGCCGCCCCGTCTCGACGTCGACGCCGCAGAACTCGTGGCCGAACCGGCTCGGCAGCTCGCCGAGCAGAACCGGGTGCCCGCGCCGGTAGGCCTTGGCGTCCGTGCCGTCCGTGAGCGCGACCTCGACCTGCACGAGCACGTCGCCCGGCCCCGGCTCCGGCCGCGGCACCTCCTCGAGCCGGACGTCGCCGGGCCCATGGAAGATCAACGCCCTCACGGGACGAAGACCACCTTGAGCGCCTCGCGGCGCCGGTACAGCTCGAGCCCGTCGGCGAAGCGCTCCAGCGGCAACACGGTCGACTCCGGCAGCTCGAGCCCGGGCAGGATCCGGACGGCCTCGCGCATCGTCTCGGGCGTGGCCGAGCGCGAGCCGACGAAGGTCAGCTCGCGGCGGTAGACCGGTGCGGCCGGGATCGCGCCCGCGTCGGCGAAGACGAGCACCGTCCCGCCCGGCTCCACGGCGCCGATCGCCGTCTCGGCTCCGCCCTGCGCGCAGATCACCGCCGCCCCCACGGGGCCGTCGGGCGCGGGACCGCTCCGGGCCGGGTCGCTGTCGAGCACGAAGACCTCGTCGCCGCGCCGCGCGAGCACCGCCGCAAACAGGCGGCCGACGAAGCCGTGGCCGACGACGAGCACGCGGCCCGGCGGCACCCGCTCGACCCCCCGCAATACGCAGGCGAGCGGCTCCACCGCCGTCCAGCGCGCGTCGTCGAGCCCGTCCGGGAGCTCGACCCACCCGCCGGCGAGGGTGCGCTCCGCGAAGCCGCCCGGGGAGATCGTGGGTGCCTCGAACGACTCGCAGGTCGACTCGTGGCCGGCGAGGCAGCGCTCGCACTCACCGCAGGGAAGGTGGTGGATCAGCGCCACTCGGCGGCCGTCCGCGGTCTCCGCCACGACCTCGTGCCCGAGCACCGTCCCGGGCGCGGCGAGCCCGATCTTCTCGACGTCCGAGCCGCAGAGCCCGCACGCGAGGACCGTCACGAGCTCGCCTGCCCCGTCGGGCTCCGCGACCTCGGACGGCGCCGGCTGACCGGCGGCGTCTAGTACGACAGCGCGCACGCGAGGGAGTATCGTGGGTAGCTCACTTCGAGGGAGGACAGTGATGGCAGTGAAGCTCCACCGGCCCGGCGGGCTCTTCGGGGATCCGAGCAAGAAGGTACGGCAGGCGCTCGACGCGCAGGGCATCGAGTACGTGGTGGTGAAGGGCAGCCGCGAGGAGATGATCGCGCACACCCACCAGGACAAGTTTCCCGCGATCGAGCTCGAGGACGGGACCTGGTACTGGGAGGAGCCCGGCGACATGGCGTTGCGGATCGGCAAGGGCGAGCTCGAGATGGCCGCGCACGAGCCGGTGCCCGACAGCGAGTGGCAGAAGCCCGGCGAGCAGACCCTCGAGGAGCAGATGGCCCTCAAGGAGCAGATGGAGGCCGAGGCTACAAAGCTCCAGAACGCGCGCGGCGCCGAGCAGTGGCAGGGCTAGATCCTGTTCGCTGAGGCTCGCTACACTGTGCCCTGCACGGGGCTATAGCTCAGCTGGGAGAGCGCCTGGATCGCACCCAGGAGGTCGGCGGTTCGAGCCCGCCTAGCTCCATCGGTCGCCTCACCGCGGCCGGTCGTCGTGCCCTCGCACTGACCGTCATTCTCTGACTAAAATCAGACGATGTCCGACCCGGCTGTCAGGCAGGTGCGCAGCTTCAACCGGCTCGTCACGGAGCGCGTCGGCGCCCTCGAGGATCACTACCTCGCCCGGGACAGGCCGCTCGGCGAGGCGCGGCTGCTCTGGGAGATCGGCGCCGGCGGCTGCGACCTGCGGCGGCTGAGGTCGCGGCTCGGCCTCGACTCGGGCTATCTCAGCCGCCTGCTCCGCTCACTCGAGACCGCCGGGCTCGTCAGCGTGGATCCGAGCGAGAGCGACAGGCGCGTCCGCACGGCCCGGCTCACCGCCGCCGGGCTCGCCGAGCGGGAAGTACTCGAGCGAGGCAGCGACGAGCTCGCCCGGTCGTTCCTCGAGCCGCTGAGCGAGCCGCGGCGCGAACGCCTCGTCGCCGCGATGGCCGAGGTCGAGCGGCTCCTGACCGCGTCTCTGGTCCAGTTCGAGGTCGTCGACCCGGCCCATCGCGACGCCCAGCTCTGCCTGCAGAAGTACTACGCGGAGCTCGGCCGACGGTTCGAGACGGGCTTCGATCCCGCATTGAGCGTCTCCGCCGAGCTCGACAACTTCAGGCCGCCCGCGGGTGCCTTCCTCGTCGCGACCCTGCGAGCGGAGCCCGTCGGCTGCGGCGCGCTGAAGCTCCAGGCGGACGGTTCGGCGTATCTCAAGCGCATGTGGGTCGACGACTCGGCGCGGGGCCTGGGGATCGGCCGGCGGCTCCTCGACGAGCTCGAGCGCCACGCGGCGGCGCTCGGCGCGGGGGTCGTCACGCTCGAGACGAACGGCGCCCTCACCGAGGCGATCAACCTCTACCGCTCGGCGGGCTACAGCGAGGTCGAGCCGTTCAACGACGAGCCGTATGCGCACCACTGGTTCGCGAAGCAGCTCGAGCGGTAGTCACGCCGTGCGGCCGGGATCCGCGACCGGCCGTGCGTCCGCGCCGGGGACGAGCACGATGTCGTTCTCGACCGAGAACCACGCGCCCGTGACGCCGTCGGGCCGCTCCGGGTCGTCTGCCGTCCGGGGGACGAAGTCGCGGAGAAGGGACGGCTTGACCGCGAACACCGCATCCGAGTCGAGGTAGTCGCTGGTCGCGTCGAAGACGTGCGTCGCGACGGTCCGGTACCCGGGGGCGCGCACGATCATGTGGATGTGGGCAGGACGCCAGGGGTGCCGCCCCGTCGCGTCCAGCATCGCTCCGACCGGCCCGTCGCTCGGGATCGTGTACGGCACCGGGCGCACGGCGAGGAACGCATAGGTCCCGTCCGCCCGTGTGCGGAAGCGGCCGCGGAGATGGTCCTCCGGCGCCTCAGGGTCCTGGACCGCGTACAGGCGGTTGTCGCCGTTCTGCCAGACGTCGAGCTCGGCGCCGGCGATTCCGGTGCCGTCGAGGTCGAGCACCCGCCCGTGCACCCAGGCCGGAGCCCCGGCGGGCTCCTCCGCGAGGTTGTCCCCGTAGGCTCGCAGCGGCGCGCCCGGGACGTAGAACGGCCCGAGGACGGTGGACTCGGTCGCGCCGTCCGGCAGCGGGTTCGCCAGCGCGTCGACGAGCATCGAGACGCCGAGCGCGTCGGACCAGAGGATGAACTCCTGGCGCCGCTCGTCGGTGATGTGGCCGGTGTCGGTGAGGATGCGGATCCCCGCCTCCCACTCGTCCTGCGTCAGCCCGACCTCGGCGGCGAAGGCGTGCAGGTGCCGGGTCAGGCTCTGTGCCAGCTCGCGCAGGCGAGGGTCGCCGGAGCCCTCGAAGCTCGCGACCGCCGCGCTCGTGATGTCCGCCGGTTGCGTGCGTCGCTCGGGCACGAGGCGACCGTAGCAAGGCGGTGGGGGAGGGTCGAGCCCTCCCCCGACGAGTCGAGCTACGGCGAGCCCGCCGCTCCGGCCGCGAGCTGGGCGAACGTCAGCGACGTGACGGCCTTCGTGTAGCGGCGCGTCTGCGGGCCGAGTGAGGCCAGCACCGATGCGGTGGTCGGCCCCTTCGTCGTGCCGGGCAGGGCGTAGCCGAGGCCGAGCGCGCCCGACGCGAGCCGCGCGGGCGTCAGGGACATCAGCCACGCTGGAGCCGTCGCGGCGGGTGTCGCCGGGGCCGCGGGTGCGACCCTGGTCGTGCCGGACCCTCCGCCCGTCGTCAGCGAGAGGGCGATCGCCACCGCTCCCGCCGCGATCACGGCAGTCGCCGCGACGAGCCACCGGCTCGGCCGCCGCGTGATCGGGGCGGCCGACGTGTGAACAGACATGTTTCCTCCTTCCCTTCCTGGTCGGTCGTGCGCCGTTCGGCCAACCAGACGGGCGAGGCGGCCGCGGGCTTCCCGTCGAATCCCTCGGCCGAGGGTCTAGGCGGATCGGCCCCGCGCCGATTCCCTTCACGCTTCACGGTTTGACCAACGGCGACGCGGCCTCGCCCGGATTTGGGGAGGGGTAACGATGGAGGAATCGTCTCGCGTCAGCGTTGACATCAAGAGGGAATCCGGCCAGGTCCTGGTCTTCGTCACGATCTTGCTCGCGGCGGTGATCGGGCTCTCGGCGATCGTGGTCGATCTCGGCTACGCGTACTACGCACAGCGCTCGCTGCAGGCCTCTGCAGACGCGTCCGCTCTCGCGGGGGCCCAGCAGCTGCCCGATCCGGCCGCGGCCGTCGCGACCGCACAGCAGTTCGGCACGCAGGCAGGGGCGAAGAACCACTCGTCCAGGATCAGCAGCGTCGACGAGGTCGTCACCACCAGGTGCCTGGCCTCCGTTCCCGGGTGCAACCCGGTGAACGCGGTGAGTGTCGACGAGACCGGCCACGTGAGCACGTTCTTCGTGAAGTTCTTCGGGATCAACTCGCTGAACGTGCACGTCCGCTCGACGGCGTGCTCGCCGTGCGGCGTCAAGCCGCTCGACATCATGCTGGTGCTCGACCGCACGGGCTCGATGTGCCAGAACAGCGCGGGGCAGAACGACCCGAGCTGCTTCGACCTCAACAACGCGAAGACGGGGATCAAGACGTTCCTCAACTTCTTCGACCCGTCGATCGACTGGATCGGGCTCGCGGTGCTGCCGCCGGCGGACACGCTGGGGAACAAGTGTGGGACGCCGAGCTCGGCGAACTACAACGGAACGGGCAGTCCATACCTACTGGTACCGCTGTCGCACGACTTCAAGAACAAGGACGGAACGCTCAACACGAGCTCCGACCTCGTCTCGACGGTCAACTGCGTGAAGGGCGGAGGTTCCACCGCATACGCGAACGCGATCGACGCGGCGGAGGCAGAGCTCCAGAAGGACGGCCGCCCGACGGTGCCCGACGTGATCGTGCTCCTCTCGGACGGCGCCGCGAACACCGGCCCGAGCTACTACTCGACGACCTCGCCGTACCGGACGCAGCCCTGTCACCAGGGGGTCAACTCGTCCCAGGCGGCGCAGGCGAAAGGCGCGATCGTCTACACGATCGGCTACGCGCTCGGGGACGACACCGGAGGCTGCGCCTCGTACACCGGCGCCGCGGAGAAGCCGGCGATCACCGTCTACCAGGCGATGCAGCAGATGGCCAGTGCGTCCGGCAACTTCTACAACCAGCCGACGCCGGGCCAGCTCAACACGATCTACACCCAGGTCGCATCGGACCTCGGGCACGGCGCTTCGTCGCTGATCAACGACAACGCACCGTAGTCGACGCGAGTGGGCAGGGGTGCTCCGGCGGCCCCTGCCCACCGTCGCACGTCAGAATGGCGCCGTGCCTCACGTCGCCTCTCCCGAGCGGTACGACCGGATGCGCTACAACCGCAGCGGCCGTAGCGGCCTCAGGCTGCCCGCCGTTTCGCTGGGCCTCTGGCAGAACTTCGGCGGCGAGCGGCCGCTCGAGACCAGCCGGGCGATCGTGCGCCGCGCGTTCGACCTCGGCGTCACGCACTTCGACCTCGCCAACAACTACGGGCCGCCCTACGGCTCCGCCGAGGAGACGTTCGGCCGGCTCTTCCGGGATGACCTCGCCCCCTACCGCGACGAGCTCGTGATCTCGACGAAGGCCGGCTACGACATGTGGCCCGGCCCCTACGGCGACGGCGGAACGCGCAAGTACCTGCTCGCGAGCCTCGATCAGAGCCTGGCGCGCCTCGGGCTCGACTACGTCGACGTCTTCTACTCCCACCGCTTCGATCCCGAGACTCCGCTCGACGAGACGATGGGCGCCCTGGACAGCGCGGTGCGGCAGGGGAAGGCGCTCTACGTCGGGATCTCCAACTACACCGCCGACCAGACTGCCGAGGCCGCCGCGATCCTCCGCGGGCTCGGGACGCCGCCGCTGATCCACCAGCCGTCGTACTCGATGCTGAACCGCTGGATCGAGCCGGAGCTGCTGGACACGCTCGGCGCCGAGGGGATCGGCTGTATCTGCTTCTCGCCGCTTGCCCAGGGGCTGCTCACCGACCGCTACCTGGACGGGATCCCCGAGGGCTCACGGGCGAGCCGCGGCGACACGCTGTCGCCCGGGAGGCTCACCGACGAGCTGCTGGTCTCCCTCCGGAGGCTGAACGAGATCGCGGCGCGCCGCGGCCAGACCCTGGCGCAGCTCGCGCTCGCCTGGACGCTGCGCGACCCGCGGATGACCTCGACGCTGGTCGGGGCGAGCAGCGTGGCGCAACTCGAGGCGAACGTGGCCGCGCTCGACAATCTCGCCTTTACGAGCGACGAGCTCGCCGAGATCGACGCCTGCCTGGACAGGGCCTGATGCTGACGACCTGGGCGCCCGGGCGGGTGAACCTGATCGGCGAGCACACCGATTACAGCGGCGGGCTCGTCCTGCCGGCGGCGATCCAGCTCGGGATCACGGTCGAGGTCGCCTCGGTCGCGGACGAGATCTCGCTCACCTCGAGCCGCGACGGCGCCGCCGAGCCGTTCGCGGCCGACGGGTCGGGCGCGGCCGCGACCGGCTGGGCGCGATACGGCCAGGCGGTCGCGGCGGAGCTCGCCGCCCTCGGCCGCGCGCCGGTCGGGCTCGTCGCCTCGGTGGACTCCGACCTGCCGACCGGGGCCGGGCTCTCCTCGTCCGCCGCGCTCGAGGTCGGGATCGGGCTCGCTCTCTGCTCCGTGGCGGAGTTCGAGCTCGAGCCGCTCGTGCTCGCGCTCGCCTGCCAGCGCGCCGAGCTGCGCGCGGTCGGGGTCCCGTGCGGGATCCTCGACCAGGCGGCGTGCCTGCTGGGGCAGCCGGACGCGGCCATCCTCCTCGACTGTGCGACGCTCGACTATCGCCTCGTCCACGTTCCCGGGCGCGCGGCGCTGGTGATCGTCGACTCCGGGGTCGGGCACAGCCACGAGCACTCGGGATACGCGCAACGGCGCGCCGAGCTCGAACAGGCGCTCGCGCTCGTGGGGGCCGAGCGCTCGACCCAGGTCACGGCGGCCGACCTCGAAGGCCTCGACCCGGTCTCGCAGCGGAGGTTGCGCCACGTGGTGACCGAGAACGAGCGGGTGGGGCTGTTCGCGGCGGCGTTCGAGGCCGGCGACCTCGAGACGGCCGGGCGGCTCCTCGGAGCGAGCCACGTGAGCCTTCGCGACGACTACGAGGTCTCGATTCCCGAGCTCGACCTGCTCGTCGAGCTCGCCGACGCGGCGGGTGGCCTCGGCGCGCGGCTGCTCGGCGGCGGCTTCGGGGGCTCCGTGCTCGTGCTCGCCGATGTCGACGACGCCGACCGGCTCGGCACCGAGATCGCGGTCGAGTACCGGTCGCGGACCGGGCTGGAGGGACGCGCGCTGACCGTCTACGCGTCGGCCGGGGCCGGACTCAGGCCGTAGTCGACAGCTCGGCCCAGAGCCCGGCCGGAACCGGGAGCTCGATCAGGTCGAGGCTCTGGGCGAGCTGCGCGGGCGAGCGGGGGCCGAGGAGGACGCTCGCGACTGCGGGATGCCGGAGCGGGAACTGGAGCGCGGCGGCGGCGAGCGGCACGTCGTAGCGGGCGCAGACCGCCTCGAGCTCCGCCGCGCGCGCCAGCCACCCGGCCGGAGCGGGCCGGTAGTCGAAGGTCGTCCCGCCCGCGAGGATCCCGCTGTTGAAGACTCCCGCCGCGATCACGGCGATTCCGCGCTCCTCGCACAGCGGGAGCAGCTCCGGCAGCGCGGACCGGTCGAGCAGCGTCCAGCGGCCCGCGACCAGGAAGCAGTCGAAGTCGGCCTCGCGTGCGAACCTGACCAGCATCTCGACCTGGTTCATCCCGGCGCCGACCGCGCGGATCGTGCCCTCGCCGCGGAGCCGGTCGAGCGCCCGGTAGGCCCCGCTCAGGGCCTCGTCGTAGTGGTCGTCGGGATCGTGGATGTGCAGGACGTCGATCCGGTCGAGCCCGAGTCGCCCGAGGCTCTCGTCCACCGAGCGGAGCACGCCGTCGTGGCTGAAGTCGAAGACGGGGTTGAGCGGCGGCACGCCTCTCCAATGCGCCTCGCGCGGGTCGGGCGGCGCGTCCGCGCGGAGCAGGCGGCCGACCTTCGTCGCGAGCACGAACTCGTCGCGGGGCTTGCCGGCGAGGAAGCGCCCGAGCCGCTGCTCGGAGAGCCCGAGCCCGTAGAGGGGAGCGGTGTCGAAGAAGCGAATGCCCCGTTCCCAGGCCAGCTCGAAGGCCGCCTGCGCCGTCTCGTCGCTCACCGCCTCGAACAGCCCGCCGAGCGGGGCGGTGCCGAGCCCGGTGCGCGGGAGGTCGATCACGCCCAGGCGGCTCCGCCCGGGAAGGTGTGATCGGCGAGGCTCTGCGGCCTGAGCTCGGCGCTGTAGCCGGGCGCGGTCGGCGGCAGGTAGCGGCCGCCGCGGATCACGACGGGGTCGACGAAGTGCTCGTGCAGGTGGTCGACGTACTCGATCACGCGGTCGGTCGAGGTCGGCCGAGACGCAGACGTAGTCGAAGATCGCGAGGTGCTGGACGAGCTCGCAGAGGCCGACGCCGCCCGCGTGCGGGCAGACCGGGATCCCGAACTTCGCCGCGAGCAGGATCACCGCGAGCACCTCGTTCACGCCGCCGAGCCGGCACGCGTCGACCTGGCAGAACCCGATCGCCCGGGCCTGCAGGAGCTGCTTGAACATCACCCGGTTCTGGACGTGCTCGCCCGTGGCGACGCGGATCGGCGCGATCGCGCGCGCGATCGCGGCGTGGCCGAGCACGTCGTCGGGGCTCGTCGGCTCCTCGATCCACCACGGGTCGAACCGGCCGAGCAGGCTCACCGCCTCGATCGCCTCGCCGACGTCCCAGACCTGGTTCGCGTCCATCATCAGCTTCGAGCCCTCGCCGATCTCGTCGCGAAGGAGCGCGGCGCGGCGGAAGTCGTCGGCCGGGTCGGCGCCGACCTTGAGCTTGAAGTGCGTCCAGCCGTCGGCCAGTGCCTCGCGGACGAGCCGGCGAACCTGCTCGTCGTCGTAGCCGAGCCAGCCGGCGGAGGTCGTGTACGCCGGGTAGCCGTCCTCGAGCAGCTCGGCCTCGCGCGCGGCGCGGGTGGGCGCGTTCGCCTCCAGGCGGTCGCGCGCCTCGCCTGGCGTCAGCGCGTCGGTGAGGTAGCGGAAGTCGATGCACGAGACCAGCTCGGCCGGGCTCATGTCGACGAGGAGCTTCCAGAGCGGCTTTCCCTCCGACTTCGCGTACAGGTCCCAGACGGCGTTGACGATCGCCGCGGTGGCGAGGTGGATCACGCCCTTCTCCGGCCCGATCCAGCGCAGCTGGGAGTCGCCCGTGACCCGCGTCCAGAAGGCGCCCATGTCGGCGAACATCTCGTCGGTGTCGAGCCCCACGACGAGCGGCGCGATCGCCTCGATCGCCGCGACGCAGACCTCGTTGCCGCGTCCGATCGTGAACGTGAACCCGTGACCCTCGAGCGGGCCGTCGGTGCGGAGGATCGCGTAGGCGGCCGAGTAGTCCGGGTCTCGGTTCATCGCGTCCGAGCCGTCGAGTGTGCGAGAGGTCGGGAACCGTACGTCGACGGCCTCGACCCCGGTGATCCTCACGGGACGACCCGGAGTACGTACGCGAACCGGTAGGCGGCCTCGTTGAGCCGGTACCGCGGAAGGGTGTCCGGCCCGCAGCTCGCGGTGCCGAGGCCGCGCTGGGCGTGGTCGAGGCTCAGCATCACCTCGGGGCGCGGCTCGAGGTCGTTCGTGTGGAGCGCGCCGTAGAGGTCGGCCGTCGTGAAGTGGCTCGCCGTGAAGCCGATCGTCGGGCGGCCCTCGACCACCAGCCCGGAGCCTGCCTCGTCGGTGAGCCACAGCCAGCGGGCATCGCCGCGGTGGCCGTGCTCCTGCGGAAGGATGTACGGGACGTACTGGTCCGTGACGGTGCTGCGGAAGCGGCCGACCACGGTGGAGGCGAGCCGGTCGGAGTAGTTCTCCCAGGGCCCGCGGCCGAGCCATTCGAGCTGCTCGAGCCCGGGCCGCAGCGTCAGCGCGACGCCGACGCGCGGGAGGTCGCGGAGCTCGGGACCGACGCGCACCTCGTTCTCGACCAGGAGGTCGCCGGAGCCGAGCATGCGGTAGACGTGCCGGTGCAGCGCGTCGTCCCAGCGGCCGCGCCCCGTGGCGCGGTGCGTGACCTCGACGCCGGTTCTCGTGACCCGGATCGACTCGAGTCGCTGCTCCACCCGGTCTAGCCCGAGCTCGAGCCAGCGCGGGAGCACGCCCGAGCCGCGCTCCGGCAGCAGCCGGAGGCCGTCGTTGTCGGTCGGGGCGCGCCAGAGCTGCAGCCGCGGCCCGTCGACGAGGACGTTGCGGCCGCCCGCCGAGAGCTCGGAGAGCCTGCCGGTCTTCCAGTCGACGACCGCTCGGACGCCGGCCGCTTCGAGCGCGCCGTGCTCGTCCGGCGGGATCGGCCGCCCCGGATTGCGGCGCCGGGCCCGCGAGGGTACGGCGAGCTGCTGCCAGGCGACCTCGTGGCCCGCCGGCGCCCAGTCGGTCTCCGCGCGCAGGAAGAAGCGGAAGGTGACGAACCGCTCGCCGCTTCCGGGCGGGAGGTCGAGCTCCACCTCGAGGCTCTTGCCCGGGGCGACCTGGAGCCGCGGCAGCGCGCCGCGCTTCACCTCGTCGCCGTCGACGGTGAGCTCCCACGTGCCCGTGAGGCGGTCGAGACTCGCGAAGCTGTCGCGGTTCGTGATCCGGAAGCGGCTGCCGGCGACGCGCTCGACGCGCACGGGCTGCGCGAGGAACTTGAGCTCGGAGAGCGCCGGGTGGGGGACACGGTCGGGCCAGACGATCCCGTCCGCGCAGAAGTTCGCGTCGTGGGGCGACTCGCCGAAGTCACCGCCGTAGGCCCAGTACTCGCGGCCCCGCTCATCCGTCTTTCGCATCCCGTGGTCGACCCACTCCCAGATGAAGCCGCCCTGCAGCGCGCCCTCGCGCTCGAACGCGGCGAAGTAGTCGGAGAGCCCGCCGTTCGAGTTCCCCATCGCGTGCGAGTACTCGCAGAGGATCATCGGCCGCGGGTCGTCGCTCTCACGCGCCCATTTCACGATCGCATCGAGCTGCGGGTACATCGGGCAGACGACGTCGCTGGCCCGGTGGCCGCCGTTCCAGTCGAACTTGATCGCGCCCTCGTAGTGGAGCGGTCGCGACGGGTCACGGCCGCGGATCCAGCCCGCTGTCGCGTCGTGATTCGGCCCGTAGCCGCTCTCGTTGCCGAGCGACCAGAGGATCACGCTCGGGTGGTTCTTGTCGCGCTCGACCATGTTCTGCGTCCGCTCGAGGAAGGCCTTCGCGTAGCGCGGGTCGCGGCAGACCTCGTCGTAGTAGGCGTGCGACTCGATGTTCGCCTCGTCGATCGCGTAGAGCCCGTAGCGGTCGCAGAGGTCGAGCCAGTACGGGTCGTTCGGGTAATGGGAGGTGCGGACCGCGTTGACGTTGTGCTGCTTCATCAGGCGCGCGTCGAGCTCCATCGCCTCGTGCGAGATCACGCGGCCGTGGAGGTCGTCGTGCTCGTGCCGGTTGACCCCGCGGATCAGCACGGCCTCGCCGTTCACGAGCAGCCGCCGGTCGCGGACCTCGACGGTGCGGAAGCCGACGCTGCAGGAGGCGCGCTCGTCGCCGTGGCTCACGACGAGGGTGTAGAGGGCCGGCTCCTCGGCCGACCAGCGAAGCGGCGAGCGGACCCGCGCCTCGAGCGTGTCGCGGAAGCGCTCGGTCAGGACCGACCGGCCGCGCGGGTCGAGCAGGGTCGCCTCGAAGCGGCCCTCCGCGCTGACGGCGAGCCGGCCGTCGGCGTCGGCGGTGACGAAGACGTCGGGGATCGCATCGTCCGCGCAGAGCGCGACCTCCCGCGAGATGCCCGCGTGCCACCACTGGTCCTGGTCCTCGATGAAGCTCGCGTCGGACCAGCGCACGACCACGGCGACGAGCTCGTTCGGGCCGCGGCGGCGCACGAGGTCGGTGACGTCGAACTCGGCCGGTGTGCGCGCATCCTTCGAGATCCCGACCGGGCGGCCGTTGACGAGCACGTGCAGCACGCCCTCGACGCCGCCGAAGTGGAGGCGGACGCGGCGGCCGCCCCAGTCGCGGGGAACCGTGAACGTGCGGCGGTAGATCCCGGTCGGGTTCTCCTCGGGCACGGTGGGCGGCGGGTTCGGGAACGGCATCTGGACGTTCGTGTACCAGGGGATGTCGTAGCCCTGCATCGTCCAGAGGCCCGGCACCGGCACCGTGTCCCACCCGCGCGCGAGGCCGAGCGCGCGCGGCGCCTCGTCCGGGCGGCCGACGAGCCGGAACTCCCACGGCCCGTCGAGCGGGCGCCGAAGCGAGGGATCACGGAGCAGGGTCGCCCGCGGCGGCAGCCTGTTCAGGCTGGTGAGCTCGGGGTTCTCCCAGCTCCTTCGTCCCCCGGGGAAGAGGAGCGTGTCGAGCGCCTGGCCGCTCAGCGGACTGCCTCGCGGAGCGATTGCGCCGCGGCCTCGGGCGCGACCGGGTTGAAGTACACGCCCGAGCCCAGCTCGCCCGCGGCGACGAAGCGAGGCACGCCCGGCGAGCGCCACGGCGAGACGATCTCGACGTGCAGCCGCGCCTGGGGCCAGTCGCCGCCGTCGAACGGCCGCTGGTGGATCCAGAGCATGTACGGCGTCTGGGCGTCGAAGACCCGGTCGAGCCGCTCGAGCACGTCGACGAGCAGGTGCGCGAGCCCGTCGCGACACTCGTCGCTGAGCGAAGGGAGGTCGGGGACCGGGGCATCCGGGACGATCATGAGCGCGTACGGGAAGATCGGCGCCGCGGGGACCCAGGCGCGCCAGCCGGGCGCGGTCGCCACGAGTCGGTCGCCGGGCTCGTCGAACTGCTCGCCGCGCTCGAGCTCGCGCAGCGGCAGCTCCGGCACGAAGTCGAACGCGTAGATCTGGCCGTGCGGGTGGGCGATCGTCGCCCCGACCTCGGCGCCGCGGTTCTCGAACACGAGCACGTAGGAGATGTCGGGCCGGGCGCCGAGCGCGGCCGACCGCTCGGCCCAGAGGTCGATCACCTTGCGCGCACCCTCCGCGCCGAGCGACCAGAACGTGGCGTCGTGCTCGGGCGTGTACAGCACCACCTCGCAGCGGTCGTCGGCCATCGCCGGCCAGCGGTTCTCGAACCAGCGCACGTCGTAGTGCTCGGGCGCCTCGAGGCCGCCGGGGCAGAACGGGCAGCCGGCGTCGGGAAGGTTCGGCCGCGCCTGGCGCGAGCCGACGACGTAGGTGTGCAGGCCCGTGTGGACGTCCTCGCGTAGCTCGGGCGGGGTCTCGGCCGCGTCCTTCGAGCCCTTCCGCCGCAGGAGCCTCACGTCGTGACCGTTCGGCGCGTCCGCGTGGACGCGATCACGAGGTCGCCGACCCGCTCCTGCAGGGTCGCCCGCGCCTCCGAGGAGAGGCCGCTGTCGGACACGACGACGTGCGCGTCCTCGAGCCGCGCGATGCTGATCAGGCCGCGGACGCCCCACTTGGTGTGGTCGGCGACGACCACGACCCGGCCGGCCGAGGCGACGAGTGCCTCGTCGGTCTCGGACTCGAGCAGGTTCGGCGTCGTGAACCCCGCGTCGGCGCTCATCCCGTGCACGCCCATGAAGAGCACGTCGACGTGCAGCGAGCGGAGCGTCGAGACGGCGACCGGTCCGACGAGCGCGTCCGAGGGCGTCCGGATCCCGCCGGTGAGGACGACGGTGAGGTCGGGCCGGCTCTCCCGGTGCAGCACGTCGGCGACCTGGATCGAGTTCGTGACGACGGTGAGGTCGGGCACGGCGAGGAGGTGATGCGCGAGCCGCCACGTGGTCGTGCCGGCGCTGATGCCGATCGCCTGCCCCGGCTCGACGAGATTCGCCGCCGCCTGCGCGATCGCCTCCTTCTCGCGGAGCTGGCGGTGCGACTTGGCCTCGAACCCGGGCTCGTCGGTGCTCGCGCCGCCGCGCGCGGTCGCGCCGCCGTGCACCTTCTCCACGAGACCCGCCGCGGCGAGCGCGTCGAGATCGCGGCGGATCGTCATCTCCGAGACCCCGAGCAGGTCCGTCAGCTCGCTCACGCGTACGGCGCCGTTACGGCGGATCTCCTCGACGATCGTCATCTGGCGTTGGCCCGCAAGCATCTGTGACCTCGATTCGCCTTCGGATCATTGCACAATAACCAACAATTCCGAACAACGCGAGTCTCACAAGTAGGCGCTGTGTTTAACCGCCTCTTGACATTTACCGCCTGTACATGCCAGTGTTATGCCAACTGGTTCCCTGAGCGATCATGGTCGGTTATGTCCGAATGTGGTCGTTTCCTCGAGACCCCGGGAGGATCTCATGTCGGACCACTCGTCCCCCTCGTCTGACCCAGCGGGCTCTGTCAACCCGCTGCTCAGCAGGCGCAAACTGCTCTATACCGGCGCGGCCGGTGCCGCGGCGCTGTACACCGCAGGTGCTTCGAAGGCGTTCGGTGCCGGAGCCCCGACGGAGTGGAACGCCGCGGCGGCCGGAACCGTGACGTTCGGCTCGAACTACTCGGACGCCGTGCCGAAGAAGGCGATGCAGAACGTCTTCAACAACTTCACGAAGAAGTCGGGCATCGCGGTCAAGGTCAACACGGTCGACCACAACACCTTCCAGGAGCAGATCAACAGCTACCTGCAGGGGAAGCCGGACGACGTCTTCACGTGGTTCGCCGGGTACCGCATGCAGTTCTTCGCGCAGAAGCACCTCGCGACGCCGATCGACGACGTCTGGAAGGTGCTGACGCCGCAGATGCCGCCGGCGATGAAGGCAGCGTCCACCGGCCTCGACGGCCACCAGTACTTCGTCCCGATCTACAACTACCCGTGGGCGGTCTTCTACCGGAAGAGCGTCTTCAAGGCCAACGGCTACACGGTTCCGAAGACGTGGGATCAGTTCATCGCCCTCGCCAAGAAGATGCAGGCGGACGGCCTCACGCCGATCGCCTTCACCGACAAGGACGGCTGGCCCGCAATGGGGACGTTCGACATCCTCAACATGCGGATCAACGGCTACCAGTTCCACGTCGACCTGATGGCCGGCAAGAAGTCGTGGGACAGCGCTCAGGTCAAGGCTGTCTTCAATCAGTGGAAGGAGCTCCTGCCCTACTACTCGCAGGGCGCGCTTGGGCTCACGTGGCAGGAAGGCGCACAGCAGCTCGTGAGCAAGCAGGCCGGGATGTTCCTGCTCGGCTCGTTCGTGGGACAGCAGTTCACGAGCGCGGCCGACCACGCCGATCTCGACTTCTTCCCGTACCCGCAGATCAACCCGAAGTGGGGCCAGGACTCGCTCGACGCTCCGATCGACGGCTTCATGCTGTCGAAGGCGCCGAAGAACCTGGACGGCGCCAAGCAGCTCATCACCTACCTCGGCAGCGCGGCCGCCGCGAACACGTACCTCGCGAGCGACCCGAACGACACGGGTGCGAACAAGCACACGAGCACCGCGCACTACAGCGTGCTCCAGAAGAAGGCCGCCAAGCTGATCGCTTCGGCCAAGCACATCGCTCAGTACATGGACCGCGACACGCGGCCGGACTTCGCCTCCACGGTGATGATCCCGTCGCTGCAGTCCTTCCTGAACAACCCCAACGACGTCAACTCGTTGGTCAAGAGCATCCAGAAGCAGAAGGTCGCGATCTTCGGGTCGTGAGTTAGGCTCTGCAACGGTGGCGACGACTGAGCTCGCACCGAAGCTGGAATTGGACGGCGCGCCGCCGAAGAGGCGGCGCGCCGTCCGGCTCTCGCCGGCCGACCGCGTGACGGTCGCCCTCATGGTCGGCATCCCGATGCTGATCGTGGGGTTCTTCATCTGGTTCCCGACGATCTCGTCGATCGTCCTCTCGTTCACGAGCTGGGACGGGATCGGCGGGCTCCACACGATCCAGTTCATCGGCACGCGGAACTACCACCAGATCGCGACGATCTACCCGCCGTTCTGGCCGGCGTTCGAGCACAACATCTACTGGCTCCTGTTCCTCGCGTTGATCGCGACGCCGTTCGGGATCCTGCTCGCCTACCTGCTCGACAAGGAGATCCGCGGCAGCCGGATCTACCAGAGCATCTTCTTCCTGCCCGTCGTGCTCTCGCTCGCGGTGATCGGGTTCATCTGGGAGCTGATCTACTCGCCCACCCAGGGTCTGCTCAACAACCTCTTCGAGGACCCGGCCCACGGCCACCTGATCGACTGGCTCGGCAACCCGAAGATCAACCTCTGGGCGATCCTCGTCGCGGCGGGCTGGCGCCATGCGGGCTACGTGATGATCATCTACCTCGCCGGACTGAAGGCGGTCGATCCCTCGCTGCGCGAGGCCGCCGCGATCGACGGCGCGGGCGAATGGCACGCCTTCCGGACCGTCGTCTTCCCCGCGATGAAGCCGATCAACATCGTGATCGCGGTGATCACGGTGATCGAGGCGCTGCGGGCCTTCGACATCGTCTACATCATCAACAACGGCAGAAACGGGTTAGAGCTGCTGTCCGTGCTCGTGACCGACAACATCATCGGTGAGGCGAGCCGGATCGGCTATGGCTCCGCGATCGCCGTGATCCTGCTCGTGATCTCGCTGATCCCGATCTCGATCTTCGTCGCGAACGCCTTCTCGGAGAAGCGCACATGACCGCGACTACCGCAGCGGCACCGGCGCAGACGGAGCAGGTCCGGCGCAACAAGAAGAAGCTCACTCCGGCCCGCGTCTTGCTGCACGTGTTCCTGATCACGTTCGCAGTGCTCTGGCTGATCCCGGTGCTCTGGGCGGTCTTCACCTCGTTCCGGCCCTACGCCGACACGGCCGTCCACGGCTACGTCTCGTGGCCGCACACCTTGAGCCTCACGAACTACCGCACCGCCTGGACGAACGCGGCGCTGCCGCACTTCTTCTTCAACTCCATGATCGTCGCCGTCCCGGCGATCATCCTGATCCTCCTGCTCGCCTCGTCCGTGGCGTTCGTGCTCTCGCGGTTCAGCTACTGGTTCAACGTGCCGCTGCTGATCTTCTTCATGGCGGCGAACCTGCTCCCGCAGCAGATCATCCTCACGCCGCTCTACAACCTGTACCTGCGGATGCCGCTACCGACCTGGCTGAGCGACAGCGGCCTCTTCTACGACTCCTACATCGGGCTGATAGCGATCAATGTCGCGTTCCAGACGGGGTTCTGCACGTTCGTGCTCGCGAACTACATGAAGACGATCCCGAAGACGCTGAACGAGGCCGCCCGCGTTGACGGGGCGGGCGTCTTCCGCCAGTTCTTCGGGATCATCCTGCCGCTCTGCAAGCCCGCTCTCGCCGCTCTGGCGGTGCTCGAGTTCACCTTCATCTACAACGACTTCCTCTGGCCGATCGTGCTGATGAAGTCGGGCAACAAGCAGCCGATCACCGCGGCTCTGAACAGCCTCCAGGGCATCTACTTCTCGAACAACAACCTGATCGCGGCCGCCGCCATGCTGGTCGTGATCCCGACGCTGATCGTCTTCGCGCTCCTGCAGCGGCAGTTCATCAGCGGCCTGACCCTGGGGTCGACCAAGGGATGAGCGGCGGCCCCCGCATCGCGTTCATCGGGGCCGGGAGCGTCGTCTTCACGAAGAACCTGCTCGGCGACATCCTCGAGCGGCCCGAGCTGCACGGCGCCGAGATCGCGCTGCACGACATCGACGCGGACCGGCTCGCGACCGCCGAGGCGATGGCCGCCTACGTCGCCGGCGTGCGCGGGGCCTCGCCGGCGATCAGCACACACCTCGACCGCCGCGCGGCGCTCGACGGGGCGGACTACGTCCTCAACATGGTGCAGATCGGGGGCCATGAGGCGACGCTCAAGGACTTCGAGATCCCGGCCCGCTACGGCCTCCGCCAGACGATCGCCGACACCCTCGGCGTCGGCGGGATCTTCCGCACCCTCCGAACCGCGGACCACATGCTGGCACTCGGCCGGGAGATGGCCGAGCTCTGCCCGTCGGCCTGGCTGCTCAACTACACGAACCCGATGGCGATGCTCTGCTGGCTCGTCTACGCGGGCACGCCGACCTCGCAGGTCGTCGGGCTTTGCCACTCGGTGCAGTTCACGGTCGCGGACCTCGCCGAGCTCGTCGGCGTGCCGGAGGAGGAGGTCACGTTCACCGCGGCCGGCCTCAACCACCAGGCGTTCATCCTCCGTTTCGAGCACGAGGGCGAGAGCCTCTACCCGCGGCTCGACGCTCGTATCGCGGGCGACCCTGACCTGCAGCGGCGGGTGCGAGTCGAGATGTATGGGCGGCTCGGCGTCTTCCCGACCGAGTCCAGTGAGCACCTGGCCGAGTACGTGCCCTGGTTCATGCGCCACGACGCCGAGCTCGAGCGCTTCCGGATCCCGGTCGACGAGTACATCCGCCGCAGCGAGGAGAACCTCGTCGAGTTCGAGACGGTCAAGGCCGCGCTCGCCCGCGGCGAGGCGCTCCCCGTCGAGCGCTCCAACGAGTACGCGGCCGTGATCATTCACTCGATGGAGACCGGCGCGCCGGCGGTGATCTACGGCAACGTCCGCAACGACGGCTTCCTCCCGGGCCTGCCCGACGGCTGCTGCGTCGAGGTGCCCTGCCTCGTCGACGGCACCGGCCTGCATCCCGTCGCGGTGCCCGAGTACCCACCGCACCTCGCCGCGCTGAACAGGACGATGCTCAACCCGATCGAGCTCACGGTGCGCGCGGTGCTCGAGGGCCGGCGGGACTACGTTCGCGACGCCGCGATGCTCGACCCGAACACGGGCGCGACGCTGACGCTCGACCAGATCGACGCCCTGTGCGACGAGCTGACCCGCGCGCACGGGGACCTGATTCCTGAAACGCTTCGTCTGCAAGCAATGGAGAGGATCGCGTGAGCGGAATCCAGATCGAACAGGTGACGAAGGTCTACCCGAACGGCGTCAAGGCGATCGACGGCCTCTCGCTCGAGATCGCCGACGGCGAGTTCGTCGTTCTCGTCGGCCCCTCGGGCTGCGGGAAGTCGACCCTCCTGCGCATGGTCGCCGGGCTCGAGGACGTGACCTACGGCGCGGTGATGATCGAGGACGTCGACGTGACCGAGATGGCGCCGCAGCAGCGCGACATCGCGATGGTCTTCCAGAACTACGCGCTGTACCCGCACATGACCGTGAAGGACAACCTGGCATACGGCCTCAAGATCAAGAAGCTGCCGAAGAAGGAGTGGCAGCGCCGGGTGCAGGAGGTCGCGGACACGCTCGGCCTGGAGGAGCTGCTGGACCGCAAGCCGGCCGCGCTCTCGGGCGGGCAGCGCCAGCGGGTCGCGATGGGCCGCGCGATCGTGCGCGAGCCGAAGGCCTTCCTGATGGACGAGCCGCTCTCGAACCTCGACGCGAAGCTGCGCGTCTCGATGCGGGCCGAGCTGACGAAGCTCCACGAGCGCCTGGGCGTGACGACGATCTACGTCACGCACGACCAGGTCGAGGCGATGACCCTCGGCCAGCGCGTCGCCGTCCTCCGCGACGGCACGCTGCAGCAGGTCGACACCCCGCACAACCTCTTCCACCGCCCGGCGAACCTGTTCGTCGCGGCCTTCATCGGCTCGCCGTCGATGAACCTCGTCGACGCGCAGATCGACGGCGGCGAGGTTCGCTTCGCGGACATCAGCCTCGCGCTGCCGGAGTCCTCGCCATTCGTCGGGCTCGACCGGCCCGTGATCCTCGGGATCCGTCCCACCGACTTCGAGCACGGCGCGTTCGGCGACCCGAGCTACCCGAAGATGAGCATCCGGCCCGAAGTGGTCGAGGATCTGGGGGCGGAGAGCCACGTCATCTTCACCGTGGACGCGCCGGCGGTCAGCGCCGAGGCGGTCCGCGCGGCGGCCGATCTCGCCGAGGGCGACGAGGGGAAGCTGTTCGCCGACGACCGCGCGGTCTTCACCGCCTGTCTCGACACCCGCGGCGAGCTCGCCTCCGGACTGGACTGCGAGGTCGCGGTCGACCACACCCGCTTCCACTTCTTCGATCCGACCACCGGCCTCACGCTCGACCGCGGCGCCCGCGCGCCCGTCGTCGCTTAGAACCTCTAACAGAACGAGCACGGGCCACCGGGCCGCGCTGGGCACGCACGCTGCCGCGTCCTCAGTCGCGGCGATAGCGCTGCTATCGCCGCTCCCTGCGTCCTTGCAGCGCACGCACCCATCGCACCCCGTCGGCGCGTGGTCATTCAGTTAGAGCTTCTTAGCGCGCGATCAACTCGCCGCTCTCCGGGTTGAACAGGTGGGCCTCGCCCGGGCGCGGCTGCAGCGAGACGCGCTCGCCGCGGCCCGGCGCCCGGCGCGTCTCGGTGCGCGCGACGAGCTTCATCGTCTCGCCGGCGATCTCCGAGACGCAGAAGAGGTAGGCGTCGGCGCCCACCTCCTCGACGACCTCGACGACCGCGGCCACTCCGTCGGAGGCGAGCTCGAGCGACTCGGGTCGCACGCCGACGACGACGCTCGACCATCCGCCTCCAGCGGCGGCAGTGGCGACCGACTCCGGCACCTCGATCATGACTCCGCCGAACGAGACGGGGCCGCCGCCGTCGAGCGGCACGGTGAAGAGGTTCATGGACGGCGAGCCGATGAAGGTCCCGACGAAGGTGTTCGCCGGCTGCTCGTAGAGCACGCGCGGTGCGTCGCACTGCTGCAGCTTCCCGTCCCGCAACACGGCGACGCGGTGCCCGAGCGTCATCGCCTCGGCCTGATCGTGGGTGACGTAGACCGTGGTCGTCCCGAGCCGCTGCTGCAGGGCGGCGATGTCGGCGCGCATCTGCACGCGCAGCTTCGCGTCGAGATTCGAGAGCGGCTCGTCCATCAGGAAGACGCTCGGGTGGCGGATGATCGCCCGTCCCATCGCGACCCGCTGGCGCTGTCCCCCGGAGAGCTGGCCCGGCTTGCGATCGAGCAGGTCCTCGAGCCCCAGGAGGTCGGCGACCTCGGCGACCCGCCTGGCGCGCTCGGACTTCTTGACGCCCGCGATCCGCAGCGGGAAGGCGATGTTGGCCGCGACGGTCAGGTACGGGTAGAGGGCGTAGTTCTGGAATACCATCGCCACGTCGCGATCCTTCGGCGGGACGTCGGTGATGTCGCGGCCGCCGATCATGACCGCGCCCGCATCGACCTCCTCGAGCCCCGCCAGCATCCGCAGCGCGGTCGTCTTGCCGCAGCCCGACGGCCCGACGAGAACCATGAACTCGCCCGACTCGATCTGCAGCGTCAGCCGGTCGACGGCCGGGACGGTGTTGCCCGGATAGATCCGCGTCGCCTGCTCGAAGCGGACGTCAGTCACCGGCCGGCTCCAGGACGGGGCTCGCGGGCGCGTCTAGCCGGTCGACCGCTGCGCCGAGCTCGCTGCGCACACGTGCGCTCGCCTCGCCGTCCGCGCCGAGCTCGTCGAGGCCGAGGAGCGCGGCGCCGACGACCGGCGGCGACTCGGCGAGCCTGACCGTGAGCCCCGGCCCGAGCTCCTGCAGCCCGTCCTCGATCGCACCGAGCAGGCGCGGGTCGCGCGCCTGCAGGACGCCGCCGCCCAGCACCACCTCGACGGGCTCGCGGGTCAGCTCGAGCCGCGCCAGGGCGGCGCGCGCGAGCGCGACGACCTCGTCCGCGAGGCGCGCGACGATCTCCGCGGCGACCGGGTCGGATGCCGACTCTGCCAGGACGACGGGCGGCAGCTCGACCACCCGCTCCTGCGGGATGCGGCCCATGTGGATCGCCTCGGCCAGCTCGCTGGGCGTCTCGAGCCCGAAGTGCGCCGGAACCGCCTGCTCGAGGCTCGTGCGGGGCCCGCGGCCGTCCTCGCTGCGCGCGGCGGCGAAGACCGCGGCGAGGCCGACGTCCTGGCCGCCGCCCCAGTCGCCCGTGATCGGGCCGAGCGCCGGGAACCGCGCGTGCCGACCGTCCGGGGAGACGCCGACGCAGTTGATCCCGGCGCCGCAGACCACGGCGACTCCCCAGCCGCGGTCGGTGCCGGCCCGGAGGACGGCAAAGGTGTCGTTGCGGACCGTGACCGGGTGGCCCAGCCGCGCGCGAGCACCGCCTCGCGCAGCACGTCCTCCTCGACCGGGAAGTCGACGCCCGCCATCAGCAGCTCGGCGGCGGCTACCGGCAGCGCGAGCTCACCGGCCGCCTCCGCGAGCAGCGAGCCGAGCACCTCGAGCCCGCCCTCCAGCCCGAGGTGGTGAGGCGAGCTCCCGGGACCGCGCACGAGCGAGAGCAGGCCGCCGTCGGCGCGGACGAGCGCGAGATCCGTCTTCGAGTTGCCGCCGTCCACGGCGAGGATCACGGGCGCGCTCACGAGCGCACGGCTCCTGCCGCAAGCAGGCGGTCGAGCAGCTCGTCCGTCAGCTCGTACTGGCCGATCAGCGGGTGGCTGAGCAGCGCTTTGCGGGCGACGGCGAGGTCGCGCGTCCGCGCCGCCTCCGTCGCGAGCCGCTCGTACGCCGCGACGTGCTGGACGAGCCCGAGCAGCTCGGGCGCGAGCGGCGGCTGCGGGAGCGGCACCGGGCCGTTCGGATCGACCGCCGCCGGCACCTCGACGACGTCGTCGGGCGCGAGGCCGTCGAGTGTGCCTTCGTTGCGGACGTCGACGACATGGACCTCGCCGTCTCCGGAGCAGAGCGACGAGACGAGCCCGATCGCCGCCTCGCTGTAGAAGGCGCCGCCGCGGCGCTCGAGCAGCGCAGGCTTCTCCGTGAGCGCCGGATCGCGATACAGCTCCAGCAGCTCGCGCTCGATCTCGGCGACCGTCGTCGCGCGGGGGATGCCGTCGCGCTGCTCGGCCAGCACCTGGTCGTGCGCATAGAAGTAGCGAAGGTAGTAGGAGGGCACCGCGCCGAGCTCGTCGAGCAGGCGCCGCGGCAGCTCCACGTGGGAGGCGAGCGCGTCGCCGTGGTCGGCCAGCAGCACGGGCAGGACGTCCTGACCGTCCAGGCGCACCGCGCGCACCCACGTCAGGTGGTTGAGGCCCACCTGGTCGACCACGATCCGTTCCGGCTCCACCCCGAGCAGGCCCGCAAAGGAGCGCTGGAACCCGATCGCGACGTTGCAGAGGCCCACCGCTCGGTGGCCCGCGTCGAGCAGCGCGCGCGTCACGATCCCGACCGGGTTGGTGAAGTCGACGATCCACGCGCCCGCCGCCGCCCGCTCACGCGCGCGCGCCGCGATCTCGAGCACCACCGGCACGGTGCGGTACGCCTTCGCGAACCCGCCGGCGCCCGTCGTCTCCTGGCCGATGCAGCCGCAGGCGAGTGGAACGGTCTCGTCGCGAAGCCGCGCCGCCTGGCCGCCGACCCGGATCTGGATCAGCACGAAGTCGGCGCCGTCGAGCGCCCGGTCGAGATCGCCGGTCTGCACGAGCTCGCCGTCGAATCCCTGCCGCGCGAGCATCCGCGCAGCCAGGCCGCCGACGACATCGAGTCGCTCCGCGTCGATGTCGTGCAACGCGACCTCGGACACGTCCAGTCGCGAGAGCCCGGAGACCAGCTCGGGCGTATAGGTCGATCCCGCTCCGACGACGCAGATCTTCATCCCTTCACTCCCGTCAGGGTCACGCCCTCGACGAAGACCCGCTGGGCGAGGAAGAAGATCACGATCACGGGCGCCATCACGAGCAGCGTGGCGGCCATGGTCAGGTTCCACTGCACCTGATGGAGCGAGCGGAACTCCGAGAGGCCGATCGAGAGCACCCAGTGGTTCGGGCTCTCGCCGGTGTACAGCAGGGGCAGGAAGAAGTCGTTGAACGTGTAGAGGAACGAGAACAGCGCGACCGCCGCGATCGCCGGCTTCGCGAGCCGGACGACCACGGTGGTGAGGATCCGGATCTCGCCGCAGCCGTCGACGCGCGCCGCGTCGAGGTACTCCTCCGGGATGGTCAGGAAGAACTGGCGCAGGAGGAAGATCGAGAACGCGTCGCCGAACCAGGCCGGGATGATCACCGGCCAGAGCGTGCCGATGAAGTTGAAGCCGAAGGGATGGACCTTCGCCCACATCACGTAGAGCGGGACGACCGTGACCTGCGGCGGCAGCATCAACGCGACGAGGACGATCACGAACGCGACCTCGCGCCCGCGCCAGCGCATCCGCGCCAGCGCATACGCGACGGGGACGCTCGAGACGACCACGCCGATCGTCGCGAGCACCGAGTACATCAGCGTGTTCCCGATCCACGTCATGAACGGCGCCTTCGTGAAGACGTCGGCGAAGTTCGACCAGCGGAACGGATGCGGCCAGAGGTGCGGCGACAGCGCCTGCGAGTCGCTCATCAGCGCCGTGAGCAGCATGAACAGGAACGGCACGAGGAACGCGATCGCAGCCGCGATCAGGATGCTGTGGTCGGCGACCGCGCCGAGGGCGCGGCGCCGGCGGACCCGCGGCGGCGGCTTGCGGCGAACGGCCGCCGGCTCGGCGGTCGCGCTCGTCATCGCGCCGGCCCCGCTACGTGGACCCACCGCTTCGAGTTGAGGATGATCACGAGCGTGACCGCGAACGAGACGGCGAGCAGCAGCATCGCCATCGCGCTGGCGTAGCCCATCTGGAAGTCCGTGAACCCGTGCTCGTACAGCAGCACGGGGTAGAACAGGGTCGAGTCCTGCGGGTAGCCGAGGTTCACCGCGGTGACGTCGGCGGCCTGCGAGGCCTGGCCGGCCGCGACCCCGGCGGCGACGTACGCCTGCGTGAAGTACTGGAGCCCCTGGATCACGCCGAGCACGACCGCGAAGAGGATCACCGGGCTGATCGTCGGCAGCGTCACCCAGCGCATCCGCTGCAGGGCGTTGGCTCCGTCGAGCTCCGCCGACTCGTACAGCTGTCGCGGGACGTCGAGCACCGCGGCGAGGAAGATGATCATGATCGTGCCGACGCCCCAGAGCCCCAGCCCGACGAGCGAGGGCTTCGACCAGTGCGGATCCTGGAACCAGAGCGGCCCCTGGATGCCGAGGTGCCCGAGCAGGACGTTCACCGGCCCCGTCACCGGGTTGAGGATGTAGACGAACGCGAGCGTCGCCGCGACCGGCGGCGCGAGCGCGGGCAGGTAGAAGACCGTGCGGAACACGCCGACACCCCTCCTGGCCCGGGTCAGCATCACGGCGAGCCCGAAGGCGAATGCGATCTGGAGCGGCACCATCACGACGATCAGCCAGATCGTGTTCTTGATCGCGGTCCAGACCTGGGGATCCTGACGGAAGAGGTAGTGGTAGTTCGCCCAGCCGACCCATCGCGGCGGCGCGAGCAGGTCGTAGTGGTTGAACGACAGGTACGCGCTCATCACGAGCGGGTACAGGAAGAAGACGGTGAAGCCGACGAGCCAGGGGGACATGAAGAGGAGCACGAGACCGCGGCGCCTCCACGCTGCTCTCCTCCTGGCTCGTCGGCGATCGACCGTCAGCGCGGCCGCGGGGAGGCGTTCTCCAGCGACCGAGCTCTGGCTCACGGCACTCCCGGCCCCTTGGCCTGGTGGACGAGGGCGTCGAGTTGCTTGTCGAGCGACACGAGCCCGGAGTGGAGGTTCTTCACCTGGCCCGCCTGCCACTGCGTCACGAAGTGTTGCACGAGGTTCGTGTACGCGACTCCCGCCGCGGTGATGGGCGAGGTGGTCGACTTCGGGTTCGTGAAGATCTTGATGAACGTCGCGAAATGCGCGTCCGGCTTGATCTCGGGCGAGACGGCCGAGGCCTTCGTCGTCGGCACGTTCCGGAGCCCGTTCGACAGCTCGGCGAGGGCATGCGAGTTCGTGGTCAGGTACTTGACCAGCGCCCACGCCTCGGCGGTGTGCTTGCCGTTCTTCGGGATGCCGATGATCGTCCCGTTGATGTAGCCCGAGCCGTAGAGCTCAGGATGGGCGTCGTCGACGGGCATCGGCGCCGTGGCGTAGTTCAGGTTCGGATGCTCGGCCTGGATGAACGCGACCCGCCATTCGCCGTCGAGGTTCATCGCGACCTTGCCCGCCTCGAAGGCGTTCGAGGCTGAGAACTCGTCGCCCTGCCCGGCCTGGAAGCGGACGAGGTTGTTGTAGCCGAACCAGTCGACGAGGCTCTTCTGCCAGGTCAGCCACTTCGTCCACGCGGGATCCTGCGAGAGGATCGAGTTGCCCTTCGCGTCCTGCCACTTGCCGCCGTACGACGTGATCCACCGCTCGGGGACGTTCTCGTAGAAGCCGATCACCGGATCGATCCCGGCCACCTTGATCGTGCCGTTCGAGCCTCGAACGGTCAGCTTCTTCGCGTCGGCGGCGAGCTCCGTCATGGTCTTCGGCGGGCTCGCGATCCCGGCCGCCTTGAACATGGTCTTGTTGTAGTAGAGGCCGTAGGTGTCTGCGAGCAGCGGCAGCGCGCAGCGGACGCCGTTGTACTGCGTGTAGTACTGCGTCGCGGCGGGGAACATGCTCGCGCTGATGTGGTCCTTCGCCATCAGCGGCGCGAGGTCGATCCAGCCGCCCGTCCCGCAGTAGACGCCGACGTTGTAGGAGTTGAACGAGCTGACGACGTCGGGCGCGGTGCCGGCCCGGATCGCAGCGACGATCTTGTTGTCGTTGATCGAGCCCACGACGTTGACGGTGACGTTCGGGTTCTTCCTGTCGTACTCGGCGACGACCTGGTTGAAGACGCTCAGCTCGCGGGCGCTCCAGCCGACCCAGATGGTGAGCTTCGTAGGTGCACTCTTCGCCTTGGGCGTGACCCGTGGCGAGCTCATCGCTACGCCGGCGACGAGGAGCGCGAGCGCCGCGAGCACGGCGATTGCCGTCCCCACACGTCTCATGACACCCTCCCTGTTGAGTGACGAAATACGTCGAGCTTGTTAGGGTTCCAAACGAGAATCTTGAACTTCTGCCGGTTGTGAGTCAAGCATCGCCAAAAATGGGTCAGGTTGGTTAGGGTATTTGACGAGATGCCGCGTGCCACCCCTCGGCTGCTGAAGGATCTCAACGAGCGAACGGTGCTCGAGACGATCCGTGACGGGTCACCGATCTCGCGGGCCGAGATCTCCCGGCGGGTGGGAATCTCGAAGCCCACGGTCTCGCTCGCTCTGCAGTCGCTGGTCGACGCGGGCCTCGTCCGGCGGGCGGAGCAGGAGCCGGGCGGCCCGAGCTACGGCGCGGTGTTCTTCGAGCCGGTCGCCGAGGCGGCTCTCGTGCTCGGCCTCGATCTCGGGGCGCGGTTCCTCCGCGGCGCGATCTGCGACCTGCGCGGAGAGATCCGCGCCCGGCAGGACGTCGAGATCCACGTCGCCGACGCCGAGGACGCGGTCGAGGAGATCCTGAGCCTGAGGACGTCGCTCGTCGACGCGGCGGGCCTCGAGGCGCGCCTGCTCGACGGAGTCGTCGTCGGCGTGCCCGGTGTCGTCGAGGCACGCGACCGCCGCATCAGCCTCGCGACGAACGTGGCCGGCCTCGAGGGCGGCGAATTCGGCCCGGAGCTCGAGCGCCGCCTGGGCCTGTCGGTCACGCTCGAGAACGACATCAACCTCGCCGCGCTCGGAGAGCAGCGCCTCGGCGTCGCCCAGGGCGTCGAGAACTTCGTCTTCCTCTCCGTCGGGACCGGGCTCGGGGCCGGGCTCGTGCTTCACGGGGAGCTGCACCGCGGACAGCACGGCGCCGCGGGCGAGCTGGACAACGCCCTTCCGACACTCGTGCCCGACGTGGACCCCTCCGCCGGGGCGGTCGCCGAGCTCGCGGCACGCCTGGCGGGCGGGCCCGGTGCCGAGACCTCGCTCACCGCACCGTACGAGCCGCGTGCGATCTTCGACGCTGCCCGCCGCGGCGACCCGGTCGCCCGGGCCGTCGTGGCCGAGCTCGCGCGCAGGATCGCGCTCCACGTCGCGCCGATCGGCGCCGTCGCGGACGTCGAGCTCGTCGTCCTCGGCGGCGGCCTCGGCCGCAACGGCGACCTCCTGCTCGAGCCGATCCGCCGGCACCTGCGCGAGTGGCTCCCCTATCCGCCCCGGGTCGAGGTCTCGACGGTGGGAGAGGCGGCCGTCCTCGCCGGCGCGCTCTCCGTCGGGCTCCGCTCGGCGCTCGACAACGTGTTCGTCGAGCTCAGGAGGACTTGAGCGTCTTGATGTAGGCGACGAGCGCCTGCAGGTCCGGGTCCGGGATGATCCCGCCCCAGTGCGGCATGCTCACGATCGGCGCCTTGCCGATCACGCTGCCGCTGCGGATCACGTCGATGATCTTCGCGTCGGTGTTGAACTGGTTGAAGAAGTCGGCGCCGGAGAGCGGCGGGATCGTCTTGTCGGGCGAGAGCGGGTTCGGCACGCCGCCGAGGCCGTTCGGCCCATGGCAGTTGATGCAGCCGTACTTGACGTAGAGCGCGGCGCCGGCGACCGCGGCGCCCTGCCCGGTCGGCACGACCGGAGGCGTTGCGTCGGGCACCGAGGGCAGGCCTGCGTGGAGGTAGGAGATCAGGTCGGTCACCTGTGTGCTCGAGATCACCTGGCCCCAGACCGGCATGTACGGCTTGGTCGGGTTGCTCGAGACGCCGAGGCCGTGGTCGATGATGTGCCGCAGCTGCGCGGGGGTGAGGGCCTTGCCGACGACGTCGAGCGCCGGTACGTCCGGTGAGACGCCGCCCTTGCCCTGCTCGCCGTGGCACTGGGCACAGGCGAACTGGACGAACGTGTGCGCGCCCGCCGCGACGGAGGGATCGACCGTCGCGCTCGGCACGGTCGCGACGGCACCGCCGCCGACCGTGACGGTCTTCGCGGAGTAGTGCCCGGCTGCCCAGGCCCCGACGCCGACCGCGATCAAGAGCGCAGCGCCCGCTGCGATCACGGCTGCGAACACCGAGGTGCCTCCACGCTCCACGCGCGGATTCTACGCTGCCCGTCAGTCGGCGCGGGTTGTGGGTTTTCCGCAGGCCTAGGTGTAGGACCCGAGCAGGTTGGTTCTGCTGATGGGCGGTTGGTGGTTGAGGGCTGAGTGTCGGCGTCGATGGTTGTAGTGCCAGAGCCAGCCGTCAAGGGCGAGGGTGCGTTCGCTGCTTGAGCGGTAGACGGCGCCGTAGGCCCATCCGGTGAGCAGGGTGCGGATGAAGCGCTCTGCTTTTCCGTTTGTCTGAGGCCGGTATGGCCGTGTGCGGAGGTGGCGGATGCGCAGCGCTTTGCAGGCGACGGCATGGATTGTTGCCCTGTAGGCGGAGCCGTTGTCGCTGAGCACGGACTCGACCCGGATTCCGTGTCGGGCATAGAAGGCGACGGCGCGCCGAAGGAAGCCGACAGCCGTGGCCGCCTTCTCGTCGCTGAGCACCTCGGCGTAGGCCAGGCGGCTGTAGTCGTCGACAGCGATGTGCACGAACTCCCAACCGACGGTGTTGCGGCGATGCCCCTCGTTGTCGGTGTAGGTGCGGTTGTAGTGCTGAGCCCCGCCCCGGACGCGCCAACCGGCCCCGCCGACGATCCGGCCTAGCTTCTTGACATCAACATGCACGAGCTCCCCCGGCCGCGAGCGTTCGTAGCGGACGACGGGCTCGAGGCCAAGCCGGCCGAGCCTGCCCATCCCCGATCGGGTCAGGATCCCAGAGACCGTCGAGAGCGCCATCCCCAACGTCTCCGCGATCTCGGCCGCCGTGAAGCGCAGCCCACGCAGCTTCGCGATCGCCTCCAGCCGCTCCGGCGCGGTCCGGTTAGCAACCCGCCGCGGTGCCGATGAACGATCAACCAGACCGTCCTCGCCTTCCAGCCGATAGCGACCCACCCACTTACGCGCACAGCGCACGCTGACACCGGCGCCCTCGGCCGCCGCCGTCAGCGTCCAACCCTCAACAACGACCCGCTGCACAAGCCGACGCCGACCATGCCAACTGAGAGCCGCGTTACCGTGAAGCTTCATCCGGTGCCTCCTTGAGCCGAGCTGCCTTGACAGCGCTCAGCCTCCAGGGAGGCCCGGATGAACCAACGTGCTCAGGAACTACACCTAGGAGAGCGCCGGGTCGCGTTCGCGCTTGCGCTTCGAGGCCAGTCCTGCGCGCTTGCCCTGCGAGAGCTCGACCTTGCGCAGGCGGATGCTCTGCGGGGTCACCTCGACGGCCTCGTCGTCTCGGATGAACTCGAGCGCCTGCTCGAGCGAGAGCGGGCGCGGCGGGATCAGGCGGACGAGCTCGTCGGAGGTCGACGAGCGCATGTTCGTCAGCTTCTTCTCCTTGCAGGCGTTGACGTCGAGGTCCTCGGCGCGGGCGTTCTCGCCGACGACCATGCCCTCGTAGACGTCGGCCCCGGGCGCGACGAAGAGCGAGCCGCGCTCCTGCAGCGCGTGCAGCGCGAACGCGACCGCCTGCCCGCGCCGGTCGGCGACGAGGCTGCCGGTCGGGCGCGTGCGGAGCTCGCCGTGCCACGGCTCCCAGCGCTCGAACACGTGGTGCATGATCCCCGCGCCGCGTGTCTCGGTGAGGAACTCGGTGCGGAAGCCGATCAGGCCCCGGGCCGGGACGAGGTAGTCCATCCGTGCCCACCCCGTGCCGTGGTTGACCATCTGCTGCATCCGGCCCTTGCGCAGGGCGAGGAGCTGGGTGACGACGCCGATGTAGTCCTCGGGCACGTCGATCGCGACGCGCTCGACCGGCTCGCTTCGGGCCCCATCGATTACACGCGTGAGCACCTCCGGCTTGCCCACGGTCAGCTCGAAGCCCTCGCGGCGCATGATCTCGACGAGCACCGCCAGCTGCAGCTCGCCGCGGCCCTGCACCTCCCAGGCGTCGGGACGCGAGGTCGGGCTGACGCGGAGCGCGACGTTGCCGATCAGCTCCTGCTCGAGCCGCGCCTTCAGGAGGCTCGCGGTCACCTTGTCGCCCTCGGTTCCCGCGAGCGGAGAGGTGTTGATCCCGAGCGTGATCGAGAGCGACGGCTCGTCGACAGTCGTCACGGGCAGCGGGCGCGGGTCGTCGGGGTCGGCGATCGTCTCGCCGATCGTCACCTCCGGCAGGCCGGCGATCGCGACGATCTCGCCGGGCCCGGCCTCGTCGGCCGAGACGCGGTCGAGCGCGTCGGTGACGTAGAGCTCGGTGAGCTTGGCCGGCTCGATCGTCCCGTCGGCGCGGCACCACGCGATCTGCGCGCCCTTGCGCATCGTGCCGTGGCGGATCCGGCAGAGCGCGAGACGCCCGACGTAGGGCGAGGCGTCGAGGTTCGTGACGAGCGCCTGCAGCGGGTGCGCCGGGTCGTACTCGGGCGGCGGCACCGTCTCGAGGATCACGTCGAAGAGCGGCCCGAGGTCGGCCGCGAGCTCGTCCGGCGCGGGCCCGGCGCGGCCCTCGCGCGCGTTGCAGTAGACGATCGGGAACTCGATCTGGCTCTCTTCCGCGTCGAGGTCGAGGAACAGCTCGTAGACCTCGTCGACGACCTCCTGCGGGCGCGCGTCGGGCCGGTCGACCTTGTTGACGACGAGCACGACGGGGAGCCGCGCCTCGAGCGCCTTGCGCAGCACGAAGCGCGTCTGGGGCAGCGGGCCCTCGCTCGCGTCCACGAGCAGCAGCACGCCGTCGACCATCGTCAGCCCGCGCTCGACCTCGCCGCCGAAGTCGGCGTGGCCCGGGGTGTCGATGATGTTGATCTTCACGTCGCCGTGCCGTACGGAGGTGTTCTTGGCGAGAATCGTGATCCCCTTCTCGCGCTCGAGGTCGGTCGAGTCCATCACGCGCTCGGCCACGTCCTGATTGGCCCTGAACGAGCCGGACTGCCAGAGCATCGCGTCGACCAGCGTGGTCTTGCCGTGATCGACGTGCGCGACGATGGCGACGTTGCGGAGGTCGTCACGGCGGGCCACGCATCCACAGTAGCCGTAGGATCAGCACGATGAGGATTCCAAGCGCAGAGGGGCTCGCCCGTGCGGCGCTGCTGGGCGTCTCCGAGAGCACCACGCTCGCCGGGCTCGCCCAGAGCCACGGGATGCGGATGGGCGCGGGCCGCTTCGTCGCGGGCTCGACACTCGACGAGTGCGTCGAGGTGCTGCGAGGCCTCAACGAGCAGGGGCTCTCCGCTAACACGACAATCCTCGGCGAGGCCGTCGAGGACAAGGCGCAGGCCAAGGCGGTCACGTCGTCGTACGAGGAGGTGATCCGGCGGCTCGCCGACGAGAAGCTGGACGCGAACGTCTCGCTCAAGCTCACGCACCTCGGGCTCGAGCTCGACGAGGAGCTCGCCTACGCGAACGTGGAGCGGCTCGTCGCGCTCGCGGAGGGGCTCGGCAGCTTCCTCCGCATCGACATGGAGCACTCGAGCGCCGTCGACTCGACGCTGCGCATCTACCGCCGGCTGCGTGAGGCGGGGCACGACTCCGTCGGCACCGTGCTCCAGTCCTACCTGTACCGCACGGCCAGGGACCTCGCCGACCTGCTGCCGCTCGCGCCGAACCTGCGGATCGTCAAGGGCGCCTACCTCGAGCCGCCCGAGCGCGCCTTCCCGGAGAAGTCCGACGTCGACAGGAACTTCGTCGAGCTCGTCGAGACAGGGCTCCTCGGCGGCGCCCGCATCGCGGTCGCCACGCACGACGAGCGGATCATCGCCAGGGTGCGCGAGTTCGCGCAGGAGCGCGGGATCGAGCGCGACCGCTTCGAGTTCCAGATGCTCTACGGCGTCCGCAGCGGGCTGCAGCGCGAGGTCGCCGCGGCGGGCTACAAGGTGCTCGTCGCGACCCCGTACGGGCCCGACTGGTACCCGTACCTGATGCGGAGGCTGGCCGAGCGGCCGGCGAACGTCGGCTTCCTCCTGCGCAACCTGGTGCGGCCCTGACGCGTCTGACTCATGCGAGATAATCGGCGGAGAGCTTTGCCAACCACGAAGGGAGACACATGTCCGTAGGGGTGCCGTCAATGGAGCAGGCGGCGAGGATGTGGGGCTGGCTGCTCACGGCCGGAATCGCGCTCGTGATCCTCGGCTTCTGCGTCTTCTCGATCCGCGCCGACACGCTCGACGTGCTCGGCATCCTGGCGGGGATCGCGTTCATCTTCGTCGGTTTCAACTTCATCTTCGCGTCGTCGGCCGCGCCCGGCGGCTGGAAATGGTTCTTCATCATCGGCGGGATCGTCGCGATCGCGGCCGGGATCGTCGCGTTCGCGAACCCGTACAACACGGTGCTCGCGCTCTCGATGCTCGTCGGCTGGTTCTTCCTGATCGCGGGCATCCTGGACGTGATCCGCGCGTTCATGAACACGCACCGGCAGTACTGGTGGCTCGGCCTGATCATGGGCCTGATCGAGATCGGCCTGGGCGCGTGGGCCGTGAACGACGTCACGAACTCGGTCGTCCTGCTCGTGACGATCATCGGCGTCTACTGCATCGTGAAGGGGATCGCGGAGATCTTCCTCGCGTTCCAGCTCCGCGCGATCAAGCACGAGCTCGAGGCGAGGCCGGCCTAGCGATGACGATCCTCTACATCCTCATCGCGCTGTTCATCGTCGGGATCATCGTCTACTCGATCTACGACCTGATCAGCCGGTTCAGACGTCACCTGGTCTCGGGCTGGCATCTCACGGCCTGGCTCGTGGCGATCCTGATCTTCCCGGTCGTCGGCAGCCTGGTCTACGCGATCGTGCGGCCCGCGCCGCCGATGGAGGAGACGACCTAGAGGTTCGGGCCCGGCGGGGACGTGCCCCGCCGGGCCCTTCTCACCAGGCCGTCGTGCGGAGCTTGCGCGCGAACGCGCGACGGGCCTTGCGCGCCTCGGCGGCCGCGCGGCCGCCCTGCCTGCGCTCGAGGTGCTCGAGCTCCCGCTGGAGCTTGACCCAGCTCTCGTAGCGGTCGGCCGCGAGCGTGCCGTCCGCGAGCGCCGCCTGGACGGCGCAGCCGGGCTCGACGCCGTGGCCGCAGTCGGCGAAGCGGCACTCGTCGACGAGCTGCTCGACGTCGTCGAACGCCTCCTGCATCCCGTCCGACGACTCCCAGAGCTGCAGCTCGCGCATCCCGGGGGTGTCGAGCACGAGCCCGCCGCCGGGCAGCGGCACGAGCTCGCGGTGCGAGGTCGTGTGGCGGCCGCGGCCGTCGCTCTCGCGGATCTCCTGCGTCGCGAGCACCTCCCGCCCGGCGAGCCTGTTCACCAGCGTCGACTTGCCGACGCCGGACGAGCCGATCAGCGCGACCGTCTTTCCCTCGCCGAGGTAGACGCCGAGCTCGGCGATTCCCTCGCCCGTGACGGTCGAGACGGCGTGGACGGGGACGCCGTAGGCGATCGCCTGCACCTCGAGCACGGACGCGGCGGGATCGTCGGAGAGGTCGGCCTTCGTGAGCAGGATCGCCGGCTGTGCGCCGCTCTCCCAGGCCGTCGCGAGATACCGCTCGAGGCGGCGGAGGTTGAGGTCGTCGTTGAGCGAGGTGACGAGGAAGACCGTGTCCACGTTGGCACCGACGACCTGCGCCTCCGTGGGGTTGCCGGCCGCCTTGCGGACGATCGCGCTGCGGCGCGGGAGCACCGCGTGGATCGTGCCGGTGCCCTCCTCGTGGCGTGCGGCCACCGCGACCCAGTCGCCGGCGGCCGGCAGCTCGCCGGGCGCGGCCTCGTGGCGGAGCTTCCCCGAGATCTCGGCGTTCAGCTCGCCGAGCTCGGTGAGGACGAGGTAGCTGCCGCGGTGCGGCACGGCGACGCGGCCTGCGACGAGGCCTTCGGCGGCGTGCTCCTGGAAGTGTTCGGCGAGGTCGGGGCCCCAGCCGAGGTAGTTCAGTGACAAGCGAGTCTCCTTCGGACGTGAATGCAGGACGGACGCGCCGTCCCGGCCCCCGTCAGAAGGCTAGGTGGCGCGAGGCGAGAGGTGCGTATCGACAGTCATCGGTGCAGTCCTCCTCTCGCTCGGCTTCCCTGCGCGGAATCGCGCCCACAGGCAGGGTAGGGTGCGCAGCCGTGGACGTCAAGGAGATGCACGTGGTCGTAACCGGCGCGGGAACCGGGATCGGGCGGGCGATCGCGACCCGCCTCGTCGCCGAGGGCGCCCGCGTCAGCGCGCTCGCGCGCGACGTCTCGCGGCTCGACGTGGGGGAGGGGTACGCCTGCGACATCCGCGACCCCGAGCAGGTCGAGGCGGTGTTCGACCGCATCGGGCCGCTCGACGCGCTCGTCGCCAACGCGGGGATCGGCGGGCCGAACGAGGCGGGCCCGGGCGACCGCTTCGAGGATCTCGTCGCCACGAACCTCACGGGCACGTACTGGTGCGCACGCGCCGCGCAGCGCGGGGGCGCGCGCCACGTCGTCGTGATCGCCTCGATCCTCGCCCGCATCGGCGTGCCGGGCTACACCGGCTACTGCGCCTCGAAGGCCGGGCTGCTCGGGCTCGTCCGCTCCTTCGCCGCGGAGCTCGGGCCCGACGGCGTCCAGGTGAACGCGATCTGCCCGGGCTGGGTCAACACGGACATGGCCTGGGAGGGCATCGACGGGTTCGCCGAGGCGATCGGCGGCACGCGGGACGAGGCCTACGCCGAGGCGATGAAGGCGGTGCCGCTCGGCCGGATGAACGAGCCGGAGGATGTCGCCGGGACGGTGCGCTGGCTACTCTCGCCCGACGCCCGCGGCGTCACCGGCCAGGCGATCGACCAGAACGGCGGCGCGATCATGCTGTAGCCGCCGGGCGGCGACGAGGGTCGCCGCGCAGACCGCGGCGCCGAGCACGTAGGGCAGGGCGTCACCGACCGCGTCGGCGAGCGCGCCGCCGGCGAGCGGGCCGACCGAGTTGCCGGCGGCCCAGGCGAGGTTCATCAGACCGAACACGAGCCCCTGCGCGAGGCCGATGTGCTCGGCGGTGTGGGAGAGCACCGACAGGCCAGGCGTGTAGAAGGCGCCGTAGGCGACGCCGGCGACGAGCGTGAGGACGACGAGTGCGACCGGGCCCGAGAGGACGGCGAGCAGGACCGAGACCACGATCGAGACGACGAGCGCGACCTGGACAGGAACGAGCGGGCCGCGGCGGTCGCTCACGCGGCCGAGCACGGGGTTCAGCACTGCTTCGATCGCTGCGGTGACGAGCCAGACCGCACCGATCGCGACCGCGCCGAAGCCGACGTCCGAGAGCGCGAGCGGCATCAGCACCGAGAGGATCCCGAACAGGAGCGCAGGCAGGGTGATCAGCCAGAGCCCGGTCAGGATCCCGCGGTCCCGCAGCGCGCGGAACGCGGCCGCAAGCGGCTGCGGGTCGGCGGGCGCGGGCGCGATCCGGAGCGCCCAGACGGCGAGCACGACCGCGAACAGCGCCACCGCCGTGAACGCCTGCCGGGTGCCGACCACGCTCGCGACGGCGCCCAGCACCGGCCCGAGCAGCGCACCGACGACCGCGGCCGCCATCGCGGTTCCCATCGCCGCGCCGCGCCGCTCGCGCGGAGTCGTCGTCCCGAGCCAGGAGAGCGCGCCCGTCCAGGTGAGCGAGCTGCCGAAGCCCTGCAAGAGCCGCGCGACCCACAGCGCCTCGATCGCGCCGGCCCAGCCGAACGCGAAGCTCGCGGTCGCCATCAGCCCGAGCCCGGCGAGCACCGCCGCCCGGGGCCCGAAGCGCGAGGCCGCCGAGCCCGCGGGAAGCCCGCCGAGCAGCGCGCCGAGCGCGTACATCGAGGCGAGCAGGCCCGCGCCGGCCTTCGAGAGGCCGTAGGTGTCCGCGTAGTGCGGCAGCAGCGGGATCAGCGCCGCGTAGAGGATCGTGTCGACCGCGACGACGGCGCAGGCGAACGGGAGCAGGCGGCGCATGCCGCTCAAGGCTAGCTAGTGGGCTGCGAAGGCGGAAACGGCCTCGACGACCTCGCCGAGCCGCTCGCCGGCCGGCGTCAGCCGGTACTCGACCCGCGGCGGCCGCGCGTCGATCACGCGCCGCTCGACGAGGCCCGCGTCCTCGAGCTCGACGAGCCGGAGCGCGAGCGTCGCGCGGCGGCACGCCCTCGAGCGCCTGCCGGAACTCGTCGAAGCGGACGAGCCCCGAGTGGAGGCGCCCAGAGGAGCGAGAGCGCCAGCGCCGCTCGAGGAGGTCCGCCGCGCGGCGGACCTCCTCGGGCATCGGCGCGCAGCTACGACAGCGCATGGCTCTGGCGCGGGCTTCGGCTCGAGCGCCAGCTCGAGCACCTCGCCGAGGCTCATCACCGGGTGGAAGGTCATCTCCTCGCGGACGTCGGCGGGGACGTCGTCGAGGTCGGCCCGGTTCCGCTCGGGGATGATCACGTCGGTCAGCCCGGCGGCGTGGGCCGCGAGCGCCTTCTGCTTGAGCCCGCCGATCGGCAGCACGCGGCCCTGCAGCGTCACCTCGCCGGTCATCCCGACGGTGTGCTTCACCGGGCGGCCCGTGAGGAGCGAGGCCAGCGCGGTCGTCATCGTGATCCCCGCGCTCGGGCCGTCCTTCGGGATCGCGCCCGCCGGCACGTGCACGTGGAAGGTCGCGTTCTCGAACAGGCTCTCGTCGATCCCGAGCTCGTTCGCGTGGCGGCGGACGTAGGAGAGCGCGATCTGCGCCGACTCCTTCATCACGTCGCCCAGCTGGCCCGTGAGGACGAGCCCCTCGGCTGCTCGGCATCCGCGTCGCCTCGACGAAGAGGACGTCGCCGCCGGTGCCGGTCACGGCCAGGCCGGTCGCGACGCCGGGCACCGCGGTGCGCTCGGCCGCCTCCTGGAAGAAGCGCTGCCGCTTCGAGCGCGTCGCGCACGGCGGCCTCGTCGAGCGGTCGACCGGCGCCTCGGTCTTGCCCGAGGCGATCCCGGTCGCGGTCTTGCGCAGCAGCGTCCCGAGCTCGCGCTCGAGCTGGCGGACGCCCGCCTCGCGCGTGTACTGGGAGACGATCAGCTCGAGCAGCTCGTCCGAGATCGAGACCTCGTCCTCGAGCAGCCCGTTGCGCTCGCGCTGGCGCGGCCACAGGTAGCCGCGCGCGATCGCGACCTTCTCGTCGACGGTGTACCCGTCGAAGCGGATCACCTCCATGCGGTCGAGCAGCGGGCCGGGGATCGTGTCGGCGACGTTCGCGGTCGCGAGGAAGATGACCTCGGAGAGGTCGAGCTCGACGTCGAGGTAGTGGTCGCGGAACGAGTGGTTCTGCGCCGGGTCGAGCACCTCGAGCAGCGCCGCGGACGGGTCGCCCCGCCAGTCGGCGCCGACCTTGTCGACCTCGTCGAGCAGGATCACCGGGTTCATCGTCCCGGCGTCGCGCAGGGCGCGGACGAGCCGGCCCGGCAGCGCGCCGATGTAGGTGCGCCGGTGCCCGCGGATCTCCGCCTCGTCGCGGATGCCGCCGAGCGACATGCGCACGAACTCGCGGTTGAGCGCGCGGGCGATCGACTCGCCGATCGAGGTCTTGCCGGTGCCGGGAGGCCCGATCAGGGTCAGGATCGCGCCGGAGCGCTTGTCCTCCTTGATCCCGCGCTCCTCGCGCAGCTTGCGCACGGCGAGGTACTCGACGATCGCGGTCCTTCACGTCCTCGAGCCCGGCGTGGTCGGCGTCGAGCACCTCGCGCGCGTGCGACGGGGTCGAGCCGCTCCTCGGAGCGCTTCGCCCACGGCACGGCGATCAGCCAGTCGAGGTAGGTGCGGATCATCGAGGACTCGCCGGTCTGGTCGCCCATCCGCTCGAGGCGGGCGAGCTCGCGCTCGGCCTGCTCGCGGACGGCGTCCGGCATCCCGGCCTCCTCGATCTTCGCGCGGTAGTCCTCGGCGGCCGAGCCGTCGTCCTCGCCGAGCTCCTTGCGGATCGACTCCATCTGCTTGCGCAGGATGTACTCGCGCTGCTGCTTGGACGCGCCCTCCTCGACGTCGTCGCGGATGCGCTTGCGCACCTGCATCTCGGCGAGGCGCTCGCGCTGCAGCTCGACGGCGAGCTCGAGCCGCTCGATCGACGTCGACCGTCTCCAGCACCTTCGCCTTCTGGGCGAAGCTGAAGTCGGGCGAGTAGCCGACGGTGTCGGCGAGGGTGCCGGGCTCGACGATCGCGCGGAGGAAGGCCGCGACGCGGCCGTCGTCGCCGCGCAGCTCGAGGATCTCCTCGACGACGGCGCGGTACTCGCGCTCGAGCTCGCGGGTCTTGATCCCGGGCAGCTCCTCGTCGGGGCGCTCCTCGACCTCGACGCGCAGGCGGCCGGAGGCGTCGGTGTGCGCCGCGCCTGCGACCCCGCGGTGGAGGCCGGTCAGCTGCGCCGCGCGGGCGCCGCCGGGCAGGCGGACGGTGTCGGACACCTCGGCGACGGTGCCGACCTTGGCGTACTCGCCCTCGTGGACGGGCACGAGCAGCACGCGCTCCTCGTCGCCGACGTCGACGGGCATGGTCACGGTCATGTTCGGGAAGACGACGATGTCTTCCAACGGAACGAGCAGCAGTGAAGTCACGATCGGGCTCTCCTGGTTCATTGGTTGGTAGTAACTATACAAAATGAACTACGGTGGCCGTCGAGGTATTCCCGCAGAGGGAAGAAGCCGGTCGCCGAACCCGTCCAGAGGCCATGGGACACTGGATGAGGGCATCTCGGGCGGCTGTTGTTGTAGTGACCGCGTGTGCGCTCCTGTCGTCTGCGGCGAAGGCCGCCGATCCGCCGGTCGCCGTCACCGCGATCGAGACTCGCGGGCACGTGGTCGAGCTCCCGGCGACCGTCGACTCACTCTCAGGTAGCACTTCGGCGATCGGCTGGCGCGGCTGGTCGGGAACCATGTTCGACACGAGCTCCACCACCGCGATCCCGAGCCCGCGGGTGCAGCTCGACGGTGTTTCGCCCTCCTGGAGCTTCAGTCCACCGCCCGGCTCGTTCCCGCTCACTGCCTCGAAGGCGAGCCTCGACCCCACGACCGGTCTCGGCGTCGACCAGCTCGCCGGCTACCCGCAGGGGAGCTCACGCGTCAACGGAGTCTCGATTACAACCGGCTACGACCTCTCGCGCTCGGTCTCGGTCACGTCCAACGCCGACGGCAGCTCGACGGCCCATGTCGCCATCACGCTCATCCCGACCGACACGGAGTGGTTGAACCAGTCGATCGCTCTCTGGGTCGGTCCCGCCGGGGGCGTCGGGAACATCGACACGGCCAGCGTCGCCTTCCCGGATCTGAGCGGCGGCGCCTTCGGCTTCGCGGGCTACACGGAGGCGCTCTCGAGCTTCGTCGAGTGGTACCTGGAGAACCCGGTGCTCGGCCACGCCTACGTGCTGACGATGGACGTCGACGTTCCGGCGGGCAGCGGCGACGCGAGCGAGTACACGCCCTTCGTCACCGCCTACGGCTCGATCCTCGACAGCTCGCAGTCGTCCACGCGCTCGTCGACTCAGATCGGCGACGGCGAGCTCGGGGGCACGTTCACCTTCTCTGCGGCGGCCGATGTGAACTGGCTCGAGTCGACCTACGACTACTACCGCGTCGACCTCGCGCCGCGCCCGCCCCTGCAGCGGAGGGCGACCGCCGAAGTGTCCCGGTTCGGGAATGTGAACCGCCGCTCCACCGTGGACTCGATCGACGGCACACGCACTTGGCTCGGAAGCCTGGGGTGGGGCGCCGACCTGTTCAACAACGACCAGAGCATCGTTCCGGGGGCGCAGGTGACGCTCGACGGGAGCACGCAGACGTTCACGCCGCCGCTGACGTTCCCGGTCACGAGCGGTCCCCCTACTGACCTTTCCCAGGGCCAATACGTCACCCTCGAGGAGTCCGACCCGGTCGGCTCCGGGGTCGACGGCGTCCCGATCACGACGGGGATCGATCTCTCGCGCTCGGTGTCGTCGAACGTGGCGGCCGGCACCGGCGGGCGGGTCACGGCGACGGTCGACATCACGCCGCGCGACCCCGCCGACGCGGGCGGCACGGCGTGGGTGTTCGTCTCACCCGCGGACTCGGTTCCCGGCGCCACCTACGTCGCGGGCAGCGTGACCTCGCCCGACACGTCGAACGGGGAGACGGTGCACACGCACGAGACGCCCACAGAGGTGGACGTGGCGATCGGCAACGTCGTCATCGGCAAGACCTACGAGGTCACCGTGCAGATCGACGTGCCGAACCCCTTCACCGTGCCGCTCGTCTACCGCCCGGGCGTGGGCGCGACGATCGAGCACGAGACCGACCTCGGCCCGGTGACCGGAACGTCGACGACGATCGCCGACTCGGTGCTCGGCGGCACGTTCACCTTCTCGGCCGCCGCGGACGTGACCTGGGGCCGTTGGCTCTTGGACTCGAGGTCAGAGTTCCTCCAGGCCCGTGCCGACGCGGCGGTCGTGGCGCTCGACCACTTCGCCGTCACGCCCTCGAGGACGAAGGTCGACACCGGCCAGCCGCTCACCGTCAAGATCCGGGCGCTGGACGCGGTGAACCACGTGCTCACGGGCTACACGGGCCCGATCAGTCTCGACGACTCTTCGCACTCCCTCGTGATGACGACGGCTCCGACGTGGTCGCACGGCGTCGGCACGGCGACAGTGACGCTCTCAGGGCCGCTGACCGGTGACACGATCACGGCGACCGACGCCGCCGGGCCGACCGGCACGAGCGGCCCGGTCGACGTGGTCGGCCCGGTCACGCACTTCGCCGTCCACGCGGCGGCCACGGCGGTGAGCGCGGGGAGCCCTCTCGGCATCACGGTGAAGGCGCTCGACGGATCGAACCGCGTCGTCACCGGCTACTCGGGGCCTGTCGGCTTCGCCGACGACAACGGCCCGGTGACTCCTTTGTCCGAGTCGTGGACGAACGGAGTCGACACCGCCTCGCTCTCACTGTCGACCGC
This sequence comes from uncultured Actinomycetes bacterium, assembly GCA_963746005.1. Lineage (GTDB taxonomy): Bacteria > Actinomycetota > Thermoleophilia > Gaiellales > Gaiellaceae > CAVQZA01. The sequence continues at coordinate 102,026 of CAVUZM010000016.1, read as the reverse complement.
GGCGAAGGCGGATCGCGTGACGGTGATCGACGGGGCCGCCTCCGGCCAGAGCGGCGCGTTCAACGTCCTCGGCGCCGTCACGCACTTCAAGGTCACCGTGAGCCCAACCTCGATTGTCGTCAACACGCAGCAGCTCACCGTCACCACGACGGCCCAGGACGCCGCGAACAACACGATCGCGAGCTACGGCGGCCCGGTGACCTACGCGGACGCCAACGGGGCTTCGACCGTGCACGTCGTCAGCCAGAGCTGGGCAAACGGCGTCGGGACGGCGAAGGCGACGATCGGCGCGACGAAGGCCGGCGACACGATGAAGGCTTCCGACGCGGCGAGCCCGGGCGTCTTCGGGATCAGCGGCACCTTCACCGTCCACAGCTGAGACGCGGCTCGGCCGCGAGCCGGGCGGCGCGATCGTCGGGTCTCCGCCGCAGTTGCCTAATGTGCGGCCGTCGAGATGCCGATCTCGCTTGCGAATGCGTCGCTCTCTCATCCTCTGCCTCCTGCTCGGAGCCCTCGCTGTTGCGGCGCCGGCTCTGGCGTGGCGCCAGCCGTCGAACGCAGAGCGCGCGACGATCGAGGGCAGTGTCCTGGAGCATTCGTCCCAGGCCGGCGTGACCGCTTTTCGTTTCGACTCTGTCAGGGTCTCGACCGTTGACCGACGGTACGCGAGTGCGGTCACGGACGTCACGATGAAGGGCCGGCAGCGAATTCGGAACCGGTGGCTGCTGCGTGAGGATGGCGACACCCCCGCAGGGTGGCGCGTGATCTTCGTCGGCACTGACTGGCCGTCCTGCAAGGTCGCTCCCGCGGCCGTGCGCAAGGATCTGCTCGACTCGGCGATGTGCCGCTAGGAGCCGAGCGGGGCCATGTTCAAGATGGTGGTTGCTCTATGCGTTTGTGTCTCCGTCGGAGCGGCCGCTCACAACGAGGCACGCGGTGCGCCCACGATCAGCCTGCCTCGTTGCAGCCATGCTCGGACGTCTCCCGTCACGGCACCACGAACGCAACTACTTCTGAGGAACAACGGATTTTCGGTTGTTTCTGCAAAGTACTCCGCACTTTGCAGCCCACGTGACATCGCGTATGACATCAACAACGAGAACACGAATGCGCGGGCGGCGGGGTACGTTGGTTGTGTATTGCGCGTACGTCCGATCTATCACTTCAGTGACCGGATCCACCTCTTGAGGAAAGTCGGGACGGGCATCTATTCGTACGTGATCGCCAACGCCGAGTGTGATCTCTACACGAGTGGAAGCAGCCTTCAGAAGGCGAAGCAGCTTGCGCGGTTCAGAGCGGCGCTTCGCGCGATTGCGTCGTCCTATTGAACGCGTCCATGTCTCGGCTTCAGGAGCCGAGCGGCGCCATCGTCAGGCCTCGCGCTTCCAGTTGCTGCCAGTAGAGCTCGGCCTGCTCGCGGTGGCCCGACCACACGACGGCCCGGCCCGTGTTGTGGATCTTCGTCGCGAGGCGCATCCCGCCGTCGTAGTCGACTCCGGGGATCACGCTCGCGAGGGCGAACGCGACGCCCTCGAAGGTGTTGTGGTTGTCGTTCAGGACGATCACCTTCCACGCGTTGCCGCGGCCGGTGCCCTGCCCGCTCCGCTCGCGCTCGCGCGGCGGGGTGAGGGTCTCAGCCACCGGCGATCGCGGCGATCAGGCGGATCGTCGCGCCCGCGGCGAGCGGCTCGTCGAGGCCGTCGCGCGCGTCCTCGCCGTCGACGTACACGCGGACGAGCGGACGCAGGACGCCGCGCTCGTCGAACAGCAGGTCGGCGACCGGGAGCTCGTGGAGCGCGGCCCGCGGAGTCTCCGCCTCGACCTCGAACCGGCGCCGCCCGCCGGCCTCGTTCTCGAGCTGGCTCGGCAGCAGGACTACGACCACGAGCCGGACTCGACCGAGAGGATCTGCGGGAGCTGGCTCGCCGCCTCCTCCCAGCCGTCGGCCTGGTGGCCGCGCGTGAAGACCGAGCCGCTCTGGGTGCCGAAGTAGACGCCGTACGAGTCGAAGGAGGTCGCCTCGCGCAGCACGCCCGTCCAGCCGCGCTCGGGCAGGCCGGCTCGAGTCGAGCTCCCAGCTCGCGCCGCCGTCGCCGGTGCGGTACGCGCCGATCCTCCCGCCCACGGTGACGCGGTTCCCGGCGCCCTCCTCGGGGATCACCCAGGCGACGTCGGGGTCGGCAGGGTCGAGCGCGATCCCGAAGCCGAAGTCGCTCGGGAGACCGTTACCGTCGAGCCGCTCCCAGTTGTCGCCGCGGTCGTCCGAGCGGTAGACGCCGCAGTGGTTCTGCTGCCAGAGCCGCTCGGGCCGCGCGGGGTGGACGAGGAGCTTGTGCACGCACTGGCCGACCTCGGGGTACTGGTTCTCGGGGTTGAAGTCGGCCGCGACGTCCTTGTTGATCGGCGTGAAGCTCTCACCGCCGTCGTCGGAGCGGAACGCGCCCGCGGCGGAGATCGCGATGTAGAGCGTCCCGTCGGAGGCGACCTGGATCGAGTGCAGGCACATCCCGCCCGCGCCCGGCTGCCAGCGCTCTCGCGTCGGATGCGTGAGCACGGCCTCGTTCGGCGTCCACGTCTCGCCGCCGTCGTCGGAGGAGAACAGCGCGCCCGGGTCGCAGCCGAGCCAGAGGCGCGAGCCCGCCGGCTCCACGTGCCAGGCGGCGTTCATCGTGAGCCCGCTCTCCTCGGGCATGCCGAGCGGCTCGCCGCGCTCCCAGGTCTCGCCGCCGTCGGTCGAGCGCTGCACCGTGGCGCCGAAGAACGGGCTGTTCGCCGCCGCGTAGACGACGCCGTCGTGCGAGACCGCGTGGTAGACGCCCCAGCCCTCGAGGAAGGGGCCGTGCAGCCCGTCGCCGCGGTCGTCGATGGCGAAGAGGCCCTTGCGTGTCCCGATCAGGAGTCCCATCCGGGAAGACGGTACCGTGCCTGGGCGTTTACGTCGAGAGGCACTCCTTCGAAGAAAGGTGGACACGAGCATGGCCCCGACCGAGCAGCAGCTGGCATTCATCGACGAGAACCCGTTCGTCGGCGTCGTCACCGACCTGCGGCCCGACGGGTCGCTCCACTCGACCATCGTCTGGGTGGACGTCGCCGACGGCCACGTCGGCTTCAACACCGCGGTCGCCCGCGCGAAGGAGCGCTACCTCCGCAACGACCCGCGCATCTCGCTCGTCGTCGTCGACCCGGCGGACACGCACAAGTGGGTCTCGGTCTCGGGGCGCGCGGAGTTCGTCACCGAGGGCGCAGACGCGCAGATCGACAAGCTCGCGAAGAAGTACCTGGGCGTCGACAGTTATCCGTATCGCACCGACACGGAGGTTCGGGTCGGCGTGAGGATCGTCGCCGAGAAGGTCGACTCAGCAGGTTTCGAGTAGTAGATGGTTGATGCCACACCTGCCCGCGTCTGGCTGGTGGCCCAGACACGGCGCAGGATCGTCCGGCTCGCCCTTGTCCAGGCCAACCGGCCTGGCCTGCGGTCGATCCGAACGCCCTGCTTGGTCTGAGCCATCCCCAGACGCAACCGGGCATGGCATCAACCATCTCGCTACTTCAAGGCGTCCAGCACCTCGTTCGCCGCGCGGATCCCCTCGGAGGCGCCGCCTTCCATGTAGCCCTGGAAGTCCGTCGAGCAGTGCTCGCCGGCGAAGTGGACGTTCCCCTGGGGCGCCGCCTCGTAGCCCGAGAAGCCGGTGTACTGGCCGACCTTCCAGTACGAGTAGGAGCAGAGCAGGTTCGGGTCGCGGAACGGGGTCGAGAGCGACGCCTTGCCGTTCCAGTGCTTCGTGATCCCGGGGAACACCGTCTCGAGCTGTGAGAGGAACGCGGTCGCGTAGGCCGTGACCTCGGGGTTCTGGGCCGCGTTCGAGTACGGCGTCGACGGGTGGTACGCACCGGCGATGCTGCCGCCGGAGTAGTCGTTGAGGATCCCCGACGCGCCGCTCTGGCCGCGCGTCGACTCCCAGGTGTTCTGGATCCCGATGTCGGTGAAGAGGCTGCCGGTCGAGCGGCCCCACGGGCCCTTGCCGTTCCAGTAGCGGTCCTCTGAACTGGAGCTGGAGCTTCGTGTTGCGGCCGGCGCCGAGCTGCGTGATCGCGGTCTTCTTGAGGTTGTCGAAGCCGGCCCGCGAGTAGTCGAGCGTCCGCAGCACGCTGAACGGCAGCGCGAGGATCACCTGGTCGGCGGTCACCGTCGTCGAGCCGGAGTCCGTCGAGAAGCGCAGGGAGACCGTCCCGTCGCGGTTCGTCGCGATCGACGTCATCTGCCAGTTCGTGCGGACGTCGGAGAGCGTCGCCGCGATCGCCTCCGGCAGCTGCTCGTTGCCGCCGGTGATGTGGAACCGCTCGTCGGAGGCGCCGAACATCGCGAAGTCGGTGAGCCCGTCCGGCTGGAACCCGAGCAGGTAGAGCAGGTTCAGCGACGCCTGCTGTGAGGTGTCCGCGCCGTACTCCTCGGCGTAGGCGGAGTCGAGCAGCCGGCCGAACCGAGAGGAGTGCCCGCCGGGCACACGGCTCTCGATCCAGTCGTAGACGCTCAGGTGGTCGAGCTGCTTGCCCGCCTGCGTGTAGCTGTTGTAGAGCGTCGGGTAGTCCGCCGCGTCGGTGTCCGCGAAGAGGGCGTCTGAGATCGACGCGAAGTCGTCGTCGGCCTGGGCTTGCGTGTAGTAGCCGCCGAGGAACCAGTAGGTGTCGTCGGTCCCGTTCGGCTGGGCGGCGATCAGGTCGGTGAGCGGCAGGTGGAAGCGCTTCGCGAGGCCGCGGATCGTGGTGTGTGCCGTGTCGATCAGCTCGCCGCAGAACTCGGCGACCTGGCCGTTCGAGAAGTAGCCGCTGCGGTCGGAGTGCATGCGCCCGCCGATCCGGTCCGAGGCCTCGTAGACCGTCGCGCCGATCCCCTTGTCCTGGAGGCGGAGCGCCGCCGTGAGGCCGGCGATGCCGCCGCCGACGATCGCGATCCGCGAGCGGTTCCAGCCCACCGCGGCCCGCGCAGGCCGCGCGAGCGCCGCCGGGCCGCCGAGCACGACCGCGGCTCCGATGATCCCGCCGCGCTTGACGAGCTCCCGCCGTGGTGATCGCTCCTTCCGCCTGCCGCTCGCGCAGCTCGGCGGGCGCGATCCCCATCGTCTCCGCCTCGCGGTGCTCCCGTGCGAGACGCTGCAGCGCACGCATCAACGGTGTCCGTGCCATCGCTTCTCTCCTCTCCCGGTGTGTGAAATCCCCGCAAACATCGGCTAGGCTGGCCCAGTCGTCTGATCGGAGGTCGATTGTGAGCGTCACGGTTTCCCAATTCAAGAACTTCGTCGGCGGCCAGTCGGTCGACGCGGTCGAGGGCGGCACGATGGAGGTGCTGAACCCCTCGACGGGAGAGACGATCGCCGAGGTGCCGAGCGGCACCGCGGCCGACGTCGAGCGCGCGGTCGAGGCTGCCCGCAAGGCGCAGCCCGAGTGGGCCGAGGCGACGCCGAAGGAGCGCTCCGAGGTGCTGCTCAAGCTCGCGGACGTGATCGACGACAACGCCGAGGAGCTCGCGCAGCTCGAGTCGCTGAACGTCGGCAAGCCGCTGATGGCCTCGCGCGACGAGATGCCGTTCTCCGCCGACAACCTGCGCTACTACGCGGGCGCCGCCCGGAACCTCGAGGGGAAGGCGACCGGCGAGTACATCAAGGGCTACACCTCGATGGTGCGGCGCGAGCCGATCGGGATCGTCGCCGGGATCATGCCCTGGAACTACCCGCTGATGATGGGGATCTGGAAGCTCGGCCCCGCGCTCGCGGCCGGCAACGTGCAGATCCTGAAGCCGGCGGAGGCGACGCCGCTCTCGATCATCAGGCTCCTCGAGCTGGCGAAGGACGTCGTCCCGGCCGGCGTGCTCAACGTGATCACCGGCGACGGCGTGCCCGTCGGCTCCGGGCTCGTCGAGCACCGCGCGATCGGGCTCGTCTCCCTCACCGGCGACGTATCGACCGGCAAGGCGATCGCCCGCAACGCGTCCGACACGCTCAAGCGCGTCCACCTCGAGCTCGGCGGCAAGGCGCCGATGGTGATCTTCGACGACGCCGACCCCGAGCAGGTCGCCCAGGCGATCCGCCTCGCCGGCTACTGGAACTCGGGCCAGGACTGCACCGCCGGCTCGCGCGTGATCGTCGGCGCCAAGCTGTACGACCGGCTGCTCGAGGAGCTCGTCCCGGCCGTCGAGTCGCTCAAGGTCGGCGACCCGGCCGACGGCGACGACGTCGAGATGGGCCCGGTGATCTCGCAGGCCCAGCAGGAGCGCGTGCTCGGCTTCCTGGAGCGGGCGACCGCGGCGAAGGCGACGATCCTCACCGGCGGCGGCACCGTCGGCGAGCGCGGCTTCTTCGTCCGCCCGACGATCGTCACCGACGTCGCCCAGGACGCGGACATCGTCCAGAACGAGGTGTTCGGCCCGGTGGTGACGGTGCAGCGGTTCGAGAGCGACGACGAGGCGATCGAGATGGCGAACGACGTCCGCTACGGGCTCGCCGCCTCGGTCTTCACGCGCGACGTCGCCCGGGCCATGAACGCAGCTCGGCGCCTTCAATTCGGCACGGTGTGGGTGAACGACCACCTGCTGCCGATCACCTCCGAGATGCCGCACGGCGGCTACAAGGAGTCGGGCTACGGCAAGGACATGTCGATGTACTCCGTCGAGGAGTACACGCAGGTCAAGCACGTGGCGGTGAGTCTCGCCTGATGGCACTGACCGAGTCGGCCAAGCTCGATCTACAGAAAGCCGCACGCGACCACCTCTGGATGCACTTCACCCGCATGGGCGGGTACGGCGACGGCGAGGTGCCGATCATCGTCCGCGGCGACGGCTGCTACCTCGAGGACTCGAACGGCAAGCGCTACCTCGACGCACTGGCCGGGCTCTTCTCGGTCAACCTCGGCTACGGCTTCGGCGAGGAGATCGGGCAGGCCGCGCTCGAGCAGATGCGCGAGCTGCCCTTCTACACGAACTGGTCGTACGCGCACCCGCGCGCGATCGAGCTCGCCGCCGAGGTGGCCTCGCTCGCGCCCGGCGACCTGAACCGGGTCTTCTTCGTCTCGGGCGGCTCGGAGGCGGTCGAGTCGGCGTGGAAGCTCGCGCGCCAGTACTACCACGCCCGCGGTGAGAAGCGGATGCACGCCGCGTTCGTCGGCGAGCCCGAGGTGCTCCACGACGCCGTCGTCGCCGCCGCGAGGCCGCGACCGCTGCGCACGAAGGCGATCGCCCGTCACATCGCCTACCACGGCACCACGATGGGCGCGCTCTCGCTGAACGGGATCGCGGCGATCCGGGCCCCGTTCGAGCCGCTCGTGCCGGAGGTGCGCCACGTCCGCAACACCAACCGCTACCACCGCCCGCCGGAGGAGACCGAGGCCGAGTTCACCGCCTTCCTCCTCGACGACCTCGAGCAGGCGATCCTGGCGATGGGGCCGGAGACCGTCTGCCTCGTCCACATGGAGCCCGTCCAGAACGCGGGCGGCTGCTTCACGCCGCCCGAGGGCTACTGGCGCGGCGTGCGCGAGATCTGCGACCGCTACGAGATCCTGCTCTCGGCCGACGAGGTGATCACCGGCTTCGGGCGGCTCGGCTACTGGTTCGGCTCCGAGCGCTACGACATCCGGCCCGACATCATCACCTCCGCGAAGGGCCTCTCCTCGTCGTATGCGGCGATCGGCGCCGTGATCGCGACCGACAAGGTGATGGAGCCGTTCCTCGAGTCGACGAGCATGTACTCGCACGGGATCACGTTCGGCGGCCACCCCGTGATGAGCGCGATCGCGCTCAAGAACATCGAGATCATGAAGCGCGAGGGGATCGTCGAGCGCGTGCGAAAACTGGAGCCTGGCTTCCGCGAGACGCTCGCCCAGCTGCTCGACCTGCCGATCGTCGGTGACCTGCGAGGGGCGGGCTACCTGTACGCGATCGAGCTCGTGAAGGACAAGGAGACGCGAGAGACGTTCTCCGACGAGGAGTGCGAGACGCTGCTGCGCGGCTTCCTCTCGCCGGCGATGTTCGAGCGCGGCCTGATCTGCCGCGCCGACGACCGGGGCGACCCGGTGATCCAGATCTCCCCGCCGCTCGTCGCCGGGCAGGCGGAGTTCGACCAGATCGTGGGAATCCTCGGCGACGTCCTCGCCGAGGCGTGGCAACGGATGACGTAAACCGACTACGCGGGAGGGACCAGTGGAAGCAGGCGCGCAACCGTCCGAGCTCGTCGACGTCACCACCCAGGCGGCGCTCGAGGAGAAGTCGAAGCTCCGCAGGCATTTCGGCCGCTTCGACATCCTCTTCTTCCTGATCTGCACGATCGTCGGGCTCGACACGCTCGGCGCGGTCGCCTCGAACGGCGCCGAGGGCTTCACCTGGCTCATCTTCCTCAGCGTCTTCTTCTTCATCCCGTACGCCCTGCTCACGGCCGAGCTCGGCGCCGCGTTCCCGGAGGAGGGCGGCTGCTACGAGTGGACGAAGCTCGCGTTCGGGCGCTTCGTGCTCGGGCGTCAACTCGGTGATCTACTGGCTCTCGAACCCGATCTGGCTCGGCGGCGTGCTCGCGATCACCGCGCTGACGACGTTCTCGACCTTCTTCACCGACATCTCCGGCACGCAGCGACCCGTGGCGCTACGTGTTCCTGCTCGGCTTCATCTGGTTCGCGGTGTGGGGCGCGATCCTCTCGTTCAACATCGGCAAGTGGATCCCGTCGATCGGCGCGTTCGCGCGGGTGATCCTGCTCGCGTTCTTCTCGATCTCGGTCCTGATCTACGCGTTCAAGCACGGCGTGCACGGCTTCGGCGCCGGCTCGTTCAAGCCGACCTACGCGATCTTCATCGCCGCGGTGCCGGTGCTGTTCTTCAACTTCGTCGGCTTCGAGCTGCCGAACGCGGCGGGCGAGGAGATGATCAACGCGAAGCGGGACGTGCCGTTCACGATCCTGCGCGCCGCGGCCGCCTCGATCCTCCTCTACGGCGTCCCGGTGCTGATGATCCTGCTCGTGCTGCCGACGGGCCAGGTCACGAACCTCGGCGGCTTCATCGACGCGATGAAGACCGTCTTCACCGTCTACGGCGGCTCGGTCGCCGCCGACGGCACGCCGACGCTGACCGGCGCCGGGCACGTACTCGGCGACATCGCCGCGCTCGGCTTCATCTGGGTGCTGATGTCGAGCGGCGCGACCTGGATCATGGGCGCCGACCGCACCCAGGCGGTCGCGGGCTACGACGGCGCCGCGCCGCGTCGTGCTCGGCGTCTTCTCGAAGCGCTGGGGCACGCCGATCGTGGTCAACCTCCTCTCCGGCGTCGTCGCGACGCTCGTGATGATCTTCGCCTCGGTGCTCACGTCGGGGAGCTCGGAGAAGTACTTCAGCGCGGTGCTCGGGCTCGCGATCTCGACGACCACGATCTCGTACATCGCGATCTTCCCGACGGTCGTGAAGCTGCGCTACAGCCACGCCCACGTGCCGCGGCCGTTCAAGATCCCCGGCGGGATGGCGATGGTGTGGATCGTGGGCATCCTCAGCGACCGGCTGGGCCGTGTTCGCGACGGTCGTGCTGCTCTGGCCCGGCCTCGGCACCTCGGATCCGAACGCCGCGCTCGACTCGCTCGGCTTCTCCCACCAGCGGTGGCAGTACGAGGCGGCGGAGTTCATCCCGCTCGCCGTGATCCTCGCGCTGGGCGTGATCTTCTACGCGCTCGGCGCCCCGACCCGCCGCAAGACGGCGACGGTCCCGCTCGTCGAGCCCGAGGCGGTGCCGGCCTAGCTGACTCCCGCGAGGTCCCGCTTCCGCTCGGCCATCGGCACGTAGTCACGCTCGCCCGCTCCCAGGTACACCTGGAGCGGGCGGGCGATCTTCTGCTCGGGATCCGTCAGCAGCTCCAGCCACTGCGCGAGCCAGCCGGCCGTGCGCGGGATCGCGAACATGACCGGGAACATCGAGACGGGCAGCCCGAGCGCCTGGTAGATCAGCCCGGAGTAGAAGTCGACGTTCGGGTACAGCTTCCGCGAGACGAAGTAGTCGTCCTCGAGCGCGATCTTCTCGAGCTCGAGCGCGATGTCGAGCAGCGGGTTGCGGCCCGTGATCTCGAACACCTGGTCGGCGGTCTCCTTGATGATCTTCGCGCGCGGGTCGTAGTTCTTGTAGACGCGGTGGCCGAAGCCCATCAGGCGGAACTCGCCGGCCTTCACCCGCTTGATCGCCGCCGGCACGTTCTTCACGTCGCCGATCTCGTTCAGCATCTTCAGCACGGCCTCGTTGGCGCCGCCGTGCAGCGGCCCGTAGAGGGCGGCCGCCGCGCCCGCGAGCGCGCAGTACGGGTCGACGAGGCTCGAGCCGATCGACCGCATCGCGTTCGCCGAGCAGTTCTGCTCGTGGTCGGCGTGGAGGATGAACAGCACCTCGAGCGCGCGCTCCAGCACCGGGTCGACCGCGTAGCGCGGCTCGGCCATCCGGAACATCATCGAGAGGAAGTTCGCCGTGAAGCCGAGGTCGTTCTCCGGGTACACGTAGGGCTGGCCGAGGTTGTGGCGGAACGAGAAGGCCGCGATCGTCGGCACCTTCGCGATCAGCCGGTGGACCTGCTCGAGCCTGTTGCCCGGGTCCGTGACGCGGTTCGCCTCGGGGTAGAACGTCGAGAGCGCGGCGACGACGCTGACGAACATCCCCATCGGGTGCGCGTCGTAGCGGAACCCCTCCATCAGCCGCTTCACGTTCTCGTGCAGGAAGGTGTGGACGGTGATCTCGTGCGTCCACGCGGCGAGCTCGGCCTCGGTCGGCAGCTCGCCGAAGAGCAGCAGGTAGGCGGTCTCGAGGTACGTGCTCTGCTCGGCCAGCTGCTCGATCGGATAGCCGCGGTAGCGGAGGATCCCCACGTCGCCGTCGATGTAGGTGATCGTGCTCTTCGTCGAGGCGGTGTTGAGGAACGCCGGGTCGTAGCTCATCAGTCCGAGCTCGCGGAGCGCGGTCGCGTGGATCGCGCCGTCCTCGATCGGGACCTCGACGGTCTGGCCCGTGCGGTTGTCGGTGACGGTGAGCGTCTCTTCCGGCATGGCTCCTCCTTTCGAACAGCTACTGGGCGACGGCGGGGGTCGGGCGCTTGCGTGCGACGCCGCTCTCCTCGGCCGCCTGGGCGACTGCGATCGCGACGGCAGGGGCGACGTCGCGGTTGAACACACTCGGGATGATGTACTCGGCCTCGAGCTCGTCCTCGGGGATCACGGCCGCGATCGCGCGTCCGGCGGCGACCTTCATCTCCTCGGTGATCTGCGTCGCGCGCACGTCGAGCGCGCCGCGGAAGATCCCGGGGAAGGCGAGCACGTTGTTGATCTGGTTCGGGTAGTCGGAGCGGCCGGTCGCGATCACCGCGGCGAGCCCCTCGATCTCCTCGGGCAGCACCTCGGGGGTCGGGTTCGCCATCGCGAACACGATCGCGCCCTCCGCCATGTTGCGGATGCCCTCGACGCTGACGGCGCCGGGCGACGAGAGGCCGATGAAGACGTCGGCGCCGACGAGCAGCTCGTCCGCCGTGCCCTCGAGGCCGTCGGGGTTCGTGATCTCGGCGTACTCGCGCTTCACCTCGTCGAGGTCGGTGCGGCCCTTGTAGATCGCGCCGTCGCGGTCGCAGCCGATCACGTTCCGCGCGCCGGCGGCGAGCAGGATCTTGGTCGTCGCGACTCCGGCCGCGCCGACGCCGGTGAGCACGATCTTGACGTCCTCCGGCCTCTTGCCGACGAGCCTGAGCGCGTTCTCGAACGCGGCGAGGACGACGACGGCGGTGCCGTGCTGGTCGTCGTGGAAGACCGGGATGTCGAGCGTCTCGCGCAGCCGCCGCTCGATCTCGAAGCAGCGGGGCGAGGCGATGTCCTCGAGGTTGATCCCGCCGAAGACGGGCGCCATCAGCTGCACGGCGCGCACGATCTCGTCGGTGTCCGTCGTCGCGAGCGCGATCGGGAACGCGTCGACGCCGCCGAACTCCTTGAAGAGGACGGCCTTGCCCTCCATCACCGGCAGCGAGGCCTCGGGGCCGATGTCGCCGAGCCCGAGCACCGCCGTGCCGTCGGTGACGACGGCGACGGTGTTCTGCTTGATCGTCAGGTTCCAGACCGAGACCGGGTTCTCGTGGATCGCGGTGCAGATGCGGGCGACTCCGGGCGTGTAGGCCATCGAGAGGTCGTCGCGGGTCTTGATCGGGTTCCGGGGCGTGACCTCGAGCTTGCCGCCGAGGTGGAGCAGGAACGTGCGGTCGGAGACGTAGTCGACCGTGATCCCCGGCACGGCGCGAACCGCGTCGACGATGCGCTGGATGTGCTCGGTGTCGGCGGCGAGGACGGTGACGTCGCGCACCTTCTCGCCCTTGCCCGACGCGGACGAGGTCGATCGCGTCGAGCGAGCCGCCCGCGTCGCCGATCGCCTCGGCGAGCTTCGCGAACGCACCGGGATGGTCCTCGATGTGGACCCGGATGATCGCGCTGAACGATGCCGAGGGATGGGACATCGGGGTGGACCTTAGCGCGACGGGCCCTCGCTCAACCGGCGTAGCTGTTGTCGTAGGGCGTGGTGTCGGCAGCGATCGCGCGGGCCAGGTCGAGGCTCGAGACGACGCCGAGCGGGCGCGTGGTGTCGGGGCTCACGACCACGAGGTGCGTGATCCGGTGCTGCGACATCAGCTGTGCGGCGCGCGCGATCGGCGCGTCGGCCTCGACGGTCACCACGTGCTCGTGGGCGGTGCCGCCGGCGGTGCGGTTCTCGATGTCGGGCACCGAGGCCTCGATCAGGTCGAGGTCGGTGAGCACGGTCCAGAACGGCGAGTGGCCCTCGGTGGAGGCGAACACGAAGATGGCGTGCACCTGGTAGGTCGCCATCATCCGGGCGGCGGTGCGAAGCGGCGTCTCGGGCGGGCACGAGAGGACGCCGGGGCTCATCACGTCGACGACACGGTCGGTGGAGAACGCGGGCGCGGAGATGGTTGTCGGAGTCGTATCCATGACCGGATCCTCACGGGCCGCGGGCGCCGCCACATCCGGGCGCCCCCGAATCGGCTTGCGGGGACTTACGTACGGTCCGGCAGGCCGACGATCCCCTCGGCGGCCAGCTCGGCGATCTCCGTCTCCGAGTAGCCGGCCTCGCGCAGGATCGCCTCGCCGTGCTCGCCGAGGACGGGCGGCGGCGAGGCGTACTCGAGCCGCTCGCCGTCGAACGAGAGCGGCGGCGCGACCGTCTTGCGGCCGTCGAGCTCCTGGAGGATCCCGAGCGCCAGCGTCTGCGGGTGCTCGGAGACCTCGAAGAGGTCGTTGACCGGCGCGACGGGGATCTCCTCGAGCGCCTCGAGCCAGTAGGCGGACGGCCGCTCGGCGAGCGGCTCGCGCAGCAGCGGCAGCAGCTCGTCGCGGTTGGCGACCCGGTCGGGGTTCGTGAGGAAGCGCGGGTCGTCGACGAGCCCGGGACGGCCGACCGCCTCGCAGAAGAGCGCGAACAGCCGGTCGTTCGCGGCCGCGATCATCAGCTGCCCGTCGGCGGTGTCGAACACCTCGTACGGGGCGATCAGCGGGAACGCGGTGCCGTGCCGCTTCGGCAGCGCGCCCGTCGCGATCGTCTCGGCGAGCTGGTATGGAAGGAGGGCGAGCGTCGTCTCGAACAGCGAGACGTCCACGACCCGGCCGATACCGGTGGTCGCCCGCTCCAGCAGCGCCGCGACGATCCCGAGCGCCGCCCACATTCCCGTCCCCTGGTCGATCGGCGAGGCGCCGATTCGCACACCGGGCCGGTCGGGCTCGCCGGTGACGCTGATGATCCCGCCGAAGGCCTGCATCAGCGGGTCGTAGCCCGGGCGCCCCGAGAGCGGGCCGGTGCGCCCGAACGAGCCGATCGAGCAGTAGACGAGGCGCTCGTTGCGGCCCCGCAGCTCGTCCGGCCCGAAGCCGAGGCGCTCCGCGGTGCCGGGGCGGAGGCTCTGGATGAAGACGTCCGCCTGCCCGGCGAGGCGGTACAGCACGTCGAGCCCGCGCTTCACGTCGAGGCCGAGCGAGCGCTTGCCTGCGTTTGCCGCGAAGAACATCACGCTTCCGCCGGGGAAGAACTCCGGCCCCCACGCCCGTGCCTCGTCGCCGCGCTCGGGGTGCTCGATCTTGACGACGTCGGCTCCGAGCGCGCCCAGCATCTCGGTGCAGTAGGGGCCGGCGAGCGACGACGTGACGTCCACCACCTTGATCCCCGTGAGCGGCCGGAAGTCCATTGGGCCGAGCCTACAAGGGTAGTGTGGCCCCGTGATTGCGGCCTCGATCCACGAGCTGATCACGGGGCCCTGGGCCTACGCCGTGGTCTTCGGGCTGGCGGCGCTCGACGCGGTGTTCCCGGTCGTCCCGAGCGAGTCGACCGCGATCGCGGCCGGCGTGCTCGCGGGCTCCGGCGACCTCGTGCTCGGCTACGTGATCCTCGCCGCGGGGACAGGCGCGTTCATCGGCGACTCGACCGCCTACTGGCTCGGGCGCTCGCTCGGGCGCACGGTGCTCGGCCACCGTCTCTTCAAGGGCGAGCGCGGCACGAAGGCGATCGGCTGGGCCGAGAAGACGCTCGACAAGCGCGGCGGCTACCTGATCGTCGTCGCGCGGTTCATACCCGGCGGCCGCACCGCGACGACGTTCACCGCGGGGACCGTCCACTACAGCGTGCTCCGCTTCTCGCTCTTCGCCGGGCTGGCGGCCGCGATCTGGGCGACCTATGCGGCCCTGCTCGGCTACCTCGGCGGGCGCGTCTTCACCGACAGGCCGTGGCTCGGCCTGCTCGTCGCGCTCGGCCTCGCGGCGGGAATCACCGGCCTCGTCGAGCTCGGGCGCAAGCTCGCGAGCCGGAGAAAGCCCGCGGCGTGAACCGCCTCGGCCAGGAGACCAGCCCCTACCTCCTCCAGCACGCCGACAACCCGGTCGACTGGTTCCCGTGGGGCGAGGAGGCCTTCGCGCTCGCCCGGAGCGAGGACCGGCCGATCCTGCTCTCGATCGGCTACTCGGCCTGCCACTGGTGCCACGTGATGGCGCACGAGTCGTTCGAGAGCCCGGCGACCGCGGCGCTGATGAACGAGCGCTTCGTCAACGTGAAGGTCGACCGCGAGGAGCGGCCCGACGTCGACGCCGTCTACATGGACGCGGTCGTTGCGCTGACCGGGCAGGGCGGCTGGCCGATGACGGTGTTCCTCACCCCCGGCGGCGAGCCGTTCTTCGGCGGCACGTACTACCCGCCCGAGCCGCGGCACTCGCTGCCGAGCTTCCGCCAGGTGCTGCTCGCCGTCTCGGAGGCCTGGCGTGAGCGCCGCGACGACGTGGCGACGCAGAGCCGCGCGCTCGTGGAGGCGCTCGCCCGGTCGGGCCTGGCCGAGCCGTCCGGAGAGCCGCTCGCCCCGTCGCTCCTGGACGAGGCCGTCGAGGGGCTGCGCCGCGGCTACGACGCGGAGTGGGGCGGGTTCGGCTACGCGCCGAAGTTCCCGCCCGCCTCGGCGATCGAGTTCCTCCTGCGTCGCGGCGAGCTCGACCTGGCGACCGGGACCCTCGACGCGATGGCGCGCGGCGGGATGTACGACCTGCTCGGCGGCGGCTTCCACCGCTACTCGGTCGACCGGCGCTGGCTCGTGCCGCACTTCGAGAAGATGCTCTACGACAACGCACTGCTCGCAGCCGCGTACCTGCACGGCTGGGTCGTGACCGGGGAGGCGCGCTACCGCGAGGTGGCCGAGGCGACGCTCGGCTACATGCTGCGGGAGCTCGCCCTCGACGGCGGCGGCCTCGCCTCGGCCCAGGACGCGGACACCGACGGGGTGGAGGGGCTGACGTTCACGTGGACGGCGGAGGAGGGCGCGCCCGCCGAGCTGCTCGAGCCGTTCGAGCACGGCCGCTTCATCCTCCGCGGCGAGCTCGACGGCGAGACGAAGGCGCGCCTGTTCGCGTCGCGTGAACTCCGGCCGAAGCCGTTTCGCGACGACAAGGCGATCGCCTCGTGGAACGGGCTCGCGCTCGCCGCGCTCGCCGAGGCGGGGCGGAGGCTCGACCGGCGGGACTGGCTCGACGCGGCCGTCGGCCTCGGGGAGTTCCTGCTCGGGCCGCTCTCGACTCCTGAGGGCCGCCTCCACCGCACCTGGCGCGAGGGCCGCGCGAAGGGGACGGGCTACCTCGACGACTACGCCGACGTCGCGCACGGGCTGCTCGAGCTCCACGTCGCGACCGGGGAGCTGCGCTGGCTCGAGGAGGCGCGCCGGCTCGCGGTCCTCGCGGTCGGGCTCTTCGGCGACGACGAGCGCGGCGGCTTCTTCCTCACCCCGGTCGACGGCGAGCGGCTCGTCGCGCGCCAGAAGAGCTTCGACGACAACCCGACCCCGTCGGGGAACTCGATGCTCGCCCACGTGCTGCTGCGGCTCTCCCGGCTCTACGCCGACGCCGGAGCTCGAGCGGCAGGCGGTCTCCGTCCTCCGTCTCGTCGCCGGGCCGGCCACGCGCGCGCCGTCCGCGTTCGGCTGGGCGCTCTGCGCCTTCGACCTCCACTTCTCGCCGCCGCGCGAGCTCGCCGTGATCGGCCCGCCCGACTCCGCGGTCGCGCGCCGGTTCCTCGATGCGTGGGACCCGAACGCAGTCGTCGCGGTCGGCCCGGCGGAGAGCGTGCCGCTGCTCGAGGGGAAGAAGCTCGTGGCCGGGAAGCCCGCGGTCTACGTCTGCGAGCACTTCGCCTGCCAGGCCCCGGTGACCCAGTAAGCTCCCGACCGTGAGCCGCTTCACCGACGCACTCAACGGGCAGATCGCCTACGAGTTCGGCGCCTCGCAACAGTACGTGGCGATCGCCGTCTACTACGACGCGGAGACGCTGCCCGGGCTCGCCGCCTTCTTCTACCGTCAGGCGGTGGAGGAGCGGAACCACGCGATGATCATGGTGCAGTACCTGCTCGACGCGGGTGAGCCCGTGGTGATTCCCGGGGTCGAGGCGCCGCAGACGGGCTTCTCCGACCCGGTCTCGCCGGTCGGGCTCGCGCTCGACCAGGAGCGGCGCGTGACAGACCAGATCTCGGCGCTCGCCGCCCTCGCGCGTGAGGAGAACAACTTCATCGCAGAGCAGTTCCTCGGCTGGTTCCTGAAGGAGCAGCTCGAGGAGGTCTCCAGCATGTCGTCGCTGCTCGCCGTCGTGGAGCGCGCCGCCGCGACGAACATCCAGTTCGCCGAGGAGCATCTCGCGCGGACTGCGGGCGGCACTCCGGCCCCGGAGCTCGACGCTCCCCCGGCTGCCGGCGGCGCTCTCTAGCACCGCCGCGCACCTGCCGATACGGGGTGGATGCGCTTTGCGCTCGCCCTCTTCCTGCTCCTCGCGCTCGCGCCCGCGGCTGCGGCGGTCACCCCGGCGAGGCCCCAGGACGCGCCCTTGCTCCGGCGGGCGGCGACCCCGGACGAGAAGCTCGCCCAGTCGGTCGCCGCGCGGCTGACGGGCCTGAAGCCGGTCGTCCGCTGCACGACGGTGCCGCTCGGAAGCGGCGAGCTCGGCGTGACCCCGTTCCTGAACGGCAAGCCGCTCGGCTACTTCCTGCTGAGCTCCGACGTCTGCGCCGACCTGGCGGCGTTCCGCGCGAAGCCTTCCGCCTACGACCCGAGGGCCTGCACCGACAACACGTGCGCCCAGCGCGCCTTCCAGATGGTGCAGTCGATCCAGACGATCGCGCACGAGTCCTACCACGTGCTCGGCTTCTACCTCGAGGCGACGGCCGAGTGCTACGGGATGCAGTCGCTCTGGTACGCGGCGCACCGGCTCGGTGCCTCGGTCGACCTCTCGCAGGCGCTCGGCCAGTTCTACTGGAAGGAGGTCTACCCGCTCCGGCGCACGAGTGACTTCCCGTGGTACTGGTCGGCCGACTGCCGTGACGGAGGCAAGCTCGACCTCAGGCCGAAGTCGCACGGCTGGCCCAGCTAGACGACGAAGCGCTCGACCCGCGGTGAGCCCTGGTCGAACCGCTCCAGGGCGAACGGTGAGAGGTCGAGCGTCGGCGTCACCCCTGCGACGAGCTCCGCGAGATGCTCGCCGACCGCCGGTGCCTGCTGGAAGCCGTGTCCTGAGAAGCCGGTCGCGACGAGGAAGCGGCCCGGCCCCGGCAGCTCGCCGACGATCGCGTTGTGGTCGGGGCTGACCTCGTACCAGCCCCACCATGAGGCCTGGACAGGCAGCTCGGCGAGCAGCGGCAGGCGCCGCTCGATCGCCGGCGCGAGCGCCTCGAGGCTCGCTTCGCGGCCGCCGAACACGAGCCCAGGGCCCTCGCGGTGGGCGTACAGCCCGGTCGAGAAGTCGATCGTCATCGGCATCGGGTCGGGCAGGCCGCCGGCCTCGGGCGTGAACCACATCCAGCGCGGCTCGCCGTGCACGGGGATCTCGACGCCGGCCAGCGCGCCGATCTCGGCCGCCCATGCCCCGGCGCAGTTGACCACCGTGCCGGCGGCGATCGGGCCACGGCTCGTCTCGACCCGCCCCGCCCGCAGGTCGATCCCGGTCACCTCGCAGCCCTGCAGGACCCGGAGCCCGCGCGCGTACCACTGCACGACCGCCTCGGGCGTGCAGTGGCCGTCGAGCGGGCAGAACGTGGCGCCGAGCAGGCCCTCCGGCTCTAGCTGCGGCACGAGCTCGAGCGCCTCGGCGACCGAGAGCTCGCGGGACGGGACGCCGAGCCGCTCCTGCAGCGCGAGGGCGGCACGGAACTCGGCCATGTCCTCGTCGCGGTCGACCAGGAAGAGGTAGCCGACCTGCCGCAGGTCGATTCCGTCCATGCGCTCCAGCTCGGCGAGCGAGCGCTGCGCGATCCGCACGTTCAGCTCGTCGGCGAACTGCATCCGCACGCCTCCGGCCGACTTCGAGGTCGAGCCGGAGCCGAGCGAGTCGCGCTCGACCAGCAGCACGTCCTCGATCCCGAGCTCGCGCAGATGCCACGCCGCGCTAGCCCCGACGGCGCCGCCGCCGATCACGACGACCTCAGCCGAGCTCGGCAAGCTCTGCGTCCGGCAGCGCGCGCAGGAGATCCTCCGTCCGCACGCAGAAGACGGCGTGCGGGGTGCCGGCGGCGCACCACACCGTCTCGAACCGCCGCAGCGAGACGTCGACCAGCGTCGGCAGCTCGCGGTCGTGGCCGAGCGGCGGGATCCCGCCGATCGCGAACCCTGTCGCCGCGCGCACCCTCTCCGCGTCGGCGCGGGAGAGCCCGAGCCGCGCCGTGTCGACCGTCCGGTCGCCGGCGCAGAGGCACATCACCACCTCGCCGTCGCGCTCGAACACGAGCGACTTCACGATCTGGCCCAGCTCGCACCCGACCGCCGCCGCGGCCTCGGCCGCGGTGCGCGTCGAGTCGGCCAGCACCTGGACTTCCACGTCGAGGCCTCGCTCCTGCAGGCGCTCCTGGACCTTGCTCGCTGTGGGATGTAGCTCCAAGGTGGTTTACGGTAGCGCAGCGATGGCATTGCTCTCGGTCGAGGATGTCACTCTGCGCTTCGGCGGGATCGTGGCGGTGGACCGCGTGTCGCTCGATGTCGACGAGGGAGCGATCGTCGGGCTGATCGGCCCGAACGGCGCCGGCAAGACGACGCTCTTCAACATCATCACCGGCCTGTACCGGCCGAACGAGGGCGAGCTCCGGTTCGAGGGGGAGAGCCTGCTGCAGACCCCGCCGTTCAAGATCGTGAAGCGCGGGATCGCCCGCACCTTCCAGAACGTCGAGCTCTTCAAGACGATGACGGTGCTCGAGAACGTGCTCGTCGGCGGGCACAGCCGCTTCGGCACCGGCTCCGAGCGCGCCGCGCGCGCGCGTGCGATGGAGGTGATCGAGTACGTCGGCGCCGCCGACGTCGCCGGCCGGCCCGCATCCGGGCTCCCCTTCGGGACGCTGAAGCGCGTCGAGCTGGCCCGCGCGCTCGTCGCGGCGCCGCGGCTGCTCCTGCTCGACGAGCCGGCCGGAGGGCTGAACCACGAGGAGGTCGCAGCGCTCGGCGAGATGATCCGGCAGCTGCGGCTCGACTTCGGCCTCACGGTGCTCCTCGTCGAGCACCACATGAACCTCGTGATGTCGGTCTCCGACCACGTCCACGTCCTCAACTTCGGCGAGAAGATCGCCTCGGGGACACCGGACCAGGTGCAGCGCGACCCGGCCGTGATCGAGGCCTACCTCGGAGCCTGAGCAATGCCGCTGCTCGAGCTCGGCGACGTCGAGGCCCGGTACGGGCCGATCGTCGCGCTCCAGGGCGTCACGCTCTCGGTCGACGAGGGGCAGGTCGTGGCGGTGCTCGGTGCGAACGGGGCCGGCAAGACGACGACGCTGCGGGCGGTCTCCGGCACCGTGCGCAGGACGGGCCGGATCGCGTTCGCCGGGCAGGAGCTGGGCCGGCGCGGCCCGGAGGCGGTCGCCCGTCTCGGCATCGCGCACGTCCCCGAGGGCCGCGGCACGTTCGTCGAGCTCACCGTCTGGGAGAACCTGAAGCTCGGCGCCTACACGCGCAGCCGGGGCGCCGACATCAAGGCCGACCTCGCCCGGATGGTGGAGTACTTCCCGTGGATCGAACGGCGCCGCGACCAGCAGGCGGCGACGCTGTCGGGCGGCGAGCAGCAGATGCTCGCGCTCGCGCGTGCGCTGATGTCCCGCCCGCGCCTGCTCCTGCTCGACGAGCCGTCGCTCGGGCTCGCGCCGCTCGTCACGCGCGAGATCTTCCGCATCGTGCGCGAGCTGAACGAGCAGGAGGGTCTCTCCGTGCTCGTCGTCGAGCAGAACGCGAACCTCGCACTCGA
Organism: uncultured Actinomycetes bacterium; assembly: GCA_963746005.1. Classification (GTDB taxonomy): domain Bacteria; phylum Actinomycetota; class Thermoleophilia; order Gaiellales; family Gaiellaceae; genus CAVQZA01. The sequence continues at coordinate 81,249 of CAVUZM010000016.1, read as the reverse complement.
CGCGGCCCAGCACGCCTACGTGCTCGAGGTCGGCCGGGTCGCCCTCGACGGCCCGAGCGAGGAGCTCCGCAGCCATCCCTCCGTCCGCAAGAGCTACCTGGGGTACTAGTGGGCTCCCCGACCACATCCTCCGGTCCCTGGCGCGCGATAACGCGGCGCCATGCGGCGTCCTCAGTCGCGCTCGTAGCTTCCGCTACGAACGCTCCCTGCGTCCTTGCCTGGCTTGGTTCTCGCACGCCAGGAATCCGCCAATGTGATCGGGGAGCCCACTGACGTGCAGCAGTTCCTGCAGCAGGTGGTGAGCGGGCTCGCGTCGGGCGGGGTCTACGCCTCGCTCGCGCTGGCGCTCGTGCTCATCTACCGCTCGACCGAGGTGATCAACTTCGCGCAGGGCGAGATGGCGACGTTCACGACCTACGTCGCCTGGCAGCTGGGGCACTGGGGCGTGCCGTTCTGGGTCGCGTTCTTCCTCACGCTCGCATTCGCGTTCGTGTTCGGCGTGGCGGTCGAGCGGGTCGTGATCCGCCCCTTCGAGCGCGGGCCGGTGCTCACGGTGGTGATCGTCACGATCGGGCTGCTCGTGCTGCTGAACGGCCTCGACGGGTGGCTCTGGGGCGCGGAGATCAAGTCGTTCCACAGCGCGTTCCCGACCCGGCCGATCAACATCGGCGGGGTGGCGTTCTCGCTTCAGGACATCGGGGTGATCGCCGTCTCGCTGTTCGCCGTCTTCTGCCTCTGGCTCTTCTTCCGCTACACGAAGGTCGGGCTCGCGATGCGGGCGGCTGCGGTCAACCCCGACTCCGCGCGCCTCACCGGAGTGCGGGTGGGCTGGATGCTCGCGCTCGGCTGGGGGCTCGCCTCGATGCTCGGCGCGCTCTCCGGGCTGATGATCGCGCCCGTCGTGTTCCTCGACCCGAACATGATGCAGGTCGTCCTGATCTACGCTTTCGCCGCCGCGGTGCTCGGAGGGCTGCAGAGCCCGGCCGGCGCCGTCGTCGGCGGCCTCCTGCTCGGGGTGATGCTGAACCTGCTCGGCACCTACGTGCACCCGGTCACGCCCGAGCTCCGCCTGCCCGTCGCGCTGCTCGTGCTCCTGATCGTGCTCCTCGTCAAGCCCTCCGGCCTGTTCGGCCGCACGATGGTGAGGAGGGTATGAGCCGCGGCCTCGTCATGAAGCTCGTGGCGATCGGCCTCGGCGTCGCGCTCGTCGTCGTGCTCGGCTTCACGATGACCGACTACCACCAGTACCAGGGCGGGATCGTCGGCTACTACCTGATCGCGATCCTCGGGCTCAACATCCTCACGGGCTACACGGGCCAGATCTCGCTCGGGAACGGCGCCTTCATGGCGGTGGGCGGCTACACGACGGCGATCCTCTGCGGGCACCACGGCTGGGGCGAGCTCTGGACGATCCCCGTCGCCGCCGCCGTCGCGGGCGTCGCAGGGCTTCCTCTTCGGGATCCCCGCGCTCCGGCTCGCGGGGCCGTACCTCGCGCTCGCCACCTTCGCGATCGCGGTCGCCGTGCCGTCGCTCGCCAAGCGGTTCGACCACTTCACGGGCGGCTCGAGCGGGATCCTGCTGCCGATCCACACCGGCCACTACCTCTACTGGGCGAGCTGGATCTGCGTCGGGGTCGGCTACGTCGTCGCGTGGCTCGTCCTGCGCGGCCGCACGGGGCGGGCGTTCCGCGCGGTCCGCGACAGCGAGGTCGCGGCCGTCTCGTCCGGGGTCAGCCTCGCCTCCTACAAGACGCTCGCGTTCGGGATCTCCGCGGCCTACGCCGGCGTCGCCGGGGCGCTGCTCGCGATCGGGGCGGGGTACACGAACCCGGACACGTTCCCGGTCACGCTCTCGCTGTACCTGCTGATCGGCGCCGTCGTCGGCGGGCTCGGCTCGCTGTGGGGCGTGGTCTTCGGCGCGCTCTTCATCGAGTACCTGCCGATCTACGCGCAGAAGACCTACTTCGGCTTCGCATTCTCGAAGCAGGCGCCGTCGGTCGTCTACGGCCTCGTTCTGATTCTGATCATGCTGCTGATGCCGACCGGAGTCGTCGGACTTGCGCGACGGCTACGCCGCTCTATCTAATCGCTCACCACTGTCCATGATCGTGCGTCCCGGTGAGGGGCACATTTCGAGGAGGCAAATCAGATGGGCAAGAGGATCTACGCACTGGCAGCGGCGCTGGGCGTAGCGCTCGCCGTGCTCGTCGGCGTCTCGGCCGGCGCAGGCGGCACGCCCGGCGTGACGAGCAAGCTGATCTCGATCGGCGGCACGTTCCCGCTCAGCGGCCCGGCCTCGTCGTACGGCACGATCCCGCAGGCAGAGGCGGCCTACTTCTCGTACTTCAACTCATTGAAGCAGCCGGGAGGGAAGCGCGGGGTCTACGGACGCCAGATCCAGTTCACGTACCTCGACGACGGCTACAACCCGGCGCAGACCGTGCAGCTCACGCGTCAGCTCGTCGAGCAGTCTCACGTCTTCGCGATCTTCAACAGCCTCGGCACCGAGCCCGACGAGGCGATTCGCGCGTACCTCAACCAGGCCAAGATCCCGCAGGCCCTCGTCGCGACGGGCGCGTCGGAGTGGGGCGTGCTGGCCAAGAAGTACCCGTGGACGATCGGCTACCAGCCGACCTACGTCAGCGAGGCCAACGCCTACGGCCAGTTCATCGTCAAGAAGGTGCCCCAGGCCAAGATCGGCGTCCTCTACCAGAACGACAGCTACGGCAAGGACTACATCGCCGGGCTGAAGAAGGGGCTCGGCTCGCACCAGTCCCAGATCGTGGACATGGAGGGCTACGAGGTGACCGCGGCCGACGTCGGCTCGCAGATCGCCAAGCTCAAAGCGTCGGGCGCCAACACGCTCTGCATCTTCGCGACGCCGAAGTTCTCGATCCAGGCGTTCGCGATCGCGGCGAAGCTCGGCTGGAACCCGATCGTCTTCAACAACTCGGTCTCGGCGACGTCGACCCTGATGACGATCGCGACCGGGGCCTCCAGCGCGGCGACGACGAACGGGACGATCACGGCCACCTACACGAAGGATCCCGCCGACGCGAAGTGGGCGAACGACCCGGGGATCAAGCTCTACAAGAAGATCATGGCCGCGTACTACCCCAAGGGGAACGTCAACGACCAGTTCAACGTCTACGGCATGTCTGCGGCGTGGACGATGATCAAGGCGCTCCAGGGTGCGGGCCCGAACCCGACCCGTGCGTCGCTGATGGCTTCGCTCCGGAGCATGAACTACAGCGACAACCCGTTCCTGCTCCCGGGGATCAAGGTGCAGACGAGCGCGTCCAACCCGTTCCCGATCACCCAGCAGCAGCTGGCCCGCTGGACGGATGGGCACTTCGTCAACTTCGGGCCGCTGATCAAGGGCTAGCGCCCGCGGCGGTACTGAGCCCAGAGCAGCTCCATCGTCGTCTCCCGTCCGGCCCGGTGAACCGGGTCGGACGGGGCGACGTTGACCGCGCGAACGATCCAGCCGCCGGGGCCGAGGTCGAGCACGTTGACGCAGCCCGGCGCCTGCTCGAAGCCGCCGAGGAACACGCGCTCGCCGGTGAGCGCGCGCGAGAGGATCGCGCGGTTGACGCCGCCGTGCAGGACCATCAGCAGCGTCTTCCAATCCCGGTCCGCGACGATCGCGTCGAACGCGGGCGTGACCCGGTCGAGCAGCTCGCCGACCGACTCGCCGCCGAGGAAGCGGCGGGACTCGGGCACGGCGCCGTCGAAGAAGCCGACGAAGGCGCCCTCGACCTCGGCGTCGGGTAGCGCGTCGAGCCGGCCGCCCCGCAGCTCGCGGAGCTCGGGCACGGTCTCCGGCTCGAGCCCGGGCGCGACGAGCGCCGCGGTCTCGAGCGTGCGGCGCAGGCCGCTCGTCACCACGCGGTCGAGCGGCTCGCCCTCGAGCGCCGCCCCGGCGGCGCGGGCCTGAGCGCGGCCGGTCTCGGTCAGCGGCACGTCGTCGGGCGGCACCGGCCGGCCGTCCGCGTCGAAGTAGGCCACGTCCCCGTGGCGCATGAGGTAGACCCGCCGGCGCACGGAGTCATTATCGACGTGCGGAGCGCAGAGAGCAGGTGCGTGCCTTCATGGACGCGCACGTCGTCCCGAACGAGCCGGCCTTCGCCCGCGAGGACGACGCGGCCGAGGCGCTGATCGCGGAGCTCCAGGCGCAGGTGAAGGCGGCCGGGCTGTGGGCGCCGTTCATCGGGCCCGAGGCGGGCGGCACGGGCACCGGGTTTCATCGACTACGTCTTCCTGAACGAGATCATCGGGCGCAGCGCCTGGGGCCCGCGCGTGTTCGGCTGCCAGGCGCCCGACGCCGGCAACGCCGAGATCCTCCACCTGTTCGGCACGCCCGAGCAGAAGGAGCGCTGGCTCGCGCCGCTCGTCGCCGGCGAGATCCGCTCGTTCTTCGCGATGACCGAGCCGGAGGTCTCCGGCGCCGACCCGACCGGGCTCCAGGGCCGCGCGGTCCGCGACGGCGACGAGTGGGTGATCGACGCGCACAAGTGGTTCTCGAGCGGCGCCGACGGGGCCGCGTTCGGCATCGTCGATGGCTCGTCACCGACCCGGACGCCGAGCCGCACCGGCGCGATGTCGCAGATCATCGTCCCGGCCGACGCGCCCGGGTATCGAGATCGTGCGCGCGATCCCGGTGATGGGCCACGCGGGACGCGGCTGGATCGACGCACTGCGAGGTGCGCTACACGGGCGTGCGCGTCCCGGTCGCGAACACTGCTCGGCGAGCGCGGGCGACGGCTTCCGGATCGCGCAGAAGCGGCTCGGGCCGGGCGGATCCACCACGTGATGCGCTGGCTCGGCCAGATGCAGCGCGCCTTCGAGCTGATGTGCGCGCGCGCGCTCGAGCGCGAGGCGTTCGGCGGCCCGCTCGCCGACAAGCAGACGGTGCAGAACTGGATCGCCGACTCGGCCGCCGAGATCCAGGCCTGCCGGCTGCTCACCCTCGACGCGGCGCGCAAGATCGACGCGGGCGACGAGGCGCGCGTCGAGATCTCGCTCGTCAAGTTCTACGCCGCGCGCGTGCTGCACGACGTGATCGACCGCGCGGTCCAGGTGCACGGCGCGCTCGGCCTCACCGACGACCTGCCGCTCGCCGGCGATGTACCGCGTTCGCCCGCGCCGGCCGGATCTACGACGGCCCCGACGAGGTGCACCGGATGGTCGTCAGCCGCCGGATCCTGAAGGCGTTCGCCGCCGGCGACGGCTGGAGCTGGTCCTAGCGCGGCCCGGGCACGCCGCGGAACTCGTAGACGAGCGGCTCACGGCCGACCTGCACGATCCACGCCCGGCCGGTGTCCTCCGAGCGGAGCGCCTGCAGCGCGGCCTCGGCGACCTGCGCCGGCGCGACGAGCGGCTTCCCGGCGAGGTAGCCCGTCGCGGAGCTCCTGGGTGACGAGCGGTGTGTCGGCGAAGGCCGGGCAGATCGCGTTGATCCGGACGCCGCGCTCGGCGAGGAGCCGCGGCGCCGCGCTCCGCACGAGCCCGATCAGCGCGTGCTTCGTCAGCCCGTAGATCGGGTCCTCCTCGATCGGCGTGAGCCCGGCCAGCGAGACGGTCACCGCGATCGAGCCGCCCTCCATCACCGGCGCGAGGGCGCGGATCCCGTAGACGACGGCGTCGACGTTGACCCGCATGATCCGCCGGTACTCCTCGTCGGTCAGCTCGGTGAGGTCGCCGCGCGCGAGCATGATCCCCGCGTTGAGGCAGGCCGCGTCGAAGGTGCCCTCGAGCCGCTCCCAGGTGGCAGGGTCGCCGACGTCGAAGCCGTTCGCGAGGTCCCAGACGACGACGTCGTAGCCCTCGGCCTCGAGCCGCTCGACCAGCGCGGCGCCGATCCCCGAGGCGCCGCCGGTGACGAGCGCCCTCACGTGGGCTCGCCGGCGAACATCTCGCGCAGCGCGGTCTTGCGGAACTTGCCGACGCCGGTCTTGGGGATCGCGTCCACGAACTCGAACCGGTCGGGCAGCCAGAACTTCGCGAAGCTCGGCGCGAGGTAGTCGCGCAGCTCCTCGGCGGTCGCCGTCTTCCCCTCGCGCAGCACGACGACGGCGAGCGGCCGCTCCGCCCACTTCGGGTCGGGGATCCCGATCACGGCCGACTCCGCGACGGCCGGGTGGCCCATGAGGGCGTTCTCGAGCGCGACGGACGAGATCCACTCGCCGCCCGACTTGATCACGTCCTTCGTGCGGTCCTGGATCTGGATGTAGCCGCGAGGGTCGAGCGAGACGATGTCGCCCGTCCGGAACCAGCCGTCGGCCGTCCAGCGGTCGGCCTGCTCGGGGGTGTCGTAGTACCCCGAGGCGACCCACGGGCCGCGGACCTCGAGCTCGCCCATCGTCTCGCCGTCCCGCGGGATCTCGTTCCCCTCGGCGTCGCGGGCCCTGAGCTCGACGAGCGGCAGCGGCAGGCCCTGCTTGGCGACGTAGTCGAACCGGACCTCCTCGCCGGCGTCGACGAGGTCGGGATGGAGGTCGGACTCGCTGGCGACCGGCGAGGTCTCGGTCATGCCCCAGCCGTGGATCACGTTGAGCCCGTGTCGCTGCTTGAAGCCGGCGATCATCGAGCGCGGCGCAGCCGAGCCGCCCACCAGCATCCCCTTCAGCGCCGAGAGGTCCCAGCGGTCGGGCTCCGCGTCGAGCATCGCGAGGATCCCGAGCCAGATCGTCGGCACGCCCGCCGTGGCGGTCACCTTCTCCTGCTCGAACGCGTCGAGGAGGCTCTCGGGGTCGAGGAACGGGCCCGGATAGACCTGCTTCGCGCCGAGCATCGTCGCGATGTACGGATAGCCCCAGGCGTTCGCGTGGAACATCGGCACCACCGGCAGGATCACGTCGCGCTGCGAGAGGTGGAAGTCGAGGGGCGCGGTCACGGCGACGCCGAGCGTGTGCAGCATCGTCGAGCGGTGGGAGTAGACGACGCCCTTCGGGAGCCCGGTCGTGCCGCTCGTGTAGCACATCGCCGCGGCCTCGTTCTCGTCCAGGCCGGGGTCGCGCCACGCGTCGGGGTCCGCGCCCGCCAGCAGCTCCTCGTAGGAGCCCTCGACGACGAGCACGTGCTCGATCGGAGTGCGGTCGCGGAACTGCTCGAGCAGCGGCACGAGCGAGCTGTCGACGATCACCGCGCGGTCGCCCGCGTGGGTCGCGATGTACGCGAGGTCGTCCGGGTGGAGGCGGAGGTTCAGCGTGTGCAGGACGAAGCCGCCGGACGGCACCCCGAGGTACGCCTCGACGTGCTGGTGGTGGTTCCAGCACAGCGTCGCGACCCGGTCGCCGCGCTCGAGCCCGAGCGCCTCGAGCCCCACGGCGAGCGCCCGCGCGCGACGGGTCATGTCCGCGTACGTGTAGCGGTGGAAGCTCTTGTCGGGCAGCCGCGAGGCGATCTCGGCCCGGCCGAAGTACGACTCGGCGCGGCGGAGCAGCGCCGGGAGCGTGAGCTGGAAGTCCATCATCATCCCGTCCATCAGGGTCAATCTAGGGCCGCCGACCCGGCCCTGTAAAGTGACGACCGATGCGGAAGCTCGCCCTCGGGGTCGTCGTGCTCGCGGTTGCTCTCGTCGTCGGCCTCACGAGCGCGTGGGGCCGCGAGGCCGCCGACCCCGGCGTGACCCCCAACTCGATCCTGCTCGGCGGCACGACGCCGCTCTCCGGGCTCGCGTCCGGATACGCGTCGGTCGCCCGCGGCGCGGAGGCGTACTTCAAGTACGTGAACGCGAACGGCGGCGTGAACGGCCGCCAGATCACGTTCGCGTACCTCGACGACGCCTACAACCCGTCGCAGACCGTGCAGGCGACGCGGCAGCTCGTGGAGCAGGACAAGATCTTCGCCGACTACGACAGCCTCGGCACCGAGCAGAACCTGGCGATCCGCGACTACCTCGCCCAGCGCGGGGTGCCGCAGGTCTTCGTCGCCACCGGCGCGCGCACGTTCGGCGCCGACTACAAGAAGTACCCGGGCACGATCGGCTACCAGCCGACCTACGCCGCCGAGGGCTACATGTACGGCCGCTACATCCGCACCACGAAGCCGAAGGCGAAGATCGCCGTGCTCTACCAGAACGACGACTACGGCAAGGAGCTGCTGACCGGGCTGCGCGGCGGGCTCGCGCCGCTCGGCAAGGCGATCGTCTCGACGCAGGGCTTCGAGGCGACCGCGACCGACGTCAGCTCGCAGATCTCGTCGCTGAAGGGCTCGGGCGCCAACACGCTGATGATCTTCGCGACGCCGGCGGCCACGATCCAGGCGTACGTCTCGGTGAACAAGCTCGGCTGGAAGCCGCAGATCTTCGTCAACGCCGTCTCGTCCGCCTCGCAGCTGATGAAGATCTCCGCGGCGAGCTCGAGCAACGCGACCGTGGAGGGCTCGCTCTCGATCGTCTTCCTCAAGGACCCGACGAACCCGAAGTGGAAGAACGACCCGGCGATGAAGCTCTACCGCTCGATCATGGCCAAGTACGGCACGGGCGACCCGAACGACGTCTTCAACGTCTACGCGATGGCGTCGGCCTGGACGATGGTCGACGCGCTCAAGCGCGCCGGCAAGAACCTCACCCGCGCCGGCCTCCTGAAGGCGGTCACCTCGCTGAACGAGCCTGCCAACCCGTTCGTGCTGCCCGGGATCACGATCAGGACGACGCCGACCAGCCGCTTCCCGATCGCGCAGGCCCAGATGCAGCGCTGGCGGGACGGGGCGTGGCAGAGCTTCGGCCCGCTGCTCAGCGCGAAGAGCTAGTCGTCCGCGGCCCGCCGAGCCGGTGCCCGCGGGCGAGCATCACGGCGACGATCCAGAGCGTGGCCGCGGCGACCGCCGAGGCGACCGCGAACACCGGATCGTCGTAGATCACCGTGTAGACGACGCTGAGCGTGAGCAGGAGCGCGAACAGCGCGACGCAGAACGCCGTGAAGAAGTTGAACCAGCGCGGGATCGGCGCGCGGTCCTGCTCGATCAGCGCCTTGAGCCGGTTCGTCGCGTCGTCGACGTACCAGCGCATCGCGGTGGGGAAGAACGGGAAGCGCTTCGGCTTCTCGGCGTCGAGGGTCAGCGTCAGCTCCGTCCCGGCATCGCGCTCCTCGAGCGACCAGCCGAGCTCGACCGCGATCGGGCCCTGCACCGAGCGGAGCGTCAACGCGGTCGGCGAGTCCAGCTCCTCGACCTCGTAGATCGTCGTGTACCTGTTGCCGAGGAAGGTCGAGGTCTCGACTGCCGTGGCGCCCGTCTCGAACGTGTCGCCGTCGAGCGGCCCGAAGGTCAGCGCGAGCGGCCGCCACACGAGATGCTCCTCGGGGTTGGCGATCGCGGCGAACACCGCTTCGGGCGGCGCGTCGATCGTGATCGTCCGCTCGGTACGCACGAGGCCTCAGGATAGAGTCAGGCGGATGGACGCGCGCGAGCTGGTGCACCTCCCGACCGACCAGCTGTGCGCCGAGGCGTGCCGCCTGCGCCCCGGCCGGCTCGTCACGTACTCGCCGAAGGTCTTCATCCCGCTGACGACGCTCTGCCGCGACGTGTGCGGCTACTGCACGTTCGCGCGGCCGCCGCGGCGGGGCGAGCGGGCGTACATGAGCGTCGACGAGGTGCTGGAGATCGCCCGCGCCGGCGCGGCGGCGGGCTGTCACGAGGCGCTCTTCACCCTCGGCGACAAGCCGGAGCTCCGCTACCGCGTCGCGCGCGACGAGCTGGCGGCGCTCGGCTGCGAGACGACGATCGAGTACCTGGCCCGCGCGGCCCGGGCGGTGCTCGAGGAGACCGGCCTGCTGCCGCACCTGAACCCGGGCGTGATGAGCCGCGACGAGCTCGTGGCGCTGCGCGAGGTGAGCGCCTCGATGGGGATCATGCTCGAGACCGCCTCCGACCGGCTCTCGGGCAAGGGGATGCCGCACCACGGCTCGCCGGACAAGCTCCCTGCACGCCGGCTCGAGACGATCGCGGCCGCGGGCGAGCTCGAGATCCCGTTCACGACCGGGATCCTGATCGGGATCGGCGAGACGCGCGAGGAGCGGATCGAGGCGCTGCTCGCGATCCGCGAGCTCGACGAGCGCTACGGCCACATCCAGGAGGTGATCGTCCAGAACTTCCGCGCCAAGCCGGGGACGCGGATGGCCGACCACCCCGAGCCGGAGCTCGACGAGCACCTGTGGACGATCGCCGCCGCCCGCATCCTGCTCGGCCCGGACCGGCACGTGCAGGCGCCGCCGAACCTCGCCTACTCGGAGTTCCCGCGCCTGCTCGACGCGGGGATCGACGACTGGGGCGGGGTCTCGCCGGTGACGATCGACCACGTCAACCCGGAGGCGCCGTGGCCCGAGCTCGAGGCGCTCGGCGAGGCGACGCGCTCGCGCGGGCTCGAGCTCGCACCCAGGCTTCCCGTCTATCCGGAGTATCTGGGCGAGCGCTGGCTCGGCTCCGCGGTGCTCACCGCCGCGCTTCGCAGCGCCGACGCGCTCGGCCTCGCGCGCGAGGACGGCTGGTCGCCGGGCGAGGCCGGCAGCGTGCCGTTCGTCGTCCGCCGGGACGCCCTGCCGCTCGAGCTCACCGGCGAGGAGCTCGGCGAGGACGAGCTCGTGCGCCTGTTCGAGGCGCGCGGCGACGAGCGCCAGCGCGTGTTCGCCGCCGCGAACAGGCTGCGCCGGGAGGTCTGCGGCGACGAGGTCAGCTACGTGGTTACCCGGAACGTCCAGTACACGAACGTCTGCTACTTCAAGTGCGGGTTCTGCGCGTTCTCGAAGGGCAAGCTCGCCGAGAACCTGCGCGGCCCCGCGTACCTCGTCCCGCACGAGGAGATCGTCCGCCGGGTCGAGGAGGCGTGGGAGCGGGGGGCGACCGAGGTCTGCCTGCAGGGCGGGATCCATCCGGGGTTCGACGGCGACTACTACCTCTCCGTCGTGCGCGCGATCAAGGACGCGGTGCCCGGGATCCACGTGCACGCGTTCTCGGCGCTCGAGGTGTGGCAGGGCGCGGCGACGCTCGGCCTCTCGCTGGACGAGTACCTGCCGCTGCTGCGCGACGAGGGGCTCGCCTCGCTGCCCGGGACCGCGGCGGAGATCCTCGACGACGAGGTGCGCCGCGTGATCTGCCCGGACAAGGTGACGACGGACCAGTGGCTCGAGGTGCACGACGCCGCGCACCGCGCGGGGCTCCGCTCCAACGTGACGATCATGTTCGGCCACGTCGAGTCGCCGCGAAGCTGGGCCCGTCACCTCGTGCGGGCACGCGAGCAGCAGCAGCGCTCGGGCGGCTTCACCGAGTTCGTGCCGCTTCCGTTCGTCGCGATGGAGGCGCCGATCTACCTCCAGGGCCGCGCGCGCCGCGGGCCGACCTTCGGCGAGACGCTGCTGATGCACGCGGTCGGGCGGCTCGCGCTGCATCCGCTGATCACGAACATCCAGGCCTCGTGGGTGAAGCTCGGGCCCGAGGGCGTGCGGGCCGCGCTCGAGGCGGGTGTCAACGACCTCGGTGGGACGCTGATGAACGAGTCGATCTCGCGCTCGGCCGGGGCCGAGTTCGGGCAGGAGCTCCCGCCCGACGGAATGGAGGCGCTGATCCGCTCCGCCGGCCGGGTGCCGCGCCAGCGGACGACGCTCTACGGCGACGCGCCCGAGGAGCGGCGCCTCGCCTCGTTCGGCGCGCCTCCGCTCGCCGAGCCCTGGAACCCGCCGGTGAAGGACGCGGCCCTCGTCGCGCCGCCCCGCCTCGTGCGGCCGGGCTTCGCCGCTACCGCTTCTTAGGCTTGGCTTCGGCTTCGGCTTCGGCTTCGGGCCGAACCGCGCCACCGCCGACTTCGGCCCGTTCATCGCGACCTTGCAGGCGCCGGTCCCGGTGCACGCTCCGTGCCAGCCGAGGAACACCGACCCTGCGGAGGGCCGTGCCACGAGCCGGACGGCGAGATCGCTGTCGAGCGTCGCCGAGCACGTCGGCCCGCAGGCTGCGAAGCCCGGGACGCCTGTGACCTTGCCGGGCCCCTGCGCGGTCGCCGAGAGCGGGAACTGCGGCAGGTGCACGAGCCAGGGCGAGTTCCGCACGTCCCACCACGCGCCGGCGTGGTCGTAGTAGTCGTCGCGGTTGAAGTCGAGCACCGCGTTGTCGAGCGTGTCGCCGTCGTAGGTGTACGGGTACATGATGTCCGTCCTGCTGTCGCAGACGTGCCCGTTGTCGGGCGGCGGGCAGGCGTTCGGCGCCGCGTCCGGGACCGCGCCGAGGTTGTGGATCAGCTCGTGCAGCGCGACGCGGGCGAGCCCGCCGCCCTGGCCGAGATCGGTGAAGCAGTCCGACTGGAGGTAGAGGAAGGAGAAGCCGAGCTCGCCGCCGCTGAGGCTGTTGGTGAAGCTCGTGCCGCAGATGTCCGGGTCGACCGTCGGCCCGTCGTAGTAGACGAGGGTCTTCACCGCTTCGGAGGTCGTGCCGCCGAGAGCGACCGCCAGCGCCCCGATGTCCACGCCAGAGGAGTTGACGTAGCTCACGCCGGGCTGCGGGAGGCGAACGAAGCCGAGGTCGAGGTCGCCGAAGGTCGTGGTGCAGCCGGGGAACGGGTACAGGTCGAAGCGCGGCGTGCGGGTCGGGTCCTGCCCGCGCCACCAGGCGTCCATCGCGCCGATGTCCGAGGCGATCGGCGAGGCGTCCTGCGCGAAGTTGTCGACTCCGTCGGACGGGATCGCGTAGACGACGCGGATCTGGTGCGCCGACGAGACCTGCAGATCGGGCACGCGGTTCGCGCTCACCTCGTCCGTGCCGCACCAGGTGACCGGGGTCGCGGTCGCGCCGGCAGGCCGGGCGAGGCCGAGCACCGCGGCTCCGACGAGCACCGCGACCGCGAGTGGACGAAGGGCGCGCACTGCAGCGCACCGTAGCCGAGAAATGCGCTCCGTAGTAGCCCGAAGCACCGATCAGCAAGGGGGCGGATGTCGTCGCGCAGGTCTCCGGGGACGATGTCGTCCGTGCGGAAATGGCTGGTCAGGATCGCGATCGCCGCCGGGGCCCTGTTCCTGCTGATCCAGGCGGTCCCGTACGGGCGCAGCCACACGAACCCGCCCGTGACGGCGGAGCCCGCGTGGAACTCGCCGCAGACGCGGGCGCTCGCGCAGAGAGCGTGCTTCGACTGCCACTCGAACGAGACGAAGTGGCCGTGGTACACGAACGTCGCGCCGGTCTCGTGGCTCACCCAGCGCGACGTCGATGGGGGCCGCTCCTCCCTCAACTTCTCCCAGTGGGACAAGCCCCAGGACGTGAGTGCAGGCGACATCGCGGAGGCCGTCAACGGCGGGATGCCGCCCTGGTTCTACGTGATGATCCACTCGAATGCGGGGCTCTCGAAGAGCGAGAAGGCGCAGCTCGTCGCAGGCCTGAACGCGACCTTCGCGAAGTCGCCGCCGAAGGGCGGAGGCGGCCGGTAGCCTCCATCGGGTGCGGCTGTACTCGGTGCCGATCTCCACGAACGTCGAGCGCGTCACGCTGGCGCTCGCCCACAAGGGCCTCGCCGTGGAGCAGGTCGAGGTGCCCTACGACGACCGCTCCGAGATCCTTCGCATCAGCGGCCAGGAGCTCGTCCCGGTGCTGGTGGCGGACGGCGAGGTCGTCTCCGACTCGACCGCGATCCTCGAGTGGCTCGAGGAGCGCTTCCCCGACCCGCCGCTCTTCCCCGGTCGATCCCGCGCGCCGCGCGGAGACGATGGTCTTCGTCGACTGGTTCAACCGGGTCTGGAAGCGCGCGCCGAACGCGATCGCGGACGAGCTCGAGAGCGACGCCCCGGACGAGGCGCTCGTCGCCCGCACGCCGTCGAGCTGCGCGGCTCGCTCGACGTGTTCGAGGCGCTGCTCGACGGCCGCGACTACCTGTTGGGCGACCGGCTCTCCGTCGCCGACTGCGCCGCCTTCCCGTTCCTCAAGTTCGGGCTCCTCTGGACCGAGGACGACCCGTACGTGTTCCACGCCGTTCTGCGCGATCACCTCAGTCCGGACTCGCATCCGCGGGTCGCGGCCTGGATCCGCCGCGTCGACGAGCGCCCGCGCGCCTAGCCCGCTTCGAGCGAGAGCAGGTCCCCGGTGGTCTCGCGCCTGCGGATCAGGCGTGCGTCTCCTCCGGAGACGAGCACGACGGCCGGGCGAGGCACGCCGTTGTAGTTGGAGCTCATCGCGAGGGTGTAGGCGCCCGTCGCCGGGACGGCGAGCAGGTCGCCGGGGCGCGGGGCGGCGAGCGGCACCTCGCGCGCGAGCACGTCGCCCGACTCGCAGTGCTTGCCGCTCACGGCGTAGGTGCCGTCGGCGGGCGCGTCGGCGCGGCCGGCGACGATGCGCGGTGAGCCGCGCGTCGTAGAGCTGGGGCCGGGGGTTGTCCGACATGCCGCCGTCGACCGCGGCGTACCTGACCCCGCCGCCCGCCTCCTTGACGGCGCCGACCCGGTAGAGCGTGACTCCGGCCCGGCCGACGAGCGACCGTCCCGGCTCGAGCACGAGCTGCTCGGGCGGCTCGAGCGTCCAGCCCGAGAGCTGGGCGGCGACGTACTCCGCCACGCTCGGCACCTCGTCCTCGGGCAGGTAGCGGACGCCGAGCCCGCCGCCGAGGTCGAGGACGCGGGGGCGCCAGCCGCCGCAGGACTCGACGAACGCCGCCAGCGCCTCGACGGCCGCCCGGGCCTGCGGTCAGGCTACGGAGCTGCGAGCCGACGTGAAGATGAACGCCCAGGATCTCCGGGTCGCGCTCGATCAATGCCCGCGCCTGGTCGGGCGTGAGGCCGAACTTCGAGCCCTCGTGTGCGGTCCGGATCGCGGCGTGCGTCTCCGCCTCGACCCCGGGCGTGACTCGCACGAGCAGCCGCGACGCTCCGGCTGCGCGCGCCCGCTCGAGCTCGTCGGGCCCGTCGAGGACGACGAGCGTGGCGGCGCCGGCGGCGAGCTCGTCGTCGCTCTTGTTGTTGCCGTGCAGGACGAGGCGCTCGTCGGGGATCCCGGCCGCGCGCGCGAACGCGAGCTCGCCGAGCGTCGAGACGTCCGCGCCGAGCCCTTCCTCCGCGAGCACGCGTAGCAGTGCGACGTTCGCGAAGGCCTTCGTCCCGTAGGCGACGAGCGCGCCCGGGGCGGCGGCGAGGTAGGCCCGCGCCTGGGTGCGGAGCGTCTCCTCGCAGTAGACGACGAGCGGTGTCCCGAACTCCTCGGCCAGAGCGGAGGTGGCCACCCCGCCGAGCGCGAGCTCGCCGTCCTCGACGCGGGCGCTGACCGGGAAGAGATCGATCACGTGAGCGCGTTGCTCTCGACCACGAGCGAGACCATCCCCGCGTCGGTGCCGGCCTCGTGCTCCTCGCCGGCGTCCCAGAGCACGGCGTCGCCCGCGGCGATCTCGACCCGCTCGGCGTCGCCGCCGGCGACCCAGCCGGAGCCCTCGACCACGACGAACAGCTGCGGCACATCGGCCGCGTGCCGGCCGATCACGCCGCCGGGCGCGAGGATCGCGACGGCCACGTGCGCCTGCTCCGACCGGATCACGCCGCGCATCGTGAAACCGCTGCTGCCGTGGGCCTCGACCGAATGCTCCGAGAACTGGCTCAGGATCTGCACCGCACGACCGTAGCAGGTGGTAGAGTTTCCGCTCTATGCAGCACCTTCTCGCATAGCGCAGGAAGCAACCGCGGCCGCCCCGTGGCAAGCTTCCCTGGCCTCTCTTGCGAGAGGCTTTTTCGTCTCTGGAGGAGACAACGTGGAGCGGTACGAACCGGCACAGATCGAGGAGAAGTGGCAGCGGGTCTGGGCCGAGGCGCGCGCGTTCAACGTGCCGAATCCCGAGCCCGGCACCGCGAAGGACGCGAGCAAGACCTACGTGCTCGAGATGCTGCCGTACCCGTCCGGCGAGCTGCACATGGGGCACGTGCGCAACTACACGCTCGGCGACGTCGTCACGCACTTCCGCCGCCGCCACGGCTTCGCGGTCCTGCGCCCGATGGGCTACGACGCGTTCGGGCTGCCGGCCGAGAACGCGGCGATCCGCGAGGGCGGTCACCCGCGTGTCGTCACCGAGCGCAACATCGCCACGATCCGCCGCCAGATGAAGCGGATGGGCTGGTCGATCGACTGGGATCGCGAGCTCTGCGACGCACGAGCCCGAGTACTACCGCTGGACGCAGTGGCTCTTCCTGCGCTTCTTCGAGCGCGGTCTCGCCTACCGCAAGGAGGCGCCGGTCAAGTGGTGCCCGAACGACCAGACCGTGCTCGCGAACGAGCAGGTGATCGACGGACGCTGCGAGCGCTGCGGCGCGGAGGTCGAGTCGCGGAACCTGACCCAGTGGTTCTTCCGGATCACCGACTACGCCGACGCGCTGCTCGACGAGATGGACCAGCTCGAGTCCTGGCCGGAGCGGGTGCTGACGATGCAGCGCAACTGGATCGGCCGCTCGGAGGGCGCCGAGGTCGACTTCCGGGTCGACGGGAGCGACCGCGACCTGTCGGTGTTCACGACGCGGCCCGACACGCTGTTCGGCGCGACGTTCTTCGTGCTCGCGCCCGGAGCACCCGCGCGTCGAGCGAGCTCGTCGCCGGCTCCGAGCACGAAGCGGCGCGTGCGGGACTACGTCCGCCACGCCGCGGCGCGCTCGGCGGTCGAGCGTGCCAGGAGAAGGAGAAGAACGGCGTCTTCACCGGGCGCCACGTCGTCAACCCCGTCAACGGCGAGCGCATCCCGATCTGGGTCGCCGACTACGTGCTGATGGAGTACGGCACCGGCGCGATCATGGCCGTCCCCGCGCACGACGAGCGCGACTTCGCCTTCGCGGAGCGGTACGGCCTGCCGGTGCGGACGGTCGTCGTCCCCGCCGACGGCGAGAGCCGACGGCCGAGGGCGCGTTCTCGGCGCACACCGACGACGAGCGCCTGGTCAACTCGGGCGAGTTCTCCGGGCTGCCGGCGCCGGAGGCGCAAGCAGGCGATCGTCGCCTGGCTCGAGGAGCAGGGCCTCGGCCACGCGAACGATCGGCTACCGCCTGCGCGACTGGCTGCTCTCGCGCCAGCGCTACTGGGGCTGCCCGATCCCGATCGTCCACTGCGACGTCCTGCGGCATCGTCCCGGTACCGGACGACGAGCTGCCGGTGGTGCTGCCCGAGGTCGAGGACTACGTGCCGAAGGGCCGCTCGCCGCTCGCCGCCGCGGAGGACTGGGTCGCGGTCGAGTGCCCGACGTGCGGCGGCCCGGCCAGGCGCGAGACCGACACGATGGACACGTTCGTCGACTCGTCCTGGTACTTCCTGCGCTACGCCGACGCGCACAACGATCAGGCGCCGTTCGAGCGCGACCTCGTCGACTACTGGCTGCCGGTCAACCAGTACATCGGCGGCGTCGAGCACGCGATCCTGCACCTGATGTACGCGCGCTTCTTCACGAAGGTGCTGAACGACATCGGGCTGCTCGGCTTCCGCGAGCCGTTCGCGCGGCTGTTCACGCAGGGGATGATCTACTACCGCGGCGCGAAGATGTCGAAGTCGAAGGGGAACGTCGTCGACCCCGACGAGTTCATCGGCGCGCTACGGCGCCGACGCCGTCCGCCTGTACTCTGCTGTTCCTCGGCCCGGTCGACCAGGACGCGGAGTGGCAGGACAACGGCGTCGAGGGCATGGTGCGCTTCCTGCACAAGCTCTGGCGGGTCACGCTCGAGCAGGCGGCCGCTGCCGGCGGGCGACCCGGGCGACGGCCCGCTCGTGCGCAAGGCCCACGCGACGATCGCGAAGGTGTCCGACGACATCGGGCGGCGCTTCGTGATCAACACGCCGATCGCGGCCGTGATGGAGCTCGTCAACGAGATCGGGCGCGGCGAGGGCGATCCGGGGGCGCGCTTCGCCGCCGAGACCGCCGTCTCGCTGATCCAGCCGTACGCGCCGCACATCGCGGAGGAGCTCTGGCAGAGGCTCGGGCACGAGCGGCTCTGGGAGCAGCCCGTGGCCCGTGGCCGACCCCGCGCTGCTGGAGCACGAGACCTTCGAGCTCGTCGTCCAGGTGAACGGCAAGGTGCGCGACCGCTTCGAGGTCCCGGCCGACGCGCCCGAGGACGAGCTCGTGAGCCGCGCCAAAGCCTCCGCCAAGGTGAGCGCCCACCTGGACGGCAAGGAGATCCGCAAGACGGTGGTCGTCCCGAAGAAGCTCGTGAACCTCGTGGTCGGCTGAGCGCCCCTCGGCGCTCTCTTAAGGTTGACGCGGGAACCGGGCTCCCCGACCCCGCCCCACCAGCCGTCAGGCTAGGCGACTCCGGCGCACGCGTCTGTGCCGAAACCGTGCCGGAACACGCGCCACGGCCGTGTTCCGCCCCGGAGACCGCGCCGTAGGCGAAGATTCCGGGGGTGAGCCGACGGATCGCATACGTCTTCTTCCTCGTACGGGCCCGTCTCGCGCGGCGGGTCGGTCGCGTCGTGCTCGTCGTCGCCGGCATCGCCGCGGGCGCCGCCGTGCTTGCCTGTGTGCTCGCGGGCGCACAGGTGATGCAGGATCGCAGCCTGGCGCGGGCGGTCTCGACGCTCTCGCCGGCCGACCGCTCGGTGCAGGCGGTCTGGTTCGGCACGAACGAGGCGTCCTGGCAGTCGCTCGACCGCATCGCGCGTCCGGCCCTCGAGGCGCTCGGCGGGAAGCCGGTCGCGGTGATGCTCTACCGGGAGGCGAGCGTCAACGGGCGTCTCGTCGACATCCGCGCGGTGGACGGGCTGGGCCGCTTCGTCCGTGTCACGTCGGGGCGGCTTCCCCGCCGGTGCACGGCGACGCGCTGCGAGGTGCTCGAGGTGGGCGGCTCGCTGCCGGTGCCCCACACCCCAGGGCTCCCGCTCGTCGTCGTCGGGCACGGGATCGTCTCGCGGTCGGCCCCGTTCGCCCAGTACATCCAGCGGCCCGTGACGACGGGCACGTCGCTCGGGTACCACACGCCTCAGACTCCGCCCCTCGTGATCGCCGACGGCGTGAACGCGCTCTCGCACGCGCCCGAGCTCGAGACGTTCTACCGCAGCTACGCCTGGATGCTGCCGCTCACTCCGGGAAGCGTCCACCCGTGGACGGTCTCGCGCCTGACGAGCGAGATCGAGAAGACGCGCTCGCGGATCGAGACCAGCTCGACCCTCTTCGAGGTCGACGGGCCGATCCAGGCGCTCCAGGCCGCGGCCGCGACGGCGCGCGCCTCGGAGCGGCGCCTGCTGCTCCTCGGCGGCCAGGCCGTGGCGCTGCTCCTCGCGTTCACGCTGCTCGCGGCGGCGAGCCTGCGACGCGACGTCGAGGCATCGAGACGGCGACTCGCCTGGCTCGGCGCGCCCGGGTGGCAGCTCGAGCTCGGCACCCTCGCCGAGGCGGCGGCGGTCGCCGTCGCGGGAACCGTGATCGGCGGGCTCGTCGGGATCGGGCTTGCGGCGGCGCTCGCCGGGAGAGCGGGCTCAGCGGTCGGCGCGGTTCTGGCCCACTCGGCTCTGTCGTCCACGGGGCTCGTGGTCGGCCTGGGCCTCGCACTCGTGGCGACCCTCCTGATCGCCGCGGTGCTGCGCGCACCGTCGGCCCGCATCGGAGGCGTCAGGGTGACGATCGCCGACGTCGCCGCGGTCGGCGCGCTCGTCGCGATCGTGATCGGCGTCACCCGTGGCCCGGCGAGCACGGGCTCGCTCGCATCCGGCAGCGGCACGGGCCTGTTCCTGCTCCTGCTCCCGGGGCTCGTCGCGCTCGTGGCCGCGGTCGTCGGCGCCCGCCTGCTCGCGCCGGTGCTGCGCGCGGGGGAGCGGGCCGGCCGCCGGGGCCCGATCTCGGCGCGGCTCGCGGCGCTCTCGCTCGCCCGGAACCCAGGGCACGCGACGGTCGCCGCGGTGTTCCTCGTCGTCAGCCTCGGGCTCGCGCTCTTCGCCGGCCTCTACCGGTCGACTCTGCTGCAAGGCGAACACGACGCCGTCGCCTACGCCGTGCCGGCCGACTACGTCCTGCGCGAGAACCCGGAGCTGCTCGTCCCCGTCTCGGCGGTGCCGCGGCCCACCGGGGCGACTCCGGTGCTCCGCCTGGAGGCGCAGCACGCGACGGTGCTCGGGATCCCGGCAAGGGCGATTCCGGGCGTGGACGGCTGGCGGAGCGACTTCTCCCCGACACCGCTGCCCGAGCTCGCGCGGAGGCTCACGCCGGCCGGGAGCATGACCATGCGAGGCAAGCCCCTCGGGCGAGTGCTTCGCGTGACGGTCTCGACGAGCGGCAACGACGTGCTCGTAAACGGGCTCGTGCGGACGCGCTCGGGGACCTTCCAGACGGTCGCGCTCGGGGCCACGCAGGGCACCCGGCCGGTCGTGCTCAGCGCGTCGGTGCCCGCCGGCTCGCGCCTCGTCGAGCTGACCTTCGGCCTCGAGAACAGGGGGCGCCTCTCGAGCAACGGAGGGACCGGTTACCAGCCGGTCGCCCACGGTGTGATGACGATCGCCGGGGACTGGCGGGGCTGGCACGGCACCGGCGGGGTACGCGCGAACGTCCTGCCCGCGCGCGCCCAGCTCCGGTACCTCCTCACGACCGAGGTCGTCTCGGGGTTCCGCGCGACGCAGCCGACCGACACCGCTCCGATCCCCGCGGTCGTCACGCCGGCGCTCGCAAACGCCGCAGGCCCGGGCGGACTGCTCCCGCTCGAGATCCAGGACGAGCGGCTCACGGTCAAGGTCGTCGGCGTGGTCGACCGGTTCCCGTCGGTCACCGGCGACCTCGTCCTCCTCGACGGCCCGACGGCGCAGACGGCGCTCGACACGCTCTCGCCGGGGCTCGGCGCACCGTCGGAGCTCTGGGTCGACGGCCCGCGGCCCTCGCCCGGACCGCTCGACCTCGTCTCGCAGGCGTCGCTCTCGCAGCTCGTGCGCAGCGACCCGCTCGCGCGCGGCGCGCTGATCGCGCTGACCGGCGCGGCTCTCGTCGCCCTCGCGCTCGCGCTGCTCGGCCTCGTGCTGGTCGTCTCGTCCGATCTCGGCGACGAGTCGGGCGAGCTGTTCGACCTCGAGACGCAGGGCGCCGAGCCGGCGACTCTCCGCCGGCACCTGCGACTGCGCGCGCTCTTCGTGACGGCGTTCGGGATCGCGGGCGGATTGCTGACCGGTGTCGCTCTCGGCGCGCTCGTGCTGGACCTGGTGAAGCTGACCGCGGGCGCGCTGCCGGCGCAGCCGCCGCTCGTCCTCTCGATCGACTGGACGCTGCTCCTCCTCGCGGTCGCCGCCTTCGCGCTGCTCGCCGTCGGCATCGTCGCCCTCGTCACCTGGGCGGGCTTCCGCTCGGCCTCCGCCGGCCGCTTCCGGGAGGTCGGCGCGTGAGTGCCGCCGTCGAGCTTCGCGACGTCTTCCGGGTCCACTCGACTCCGGAAGGCGATGCGGCCGCCTTGCAGGGGCTCTCGCTCGAGGTGCAGGAGCGCGAGGCGCTGGTCGTGCTCGGGCCGAGCGGGTCGGGCAAGACGACGCTGCTGCGGATCCTCGCCGGCCTCGACCGGCCCTCGGCGGGGAGCGTCCGCGTGTTCGGTACCGAGCTCTCGCGGATTCCGGCACGCCGGCTCGCGGACTACCGCGCCGGCGCCGTCGGCTACATCGAGCAGCAGTACTCGCGCGCACTCGCCTCGGAGCTGACGGCTCGCGAGCTCGTCGGCCTTCGCCTCGGGCTCCAGGGCGTCCCGCGCCGGCAGCGCATCGTGCGGGCGGACGAGCTCCTCGAGCGGGTCGGGCTCGCCGCCGAGCGCGACGCGCGGCCGGGCGAGCTCTCGGGCGGCGAGCGGCAGCGGATCGCAGTCTGCGCAGCGCTCGCGCATCGCCCGAGGCTGCTCCTCGCCGACGAGCCGACCGGCGAGCTCGACGCAGGCAATGCTCGTGTCCTCTACGACCTGCTCGGCGAGCTCACGCACGCCGAAGGGTGCACGACGGTCGTGGTCAGCCACGATCCGCAGTCGACCTCGCTCGCCGATCGCATCGTCCGCATCCGCGACGGCCGCGTGAGCGAGGAGACCGTCCGCGAGGGCGCCGTCTCGGAGGGCGCGATCGTGGTCGGCCGCGGCGGCTGGCTGCGGCTCCCCGAGGAGTACCTGCGCCGGGCGGGCATCCAGACGCGCGCGACTGCGCGGGTCGAGGGCGAGCGGATCGTCGTCACTTCGGCCGACGGCGGGGGGCCCGTTCAGGCCGGGGAGGAGGTCGCTGCGCAGTCCGAGGCAGCTGCCGCCGGCGGCGTGGTGCTGCGCGCGACGGGGCTCGTGAAGACGTTCGCGCACGGCCCCGGTCGCATCGCGGCGGTCCGTGACCTCGACGCATCGTTCGCGGCCGGGCAGCTCTACGTGGTCACCGGCCCGTCGGGCTCCGGCAAGACGACGCTGCTTCATCTCCTCGCGGGCCTGGAGACGCCGGACGCGGGCGAGGTCGAGGTGCTCGGCACCGTTCTCAACGGCCTCGACCGAGCGGGCCGCGCCGGGTTCCGGCGGGCCCATGTCGGCTACGTCGGCCAGCAGCCAGGGCTCGTCGAGACGCTGAGCGCCCGCGAGAACGTCGAGCTCGGCCTGGCGCTTCGCGGCGTCGCACCCGCGGACGCGTCTGCGCTCGCCGTCGAGACACTCGCCGCCGTCGGGCTCGCCGAGCGCTCCGAGCAGCGGGTCGGGCGACTCTCGACCGGCGAGCAGGTTCGTGTCGCGATCGCGCGTGCGCTCGCGCCGCGGCCCGAGGTGCTTCTCGCCGACGAGCCGACGGCGCGGCTCGACCAGGCGAATGCGCTCGCGGTCGCGCTCCTCTTCGCAAGGCTCGCGCGCCGCCGCGGCGCAACGATCGTCTGCGCGACGCACGACCCGGTCGTGATCGAGCAGGCCGACGGCGAGCTCGCCCTTCGCGGCGACGCCCCGACGCCGCGTGACGTGACCTCGCTGGGCTCGGACTGACCCCGGCCTCTTTCGTCACTCTCTCGGCACAGACACGTGACGGCTTCCCCGGCACGATCGAGGCATGCCGCAGCTCGAGCTCTCACGGAGTCGCGCGCTCGTCAGCGTGGCGCTTCTCCTCGTCGCGCTTCTCCTCGCCGGCCGGCTCCTCCTCCACGCGGGCACACCGCATGCCGCACCTCGGCCGGTGCTGCTGCCGACGGCCGCACCGGCCGCGCCGGTGCTCCTCGTCGTCGACGTCGTCGGAGCGGTACGGCGGCCCGGCCTGCTGCGCCTGGCGAAGGGCGCCCGCATCGCCGACGCAGTCGCCCGAGCCGGCGGGGCAACGGGTCGTGCCGACCTGGCGCAGGTGAACCTCGCCGCGCCGCTCGCGGACGGTGAGCAGGTCGTCGTTCCGGCTCGCGGGAGCGTCGCCTCGTCGGTATCCGCGGCGGGGACGCCGTCCGCCGGGCCCGTGCACCTGTCGACGGCGACCGCCGAGCAACTCGACGCGCTCCCGGGAATCGGTCCCGTCACCGCACAGAAGATCATCGACTACCGCACCCAGCACGGGACGTTCTCGTCGGTGGACGAGCTCGACGCGATCCCCGGGATCGGCCCGGCGAAGATCGACCAGCTCCGTGGGCTGGTGGCTCCATGACAGATCTTCGTGCGCGCTTCCCGAACCACCTGCTCCTCGGCGCGCTCTGCGGAGGAATAGCGGCCGCGAATGCGGTTCGTGCCCCGGCCGTCGCGCTCGCGGCGGCAGCCGTGGGACTGCTCGCAGGCGCGAGCATCTCGGCGCCCGACCGGCGGCTCGGCCTCCTGGCCGTTGCCCTGGCTCTCGCCGGGTGGTGGTGGGGAAGCGCGCGCCTCGACGCTCTCGACCGCAGCGTCCTCCTCGCCGAAGTGGGGCGCGCCGAGCGGGCGCTCGTCGTGGTCACGGGCCCTCCGAGGAGTGGGGCGTTCTCGCTCCGTGCGCCCGGGCTCGTGCTGCGCTTCGGGCAGCTTCGGCCGCACGAATCCGTTCTGCTCGAGCTTCCACTCGGCCGCTCGCCACCGCAGGGCTCTGAGCTCGAGGCGCTCGGCGTCCTCGCCCTGCCGCGCCCCGCGGCGAACGGCTTCGACGAACGGGCCTGGCTCCGCCGCCGCGGCGTGCACGTGGTCCTGCGCGTGGACCGCTGGCAGGCCGTGGGGAGGCGAGGTGGGCTCGGTGGAGTGGCCGATCGGCTCCGGGCGAGGCTCGCGGGCTCCGTTGCGGCCGGGCTGCACGGCGATCGACGAGCGGTGCTCGAAGGGGTCGTGCTCGGCGACGACCAGGACATTCCGCTCGGCCTGCGCAACCGCTTCCGCGCCTCGGGGCTCTACCACCTCCTGGCCGTCTCGGGGCAGAACGTCGCGCTCGTCGCCGCCTCGGCGTTGTGGGTCGCGTGGCTCGCAGGGCTGCCCAGGCTCCTGGGGGAGCTGGGGGCGCTGGCGGGAATGACCGCGTACGTGCTCGCGGTCGGGCCCGCAGCCGTCCGTGATCCGTGCGGGAGTCGCGGGCGCGCTCGCGTCGCTCGCATGGCTGTCGGCGCGCGAACGCGACCGCTGGTACGCGCTTCTCCTCGGGGCGCTCGTCCTGCTCGGGTGGAACCCGTACAACCTGTTCGATCCGGGGTTCCAGCTCTCGTTCGCAGCGGTTCTGGCGATCTTCCTGGTCGTACCGCGTCTGATGCGAGTGCTCGAGGGCTATCCGGTGCCGCGGCCGCTCGCGGGTGTGGTCGCGGTCTCGACCGCGTGTGGGCTCGCGACAGCGCCGGTCTCCTGGATGCAGTTCCACGCGGTCCCGCTCCTCACGGTGCCGGCGAACGCGCTCGCAGCCCCGGTCGTCGCGCCGCTGCTCGGCCTCGCTCTCGCGACCGCAGCGCTGGCGCCGGTCGCTCCGTCCGCGGCGGCGGCGCTCGCATGGCTGAACGGCTGGTGCGCGGCGTACCTGGCCGGCTGCGCCCGGCTCGTCGGCGGCCTTCCCGGAGCACAGATCCGCTCGGGTCGCGCGGCGGCGGCGCTCGCCGCGGTCGCCCTCCTGGCCGCGGCCTATGCTTGGCGGCGATGGCACCGGCGCTGAAGCCCGTCTACCTGCTCGCCGGCACGGACCGGCCGAAGATCCGAACGGCACTCGTCCGTCTGCGCGGCCACTTCGACGACGGCGAGATCGAGACATCTCTCGGCGCTCGACGGTGCGACCGGGGCCGACGCGGCTGCGGCGTGCAACGCCCTCGGCCTCTTCGGCAGCGGCCGGCGGCTGGTCGTCGTCGAAGGCGTCGACGGGCGGCGGAACGCAGACGGCAGGCTGACCGGGGGCTGGAAGGCCGCCGACGTGAAGGCGATCGCCGAGCACCTCGAGACCCCTCCGCCGGACACGGTGCTCGCGCTCGTGGCGGAGGAAGGCCGAAAGGACTCGCCGCTCGCCAAGGCCGTTCTCGCGGCGAAGGGAGACCTGCTGCTGTACGAGATCCGCCGCCGCGCCTGGCCCCAGTGGGTCCACGAGAAGTTCGCCGAGCGCGGGGTGCAGGTCAACGCCGACGCCTGCCGCGTGCTCGTCGAGCTCGTCGGCGAGTCGGCGCACGGGCTCGAGTCGGAGATCGACAAGATCGTCACCTGGGCGGCGGGCGAGCCCATCGGCGAGCGGGAGATCGAGGAGCTGGCGGCGACCACCGCGGACGCCCCGGTCTTCTCCGTCACCGACGCGTGGGGGCGGCGCGACCTCGGCGCGGCGCTCGCCGCGTGCGAGGCGGTGTTCGAGCGCTCCGGCAACCCCGACGCGACCGACGCGATCCGCGTCCAGTCCGCGCTCGCCTCGCAGGTCGAGCGCGTCCGCTCGGTCCAGCGGCTCGCAGCGGAGGGCCTCCCGGCCCGCGAGATCGCGACGGCGCTGAAGCTGCGCTACCCCGTGATGGCCGAGACGGCGGCCGCGCAGGGCAGGAACTACGACGAGACCGAGCTCCGCGCCGCGCTCGTCAGGCTGGCCGAGCTGGACCGGGCGCTGAAGGGCGGCAGCCGCCTCTCGGGGAAGCTCGAGGTACAGCGGGCTCTGGCAGACGTGACGCGCTAGCGCGCTACGCCGGCTTCGCGGCGGCCTTCTTGCGGCCGGCGGGCTTCTTCGCCTTCGCGTCCGCCGCCGTCACCGCCTTCGCGCCGACGAGCTTGGCCGCCTGCGCCTTGCGGCGACCGGCCGTGTTCTTGTGGAGAGCGCCGCGCGACGCAGCGCGGTCGAGCCAGCGGACGACCTCGCGATGCTGCGTCGAGATCGCGTCGGCGTCGCCGTCCTCGACCGCGGTCTCGAGCCGCCGCATCAGCGTCTTCACGGTCGAGCGGTAGCGGAGGTTCTCCGCCCGCTCACGCGACGCGATCCGGACTCGCTTCTTCTGCTGCTGGATATTGGCCATAGCGTTGAAATGCCCGCGTCCTGCGGGCTGGTCGATGGTACCAGAGAACGACGGGGGCGCTCCCTATACTCGCGGCGTGGAGGAGCACCCCCCGCGTCGCCGTCTTGCCTGGTCGACGGCGATGTTCTCGCTCGCCACCGGCCTCTCGCGCGTCCTCGGCCTGATCCGGGAGATGGTGGCCGCGTACTACTTCGGGGCGAGCGGCAAGATCAACGCCTTCACCGTCGCCTTCCAGATCCCGAACCTGCTCCGCTCGCTCGTGGCCGACCAGGCGCTCGGGTCGGCGTTCGTGCCGGTCTTCAGCGAGCTGCTCGTCAAGGGAGACCGGAAGCGCGCGTGGCGCGTCGCCTCGAGCGTCTTCTTCCTGATGGCGCTCGGCCTCGGCGCGGTGACCGCGTTCGGGATCATCTTCGCGCCGCTGATCATCAAGCCGTTCGGCGACCCGGGCGGCGACGTGCAGCTCGCGATCGGGCTCACCCGTGTCCTCTTCCCGGTGGTCTTCCTGCTCGGCCTCTCCGGGATCGTGGTCGGGATCCTCAACAGCTACGACGAGTTCACGATCCCGGCGATCACGCCGGTGTTCTGGAACCTCGCGATCATCGTCGGCCTGGTGCTGGGCGTCCCGAACGCCCACACGATGAACGCGAAGCTCTACGTCTACGCGTTCTCGATCCTGATCGGCACCGTGATCCAGGTGCTGATCCCGCTCCCGTGGCTGTTCAAGCTCGACGGCCGCCTCCACGTCGCGCTCGACTATCGCGACCCGACGGTGCGCCGCGTCTTCGCGCTGATGGTCCCCGTCACCCTCGGCCTCGGCCTGATCAACTTCAACGCCGTCGTCGACACGCTCTTCGCCTCGCGCCTGCTCGATCCGGAGCTGGCGCCGGCGGCGATCGACAAGGCGTTCCGCATCTACATGCTCCCGCAGGGGATCTTCTCCGTCGCGATCGCCACCGTGCTCTTCCCGACGATGTCGCGGCTCGCGGTGCGCGCCGACTGGGAGGGGTTCCGCGGCACCGTCGGGCTCGGGCTCCGCCAGATGGCCTTCCTGCTGATCCCCGCGAGCGTGACCGTCGCCGTGCTCGCGACGCCGATCGTGCGGCTCCTCTACCAGCGCGGCGCGTTCACCCCCGAGCAGACGACGGTCGTCGCCGGCGCGCTCGCGGCGTTCTCGCTCGGCCTCACGTTCAACGGCGCGATGCTGATGCTGAACCGCGCGTTCTTCAGCCTGCAGGAGAACTGGGTCCCGACGGCGGTCGCGCTCGGGAACCTCGCGCTCAACGCCCTGCTCGACTGGGCGTTCTACCGGTTCGGCGTCTGGGGGATCCCGCTCTCGACCTCGGTCGTGAACATCGCCGGCGCCGCGGTGCTCTTCTGGCTCCTGCGCGCGCGCCTCGACGGGCTGCCGCTCCGGCCGATCCTCGCCGCAGTCGGCCGGATCCTCGTCGCGTCGGCCGTCCTCGCCGCCGTCGCGTACGGCGTCTGGCGCGGGATCGACTCCGTCGTGGGTCAGCGGCTTCGTCGCCCAGGCGGTCGCCCTCGTCGGCGGGATCGCGGCCGGCGGCGTCGCCTACGCGTTTTCCGCCCGTTTGCTCGGGATTCGCGAGATCGACCCGTTGCTAGGGTTGAGAGCCCGCTTCCGGCGGAGCTGACCATGCGCCAAGACCAGATCCGCAACTTCTCGATCATCGCCCACATCGACCACGGGAAGTCGACGCTGGCCGATCGCATCCTCCAGCTGACCGACTCGGTCTCGGAGCGCGAGATGCGCGACCAGCTGCTCGACTCGATGGAGCTCGAGCGCGAGCGCGGGATCACGATCAAGGCGCAGGCCGTGCGCGTGCGCTGGAAGGGCCACGAGCTGAACCTGATCGACACGCCCGGGCACGTCGACTTCACCTACGAGGTGTCGCGCTCGCTCCAGGCCTGCGAGGGCGCGCTGCTCGTCGTCGACGCGGCGCAGGGGATCGAGGCGCAGACGCTCGCGAACGCCTACCTCGCGATCGAGAACAACCTCGAGATCATCCCGATCCTGAACAAGATCGACCTGCCGCAGGCCGACCCCGACGCGGTCGCGGCCGAGGTCGCCGACCTGCTCGGCGGCGATCCCGCCGAGGTGATCCGCATCTCCGCGAAGACGGGCCAGGGCGTCGAGGAGGTGCTCGACGCGATCGTCGCGCGGATCCCGGCGCCGGGCGGCGACCCCGACGGGCCGCCGCGCGCGCTCATCTTCGACTCGTCGTACGACCAGTACCGCGGCGTCGTCGCGTTCGTCCGCGTCGTCGACGGCTCGTTCTCGACGCGCGACAGGGTGCGGACGATGGCGACCCGGACCGAGTTCGAGGCCGAGGAGCTCGGCTTCATGGCGCCCGGCGCGCACGCCGACGGGCCGGCTCGAGGCGGGCGAGGTCGGCTACGTGATCACCGGTCTCAAGGACGTCTCGCGCCTGCGGGTCGGCGACACGCTGACGCTCGCAGGAGCGGCCTGCGTCCGAGCCGGTCCCGGGCTACAAGGACGTCAAGCCGATGGTCTTCGCCGGGCTCTTCCCGACCGACTCGGACGACTACCCGGAGCTGCGCGACGCGCTCGAGAAGCTGAAGCTCAACGACGGCGCGCTCTTCTACGAGCCGGAGACCTCGCAGGCGCTCGGCTTCGGCTTCCGCTGCGGCTTCCTCGGCCTGCTGCACATGGAGATCGTCCGCGAGCGGCTCGAGCGCGAGTTCGACCTCGACCTGCTCGTGACCGCGCCGAACGTCGCCTACCGCGTCAAGCCGCCGCACGGCGACTGGGTCGAGGTGCACACGCCCGTCCGACATGCCGAACGAGTACGAGGAGGTCGAGGAGCCGTACATCCACGCGTCGATCATCGTCCCGAAGGAGTTCGTCGGCACGGTGATGGAGCTCAACAACGACCGGCGCGGCCGCTTCGACCACATGGAGTACCTCTCCGAGGAGCGCGTCCACCTCACCTACGAGCTGCCGCTCGCCGAGGTGGTGCTCGACTACTACGACCAGCTCAAGTCGCGCACCCGCGGGCTACGCGAGCTTCGACTACGACCTCGCCGGGTTCCAGCCCGGGACGCTCGTGCGCGTCGACGTCCTCGTCGGCGGCGAGCCGGTCGACGCGCTCTCGCTCGTGATCCACCGCGGCAACGCCTACGACCGGGGCAAGCTGCTCGTCGAGAAGCTGCGGCAGGAGATCCCGCGGCAGATGTTCGACGTGCCGATCCAGGCGGCGATCGGGTCGAGGATCATCGCCCGCGAGACGGTCAAGGCGCGCCGCAAGGACGTGCTCGCGAAGTGCTACGGCGGCGACATCACCCGCAAGCGCAAGCTGCTCGAGAAGCAGAAGAAGGGCAAGAAGCGGATGAAGCAGGTCGGCGGCGTCGAGGTGCCGCAGGAGGCGTTCCTCGCCGTGCTCAACCTGAACGAGGACAAGAAGTGAGCGGCGTTCGCCACCTCTACGTCCACCTGCCGTTCTGCGCCTCGCGCTGCGGCTACTGCGACTTCGTCACGGTGCTCGGCCGCGAGGACGAGCACGGGCCCTACGTCGAGGCGCTGCTCGCCGAGCTCGAGCTGCAGCGCGGCGCTGCTCGCGCCCGGGCTCGAGACCGTGTTCCTCGGCGGCGGCACGCCGACGCTGACCGAGCCGGAGGCGCTCGCGCGGCTGCTCGGGTCGCTGCCGCCGGCGGCCGAGGTGACGGTCGAGGCGAATCCCGAGACCGTGACGCCGGAGCTCGCGCGGGCCCTGCTCGCGGGCGGCGTGACGCGCGTCTCGCTCGGCGCGCAGAGCTTCCAGCCGGAGCTGCTCGCGGTGCTCGAGCGGCGGGCGACCCCGGACGACGTGACGCGCGCCTTCCACACGCTGCGCGAGGCCGGCTTCGACAACCTCTCGCTCGACCTCATCTACGGCATCCCCGGCCAGAGCCCGGCCGACCTCGAGGCCGACCTCGCCTCAGCGCTCGCGCTCGATCCCGAGCACCTCTCCTGCTACGAGCTCGAGGCGAAGCCGGGCACGCGCTTCACGCACGCGCACGGCGCCGAGCTCGAGCGCCAGGCCGAGGCGATGGAGGACTACTTCGAGCGGGTCGTCGACCGCCTCACCGGAGCCGGCTACCGCTGGTACGAGACGGCCAACTTCTGCCGCGCGGGCGAGCGCGACCTCCGCTCCCGGCACAACCTCGCCTACTGGCTCGGGCGCGACTACCTCGGGCTCGGCGTCGGCGCGGTGTCGACCGTCGCCGGGGTCCGCTGGCGGACGACGCCTCGCCTCGCTGCCTACCTCGGCGCGCTGGGCCGGGGCGAGCTGCCGCCGCGCGAGCTCGAGCCGCTGGACGACGAGGTGCGCCGCCGGGAGCGGCTGATGCTCGGCCTGCGGCTCGACGAGCCGCTCGCGCTGGACAGCGTCGAGGAGGCGATCGACGCGGGCGCGCTCGAGCGGCTCGAGCGGCTGGGGCTCACCGTGAACGACGGCGCGACGCTCGCGCTGACGCGGCGAGGGCGTTTCCTCGGCGGCGCGGTCACGGCCGAGCTCCTGGCCTGACCCGCGCTACAGTCAGCACAAGGCAGTGAACGTGCAACTCACCCCACGACAGCGCGAGATCCTGCGCCGCGTCGTCGAGGAGTACGTCGCCACCGGCCAGCCCGTCGGCTCGAAGGGCCTCGTCGAGCGGGCCGAGCTCGACGTCTCGCCCTCGACGGTGCGGAACGAGCTGGCCGAGCTCGAGGGCTTCGGGCTGCTCACCCATCCGCACACCTCGGCGGGACGCGTACCGACCGATCGCGGTTACCGCCTCTACGCGGGCGACCTGCTCGAGCGGCTCGAGCCGCGGCCGTCGGGCGAGTCGTCGTTCGCGGCGCCCGCGGTCCGCACCGAGCTCGAGGCCGTGATGCAGCAGGCGACCGAGATGCTCGCCGACGCGACGCGCCTGCTCGCGCTCGTCTCCGCGCCGCCGCTCGCGACCACGACGGTGCGCCACGTCGAGGTCCTGCTCCTGCAGCCGCAGGTCGCGCTCGTCGTGCTGATCACCTCGACCGGCGGCGTCTCCAAGCGGACGGTCGCCTTCGACGCGCCCGTCGACACCGGCCTCGCCGGCTGGGCGCGCGAGTACCTCAACGAGACCGTCGCCGGGCTCCAGCTCGGCTCCGGCCTCCTGCGCCGCCGGCTCGACGACCCGAGCCTCTCGCAGCGCGAGCGCGCCTTCCTCGCGGAGCTCGCGCCCGTCTTCACCGACTCGACCGCGGCCGACGACCAGCGCGTCTTCGTCGGCGGCGCGGCCGGCCTCCTCGGCGACGTGCGCGCAGACGAGCGCGAGGCGTGCCGCCACCTGCTCGAGATGCTCGAACGCCGCGCGGCGCTGCTCGAGCTGCTCGGCGAGACCCTCGACCCGCGCCGTCCCGTCGTCCGTGTCGGGGACGAGCTCGACGCCTCGGGTCTCCACGACGTGGCGATCGTCGGCTCCGGGTACGGCCTCGCCACCCGCACGCTGGGCTCGGTGAGCCTGCTCGGCCCCGTGCGGATGGACTACGACAAGGCGATCCGCGCGGTGCGGGCCGCCGCGGCCGAGCTCTCGCGCTACGTCGAGTCCGTGTACGAGGAGAGCTGACCGGCTCGCTACCCTAACGCTCGATGGCGACGACCGAGCGCGACTACTACGAAGTGCTGGGCGTGCGGCGCGACGCGTCGGACGCCGAGATCAAGCGCGCCTTTCGCACCCTCGCGCGCGAGCTGCACCCCGACGTCTCCTCGGCGCCCGATGCCGAGGAGCGGTTCCGCGAGGTCGCCGAGGCCTACGAGGTGCTCTCGAACGCCGAGCGGCGCGAGCTCTACGACCGCTACGGCCGTGAGGGGCTCCGCGGCGGCGGCTTCGACCCCGGTCACTTCGACATGGGGAACCTCTCCGACATCTTCTCGGCGTTCTTCGGCGACGATCTCTTCGGCGGCGGCCGTCGCGGGGCACAGGGGCCGGCGCACGGCGCCGACATCGCCGTCGAGGTGGAGATCGAGCTCGTCGAGGCGGCGCACGGCGTCGTGCGGCAGGTGCCGTTCCAGGCGGCGACCGAGTGCGGCCGCTGCGGTGGGGACGGCGCGGAGCCTGGCACCGAGCCGGTCCGCTGCGAGACGTGCGGCGGGGCCGGGCGGGTGCAGCAGGTCTCGCGCAGCGTCTTCGGGGAGTTCGTCCGCACCCAGGCGTGCCCGCGCTGCAACGGCGCCGGGCGCACGGTCGAGCATCCGTGCACCGAGTGCGCGGGCGCCGGACGCGTGCTCGAGGACCGCGCGGTCGAGGTGAAGATCCCCGCGGGGATCCACGACGGACAGCGCATCCGCGTCTCCGGCGAGGGACATGCGGGACGCCTCGGCGGCCAGACGGGCGACGTCTACGTGCTCGTGCACGTCGCGCACGACGAGCGGTTCGTCCGCACCGGCGACGACATCGTCTCGACCGTCTCGCTGACGATGACCCAGGCGGCGCTCGGCGGCACGACGACGGTCGCGACGCTCGACGGCGACGTCGAGCTCGAGCTCCGGCCGGGGATCCAGCCGGGCGAAGTGCAGACCCTGAAGGGGAAAGGGATGCCGGTCCTGCAGGGCTTCGGGCGCGGCGACCATCGCGTGCTCGTGAACGTGCTCGTTCCGCGCCACCTGACCGACGAGCAGCGTCGCACGCTGGAGGAGTTCGACCGCAGCGCGACCGAGCACACGTACGAGGCCGACGAGGGGTTCTTCGCCAAGCTGAAGAGCGCGTTCCGCTGAATCCGCTGCGCCGCGTCTCGGTCACCGTCTCGCCCGTTCGTGCGGAGGAGGCCCGGGCGACGATGATCGAGCTCTTTCCGGCCGGCTTCGAGGAGGTCGACCACCCCGGCGGCGAGATCGAGCTCGCGGCGTACACCGACGCGGGCGGCGAGGAGCGGCTCTGGCACGCCTTCGGCGGCACCGGCAACGCGGCCGACGTCGAGGACGGGTGGGAGGAGCGCTGGCGGGCCTTCCACCGTCCGGTCAGGGTTGGGCCGCTCTGGATCGGGCCGCCCTGGGAGGAGCCGCCGCCGGAAGCGCTCGCCGTGGTGATCGACCCGGGTCGCGCGTTCGGCACGGGTGCCCACGCGACCACGAGGCTCTGCCTCGAGCTCCTCGCGCTCGATCCCGGCGGCAGCCTGCTCGACGTCGGCTGCGGCTCGGGGGTCCTCTCGATCGCGGGCGCGCGGCTCGGCTACGGGCCCGTGACCGCGATCGACATCGAGGCGGAGGCGGTCGAGGCGACGGCTGCGAATGCGGCCCGGAACGGGGTGGAGGTCGACGTGCGGCTCGGCGACGCCGGCGCGGGCGCACTGCCCGCGGTCGGTACCGCGGTCGCCAACGTCACCCTCGAGGCGGTCTCGGAGATCGCGCCGAGCCTCGAGTGCGAGCGGCTGGTCACGTCGGGCTATCTCGCCTCGGAGCGGCCGGAGCCCGCGGGCTTCCGCAGGGTTGACGGGCGCGACGCGGAGGGCTGGGCGGCCGACCTCTTCGTGCGCGACACCGTTTAAGCTCCGGGCCGTGGCGACGTTCACCACGAGCTTCCTGGGCTGCAAGGTCTCGCAGACGGACGCGCGCGCCCTCCGAGAGCGGCTGCTCGCCGACGGCCACACCGAGAGCGATGCGGCTGCGGACGTCGCGGTCGTCAACACCTGCTGCGTCACGCACGAAGCCGTGGCGAAGTCCCGCAAGGCCGCCGCGCGCGCGGCTCGCAGGCACGGGCGCGTCTACGTCACCGGGTGCGGCGCGAACCTCTCGGCCGACGCCTTCGCCGGGCTCCCGGAGAACGTCGTCGTCGTGCCCCGGCGTAGCGAGGAGACACCTGCCTTCGTGGCGGGCGACGTCGGGGCGATCGGCTGCGTCCAGGCCGAGGTGGGGCTCGACCGGGTGCGTGCGTTCGTCAAGATCCAGGACGGCTGCAGCTTCTCGTGCGCGTTCTGCGTGATCCCGCTGGTTCGCGGCGGGACCCGGTCGCGGCGCGCGGACGCCGTGCTCGACGAGATCCGCAGGCGCGTCGGGCAGGGTCACCGCGAGGTCGTCCTCACCGGGGTGAACCTCGGCTGCTTCCGCGACCGCGACGCGGGCTACGACCTGCCGCGGCTCGTTCGCGAGGCGGGGGAGACACCGGGCCTCGAGCGGCTGCGGCTCTCCTCGATCGAGCTCAATCACCTGACGCCGGCGCTGATCGCGGCGTTGCGCGAGACGCCGGTCGTCTCGCCGCACCTGCACGTCCCGCTCCAGTCCGGCGACGACGGCGTCCTGCGGGCGATGGCGCGCCGGTACTCGCGCCGCGCCAGTACCTCGCGAGAGTCGAGCCGCTCGAGGACTTCAACGTGACGAGCGACGTGATCGTCGGCTTCCCGGGCGAGGACGAGGCCGCGTTTCGCGCGCACGCTCGACGTCGTGCGCCGCGCGAGGATCACGAAGGTGCACGTCTTCCCGTACTCGCCGCGGCCCGGGCACGGTCACCGCCGCGGCCGACACGGTGCCGGCGGCCGTGAAGCGTGAGCGGTCGGCGCGGCTGCGCGAGGCCTCGCACGACGCGTGCCTCGCCCGGTGGCGCGAGCAAGCTCGGCCGGGAGGACGTCGTCCTGGTCGACCGCCCGGGCCGCGGGTACGGCGACGACTACTCGCCGTGGCTCGTCGACGGCCCGGTCGGCGAGCTCGTCCGCGTCCGCGCCGCGGCCGTCACGGAGGAGGGGATCCTCGCTGCCTGAGGACTGCCTCTTCTGCCGACTCGTCGCCGAGGGCGAGCACGTCCACGCCGGCGACGGCTTCGTGGCGATCCGCGACATCGCGCCGAAGGCGGAGACGCATCTGCTCGTGCTGCCCGAGCGGCACGTCGACACGTTCCGCGACGTCGCCGCGTTCCCGCCCGACGAGGCGAAGCGGATGCTCGAGTTCGTCGCGGAGACCGCGCGGCGGGCCGGGCTCGAGGACTACCGCGTGCTCGTCAACGTCGGCCCGGGCGGCGGCCAGACGATCTACCATCTCCACTGGCACGTGCTTGGAGGCAGGATCGAGGGGATGCCCGAATGACCGTTGTGACCCGGATCGAGGACGACCTGAAGGCCGCGCGGCTGGCGCACGACGACCCGCGCCGTGACGCGCTCTCGCTCCTCCTCTCCAGCCTCCGCGGGGCCGAGAAGGACCTCCAGCGCCCGCTGAAGGACGACGAGGCGCTCCAGGTGCTCCAGCGCGAGCGGAAGCGCCGGGTCGAGGCGGCCGAGGCGTTCCTGGCCGCCGGCCGCGACGACCAGGCCGCGAAGGAGGAGTACGAGCTCGAGGTGATCGAGGAGTTCACGCCGCCGCAGCTCTCCGAGGAGGAGCTCGAGGAGATCATCGACGACGTGATCGCCGAGGTCGGCGCGACGAGCCTGAACCAGCTCGGCCGGGTGATGGCCGACGTGATGCCGCAGGTCTCCGGGCGGGCCGACGGCTCGGTCGTCGAGCCAGCTCGTGCGCGAGAAGCTCGCCTAAATTCTGCGCGCGCCGACGTAGCCCGCGGCGTAGTTGCCGGTCAGCGTCGAGACCTTGACGACGTCGCCGGTGTGCGGCGCGTGGATGAACTCGTTCGCGCCGATGTAGATCCCGACGTGGTCGAGCGCGTCGAAGAAGACGAGGTCGCCCGGCTGCAGCTGGTCGCGAGGAACCGGGACGCCGAGCGCCCACAGCGCGCCGGTGAAGTGCGGCAGCGCGATCCCGAGCTGGGCGTAGACGTAGACCACGAGCCCGGAGCAGTCGAAGCCGGCCGGAGTGGCGCCGCCCCAGACGTACGGCACGCCGAGGTAGCGGGCGGCGACCGACGCCGCGTCGGGGTGGCCGGCGGGGAGCGGGGCGGCAGGCGCGACGGGGAGCGGGGCCGGAGCGGTCGTGGTCCCGGTCGTGTCGGTCGGCGCGGTGTCGGTGGGAGTCGTCGTCACCGGCGCCGCGGGCGGAGCCGCCACCGCTGCGGCCGGCTGGGCCGCGCGCGCCTTCGCCGCCGCCTCGGCCTGGGCCTGCTGGCGCGCGAGGCGGGCGCGGGCCTGCTCCGCGAGCCGCTCCTCCTGGGCGCGCTGGGCCGCCTCGATGCGCGCGATCTGGCCCTGAATCGACGAGAGGAGCCGGCGGCGCGTCGCCAGCGAGCTCTCGATCTGGGCGCGCTTGGCCGCGAGGTCGGCGACCGTCGCCCGCTGCTCGGCCCGGGCGCGCACGAGCCGGCGCTGGTCCGAGGTCGAGCTTCGCCTTGAGGGCGTTCGCCTGTCCGGCGATCCGCCGGTCCTGCGCCGTCACCTTCGAGACCGCATCGAGCCCGTCGATCAGGTCGCCGACGTTCGAGGCGCCGAGGATCACGTCGACCATGTCGGGCTCGCCGGCGACATAGATCGCGACGAGCCGCCGGGCGATCCGCTTCTGTGCGACGCGATACTGGGCACGGGCCACCGCGAGCTGCGCCGTGTTGGTCTTCAGCTCGCGGTCGACCGCCGCGAGGCGCAGGTTCGCTCCGTTCCACGCCTCGACCGTGTGGCCGAGCCGCGCATCGATGCCGTTGATCTCAGCGAGCACGCGCGCCGCCTGGGCCTGCTTCGACCGCACCTCCGGCGGCGCAGCCGTGCCTGCGGCGGCCGCGCTCAGGGCGACGACGACCACCGCGGCGATCAGGGCGCGGACTCGCATCCTTCCTGGATTCGCCGCCGCCGCCCCTCCCCCTACACTTCGAGCACGATGCAGGAAGTTCTCACGATCACGAACGACGTCGCCGCGGAGCTCGCCGGCGTCGGCGACGCGGTGCTCGACGAGCTGCGCGACCGGCTCGCCTGCACGATCCTCCTGCGCGGCAACCGGCTCACGATCGAGGGCGAGGAGCTCCAGGTCGCCGAGGCGCGCGCGGTCGTGGACGAGCTCGTCGAGCTCGTCGAGGCGGGCCACGACATCGGGCCGACGACCGTCGACGCGGTGATCGGCGCGCTCGACCAGGCCGAAGCGATCCGCGACGCGCTCGACGACGTCGTCTGGCGCCACCGCGGCAAGCGGATCGCGCCGAAGACCGTGACCCAGAAGACAGTACGTCGACGCGATCCGCGGCCACACGGTCACCTTCGGGATCGGGCCCGCCGGCACCGGCAAGACGTACCTCGCGATGGCCCTCGCCGTCGCGGCGCTCCAGGAGCGCCAGGTCGGCCGGATCATCCTCACGCGCCCCGCGGTCGAGGCCGGCGAGCGGCTGGGGTTCCTCCCGGGCGACATGCTCGCGAAGGTCGACCCGTACCTGCGCCCGCTGTTCGACGCGCTCTACGACATGCTCGACGCGGACCGGCTCGCGGCCTTCATGGAGCGCGGCACGATCGAGGTGGCGCCGCTCGCGTTCATGCGCGGGCGCACCCTGAACGACTCGTTCATCATCCTCGACGAGGCCCAGAACACGAGCCCGGAGCAGATGCAGATGTTCCTGACCCGGCTCGGCTTCGGCTCGAAGGTCGTGGTCACGGGCGACGTGACCCAGATCGACCTGCCGCGCGAGCAGGCCTCGGGGCTGATCCAGGTCCAGGAGATCCTCGGCTCGATCGAGGGCATCGCGTTCGTCCGCTTCTCCCACCAGGATGTGGTCCGGCACAAGCTCGTGCAGCGGATCGTCGAGGCCTACCGGCTGCACACGGAGGAGACGGGGACGCAACGACAGCGGTGATCGAGGTCGAGGTCGTCAACAGGAGCGGCCGCGAGGTCGATGCGGCCGCCGCGGTCGCGCTGGCCCGGACGGTGCTCGCGGGCGAAGGGGTCGACTCGGGCGAGCTCGGTCTGTCGTTCGTCGGCCCCGAGGAGATCCGGGCGCTCAAGCGCGAGCACCTCGGGATCGACGAGGAGACCGACGCGCTCGCGTTTCCGATCGACGGGCTCGAGCCGCTGCCGGAGGGCCTGCCGCGGCAGCTCGGCGACGTCGTCGTCTGCCCGCAGGTCGTCGGCGACGAGTGGCGCGCGCCGCTCGTCCACGCCGTGCTGCACCTGCTCGGCTACGACCACGGCGAGGCGATGACGGAGCGGGAGGGGGCCTACCGGCCGTGAACGCGCCTCGCAAGACGCCGTCTGTCCTCGAGAGCTTCAACTACGCGTTCGAGGGGATCATCCACGTCCTTCGGACGCAGCGGAACATGCGGATCCATCTCGTGATCGCCGCGGTCGTGCTCGTGCTCGCGTTCGCCGTCGGCGTGACGAAGTTCGAGCTGATCGCCCTGCTGCTCGCGATCGCCTTCGTGCTGATCGCGGAGATGGTCAACACCGCGCTCGAGCACGCGATCGACGTCGCGACCACCTCGTTCGACCCGATGGCGAAGCTCGCCAAGGACATCGCCGCGGGCGCCGTGCTGATCGCCACGGCGGCGGCTGTCGCGATCGGCTACGTCGTGTTCGCGAGCCGGCTCGCCGACCCGAGCGGGCGCCTGCTCGACCGGCTCCGGGACGCGCCCGTCGACTTGACGATGATCGCGCTGCTGCTGACGATCATCGTCGTGATCGGGACGAAGGCGCTGACCGGGCGCGGCACGCCGCTGCGGGGCGGCCTGCCGTCCGGGCACGCGGCGATCGCGTTCGCGGCGTGGATGGCGGTCACGTTCGTCGTCGTCGACTCGCGCCACCGGTTCCTGATCTCCTCGCTCGCGCTGCTGATGGCGCTCCTCGTCGCGCACAGCCGGGTCGAGTCGGGCGTCCACTCGGTGCTCGAGGTCGCCTACGGCGGCATGCTCGGCGCGCTCGTCACACTCGTGCTGTTCCAGGTGCTCCGATGAGCGACACCGAGCTCTACGAGCGCGCGGTGACCGCCGCCGAGCGAGCGTACGCGCCGTACTCGAACTACCACGTCGGGGCGGCGGCGCTGACGCGCGACGGGACGGTGCTCGAGGGCGTCAACGTCGAGAACGCGGCCTATCCCCTCGGTGTCTGCGCGGAGCGCACCCTGCTCGCGGGCGCGGTCGTCGCGGGCTACCGGCCCGGTGACATCGAGGCCGTGGCGATCACCGCCTCGCCGTGCGGCGGCTGCCGGCAGTGGCTGTTCGAGTTCAAGGTCGGGCGCGTCGTCTTTCCCAGCGCCGGGGAGCTCGTCGTCCGGACGACGGCGGAGCTCCTCCCGGACGCGTGGGACGAGCTGTGAAGTCCGGGTTCGTCGCCGTCGCGGGACGTCCGAACGTCGGCAAGTCCACGCTCGTGAACGCGCTCTGCGGCGGCAAGGTCGCGATCACCTCGCGCGTGCCGCACACGACGAGGCGGCGGATCTTCGGGATCGCGAACGCCGACGACTACCAGCTCGTGCTGGTCGACCTGCCCGGGTTCCAGCGCCCGTTCGATCCGCTCACCGAGCGGATGCAGAAGACGGTCGACTCGGCGTTCGAGGACATCGACGCGGTGCTGTTCGTCCTCTCCGCGCGCGAGCGGATCGGCGCGGGCGACAACTTCATCGCCAAGCGCGTGTTCGCGCTCGACGTGCCCGGTGATCATCGCGTTGAACAAGGTCGACCGGCTCAAGGCGAGCCACATCGCCTCGCAGATGCAGACCGGGGCGAGGCTCGGGGACTTCCACGCGCTCCATCCCGTCAGCGCGAAGACGGGCGACGGGATCGACGAGCTCCGCTCCGACCTCGTCTACCTGCTGCCGGAGGGGCCGCCGTACTTCGCGCGCGACACGAACACGGATCTGACGGTCGAGCAGCAGATCACGGAGCTGATCCGCGAGAAGGCGCTCCAGCTCACGAAGGAGGAGGTGCCGCACTCCGTCACCGCCGAGGTGGAGGAGATCACCGACAAGGTCGTGCGCGCGTTCGTGATCGTCGAGACCGAGTCGCAGAAGCAGATCCTCGTCGGCAAGCGCGGCGCGATGGTGAAGGAGATCGGCGTTCGCGCCCGTCCCGAGATCGAGCACCTGCTCGGCGGCCGGATCTTCCTCGAGCTGAAGGTCAAGGTGCGCCCGAAGTGGCGCCGTGACGCGGCGACGCTCGAGCGGCTCGGGCTCTAGGCCGAGTTCACAGTTTCGGCACGGTCCCGTATCCCATGCGTGCGTGGCGTGCGGGCTAGGCTCGACGCCAACGGGGTGGGAGGTGGGTTCCCGGTCTGACGCGTCAACCAGATGAGGGCGGTGGCGCGCCACGGCGTGCGCAGCGCACGGGGCTACACTCCGCTGCATGGCCCAGGCTCCGGCTCTTCCGCGCGGGTTCGAGCTGCCGCTCGAGCCGCGTCTGCCGCGGATCGGAGCGGTCGACGCGGTCGCGCTCGAGGAGCGCGCGGCCTCACTCGCGAAGCGCTCGATCAAGCAGGAGTCGAAGCTGCAGGCGCTCGAGCTGGCCGTTCGCTGCATCGACCTGACGACCCTCGAGGGCGCCGACACGCCGGGCAAGGTCGCGGCGCTCTCGTCCAAGGCGCTCCATCCCGACCCCGCCGACCCGAGCGTGCCGGCTTGCGCTGCGGTCTGCGTCTACCCGAATCTGGTCACCGTCGCCGTCGAGCGCCTCCGCGGGAGCGGCGTCCACGTGGCGGCGGTCGCGACGGCGTTCCCGTCCGGCCAGAGCCCGCTCGACGTGAAGCTGCGCGAGGTCGAGGAGGTCGTCGCGGCGGGGGCCGACGAGGTCGACATGGTGATCGACCGCGGCGCGTTCCTCTCGGGCCGCTACGCGAAGGTCTACGACGAGATCGTGCGGGTGAAGGAGGCCTGCGGCGACGCGCACCTCAAGGTGATCCTCGAGACCGGCGAGCTCGGCACCTACGACAACGTCCGCCGCGCGTCGATCCTCGCGATGGCCGCGGGCGCCGACTTCATCAAGACCTCGACCGGCAAGCTCACGACCTCCGCGACGCTTCCGGTGCTGCTCTGCATGCTCGAGGCGATCCGCGACGTCCACGACGAGACGGGCCGCGCGGTCGGGATGAAGGCCGCCGGCGGGATCCGGGTCGCGAAGCAGGCGATCCAGAACCTCGTGATCGTGAACGAGACCCTCGGCCCGGAGTGGCTGACCCCGGACCGGTTCCGGCTCGGCGCCTCGACCCTCCTGAACGACGTGCTGATGCAGATCCGCAAGCAGAAGACCGGTCGCTACCAGTCGCCGGAGTACTTCACCCGTGACTGAGCTCGAGCAGGTCGGAGAGCGCTGGGACTACGCGCCCGCGCCGGAGTCGCGCGAGATCGTGCAGCTCCAGGAGCGGTACGGCCACTACATCGGCGGGAAGTGGCTGGAGGCGACCGAGACCTACACGACGATCGCGCCGTCCAGCGAGGAGCCCCTCGCCGAGGTCGGCCAGGGCACGGCCGCCGACGTCGACGCCGCGGTCGCGGCCGCGCGCGAGGCGTTCCCGGTCTGGGGCGCGCTGCGCCCGGCCGAGCGCGCGAAGTACCTGTTCCGGATCGCGCGCATCCTGCAGGAGCGGTCGCGCGAGCTCGCGGTGCTCGAGTCGCTCAACGGCGGCAAGCCGATCAAGGAGTCGCGCGACGTCGACCTGCCGCTCGCCGCCGCCCACTTCTTCTACTACGCGGGCTGGGCCGACAAGCTCGAGTACGCGTTCCCGAACGCGACCCCGAGGCCGCTCGGCGTCGCGGGGCAGATCATCCCGTGGAACTTCCCGCTCCTGATGCTGTCCTGGAAGATCGCGCCTGCGCTCGCTGCCGGGAACACCGTGGTGCTCAAGCCGGCCGAGACGACGCCGCTCACGGCGCTCTTCTTCTGCGACGTGCTGCGCCAGGCCGAGCTCCCGCCCGGGGTCGTCAACATCGTCACCGGCGACGGCCGCACCGGCGCGGCGCTCGTCGAGCACCCCGGGATCGACAAGGTCGCGTTCACCGGCTCGACCGAGGTGGGCAAGGCGATCCAGCGGCAGCTCGCCGGCACCGGGAAGCGGCTCACGCTCGAGCTCGGCGGCAAGGCCGCCAACGTCGTCTTCGACGACTGCGCGCTCGACCAGGCCGTCGAGGGGATCGTCAACGGGATCTACTTCAACCAGGGCCACGTCTGCTGCGCGGGCTCGCGCCTGCTCCTGCAGGAGTCGATCGCCGAGCAGGTGGTCGACAAGCTGAAGCGCCGGCTCGGCACGCTCCGCGTCGGAGACCCGCTCGACAAGAACACCGACGTCGGCGCGATCAACTCGGCCCAGCAGCTCGCGAAGATCCGGGAGCTCGTCGCCTCCGGCGAGGAGGAGGGGGCCGAGATCTTCCAGCCGGAGTGCCGCCTGCCCGAGAAGGGCTACTGGTTCGCGCCCACGGTGTTCACCAACGTCGCGCAGAGCTATCGCATCGCGCAGGAGGAGATCTTCGGCCCGGTGCTCTCGGTGCTCACCTTCCGCACGCCGGAGGAGGCGGTCGAGAAGGCGAACAACACCGCGTACGGCCTCTCCGCCGGCGTCTGGACGGAGAAGGGCTCGCGCATCCTCTGGATGGCCGAGCGCCTGCGCGCCGGGGTCGTGTGGGCGAACACGTTCAACCGCTTCGACCCGGCCTCGCCGTTCGGCGGCTACCGGGAGTCGGGCTTCGGCCGCGAGGGTGGCCTGCACGGGCTCGCGCCCTATCTGGAGTTGGGCGAGTGACGAGGCTGCCGGTCAAGAAGACGTACAAGCTGTTCATCGGCGGCGCCTTCCCGCGCTCCGAGTCCGGCCGCACCTACGAGGCCGAGGGCCA
Organism: uncultured Actinomycetes bacterium; assembly: GCA_963746005.1. Classification (GTDB taxonomy): domain Bacteria; phylum Actinomycetota; class Thermoleophilia; order Gaiellales; family Gaiellaceae; genus CAVQZA01. The sequence continues at coordinate 38,330 of CAVUZM010000016.1, read as the reverse complement.
GAACGTCGCCCGCGCCTCGCGCAAGGACGTCCGCGACGCCGTCGTCGCCGCCAGGGCGGCGCTGCCGAAGTGGGCCGGCGCGACCGCCTACAACCGCGGCCAGGTGCTCTACCGGGTCGCCGAGATGATGGAGGCGCGCCTCGACGAGTTCGCCTCGCTGTGCACCGGCCGAGGACGAGGCGGCGCGTGCGGTGGACCGGCTCGTCTGGTACGCGGGCTGGGCCGACAAGCTCGCGCAGGCGACCGGCGCCGCGAACCCCGTCGCCGGGCCGTACTTCAACTTCACGGTCCCGGAGCCGACCGGCGTCGTCGGGATCCTCGCGCCTGCCGAGCCGCCCCTCGCCGGGCTCGTGTCACGGATCGCGCCGGCGCTCGTCGGCGGCAACACGGTCGTCGTCGTCGCCTCCGAGCCGAGTCCGCTCGCCGCAGTCGAGCTCGCCGAGGTGCTCGCGACCTCGGACGTCCCCGGCGGCGCGGTCAACATCCTCACCGGCTTCCGGGAGGAGCTCGCGCCTCACCTTGCGGGCCACCTGGACGTGAACGCGCTCGATCTCTCGGGCTCGGACGACGGAACCGAGCTCGAGCGGCTCGCCGCCGACAACGTCAAACGGGTCGTGCACGGCCGGCCCGACGGCCAGAGCCTGCGGGAGATCACCGGGTTCCTCGAGTTCAAGACCGTCTGGCACCCGATCGGCCAGTAGCGAGTCGGTTACGATCAGCTGCAGTTGACCGGCGCCCGTCGTTTCAGTCAGGCCATCTCCGAGGGGGACGGCATCTCCGTGATCGTGGACGTGCGCGACGCCGACGGCGCCCGCACCGCGGAAGAGCAGGGAGCCGAGGCGCTCGTCGTCAGCTCGCCGCCGCACGGTTTACCCGCGGCGACCGACCTGCCCGTCCTCTGGTACTCGGGCGGGGACCCGCGCGAGGCGGCCGAGGCCGGGGCCGACGCGGTCGTGATCGTCTGGGATGACGACGACGAGGAGCGCTCGCTCGCGCTGCGCGACGAGGCGCTGTCGCTCGGCCTCGACTACGTGATCGAGGTGCGCACCGAGGAGGAGCTCGAGTCGGCGCTCGAGCTGCTCGACCCCGAGATCTTCCTGCTCTCGGCGCGCGGCTCCGACGACGAGGACGGCTTCGAGCGGGCGCTCGAGCTGCTGCCCGACGTCCCGGCCGGCAAGCTCGCGATCGCCGAGCTTCACGCGGCCGGCCGCGAGCAGGTGCTCGAGCTCGAGCGCGCGGGCGTGGACGCCGTCATCGTCGGCGCGCGCGACGTGGCCGAGCTCGTCGGCGCCGCGCCGCCGCAGGTCTGAGCCCACTCGTGCGCAGACCGGGGCCGATGTGGCTCGCGCTCGCCGCGATCCTCGTGCTCGCGGCCGCGCTCCGGCTCGTCGGGATCCGCTACGGCCTGCCCTTCCCGCTCCTCGACCCCGACGAGGCCTCGATCGTTCCCCGGGCCTGGCGGATGGTGCACGGCGGCGGGCTCGACCCGCACTGGTACGACTACCCAAGCGCCCTGATGTACGTGCTCGCGCCGTTCCAGGCGTGGCAGCACGAGCCGTCGTACCTCGCGGCGCGCCTGGTCATGGTCGCCTTCGGCGTCGGGGCGGTCGCGGGATCCTGGTGGCTCGGGCGAGTCGCGTACGGGCGGCGGGCGGGGCTCGTCGCCGCGGCGGCCGTCGCGGTCTGCTCGACCCACGTCGCGTACTCCCACGTGGCCGTCACCGACGTGCCGCTGACGGCGGCCGTCGCCGTGTCGCTCGCCCTCGCGGTCACCGGGCGGCTCGAGTGGGCCGGCCTGGCGGCCGGTGTCGCGACGGGGTTCAAGTATCCGGGTGTGCTGCTGGCCGTGCCGCTCGCAGTCGTGGGGTTCCACCAGTTGCGCCGGCTCGCCGTCTCGCTCGGGCTCCTCGTGGTCGGGTTCGTGGTCACGAGCCCGTTCGTCGTGATCCATCCGCGGCAGGCCTGGGCCGACGCCTCGCGCGTGAACAGGCTCGCGCGCGCGGGCTGGCTCGGGTTCGAGCACGACGGCTCGGCACCGGTCGCGTTCGCGCACCGGCTCTGGAGCGGGCTCGGGCCCGTGCTGCTGATCGCCGCGGTCGGGCTCGCGATCGCGCTCTGGCGCCGCCGCCGGGCGGACCTCGTGCTCGCCTCGTTCACGCTCGCCTACGGACTGACGCTGTTGCCGCTCCACGCGCACTTCGGGCGGTACGTCCTGCCTCTCGTCCCTCCGCTCGGAGCGCTCGCGGGCCGCTTTCGCGCGCTCGTGCCGCTGACGCTCGCGCTCCTCGTCGTGCCGCTCGTCTGGTCGATCCGGGACGACAGGACGCTCACGAGGCGGGACACCCGGGTCGCTGCGCACGCGTGGATCCAGCGGAACCTTCCCGCGGGGCGCCGCGATCGCGGCCGACTCCTCGACGCCGCCGCTGCAGGGATTCCGCGTGCTCCCGCTCGCACTCCCCGGGCCGGGCCGCCCGTCCGACCCGAACCGCGACGTCGCACGGCTGCGCCGGCAGGGCATCCGGTACGTCGTCGTCACCGGGGCGGTCGAGGATCGCGTGCTGGCGGCCGCATCCGACTACCCGCGCGAGACGAGCTTCGTGCGTCGCGCTCGGGAGCCGGAAGCCCGTGTACAGGATCGGCCCCGGGCACGGGCTGGTTGGCCCGTGGCTTCGCGTCTACCGGCTGTACCCTTCAGGGCGATGAGACGGCTCGTCCTCCCCGTCCTGGCCGTCGCGCTCGCCCTCGCGGCCGGCGGCGCCTCCTCCGCGGCGCTTCCGAAGAACCTGCCCTGTCCGAACAGGGCGAGCTGGCAGAAGCTCGCGGACCGGATCAAGGCCCCGGTCTACTGCCCCTCCTGGCTGCCCGACCCGCTGGTCGGCACGATCGGCAACCGCTGGAACAACATCAACTCCGTCAGCCCGGACCGCAGCTACCTCGAGTCGTTCGTCTGGCAGGAGACGGGAGGCGGGGCGGCCGGCGGCGAGCTCCACGTCAACCTGCGCGGCTATCCCGCCCGGACGAAGATCCCGATCTGCAGCGAGGTCAACACGGTGAACGGCAAGAACCACACCGTGAACATCCCGTGCTTCGCCGACCCCGCCGGAACGGTGCAGGCCCCCGGGATCACGGCGACGATGTACACCGTGAACCAGGACGCCGACCAGTGGCACGTGCTGCTCGCGTGGCACCACGCGGGCGGGCTCTACACCGTGAGCGAGCACGTCGCGCCGCCGCTGGACTACGACAAGGTGGTCGCGTATCTGAAGCAGGAGCTGAATCACCTCGTCCTGATCAAGCCGACTGCGTGAAGTTCACCCGCAAACAGGTCGTCGTCGGCGCAGCCGCGGCGGGGGTGCTCGGCGCCGCCGGGCATCTACGAGGCGGTCGACCAGCTCACTACTGCCCCTGACCGTCCGGCCGCCGCCGCCGCGCCCGGGCCGGAGCAGCACCTGCTCGGAGGTCAGCGCATCGTGCGCGAGAACGGCGCCGAGGTGATCGTGCCGCCGCTCCACCACGAGATCGTCACCGCGACGGTCGAGACCGGCGACCTCGCGGACGCGCAGCGCAAGCTCGAGGAGGCGCTGGCCGGGCTCGACCGGCGCTATCCGGCGACGCCGGCAGGGCTCGGCGTCCTCGTCGCCTGGGGCCTGCCGTACTTCCGCCGCTATGTCCCGGCGCCCGCGGAGAAGTACCTGCCGCGAGACCGGCGCGCCGAGAAGCCGGCCCTGCTCGACGCGGTCCGCTTCCCGAGCGACCCGGCCGGCACGATCCTCGAGCAGAACGACGTCGCGGTGCTCCTTCGCAGCGACAAGCTCGACCACATCGCCGACGCCGAGCACGCGCTCTTCGACGGGACGGGGCTCTTCCGCGTGACGAGCATCCGCAAGGGCTTCGCCGGCGGCGGCTTCGACGGCGGCGTCAGCCTGCCGAAGCAGATGGCGGTCGCAGCCGGGGTCGGCGGCGCCGACCTGATCCCCGAGACCGCGGAGCTCTTCATGGGCTTCACCTCGACCCTGGTCGCCAATCTCGGCCCGGATCACATCGCGAACCTCGAGACGCTCGGGCTCGCCTTCGTCCCGGACGGCTACTTCCGCGGCGGCACCCACATGCACCTCTCGCACATCGCCGAGGATCTCGAGGCGTGGTACCTCAACTTCGCGTTCGACGAGCGCGTCGACACCATGTTCCGCCCGCACCTGAAGGTGAAGCCCGGGACGCAGACCGTGCCGCAGGGCCCCGAGGACGTCGCCACCACGGCCGATGTCGTCCGCGACTACAAGGCCTCGGGGACGATCGGGCACAGCCAGGCGATCCAGCCCTCGTCGCGCCTCCAGGAGGACTACCTCGGCGAGGACGGCACGCTCTACAAGAAGGGCACCGCGATCCCGCAGCGTGCCGACTTCAACACGCTCGACAACCCGTTCTTCTGGAGCGCCGACCCGAGGCGGGACCGCATGAGCGCGACGCCGACGGCCGGCGTCCACTTCGTCGTCTTCAACCCGACGAGCGACGACTTCCACCGCAACCGGATGGCGATGGACGGCGTGCTCCCCGACGGGACGACGCTGAAGTTCGCGCCGCACTCGCGCGGACAGGGCTTCAACGCGGTGCTCACGACGACGCACCGGCAGAACTTCCTCGTGCCGCCGCGGCGGCACCGGTCGTTCCCGCTCGTCGAGCGCCTCTAGAGTCTAGCGCCGCTTCAGGAGCGGCAGCCGCCGCGCGCCGTCGTACGAGTTGAAGCGGACGCTGAGGCGCATCGTGCTGACGACCTGGCCCGTCTGCGGCGCGTGCACGAAGAGGCCGTGCCCCACGTAGATGCCGACATGGCCGAGGTGGTCGAAGAAGACGAGGTCGCCGGGCCGGAGCGCGCTGCGCGGCACCGGCTTCCCGTAGGAGAACTGGGCGCCCGACTGGTGGGGGAGGTCGATCCCGACGTGCTCGTACACCCAGCGCGTGAAGCCCGAGCAGTCGAAGCCGGTGCTCGGCGAGGACCCGCCCCAGCGGTACTGGACTCCGCGCTGCGAGAGCGCGATCCGCACGATCCGCTGAGCCTGGATCGTCGTGAGCCGGCGCAGCTCCGCCTGCCGGGCCGCGAGCCGCTGGGCCTTCGTGACGACGGTCCTGCGCGCCTTCTGGGTCGAGTGGCGGAGGACGTGCCGCGCCGTGTGCGCCTTCGCGGGCAGGAACCCGGCGAGTGCGAGCGCAAGCAGAAGGGGGAGGGTGAGGAGGCGGGGACGCATGAGGGGACACAGCGGTTACGTGGGGGACGTGCCGGCGAGAAACACGCGCGGCGCCGCTGCTGGTTGATGCGGGGGCGTCGGACTGTAGCAGACTTGTTAGCGATTTGTGACGAAGAACGTCAAAAACCGTTAGCGAGCAACCGCTCGAGCGAGACCGCGACGCCGTCGAGGTCGTTCGAGGCGGTCACCTCGTCCGCCGCTGCGAGCGCATCCGGGTGGGCGTTGGCGACGGCGACGCCGCGTCCCGCCCAGGCGAGCATCTCGGCGTCGTTCGGCATGTCGCCGAACGCGACGACCTCGTCGGCGGCCACGCCGAGCTCCTCGCAGACCCGCCGCAGCGCGAACCCCTTCGTCACCCCGGCCGCCGAGATCTCGACGAGGCGCTCGCCCGAGATCGTCACGGTCGCCTCGTCGCCGCAGGCCTCGAGCGCGAGCGCCTGGAGCTCGTCCTGCACGACGTCCGGGTGCTGGACGACGAGCTTCGAGACGGGCTCCTGGACGAAGACGAGCGCGTCGGTGCGCGGCTGCATGTCCGGGGTCGGCCAGAGCGGGTCGTAGGCGGGCTCCCGGATCGCGGTCTCTTCCCGCTCGCACGCGAACGCGACGCCCGGCGCGGCGGCCCGCAGTGCCCGGACGACGCGCTCGGCGACCCGGGCGGGCAGGGCGAAGTGGTGGAGGGTGCGCTGTGCGCGCAGGTCGTGCACGACGGCGCCGTTGCAGCAGATCGCGATGTCGCCGGTGCCGACGTCGGCCGCGATCTCGGAGAGCCAGTGCGGAGGGCGGGCCGAGGCGAGCACGACCTCGAGCCCGGCAGCGCGGGCCGCCGCGAAGGCGGCGCGGGTCCGGGTGGAGACGCCGCCGTCGGAGCGCAGGAGCGTCCCGTCGAGGTCCGAGGCGACTAGCCGAAGAATGCCGAGGCCACCGCGTACCACTCGGGCGGGACGCGCTTCAGCTCCCGCGTCGCCTCCTCGAGCGAGACGTCGACGATCTCGTCGCCGCGCAGCGCCGCCATCTGGCCGAACCTGCCCGTGTCGACGAGTTCCGCCGCCTTCAGCCCGAACCGCGTCGCGAGGATGCGGTCGCGAGAGGTCGGCGTGCCGCCACGCTGCACGTGGCCGAGCACGGTGACCCGCGTCTCGTAGCCCGTCCGCCCCTCGATCTCGCTGGCGAGCGCGTCACCGATCCCGCCGAGCCGCTTGTGCCCGAACGCATCCTCGCCGCCCATGTCCACGGCGCGCTGCTCGCCCGACTCGTACGTCAGCTCGTAGCCCTCGCTGACGACGACGATCGAGAAATCGCTGCCGGCGCTGTGGCGCTTCTGGATCTGCGCGCAGGTCTGCTCGACCGAGATCGGGTGCTCGGGGATGAGCACGACGTCCGCGCCGCCCGCGATCCCGGACATCACCGCGATCCAGCCCGTGTGCCGTCCCATCACCTCGACCACCATCACGCGGTTGTGCGACTCCGCAGTGGTGTGGAGCCGGTCGATCGCCTCGGTGCAGATCGAAACGGCGGTGTCGAAGCCGAAGGTGACATCGGTAGCCGAGAGGTCGTTGTCGATCGTCTTCGGCACGCCGACGACCGGAAAGCCGTGCTCGGTGAAGAGGCGCGACGCAACGCCGAGCGTGTCCTCGCCGCCGATCGCGACGAGGGCGTCGAGGCCCTGGTGGCTGAAGTTGTGGAGCACCTTCTCGACGCCGCCGTCCTGCTTGTAGGGGTTCGTGCGCGAGGTGCCGATGATCGTGCCGCCGCGCGGGAGGAGGCCGGTGACCTCGCGCCGGCCGAGCGCCTGGAACCGGCCCTCGACGAGACCCCGCCAGCCTTCGCGCACCGCGACGACCTCCCAGCCCGTGGCGAGGGACCGCCGCGTGACCGCGCGAATCACCGCATTCAGGCCCGGACAGTCGCCGCCGCCGGTGAGAATTCCGACCTGCTTCGCCACGCCCCCAGTCTTGCACAGCGGCCGGTACCGGTCGGGAGGGTCCGTTTAGGATCGACCGGGATGATGCGAACCCAGGTCGGGATCGTCGGCGCAGGGCCGTCAGGGCTGCTGCTCGCCCACCTGCTCGGCCTGCAGGGAGTCGAGTCGGTCGTGCTCGAGAACCGCAGCCGGGAGTACGTCGAGCAGCGGGTGCGCGCGGGCGTGCTCGAGCAGGGTGCGGTCGACGTGTTCCGGGAGGCCGGCCTCGCCGGCCGCATCGATGCGGAGGGCCTCGTCCACCACGGCATCGAGCTCCGCTTCTCCGGACAGGGCCACCGGATCGCGATGAGCGAGCTGACGGGCGGCCGCACGATCACGATCTACGGCCAGAACAGGGTCGTCGCGGACCTCGTGGAGGCGCGCCTCGCGGCGGGCGGGCCGCTGCTCTACGAGGTCGGGGACGTCGCCGTGCACGACCTAGCCTCGGACCGCCCCTCGATCACCTTCGGTCACGGCGGCGCGGACGAGGTGCTCGAGTGCGACGTGATCGCGGGGTGCGACGGCTTCCACGGCGTCTGCCGGCCGGCGATCCCGGAGGGCGCGGTCACGGAGTACGAGCGCGTGTACCCGTTCGCCTGGCTCGGGATCCTCGCGACCGTCGCGCCGTCGACCGACGAGCTGATCTACGCGCACCATCCGAACGGCTTCGCGCTGCACAGCCTCCGCTCGCCCGAGGTCAGCCGGCTCTACATCCAGGTGCCGGCCGGCGAGGACATGGCCGAGTGGCCCGACGACCGCATCTGGGCGGAGCTGCACACGCGGCTCGCTACCGACGACGGCTGGACGCTCGCTGAGGGCCCGATCTTCGAGCGGGGGATCGCCCCGCTGCGCAGCTTCGTCGTCGAGCCGATGCGCTTCGGGAGGCTCTTCCTCGCGGGCGACGCCGCCCACATCGTCCCGCCGACCGGTGCGAAGGGGCTCAACCTCGCGGTGGCGGACGTGACCGTCCTCGCCACCGCGCTCGCCGACTTCTTCGCGACGGGCGACGAGACCGGCCTCGACACCTACTCGGACCGCTGCCTGCGCCGGGTCTGGCAGGCGCAGCGGTTTTCGTGGTGGATGACCTCGATGCTGCACCGCTTCCCCGACGAGGGGCCCTTCGGCACGCGGCTCCAGCTCGCCCAGCTCGACCACGTCGTCACCTCGAAGGCGGCCGCGACCGCGCTCTCGGAAAGCTACGTCGGGCTCCCGATCCCGTGACGGACGGCCTCTTCACGCCGATCTTCGTGCCCGCGCCGCTGCGCGAGGCCGTCTCCGACCGGGCCTGGCTCCAGGCGATGCTCGACGCCGAGGCGGCGCTCGCGCGCGCCGAGGCCGGCGCCGGAGTGATCCCGGCCGAGGCGGCGGATGCGATCGCCGTGTGCTGCGACGCGGGTCGCTTCGAGATCGCGTCGTTCGCGGAGCGCGCGCGCCGGATCGGCAGCCCGGTCGAGCCGCTCGTCCGTGCGCTCGCCGAGGCCGCGGGCGAGGCGGGCCGGTACGTCCACTGGGGCGCGACGACCCAGGACATCCTCGACACCGCCGCGATGCTCGTCGCCCGCAACGCGCTCGACCTGATCCTGGCCGAGCTCGACGCGGTCGCCGCCTGCTGCGCCGCGCTCGCCGAGACGCACCGCTCGACGCCGATCGCCGGCCGGACGCTGATGCAGCAGGCGCTGCCGACGACCTTCGGGCTCAAGGCGGCGGGCTGGCTCGTCGGCGTGCTAGAGGCGCGGAGCCGGCTCGCTGCCCTGCGCGACAGGCGGCTCGCGGTCCAGCTCGGCGGCGGCGCGGGGACGCTCGCCGCGCTCGGAGAGCAGGGCCCGGCCGTGCTGGCGCTCTTCGCGCAGGAGCTCGGCCTGGCCGAGCCGACGGTCCCGTGGCACGCAAACCGCGTGCGCGTTGCCGAGCTCGCCGCCGCGCTCGACCTCGCGGCCGGCGCGGTCTCCAAGCTCGCGCTCGACGTGGTGCTCCTGTCGCAGACCGAGGTCGGCGAGGTCGCCGAGTCGGGCGCGGGCGGATCCTCGACCATGCCCCACAAGCGCAACCCGACCGGCTCGATCCTCGCGATCGCCTGCGCCCGCCGCGTGCATGCGCAGGCGGGCCTGCTCACCGGCGGGCTCGCGCAGGAGCACGAGCGCGCGGCGGGAGGCTGGCACGCCGAGTGGCAGCCGCTGTCGGATGCTCTCGCCCTCACCGGCGGCGCCGCCGCGGCGGTGCGCGAGGTGGTCGACGGGCTCGAGGTCCACCCCGAGCGGATGCGCGCCAACCTCGACGCGACGAACGGCCTGATCATGGCCGAGCGCGTCACCTTCCTGCTCGTCGGGCGGCTCGGTCGCTTCGAGGCACAGGAGCTGGTGGCCGAGGCGTGCGCCTCCGGGCGCCCCCTGCGCGACGCGCTCCTCGCCGACCCGCGGATCGAGCTGACCGAGGCCGAGCTCGACGCCGTATTCGACCCGGCCGGCTATCTCGGCTCGGCCGAAGCGTTCGTCGACCGGGCTCTCGACCTCTACCGGCAGCGAGGAGGCACGCGATGAGCGACCCGACCTACGACCGCGGCATGGAGGTGCGCCGCGCGGTGCTCGGCGACGCCCACGTCGACCGGGCGATCGAGCGGACGGACGGCTTCACCGCCGACTTCCAGGACCTGATCACCCGCTACGCGTGGGGCGAGATCTGGTCGCGGCCCGGGCTCGACCGCCGGATGCGCAGCGCGATCACCCTCACCGCGCTCGTCGCCCTCAACAAGCCCGAGGAGCTCGCGATGCACCTCCGCGCCGCCCTCCGCAACGGCCTCACCGCGGACGAGATCAAGGAGGTCCTGCTCCAGAGCGCGATCTACTGCGGCGTCCCGGCCGCGAACTCGGCCTTCGCGATCGCGCAGGAAGTGCTGGACGAGGACGGACGAGCGGAGTGATCGCGGGCAAGCCGAGGGTCGAAGGGGAGGATCGGCTTGACGCCGTGAGTCAAGCGAAGACCGGTTCAACACCGATGAGGAGGGAAGACCCGTGATTGCAAGGATCGCGACGTTCGAAGGAGGCGACGCGGACGAGATGCGTCGGCGCAACAACGAGATGCTCGTCGAGCGCGCAGCAACCGACCTCCCGCCCGGGATCCTCCGCGTGATGGTCCTGATGAAGGACGAAAGCAAGTGGGCGGTGATCTCGTTCTTCGACAGCGAAGAGGCAGCGGCCGCGGCTGAGGAGCGGTTCGAACAGATGGGCGACGAGATCCCCGAGAGCGTCCGCGGCAAACGCGTCAGCCTCGAGAGCTTCGAAGTCGTGTTCGACGTGGAAATGGTGAGATAGGGATTCCGGCACAGCGGCGCAGGCGAGTGATGCCGAAGGTGGGAATCGAACCCACACTCCCCGAAGGGAACCGGATTTTGAGTCGGCCGGGTGGAGGTACTCCTGAGTGCTGAAGGGGGGTTTAGGCCCCCCTTCGGTACGCTCAGGTGCGCTGAGGTGCGCTCAGGTCGGTACGAAGTTCGGTACGAAGTTTGGAGGGCGGCGGATAGTGAGAGATCCGGGCGGGGCGTAGGCCCCTAGCGACGAGGCAGGTGACGACGTGGATTTCACAACGTGGGTGTTGTTCGTGCTCCTTGCAGTCGTATTCGGCCCGATGTGCGTGCTTCTGCTGGCGGTTGGGGCGCGGCGAGCCAAACGGTGGCTTGTTGGCAACGAGATTCCGGTCGAGCAAGTCGCCACGGAAGAAGAACTATTGGAGGACGACGCCCTCGGAGGGCAACGGCCCCCCGAGCGCATCGCGGCGAGTTCGCAAGATGCCACGCGCACCCTGGGCCAGGTTCCGGGCGGCGAGGAGGTCGCCGGGCGACCTCGCACGACCGCGCGCCGGTTCGCGAGCCACGGCCTCCGCGTCCCGTTACCCTTCAGCGCACGGGTATCACGCTCGAACTCCGGCACCTCGGGACGGCCAGCGACAACCCGCTGACATGGGAGTTGAACGGCGAGGACGATCGTGACCTTCGCGACCTCCTGAGCCGACTCGACGAGTATGGGGCCAACCCGGCGAGGCCGCGCGCCGTCCTGATCGCGACAGACGACACCGGGACGCTTGTCGGCGCATGGAACCGCAACGGTGTGGCGCAACTCGTACACCTGATCGATGCGGCCCCGCGCAGCGTCGAGTGGACTGAACTCCGGAACGCTCTACTCACCGGTCTAGCGGGGTCGTAGAGGCTCGGCCGCCGCGGTTAGACTGCCTTGCGCGGTAGGTCCGCGATCTCGACCGCGACCGCGATGCCGCCCACTCCGATCAGCACCGCGACCGGAGCGCAGGTCTGAAGTGCGGGTATGCGCCAGGCCGGTGCGCTGAGGTCGGTACGAAGATCTGATGTCCACCCGTAGTCCGTGCGAAGCTCGACGGCAAGTGAGGACGTTCGCTGTGTTCGGTGTCGCCGCCGCAACCGTAATGCTTGCGGGCTGCGGCGGTGGCAAGACGGCCCAGCCTGCGACCCCGGGTAGCGCATACCCTTTGCATACCGGCATCGTCGCGACAACGTTCTGGGTCGGCGAGATCTTCAACGCCTCGATCGCGGATGGCTCGCAGGACTGCTCGACCTACGACTCGCAGTGGGCGTTCCACTGGTCGGGCGGCAAGAACGTCGGCACCGATCCGTCGACCGACTGCAAGGGTGCTCCGATCGGCGGCTGCGACGGAGTCGCTACGGGCACCGGGTCGAGCTTCCACTGCGCGACCGAGGCCCGCTCGGCGGACAACGACTACTTCCCGAAGACCAACAGCGGCTACAACGGTGCAGCCCCCGCTCAGAACCCGTTCTATCTCGACCTGCCGTTCGACGACGTGAACGACCCGATCGCGTTCGCGGAGCGCTGCCAGGTGATCCCCTGGGCCGCCGGGTCGAACCAGTGCTCGAACTCGAACTACTCGTTCATGAAGAACCACTGGGTCGCGATCACCGGCCCGAACGGGCATACCTGCTACGGCCAGGTGGAGGACGCCGGGCCGAGTCACGGCAGCCTCTACCACGACGCTGCTTACGTGTTCAGCTCCAACATCGCGCAGCCAGTGCAGGGCCAGTTCAACAACGCAGGCATGGACGTGAGTCCCGCCCTGAACGGCTGCCTGGGTTTCAAGGAACTGGACGGCGACACCGACAAGGTGAGCTGGCGGTTCGTGGACTCGCCGCCCGCCGGGCCGTGGACTCGCACCATCACGACAAGACAGGTCAGCTAGTCGACGAGAAGGAAGCACAGCGGGCGTCGATGTACTCGTTGCAGCCGTTGTACACGGACCCAGAAGGGCTAGTGCCGAAGGTGGGGATCGAACCCACACGGCCCGAAGGCCACCAGATTTGGGTCGGTCGGGTCTAGGTGCAGTTGGGGACGGGAGCGGGGTTTAGGCTCCGCTTCCGTGCTGAGGTGGGCTGAGGTCGGTGCGAACTTCAGTACCAAGTATCGACCCTGGTCGGGGCTTCGCGCCTAGCGGCCGTGTTTCGATACGGCGTGGGATGGGGCGCGTTCTTGACCCGTGACGCCGCGATGCCCGCTGCATCGCTAGGGGGTTTCTTGTCGAGCCGAGGCGGATTCTTTACCGGCGCTTGGCCCGCACTTGTTTTGTCAGGCCCTAGAACTGGAGGCGACAGAGAAACCGACAGAAGGAGAGGCTCAGTGACGCATCGTCCGACACTTCCACTGACGGGGCACGAGCGCGAGTTTGCTGCTCGCCTGCTGGCGTCTGGTTGGAGTGTGTCGCGGGTTGCCAGGGCCTTGCAGGCCAAGCGGGCCATCGAGTAGAGGAGTGATGAGATGAATGCCAAGCTCGCAGCAGTAGCGGTCGGGACGGCGCTCCTAGTCGCGCCCGCCGCCGCGTTAGCCGCATCGACGGCCGGGACGGTCAACCAGCAGATCTCGCTTACGCCGGGTTCGGCTTACGTCCGGGCGAGCGGATCGGCGCAGTATCAGGCGCAGTCCGGTCAGCGCGAGTTCCAGGTCGAGATGGAGCATCTCGCGTCGCTTCGCGGCATGTCGGTGGTCGTGCGGGTCAACGGTGCCACCCTCGGCTCGATGAAGGTGTCGAGCAGGGGGATCGCGCAGCTCACGCGAAACAGCGAACTCGGCCAGCGCGTGCCCGCGATCGTTCACGGCTCGACGGTGACGATCAAGACGGCGGCGGGAGTCGTCATCGCATCCGGCGCGTTCTAGGCAGGCAGCATAGGACGCCGGCACGAACCGGCACGAGGCGCTACTCGTCGGACAACGGCCTCTTCGAATTCGCCTCCCTGCCAAAGCGGGGAGGCACCCGCGCGGCAGTTCCGCAGGATCGATCAGGGTCGCAGGGTGCCTGCAGCGGCGCCCACGACTAGGTTCGAAGTGGCTCGAAGGGAGGCCTGAACACGGAACCACAGCCAAACACGGACGGTAAGCTCGAGTCGCCGGTGCACCACTGCGACGGTCATCACTTCTCCGGTGGCACAATCGGGTGGAACGTGTCGCTGCGTTGGAGCTCAGTCAGGCGGTTGGGGTTCGAGCGTGTCCTCGCGCTTGCTTGCGTTGTCGCCGTCGTGTGTGTGAGCGTGAGTGCGCATGGTCGCGTGGGTTGGGTTCGGGCACTCGCCGCGAGCCCCGATCGTATTCGGGAAGGGAAGCTGTGGTTTCTCCTTTCGAGCGCCGCTCTCGTCGATCACCCGCTCGTGCTGTCGCTGGTGTGTTTCGTCGCGCTTGCCGGGCTTGCGCGTACTGTCTGCGAGCCGCGTGTGTTTTGGCTCTCGGCGTTCTTCGGGCAGGTGATCGCGACGCTGCTCGTCTATGTCCTTGTCATCGGCTCGGTACGGCTGGTGGTTCCGGGCGCCTTTGATTCGGTGGTCGCGGCTCCCGATTACGGGGTGTCTGCTATTTCGGCTGCCTGGCTTGGGTCGATCGCTGCGGTGGCCTGGCGACGCCGGGGTCGGAGCCGGGCCGGGAAGCTCTCGATCGCGCTGAGTTGCGTCGCCGTGGGCCTGTTCGCCTACAGCGTACGTCCCGATCTCACTGTTCTGTCCAGCGAACACCTCGTTGCGTTCGTGCTCGGGATTGGTGTAGCGGTTCCCGAGTGGAGATCGCGGATCTTCTCGGCTACGTGGCGCTGGCCTGTCGGCGCGACACGCGCGTCGTTCGCCGTAATGCGTGTCAGGAGGCTCGATCCATTCGCAGCTGCGGCGTTGATGTTCGCCCTCGTTGTCCTCGCGATTGCCGAGGCGCCTACGGCCCTGGCGACCCTCCGTGAGCAGGTGGCAATCCGTCTGCACCCGACGGTCGGCCGATGCGCGGCCACCTGGAACCTCGGGAGCTCAGCGCCGAGGCTGCTGGTCGAGGGGCGTGGGGTCGACCGAGTCTCGATCCAGCCTTTCCGCCTTGTCCTGTCTCGGGAATCCGATGGCACCCATGAGCCCGCGAAGTGGGCCGACTACTGCCGCTACACGTTCAGCGAGCGGAGTCGCCCAACCGTATTCCTTGGGCTTTGGCAGCACGGTCGAGTAATGAGCTGGCGCTATCCAGCCGGCAAAGCGACTGCCGGATCGCGGGCCAACTGGAACGCGGCTCTCCGGCCCGACGGCCGCCTGCGTCTGCTCCACCGCGGATCCCCGCACTCGGCACCGGTACTCAGCTCGTAGACCATCGATCGATCCACACGTCAGATTAGGGGCAGACCGCGCCGGCGGGGATGGCCTGGTTGGGTCTAAGAGTGACTTGGCGGCCTGGAGGGTAGCCGGCCATGATCGCGGCGCCGTGGTCCCAAAGGTCGTGGCCGTGCTGATATTGGGTGACCCAGCCGGCGATCGGCTTGTTGATGGTGTTCGCGAGGTTCGCGAGTGTGGCGGCGTTGGCGCTTAGGTCGCAGGTTGCGCCGGCGAACCGTTTCTGTTCGTCAGGGGAGACGCTCCAGATGACGGTGAGATCTGTTCCTGCTCTTACGAGGCGTGCGAGGCCGCGGAGGTTCACCGATAGCTGCTGGAGGGTTGCGCCGGTGCGGCTCACGGCGGCGTCGATCTCGCGTGCGGTCGGGTGGGTCGATCGCAGCGCCGCTCGTCGTGCGACCAGGTCGAGGTATGAGTCGATCACGATCAGCCGGTCGGGGCGGAGTTCGGGGTGGTGGGATGCGAGCGTGGCGACGGCGAAGCCGGAGTAGGAGACTCCGATCAGCACGAGCTTGCCGCCAACACGCTGGTGGGTCGTCTGTATCTTCGCGGCGAGGCTCGCGAGATAGGCGGGGTCGCCCCAGTCGAGCTGGCGCTGAGACCGGAGCCCGTAGCTGGTGTAGCCGTCCGCGTAGTAGCGGCCGCAGAGAAGCGTGTATCCCGTCCGCCGCGCAAGCGTCTGCACCTGCTGGCAGTAGGCCCAGCCTCCGCTCGTCACCATCAGGCCAACTGGATGAGCGACTGGGTAGACCGTGGCCGATGCAGGGTCGGCGGCGGAGCGAGCCTGTGACGTAGCTGCCACGATGACAGCGATCGCCACAGCTACCATCAGGGCAACCAGCGCCACCGTGAGTCGGTGCAAGATGTTGCCGAGGCCTCGCATCATGGACGCGCATCCAAGCGGGGTAGAAGGTCGTCGCAAGTCGCCTCCGACTGTAGCGCCAGGCGCGGTCAGTAGTAGCCCGAACCTGCGTCCCAGTAACCACCGATTCGAGCGGCCCACCCGCGAGGCACCCTTGGGGCGTGCGATCACGGCTTCTTGATTTCGGCATCGGTGTCGCACTCGCAGCGGCTCTGATCTTCCTCGGCTCGACCGCGCAGACAACATTGGGGGCGGCGCGATTCGCTCCAACCCCGACGAGTCCCGTGTACGGCGGCATTCCCGGAGCGCTCCCGCCGAACTTCCGCTACGCCTACAACGACAAGTACCACGGCTGGCCGGTCGCTCCCACGCAAGCCGAGCATCCCGTGCGCGGCTCGTTCCTCGATCCGCGGGGCAAGGACGACGTCGGCCTCTCCGGGTACCACTTCGGAATCGACGTCAGCATCGACGACCGCTCCCCGGAAGCGGGCGCACCCCCGGGCCTCTCCCACCGCGTCTACGCAGTCGAGTCGGGAACCGCGGCCGTGAGCGCCAAGACGCCGAGCCGGAGGTGCCTGAGCCGCCGCCTCGACATCGGGCACTTCAGCTACTGGCACGTCTCACCCACGGTCGCCAACGGGCGCCACGTCCAGGCCGGCCAGCAGATCGGCTGGTCCTGCAAGGGCGTCTGGCACGTCCACCTCTCCGAGTGGCAGGTCTTCCGGGGGAAGCGCGTCTGGGTCAACCCACTCCATCACGGCTCCAAGCTCGCCCCCTACACCGACACGATCCCGCCCGTCGTGAACGGCCTCGTGTTCGTCACGCCGCCCGCCACGCCGTGGCATCCCACCGTCAGCCTCGCGTCCCCCGACACCTCGACCGTGCTCCAGGCGGGCCATCTCCACGGGTTGGTCGAACTGCGTGCCAACATCGCCGACGTCGAGTCGTTCCTCGGCTTCCTCGCCGACAACCCGGCCTGGCCGACCGCGTTCACCCCCTACCGCGTCACCGTCTCGATCCACAGCGTCAAGACAGGGCGGCTCGTCATGAACCGGGTCAGCTTCCAGGCCGACCAGCTGCCCCAGACGCCCTACATCGTCCACTACGCACCGGGCACGATCGAGGACGACAACATGCAGGAGTGCGTCGGGCCGCCGGCGCTCAAGAAGTGCGCGGGCACCTACTGGTTCCGCCCGTTCTCACGGTTCCACGAGGAGTACTGGGACACCCGCGCCGTCCCGAACGGCTCGTACTCGGTCACGGTCAACGGCTACGACCTCGCCGGCGACCACGGCGCCAGGAGCGTGCTCGTCCAGGTCAAGAACTGACCAGCGTCGTCCGGCGCTTTCCGAGCGGGTCTGGGCGCCATGTGCTCGGACGTTCACCAGCTGTCGCGGCCACTCGCCGCCCGCGAAAAGCCGGTTCACAAGGGGGCTGTGTCCTGGGCGACCGGGACAGGGTTATCAAGCGACCGTGAAGACGCCGCGTATTCCGGCTGCGGCATGGCCGGGAACCACCGCGCGGCATGCCGAGAGTTCGAGCCGACTCCGCTCATGCCTGATTGCGCCATCGCTGCCTGAAGCCCCTCGCCTGTCCGACTTGGCCGTCGGGTGAGGGATGCCGGATGACTTCTTTGATGGTGACCTGCACCCCGAATCCGATCTCGACGATCTCGCCGGTCGTCAGCAGACGGCGGAAGTCGCAGTCCTGCATTATCTGTGCGCCTCCCTCCTGGTAGCTGATGCGGTAGGGGTAATGGCGCGTGCGCTCCACCGATAAGAGGCTAGCGCGTGGTTGCGTCGGGAGATGAAAGGATTGGCCAGCTACTTGGCCACGGGCTAACCGGTGGGCCTTACGCAGATGGCTTGGCCGCCGCCGCGAGTCCTGCGCCGACCCACGCGGCGGCGTGCGCGCTCCACAGCGACCAGTTGTGTGTGCCGCTGTAGAGGCGGAAGACGACCTGGCGGATCCCGGCCCGGCGAAGCTCTGCGTAGAACTCCTCGTTCTCGGTCCTGAAGAGTGTGTCGTTCGTTCCGACGTAGAAGGCGAAATACGTGCGGGGGCCGTACGCCGTCAGCAGTCTCTTGACCTCCGGGATCAGCTTGTGGGCGTTCGCCCAGTCCGTTGCCTGGTCGGAGCCCAGTTCGAGCGGGGCGGTCCCGGCAGGGTTTGTGGCGTGGAAGTAGCCGCTCCAGGACTCGGCGACGGAGTAGGTACCGGGGTTGTGCAGGGCGATCAGGGTCGCACCGTATCCTCCGCCGGAGATGCCGATGAGGAGCCGGCCTGCCCGGCTGGCGATCGTTCGGTAGCGGCTATCGACAACGGATACGAGTTCCTTTGCGGTCGCGGTCTCCCAGTTGCGCCCTGGGCCCCAGTTGAGCCATTCGGGGTCGTAGTCGTCCTGCCGGGCGCCCTGGACGCCGATCACGATCGCCGCATGGCGCGATTCCTCGACGGCCTGGGCGATCGGCTGGATCGCCTGGTAGCTGGTCGGGGATGCCGGGAGCCCGTGCAGGAAGTAGACGACCGGGTAGCGCTTGTTCGAGGCCGCGTAGCCAGGCGGCAGGTACACGGAGTAGTGCAGGACCCCCGCCAGCGCCGTCGAGTGGAAGCTCGAGTTTGCGATCGTCCCGCGGAGCGTCGGCCCGGTGGCAGGGCGTGCGATCGCGGCCTCTACTGCCGAGCCGAGACACGCGGCGCCTGCGCCGAGCGCAACGGCGACGATGACGAGTCGGACTCGAAACGAGGAATGTCTTGGCAACGACCGGCGAGAACGAGACCATTGTGGCCGCGAGGTCATCCCACAATCAAACGCCTCCCACGTAAGGCACGCGTAAGCCCAGCCTAAGACTTGCGTGAGAGCCGTCGCCGGTCGCCGCCCCCGTGCGCGGTTTCCCGCAGCGACGATGCGGGGCGCGCCCCGATGCGCTCGCCCAGCAGTTGAACGCGGTCGAGTCGCTTGCCGCACTCGGAACCATGCTCCAGATCATCGCTGTCGCGTTGGGCTGAAGTCGCTGGACGCTGCGGACAACAGGCACCGCGAAGCGTCCTGTACTACGAGAGAGTTGAGACGCGATACTTCCCTTTAGGGTGTGTGTGCTGCTCGTTTGACCACGAATGAGCTTGAATGACCGGCGACGTCGGCCAAGACGGGTTGCTCGTCGCCGCGTTGGCCAGCGGGGCGAGCTATAGCGACGCCGCCAAGGCTGCCTGGCGTTCGGTGTTGCTCGCTGACCCGGATGGGCCGGTGCTGCGGATCGAGGAGACGTGGACTCGCAACGCGAACGACTCGCCGAAGTCGGCTGCCGGGCATCGCACGATCGCGCTCGGGCCGCGGCTCGCGGGCGAGCTGTTCGAGCATCGCCAGCGGTCGCCGTTCCTGGGCGAGGACGAGCGAGTGTTCCCGAACCCGCGCACCGGCAACCCGTTCGACATCACCCGGTACGGGGAGATCCTGCGGCAGGCTCTCTCGCGCGCGGGAGTAGAGGGTTACGTCCGGCCGTGCCATGACCTGCGGCACTCGTCGATCACGAACTCGGCGGCAGCGGGCACGGCTCCCGAGGCGCTGATGTCGCGGGCGGGGCACTCCGACTACGCGACGACGAGGCGCTACGTGGACCTGGCCGGGGAGCGGTTCCGTGACGATGCCGACCGGCTCGAAGAGCGGCTCTGGGGGAGTTCCGGTACGAAGTTGCGGTACGAAGTTGCCCCCGTGTTGGACGGTCAGGCAACGGCCTGATCGGCGATCCCGCTAGGCGTCTCATGCCGAAGGTGGGAATCGAACCCACACTCCCCGAAGGGAACCGGATTTTGAGTCCGGCGCGTCTGCCAGTTCCGCCACTTCGGCGCTCGGGCCAACTATAGGTCGGATGCGGCCTCCGGCCTTGCAATCTCGGCCGCACCCTCCGATACTTGCCCCTTCGCGAAACGCGAGGCTGTCCGGCGCATGGCCGAGAGTCCCGTAACCATCTTCACCGTCCATAGGGAGGAAGCGTGAGCAGAGGTATGAAGATCGGAGCGCTCGTAGGCTTGGCGGCGCTCCTTGCTGTCGTCGCCGCCGGGTGCGGCGGCTCGAGCTCGAAGAAGGCGACGGCACTTCCCGCCTCCGCGTGCTCGGACATCTACTACCAGGGCAGCGGCTCGCCGCAGTACCTGATCTCGTCCGACCTGCCGCTGCAGGGCTCCGGCCGCACGCAGACCGTGCAGATGACGCAGGCGATCCAGTACGTCCTCAAGCAGGCCAACTTCAAGGCCGGCAAGTACTCGATCGGCTACCAGTCCTGCGACGACTCGACGGCGACGGCGGGCAAGTGGGACTCGGCCAAGTGCGCGTCGAACGCGAACGACTACGCCAACAACAACAGCGTGATCGGCGTGATCGGGACCTTCAACTCCGGCTGTGCCGAGATCGAGATCCCGGTGCTCAACAGGGCGCCCAACGGCCCCGTCGGCATGATCAGCCCGGCGAACACCTACGTCGGCCTGACGCACAAGGGCCCGGGCACCGCGCCGGGTGAGCCCGAGAAGTACTACCCGACGGGCAAGCGCAACTACGTGCGCATCGTCGCCGCGGACGACTTCCAGGGCGCCGCCGACGCGCTGAACGCGCAGGGGCTCAAGCTCACGAAGATCTGGGTCCTGAACGACAAGGAGGCCTACGGGCAGGGCGTCGCGACGAACTTCTCGAACGCCGCGAAGCAGCTCGGGCTCAAGGTCGTGGGCTTCACCTCCTGGGACGGCAAGGCCACGAGCTACCAGGGGATCGCGACGCAGATCAAGTCGTCCGGAGCCGACGCGGTCTTCATCGGCGGTCTCATCTGCGAGAACGGCGGCAAGCTGGTCAAGGACCTCCGCGCCACTCTCGGCACGGGCGTCACGCTCCTGGCGCCTGACGGCTTCACGCCGGTCTCGGCGGTCGTTCAGGGCGCAGGCACCGCCGCCAACGGCATGTACATCAGCGTCGCCGGCGTTCCCGAACGAGCAGCTCGGTGCGGCTGGCCAGACGTTCGTGAAGGACTTCGGCGCGACGCAGTCGGGCGGCACCGTCGACCCGTACTCGACGTATGCCGCGCAGGCGGCTCTCGTGCTGCTGTCGTCGATCGCCGCTTCGGACGGCACGCGTGCCGGCGTCGCCACGCAGCTCCTGACGGCGAAGGTGATCAACGGGCTCCTGGGCACGTTCTCGATCAACAAGAACGGCGACACGACCTCGAACCCGGTCACGCAGTACAAGGTCGTGAACGGCGCTTCGACCACCTTCAAGGTGATCACGCCGCCGCTCACCCTCGTCCACGTCTCGTAGAGGCACGGACGGAGAGAGACGCTTCGGGGGGAGGGCGAGAGCCCTCCCCCCGAGCTAACCAGCCCCCGGAATGAGCGCCCAAACCGTCACCTCGTTCAGGAGCCGATCGCGGCTCACCCTGATCGACTCGATCGGGCTCTTCCTGGTGGCGCTCGTGGTCGTCTGGCTCGTCGTGAACCTGTTCAAGGAGCCGGCCGCGTTCGCGACCACCTTCCTCAACGGGCTCACGGTCGGCCTCGTCTACGGGCTGATCGCGCTCGGCTACTCGCTCGTGTACGGCATCCTCGAGCTGATCAACTTCGCGAACGGCGACGTGTTCATGCTCGGCTCGTGGGTCACCTTCTCGGTCGCCGTCGGCTGGTTCGGCCTCGGCAACTCGAACTCGCTCTCGACCCTGATCCCGGCGCTGCTCGTCACGCTCGCCTGCGCGATGGCGTTCTGCGCGGTGCTCAACACGGCGATCGAGCGGATCGCCTACCGGCCGCTGCGCCACGCGCCTCGACTGGCGCCGCTGATCACGGCGATCGGGATGTCGTTCATCCTCCAGAACGTCGGCCTGAACCGGCTCGGCCCGGCGCCCGTGTCGCTGCCGAACATCCTCTCGCACAACGCCGTCTTCAACTGGCACGGGATCGAGTACGACTGGTACCAGCTGATCGTCGGCGTCGCGACCCTGCCCGTGCTGGCGATGCTGATGTACCTCGTCCAGCGCACGAAGCAGGGCAAGGCGATGCGCGCGACGGCGCAGGACCAGGACGCCGCCGCGATGATGGGGATCGACGTCAACCGCACGATCTCGTTCACGTTCCTCATCGCCGGCGCGCTCGCCGGAGTCGCCGGGATGTTCTACGCGCTCTACACCACGAACATCCAGTTCGACCAGGGCTTCAGGCTCGGCCTGATCGCCTTCACCGCGGCCGTGCTCGGCGGGATCGGGAACCTGCCGGGCGCCGTGCTCGGGGCGATCATCATCGGCCTGATCCAGCAATTCAACGAGGCGCTCACCTGGATGACGCCGGGCTCCGACTGGACCCAGTCGATCGTCTTCGCGATCCTGATCCTGATCCTGGTCTTCCGCCCCGAGGGCCTGCTCGGCGAGCGGACGCCGGAGGGCGGATAGGTGCGCCGGCCGCACCTCGACACGGGCAAGCTGCCGGGAATGAAGCGCTGGCGGGCGCAGTCGCTGAGCCGCCGCTCGCACATCCTGATCATCTTCTTCGCGATCGTCGCGATCACGTGGCCGTACTGGCGGCCGAACGCGAGCAACCTCCCGATCATCACCCAGGCCCCGACGATCGGGACGGGCGTGATCATGGTGATCTACGCGATGATGGCCGTCGGCCTCAACATCGTGGTCGGCTACGCGGGGCTGCTCGACCTCGGCTACGTCGCCTTCTACGCGGTCGGCGCCTACATGGCGGGCTGGCTCGCCTCGGAGCAGTTCGCGGGGGTCAACTTCCACCTCTGGTCGACGGCGGACAAGGCCGTCGCGCGGGTTCCACATCTCGGTCTGGATCATCATCGCGCTCGCCGGGATCTTCGACCGCGCTGATCGGGATCCTGATCGGCCTGCCGACGCTGCGCCTGCGCGGCGACTACCTCGCGATCGTCACGCTCGGCTTCGGCGAGATCCTGCCGCAGATCGCGCGCAACGGCGACAGCCTCGGCGGCTTCAACCTCACGAACGGCCCGAACGGGATCACGCCGATCGACGCGCCGGGCTTCCCGGGCCTCTCGAAGGTCACCGGCGGGCTGTTACCGAGCAACTTCCTCAACGTCACGAACCGCGACAACGTCTACTACTGGGCGGCGCTCTGCCTGCTCGCGGTGACGGTGTTCGTGTCGCTGCGCCTGCGCGACTCCCGGCTCGGCCGCGCGTGGATCGCGATCCGCGAGGACGAGACGGCGGCCGCCGCGATGGGCGTGCCGCTGATGCGGACCAAGACCTGGGCCTACGCGACCGGCGCGTTCTTCGGCGGCGTCGCCGGCGCGTACTTCGCGAGCTACAAGAGCTCGACCTTCCCCGGCGACTTCTCGTTCAACATCTCGGCGTTCATCCTCGCGATGGTGATCCTCGGCGGGATGGGCAACGTCTGGGGCGTGATCTTCGGCGCGTTCTTCCTCGCGTGGCTCAACTTCGAGGGGCTCGCGAACATCAGCGCGTCGATCAACAACACCTTCGGCACCCACATCGACGGGCCGAAGTACTCGGCAGGCATCTTCGGCCTGATCCTCGTCGTCACCATGCTCGTCCGGCCGGAGGGCCTGATCCCGAGCGCGAGGCGCAAGGCCGAGTTCCACGAGGGCGTCCACGACGAGTACCTGTACGACGTCGAGCACCACGACGAGCCGCTCTATGACGACCGGGGGCCCGAGGAATGAGCGACGACCTCCTCACGACGGTGCAGCTCCGCAAGGAGTTCGGCGGCCTCGTCGCCTCGAACAACGTCGACTTCACCGTCCCGCGCGGCTCGATCGTCTCGCTGATCGGCCCGAACGGCGCCGGCAAGACGACGTTCTTCAACATGCTCACCGGCGTCTACAAGCCGACCTCCGGCGTGATCATCGCTCGACGGGGAGGACGTGACGGGCAAGCCGCCGCACGCGATCACCGAGCGCGGGATCGGCCGCACCTTCCAGAACATCCGCCTCTTCCAGAACATGACCGCGCTCGAGAACGTGCTCGTCGGGATGAACTCGCGGCTGAACTCGCGGATCCTCAACAGCATCTTCCGCACGCGCGGCGTGAAGAGGGAGGAGCGGGAGGCGCGCGAGCGGGCGCGCGAGCTGCTCGCGTTCGCCGGCCTGCCGGGCAAGGACGAGGAGACGGCGCGCAACCTCTCGTACGGCGACCAGCGCCGGCTCGAGGTCGCGCGCGCGCTCGCGACCGAGCCGAAGCTGGTGCTGCTCGACGAGCCGACGGCGGGGATGAACCCGCAGGAGACGGCGGACTTCACCGCGTTCGTGCACCGGCTGCGCGACGAGGAGAGGCTCGCCGTGCTGCTGATCGAGCACGACATGCGCGTCGTGATGGGCGTCTCCGACCGCGTCACCGTGTTCGACTACGGCGAGAAGATCGCCGAGGGGACGCCCGGCGAGGTGCAGAAGAACCCGCGCGTCGTCGAGGCGTACCTCGGGCAAGGCCGCGGCCGAGGAGTTCATCAAGGAAGGCGGCGGCGCATGAGCACCACGCGCGAGGTCGTCCTCGAGCTGAAGGACATCCACACCTTCTACGGCGCGATCGAGGCGCTGAAGGGGGTCTCGCTCGAGGTGCGCGAGGGCGAGGTCGTGACGCTGATCGGCGCGAACGGCGCGGGCAAGTCGACGACGCTCCGGTCGATCAACGGGCTCAACCGGCCGCGCACCGGCTCGATCAGCTTCCGCGGCAAGGACATCACCCACGCGTCGGCGCACGAGATCGTCGAGGCCGGGATCGCGCAGTCGCCCGAGGGCCGGCGCCTCTTCCCGCGCATGACGGTGCTCGAGAACCTCGAGATGGGCGCCTTCCAGCGCAAGGACCGCGAGAACTTCAAGGAGGACCTCGACCGGGTCTACGGGCTCTTCCCGCGCCTGGCCGAGCGGAAGAGCCAGAAGGCCGGCACGCTCTCGGGCGGCGAGCAGCAGATGGTCGCGATGGGGCGGGCGCTGATGGCGCGGCCGAAGCTGCTCCTCCTCGACGAGCCCTCGATGGGGCTCGCGCCGATCTTCGTCGACCGGATCTTCGAGATCGTGCAGGAGATCCACGACCAGGGCACGCCGATCCTGCTCGTCGAGCAGAACGCGCTGATGGCGCTCGACGTCGCCGACCGCGGCTACGTCCTCGAGACGGGCCACGTCGCGCTCACCGACGACGCGAAGTCGCTGCGGACGAACGAGCAGGTCCGCAAGACCTATCTCGGCGAGGGCTAGACCTTCACCCGCAGCGGGAAGTAGGGCGGCGAGAGCAGGAAGCCGACCCGCGGCGGGCGGTCGTCCCAGCCCTGGGTCATCGCGAGCGCGGCGCCGACCCCGTGGGCGGGCACGAAGCCGAGCTGGCGCGCCGAGACCGCGTCGCGGCAGCCGGCGACGAGCACCTGGCCGAGCCGCGCGAGCGCCGGCTGGCACGCGGACCAGTCGGCGAAGGGAAGCAGCGGATGGCAGGCCTGCCCGGCGCGGTAGGCCTCGAGCGCCCGCTGGTCGGCGCCGGCGGCCTGCTCGGCTCCGGCCAGCTCCTCGGGCTCGCGCCCGAAGCGCGTCGCGGCGAAGAACGCACGGTACGGCTGCTGGCCCGGATGCGCGAAGTGGCGGCTGAAGCGGCTGAGGAGGATCGCGGTGCCGCCCTCCACCACCGGAAAGTCGTCGCGCCAGAGCCGCAGCGCGAGCGCGAGGCCCGAGGAACGCCCCGAGCAGCGGGTTCGGCCGCTCGCGCGGCAGGTACGGCGTCAGGCGCGGGATCCCGATCACGATCGCGTCGAGCTGCCGGTCGAGGTCGGCCGAGCGCAGCTCGATCCCGCGCAGGAGCGCCTCGGCGTGCGCGACCGAAGGCGGCCCGGCGAACGCCGTCGCGGCCGAGAGCTCGACGGGCAGCGAGCGCAGCACCTCCTGGCGGAGCCGGGCGGGGAGGAGGCTGAACAGCGGTCGCAGCGGCGAGCCGGCGATCCGCTCGAGCGCCTCCGGCTCGTACGGATACCCGCGGAGCATCCCGCCGAGCCGCGGATGGTTCAGGACGAGCGAGACGCCGATCACCGGCACGCGGCGGGCCAGCGCCCGCTCGAGCGCGACGGCCGTGCTCCAGCCGGTCGAGCCGGCCGTCTCGAGCAGCGAAGCGGCGCCGGCCGCGCGCAGGGCCTCCGGGTTCGCGGCGCCGAGCAGCGCGGCCGGGCCGCCGTTCAGCACGGTCTCGGCCGCAGTGACCGAGACGACGAGGTCGGTCTCGACGAGCCGAGGATTCGCGCGCAGCGGAATCTCGCCGGCCGAGCCGAGGTCGACCAGCTCGTCCGAGCTCGCGTCGTGCACCTCGACGTGGCCGTGGAAGCGGCGAGCGAACTCGGGCGAGACGAGCGTCTGGAGGTCGCGCTGCGACAGCCGCCGCTGGAGCCCTCCGGCCACGAGCAGGGTCTGGTAGCCGGAGGGGATCCCGAGCCGCTCCAGCTCGTCCACCGTGGCCGCGATCGCCGCGCGGCGCGGATCGCTGGGCGCGCCCGGGATCGGGAGCGCCGGGGGCTCGACCACGATCGTCGCGCGCCCGCCGCGGCGGGCCAGTGCCTCGAGCGGCTCGCCCGAGAGCGGGAAGCGGAACGCGTCGCGCACCGCCGCGGCGATGTCGGCGATCGGCTCCCCCGGCGCCGGCGGCCGCAGGATCTCCGCATCGTCGGGAGCGCTGGCGATCGTCAGCCGCGAGCCGGTCAGGAGCGGGATGCGGGGCACGGGTCAAGTCAACCACTAGACTCGGCGGGCGATGTCGCCGAAGACGCTGACCGGGGCCGAGCTGGAGCTCGACGACGCGCCGGCGCGCGGCGCGGAGCTCTTCCTCGTCGACGGCAACAACCTCGCCTACCGCGCGTTCTTCGCCCTGCCGGAGGAGCTCGCCACCTCGGACGGCTTCCCGACGAACGCGCTGCTCGGCTTCACCAACATGCTGTTCAAGCTCCTCGCCGACTACCGCCCGAAGGGCGTCGCCGTGGCCTGGGACACGAGGCCCGTCCATCGCGCCGAGCTGCACGAGGGCTACAAGGAGGGCCGCCGGCCGATGCCGGACCTCCTGCGCGAGCAGTTCCCGCACTTCCGGCCGATCGTCGAGGCGTTCGGCTACACGAACCTCGAGTTCGAGGGCTGGGAGGCCGACGACGTGATCGCGACCCTCGCGACCCGCGCCGACGCGGCCGGGGTCAAGACCTGCGTCGTCTCGACCGACCGCGACGCCTTCCAGCTCTGCTCGGAGAACGTCTCGCTGATGATGACCCCGCGCGGGGTCTCGGACGTCCAGGTCTACACCCCGGAGCGCGTCGAGCTCCGCTACGGCGTCCGGCCGGACCAGGTGCCCGACTTCATCGGCCTCAAGGGCGACACCTCCGACAACATCCCGGGCGTCCCCGGGATCGGCGACAAGACGGCGGGCCAGCTGATCGCCCAGTACGGCTCGCTCGAGGCGGTGCTCGAGCACGTCGACGAGCTCTCGCCGGGCCGCGCGAAGGCGCTGCGCGAGCACGGCGAGCAGGCGCGCACCTCGAAGGAGCTGGCGACGATGCGGCGCGACCTCGAGCTCGGCGTCGACCCGGCCTCGCTCGTCCTCGCTCCGCCGGACCGCTCCGAGCTGCGCGAGCTCTTCCGCCGCTTCGAGTTCCGCGGCCTCCTGAACAGGATCGACGACCTCGACGTCGCCGTCCCGGCCGCAGAGCCCGTGCGCGTCGCCGGGCACCGAGGTCGCCTGGCGCGAGGGCACCCTGCCCGAGGCGCGCGGCCGGATCGGCCTCGCGATCGAGGACGGCCGCTTCGCGCTCGCCGACGACAGCGGCGTCGCGGTCGGCCCCTGGGACCGCTCGCTCGCCGGGAAGCTCGCGAACGCCGAGGTGGTCGCGCACGACGCGAAGACGCTTCGGCTCCCGTTCCCGCCGGCCGACGACACGATGATCGCGGCCTACCTGATCGAGCCGGGCCGCGCCGTCTACGACCTCGGCGACCTCGCCGCGGAGTACGGCGTCGAGGCCGTCCCGGTGCCCGCCACCGAGGAGGAGACCGCGGCGCTCGTCCGTCGCGCCGAGGTTCCCCGCCGCCTCGCCGCGCCGATGCGCGAGCGGCTGGCCGAGCGCGGCTCGACCGAGCTCTACGAGGGGATCGAGCTGCCGCTCGTGACCGTGCTCGCCGCGATGGAGGACGCGGGGGTCAAGATCGACACCTACCGGATGGGCGAGATCACCGCCCGCCTGGCCGAGAACGTCGAGGAGCTCGAGTCGCGCGCGTACGACCTCGCCGGCGAGGAGTTCATGCTCGGCTCGACCCAGCAGGTCGCGCGGATCCTGTTCGAGAAGCTCGCAGCTCACGCCCGGGCGCAAGGGCAAGACCGGCTACTCGACCGACACGCGCGTGCTGCGCACGATCCGCCACGAGCACCCGATCGTGGCGGTGATCGAGGAGTGGCGCGAGTACTCGAAGCTCCTCAACACCTACCTCGGCCCGCTGCCGTCGCTGATCTCGGAGGAGGACGGCCGCCTGCACACGACGTTCAACCAGACCGTCGCCGCGACCGGGCGCCTCTCGACCTCGAACCCGAACCTGCAGGCGATCCCGATCCGCACCGAGCTCGGCCGCGAGATCCGCTCCGCGTTCGTCGCCGAGGCCGGGCTCGCGGCTGCTCTCCGCCGACTACTCGCAGGTCGAGCTGCGGATCCTCGCGCACGTCTCCGGCGAGCCGTCGCTGCGCGAGGCGTTCGCCCGCGGCGAGGACATCCACACCGCGACCGCAGCCGAGGTGCTCGGCAAGGACCCGGCGACGCTGACGAAGGACGAGCGCAACGTCGCGAAGATGGTCAACTTCGGGATCATCTACGGCATCTCCGCGTTCGGCCTCTCGGAGAACCTCGAGATCCCGCGCGAGCAGGCGCAGCTCTACATCGACACGTACCTCGCCCGCTTCCCACACGTGCAGGAGTTCATCCGCCGCACCGTCGAGCAGGCGGAGCGCGACGGCTACGTGACGACGCTGCTCGGGCGGCGGCGGCCGGTGCCCGAGATCCGCGCCTCGAACCGCCAGACGCGCTCGCTCGGCGAGCGGCTCGCCGTCAACTCCGTGATGCAGGGCACCGCGGCCGACATGATCAAGGTCGCGATGGTGCGCATCCACGAGCGGCTGCGGGCGGAGGGCCGCGGCGCGCGGCTCGTGCTCCAGGTGCACGACGAGCTGCTGCTCGAGCTGCCCGAGCCGGAGACGAGCGCGGTGAAGGAGCTCGTCCGCGCGGAGATGGTCGGCGCCTACCCGCTCGACCCGCCGCTCGCCGTCGACGTCGGCGTCGGCGAGAACTGGGCCGAGGCGAAAGCCTAAAGTCCGGGCAGGCCCGCGCCGATACAGCGCTCCATGCGGCGGGCGTTCCTTCCGCTTGTCGTGCTCGTGCTGGCCGGAGTCGCGGCGAGCGCGTCGCCTGCCGCGAGCACCGAGAAGATCGCCTGCAACACCAAGAAGTTCCTCGTCGAGTTCTCGCCGACGACTCAGGGCGTGGTCGCGAACACCCCGACCGACCTGCTCGCCGTCACCTCGCCGACGTCCTATCGCCTCTCGACCGCGTGCAGCGCGGCGGGGAAGGCGTCGGTCGTGAAGTGGGGTAGCGGCTCGGTCAAGTCGGCGTCGAAGGAGACCTTCCTCAAGTGCAGCACGCCGAAGTCGGTCGAGATCGGGATCGCACAGACGAGCGCGGGTGACGGCGCCGTCCTGAACGTCTCGCTGGCACACGGCGGCGACGGCGTCCTCTCGATGACGATCAAGAAGGGCGCGGGCTCGAAGCTGAGCTACGACTCGCGCTTCTGCAAGGCTGCCTGAGTAGCCCCTCCGTTCAAGTCTCAGAACGGTCGCTATACTGAGCGGCCGCTATGCCCGGGACTGCAGACATGACCGACCCCCGCCTCGAGGAAGGCGTCTGGACCATCGGTCCGACGGGGAGCTCGTCCCCGACTACGAGTCGACCTTCCCGACCATCAACGAGGGCGAGGTCGTGCACGGCACCGTCGTCCGCGTCGACAAGGACGAGGTGCTCGTCGACATCGGCTACAAGTCCGAGGGCGTCATCCCGGTCTCCGAGCTCTCGATCCGCCGCTCGATCAACCCGGCCGACGAGGTCAACGTCGGCGACGAGATCGACGCGCTCGTGATGACGAAGGAGGACGCCGAGGGCCGGCTCATCCTCTCCAAGAAGCGCGCCCGCTTCGAGCTCGCCTGGAAGGCGATCGAGGTCGCGGCCGAGTCCGGCGAGCCCGGTGATCGGCAAGGTGATCGAGGTCGTCAAGGGCGGCCTGATCCTCGACCTCGGCGTGCGCGGCTTCCTGCCCGCGTCGCTGGTCGACATCCGCCGCGTCCAGGACCTCGACGAGTTCCTCGGCAAGGAGCTGCGCTGCAAGGTGATCGAGCTCAACCGGTCGCGGAACAACGTGGTGCTCTCCCGTCGCGCCGTCCTCGAGGACGAGCGCAAGGAGATGCGCCAGGCGATCCTCGACCGGCTCAACCCGGGCGACGTCGTCGAGGGCCAGATCTCGAACATCGTCGACTTCGGCGCGTTCGTCGACCTCGACGGGATGGACGGCCTGATCCACATCTCCGAGCTCTCGTGGAGCCACGTGAACCACCCGTCCGAGGTGCTCGAGATCGGCCAGACCGTCAAGGTCAAGGTGCTCGACATCGACCGCGACCGCCAGCGCATCTCGCTCGGGCTCAAGCAGACCCAGACCGATCCCTGGCAGCAGGTGCTCGAGAGCTATCGCGAGGGCGACGTCGTCGAGGGCCGCGTCACGAAGGTCGTCACCTTCGGCGCCTTCGTCGAGATCCTGCCCGGGCGTCGAGGGCCTCGTCCACATCTCCGAGCTCGCCGCGCACCACGTCGAGAACCCGCGCGAGGTCGTCTCCCAGGGCGACGCCGTCAACGTGCTGATCATCGAGGTCGACGCCGAGCGCCGCCGGCTCTCGCTCTCGCTCAAGCGGGTCGAAGAGGGAACGGCGCCGCTGCCGCGGCCCGACGGCGCCGAGTCGGTGCACCGCACGCCGAAGCTCAACCTCTCCGAGGAGGTGTTCGCCGAGGACTCGGCGCCGCCGCTCGAGCTCGCACCCTCCGAGGCGGCCGAGATCATCGAGGCCGCGTTCGAGGCCGAGGCCGAAGCAGAAGGGATGCCCGAGCTGGAGGTCGAGGTCGTCGTCGACGAGTCCGACGAGCCCGCCGCCGAGAGCGTCGAGCACGCCGAGCCTGAGCCCGACGACGACACCGCCGCGTAGACCGGTCTCGGTCGCGATCACCGGCGGGATCGGCGCCGGCAAGAGTGAGACGCTGAAGGCGTTCGCGTTGCACGGCGCAGCCGTCGTCTCGAGCGACGACATCGTGCACGCGCTGCTGCGCGAGGACGACGCGGTGCGGGCCGCCCTCGTCGAGCGGTTCGGGCCCGAGGTGATCGACCAAGACGGCGAGGTCGACCGCGCCATGATCGCCGAGACCGTCTTCAAGGACCGCGCCGCGCTCGAGTGGCTCGAGGCGCTGCTTCACCCGCGCGTGATCCAGGAGTACATGGCCTGGCGCGAGCAGCTCGCGCAGCGGCCGCACCCGCCGGCGCTCTCGGTGACGGAGGTGCCGCTCCTGTACGAGTCCGGCGGCGAGACGCGATTCGACTACGTCGTCGTGGTCACGGCGCCAGCCGACCTGCGGAGCGAGCGGACGCAGGTCCGCGAGGACGACCGCGCGCTTCGCCTGATCCCGGACGAGGAGAAGGTGGAGAGGGCGGACTTCGCCTACGTGAACGACGGTACGCTCGCGGAGCTCGACGCCTTCGTGGCCGACGTGGTCGCCAGACTGAGCCCGTGAAGAAGCTCGCCGCCGTCGTCGTCCTCGTCGGCGCGCTCGCGCTCGGCGCGTTCTATGTCGTCCGCAGCGAGCCGCCGTGGTTCGAGCGCCTCCGCTACCCGCTCCGCTACCAGGCGATCGTCCGCGGGCACGCCCACAACTACCGGCTCGACCCGGCCCTGCTCGCCGCCGTGATCTACCAGGAGAGCAAGTTCGACGCGACCGCCCGCTCCAGCTCCGGCGCGATCGGGTTGATGCAGCTCCTGCCCGCGACGGCGGAGGGGATCGCGCTCCACACGGGCGGCTCGAAGTTCCGCCTCAGCGACCTCGAGAATCCCGAGATCAACGTCCGCTACGGCTCGTGGTATCTGCGCCACCTGCTCGACAAGTACGGGAACGAGCAGCTGGCCCTCGCCGCGTACAACGCGGGCCAGCACAACGTCGACACCTGGCGTGCCGCGGGCGAGGGGATCCAGTTCGGGGAGACTCGCCACTACGTGACCCGGGTCGAGCACCTCAAGAAGGTCTACAGAAAGGCTTACGCAAGCGCTCTGGGCTACTGACTGCGTTTAGACACTTGACAGACGCCATGATGATGTCATAATGACATCACGATGCGAATCCAGATCTATGTCGAAGCGCTGAAGGACGACCTCTCCGCCGCGGCCGCAGCCGGCGACGAGCAGGTGGCAAGCGCCGCAGCCCGGCTCGTCGCGGTGCTCGACCCGGCTCTCAGGCTGCGGCTGCTCGACCTGCTCGGCGAGGCGGCGCGGGAGCTCGGCGACGCGCTCCCGGAAGGCCGCGTCGAGGTCCGCCTGGTCGGGCCCGACCCCGAGCTCGTGTACGTCGAGGACGCGCCCGCCGCCGCGGCGCCTGCCGCAGAGGACGCGCTCAGCGCCCGGATCACCCTTCGCCTGCCCGACGGCCTCAAGGCCGGGATCGAGGCCGCCGCCGCCCGCGAGGGCGTCTCGGCCAACTCCTGGATCGTGAGCGCTCTCGGCCGGGCCGTCGAGCCGCGCCGCGGCAAGGTGGGGAACCGCCTGACCGGCTTCGGCCAGAGCTGAAAGGAGCACCGATGAACCTCGCACGCTTCCCGTTCACGATCGTCGAGCTTCCCGGCACCGATGTGTTCGAGGCAGGTCGCGTCGACGAGCGCCCGACGACTCGCCCCGCCAAGGGCGGCTTCCGCAAGGTGCGGGGGCCGCGGAAAGGACAGTCATGACGACCTTCGAGACACCCGGCCCGCTCGAGCTCGACCTCACGGTTCCCGCCGGAGAGATCGACCTCGAGTCGACGGAGTCCACCACGACCGAGGTCGTGCTCGAGCCGATCGACGACAACGACGCGACGCGCGCCGTGATCGAGCGCAGCCGCGTCGAGCTGCGCCCCCGCGGCGAGGGCCACGAGCTCGTCGTCGAGGTGCCCTCCGAGCGCGGCTTCGGGATCCGCTTCGGCCGCCAGGCCGAGGTCAGGCTCCGCGTCCGCTGCCCGGAAGGCGCGGCGGTCAAGGTGCGCACACGCTCGGCCGACCTGGAGGCACGCGGCCGGTTCGGGCCGACCGACGTGAAGACCTTCTCCGGCGACATCGCGCTGGCCTCCGTCGAGGGCGATGCCTGGCTCAACTCGACGAGCGGCGACATCCAGGTCGCCTCTGTGACGGGCGGGCTCGAGCTGAAGACGGTCTCCGGCGACGCCCAGGTCGGGAGCGTAGGGGGCGAGCTGAAGGTCGACGCGGTCTCCGGCGACGTCAGGGTCGACGGCGCCGCGGGATCGGTGAGGTCGAAGACCGTCTCCGGCGACCAGCGCCTGACCGTCGCCGAGGGCAAGGTCGCCCTCGTCTCGGTCTCGGGCGATCTCGAGGCGCGCGTCCGTCCCGGCTCCCGCGTGTTCGTGGACGCGAACGCCGTCTCCGGCGAGGTCTCCTCGGAGCTCGAGCTCTCCGGAACGGCAGCGAACGGAACGGGCCCGCTGGTCGAGATCCGGGCCCGTTCCGTGAGCGGCGACGTTCGGATCGCCCGCGCCTGAGGCTCACACCTCGCTGGTGAGCTGCACGGACGCGACGGTGCGGTTGCCGGACATGTCGCTTGCCTCGACATAGACCGTGTACGCGCCGTTCGGGTGCCAGTTGCGGGCCAGGTAGAAGCTGAAGCAGCCCGCCACGCCCTTGTGGTTCTGCAGCGTCTCCGGCGTGTAGATCTGCCCGAACTCCGACTGCGGCAGCATCTTCTCGCGGAAGTCGGCCGCGATGCGCCAGTGCCCGTTGCCGACGCGCCAGCGCAGGAGCGCCGGGGTGACGGGCTCGCCGGCCCAGTCGCCCGGGACGCGCGGGTCGGGCGTGTCGTGGGCGGCGACGACGAGGTCGGAGCCGACAAGCGTGATCGAGTCCACCGTCGGGGCCGTCCGGTCGACGTACGGGCCGAGGCCGCCGTTGCGGAGCGGGTTGAGGTAGCTGCCGCCGCGGCGCTCTGCGAAGTGCACGTGCTCCCAGCCCTTGCCGATGTACCCGATCAGCTGGTGCCGCGCGACCCTCTGGTGATTCTTGACGGCCGGGACGATGTGCCAGTAGCCGAACTCGTGCGAGCGGTCGAGGGAGACGACTGCGATCGCGGCCGGGTTGTCGAAGTAGACCGTGCCGGCCTCGACCGAGTAGACGGGCGTGCCGTCGGGTGCCGAGATGTCGATGCCGAAGTGGAACGCCTTGCCGCCGTGGTCGCCGATCCGCGGGTCGTTCAGGAAGGCCCTGACGGGGTGCTGCCGGTCGAACGGCTTGATCGGCCAGTCGTACGTCCAGGTGCGCTTCTGCGTCGAGATCGTGGTCGAGACCACGTGGAGCTGGCCGGTCGTGACGCGTGTCTGCGACTGCGCTGCGGCGGTGCAGACGGGGACTGCTGCGATTGCGATTGCGGCTGCGCCGGCGATCAGGCGGGCCCGCTTGAAGCCTGTTGAGATGAGGGCTGTGGTTGTCATGGCCCCACCGTCCGTCCGACCTCAAACGGGGCTCTCACCGCCCGCAAACGGCCCGCTAACAGCCGTTCGCTGCCGGGAGTAAGCTCAGCGAGGAGAGGCTGTGCTCGAGTTCCGCATACTCGGTCCCGTCGAGGTGCTCGACCGGGAGAAGGCCCTCGCGCTCGGGGGTCAGAAGCAGCGCGCCGTCCTCGCCGCGCTCCTGATCGACGCGGGCCACGTGGTCTCGACCGACTACCTCGTGGACGCGCTCTGGGGCGAGCACCCGCCGAAGACCGCAGCGACCTCGCTCCAGAACTTCGTCTCGCAGCTGCGCAAGGCGCTCGGGCCGGAGATGCTCGTCACCAGGCCGCCGGGCTACCAGCTCCGCCTCGAGCCCGGCCAGCTCGACCTCGACCGCTTCACGGGTCTCGTCGAGGAGGCGCGCGCGTCCGGCGCCGAGGAGCGGGCCGCGACCCTTCGCAAGGCGCTGGGGCTCTGGCGCGGAGCGCCGTTCGCCGACTTCACCTTCGAGTCGTTCGCGCAGCCGGAGATCGCCCGGCTGAACGAGCTACGGCTGTCGGTGCTCGAGGAGCGCTTCGACGCCGACCTCGAGGCGGGCCGCCACGCCGACCTCGTCGCCGAGCTGGAGCCGCTCGTCGCCGAGTACCCGCTGCGCGAGCGGCTGCGCGCACTGCTGATGCTCGCGCTCTACCGCTCCGGCCGGCAGGCCGAGGCGCTTCAGGCCTACCAGGACGCCCGCAGCGCGCTCGTCGACGAGCTCGGGATCGAGCCGAGCCCGGAGCTGAGCCGGCTGCACGGCTCGATCCTCCGGCAGGACTCGGCGCTCGACCGGCGAGACGGCGGCCCGCCGGCCGACGACCACTTCCGCGAGGTCGCGCGCGAGCTGCTGGCGGGGCGGGTCGTGCCGGTGCTCGGCGCCGACGTCGGCGACCTCGCCGCGCGGCTGGCCGAGCGCTTCGACTATCCGGCGAACGGCGAGGCGCTGACCCGCATCTCGCAGTACGTCAGCGTGATGCGCGGCTCCGGCCCGCTCTACGACGAGCTGCACACGCTCCTCGACGCCGACGCGGTTCCGACCGCGGTCCACCGGCTCTTCGCCACGCTGCCGCCGCTGCTGCGCGAGCGCGGCGTCCCGCACCAGCTGCTCGTGACCACGAGCTTCGACCTCGCGCTCGAGCAGGCGTTCCTCGAGCGGGGCGAGGAGTTCGACGTCGTCTTCTACATCGCGTCGGGCCGCGACCGCGGCCGCTTCTGCCACATCCCGCCCGACGGGCGGGCCCAGGTGATCACGATTCCGAACACCTACACCGACGAGCTCTCGCTCGAGCGCCGCACGATCATCCTCAAGCTCCACGGGCGCGTCGATCCGAGCGACGGCCGCGAGCTCGAGAGCTTCGTCGTGACCGAGGACGACTACATCGACTATCTCGCGCAATCCGACGTCTCGGGCGCGCTCCCGGTCGGGCTGACCGCGAAGCTGCGGCGCAGCCACTTCCTCTTCCTGGGCTACGCGATGACCGACTGGAACCTGCGCGTGGTGCTGAACCGGCTCTGGGGCGACCACGCGCTCAGCTACCGCTCATGGGCGGTGCAGCCGGAGGCGGCGGCCCTCGAGCGCGAGTTCTGGCACCGGCGCGAGGTCGACGTGCTCGAGCTGCCGCTCGAGGCCTACGCGGAGGCGCTCGCCCGCGAGGTCGGTGCGGCGGAGGCGAAGGTGTGAACACGCCCGGGAGCCCGTACAAGGGCCTCGCCGCGTTCGGGGACTCGGCGCTCGACGCCATGCTCTTCTTCGGCCGCGAGCGCGAGCGCGACCTGGTGATCGCGAACATGACCGCGAGCAGGCTGACGCTCCTCTACGGGCCGACGGGCGTGGGGAAGAGCTCCCTGCTCAACGCAGGAGTCGTGAGGACGCTCCGGGACGATCCCGAGACCCGGCGGGTCTCGCTCGTCAACTCCTGGGTCGACGACCGGACCGACGAGCTGCGCGCCGCGGTCGCCGACAGCGCGGATGGGTACTCCTACGTGATCCTCGACCAGTTCGAGGAGTTCTTCCTCTACCACGAGGTCGCCGGCCCGTTCGGTACCGAGCTCGCTTCGCTCCTCGGCGACCGAGGGCTCCGCGTCAACGTCCTCCTCTCGCTGCGCGAGGACACGCTGGCCGTGCTCGACGCCTTCAAGGGCCGGATTGCGAACCTCTACGGCAACTCGCTGCGGCTGGACCACCTCGACCGGGAGAGCGGCCGCGCGGCGGTGCTCGGCCCGCTGGTTGCCTTCGAGCAGGTGACGGGCGAGCATGTGGAGGCCGAGCCGGAGCTTGTCGAGGCCGTGCTGGACGAGGTCGCGACCGGGCGGCTCGAGCTGGTCGACGGCGCACGCAGCCTGGGGGAGGACGGCATGCGCGACGCGCACATCGAGGCGCCGTTCCTCCAGCTCGTGCTCGAACGGCTCTGGGACGCGGAGCGGGAGGCGGGCTCCGACACGCTTCGGCTGGAGACGCTGGCGGCGCTCGGCGGGCCGAGGCGATCGTCCGTGAGCATCTCGACCGAGCGCTCGCCGGGCTCGGCTCGGCGCAGAAGGACGTCGCCGCGAGCATCTTCGACCACCTCGTCACGCCCTCGGGGACGAAGATCGCCCACCGCGCCGCGGATCTCGCCGAGTACGCGTCGGTCGACGAGGCCGAGCTCGGGTCCGTGCTCGAGACGCTCGGGCACGAGCGGATCCTGCGGGAAGTCGAGGGCGAGAACGGCGGCGGACCGCGCTACGAGATCTTCCACGACGTGCTCGCGGACGCGGTGCTTGCCTGGCGGGCGGAGCGCCGGCTCGAGCGCGAGCGCCAGGAGGCCGACCGCAAGCACCGGCGCCTGCTCGTGTTCGCGGTCGCGTCGCTGATCGCGCTCGCGCTGACGGCGGGGGTGGCAATCTTCGCGCTGACGCAGCGCAGCCAGGCCCGGACCCAGGCGCGAGTCGCGCACGCGCGCGAGCTGGACGCGACGGCGCTCGCCAGCCTCTCGACTGGACCCGCAGGCGAGCCTCAGGGACGCGCTGCTGGCGGCGCAGCTGTCGCCCGGCCTCCAGGCCGAGGGAGTCCTGCGGTCGGCGCTGCTCGCCGCGGCTGCGGGCGTAGGTTTCTGGCTGGTGGGCCGGTGACCTCGGCGCTGTACAGCGACGACGGACGGCTGCTCCTGACCGCGAGCGCCGACGGCAAGGCGCGGATCTACGACGGGTCGACGCACCGTCTGGCTCGGGCGCTCGACGCCGGCTCGCCGCTCACGGGCGCGGTGTTCGAC
The DNA here is from genome assembly GCA_963746005.1 of uncultured Actinomycetes bacterium. Classification (GTDB taxonomy): domain Bacteria; phylum Actinomycetota; class Thermoleophilia; order Gaiellales; family Gaiellaceae; genus CAVQZA01. The sequence continues at coordinate 544 of CAVUZM010000016.1, read as the reverse complement.
CGTGGCCCTGGCGCTGGCCTGGGCTCTGTCGACCAGGGCCGGGACGGCGCCGCCCGGCTCTGGCTCACCTTGACCGGGAAGCAGCTGCACGTCTTCCGGCACCAGGGCGCCGTGCTCTCGGCGGCGTTCAGCCCTGACGGCCGCCTGCTTGTCACGACCGGCGCCGACCGTACCGTGCGCGTCTGGCGGGCTGCCGGGCGGCGCGTCGGTGCGCGTGATCTCACGAGCCGGGGCCGGTCGCCGGGGCGGTGTTCGACCCGAACCGGGAGCGCTTTCGTGGCCCGCGGCGCCGACGGCGTCGCCGCTGGCTGACGCGAGCGACTGGCGGCTGCTCGGACGATGTACGACCAGGGCGGGCTCGACAGACGCGGTGGATCAAGCCCCGCGAGGGCCTGCTCCTCGCGGCCGGGGCCAACCGGGACCGCCCGGATCTCGGACCCGCGGACCGGCGGGATGCTTCGGCGGAGTTCGACCGGCGACGCTCGAGCGGTGCTGGGCGCGGCGTTCCCTCCGGGCGGTCGCCTGCTCGCGACCGCCAGCAGTG